>NZ_BMYK01000001.1:0-330960 GCF_014652235.1 Pseudorhodoferax aquiterrae
CCGTGTGAAAGTAGGTCATCGTCAGGCTCTTACAGCCTAAACGCCCCAGCCTCCAACGAGGTCGGGGCGTTTTTATTTGCGGCTTGGATTCACGCCCCCATCAGAGATTCTTGAATTGGCGCGCCACCAGGCTGCAGGTCGTGACGAGCTGCTGGGCACAGGGCAGCACGCTGTCCTGCATCCGGTGTTTGGGGCCGGCGAGGCCAATGGCCAGGGTTTCGCGGCCAGCCTGGAAGAACGCTGCGATGGCCCAGACGTCATCGACGTTTTCCCCGCGTGTCTGGAAAAAGCCGGCTTGCCGGCTTTGCAACACGTCGGCGACAAGGCGGTCCGGATCGCAGATCGTCGCGGTCGTCACGCGCGCCAGGTTTTGCTCTGCCGCCCAACTGCGCAGCGCTGCTTCCTTTTGCGCACCCAGCAGGGCCTTGCCGATCGCGCTGGAGTGCAGCGGTTTGAGATCCCCCGGGCTGGCCGAGTAGCGGATGGGGTGCAGCCCCTCCAGCACCTGCAGGTAGACCACACGCTCGCCTTGGCGTTTGCCGAGGATCACGGTTTCGGTCGAGGCGTCCCGCAGTTCCTCCAGCCGGGGTACGACGTGTTCGAGGAAGGGATCACCGGCGACGATGTCGTGCGCTACGTCCAGCAGGCGCTGGGTCGGGTACAGCGCGCGTGGACGCTCGAGCGAGTAGAGGTAGCCGCGCGCGATCAGTGCGCCGACGATGGCGTGGCAACTGCTTTTGGGCATGCGTGCCGCAGTCGCCAGCTCGGTCAGGGACAGTGGCCGCTGGGCTTGCCGAAAGACTTCGAAGATGTCGATCACGCGGTCGACCGCGCCTCTGCCCTCTGCCATGCACGCTCCCTGAAGACCGAAAAATCATCGCACGATCTTCCGTGCCGGGCGGTCTCAGACGGGCTTGTCGCCCCGCAGCGTGATGCGGTGCATTACACGGCGGTGGCCGTGGTAGTCGTTGACCGGGTTGTGCTGTACGCAGCGGTTGTCCCAGAACGCGATGGCGTGCGGTTCCCACTGGAAGCGGCAGGTGAATTCGGGTCGGATCTGGTGCTCGAACAGGAAGCGCAGCAGCGGCGCGCTTTCCTCTTCCGTCATCCCCACGATGCCTGACGTGTGCGCCACGTTGACGAACAAGGCCTTGCGGCCGGTTTCGGGATGCGTGCGCACGACCGGATGCTCCGCCCGGTAGTCCTTGGGCGCTTCCTGCTTGCCGTCGCTCTTGATGCGGTCCTCGCGCGTCTTGCTCACGTCGGCTTTGGCCGAACTGCTGACGCCCATCAGCGGCTCCAGCAGCCGCTGCATGGTCGGCGACAGCGCCTCATAGGCCGCGTACTGGCTGGCGAACAAGGTGTCGCCACCATAGGGCGGCACTTCGCGCGACAGCAGCATGGAACCCATGGGGGGTTCGGCGAGGTAAGTGGTGTCCGAATGCCAGACGCCGCCGAAATTGTGCTTCTCGTGCTCGAGCTTCTTGACCTCGATGATGGTCGGGAAGCCCTGCAGCCCTTTGACGAACGGGTACTCCACGGGCTCGCCCATGGCCTGCGCGAACTGCAGGAACTGGGCCGGTGTGAGCGCCTGGTTCTTGATGAAGATGACCTGGTGCGCCAGCAGCGCCTGGCGGATCTCGGCCGCCACGGCGGGCGTGAGCCCGGTGGCCAGGTTCAAGCCTTGGAGTTCTGCGCCCAGGGCGCCTGCCGTCCTCTTGATCTGCATGGTGGTCTCGCGCGGATTGGTGTGTGTCGGCACTCTAGCGGCGACGGTGGCCCGAACGTTCGACATGCGGAACGCGGGCGCGTGCATGGCCGCGCGCCGCGCGCGATATCTGCCGATTGTTCGGCCGGCTGAACAAGCCGGGCCAGGATTTCCCGCTTGAAGGCGGGCCGCCCCGCTGGTGTACTGCGGCGCTTGTCGATGGCGGAGTGCTGCGCATGCACAAGAAGATGTTCCTGAAATCGCTGGCTGCTGCCGCGCTGCTGGCCCTGGCTGCTCAGCCGGCGACCACGTTGGCACAGAGCTACCCCACGCGCCCCGTGAAGATCGTCGTGCCGCAGACGCCGGGCGGTGCCTCGGATGCGCTGGCCCGCATCGTGGGCCAGAAGCTCTCGGAGAAGTGGGGCCAGCCCGTGGTGATCGAGAACCGGGCCGGCGCCGGCGGCAACGTGGGGATGGAAGCGGTGTTGGCCGCGCCCGCCGACGGCTACACGCTGCTGATGACCTATGTGGGCACCCAGGCGATCAACGGCGCGCTGTACAAGAACCTGCCGTTCGACCCGGGCCGCGACTTCGTGCCCGTGGCCACGCTGGCCACCGTGCCCTTCGTGGTGGTGGCCAAGGCGGGCACGCCGTTCAAGACGGCCGGCGCGTTGGCGGATGCTGCACGCAGCGGGCGCGTGACCTATGGCTCGGCCGGCAACGGCTCGGTCAACCACCTGCTAGGCGAGATGTTCGCGCGGGCCGCCAAGGTCGAGCTCGTGCACGTTCCCTACCGTGGCGCCGCGCCGGCGCTGCAGGATCTGTTGGGCGGTCAGATCGACGTGGTGTTCACGAGCCTGCCCTCGGTGGCCGGCCAGATCAAGACCGCGGCCTTGCAGCCCATCGCCGTCACGAGCGCCAAGCGCGCGCCGGCCTTCGCCAACATTCCCACGGTGGCCGAAAGCGGCCTGCCAGGTTTCGACGTGAACCCCTGGTTCGGCCTCATGGCCCACAGGAACATGCCGCGCGAGCTGGTGGAGCGCATCAACGCCGACGTCAACGCGCTGCTGCACCAGCCCGAGATGGCCGAGCGCTTCGCGGCCCAGGGCGCCGAGCCCTATGCGACCTCACCGGCCGAGTTCAAGGCCATCCTCGCGGCGGACATCGAGAAGTGGGGCACTGCGGTGCGCGCCTCAGGCGCCAGGATCGACTGAGCCTGCCCAAAGAACAGGCAACGCAACGCAGGCCCGCATGGATGCTCGCGATGGCCGACCGGTCCAGCGCCTGTCCCCAGAGATGTCCACAGACGGACGGGACAAGCCTGCCCCGGTCCATGCCGCTCAGGCCGGCGCGAGCCAGGCGTCGACGGGTTGGGCGTTCTGGATCGCCAGGCGCCAGGTCTTGCCGTCCTGCGGCGCAGGCAACTCCAGGCGCAGGCGCAGCAGGCGCTTGTCGCGTGCCACCAGCGCGGTGACGGTGCGCGTGCGCCCGGTGTAGAGCGCCAGGTCGTCCAGGCGGCTCAGGCGCCAGCCTTCGTTCTCGGTCTCCACACCCAGCCATTCGTCGTCGGCGGCCAGACCGGCCTGTTCGGCCGCACCACCGCGCAGCACGACCTTGATCTGCACGCCGTTCTGCTCGCCCACGCGCAGGCCCAAGCGCTGGGCCAGTTGCGCGGGGTCGTCGTGCACGGCCACGCCGTGGCGCTCGAGCAGTTCGCGCAGCGGCAGCTCGTCCCGGCCATGGACCCAGGCCGCGATCTCGGCGTCGAAGGAACGCCCGCCGACCGCGGCCAGCGCCGCGGCGAAGTCGGCCTCGGACATGGGGCCGGCCGCGCACTGCGTCCACAGACGCTGCATCACGGCGTCCAGCGTGCCGCGGCCCTCGGCGCGCAAGGTGAGGTCGAAGCACAGCGCCACCAGCGCGCCCTTGGCGTAGTAGCTCACGGTCGCGTTGGGCGTGTTGGCGTCCGTGCGGTAGTACTTGACCCACGCGTCCATGCTGGCCTCGGCCACCGACTGCACCAGCCGGCCCGGCGTCTGCAGCACCTGGTTGATGGTCTTGTTGAGCAATTTGAGGTAGCCGGCGTTGTCCAGCAGGCCGCAGCGGCGCAGCAGCAGGTCGTCGTAGTAGCTCGTGAAGCCTTCGAAGAACCACAGCAGCTGCGTGTATTGCTCGGCGTCGTAGTGGTACTGGGCGAACTCCGCCGGGCGCAGCCGCTTGACGTTCCAGGTGTGGAAGTATTCGTGGCTGACCAGCCCCAGCAGCGTGGTGTAGCCCTCGCCCTGGCGCGCGGATTCCCCACCCGCTTCGTCCCGGCGCGGCAGGTCGCGCCGGCTGCAGACCAGGGCGGTGGAGTTGCGGTGCTCCAAGCCGCCATAGCTGTCGTCCATGGCGTTGAGCAGGAACACGTAACGTTTGTGCGGGGGCTTGCCGCCGCCCTGCGCATGCCAGAAGCGGATCTGCTCCTCGCAGATCTTCTGCGTGTCCTGCAGCAGACGGTTGCCGTCGAAGGAGGGCGGGGCGCCGGCCACGACGAAACGGTGCGGGATGCCTGCGGCCTTGAAGTCGCCATGCCAGAACGCGCCGAGCTCGAACGGGCAGTCGGCCAGCTCGTCGTAGTCCGCTGCGAGGTAGTGGCCGAAGCCTGCTGGATCCACCTGCCGCGGCGCCAGGCCCGTGGCCACGGACCAGCCCGTGGTCTGGCGGGAGGCCACCAGTTCCAGGCTGTGCGGCTGGGCTTCCTGGCCATGCACGCGCAGGCACAGGCTGGTGGCGTTGAAGAAGCCGCGCGCGGCGTCCAGGAAGGCCGTGCGCACGGAGCTGTCGTGCGCATGCACGAGATAGCGCAGCACCAGCGGCTTGCCCGGCTCGGCCGTGAGGTCCCAGCTGTTCTTGTCGCGCTGCCGGCACTCCACCGCCTTGCGGCCCTGGTGGGCTTCGAGCTGCTGCAGATGCTTGGAGAACTCGCGCACCATGTAGCTGCCCGGAATCCAGACCGGCAGCGAGACGCGCTGCTGCGCCTGGGGCGCCTGCACCGTCAGCGTGACGCGGTACAGGTGGGCGTGCAGGTCGGCCAGTTCGACCCGGTAGGCGATGGCCGGCGTGTCGTGGTGGTGGTCTGCTGAGGCGCCTTGGCGCGCCGGCGCAGGAGAGGGAGAAGTCGTCGGCATGCGCCGAGAATACAGGACGCGCCAAGGCGTCCCGCGGCTTCAGGACTTGCGCGAAGCTGCAGCGGCCAGCAGTTTCTCGACCTCGTCCAGCGGCATCGCGCCCGGCACGCGCGTGCCGTCCGTGAACAGCAGCGTGGGCGTGCCCGTGATCTTGTGCTTGCGGCCCAGGGCCACATTGCGCGCCACGGGCGCCGCATCGCACTCGGCCGACGGGATCGCCTGGTTGCGCACCATCCAGTCCGACCAGGTCTTGGCCTGGTCCTTGGCGCACCAGATGTGCTGGGCCTTCTGCACCGAGTCCGCGCCCAGAATGGGATAGAGGTACAGGTAGATCGTCACGTTGTCGATCTTTTCCATGTCGCGCTCGAAGCGCTTGCAGTAGCCGCAGTTCGGGTCCACGAACACCGCCATCTTGCGCTTGCCGTCGCCGCGCACGAGCTTGAACGCGTCCTTGAGCGGCAGGTCCTTGAAGTCCAGCGCCGTGAGCTTGTTGATGCGGTCTTCAGTCAGGTTGCGGCGCTGCTGGGTGTCGAAGATCTGGCCCTGCAGCAGGAAGTTGCCCTGCGCATCGGCATAGACGATCTCGGCGCCGGCCAGCCGCACCTCGTACAGCCCCGGCAGCGGGCTGGCCGTGACTTCCTCGATGGCCGGCAACTGCGGCAGGCGCTGGGTCAGCACCTGGCGGATGGTGGCTTCGGCGTTGGCAGGCGTGCCGGCCGCGGCGGGGGCCGCCGCAGGCGCTGCAGCCGTGGGCGCCGCCGCTACCGGCGCCTCGCTCTTGCCGCAGGCAGGAAGCAGCACGGCCATGGCCAGTGCGGCAAGGGCGGCCTGGGGCCGGGGGAATCGAATCGTCACGTGGAATCCTTCAGCAATGCCGGCCTGTTCAGCCGTTCACACCCATGGCCTGGCGCGCGACCCAGCGCTTGAGCGGGCCGCTGTGTTCGAAGCCGTTCATGCCCCAGTTGCGCAGGCCCTGCCAGGCCGGTGCATTGTGCGCGAACAGCTGCTGCAGGCCGTCGGTGGCCAGGCGCATGCCGGCCAGCGCGGTCTTGCGCGCGCGCTCGTAGCGGCGCAGCACGCGCAGGTCGCCCACGCTGCGCCAGCCGTCCCGCGCGCGCAGCTGGGCCACGAGCTCGGCCGCATCGCCCAGCCCCAGGTTGAGCCCCTGGCCGGCCAGCGGGTGCACGGTGTGCGCGGCGTCGCCGGCCAGCGCCCAGGCGCCGGCCAGGCCGTCGGCCGCACCCGTCGCGCCGACGAAATGCCGGGCCTGCGCCAGCTGCAGCGGCCAGGCTGCGCGTTCGCCGGCCACCTGCAGCGCGCCCAGCGCACCCTGGCTGATCCGCTCCAGCGCCTGCGTGAAGGCCGCGTCGTCCAGTGCCAGCGTGGCGGTGGCGCGCTCCTGCGGCACCGACCAGACCACAGCCACCTGCCGGCCCTCGGCGCCGGCCATGGGCAGGAGGGCCATCACCTCGCCCTGCAGCAGCCACTGCCGTGCCACCTGGCCGTGCGGGCGCTCGCACTGCAGCCGCGTGGCGATGGCGGTCTGGCCGTAGGCGTGGGTGTCGTAGGCCACGCCCAGTTCGGTGCGCGTGCTGCTGGCCCGGCCTTCGCAGACCACGGTCAGTCCCGCGGTGGCGGGGGGGTGTTCCAGCACCTCGATCTGCGGCTGGTAGCGCACGGCCTCGGCCAGCCGCTTCTCCAGCGCTGCGACGTCGACGATCCAGGCCAGCGGCATGCCGCGGCCCTGGCGCGCGGCGTCGAAGTTCACCTCGCCGCCATCGTCGCCGAACACCTGCATGGCTTGCACGGCCGTGGCCTCGGCGGGGTCGGGCCAGCAGCGCAGGCCTTCGAGCAACTGGCGCGAGGCGGCGTTCAGCGCATAGGCGCGTACGTCGGACGACTCGCCCTGGCGCGGCGTGGCCGGCTGCACCAGCGCCACGTGCAGCCGCTCGCGGGCCAGCAGCAGGGCCAGCGTGCGGCCGACGATGCCGCCGCCGCGCACGCAGATGTCGAAAGCTTGAAGGGAAGGCATCGCGGGATTGTAGGAGTGGGGTCTTGGGCACAATGCGCCCTTCACTGCACAGCCCTTTGCCTGCCATGTCTTCCGATTCCGTTGCCGACCTGTCTGCCCGCGACGTTGCGGCCCGCATCGCGCGGCTGTTCGTCTACCCGGTCAAATCCTGCGCCGGCGTCGAGGTGGACGAGGTGCTGCTGACCGAGACCGGCCTGGAGTTCGACCGCGCCTGGATGGTGGTGGACGACGAGGGACGCTTCGTCACCCAGCGCGAGCTGCCGCGCATGGCCCTGATCCAGCCCAAACTCAAGCATTCGGAGATGGTGCTGCGCGCGCCCGGCATGTTGGCCCTGCACATCGCGCTCGATGCCGTGGAAGAGCCCTGCGAGGTCACGGTCTGGAAGGACCGCGTGAAGGCCTACGACATGGGCGACGTGGCGGCCCAGTGGTTCAGCGATTTCCTCAACAGCGAGCGCCCGGCCGGTGTGCCGGCGCAGAAGCTGCGGCTGGTGCGCTTCGACCCCGAGTTCCAGCGCCTGTCCAACAAGCGCTGGACCGGCGAGGTCGATGCGCAAACCCAGTTCTCCGACGGCTTCGCCGTGCTGGTGCTGAGCCAGTCCGCACTCGACGGCCTCAACGCACGCCTGGCTGCGGCCGGCCACGCGGCCGTGGGCATCGAGCGCTTCCGTCCCAACATCGTGCTGGACGGCGTGGACGCGCACGACGAAGACAACTTCGGTGAGCTGCTGATCGCCACCAACGAAGGCCCGGCCCGGCTGCGCCTGGTCAAGCCCTGCCCGCGCTGCCCCATCCCCAACATCGACCCGGCCACGGCCCTGTCCAGCCCCGAGGTTGGCGACACCCTGCAGGCCTACCGCGCCCACCCGGCCGTGGACGGCGCCATTGCCTTCGGCATGAATGCCATCGTGCTGGAAGGCATCGACTTCGCGCTGCGCCCGGGCCAATCCGCCGCGGCCGACTACCGCTTCGACTGAGCCAGGGGCGCGGCACGCCATGCAGCTGCGCACCAAGATCGTCACGCTGGCCGCGCTGCCGCTGCTGCTGGCCCTGGTGCTGGTCACGCTCGCCGTGCGCCACCAGGAGCGCGACCTCGCGCTGCGCGAACGCACGCTGATCGAGCAGAGCCACATGGCGCAGCGCCGCAGCGAGCTGCGCAGCTACGTGGCGCTGGCCCTCAGCACCGTCCAGCCGCTCTACGACAGCGGCCGCGAGGACGAGGCCACGCGCGCCGAGGCGCTGCGCCGTCTCGCCGCGCTGGACTACGGCAGCGATGGCTACTTCTTCGTCTACGATCTGCAGGGCCGCTCGCTCATGCACTCGCGCCAGCCCGAGCTGGTCGGCCGCTCGCTCTGGGAGCTGCGCGACTCCATGGGCCGCTACACCATCCAGGACCTGCTGCGCGGCGCCCAGCAACCGGGCGGCGGCCTGGTCGAGTACGAATGGCGCAAGCCCTCCAGCGGAGAGCGCGCGCCCAAGCTCGGCTACGTGACGCTGCTGCCGCGCTGGGGCTGGATGGTGGGCACGGGCCTGTACCTGGACGACATCCAGGCCACCCTGTCGGCCATGGACCGTCAGATGAACGCCAACGTGGCTGCCACGCTGCTGTGGATCGCCGGCATCGCCGCGCTGTGCCTGGCGGCGGTCAGCGCGGCCGGCCTGCTGCTCAACCTCAGCGAGCACCGCACGGCCGAGGCCAAGCTGCGCCTGCTCGCGCGCCGCGTGGTGCAGTCCCAGGAGGACGAGCGCGGCCACCTGGCGCGCGAGCTGCACGACGGCACCAGCCAGGCGCTGGTCGGCGTCAAGCTGCAGATCGAGTCCTACATCGACCAGCTGGCCCCGCCCGTGCCCCCGCCCGCCCTGGCCAAGGCCTTGGAGCGCCTGAACGCCGCGCTGGCCGAGGTGCGCGGCCTGTCGCACCAGCTGCGGCCCGCGTTGCTGGACCAGCTGGGCCTGCCGGCCGCGCTGGAACGGCTGGCCCAGGAGTTCGACGACCAGGGCGGCATCCATGCCGAAGCGCTGGTCGAAGGCACGCCGCGCGAGCTGCCGCCCGAGGCCAAGACTGCGCTGTTCCGCGTCGCGCAGGAGGCGCTGACCAATGTGCACAAGCACGCGGCCGGCGCGCACCGCGTGACGCTGGCGCTGCGCTTCGACACCACCGGTGTGCGCCTGGCCGTGCACGACGACGGCCAGGGCTTCGACGTGCTGGCCGTGCAGGGCGACGCGCGCCGCGGCATCGGCCTGCGCAACATGCGCGAGCGCATGGCCGCCGTGGGCGGGCAGCTGCACCTGTCGTCCGAACCCGGCGCGACCACCATCGAAGCCGAACTGCCCGGCACGGCATGACCCAGCCCGTCCGCCTCTTCCTTGTCGACGACCACCCGCTCGTGCGCGACGGCCTGCGCGCGCGGCTCGGCTCCGTGCCCTGGATCACGGTGGTGGGCGAGGCCGGCAGCGCGGCCGAGGCGCTGGCGCTGTTGGACGCCGCCGCGCCCGACCTCCTGCTCATGGACGTGGGCATGAAGGACATGAACGGCCTGGAACTGGCGGCCCGCGTCCTGCAGCGCGCGCAGCCGCCCCATGTGGTCATGCTGAGCATGTACGACAACCCCGAGTACGTGCAGCAGGCGCTGCAGCTGGGCGCGCGCGGCTACGTGCTCAAGGATGCGCCGGCCGCCGAGATCGTCGCCGCCATCGAAGCCGCGGCCGCCGGCGGCACCTTCCTGAGCCCGGCCGTCTCGCGCCGGCTGTTCCGCAAGGCCGAGCCGCGCCCGCTGCTCACGCCGCGGGAATCGGAGATCCTGGCTGCGCTCGGCCGCGGTGCATCGAGCAAACAGATTGCGCGCGACCTGGGCCTCAGCGTGCGCACGGTCGAGGCGCACCGCCAGAGCATCAAGCGGCGCCTGGGCATCGAAACGCTGCCCGAGCTGATCCGTTACGCCGTCGAGCACACCGGTCCGAAGTAAGGGTTTGTGCTTAGGTGGCCGCGCGTAGGCCACCCACGCGCTGCGACGGATGCGGCATGCGGGCCGCTGCGGAACACTGCGGGCCTTCAATCTCGAGGAGACATCCGCATGGACACCATCCGTCGCCACCTGGTGTGGCTGACCGTGGCCGTGGTCGGCGCATTCGCGCTCGGCACCGTGGCCCTCTCGCGCGGCGAGAGCATCAATGCGCTGTGGATCGTCACCGCGGCGATCTGCACCTACCTGATCGCCTACCGCTACTACAGCCTGTTCATCGCCGACAAGGTGCTGGGCCTGGACGCGAAACGCAAGACCCCCGCGCACCGCCACAACGACGGCCTGGACTACGTGCCGACCGACAAGAACGTGCTGTTCGGCCACCACTTCGCGGCGATTGCCGGCGCCGGTCCGCTGGTCGGTCCCGTGCTGGCCGCGCAGATGGGCTACCTGCCCGGCATGCTCTGGATCCTGGCCGGCGTGGTGTTCGCCGGCGCCGTGCAGGACTTCATCGTGCTCTTCATCTCTACGCGCCGCGACGGCCGCTCGCTGGGCGACCTGGTCAAGCAGGAGATGGGCGCGGTGCCCGGCATGATCGCGTTGTTCGGCACCTTCATGATCATGGTCATCATCCTCGCGGTGCTGGCGCTGATCGTGGTCAAGGCCCTGGCCGAATCGCCCTGGGGCACCTTCACGGTGGCGGCCACGATTCCGGTGGCGCTGTTCATGGGCGTGTACCTGCGCACCATCCGCCCCGGCCGCATCGGCGAGGTCTCGGTCATCGGCTTCGTGCTGCTGATGGCCGCCATCTTCGGCGGCCAGGCCGTCAGCGCCGATCCGGTCTGGGGGCCGATGTTCACCTTCGACGGCAAGGCGCTCACCTGGATGCTGATCGGCTACGGCTTCATCGCCGCGAGCCTGCCCGTGTGGCTGCTGCTGGCGCCGCGCGACTACCTGTCCACGTTCCTCAAGATCGGCACCATTGTCGCGCTGGCCATCGGCATCGTCTGGGTCAGCCCGCAGCTGCAGATGCCGGCCATCACGCAGTTTGCGCAGGGCAACGGCCCGGTCTGGTCGGGCAACCTGTTCCCGTTCCTGTTCATCACCATCGCCTGCGGCGCGGTGTCGGGCTTCCACGCGCTGATCTCCTCGGGCACCACGCCCAAGATGCTGGACAACGAGCGCCACGCGCGCTTCATCGGCTACGGCGGCATGCTGGCCGAATCCTTCGTCGCCATCATGGCGCTGGTGGCCGCGGCCTGCATCGAGCCCGGCATCTACTTCGCGATGAACAGCCCGGCCGCGCTGGTCGGCAGCACGCCCGAGGCCGTGGCCCAGGCCATCTCCGGCTGGGGCTTCGCCGTCACGCCCGAGATGCTGGTGCAGACCGCCCGGGACGTGGGCGAGAGCACCATCCTGGGCCGCGCCGGCGGCGCGCCCACGCTGGCCGTGGGCATGGCGCACATCCTGCACCAGGTCATCGGCGGCCAGGCCATGATGGCCTTCTGGTACCACTTCGCGATCCTGTTCGAGGCGCTGTTCATCCTGACGGCCGTGGACGCCGGCACGCGCGCCGGCCGCTTCATGCTGCAGGATTTGCTGGGCAGCTTCGTGCCCGCGCTCAAGCGCACCGATTCGCTGCCGGCCAACCTCCTGGCCACGGCACTGTGCGTGGCGGCCTGGGGCTACTTCCTGTACCAGGGCGTGGTCGATCCGCTGGGCGGCATCAACACGCTGTGGCCGCTGTTCGGCATCTCCAACCAGATGCTGGCCGCCGTGGCGCTGATGCTGGGCGTGGTCGTGCTGTTCCGCATGAAGCGCGAGCGCTACGCCTGGGTCGCCATCGCCCCGGCCGCCTGGCTGCTGGCCTGCACGCTGACGGCCGGCTGGCAGAAGATCTTCTCGGCCGACCCCAAGATCGGCTTCCTGGCGCACGCCGCCAGGTACTCCGAGGGCCTGGCGAACGGCGTGCTGGTGGCGCCGGCCAAGACGCCCGAGGCCATGGCGCGCATCGTTTTCAACGACCGGCTGGACGCGGCGCTGTGTGCGCTGTTCATCTTTGTGGTGCTGAGCGTGCTGGTCTACAGCATCAAGGCCTGCCTGGCGGCGCGTGCGAGCAACCGTCCCACGGCGCACGAGACGCCGTACGAGGCGCTGGCGGCGCGATGAACTTGCAGGACACAGGTCGCTACCTCGCGCGCTCGGCGCGCGCGGTCGGGCAGTCGCTGCGGCTCATGGTGGGCATGCCGGACTACGACACCTACCTGTCGCACATGGCGGCCACGCACCCGGACCGCGCGCCGATGACCTATGAGGCGTTCTTCCGGGAGCGCCTGCAGGCCCGCTACGGCGCGGGCAAGGGCCGCTGCTGCTGACGGCCTAAAATCGCGGGCTTTCCCGAATCTCCCCTGAAAGCCTGCCATGAGCCTCCAATGCGGCATCGTGGGCCTGCCCAACGTCGGCAAGTCCACCCTCTTCAACGCGCTGACCAAGGCCGGCATCGCGGCGGAGAACTATCCGTTCTGCACGATCGAGCCCAACACCGGCGTGGTCGAGGTGCCTGATCCGCGCCTGGCGCAGCTGGCCGAGATCGTGCAGCCCGAGCGCATCGTGCCGGCCATCGTCGAGTTCGTGGACATCGCGGGCCTGGTGGCCGGTGCCAGCACGGGCGAAGGCCTGGGCAACAAGTTCCTGGCCCACATCCGCGAGACCGACGCCACCGTCAACGTGGTGCGCTGCTTCGAAGACCCCAACGTGATCCACGTGGCCGGCAAGGTCGATCCGATTTCCGACATCGAAGTGATCCAGACCGAGTTGTGCCTGGCCGACCTGGCCACGGTGGAAAAGGCCCTGCAGCGCCACGTGAAGGTGGCGCGCTCGGGCGACAAGGACGCCCAGAAGCTGGTCGGCCTCTTGGAACGCTGCCAGGCCGCGCTGAACGAGAACATCCCCGTGCGCACGCTGGACTTCACCAAGGAGGAGCGCCCGCTGGTCAAGAGCTTCAGCCTCATCACCGCCAAGCCGGCCATGTTCGTGGCCAACGTGGCCGAGGACGGCTTCGAGAACAACCCCTTCCTGGACCGCCTGACCGAGTACGCGAACAAGCAAGGTGCGCCCGTGGTCGCCATCTGCGCCAAGATCGAGGCCGAGCTGTCCGAGATGGACGATGCCGACCGGCTCGAGTTCCTCAAGGAACTGGGCCAGGACGAGCCGGGCCTGAACCGCCTGATCCGCGCCGCCTACAAGCTGCTGGGCCTGCAGACCTATTTCACGGCCGGCGTGAAGGAAGTGCGCGCCTGGACCATCCGCATCGGCGACACGGGCCCGCAGGCGGCCGGTGCCATCCACACCGATTTCGAGAAGGGCTACATCCGCGCCCAGACCATCGCCTTCGACGACTACATCGCCTACAAGGGCGAGCAGGGCGCCAAGGACGCGGGCAAGATGCGCGCGGAAGGCAAGGACTACGTCGTCAAGGATGGCGACGTGATGAACTTCCTGTTCAGCAGCTGATTGGCGGCGTGCCGGCGCAGTCGCCGCGGCGACTGCGCGTGGGCCCGCGTCCGGGCGCTCGTTGTACGCTGTCGGGCTGAACGCAGGAGTACGCCATGCTGAGCTACCAGATCGAGACCTTCGGCAAACCGCTGGCCCAGGCCATCCGCGAGACGCCGCAACCCCAGGGCAGCGAGGTGCTGCTCAAGGTCGGCAGCTGCGGCGTGTGCCACAGCGACGTGCACCTGCAGGACGGCTACTTCGACCTGGGCGGTGGCAACCGGCTGGACATGGCACGCGCCATGCAGCCGCCGCGCACGCTGGGCCACGAGATCGCCGGCACCGTGGTGGCCGTGGGCCCCGAGGCGCGCGGCGTGGCCGTGGGCGACCGGCGCGTGGTCTACCCCTGGATCGGCTGCGGCCGCTGCACGCTGTGCCTGGCGGGCGACGAGCAGCTGTGCAATTCGCCGCAGGCCTTGGGCGTGCACCGCGACGGCGGCTTCGCCGACCATGTGATGGTGCCGCACCCCCGCGTGCTGCTCGACTACGACCCGCTGCCCGAGGACCAGGCCGCCACGCTGGCCTGCTCGGGCCTCACGGCCTACGGCGCGCTGAAGAAGATCGACGCGCCCGGCGCCGACGATGCGGTCATGCTCATCGGCGCCGGTGGCGTGGGCCTGTCGGGCATCCGGCTTGCGCGGGAGATGTTCCAGCGCCCGCCCATCGTGGTCGAGCTCGACCGCAGCAAGTGGGACGTCGCGCGCGAGGCGGGCGCGGGCGAGCTGATCGACCCGAGCGCCGACGGCGCGCTCAAGGCGCTGCTCAAGGCCACGGGCGGCGGCGTCGCGGCCGCGGTGGACTTCGTCGGCGCACCGTCCTCGTTCGACTTCGGGCTGGGCGCGCTGCGCAAGGGCGGCACGCTGGTCTGCGTGGGCCTGTTCGGCGGGGCCACGACCATCGTGCCGGCGATGGTCACGATGAAGGCCGTCAGCGTGGTCGGCTCCTACGTGGGCAGCCTGGCCGAGATGCAGGAGCTGCTGGCCATCGCGCGGGCCGGTCGCTTGCCGGCCATGCCGCTGACAGGCCAGCCGCTGGCCCAGGCCTCGCAGGCGCTCGACGACCTGCGCGCCGGCCGCATCCGCGGCCGCACCATCCTGCACCCCTGAGCAGGCCGCCGCGCAGCGCCGTCTGTCACGGCGCCAGCGCTTCCCGGATCCGCTGCGACGTGGCCGGTTCGACGCGCGCGGCAAAGGCGCGCGGGAGCCGGTCGCCGGCCGGCGTCCAGCGCAGGCTGTAGGCGCCCAGTTCGAGCACGCCCAGCACGGCACCGCCCTCGTGCAGCAGCGCGATGCGCGCCAGCACGGGGTCGTCGGCCGGCACGGCCGTGGCCCCCGTGCGCAGCAGGCCGTCGACGGCCTGCGCAAGGTCCGCAGGCAGGCTGGCGCGCGCACGGGCGGCTGCGGGCTGCCGTTGCAGCGCGGTCCAGGCGAAGGCATCCGGGGCTGCTGCGGGCGCAGGCTCGGCCAGCTCTGGCGTGGCGCTGGGGCGCGACGGGCTGCCAGCCGACGCACGGCTGGCCCTGGAGGCGGTCATGTCCTCGGTGTCTTGCGCCGCTGGCGCGGCCGACGGCGCCCGCGCGCGCAGCTGGACTTCGGCCGAAGGCTTCGCCGCGGCCGGAGCCGGTGGCACGGCGGGCTCCGGCCGTGGCGTGGCAGGCGCCGGCTGCGGCCGCGGGGGCGACGGCACCTTCTTCTCGTGTGCCTGCGGCGCTGCGTCGGCGCCCGGCTTGTCCGTTGGCGCTGTGGTTTCCTGTTGCGCGGGCGCTTGCTGCGTGACGGGTGCGGGCAACGGGCGCTGCGCATCGGGCGTCGGGCCAGGCACATCGCGCTCCCACCACAGGCCTGCCGCCACGCAGGCCAGCAGCACCGTGGCAAAGCCCGCGTTCCAGGGGCGGCGTGGGCCGTCCAGCGCCTGCGCGAGCCGTGTCCACCAGGGCAGGGGGGCGACAGCCGCCGGCGTCGCCACGGCCGCATGGGCATGGCGCAGGATGGCCGCGCGCGTCGCCTCTGCCGGCGCGGCCTGCGCATCGGGCGCATGCGCCAGCGCATGGCGCAGGCGCGCATCGCGCAGATGGGTGGGGCGGGGTGCGCTCACCGGGCGGCTCCGCTGGGCGTGAGGTAGTGCTGCATGCAGCCCCGCAGCTTGGCGAGCGCGTAGCGCAGCCGGCTCTTGGCGGTCTCGAAGCCCAGGCCCAGGCGGTCCGCCAGGTCTTCCACGCTGGCGCCGTCCTCGTGGTGCAGCAGGAAGGCGGCGCGCTGGGCGTCGGGCAGCGCGTCCAGGCAATGCAGCAGCTGGCGCCCGGCGGCGCGCCAGTGGGCCAGGTCGTCGGCCGGCGGGTGGGCCAGGTCCAGCGCCTCCTGCAGCCATTCCATGGGGTCCTCGCCCTCGGTGGAGGCTTCCTCCAGGCTCTGCTCGCGGCCACTCGTGCGCAGCCGGTCCATGGCCAGGTTGTGGGCGATCGTGAAGGCCCAGGTGCGCCAGCCGGCGCGGTCGGCGTCGAAGCTCGCACGCGCCGCGACGATGCGCATCCAGGTGTCCTGGAACACCTCGTCCGCCTGCGCCGCGAGCCGCGTGCCGAGCAGGCGGCGCACGAAGCGCAGCAAGGCGGCCTCGTGCCGCGCATAGAGCTGGTCGAAGGCAGCGCTGTCGCCCTGCGCATAGGCCTGCATCAGCACCTCGTCGGGCATGTCGTGGTGGCTGCGCTGAAGCATCGTTGGATTCTCACACCACCTTCTACGGCGCAACCGCGCGCATGGGGTTAGCGCGGGGTCTGCGCCGCAACCCCACGGTGGCTGGCGGGCCGTACACAGGGCATCGCAACCACCGGAGCCACCGATGCCCCCGAGGCCCTTCGTTCCCCGCCTGCAGCACCTTCGTCGCCCCGTGGCGGCGCTGCTGAGCGCACAGCTCATGCTCTCGGCCTGCGCGGCCCAGGCGCCGGGCGCCGCGCTCTGGCCGCAACCGGCAGAGTTGCCGGTGGCGGGCGGCACGGGGCCGGCCCAGCTGCCCGCCTTCGCGCCCTTGCAGGTGCGCCCGAACTTCCGCGCGCCGAGCGCGGCCCATTGCGCCCGGCCGCCGCAGATGCACGAGGTGCCGGGCCAGGGCGGTGGACAGGAGTTGGCATCGTCCAAGGCCCTGTCGCGGCCCCGCCTGGCGGCGGCCCCAGCGCCGGCCGCTGAAGCCGCCCTGGTCGAACGTGCGGATGCCGCACCGGCCGGAGCGCGGGCCTCCAGCGGCGCGGAGAAGGAGGCGCCGCAGCGCCAGCGCCCGCCGGGCCCAGTGACGGCCGGCGTGGTCGACGACAACGCCGACTTCGCCGAGTACCTGGCCTTCCGCGCGCGCACCCAGGTGGCGCACCGCGCCCTGGACATCCGCGAGCGCTACCTGCTGCAGGTGCGCGACGGGCGAGGCCGCGCGGTGGCCGATGCCGAGGTGCTGGTGCGCTCGCCGCAGGGCCAGGCGGCGTGGGCGCGCACCGACCGCGCCGGCAAGGTCTGGCTGCACCCGGACGCCTTCGACGCCCAGGGGGCGCGCGTCTACGAGGTGACGGCCCGGCGCGGCGGCCTGGAAAGCCGCGGCTACCTGCAG
The DNA here is from genome assembly GCF_014652235.1 of Pseudorhodoferax aquiterrae. Classification (GTDB taxonomy): domain Bacteria; phylum Pseudomonadota; class Gammaproteobacteria; order Burkholderiales; family Burkholderiaceae_C; genus Pseudorhodoferax; species Pseudorhodoferax aquiterrae. The sequence continues at coordinate 17,014 of NZ_BMYK01000001.1, forward strand.
CGCGGACAGAAGAGCGCGCTGGAACTGCGGCTGGACGGCGCCGTGGCGCCAGACCGCGCGCGGCTGGACCTGGTCTTCCTGGTCGATGCCACGGGCTCCATGGGCGACGAGATCGGCAAGCTCAAGGCCAGCCTGCGCAGCATCGCCGACGAGGTGGCGGGCCTGCCCAGCCAGCCCGACCTGTGCTTTGCGCTGGTGGCCTACCGCGACCAGGGCGACGCCTTCGTGCTGCGCAGCCACGACTTCACGAACGACCTGGGCGCCTTCCAGCGCGTGCTGGACCGCTTGCAGGCCGACGGTGGGGGCGACGAGCCCGAAGCCATGAACGAGGCCTTGCACGCGACCGTGCACCGCCTGGCCTGGCGCGGCGACGGTGCCACGCGCATGGTGCTGCTGCTGGCCGACGCACCGCCGCACCTGGACGACGGCGGCCCCCAGTACGACCAGGACATGCAGGCCGCGCTGGGCAAGGGCATCAAGGTCTTCAGCGTCGGCGCCAGCGGGCTCAACCCGCAGGGCGAGTACATCCAGCGCCAGATCGCCCAGTACACCGGCGGCCGCTTCGTGTTCCTGACCTACGCCGACGCGCAGCGGCCGGCCAGCGGCCCGGGCCGCGAGACCGTGCACGATGTGCGCAACTATTCGGTGGACACGCTGGACCGCCTGATCGTGCGGCTGGTGCGCGAGGAACTCGGGGCGCTGTAGGCGGCCTGTAGCGCTCAGGGCGCGGGCTGCTGGGCCAGCACCCATTCGGCCAGGGCACTGGCCTCGGCCGCGCTGACCTGCGGCTGGCGCGGCATGATGACATTGCCCCAGGTGCCCACGCTGCCCTGCACGATCTTCGCGCTGAGCCGGGCTGCGGCGCCGGGGTCGCCACGGTAGCGGTCGGCGATCTGCAGGAAGCCGGGGCCGACGAACTTCGTCACCATGCCGTGGCAGCGCATGCAGCCGCGGTCCTGGCCCAGCTGCGCCGTGCCGCCGGCCTCGTTGCCGCAGCCGACCAGCCCGAGCGCGGCGGCTGCAAGGAGAAGCGCAACAGGGTGGCGAAGGGGTGGCATCTGGCGGCTGGGGCGGCATGCGGCGCCGTGGCGCGCGCGCCGGATTCTCGCTCGCCGCCCGGCGCAGCGCGTCAGCCGATCTCCGCCAGGGCCTCCTTGACGCCTTCCTCGCGCAGCGGGAAGTCGGCGCCCTCCAGGTGCAGCGCCGCGTCCCTGGGCGTCGGCGTAGAGCATTCCTTGTGGATCACCCCGTCCTTCATGACCAGCTGGATCCGGGCAGGGTCGGTCAGGATGGACAGGTCCTGCAGCGGGTCGCCGTCGACCAGCAGCAGGTCGGCGGTGTAGCCGGCCCGGAGCTGGCCCAGCGTGTCGGGCTGCATCATGATCTGGCCGCCCAGCGCGGTGGCCGACAGCAGCGCCTCCTTGGGCGTCATGCCGATGTAGTCGACGAAGTACTGCAGGTCGTTGGCATTGGTGCCATGCGGCATCCACGCGAAGCCGTAGTCGCCGCCGGGCAGGATGCGGATGCCGCGCCGGCGCATCTTGCGCAGGCTCTCGGCCGCCACCTCCAGCTCGCGCTGGTAGCCCATCTGCCTGGCGACGGCCTCGGTGATGCCGTAGTCGGCCGCGTGGTAGGTGGTGCGCACCAGCCAGCCGATGCCGGGGGCCACGAAATGCTTGTCCTTGTGGGCCTCCAGCATGTCCAGCGCCTCCTCGTCGGCGAAGCTGGCGTGGTAGACCATCTCGATGCCGTGGCGCACGCACAGCTTGACCGATTCGCTGGAGCGGGCGTGCGCTGCGACGCGCTTGCCGTAGCGCTTGGCCTCGCGCGACAGCATCGCCACCTCTTCCTCGGAGAACGGCGACATCTCGGCCGGCAGGCCGGCGATGTATTCGCCGGACAGGTTGATCTTCAGGTGGTCGACGCCGTATTTGATGAAGGTGCGCGCCGAGCGGCGGATCTCCTCCGGGCCGCTGCAGACGCTGCCGAAGCTCAGCTCCTCGAAAGGCATGTGCGGCAGCGTGTTGTCGCCCAAAGCGCCGATGGTCGTGATCTCCTGCGAGCCGGCCAGGTAGCGCGGCCCCGGGAACTCGCCCGCGTCGATGGCGTTGCGCAGCACCACGTCCAGCCGTGGCTTGGCAGCGGCCGCGCCGATGGCCGAGGTCCAGCCCATGTCCAGGTAGCGCCTGGCCACGCGCACGCACCAGAGCATGTGCTCCTCCGGCGGCATGAACTGGATGGCGGCCAGCGAAGGCTGGTCGTTCCAGGAGAAGTGCGTGTGGGCCTCGGTCATGCCGGGCATCAGGAAGCGGCCGCGGCCTTCGAACACGCGGGCGCCTTCGGTCTGGACTTTCCCAGGCGCGCGCACCACCTGGAGGATCTTCTTGTCCTCGACCAGCACCTCGCCCAGATACGGGTCCTCGCCGGTGCCGTCGAAGATGCGAACGTTCGTGAATGCATACCGTGTCATCTCTGTCTCCTTGACCTGTGGTCACGTGAGGTTCCCGGCCGGGCCGGGAGCGTGTTCAGCGCAGCCGCGCGTAAAACCTTGCGAGTTCCTGGGCGCAGCGTTGCGGCTGCTCCAGGGTGGTCCAGTGGCCGCAGCCGGGCAGCACCACCACGGCGGCGTCACCGATGCGCCTGGCCATGGCTTCGACGTTGGCCGCAGGGGCCACACCGTCCTGGTCGCCGGTCACCAGCAGCACGGGCACGGCGATGGCCTCCAGCGCCGCGGACTGCGCAGCGGCCAGCGCCTCGCAGCTTTGGGCGTAGCCCTCGCCGCTCTGGCGCATGATGAGCTCGCGCACAGCGGCCAGCACCGCCGGCCGCTCGGCCTGGGTCTCCTGGCTCGTGGCGCCCCGCACGATGGCATCGGCGATCTCCTGCATGGCGACCGCGCCCTGGCGGGCGAGCGCGGCACGTGCCCGGATGCCCGGACGGCCCGCCTCAGGCGGCGCCACCAGGGGACCGAACAGCGCGAGCGAGCGCACCAGCTGCGGATACGCCACGGCCAGGTGCTGGGCCACGATGGTGCCCAACGAGTGCGCGACCACATGCACCGACGGCAGTTCCAACCGCTGCAGCAGTGCGGCCATGGTCTCCACCAGGCTCTCGATGGACAGCGGAGCGGCCGCCAGCGCGGAGCGTGCGCTGCCGGGCAGATCGGGTGCGATGCGCTGGAACGCCTGCAGCGCGCCCGCGATGGGCGTCCACACATTGGACGAGCCGCCCAGGCCGTGGATGCACAGAACCGCGTCGCCTTCGCCGGTGATCTCGACGGCCAGGCCGTTGATGAGCTGCGTGGCCATGCTCAGACGAACCGGTTCTCGATGGCGCCCAGGCCATCCACCTCGATGCGCACGACGTCGCCGGCGCGCAGGTAGCGCGGCGGTTGCAGGCCCATGCCCACGCCGGCGGGGGTGCCGGTGGCGATGACGTCGCCCGGGTACAGCGTGATGCCGCGCGAGACGGTCTCGATCAGCGTCGGGATGTCGAAGATCATGTTCTCGGTCGGGCCGTCCTGGCGCAGCTCGCCGTTGACCCAGCAGCGCACGCGCGTCTTCGTGCCGTCCAGTTCGTCGGCCGTGACGATCCAAGGGCCCATGGGGCAGAAGGTGTCGAACGACTTGCCCATGTCCCACTGCTGGTGGCGCATCTGCACGTCGCGCGCGGTCACGTCGTTGACGATGGTGTAGCCGAACACATGCGCCAGCGCGGCGGCTCTGGGAATGTTCTTGCCGCCCTTGCCGATGACGACCGCCAGCTCGGCCTCGTAGTCGATCTGCTCGGACACCTCGCTCGGAACGTGCACCGCGTCGTGCGGACCCACGACGCACTCGGGCACCTTGGTGAAGACGATGGGCCAGGATGCGGGGTTGGCGTCGTTGTCCTTGAACACCGAGGCCGACAGCTCCTTGGCATGCGCGTGGTAGTTGCGGCCCACGCACCAGAGGTTGCGGCGCGGCCTGGGCAGCGGTGCGTCCAGCTGCACCTCCTTGACCTTGAAGCGGCGCTCCGTTGTCGCCGGTAGCGGCCTGCCTTCGGCCAGTGCTGCGATGAGGGGAAGGACGCCGTAGGCGGCCTCGGCGCGTGGCATGTCGAGCGCGGTGATGGTGTGTCCGTCGGGGTCGACCAAGCCCACATGGGCGTGGCCATCGGCGAGGAATGCGGCAAGTCGCATGGGGTGCTCCAGAAAGTTGCGGGGCGGCCTGCCTGTCCGGTGTGCCGGGCGGTGCAGGACGTTGGCAAAACTGTAGGCGCCGGTCCTCCCGCGCGCTTATCGCAACGTCTGCCGGCGTATCGCAGAGTCAGGTGGGTTTCTCAGGGCTTACCCGAGGAGGCCGCCGTGGACGGCGGAACGCGCACCAGAATCCGCGCCACGTTGTGGGAGCTTGGGCATGGCAGAGGCGTATGCACTTCACGAAGGAGCCTTCGGCACGGCCATCGTGCTGGAGCTGCGGGGCAACCTGGTGCCGCACGCGCATTCCGAAGCGCAGATCGCGTTCTGGCTGGGCGGGGCCCGCGGCACGGCCCGCGTCGGTGACGAGCGCGTCGAGTATGGCGAAGACCTGGCCCTGGGTGTGAACGCCTTCGAGTCGCACGACTTCACGATGCGCGAGGAGGGCGGCGTCGCGGTGTTCCTCGTCTTCATGGTGCGCCACGCCTGGCTCAAGGAGCGGGCCGACGCCGCGGGCCGCGGCCTGCGCTTCGCGACCCCGCGGGTGCACATCGACGCCGGCCTGCGCCGTGCCTGCTGGCAGGTGCTGGACCTGATCCTGTCGGCACAGTCCCCGCGCGCCGCGGTGGACGACCAGGTGGAGCGCTTGCTGGAGGCGGCCACCGATGCGGCCAACGAGGTGGGGCCACGGCCGCACATCGCGCTGGGTGCGTCGCTGGACCACCGCCTGCGCGCGGTCATCGCGCACATGCGTGCGCATGTCTCCGACAAGGCCACCATCGACGAGGTCGCGGGCCGCGTCGGGCTGTCGCGCGGTCACTTGTTCGCCCTGTTCCGCGACCAGTTGAACACGACGCCCCAGGTGTTCTGGAGCGCGGTCCGCGTGGAGGAGGCGATGCGGCGGGTCGGCGAGGGCGCGCCGCTCACCGACGTCGCGCTGGATCTCGGGTTCTCGGCGCCCGGCAACTTCTCGCGCTTCTTCAAGGAGCACACCGGCGTGTCGCCGTCGATCTTTCGGCGCGCCGTGCGCGCGCCGATGCCGTCCACCGTGACAGGGGTGCCGCGCTAGCCTGGGGGAACCACCGCGATGCCGAACTCCGCCAGCACCGCCTGCGTGTGCTGACCCAGCAGCGGCGCCTCGCCCTGCGGTGCACGCCCGGCCTGGCCCGGCATGTTCGGCCAGTCCAGCCGGCCGAGCCCCGGAACCTCCAGCGGCGCGAACACGCCCGCATGCCGTGCCTGCGCGCTCTGCGGCAGGTCCTGGGGCGGCGCGGCGCGCGCGTGCAGCACGTCGTGGCGGCGCAGCAGGGCCTCCCAATCGGCCACGGTCTGGGTGGCGATCTGGGCGGCCAGCGCGCCGTTGAGCTCGGCCGCGCGCGGGATGCGGCCCGCGCTCGTGGCCAGGCCCGGATCCGCCAGCCAGTCGTGCCGGTCCAGCGCCTCGGCGAGGCGGCGGAACATGGCGTCGTCCAGCATGCTCACGTACAGGTGGCCGTCGCTGGCGCGGAACAGGCCGGTCGGCACGTTGAAGGCCGCGGCCTCGGCCTGCGGAAACATCGCGGCGTCCAGCACCACATAGCTCTGCAGCGCGGCGGCCGTCTCCAGCATCGAGACCTGCACATGGCGACCTTTGCCCGTGCGTGCGGCGCGCACCAGCGCGGCCATGGCGTTCTGCGCGGCCTGCAGGCCGGTGGCGATGTCCACGAGGAACAAGCCGATGCGGCGCGGCGTGCCCTGGGCGTCGCGGTTCAGATGCATGAGGCCGGTGGCCGCCTGCATGGTGGTGTCCAGGGCGGGCAGCTGCGCATCGGGGCCGGTCGCGCCGTGGCCCGAGATCGAGACGTAGACCAGGCCCGGCCGTTGCGCCACGAGTTCGGCGTAGCCCACGCCCATGCGCTCGACCACGCCGGGCCGGTAGTTCTGCACCACCACATCGGCCTGCGCTGCAAGCGCGCGCAGTGCGGCGCGGCCGGTTTCGTTGCGCGTGTCCAGCACCACGCTTTCCTTGCCCAGGTTGTAGGCGATCGAGATGGCGGTATGGCCGGCGCGCGCGCGCCCCATCTGGCGGCTCCAGTCGCCCTGCGGCGGCTCGACCTTGACCACGCGCGCGCCCTGCTGGCGCAGCAGCAGGCCGCAGTGCGGGCCGGCGATGCCCTGGGACAGATCGAGCACGGTCAGGCCGTGCAGCGGGAGGTCTTCTGCGTTCATGGCATGTCGATGATGACTTTGCCGATGGCGCGGCGCGACAGCGTGGTGTCCAGCGCCGCATGCCAGTCGGCCAGCGGGAAATGCTGGGTCTGCGGCAAGGCCATCCGCCCTTCGGCGACGTTGGCCAGCAGCTCGGCGATCAGCGCCTGCACCCGGGGCGCGTAGCGGCGGCGCTCGTCGGTCAGGCCCCAGCCGATGTAGTAACCGTAGTTGAAGCCGATCACGCTGAGGTTCTTGACCAGCAGCAGGTTGGCCGGCGCGCTCGGGATGGTGCCGCTCGCGTAGCCGATGCTCAGGATGCGCGCCTCGGGCGCGGTGCAGCGCAGCGAGGCGTCGAACAGCGCGCCGCCCACAGGGTCGAACACCACGTCGGCGCCGCGCGGGCAGACCGCCTTGACGGCGGCCGCCAGCGTCTCGGCATCGCCGGCCAGCGCGTGGTGCGCGCCCAGGGCCAGCGCGGCGGCGCGTTTCTCGGGCGTGCTGGCCGTGGCGATGACCTGCGCGCCCATCAGGCGGCCGAGTTGCACGGCCGCCATGCCCAGCGCGCCGGCCGCGCCGTGCACGAGCAGCGTCTCGCCCGGCTGCAGGGCAGCGCGCCATTGCAGCGCCGACCAGGTCGTGCCGTAGGTGATAGGCAGCGCCGCGGCCTTGGCCAGCGGCACGGCGTCGGGCAGCGGGTAGACCGTGTCGGCGGCGATCACCACCTCCTCGGCGAACGCGCCCCAGTCCAATGCCGCCATCACGCGCTGGCCGGGCCGCAGCTGCGTCACGTCCGGTGCCACCTCCAGCACCTCGCCCGCGGCCTCGGTGCCGGGTGTGAAGGGCAGTGGAGGCCTGCGCTGGTACTTTCCGGCCACGAACAGGCTCACGGCGAAGCCCACGCCGGCATGGCGCACGCTCAGCCGCACCTGGCCCGGGGCCAGCGGCTGGCGCGGCAGTTGCGTGAGTGCGAGTTCGCTCCAGTGGCCGAAGCGGGTGCAGAGCAGTCCGGTGTAGGGGGTCGGTGGGGTCATTCGATCTTGATGTTGAGCTCGCGCACGAAGCGCGCCCATTTGTCCAGGTCGCCGCGCAGCACGGCGTCGAACTCCTGCGGTGTGTTGCCGATGGGCACGAGGTTCAGTTCGCGCATGCGCTTGTCGATCTCGGGCAGCCGCACGATGCGCGCGACCTCCTTCGACAGCGCCGCTGCGCGCTCCGCCGGCACGCCGGCCGGCATCAAGAGGCCCATCCAGGCGTCGGGCTCGAAGCCCTTGTAGCCGTTCTCGAGAAAAGTCGGTACCTCGGGCAGCAGGGCCGAGCGCTGCGCGCCGGCCATGGCCACCGGGACCAGCTTGCCGCTTTGCAGCAGCGGCTTGGCCGTGCCCACCGCGATCAAACCGATCTTGACGTGGCCGGCCGCGAGGTCGGTGGCCAGCGGCGCACCACCCTTGTAGGGCACGTGCTCCATTTGAAGCCCCGCTTCGCGCTTGAACAACTCGCCCAGGATGTGGCCGGTGGTGCCCATGCCATAGGAGCCGTACGGGTACTTGCCCGGGTTGGCCTTGACGAGCTTGACGAGCTCGGGCAGCGTGCGCGCCGGGAAGTCCGGCGACACCGCCAGGATGGTCGAGGAGGCCGCCACCTCGCTCACGGCCGTGAAGTCCTTCACCGGGTCGTAGCCGATGTTGGGGAACAGCGGCGGGTTCTGCACATGGGCCGTGAAGGTCAGCAGCACCGTGTAGCCGTCCTTGGGTGCCTGGGCCACGAACTTGGTGCCCGTGGTGGTGCCGGCGCCGGGCTTGTTGTCGACGATGACGGGCTGGCCCCAGACCTTGGTGAGCTCCTGGCCCAGCAGCCGGGCCACGGCGTCGTTGACATTGCCGGCCACCGAGGGCACGACGATGGTCAGCGGCTTGCTGGGGTAGGGCGCGTTGTCGGATGCGTGGACGGGCAGCGCGGCCAGCAAAGGCAGGGCCAGCAAGGCAGCGCCAAGGCGGCGCCGGTGGGCGATGGGCATGGGTTGTCTCCTTGGTGTCTGTGCGGCGGCCGTTGCCCGGGCCGCCTGCTTGCGGGGCAGTTTAGGATCGCCGCCCGGTCCCGCTCAATTCCTGCCGGGCCGAATCCGATGCCTGCCGGGAATCATGGGGAATCACCGGCAGCACCCCCGCGCGGAGGCAACATGCGGCTGGAAGACCTGCAGGCGTTCCTGCAACTGGCCGAGCACGGCAACCTGCACCGTGCGGCGGACGCCCTGGGCGTCACGCAGTCGGCGCTGTCCAAGACGCTGGCGCGGCTGGAGGCCGGCTCCGGGCTGCGCCTGGTCGAGCGCAGCGGCCACGGCGTGGCATTGACGCCCGCGGGCCTGTCGCTCAAGGCCCATGCGCAGCGCGTGCTGCTGGCCATGGGCGACCTGCGCGGCGACCTGGCCGAGCAGCGCCAGGCCCGCGCCGGCGCCGTGCGCGTGGGCGTGCTGCCGCACCTGATGTCCACGCTGCTCTCGCCGCTGCTGGCGCGCTTCGTCGCGCAGCGGCCGCTCGCGCAGTTCAGCATCGAGACGCAACTCAGCGCGCGGCTGCTGGAGCTGCTGCAGCGCGCCGAGGTCGACCTCGTGTTGGCCGCGCGACCCGACCGCGTGCCGCGCGACCTGGACTGGCGCCCGCTCGGCCCGCTGGACCTGCGCGTGGCCTTGCGCAGCGGCCACCCGCGCCGCGCGCAGCTGCGCGCATTGGCCGACCTGACGGCCGAGCGCTGGGCGCTTCCGGCCAGCTCGCTGTACCTGCGCCACTGGCTGGACGAGCGCTTCACCGAAGCTGGCCTGCCGCCGCCGCGCGTGGCCGTGGAGAGCACGGCCTCGCCCTCGGCCTTTGCCGAGCTGCTGCGCCAGTCCGACCTGCTGGGCATCCTGCCCGCGCAGCTGCTGCAGCAGGGCGAAGGGCACGGGCTGGTGGCGCTGCCCGGCGATGCGCTGCTGTGGCGGCGCGAACTGGGCGTGTTCTGGCGGGCGGCGGGCTACCTGTCTCCGGTCTGCGCCGACTTCCGCGACGCGGTGGTGCAGGGCGGCTAAGCCAGGGCGGCGAGCGCTTCGTCCAGCAACAGCGGCCCCTGGACCGTCACGGCCGGCTGCGCGGCGGCCAGCGTTTGCGCGCAGCCCAGGCCCAGCAGCGGCCCGCCCAGGCGCGCCTCCATCTCGGCCAGCGGCGCGCCGAACACGATGCGGGCCACGCCGGCCCAGAACATGGCGCCCGCGCACATGGCGCAGGGCTCGCCGCTGGCGTAGACCGTGGCGCCGCGCAGCGCGTCCGGGCCCAGGGCCGCACAGGCCTCGCGCAGCAGCACGAGTTCGGCGTGGGCGCTGGGATCGCCGGCCGTGTGCTGGCGGTTGCGCGCCGTCCAGACGGCCTGGCCGTCACGGACCAGCACCGCGCCGAAGGGCATGTCGCCGGCGGCGCGGGCGGTGCGTGCGGCCACGAAGGCGCGGCGCAGGTGGTTGGAGTCGTCGTGCAAGGTGCTCATGGCGCGATGGTAGAGCGGCCGCCTCCCCCGCGCCGTGGACGGACCTCAGCCGCGCAGGCTGGCCACCAGCGCGCGCGTGGCGTCCAGGCCCTGCGGCGTCCAGTGCGCGCCGGGTGCGAGCAGGTGCTGCTCAACATCCTCGGCGGGTGGCCCCTCGGTGCCGACGCTGGCGCGCAGGCGCTGCGCGGCCCGGAAGCTCGGCGTGCGCGCCGCGCCCTGGGCGGGCGCGTCGTAGCGGCGGCCGTCCACTGCGGCCGGTCCGCGGATCCAGTCGAACAGCGCCTGCAGCTCGTAGTCGCTGAACACGCCGAACATTTCGGCGCGCTCGCCCACCAGCAGCTGCCAGAAGCGGCTCTGCGCGGGCTCAGCGCCCGGCACGATCCAGCCCTTGCGCACCAGGGCCTGCAGGAATTCGCCCACGCGTGCGGGCTCGCTGAGCCAGCCGTTCACGGTGCGGCCTTCGATGCGGCAGTAGTCGGAATGCGCGCCAGCGCCGGCCGCGCTCTTGGCGATGAGGATGCGCAGCACCTCGGCGTCGAGGTCGAAACCGGCGATCACGCTGTTGGTGCCCAGGCCCAGGTCGTTGAGCCGGTAGCCGCGGCGCACGCGCTCCCAGTAGCGGCCGGGGTCTGCGAAGCGTGCGGCGTTCAGCGCCACGGCATCGATGGCCTTGCGCGCATGCCCGCTGTCGGCGTTGTCCACGGTCACGTGCAGCGTGAAGTAGTACGGGTCCAGCCCCAGTTCGTTGAGCTCGTAGGCGGTGATCAAGAGGTGCAGCGGCAGCTGCTCGTAGCCCAGGTTGAACCCGATCACCTCGGGCAGCATCTGCTCGGTCGTGTGTCCGAGCGCCAGCTGGATGGCGCCCTGCTCGAAGTGCTCGTCACTGAGGTGCGTGCCTTCGTTCAGGCCATGGGCACGCAGCAGCTCGCGGTACAGCAGCACGTGGTTCTTGCTGGCGTCGCCGCTGCCGAGTTCTTCGAGGTAGGTTTGCGCCAGGCCGGCCATGCGCGGGTCGCGCGCATGGCGCATGCAGCCGAACAGCCAGGAGCCGTCGACGAGCTTGGTCGGCGCCACGGCCTGCAGGAAATACAGCGCGTGCGTGCGGCTGGCGAAGAAGCGGCGCGGCGCACCGGCGCGGCGTTGCGCGAGGTACTCCTGGTAGGCATCGGTGGCCTTCTTCGCCGAGGCCGTCATCCAGTCGAACAGCCCCTCGGGCGAGTCCGGCAGGTCGTCCGCCTGGCTCGCCACGGCGCCGAGCGCATCGCGCAGCAGCGCGAGCGAGCGCCGCTGCGCCGCCAGACGTTCGGTGGCCGGGTTCACGAGTTCCTCGTACACGGCGCGGTAGGAGCTCGCATGTACCGGCGCCAGCGCGTGGCCGATGCTGGCCGGGTATCGGTCGTCGGAACAGGGATAGGCCTGGCGCTGCAGGCCCGTAGGCATCGCGGTGAGGGCGGGTTCGGCCAGGGTGGATGTGTTGGTGGAGTGCATGGCCGCAAGACTGCCGACCTGCGCAGGGCGGCGACCGCAGGCGTTGCCACATGTGCACGTGGGACGGCACCGGGCGCGGCCCGGCCTGCCGTCCGACGCGCAAGGCCTGCATGTGGTCGCCTGCCAGCCGCGCACACCGGCCGCGCGGCGTCTTCTCCGACATGGCAACGGCCAGATCGCGGCGCACCAGGGGCCCTCGTCCCGGTCACAGTGGCGGCTGACCTTGGAGATCAGCCATGCAGGACAGTTTTGACCGCAGCGCCGGCCAGGCACCGGGCTTGAAGCAGCAGGTGCGCGAGCTCATCGATTACGACGACGCGCGCGACAGCGCACCGCAGGAGCATGCGGCCACGCTGCTCGGCGCCGGTGCGTTCGCGCTGTGCGCGCTGCGTGCGCAGAGCCGGCTGGGTGCCGTGCTGCACGCCATGCTGGCCGGGGCCCTGTTGTTCCGCGCCGCTTCGGGCCGCGATGGCCTGCGCCGCTGGGCCGGCGCCGCCCCGGCCCGGCCGGCCACGGCGGCACAGGCGCAGGACTGGCGCAGCTCCGGACCCCTGGCGTCCGGCCCCACTGCGCCAGGCACCGGGGCGCCGTGATCGCATGCCGCTGCGCTGGCTGACGCCCGCGCGCGGATTCAGCCCTTGCGCGGAAACAGCCGCGCGATGCCGCTGCGCAGGTGCTGCGCCATGGCCTCGCGCGCGGCCGCTGCATCGCGCGCTGCGATGGCTTCGTCGATGCGCAGGTGCTCGGCGCGCACGTCGCGCCAGCGGTGGATCATGGGTTGCGGCGACAGCTCGCGCACGAGCCGGATCGCCACGCGCGTGTGCGCCATGAGCGCGGCGATGGTCATGACGAGGTAGCGGTTCTCGCTGGCCCTGGCGATCGCGGCATGGAAGGCGATGTCCTCCTCGATGCCGGGTTCGCCGCGCTGCGTGGCCGCCTCCATGGCCTTGCGCCGCGCCGTGACGGCCGCGCGCAGCCTCGCGTCGCGGCATTGCGCCGCGAGCGCCGCGCTCTCGCCCTCGAGGATGCAGCGGAACTCCAGAAAGCTGCGCACGTCGGGAATGCCCTGGATCGGCCCGTAGTCGATGCCCCGGAGCGCGGGTTCGTCGCCGACGAAATGGCCGGCGCCGTGCGCTGCCGTCACGCGGCCCTCCGCCCGCAGCCGCGCCAGCGCCTGGCGCACCACCGGCCGCGACACGCCGAAGCGCTCGGCCAGCGCGTGCTCGCCGGGCAGGCGATCGCCGGCAGACAGTTCTTCCTCGCGGATCAGCGCCAGCACGTGGTCGTAGACGGTGTCGGTCAGCAGGATGGCGGCCACGGCAGGGTTCTCGCAGGAGTTGTCAGCGCACTATAGCGACTTGTCTGACAAGTAACGGCGCAAATTGACATCTCCTGACGCGCGGCCCGACCATGCGCACCCGCGGAACCACGCGCCCGGCGGATGCCCGTCGCCCCTTTGCAAGACCACCGCCGAAAAGACATGACCACCATCCGCGCCCTGCGCACCTACCGCCTGCCCGAACGCCCCAGCCTGATCTGGCTGGAACTGGAAACCGGCGACGGCCTCGTCGGACTGGGCGAGACCTTTCGCGGCGCGGCCGCCGTCGAGACCTGCCTGCATGCCGAGCTCGCACCCGTCCTGCTGGGCCGCGACGCGCGCCAGATCGAGGGCATCTCGCGCCAACTGCTCACCCCCTACGTGGGCTACAACAGCTCGGGCACCGAGGTGCGCGCGGCCAGCGCCGTCGACATCGCGCTGTGGGACCTGGCCGGCCAGCGCCAGGGCGTGCCCGTGTACCAGGCGCTGGGCGGTGGTGCCCGCGCCAGCGTGCCGGTCTACAACACCTGTGCGGGCTACGCCTACAACACCACGGGCCAGCGCCGCGACATCGGCGCGGACGACGAGTCCATGGGGCCCTACGACGACCAGGTGGCGTTCATGCGCGACGCCGGTGCGCTGGCCAAGAGCCTGCTCGCCGAGGGCTACAAGGCCATGAAGATCTGGCCCTTCGACATCTACGTGCCGGCCAGCGGCGGCCACCTGATCACGCTGGCCGACCTGGAGAAGGGCCTGCAGCCCTTCCGCCAGATCCGCGAAGCCGTGGGCAACCGGATCGAGGTGATGTGCGAGCTGCACAGCCTGTTCGGTGGCCACGCGGCGCTGCGCATCTGCCAGGCGCTGGAGGAGTACGGTGTGTTCTGGGTCGAGGACCCGCTCAACAAGATGGACGACGTGGTAGGCCTGGCGGACCTGCGCCGGCGCACGCGCGTGCCGATCTGCGGCAGCGAGACACTGGGCGGCCTGCGGCCCTTCCGCGACCTGCTGGCCGGCGATGCGCTCGACGTGGTGATGCTGGACCTCTCGTGGTGCGGCGGCATCACCGAAGGCCGCAAGATCGCGGCGCTGGCCCAGGCCTGGAACCGGCCGCTGGCGCCGCACGACTGCACCGGCCCCGTGACGCTCATGGCCGGGCTGCACATGGCGCTGCACGCGCCCACCGCGATCTACCAGGAGGTGGTGCGCGCCACGCTGGCGACCTGGTACCGAGACATCGTGACGGGCCTGCCCGTGATCGAGGACGGCATGGCCCAGCCGCCCGTGGCTGCCGGCCTGGGCACGCGGCTGCAAGATGCCTTCAAGCAACAGGACGGCCTCATCGTGCGCGAGAGCCGCTGACCCTTCACACGAGACACCCCATGCTGATCAAGATCGTCGGACTCCACGCCCCCAACGCGCCGCGCCTGCGCGCGCTGCTCGGCGCTGACCACGTGGTGCAGGCGCTCGATGCCTTCCCCGCCCAGGGCGAGATCCACGCCGACGTGGTCATTGCCAACGCCATCGATGCCGATGTGGCCGCGCGCCTGCGCTGCCGCCTCGTGCACGTGCCCGGCGCCGGTGCCGAGCAGATCGCGCTGGCCGCGCTGCCGGCCGGCACCACGGTGTGCAACGTGCACGGCCACGAGGTGCCGATCGCCGAATTCACGCTGCACGCCATCCTCGAGCATTGCCTGCAGCTGTGGCAGTACCCGGCGCGCCTGGATGCCGAGGCCTTCGCCCAGACCTATGCCGCACGGCCGCAGCACGGCGAGGCGGCGGGGCGCAGCCTGGCCATCGTCGGCTTCGGCCACATCGGCCAGGAGATCGCGCGGCGCGCGCGCGCCTTCGGCATGCAGGTGCTCGCCGTCACGCGCAACGGCAGACCGCACGACCTGGCGGACGAAAGCGTGGCCGTCGCCGCACTCGACCGCGTGCTGCCGCGCGCCGACGTGCTGGTGCTGGCTTGCCCGCTGGACGAGGGCACGCGCGGCCTGGTCGGCGCGCCCCAGCTGGCGCTGCTGCCGGCCGGTGCGCTGCTCGTCAACGTGGCGCGCGCCGAGGTCGTGGACGAGCAGGCCCTGTACGAAGCACTGCAATCGCAGCGCCTGGGCCGCGCCGCGCTCGACGTCTGGTACCAGTACCCCAGGAAGGGCCAGCCGCCCGTCGCGCCCTCGCGCCTCCCCCTCCACGCGCTGCCCAACGTGCGCGCCACGCCGCACATCTCGGCCATCACGCCAGCGCTGCTGGCGCGGCGCTACGGCTTCATGGCCGACAACATCGCGCGGCTGGCGCAAGCGCAGCCGCTGCGCAACGTGATCCACCCCGCCCCCTGACAGACCACACCCACCACCGGAGACAGCATGGCATCGAAGAACGTTCACCTTTCCCGCCGCGCGCTCGGCATCGCCGCCACGGCGCTGCTGGCCGGCGCCGCGCTGCCGGTCCAGGCGCAGGACGCCTACCCGAACAAGGCCATCCGCATCATCGTGCCCAACCCGCCCGGCGGCACCTCCGACGTGCTGGCGCGCCTGATCGGCAAGGAGCTCGGCGAGACGCTCAAGCAGCCCGTGATCGTGGAGAACAAGGCGGGCGGCAACGGCCACATCGGCGCGTCCTTCGTGGCCAAGTCCGCGCCCGACGGCTACACGCTGCTGCTGATGGACATGAGCAACGCCACCATCGGCCCCAGCGTCGCCCAGCTCAACTACAACCCGCTCAAGGAGCTGACGCCCGTCACCATGCCGGCCTACTCGCCGCACCTGCTGGTGGTGCGCCAGGACCTGCCGGTCAGGAACATCGACGAACTGGCCGCGTACGCGAGGAAGTCGGGCAAGCCCGTCAGCTTCGGCACGCCGCTGGCGTCCATCAGCCAGCTGGCCGGCATTCTGCTGGCGCAGAACAAGGGCTTCGAGTTCAACGTGATCGGCTACAAGGGCGGCGCCCAGGCGCTCGCGGACCTGGCCGGCGGGCAGATCGACAGCGCCATGGCCAGCGTGCTGGCCACCAACCCGCTGGTGCAGGGCGGCAAGATCAAGGCCATCGCGGTCACCAGCGCCAAGCCCTTCGCGGCCACGCCGGGCGTGCCCACGGTGGCCTCGCAGATCCCGGACTTCGTGACCGGTTCCTGGCAGGGCCTGCTGGCGCCCGCCGGCACGCCGCCGGCCGTGCTCGACAAGCTGCAGGCCACGGTCCAGCAGATCGTGGCGCGGCCCGACGTGGCCAAGCGCCTGGCCGAGCTGGGCTCGGAGCCCTCGGACATGAGCCGCCAGAAGATGGCCGAGTGGATGCAGGCGGAAACCGTGCGCTGGGCCAAGGTGGTCAAGGACAACAACATCAAGGCCGAGTAGGGCGCAGCCGCCCGGCGACGCGCGTGCACGGCGGCCGCTGACGCGCGCACCGGTGGGCCCTGCTTAGCATGCGGCCATGCCAGCGGCTGCCGCGCTCGATTTCCAGGGCTCTTCCGTCGACCTCGCCCGCGCCCTGATCGGAGCGGTGCTGCTCGTCGACGGCGTGGGTGGCCGCATCGTGGAGACCGAGGCCTACGACGCGGAAGACCCGGCCTCGCACAGCCACCGCGGGCCCGATCCGCGCAACGCCAGCATGTTCGGCCCGCCCGGCCATGCCTACGTGTACCGCTCCTACGGCATCCACTGGTGCCTGAACCTGGTCTGCCGCGAGGCCGGCCACGGTGCCGGCGTGCTGGTCCGCGCGATCGAGCCCACTCAGGGCCTGGAGCGCATGCGCGCGCGCCGCGGGCCGGTGGCCGACCTGCTGCTGTGCGCCGGCCCCGGCCGTGTGGGGCAGGCGCTGGGCATCACGCGCGCGCACGACGGTCTGCCGCTGGACCGCCCGCCCTTCGCACTGCAGCCCGCACCGCGGCCGGTGGAGGTGGTGGCCGGCCCGCGCATCGGCATCTCCAAGGCGCAGGAGATGCCCTGGCGCTTCGGGCTGAAGGGTTCGCGCTTCGTGAGCCGGCGCTTCCCATGAAACCGCAGACGCTGCGCATCGGTACGGCGGGCTGGAGCATTCCGCGCGCAGTGGCCGAGCGCTTCGCCGGCGAGGGCAGCCACCTGGCCCGCTACGCCCGGGTGTTCGGCAGTGCAGAGATCAACACCTCCTTCTACCGCAGCCACCGGCCCGAGGTCTATGCGCGCTGGGCCGCGCAGACGCCGCCGGGCTTTCGTTTCGCCGTGAAATTGCCGCGCGCCATCACGCACGAAGGGCGGCTGCGCGCTGCGCGGGCGCCGCTGGAACGCTTTCTCGCCGAGGTGGCGGGCCTGGGCGACCGCCTGGGCGTGCTGCTGGTGCAGCTGCCGCCCTCGCTGGCGTTCGAGGCCCGGCCCGTGGGCACGTTCTTCCGGCTCCTGGCACGCCTGTTCGACGGCCCGGTCGTCTGCGAGCCGCGCCACGCGAGCTGGTTCGAGGCCACGGCCGACCGCGCGCTGGTGCGCTGGCGCGTCGGCCGGGTTGCGGCCGATCCGGCGCGCTGGCCGGCGGCCGCCGTGCCCGGCGGCTGGCTGGGGCCGGCGGGTGACGGCGCGGGCGCCGTGCTGTACCACCGCTGGCACGGATCGCCGCGCATGTACTGGTCGGCCTATGGCGAGGACTGGCTGCAGGCCCGGGCGGCCGAACTGGCGCACTGGCCTGCGGGCGCCCAGCGCTGGTGCATCTTCGACAACACGGCATCGGGCGCGGCGGCGTCCGATGCGCTGCGCCTGCAGGCCTTGGCGGGCGGAGCATGACGGACGCCGCGGTCGAGCGCTGCATCCTGGGCCTGCTGGCCGCCCGCAGGCCCGGTGCCACGGTCTGCCCTTCCGAGGTGGCCCGCACGCTGGCGCCCGAGGGGGCGCGCTGGCGCGGCCTGATGCCGCAGGTGCGTGGAGTGGCGCAGCAGCTGGCGCAGGCGGGTCGGCTGCGCGTGACGCGCGGCGGTGTGCCCGTGGACGCGACGGCGCCCGGCGGCCCCATCCGCCTGGGTCTGCCCACCACGGACGGCGTGGCGGCTGACGGCCTGCGGCGGTGACGCCCCGCAGCCGCCGCGCCGGCCTGTGTGTCGAATGGACTGGTGCGCAGATGGCCCGCCGGGCCGGCCACGCACACCACGGAGAAGCCCATGGAGCCGAATGTCGATGCCCGCGTGGCCACGCCGGTCGCTGCGCCGCCGCAGCCGGAGAAGATGGTGGCCGTGCAGTTGGAACTCTCGCAGGCCGAGGCCGAGCAGCTGCGCGCATTGGGCGGCAGTGCCTGGGTGTGCGCCCGGCTGGCGGAAGCCGACGGCAGGCCCGCCGGCGCGCGCGAGCCTTCCGACAGCGACTACCTCGTGGGCCTGGCCCAGGCGCTGTTTCCGCTGCCGGTGTCCGGCAGCGCGGTGCGTCTCGTCGACGTGCTGCGCAAGCAGGGCATGGTGGAGGCGGCCGTGACCTATGACGACGGCCGCGGCGAAGGCGACCGCGCCATCGTCGTCGACATCACCTCGCTCGGCCGGGCCGAGATCGAGCGGCTGCGCCGCATGCGGTGACCGCGTGCCGCGGGCTCAGCTGCCCGCGATGCCCTTGTCCTTGATCAGCTTGCCCCATTGCTGGTCGTCGCTGCGGATGCGCGCGGCCGTGTCGGCCGGCGACTGCCAGGCGGCGAAGGTGCCGGCGTTCTTGAGCTTGTCCTGCACCGTGGGATCGGCCAGGGCGTGCCTGAGCGCGTCGTTGAGCGTCTTGACCACGGCCGCGGGCGTGCCGGCCGGCGCCAGCAGGCCGCCCCAGGAGACGGCCGAGAAGCCCGGGAAGCCCTGCTCGGCCACCGTCTTCACGTCGGGCAGGAAGGGCACGCGCTGCGGCGAGCCGACCGCGATGGCGCGCAGCTTGCCGGCCTGGATGTGCGGCAGCGCCGCGACCATGTCGGCGTACATCACGGGCACCTGGCCGCCCAGCAGGTCGGTGATGGCCGGCACGCCGCCCTTGTAGGGCACGTGCGTCATGTCGAAGCCGCCCTGGATCTTGAGCAGCTCCATGGTCAGGTGGCCGAAGCTGCCCTGGCCCGAGCTCGTGTAGTTGAGCGGCGGCTTGCTGGCCTTGGCCTTGGCGATGAGGTCGGGCAGCGTGTGCACGTCCGGCAGCTTGCCGGGATTCACAACGACCACGATGGGCAGGTCGTAGGTCGTGCCCACGGCCGTGAAGTCCTTGTGGATGTCGAACTTGACGGACGGGTACAGGTGCGGTGCCAGCAGCGTGGGCGTGGCCAGCATCATGAGGCTGTGGCCGTCGGCCGGCATGCGCGCCACGGCGGCGGCGGCGATGGAGCCCGAGGCACCGGGCCGGTTCTCCACGATGACGGTCTGCTGGAGGATCTCGCCCATCTTCTGGCCCACGATGCGCGAGGCCGTGTCGGTCGGCCCGCCGGGCGGGAAGGGCACGTAGAGCGTGATGAGCTTGCTCGGAAAGCCCTGGGCGTGGCCGGCCAGCGGCGCCAGGGCGGCGCCCAGGGCCAGGGCCGTGAGGCTGCGGCGGGTGAGGGGGGTGCGGTGCAGATCGGTCATGCGGGGAAAAACGGGTCGAAGAGGGAAGCTGGCTCAGCCGAGCCAGTCGCGCAGCACGCTGTCGCGGTCGGCGCCGAGCTGCGGCGGCGGGCGGCGCACGGGCAGGCGCTCGCCGTCGATGCGGTAGGGCGGGGCCAGCACCTGGGTGGTGCCGGCCACGGGGTGCGGCTGCTCCGTCACCAGGCCGCCTTCCCGGGTGCGCTGCGAGGTCAGCGCCTCGTGCAGGCCCAGCACCTCGCCGCACGGAATGCCGGCCTTGCTCATGGCGGCGATCAGCTGGTCGCGCGGGCGGCTGCCGATCTCCTTGTAGAGCTCGGGCAGCAGTGCGGCGCGGTTCTGGCCGCGGCCCAGGTTGGTCTTGAAGCGCTCGTCGGCCGCGAGGTCGGGGCGCTGCAGCGCGTCGACGCACAGGCGCTCGAACTGGGCGTTGTTGCCCACGCTGATGATGACCGGGCCATCGGCCGCGTCGAACACGCCGTAGGGCACGATGGACGGATGGGCGTTGCCGTACTTGGGCGGGTCTTCGCCCAGGTGCAGGGCCTCCAGGCCGCTGTAGGCCGTGATCATGAGGCCGCAGTCGTACAGCGCCATCTCCACATGGCGGCCGGTGCCGGTCTTCTCGCGCTGGTAGAGCGCGGCCAGCACGGCCTGGGCGCTGGCCATGCCGGTCATGAGGTCGACCGCGGCGATGCCGAACTTGAGCGGGCCCTGGCCCTCCTCGCCGTTCATGGCCATGATGCCGGCCTGGCCCTGGATCACGAGGTCGTAGCCCGGGCGCTTGGCCTCGGGGCCGCCGCGGTTGTAGCCCGTCACCGAGACATAGACCAGGCGCGGGTTGATGGCGCGCAGCTGCTCGTAGCCCAGGCCCATCTTCTCCATGCCGCCGGTCTTGAAGTTCTGCACCAGCACGTCGGCCTTGGCCACCAGCTGGCGCGCCATGTCCTGGCCCTCGGGCGTGGCCAGGTCCAGCGCGATGGACCGCTTGTTGCGGTTCATGCTGTTGAAGTAGGTGGTCTCGGTCTTGCCGACGCGGATGCCCCAGTCGCGCGTGTCGTCGCCGCGCTGGGGATGCTCGATCTTGACGACGTCGGCGCCGAAATCGCCGAGCACCTGGGCGCACAGCGGCCCGGCCAGCACGCGCGAGAAATCGAGCACGCGCACGCCGGCCAGCGGCAGTCCAGGGGAAGTTGCGGTCATGGAATCAGTCTCCGTTCGTTGTGGATGCGCGATTGTCGGTGCCGGCCCGTCAACGCCGGCGCAGCGCGGTGAAGTCCGCTTGGCGCTTGCCCAGGAAGGCGCCGATGCCCTCCTGCGCCTCGTCGTCGCCCTGGCTCTCGACCATGGACGCGGCTTCCAGTTCCAGCTGCTCGTCCAGCGTGCGCGCGTGGGCGCCGCGGCACAGCGCCTTGATGCGCGCGCTGGCGCGGGCCGGGCCTTCGGCCAGCTGCGCGCCGAGCGCGATGGCCGCGGCTTCGGCCTGGCCTGCGTCGACCAGGCGGTTGACGGCGCCCAGCGCATGCAGGCGTTCGGCCGTGACGCGCTCGCCAGTCAAGCACAGCTCGGTCAGCAGCTGGCGCGAGACGAACTCCGCGAGGAACGCCGTCAGGCCGCCATCGGGCGTGAGGCCGACCTTGATGTAGGTGGCGCTGAAGAAGGCATCACGCGCGGACACCAGCATGTCGCAGGCCAGCGCCACCGACAGGCCGGCGCCCGCCGCGCCGCCTTCGACGGCCGCGATCACGGGCTTGGAACTGTCGCGCAAGCGGCGCACGAAGCCGTGCAGCAGCTCCAGCCGCGCGCGGCGCTCGGCCGGCGCCATGTCGCGGCGCGTGATGAGCTGGTTCAGGTTGCCGCCCGCGCAGAAGAACTTGCCCGCGCCGGTCAGCACCACGGCGCCGATGGTGGGGTCGGCCTCGGCATCGGCCAGCGCTTGCGTCGCCGCCGTGTAGAACTCGGCCGAGAGCGCATTGCGCGCGGCCGGGTTGTTGTTGACGAGAACCAGCACGGCGCCTTCGCGGCGCGTGAGCAGGGCGTCCGTCGTCATGCGGCCTCCCGTCCCAGATCGATGTAGCGCTGCAGGTGGAAGTCTTCGTCGCCGAGCTGGTGGTCGATCATCACGAGGCGCTTGGCGTAGTGGGCCAGCGGCAGCTCCCAGGTCATGCCGATGCCGCCGTGCAGCTGGATGGCTTCCTCGGCCACGCGCGTGCCGATCTTGCCCACGCTGAACTTGGCGGCCGACAGCGCCCGCTCGCGCGCGATGCGGTCGTCGCCGTCGATGGCGGCGGCCGCGTTGATGACGGCCGAGCGCGCCTGTTCGACCTCGATCAGCAGGTCGGCCATGCGGTGCTGCAGGGCCTGGAAGCTGCCGATGGGCACGCCGAACTGCTTGCGCGTGCGCAGGTACTCCAGCGTGTCGCGCTTGGCCACTTCCATCGCGCCCAGCGACTCGGCCGCCAGCGCCAGCAGGCCCCAGCCCGTGGCGTGCTCCAGCACATCCGCGCCTGCGCCCTCGGCGCCCAGCAGCGCGTCGGGGCCGACCTGCACGTTCTGCAGCGTGAGCTCGGCCGCGCGGCCACCGTCGAACTTGGGATAGTCGCGGCGGGCGATGCCCTCGGCGTCGCCGGGCACCAGGAACAGCGAGATGCCTTGGGCATCGCCCACGGCGCCCGCTGTGCGCGCCGAGACCAGCAGCAGCCCGGCACGCTGGCCTTGCTGCACCACGGCCTTGGCGCCAATCAGCATCCAGCCGTTGGCATTCTTCTCGGCACGCGTGGCGACCAGCGTGGGTTCGTAGTGGCTGCTGGGTTCCTCGTGCGCCAGCGCGGCCACGGTGCTGCCGTCCACGAGGCCGGCGATAAGCGCCTGCTGCGCGGCGTTGCCGGCCTGCGCGATGGCGCGGCCGACCACGAGCGCACCCAGGAAGGGCTCGACCACGAGGCCCTTGCCCAGGCTCTCGAAGACCACGGCCACGTCGAAGCCGCCGCCGCCGAAGCCGCCCACGGATTCGGGGAACAGCGCCCCCAGCGCGCCGATCTCGGCCAGCTGGTTCCAGTGCTTGTCACTGCAACCTGCCTCGCTCCAGGCAATGTGGTCGCGCTCGACAAAGCCGTACTGCTCGGCCAGGTAGCGGTCCAGCGAGTCCGCCAGCATGCGGCGGTCTTCGGTGTGTGTGAAGTTCATGGTGTCGCTCCCCTGCTCAGAGCCCAAGAATCATCTTGGAGATGATGTTCTTCTGGATCTCGTTGGAGCCGCCGAAGATCGACAGCTTGCGGTAGTTGAAATAGGCCACGGCGGCCGTGGCGGCTGCCTCGGGGCCCAGCGGCGCCTCGCTGTAGCCCTCGAACTGCGCGGCCTCGATGTAGGGCGTGGCGTAGGGGCCCATGGCGCGGCGGATCAGCGAGAGCATCTCCTGGCGCAGTTCGGTGCCGCGGATCTTGAGCATGGAGCTTTCCGCGCCCGGCACGCCGCCACCGGCGACGGCCGCCAGCACGCGCAGGTTGGTGGTCTTCATGTTCTCCAGATCGATCTCGATCTTGGCCATGCGCGCGGCGAACAGCGGGTCCTGGTCCAGCGGCTTGCCGTTCTTGAGCACCTTGGCGGCGATGACCTTGAGCTTTTCCATGCCCGCGATGCAAAAGCCAACGCCGGCGATGCCGGTGCGCTCGTAGGTCAGCAGGTACTTGGCATAGGTCCAGCCCTTGTTCTCCTCGCCGACCAGGTTCTCCACGGGCACCTTCACGTCGGTGAAGAACACCTCGTTGACCTCGCGGTCGCCGTCCAGCGTGCGGATCGGGCGCAGCTCCACGCCGGGCGCCTTCATGTCCATGAGCAGGAAGCTGATGCCCGACTGGGCCTTGGCGTCGCGGTCGGTGCGCACCAGGCTGAAGATCTTGTCGGCGTGCTGGCCCTGGGTGGTCCAGGTCTTCTGGCCGTTGACGATGTAGTGGTCGCCCTGGCGCACGGCCGTGGTCTTGAGCGAAGCCAGGTCCGAGCCCGCGCCGGGTTCGGAATAGCCCTGGCACCACCAGTCCTCGCCGGACAGGATGCGCGGCAGGTAGTAGTCCTTGTGCGCCTGGCTGCCGTACTTGATCAGCACCGGGCCCAGCATGCTCACGCCGAAGGGCACGATGCGCGGGCCGCCGGCCAGGCAGCACTCGGTGTCGAAGATGAACTTCTCGACCGCGGTGAAGCCCGGGCCGCCGTACTGCTTGGGCCAGTGGTAGGCCAGCCAGCCGCGCGATTGCAGGATGGCGTGCCACTCCTCCTGATCCTGCTTGGTCAGGCGCTGGCCGGCCTTGACCTTGTCGGCAATGCGCTGGGGCAGCTTGTCTTTCAGAAAGCTGCGCACCTCGTCGCGGAACGCGCGTTCCTCGGGCGTGAAGTTCAGGTCCATGGTGTGGCTCAGTAGATTTCAAACAAACCGGCGGCGCCCATGCCGCCGGCGATGCACATCGACACAACGGCGTACTTGGCCTTGCGGCGGCGGCCTTCCAGCAGGATGTGGCCGGCCAGGCGCGCGCCCGTCATGCCGAAGGGGTGGCCGATGGAGATCGCGCCGCCGTTCACGTTGAGCTTCGCGTGGTCGATGCCCAGCTGCTGCTGGCAGTACAGGGCCTGCGAGGCGAAGGCCTCGTTGAGTTCCCACAGGTCGATGTCGTCCACCGTGAGGCCGTGACGCTTCAAGAGCTTGGGGATGGCGTAGACCGGGCCGATGCCCATTTCATCGGGCTCGCAGCCGGCCACCGCGAAGCCGCGGAAGGCGCCCAGGGGCTTCAGACCCAGGCGCTCGGCTTCCCTGGCCTCGACCACCACGCAGGCCGATGCGCCGTCGGAAAGCTGCGAGGCATTGCCGGCCGTGATGAACTGGTCGGGCGCGCGCACGGGCTGCAGCTTGGCCAGGGCTTCGTAGGTGGTGCCGGGGCGGTTGCAGTTGTCCATGGTGGCCGTCACCTCGCGGTGCGTGACGGCCTTGGTCTCCTTGTCGGTGACGGCCATGGTGGTCGTGCATGGCACGATCTCGTCGTTGTAGATGCCGGCCTTCTGTGCCACCTCGGTGCGGCGCTGGCTCTCGGCCGAAAAGCGGTCCTGCGCTTCGCGGCTGATCTTGTAGCGCGCGGCCACGATGTCGGCCGTCTCGATCATGGCCATGTACAGGGCCGGCTTGTGCTCCACGAGCCAGGGGTCCATGCCCGAATCGCCGCTGTCGGTGGCGCTGCGCGTGCGGATCTGCGAGATGCTTTCCACGCCGCCTGCCACGATGGCCGGGGCGCCGGCGACGATGGCGCCGGCCGCGCTGGCGATCGCCTGCAGGCCCGAGGCGCAGAAGCGGCTCACGGTCTGGCCCGCGACTTCGAGCGGCAGGCCGGCGCGCAGTGCGACCTGGCGGCCGATGTTGCGGCCCGTCGTGCCCTCGGGGTAGCCCGTGCCCATGATCACGTCCTCGATCAGGGCCGGGTCCAGGCCCGAGCGCTCGACCGCGGCCTTGACGGCGAAGGCGGCCAGCGTGGGGCCGGGCGTGATGTTGAATTCGCCGCGGTGCGACTTGGTCAGCGGGGTGCGGGCGGTAGAAACGATGACGGCTTCGCGCATGGGGGATGTCTCCGGTGGTGGTGTGGAAATCAGGACTTGTTGAGGCTCGCGAAATTGCGGCCTTCGGCGACCAGCTGCACCAGCAGCGGTGCCGGCTGCCAGAACAGCGGGTCTTCCTTGGCGAAGGTCTGGATGTCGTCCAGGATCTTCGGCAGGCCGACCTGGTCGGCGTAGGCCATGGGGCCGCCGCGGAAACGCGGGAAGCCGTAGCCGTACAGGAAGGTCACGTCGACGTCGAGCGGACGCAGGGCGATGCCCTCGGCCACGACCTTGGCGCCCTCGTTGACCATGGCCGCCATGTAGCGGCGCATGATTTCCTCTTCGGTGAACTGGCGCGGCGTGATGCCGGCGCGCTGGCGTTCGGCATCGACGATGGCCAGCACCTCGGGGTCTTCCACGCCCGTGCGCGCGCCCTGCGGGTACTGGTACCAGCCGCGGCCGGTCTTCTGGCCGAACCAGCCGCGTTCGCAGATGCGGTCGGCCACCTGCACGTAGCGGGCCTTGGGGTCGCGCGTGGCCGCCTTGCGCTTGCGCGTGGCCCAGCCGATGTCGCCGCCGGCCAGGTCCGACACCTGGAACGGGCCCATGGGGTAGCCGAAGTTGCGCACGGCCGCGTCGATGGCGTAGGGCGAGGCGCCGTCTTCCATGAGGTGGTCGGCGGCCTGGCGGTACACGGCGAGGATGCGGTTGCCGATGAAGCCGTCGCAGACGCCCGCGCGCACGGGCACCTTCCTGAGCTTCTTGGCCAGCGCGAAGGCCGTGGCCACCACGTCGGCGCTGACCTTGGCGGGCACCACGATCTCGAGCAGCTTCATGATGTTGGCCGGCGAGAAGAAGTGCAGGCCGATCACGTCCTGCGGCCGGGAGATGCTGGCCGCGATGGCGTCGATGTCCAGGTAGGAGGTGTTGGTGGCCAGCACGGCGCCGGGTTTGCAGACGCGGTCGAGTTCCTGGAACACAGCCTTCTTGACCTCGATGTCCTCGAACACGGCCTCGATGACCATGTCGACCTCGGCGAAGGCGGCGTAGTCGGTGGAACCGCTGAAACGGGCCATCACCTTGGCCTTGGCCTCTGGCGTCATGCGGCCCTTGGCGACGAGGCCGTCGTAGACCTTCTCCACGTTGGCCTGGCCGCGCGCGATGGAGGCTGCGTCGCGCTCCACCATCACGACGGGCAGGCCGGCATCCAGCGCGGAGACGGCGATGCCGGCACCCATGGTGCCGCCGCCCACCACACCGATGCGGGCGAGAGCGCGCGGCTCGGCGGCCGCGGCCTCGGGAACCTTGACCACGTCGCGCTCGGCGAAGAAGGCGTGGATCAGGCCGGCGCGCTGCGGACTGGCCAAGCATTGCATGAACAGCTCGCGCTCGTACTTGAGCGCTTCGTCGAAGGGCTTGTCGAGTGCCGCTTCGACGGCGTCGACGATGCGGTGCGGTGAGAACAGGTTCTTCGCCTTCTTGCCCTGCTCGGCGCGCGCGGCGGCGATGGCGGCGCGGCTGGCCTCCACGTCGGCGAGGCCCGCGGCATCGCGCGAGCGGCGCGGGCCGGCGTGCGCGGCCAGCAGTTCCTGGGCGTAGGCCAGGCCCTCGGCCAACGTGTCGTCGCTGCGTGCCAGACGGTCGATCAGGCCCAGCTTCAAGGCATCGGCCGCGCCCACGTGGCGGCCCGTCAGCATGATGTCGAGCGCCGCGGCAGCGCCCACCAGACGCGGCGCGCGCTGCGTGCCGCCGGCACCGGGCAAGAGGCCCAGCAGCACCTCGGGCAAGCCCAGCTTGGCATTGGCCACCGCGATGCGGTAGTGCGCGGCGATGGCCACTTCCAGCCCGCCGCCCAGCGCGGCGCCGTGGATGGCGGCGACCACGGGTTTCCTGCTGGCCTCGATGCGCTTGCAGACGTCCGTCAGCAGCGGCGGCTGCGGCGGCAGGCCGAACTCGCGGATGTCGGCCCCGGCGATGAAGCTCTTGCCGGCGCCGACGATGAGCACGGCGGCCACGGCGGCGTCGGTCTCGGCACGCTCCATGGCGTCCTGCAGGCCGCGCCGCACGGCGGCGCCCAGCGCGTTCACGGGCGGGTTGTCCACGGTGACCAGCAGCACCTTGCCGTGCAATTGGGTGCGCACCACTTGTTCGTCCGGCGTGTTTGCCATGGCGTTGTCTCTTCGGGTTGGGGAGCGGGCATTGTTGGTTTGCAGTACCGGTTTGACAATGGCATAGACTTCAAACACACCGTCAAGCCAATTGAGACAATGAGCCTGGATGTCCAGTCCCTGACCCTGCTGGTCCAGATCCTGGACGCCGGCAACCTGGCCGAGGCCGCGCGCCGCATGAAGATGAGCCGGGCCAACGTGAGCTACCACCTGAACCAGGTCGAGCGCGCCATCGGCCAGCAGCTGATCCGCCGCACCACGCGCCGGCTGGAGGCGACCGAGATCGGCCTGAAGCTCTACGAACACGGCCGCGTGATCCAGAACGAGCTGCTGGCCGCGCGCGAGGCCGTGGCCACGCTGGGGCAAGAGTTGAGCGGCCGCGTGCGCCTGTCGGTGCCCAGCGGCTACGGCCAGCTGGCCATGTCGCCCTGGCTGCTGGAGTTCAAGCGCCTGCACCCCGCCATCGTGCTGGACGTGCTGTTCGAGAACCGCGTGGAAGACCTCATGCGCGACGAGGTGGACGTGGCCGTGCGCGTGCTGTCCGAGCCGCCGCAGAACCTCGTGGCGCGCGACCTGGGGCCGGTGCGCTTCGTGGCCTGCGCCTCACGCGACTACGCCGAGCGGGCCGGCCTGCCGCAGCGGCTGGAGGACCTGCAGCACACGCCGCTGCTGACCGCCGCCGTGATCGGCAAGCAGCTGCGCCTGGCCGCCTACCAGAACGAGGAGCGGCACGAGGTGCTGATCGAGCCCACGCTGATCTCGGAGAACTTCATGTTCCTGCGCGACGCCGTGCTGGCCGGCCTGGGCGTTGGCCTGGTGCCCGACTACACGGTGCGCGACCTGCTGGAGGATGGGCGCGTGGTGACGGCGCTGGATGCCTGGCGGCTGTCGATCTTCGGCACGCGCATGCACCTCTTGTACATGCCGAACCGCCACCACACGCGGGCGATGGCGACGTTCATCGAGTACGTGCTGCAGCGCGCGCGGGAGGGGGGATGAATGGAGTGGTGCGGACCCAGTTTGCGGCGGCGCAGACCCGAGGGCCCAACCCCGCCGAATGCGCCGATACTTCGGCGCCGGAACGACCGAGCCGCCCTGAAGCCGCTCGGTCCGACAGCACCAGAACGCACAGCAAAGCACAGCACCGCTGCATGGCCATCAAGAAGTCCGACCTCTACGCTTCCCTCTGGGCCGGCGGCGACCAACTGCGCGGCGGCATGGATGCCAGCCAGTACAAGGGCTGCGTCCTGTTCATGCTGTTCATCAAGTACATCAGCGACAAGTACGCCGGCAGCGACGACTTCTCGCCGCCGGTGGTCATCCCCTCGGGTGCCAGCTTCAAGCACATGGTGGCGCTGAAGGGCATCACCGAAACCTTTCGCGCGCTGGACTCCGAGCGGTGCGAGATCGTCGCGACGCTGTACGCCGCGTGGAGCGATTTGCTGCGCGACAAGGGGGCGGTTCAGCCATGACCGAGCGCTACCAAGTCTCCGGAGCAGAGGGAGAGTTCGAACCGGGCTCCAACGAGCAGGTGCTGCGCAACCTCGTGGGCATCACGTCGCCCGACGACATGGATGCATTGGAGCTGCGGCTCCTGGGGGATCTGTACGACGAGGTGCTGTTCCAGGACTTCCCGGACCGAACGCTGTGCGTGGCGGATCTCCAGCATTGGCACCGCCTGTGGCTGGGCAATGTGTACGCCTGGGCCGGTCAGGAGCGTTCCGTGAACCTGGGCAAAGGGGGCTTCCAGTTCGCCACGGCCGGACTCCTGCCAGGGTTGCTCCGTGACTTCGAGCGGACGTGCCTGGTGAAATGGACACCCTGCGGCGCCATCGCCCCCGACGAGGTGGTCAATGCCATCGCCGTCACCCACGTGGAGCTGATCCTGATCCACCCTTTCCGCGAGGGGAATGGGCGCTTGTCACGCCTGCTGGCAGACGTGATGGCCGTGCAGGCCGGCCATGAGCCCTTGGACTACAGCACATGGGAGCAGAACAAGCCGGCGTACATCGGTGCGATCCACGCCGGGCTTGCAGGCGACTACGGGCCGATGGCGCAATTCGTGGCAGAAGCCATGGCTGCCGGCGATGCCGACCTCAGCGGGCCAGCTTGATGTGGGCGAACCGCGCAGGGGGGTGCTTGAGCTGCTGTTCCAGCTGGGCCACGCTGGTGCGCGTTTCCACTGCGGTGGAGCTGGCCACGGAACGCAGCACCGCTTTGCGGCTGGGCTTCTTGCGTTGCGGTTCTGCGGTCTTGAGCATGTGGTGGTCTCGCGGTCTGAGAAGGGAGTGATTATCGAACCTCCATGGAAGAAGCCGAAAGAACTTGTCGAGCACGTGGTGGTGCACGCCCTGCACCTGCTGGAGCCGCCCCACAAAGAGCGCTTTGTTGCGCTCCTGAACCGGCACTGGCCGTAGTGGCAAGAATCGCGAAAGGAACTGAACGCGCACCCACTGGCGACCGAGACTTGGTCGGAGTAGGCCGCCCGTTCGACAGGCCGGCACACGGGCGGGGGGTGTTCCTCGGCATCAGAACGACACGGTGGCCGACAGCTTTGCCGTGCGCGGTGCGCCCGCCATCACGAAGCCGTCGCCGAACAGGCCGATCCAGTAGTTCTTGTCGGTCACGTTCTCCACGCTGGCGTTGAAGCGCACGGGGGTGTTGCCGAACTTCGTGGCGTAGCTGGCGTTGAGGTCCAGCCGGTTCCACGAAGGCACTTTGAGACGGTTGCCCGAATCGGCCCATTGCGCGCCGGTGTAGATGAAGCGGCCGCCGACCTTGAGGCCGGGCAGCGGCGTCTGCCAGTCCGCGCCGATGCGGGCGCGCCATTCGGGTACGCCGTAGGTGTCCAGGCCGGTGTGGCGCTGCTCGGATTTGATGTAGGTGATGCCGCCCAGCAGCGAGACGGTCTGCAGCACCTGGCCGTACATGCTCCATTCCAGGCCGCGCAGGCGCTGTTCGCCGCCTTCCACCAGGGCGGCGGGGGCGGTGCCGGTGAAGGACGGGCGCTTGATCTGGAAGGCGCTGACGGTGTGGGTCATCGCGCCGGCTTGCAGCTTGGCGCCCAGTTCCATTTGTTTGGTCTGCTTGGGCGGCAGGGCCTCGCCCGCGTTGGCGTAGCCCACGCCCACGATCTGGCCCGGCTCCAGGCCTTCGGTGTAGTTGCCGAACAGCGAGACGGCCTCACCCCAGGGCCG
Organism: Pseudorhodoferax aquiterrae; assembly: GCF_014652235.1. GTDB lineage: Bacteria > Pseudomonadota > Gammaproteobacteria > Burkholderiales > Burkholderiaceae_C > Pseudorhodoferax > Pseudorhodoferax aquiterrae. The sequence continues at coordinate 47,159 of NZ_BMYK01000001.1, forward strand.
CAGCACGGCCGCGACCATGGGCGAGAAACGGCTCTCGTCGTAGCCGGAAAGCGGCATCTTCACGGTCTGGTGGCGCCCGCCCACGGTCAGCAGGACCTTCTCGCCGACAAAGCCCATGGTGTCGGCGATGGCGAGCGAGCGGAAGTCGTTCTCGACCGTGTAGCCGCGCCAGGTCGGCACAGCCGGGAAGACCGGTGTCACCGGGTCGTACAGGTTGGTCGTGTAGCAGTAGTTGCAGGCCGTGTTGACCGAGCCCTCCTTGTGCTTGAGCACGTTGGCCGACAGCTGCAGCCGGTGCTGCACGCCGCCCGTGGCGAACTTGCCGATCACGCCGGTCTCGGCCGTGCGGCGCTCGGACTCGGTGTGCACGTTGTAGATGGCGCCGCGCGTGCTGCCGTCCGCGCCCGTCACGTAGGCGCGCGTGCCGAACAGCAGGCCCGTGCCCTTGGCCTCGGAGCCGCCCAGCGCGAGATAGCCCTGCCAGTCGGCATTGAAGTCGACCTCGGCGCGGGCCAGGACGCCGCTGTTGTCGTAGCGGCCATGCGTGCCGCGGAACATGTTGGTGTCGCCATCGGGCGCAGGCAGCAGATAGCCCACGCCGGGGATGGCCGAGGTGCCCAGGAAGTTGAACATTCCCGGGCTGCCGTTCTCGATCTTGTTCTGGCTGTCGTACAGGTCCAGGGAGAAGCGCGCGCGGTCGCCCTGGTAGTCCAGCGCCAGCGCGCCGACGCGGCGGGTCTGGCTTTCGTCTTTGGCACCCATCTCGCCATCGCCATAGACGCCGTTGAAGCGCAGGCCCAGGCGTTTGTCTTCGCCGAAGCGCTTGCCCACGTCGGCATGGGCCTGGAAGTAGGAGTGGGTGCCGTAGGTCAGCGTGAGGTCGGCGATGGGCTGGGCGAGTGCGCGCTTGGTGACCATGTTCACGGTGCCGGCCACGCTGGAGCCCGGCGGCATGCCCGAGAGCAGCACGTTGGGGCCGCGCAGCACCTCGATGCGCTCGAACATCTCGATCGGCACGGCGTTGGCCGGTGCGATGCCGTACAGGCCGTTGGTGGCGATGTCCATGGCGCCCATGTCCAGGCCACGCAGGTTGAAGTTCTGCAGCAGGTGGTTCTTGTTGGTCGTGAAGACCACGGCCGGGTCGTTCTCCAGCACGTCCTGCAGCGTCAGCGCCGACCAGTCCTCGGCCAGCTCGCGCGTGTAGGCGTTGACGTGCACGGGCGCCTCCATGATGGCCGTGGCGCCCAGGATGCCCAGGCGCGCGCCCGAGGCGGCCTTGTTGCCCGCGGCGCGGGTGGGCAGGTCTTCGCGCTCGTACTTGCTGCGCACGTTGACCTGGTCCAGCGTGCCGGCGGTCTGGGCGGTGGCGCAGGCGCTGAAGGCGAGCAGGGCGAGGGCGATCGGAGTAGGTCGGAGGAGGCGGCGTGCATGCATCGGTCAGGGCCCTTCGGCAGGTGCTTTCAAATGAAAAGAATTCTCATTTGAATGTTAGCAAACCGAGGGTGGCGGGCGGGCGCCGCTACCATGGGCCGCACAAGGAGACCCGCGCATGCCCATGTTCGTCGACCACTCGCCGCCCGGCCAGTGCATCTTCTGCCGCCTCGTGGCCGGCGAGATCCCGTCCGCCAAGGTCTGCGAGGACGAACTGACCGTCGCCTTCATGGACATCGGCCAGGTCAACCCCGGCCACGTGCTGGTGGCGACCAAGCGCCATGCGGTCACGCTGCTGGACATCACGCCCGAAGAGGCGGCCGCCGTGCTGCAGACGGCGCAGCGCGTGGCGCGTGCGGTGCAGGCCGCGTTCGATCCGCCCGGCATGACGCTGTTCCAGGCCAACGGCCCGGTCGGCGGGCAGACGGTGTTCCATTTCCACCTGCACGTGCTGCCGCGCCACGAAGACGATGGCATGGCGCTGGCCTGGCCGCGCAAGGAGCCGGGGCCGGCCGTGCTGCAGGCGTACGCCGCCCGGCTGCGCGCGGCGCTGCAGGACGGCTGAGGCCGCAGCGCCACGGCCGAGTGCTGCCTGCGTTCCGGAGCATGCCCGCCAGGTCCCGATCCGTTAGACTTTCGCCCGCATTTGCAGGCCCGTGTGTACACGGGCGCCTTGCCGCGCGAGCGGTTTGGGTTGCACGAGACTTTCCGATGGACGGGGTTGGCCTTCCGGGCTTGGCACGGTGGGCCGAAAGGCAAAAACAGACCGAAAGCTGACGATGGCCAAGGAAGACCTGATCGAGATGAACGGCGTGGTCGAGGAAGTGCTGCCCGACTCGCGCTACCGCGTCGTATTGGAGAACGGCCACAGCCTGGTGGCCTACAGCGCCGGCAAGATGCGCAAACACCACATCCGCATCCTGGCGGGCGACCGCGTGACGCTGGAGCTCTCGCCCTACGACCTCAGCAAGGGCCGCATCAAGTTCCGCCACCTCGAGACGCGCGGGCCGCGCTGAGCGTCAGGTCGGCTTGCTGCGCAGCGTGCGGCTCAGCAGCACCACCGGCAGCAGGCCCACCAGCACCAGCGCCAGCGAGGGCAAGGCGGCTTCGCCCAGGCGCTCGTCGCGGGCCAACTGGTAGGCCACCACGGCCAGCGTGTCGGTGTTGAACGGCCGCAGCACCATGGTGGCGGGCAATTCCTTCATCACGTCCACGAACACCAGCAGCGCGGCCGCGGCCGCGGAACGGTGCAGCAGCGGCCAGTGCACGCGCGCCATCAGCCCGAAGCCGCCCGTGCCCAGCGTGCGTGCCGAATCGTCGAAGCTCTGCGGGATGCGCGCATAGCCGCTCTGCATGGACTGCAGCGCCACGGCGCAAAAGCGCACCAGGTAGGCCCAGACGATGCCCAGGGCCGTGGCCGTGACCCAGTAGGCCGCGCCCAACTGGGGCATGGTCTGCTGCAGCCATCCCACCGGCAGCAGCAGCCCGACCACGATCACCGCGCCCGGCACGGCATAGCCCAGGCCCACGAGCTGCACGGCGGCGCGCTGCAGCTTGCGCGGCGTGCGGCGCACGCAGAAGGCCAGGAACAGCGCCAGCGCCACGGCGACGGCGGAAGTCAGGGCACCGAGCCAGATGCTGTTGCTGGCCCATTGCACGAAGCGGTCCCAGGGCAGCACCGACCAGTCGGCCGCCAGCGGCCGCAGCATGAAGGCCACCGGCAGCACGAAGCCCATCAGCACCGGGAACACGCACAGCGCCTGGGCCAGCAGCTGGCGTGCGCCGGTCAGCACCAGCGGACGCCCGTCGTGGCTGCCGGCGCGCCCGCGCGTGCTGGCAAAGCGCATGCGCGCCTGGGCGCGCTGCTCCAGTGCAAGCAGCACCACGACGAACACCAGCAGCATGGTCGCCAGCTGGGCCGCGGCGATGCGGTTGTCCATCGCCAGCCAGGCCTTGTAGATGCCGGCCGTGAAAGTCTGGATGCCGAAGTAGCTGGAGACGCCGAAGTCGGCCAGCGTCTCCATGAGCGCCAGCGCCGTGCCCGCCGCGATCGCCGGCCGCGCCATGGGCAGCGCGACCTGGCGGATGCGTCGGGCCAGCGGTGCGCCGAGCAGGCGCGCGGCTTCCATCAAATGCGCGGCGCGCTCGGCCAGCGCGGTGCGGGCCAGCAGGTAGACATAGGGGTACAGCGCGAAGGTGAACACGATGGCCGCGCCGCCCAGGCTGCGCACCTCGGGCAGCACGCGGCCGCGCAGGCCGAAGCTTTCGCGCAGCCAGGTCTGGGCCGGGCCGCCGAACTGCAGGAAGTCGGTGTAGGCATAAGCCACCACGTAGGCCGGCATGGACAGCGGCAGCAGCAGCGCCCATTCCAGCGTGCGCCGGCCGCGGAAGTCGAAGAGGGTGACGCAGGCCGCTGCACCCGTGCCCACCAGCACCACGCCCACGCCGACCATGGCCGACAGGCCCAGGGTGGTGGCGATGTAGCCGGGCAGGACGGTCTGGCGCAGCTCGCGCAGGATCTGCGCGGTCTGCGCATCCCACTGCGCCCAGGACGCCAGCACCGCGAGCACGGGCAGCGTGAGCACCGTCGCGACCAGCAACATGCAAGGCAGGGAGAGCCAGCGACGGGGCATCGTGAAAGTCAGGGGAGGGGGCAAGCGTGCGGCGGCTGGCGCGCCGGGGATGAGAATTGTACGCATCACGCTGCCTACAATCGCCGACCATGTTCCTGGATGTCTCCCACCTGGTCGTGCGGTACGCCGGCCGCCCCCGGCCGGCCGTGGCCGATGTCAGCTTCGGCCTGGCGGCTGGCGAGATCGGCGTGCTGATCGGCCCTTCGGGCTGCGGCAAGACCACCTTGCTGCGCACCGTGGCCGGGCTGGAGCCGGCGCAGGGCGGCGAGATCCGGCTGTCGGGCACACCGGTCAGTGCGCCCGGCCTGCAACTGCCGGCCGAGCAGCGCCGCATCGGCATGGTGTTCCAGGACTATGCGCTGTTCCCGCACCTGGACGTGGGCCGCAACGTGGGCTTCGGCCTGACGGCCATGCCCAAGGCCGAGCGCGCCGCGCGCGTGGCCGAGGTGCTGGAGCTGGTCGGCCTGGCCGGTGCCGAGCGGCGCGCGCCGCACGAGCTCTCGGGCGGCCAGCAGCAGCGCGTGGCGCTTGCGCGTGCCCTTGCGCCGCGGCCGCAGCTCATGCTGCTGGACGAACCCTTCTCCAACCTCGACGTGGAGCTGCGCGAGCGGCTCGCGCACGAGGTGCGCGCCATCCTCAAGGCCGCCAAGACCACGGCGCTGTTCGTCACGCACGACCAGCTGGAAGCCTTCGCCATCGGCGACGCGATCGGCGTCATGCATGAAGGTCGGCTGCACCAGTGGGCCGATGCCTACACGCTGTACCACCGGCCGGCCACGCGCTTCGTCGCCGACTTCATCGGCCACGGTGTGTTCGCGCCCGCCACGGTCTCGACCCTGGATGGACGTGTGGTGCTGGAAACGCCATTGGGCCCGGTCAACGGCGCGGCCGCGGCGCAGGCCGCCGCCAGCCTCGCGCAAGGCGGTCCCCAGGATCTGCTGCTGCGCGCCGACGACGTGGTGCACGACGACGAGGCGCCGGTCAAGGCCGAGGTGATCCGCAAGGCCTTCCGCGGCTCGGAGTTCCTCTACACGCTCAGGCTGGCATCGGGCGAGACGGTGCTGGCGCATGTGCCCAGCCACCACGACCACCGCATCGGCGAGTGGATCGGGGTGCGGGCGGATCTGGACCATGTGGTGATGTTCCCGCGGGGCGGGTAGGGCCAGGCGGCAGGTGACGTGCGCGCCTAGAATGTACAGACTGTACGGAATTGCCGACATGACCTTGCACACCGTTGGACTCGAACAAGGGCGCAGCACCTTGCCTGACTTGGCCTCGCGCGCGCATGCCGGCGAGCCCAGTCTGTTGACGCGCCATGGCAAACCTTACGCTGCCATCGTGCCGCCCGGGATGCTGGCGCAGGCGCGACCGCGTGCGCGCTTCCTCGCGCTGCGCGGCACGGGCCGGGGTTTGTGGGGTGCGTCGCCGGCGGAGGCTGTGGCGAAACTGCGCGACGAGTGGGTCTGATGGCGGCTGCGCGCGCGTCGGCTCGCAAGAAGTCCGCCCGTGCGGCGGTGGCCGTCCTCTGGGGTGGCCTGCAGCAGGATGACCTCGTCGTGGTGGATTCGGCGCCGCTGATCTACCTGCTGGACGGTCACCCGGCGTTTGCACCCCTCTTCGAAGGCTTGTTCGAGGCCTACGAGCGCGGCGTCGTGCGGATTGCGCTGTCGACCATCGCCGTGGCCGAGGTGCTGGCCGGGCCGTTCAAGCACGGCCAGGAAGCGCTGGCCAAACGCTACGAGAAGGTGTTGGCTGACTTCGAACTGGTGCCGGTGTCGCAGGACATCGCCGTGACGGCCGCACGCCTGCGTGCCGGCACGGGGCTGCGTCTGCCCGACGCCTTGCAGGCGGCCACCGCGCTGGAGGTCGGCGCTGCCGCCCTCGTCACGCACGACCGCGATTTTTCGCGGCTTGCGGGGCTGCGGGTGATCGTCGGGGGCGGCGCGTAGTTCAGCCGTTTGGCCGCGCGCGCGTAGCCGATTTCATCAGACATGGCCTGCTCGCGCGGGCCCCATAACGCATGCGGGCGCGTCCACGCTTCCGGAGGCCGCTGTCGGGACGCGTTGGTGTTCCCGCAGCCGCCGCGCTGCCATGGGCTGTGCGGGTCGCAGAAGCACACATTCATGTTGGTCTCGCGCGCCAACTGATTCAAGTTGCATCTATCGCGCGCCTGCTGGCTGGTGTCGAACCCATGCAGCCTGCGCGCCTTGCTTCAGGGCCGGTTGGACGGAACGGTGCCTTCGATCATAGGAAATATCAAGAGTGCCTCTGATCTTTTTGGTTCGCTTCCAAAAGCATATCCATCAGCGCCAATTCCAATTAGCCCCCGAGTACTGTAGTACCACTTTCGCGTCTGTCTTTCGACTTCTAGGCTGCCGTTCGAAAGTTTTCTGACTCGCGCCTCAGTAGCATAAGCTGAGCCCAGTATGCCCTCGCCCCCATAACTGGCGCTAATTTCCCGAATGACGATCTTGCCTTCCACGCACCCAATTTGTGGGAGGGCCAGGGGAACTTCGTATTCCTCGTATATGTGCGTGTCGTCGCCCTTTAAATAGAGAATCAACGCGTTCTTTGTCTGTCGAATGACGACGTAAGAGGTCTTGTAGAAGTCCGAGTAATCTGAATAGGTGTAGGTTTTGTCGCCATCGGAAAATTTCTGTCCGGGCATAGCTTTTTTTACCGCTTCAACTTTTTTGGAGGGTATAGGCTTGTGTTGCGTGAGTCCATATCTTCGTTCTCTGGCTGGAAAGCCTTCAACGGTGAATTGGGGGATTAGTATGTTTCTATTATTTTGGTAGCTTCCGGAGATATCTGGGCAGCCTGTGATTGATAAGTTGACGGGGTTCCATTCAATAAGAGAAGGGTCTTGTTTGGGACTGATCGAGCACCCTGTCAGAAATAGCGCGAAGAGGCTGGCAGAGACCAATTTTTGGTGTGAATTAATCATTATTTCTTCAATGCAGTTCCTATAGCGGTCCAGACCTCTGTCGGCAGTAGGACGCTAAGCGCAAATGGTGTTGCAAGCAGAACATTAAGCTGATTTTTTGCTTCGCCGATGATCTTTTCGGATTCGGTCATGCCCGGTTTGATGTTTCCATCCAGACCATACCAAGTTCCGCTATTAAGCATGTCGTGGGCACCGGCATAAGCCTCAGAAATCTTGTCCCGAACACTATCGGGTGCGTAGTTTCCCAAGAGCATGAATTTCCCGGGGCCGCCTTGCAAGCCGCCTAGGGGGCTGCGCCACTGGGGGTTGGCTTCAAGCAAGGCAGCTAAGTCAACTTTGTTGTTATCCTTGTCATAAGGATTCATTATTATCTTTCCATTCTCGTCTGTCTTCCAGGTTCCCGGGGAGGATCCTTTGGCACACCTGTTGTCTTTGCATATTTCCTCAATGTCCAATCGGCCGCCTGCCAGCTTAAACTTGTCACCGTTAACACCTGCACTTTTTCCGGATTTATTGTCTAGACAGAAGTTATTTGAATCGCAAATTCCTGGAAATTTCTTTGAATCCTCGATCATCGCCTGCCGCATCTGGTCTGCTGCCCATGATAGGGCTTCTTTTGTTGCGCTGGTCATTGCGCCTGTCATGCCTTCGCCGGCTGCGCCGATAATGATGTTCATGGCAATGTTGTATTTTCCATTTTCTTCCCACTTCTTTGCCTCACTGAGCAGTTCCTCCTTTTTTGCAAGGTCTTGTTCTTCTGATGCTTGTTTATTGAGCTTCTCGACTTGATTGCTTGCATAGGTAGCCGCCGCACTGGGGGCGAGCTGATTGAACGTCAGCGTAATTTGGGCCTGAGCCTGCACGTCCTTAAGGAGCGCCTGTGCATTCCAGTCCTTGACCAGCGCCCCGGTGCTGCTGGCGTCTCCCGTTCTCGCTCCGGTGTCGCCTGCAATGCCACTGATGCCTGAAGACGTCGTGCTGCTCTCGCTGACGCTCACAAGCCCGGCTCCGGCACCGCCGCCTGGTGTCGTCTTGGTGGCTTGATTGGCGGCCTTTTTTTCGTCCTCAGTTTTCGCTGACTCCTGGTTACCCAGCCCCGTTGAGAAGCTGCCGCTTACCGCATAGCTGCTGGCCTTGTGGACGTTGTGGTTCTGAATGTCGCTGCTGGTCAGGCTCGCTGTGTTGAACTCGTTCAACTTCGCATCGATCGCCGCCTGCGTGCTGCTGATCACACCGCCCTTCAGATCGGTAGTGCCGTGCACCTGCACCTGGAAGCCTCCATCGCCGGCCTTGATACCGCTTTGCTCCACCACACTGGCGTAGCTGCCATTGGCCCTGGCCGCCGCGGCGCTGCCGCTCGCGGTTGACGTGCCATAGCAAATCGGCGGGATGCACAGGCTCAGGTTCAGGCCCGAGCTGCTCTGCCGCGCGATCTGCTCGCTCGTGTCCTGCAGGCTCTCGATGCGCAGGTCGCCTCCTACATTGGCGCTGATCTGAGGCGCATCGACCACTGCGCCCTTGAGCGTCGTGTCACCACCGCTGACGATGTGCACCGATTGGCCTCCCGTGACGTGCGTGTTGGTGTGCAGCACTTCGCTGCCGTTCTGGGTCCCCTTGCCCTTGCTGACGCCCAACTCGATGGTGAAGCCGGTCTGCGCGCCGACGCCAAAGCCCACACCCACGCTCGCGCCGCTGCTGCGGTTGCTGCTTTGCTGCTCCCAGGTGCTCTGGCTGGCTTGCAGGCTGACGGCGTTGTCGGCCTGCAGATGGGCCGTGCTGCCCGCGCCGATGGTGGAGCCGACCACCTGGATGTTGGAGTCGGCAGCGCCACCGGTGGCCAGGATGTGGACTTGGTCCGCCCCGACGATGCTGGAGCCGACCGCTTCGCGGCTGCTCGCCGTGCTTTGGCTTTCGCTCTTGCTGTGGCTGATGCTGGCGCTGACCTTGTAGCCCACCGCGCCCTTGGCAATGGAGGCGGCCGCGTCGTAGGCCTGCTTCCCTTGCAGAGCCAGGTTCACTGCGCCCAAGGCCTGCATGCGGCCATCGCTGGTGCTGCTCATCGCCTGCAATGTGCTGCCGGCGCTTCGCAGCGTGTCGGTGCTGATGCCGGCCACGCTGGCACTGCCGCCCAGCACCGTACTGCTCGATCGGCTGTGGCTGCTGGAAGCGCTGGTGTTGAAGGCTTCGCCGATCACGACGTTACGGGCCTGGATGTGCACGTCGCCACCCAGAAGAGTGCCACCTTGGCCGGCGGCCAACACGCTGCTCGCGGTCTGCGCATAGGTGCCGCCCGCCATCAAGGTCACATCGCCCTGCAGGCTGGCGACCCGGCTGGCGGACTGGGTGACGCCGCTGCCCTGGCTGCTTTGGCTTTGCTTGATGTTTCCCAGCGCAGGGTTGGTGAACGTGCCGACGGAGCCGCTGCGGCTGGTCGCGACGCGGTTGCCGGTGCTGTAGCTGTTCTGCGCGCTTTCGATGGTGAGATCGCGCCCTGCCATTGCGGTGATGTCGTGGTCCGCCACCAGGGTGGCGCCTTGCACGGTGATGTCACGGCCGCTCGCCATCTGCAGGCTGCCGGCCGAGACCGTGGTGCCGATGGCATCCGTGCGCGTCTGGGTGGCGTCGTTCATGGCCGCGTTGCTGCTGATGAATTTGCCGCCAACGATGGCTGTCTGTCCCAACGAACCGCCTCCCAAGGCCAGGCCGGTGATCTTGCCCAGCCCGGTTGCGCTCTTGCGCACGTCCTTGAAGTGGGTTTCGGTGACCGTCTGGTCCGCCGTCGTCAGGGCAATGTCGCGCGTGGCGGCCAGCTGCATGGCGCCTTCGGACTGCAGAAGGGCTGCCTGTGCCACGATGTCGCGGCCTGCGCCGATGGCCACGGTGTTGCCACTGACGCTGCTGCCCGCCACGCCCGAGACGCTGACGACGTCGCGCTCCGTGGTGGCGCTCTTGGAGAACAGGCCACTGCGCTTGCTGTGTGTGTAGTGGTCGATGAGGCTGCTGGTCTGTGCGGAGGCCAACACCACGTCGCGGCTGGCGCTCAGTTGCACGTCGTCCTTCGCACTCAGCGTGCTGCCAGTGACCTTGAGGTCACCCGACTCCAGGGCGCCCGCGCGCATGGACAAACCATTGCCGGCCTGCACGCTGGCACCCTGCACCGTGGTCTGGTTGTGGGTCTGGCGGTAGCGCGAGCCGGCAGGGTCGTTGCGCAGATCGCTGCTGGAGGTGCTGGCCACGGCCTGCAGGTCCAGCTCCCGACCGGCGGCCAGCAGCGCATCGCCACCGGCACGTGCCTGAGTCCCGTTCAAGTGCAGGTCGCGCCCGGCCGACAGCACCAGGTCATCGCGCGCGCCGATCTGTCCCGCATGGGCCTGGCGGCTGCTGCTGGTGACACTGGCGCGCCCCATCTGCATGCGGCTGTCGTGCCCGCTGTCCAGCGTGCCGAAGACGATGTCGCGGCCGGCCTGGACGCGGGCCGTGCCGCCGGCGGCGATGTGCCCGGCGGTGTCCTGCACGTCCTGTCCAGCCTGGATCTGCAGGGTCCGGCCGGCCTCGATGCGCGCAGTGTTCGACAAGCTTGTGTGGCTGCCGACGACGCTGGCCCGCGCATTCGACGCGCTCCAGTCCTGGGTGATCGCCAGACTCTCGTTGCGCACATCCCGCGCGGCCACCAGAGCCACGTCCTGCCCTTGCACGGTGCCGCCCTGGTTGACGATGTCGCGACCGGCTACGAGCACGGTGCGACCCGTGGACGCCTGGCCGATCACGCCGCCGCGGTTCAGGATGTCCTGGCCTTGCAGGCGCACGTCGTCGCCGGTCACCAGCGCGCCATGCGGTCGGACCGTACCTTCTCCCAGATGGGCCAGGTACAGGCGCGGGGCCAGCACGTCCCGCGTGCTGCCGTCCGGCAGGGTGACGCTTTGGCGCTCGAGCCACACGATGTCACTGGTGAGCTGGGCCATCTGCGCGGCGGTCAGCGCCACGCCCACACGCAGGTCCAGGGCCTGGGCGAACGATGCGCCGGCGTTCAGCAGGGCGGCGTACTGGGCGTCGTCGTCGCTGTAGCCCGCCAGATGGCGCCGGCCGGTCTGCGCGGTGACCTGCTCGCGGATGCGCTGCTGCTCCATGAACCCATCGCCCAGGCGCTTGAGCACCAGCGCCGGGTCCAGTCCGAGGGTCTGCAGCATGCTGTCGCTGGAAACCCAGGGCTTGGCATTGGCAAAGCGGGGGTGCGTGGTGTAGAGCGTCGCGCCCGCTGCCGCGGGCTGCAGTTGGAACAGACCGCTGCCGCCCGCGCTGGCCTGCGCACGCGTGGCGATGTCGGTGCCGCCCGCCAGGGTGACGCCGGCGCCCTGTGCCGTCCCGCCATGCACCGCGCCTTCCGAGCGGCCTACGGTGGCGCTGGCCGCGAGCTGGTTTACCGCCTGCGCGTGGACGCTGACGCCGCTGCCGGACTGTGCGGCCAGCATGCCGTTCTGGATGCGTCGCGTCGTGCCGGCCTGCGGCGTGGTCCCGGAGCTTAGGCGCAGATCCGTCGTGAGATTGGCATGGTTGCCGGCAGAGGTGTCGACGTTGCGGATGCTGCCAGCCTGGATGTCGACCTGCTGGCCCGACACCACCGCACCGATGCTGCCAATGACCTCGGTCTTGTCCGGCTGACGGTAGGCGGCCGACGTGCCGTTGGCATAGTGGTGCGTGCCGTCGAAGCGCCAGGTGCGCAGCAGCGTCGTGGCACGGTTCTCGAAGGCGGCGCCGTCGGTGCCGTGCAGGGCGAGTGCGCCGCCTGCCACGATGTCGCTGTGGTCGTTGCGCATCCAGCCGGAGAAGTTGACGCGGATGTCGCCGCCGGCGGCGATGCGGCCGGCGCTGCCGGCTCCGGGCGCGAGGCGGTCTTCGGTGGCCGTGACATGGGCGTCGCGTTGCAATTCGTACAGCGCGGTGTTGGGCCCCAGCACGCTCTGTGTGTCGCGGATGATGGTCGTGTTCGGATCCACGTAGTCCAGCGGCGCGACGAAGCGCACGCAGTTGGTGGAGCAGCTGCCGTAGGCGGGGTTGAACGTGACGCGCGAGGTGTCCATCGTGTGCACTTGCGCGTCTTCCCAGACGCCGCTGGTGACGCCGGGAACCTGGTCCGGGTTGGGCATGCCATCCTGGCGCGCCGTGTAGTACAGCACGCGTGTTCCGTCAGAGCCGCTCATGCGTTCGGCCTGGCCCCAGTGCTTGCCGTCGGCCGATGCGAGGCCGGCGCGTCCGCTGAAGAACACCGTGTCATTGGCGTGGGTGCGCACCACCACGCGGCCGATCGCGTAGCCGTCGGGGGTGTAGACGGTGCTTTGCTCCAGGATGTCTGCAGGGTTGACGTAGGACACCTGGTAGGCGGAGTAGTTGGTGCCTTCCGGTGTGTAGCCCCTGCCATTCCTGTCGCGGTTCTGCCACCACGACGGCATGCGCATCGTATGGTTCTCTTCCAGCGTGACGATGCGCTGCACGGCCACGCCAGGCCGTTCGTTCAACACCGTGGCCGCGTCGATGTCGATGTGACGACCGGCCTCGATGGTGGCGCTGCGGTTCAGCAGCGCGCCCGTGGCGATGCCGATGTCGCGGCCGGCATAGATGTTGGCGCCATCGGTGTTCGACAGGGCCTGGGCGGCCTGCAGCGCCAGATCGTCGGTGGCGCCGAGCAGCGCCTGCGGTCCAACGTTGTCCAACGTGCGTGCCGTGATGGACAGCGCAACCGCCGTGATCGCGCCCTGGTTGTTCAGCGCGTCGGCGTGCAGTGCGGCACTGCCTGCACCGATCTCGCCGCCGTTGTGCAAAGCGCCGGCGGCGTGCAGGGCCACCTGCCCGGCCTCGATGGCCGCGCCTGCCATGTTGTCCATGCTCCGAGCCTGGGCGGCGAGGGTGCCGCCAGCGCGCAGGAGGCCGCCGTTGCGCAGCGCGCCACCGACTGTCAGAGAGAGGTCGCGCGCTGCATAAGCCAGCCCGGTATGTGCGTGGTCGCCGTCGATCTGCAGGATCAGGTCGCGGTCGCTGGACAGGGTGCCTTCCAGGTTCGACAGGCTGCCCGTCGCAATCGCCAGGTCGGCCTGTGAACCTGTCGCCGTGGCAATGCGGCCGCCGTCGTTCTGCACTTGTGCGACAGCGATGCGAACAGGGCCCGCCGCGACGATGCTGCCACCGGCGTTGTCCAGCCGGGCATTCGCCTGTTCCATGGTGAGACCGCCGTCGCTGGCCAGGCTGCCGCGGTTGCGCACCAGTTCCGTGACGGACAGATCCAGCGCCTGGCCGGCCGAGAGTTGCGCGCCGGCCAGGTTGTCCAGTGTGGCGGCCGTCAGCTGCAACGCACCGTTGCTGCCGATCAGGCCGGCGGCGCCGGCATTGACGATCGTGGTGGCCACGATGCGGCTGGTGCCATTGCCGGTGTTGACGATGCGTCCATCCTGGTTGTCGATGGCTGCGGCCTGCAACGCCAGGGATGCGCCAGCACCGGTGGCTTCCAGCGCGCCGCCGGCATTGCGCAGTTGCCCACCCAGCGCAACGTCCAGCGCCTTGCCGCCGCGCAGCAGGCCCCCGGTGTTGTGCAGGTCGGCCGCCGCGCGCAGGGCCAGCGTGCCATCCGCCTGCAGCCGCCCGCCCTGGTTCTGCACCTGCGCGGCCGACAGGGTCAGGTCGGCACCGGCGCCTGCCGCGGTGCCGATCAGCCCGGCTCGGTTGTCCAGCGTCGCGCTGACCGCGACGCGCGCCTGGCCGGCCCCGGTGTGAAGGATCTCGCCGCTGTTGGCGAGGTTGCCGGCGTCGATGGCGATGCGCGTCGCGTGCATGCGACCCGCGTTGTGCACGTCGAAGGCCTGCAGCGCCAGCGTGCCGTTGCCGATGACTTCGCCGTTGCCGTTGTCGAACTGTGCGGCCGTGATGGCTAGCTGGCCGCTGCCGGCATGCGCGATGTGGCCGCCTGCATTGTTCAACTGCTCGGCCTGCAGCGCCATCTCGTGGCCGTTGCCGGCGATGCGCCCGCCGCGGTTGTCCAGCATGCCGGTGGCGCGGACTTGCATGGTGGCTTCGCCGGTCTGGGCGATCAGGCCCGTGTTGGCCAGTGTGCCGGCCTCGATCACGACGCGGTCGGCCTGCATGGTGCCGCTGTGGGACAGGCTGCGTGTCTGCACGTGCAATTCGCCGTTGCCCAAAATGCGGCCATCGTTGGCGTCGAGCTGTTCCGCGGCGATGGCGAGACGACCGGTGCCGGCATGCGCGATCTCGCCGCCGGCGTTGGCCAGGGCCGCCGCCGTGATGTCCATGCCGCGCGCGTTGCCGGCAATGCGGCCGCCGCGGTTGTCGAGCTGTGCCGCGACGGCGACTTGCATGTCCGCCATCCCGGTCTGCACGATCTGGCCGCCGCGGTTGTCCAGCGTGGCCGCCTGGATGTCGATGCGGTCCGCCTGCATGTGGCCACCATGCGTGATCTGCCCGGCCCGCAGCGCAAGTGCAGCGTTGCCGACGATGCTGCCGTCGCCGCCGTGCAATGTCTCGGCGTGGATCGCCAGCTGACCGCTGCCGGCATGTTCGATGTGGCCTGCACCGTTTGTGATCGACGCAGACCGCAGTTCCATGTCCCGGGCATTGCCGGCGATGCTGCCGCCCGTGTTGTCCAGCGCTTGCGTGGCGTGCAGCCGCATGGCCTGGTTGCCGGTTTGCGTGATCTGCCCGCCGCGGTTGTCGAGGATCCGGGAAGCCATGCCGATCTGCGCCGCCTGCATGCTTCCCTGGTTGGCGACGGTATCGGCCTGCAGTGCCAGCACGCCGTTGCTGGCGATGTGGCCGCTGCCGCCCTCCAGATGGGCGGCGTCGATGGCCAGTCGGCCGCTGCCCGTATGGACCACGTGGCCGCCATCGTTGGCGATGTGTGCGGACTGCAGCGCCATGTCGCGCGCATTGCCGGCAATACGGCCACCGCGGTTGTCCAGCGTTTCGCTGGCGGTGATGGACATGGCCTGTGCGCCGCGCTGCACGATCTCGCCGGCCTGATTGTCCAGGCGGGTGGCGACCACGGCGATGTGCTCTGCAGCCATGCTGGCGCCCTGACCGTGGGCGATCTGCTTCGCCTCGATCTGCAGCAGACCATTGCCGACGATGCGGCCGCCGTTGCCATCCAGGCGATCGGCCTGGATCTGCAACCCACCCGTGCCGGCGTGTTCGATGGTGCCGCCGGTGTTGTCCAAGGCGCCGGCGCTGATCTGGAGATCGCGTGCATTGGCCGCGATGCGGCCGCCCTGGTTGGCAAGCCTGCCACTGGCGGACAGCCGCATGCTGGCTTCTCCGGTCTGCACGATCTCACCGCGGTTGTCCAGCGTGGCGGTCGCGATGGTGATCTGCCGGGCTTGCACGCTGCCGGCCAGCGTCAGTTGCGTGCCTTGCAGCTGCAGGCTGCCATCACCGAGGATGCGACCGTCGCCGCCGTCGAGCTGGCCGGTCGTGATGCCGAGCACGCCGCTGCCGGCATGGGCGATGCTGCCGCCGGCGTTGGCGAGCTGGCCGGCCCGGAGTTCCATGTCGTTGGCATGGCCCACGATTCGGCCACCGCGGTTGTCCAGGTCCTCGCGCACCGCGATGCGCATGGCCTGGCTGCCACGCTGCACGATCTCGCCGGCGGCATTGGCCAGGCGCCCTGCTTCCAGCGTGATCTGTTCTGCCGACATCGTGGCGCCGGCGCCATGGACGACCTCGGTGGCCTGCAGGTGCAGGGCGCCGTTGCTGGCGATGTGTCCGCCATCGCCGTCGAGGCGGTCGGCGCGCAGGTCCAGTTGACCGAGGCCGGCGTGCGTGATGCTGCCGGCACGGTTGTCCAGCGTCGCGGTCTCGATGCGCAGGTCGGCGGCGTTCGTGGCGATGCGCCCGCCGCTGTTGTCCAGTGCCTTGGCAGTGATGCGCATGGCGGCTTCACCGGTCTGCACGATGTCGCCGCCGCGGTTGTCCAGGCGTGTGGCTGCCACCTCGATCCGAGCCGCCTGCATGCGTCCACCCTGCTGCAGCTGGCCAGCCTGCACGGAGAGGTAGGCATCGCTGGCGATGATGCCATCGCCACCGTCCAGCCGCTCGGCCTGGATGCTCAGCTGCCCGGCTCCTACATGCGCGATCTGACCGCCGTGGTTGGACAGATGGGCCGTCTGCACGGCCATGTCGACGCCATGGCCCGTGATGTTGCCGCCACGGTTGTCGAGCGCCTCGCTGGCTGCCAGGCGCATCGGCTCTGTGCTGGTTTGAATGATCTGGCCGCTGTTGCGCAAGCGCGTGGCCTCGACCGTCACCTGCCCGGCCTGCAGTTGGCCGCCGTGCGTCGCTTCGCGTGCCCGCAACGCCAATGTGCCACCGGTCTGCAGCGTTCCGTTGCCACCGTCGAACTGATCGGCATCGACCGACAGGCGGCCATTGCCAGCCACCTCGATGCGACCACCGGCATTGGCCAGCGTGCCGGCTCGCAAGGCCAGATCGGCGCCCGTGGTGGCGATCTCGCCGCCGCGGTTGTCCAGCGTGCTGCGGCTCGCGATGGCGACGCGGCCGGCTTGCAGTTGGCCGCCAGCGTTGTCGAAGCGCTCGGCATTGACGCTGAAGTCGCCCCGCACACTGAGCTGGCCACCGGCATTGCCGAAGTGGCGTCCGTCGAAGGACAGACGGTCGATGTGCAGAGCGCCGCCCGCGTTGTCGATGTCGTGCGCCTGCAGCGCGATGGTGCCGGCTGCGTCGATGCGCCCACCTTCGTTGTGCAGCATGCCCTGGGCGGTGACGCTGCCAGGTGCACTGGCGGGAGGGATCGCCTGCTGCGCTGGATCGACAACGGCTGCGGCATCGGGTGCCGCGGCGGGCGCGCTTGCCGCCGGGACTGCGCTCGCGTTGCTTGCGCTGGGCGCTGCGGGCGGCGGAGTCCCGATCTGTCCGCCGTCGCTGTTGCGCACCATGGTGCCCGCGAGCTGCAAGGCCATGTTGCCGGCCTGGTGGATGCGGCCACCGCGGTTGTGGACGTCCTCGCCGCTGGCGAGCTCGACGCGGCCACCCTCCAGCGTGCCGGTGTTCTCCAGCCGGCCCGCGGCGGTGACGACCAACCCGCCGGCGCCGGCGCCGGCGCCGATGTGCCCGGCATTGCGCACGCCGACGCCAGCGCCGGTGCCGACCAGTGTGATCTTGCCGGCGTACATGCCGCCGAGCGCTGACACGTCCAGCGCGAACGCCGGTGTGGAACCGCTTGCGCTGGAGACGCCGTCCGCGCCCGCAACCGCCTTCAGCTCGCTGGCCCAGATGCCGGCGTTGACGCGCAAGGCGCGCGAGAGGATGGCCACGTAATCGGTGCTGGCCGCATCCAGTCCGGCACCTTCGATGACGATGGTGCCGCCCCGCACCAGGAAACCATCGAGCGTGCCGCCAGCACCGAACTGGGGCGTGCCGGTGGTGAGCGTGGCGCGGCTGGTGTTGATGAAGCCGGCGCCGTCGACCTGGATGCCGGACGGGTTGGCGATCACGACCTCGGCGCGTTGGCCGGCCACCTCCACGTAGCCGCGCAGGCGGCTGGGGTCGGCGCTGTTGACCTCGTTCAGGATGACGCGAGCCGGACCCCGCGCCAACCAAGGATTGCCCGCCACCTGCCCGGCCAGCTGTGTTTGCGCGGCCGTGCGGCTGTTGTTGAGCACCGCCCCCTGCGGGCCGACGTCGAATTGCCGGTACAGGTTGCGCGAGACGCCGGCTGCGCTCGGCGTCTGGATGTTGACCAGTGCCGCGCCGCTTGGGGCGGCCAGCACGGTGGGGCGCAGGGAGCCGGGCGCATTGGGATCGGCGGCGATCTGGCCCATGGCTGGCCCTGTTGCCAACGTGGCCAGCACGGTGGCCGCGAGCGTGGTCGTGCCGCTTGCCGCCTTGCCGGCGCTGCGCGCCGTTTCCTGGACAGCCATGCGCACGCCGCGTGCGGCGTTGAAGACGATGCGGTGCAAATGCTTGTTCATGGTGAACCTTCCTTCTCTGGCCGTATGGAATGTCAGTGGCTCAGCTGCAGGCTGAAGCCGAGGCTTGGGGAATGGCTGTGCATGGCCTGCGGCTTGCGCAGCGGGGTGCCGGCGAACAGATCCCAGCCCAAGGCACCGTGCTGGCCACGCAGTCCCAGCACCGCACCCGCCAGGCTGCGGCCGGGCAGATGGCGCGCGGAGGAGCCACCGACGCGGCCGAAGTCCAGGCCGGCGTACAGCGCAGCACCGCTGGCGCCGAGCGACCAGGCCAGTTCGTTGCGCAGCAGCCAGCCGCGGTCGGCCAGCAGGCTGCTCTCGCCGTCGAAACCACGCACGGTGTAGCGACCGCCGATGCCGAAGCGCTCGGGCGGTGCCAAAGGCGTGCGGTTCCACTGTGCGCGGAACTGGCCGGTGTAGGCCAGGCGTTGCGTGCCCCCTTGCAGCGGCAGTTGCAGGGAGGCCTCTGCCGTGGCGAGCGCAAAGCGGGCCGTGCCCTCGCCGAACGCTTGCTCCGGCGCCGGCTGTGCGCCGAAGGCCCCGGTGCCGCGGCGCCAGCCCACGCTGGCATCCAGCGTCGCCGTGTTGCCATCCGCGAGCCCAATGAAGGTGCGGTGCGCCAGCTCGAGCGACCAGCCGCCCACCACACGA
Source organism: Pseudorhodoferax aquiterrae (assembly GCF_014652235.1). Classification (GTDB taxonomy): domain Bacteria; phylum Pseudomonadota; class Gammaproteobacteria; order Burkholderiales; family Burkholderiaceae_C; genus Pseudorhodoferax; species Pseudorhodoferax aquiterrae. The sequence goes on from NZ_BMYK01000001.1 coordinate 65,803, forward strand.
CGCTGCACCTCGATTTCCGTGTCGTCGATGAAGCTGCTGTTGCTGCGGCGAAACGCGCCCAGCGTCAGGCTGGTCTTGTGGCGCTGGTCGCGGTGCAGCAGCCGGGTGAGCTGCGCCTGGATGTTGCGTGTCGTGCCCGCGTAGACGTAGTCCTGCTGCAATCCGGCCACGCGCTGGTGGTAGCGGTTGCGGCTGGCCGTGGTGCCGAACTGCCAGTCGCCGTATGGGATGGAGTAGTGCAGCGTGGCGCCGCCGGTGCCGCGGCCCTGCGGATTGAACATGCCGCGCTGCAGGTTCAGGTAGGCCAGATCGTTGAGACCGAGCGGGCCGTCCCAGGCCAGCGTGGCGTTGGCCTGTAACCGGCCGGTGGCGCGTGTGCCGCTGTCGTCCAGGCCCAGCGCCACGCGCAGCGGACCCAGCGCGCGCGGGACGCGGCGGACGTCGATGACCAGGTCGCTGTCGCCGGGCCCGGCGCCCTCGCCCTGGGCCGGCTCGATGCGGATATCGGCCTCCACCGTCGGAAGGCGCTTGAGGTTCTCCAGCCCCTGCTCGATGTCGCGCAGGTTCAGCAGGTCGCCGGGGGCGGCCGGCACGGCGCTGCGCAGGCCGGCCGCGGTGGCGCCAGTGACGCCGCGGATGGCGGCAATGCGGCCCGGAACGACGGTCAGCTGCAGCTGGCCCGTGGACAAGTCCTGTGGTGCGGCCAGAACGCGCGAGGTGATCCAGCCGTGCGCCACCAGGGCCTGCTGCAAGCGTGCCAGCACTGTGTTGATGCCCTGGGTGCCCAGGCAGCGTCCGATTGGGCTGTCATCGGCGTCGGGACCGGCCGCGGCCGCGGAGAGCCAGGCAAAGGGCTCTGCGCCCTGCAGCACCAAAGCATCGATGCGAAAGCACGGTTGCTCGTCACTTGGCAGGCGGCCGGCGACCGGGAGCTCTGGCTGCGGCATCCGCACGTCGGCGCCGCGTTCGAACTGCTCGCGCAGCAGGCGCTGGCGTTCCTGCCTGCGCAGTTCCTCCACGGCGGCGTCGGTCGGCGGTAGGACCTGGGCCATCCCGACGCTGCCTGCAGTGAGCAGCCAGCAGACGAGGGTGGTGCGGCGGCCGCGACGGCGCGGTGCAGATGCTGGTGACGACATGGAAGGCGCTCCTGAACGGCGGGGGTGCCGTGCCCTCGTATCGTCTTGTTACTTTTGTATTCAGCGCGTGACGAATTTCTCCCTGAAAAATGCAGCCTTCGATTGCATACGAGAAACGTGAAATTATGTTTGTGCACCGTTGTGCCGGCGCAGCTGCGCGCGCAGCGCCCGCACGGCGCTGTCCACCGTCGTCAGCACCGGCAAGCCTGTAGCGGCGGCGACCACCCCCTGCGCCCGCGCCATGCTGAACTGCGCCAGCGCGATGCGCGTGCAGCCGCGCGCGGCCAGCGCTCTGGCCTGCTCGGCGACCAGCGCGTCGTGCCGGGCGCCGTCGCCCGCGTTGAGCGCCTCCAATGCGCCCTCGGCCAGCGCCAATTCCAGCGGCACGTTGGCCGGGAACTCCTCCGGCATGGAGCGCAGCGTCGCCGCGAAGCTCGCCACCAGGCCCAGCGGCCCGCTGCCGGCCGCGGCCTCTTCGACCATGGCCTCGTTGGGCTTGAGCACGGGGATGCCGGCATGGCGCCTGGCGACGGCTTCGATGCAGGGGCCGAAGGCCGAGCAGGTGAACAGGATGCCCTCGGCGCCGCAGTCGACCGCGTAATCGGCCAGGCGCTCGAAGCGCGCATGCATGGCCGCGTCCAGGCCGCGGCCGCTGGCGGCCAGGTCGGCCGACAGGCTGTCGTCCAGCAGGTTCATGCGGTGCGCCTCGCGCCAATCGCGTTCGAACGCCGCGTTGACGGGCGCGACCGAATGGGCCAGGGCGTGGATGAGGGCGATGCGGGGCATGGGCTCAGATGCCTTTGGAGGAGGGGTTGGCGAAGGCTTCGCGCGTCTCGGCGTTCAGCGGGTAGTTGATGTTCACGCCCTTGGGCGGGATCGGGGACATGAACCAGCGTTGGTAGAGCTTGTCCATTTCGCCCGATTGCATCATGCCGCCCACCACGCGGTCGACGATGGCCTTGAGCGCGGGCTCGTCCCGGCGGTACATCAGAGCCTGGTTCTCGGTGCGCAGCGACTCGCCCGTGATGAGGAAGTCCTTGGGGTTCTTGGCCGTGGCGACCAGGCCGGCCAGCAGGATGTCGTCGAGCACGAAGGCATGCGCACGGCCGCTTTCCACGAGCAGGAAGGAGTCCGCATGGTCCTTGCCGGCCATGGGCGTGATCTCCAGGTTGCGACCCTTGTCGGCCTCGCGCAGCAGGCGGAACGAGGTGGTGCCCGTGGTCGTCACCACGCTCTTGCCCTGCAGGTCGGCGATGCTGCGCAGGCCCGAATCGGCCTTGACCAGCATGCGCACGTTGTAGCGGAAGATGTCCGGCGAGAACGCCACCTGCTTTTGCCGCTCGACCAGGTTGGTGGTGGAGCCGCACTCGATGTCCACGGTGCCGTTGACCACCAGCGGAATGCGGTTTTGCGAGGTGACCATCTGGTACTTGACCTCGACCTTGGGCAGGCCCAGTTCGGCCTGGATGGCATCGACGATGCGCAGACAGATGTCGATGCTGTAGCCCACGGGCTTGCCGCTGCCATCGTTGTAGGAGAAGCCGAACGAGGATTCGCGGTGGCCCAGCGTGATGCTGGCGCTCTCCTTGATCTTCTTGAGCGTGGCCTCCTGGGCCTGCGCGGCCAGGGCCAGGAACGCCAGGGCGGCGGCGGCGATGCGGGTGGTGGACATGGGGGGGCTCCAGGTGGGTGGGGGGAGGGGGCGTGGCGTTCAGCCGGCGGCCTGGGTGGCCGCAGCAATGGCCTCGGCCAGCAGGCCGGCGATGCGTTCCAGGTCGGCACGCGTGGCGATGAAGGGCGGCGCCAGCAGCACGTGGTCGCCCTGGCGGCCGTCCACGGTGCCGCCCATGGGGTAGACCATCAGACCGCGCGCCATGGCGACCTTCTTGACCTGGGCGTGCAGCTGGCGTGCCGGGTCGAACGGCGTCTTGCCGGCGCGCTCGGCCACCAGCTCCACGCCCCAGAAGAAGCCGCGGCCGCGGATGTCGCCCACGTGCGGATGCGCGCCCAGCGCCTGCTCCAGCAGCCGGCCGAAATGCGCACCGTCGTCGCGCACCTTGGCGAGCAGGCCGTCGCGCCGGATCACCTGTTGCACGGCCAGCGCCGCGGCGCAGGCCACGGGGTGGCCCAGGTAGGTGTGGCCATGCTGGAAGAAACCGCTGCCGCGCGACATGGCTTCGACGATGCGCCGCTGGGCCAGCACCGCGCCCACCGGCTGGTAGCCGCCGCCCAGGCCCTTGGCGATGGTGAGCAGATCGGGCACGACACCTTCCTGCTCGCACGCGTACAAGGTGCCCGTGCGGCCCATGCCGCACATGACCTCGTCCAGGATCAGCAGCACGCCATGGCGGTCGCAGACCTCGCGCACGGCCTGGAAGTAGCCCGGCACGGGCGTCAGCACGCCGGCCGTGGCGCCGCCCACGGTCTCGGCCACGAAGGCGATCACGCGCTCGGGGCCCTGCGCGAGGATGGCCTCTTCGAGTTCGCGCGCCAGGCGCTGGCCATACTGCACCGGTGTCTCGTCGGCCCGCTGTTCGCGGTAGGGGTAGCAGGGCGCCACGTGCGTGGCCGGTGCCAGCAGCGGCGCGAAGGGCTCGCGGCGCCAGGCGTTGCCGCCCACGGCCAGCGCCCCCAGCGTGTTGCCGTGGTAGCTCTGGCGCCGCGCGATGAAGTGCGTGCGCTGCGGCTGGCCGACCTCCACGAAGTACTGGCGCGCCATCTTCAGCGCGGCCTCCACGGCTTCGGAGCCGCCGCTCACGAGGTAGACCTGTTCCAGGCCCGCGGGCGCGCCGCGCACCAGTTCGTCGGCCAGCGCCTCGGCCGCCTCGCTCGTGAAGAAGCTGGTGTGCGCATAGGCCAGGCGGTCGATCTGCGCATGCATGGCGGCCAGCACATCGGGGTGGCCATGGCCCAGCGCGGACACGGCGGCGCCGCCGCAGGCGTCCAGGTAGGCCCGGCCCTGGGCGTCGTGCACCCACATGCCCTGGGCCGAGATGGCGACGGGCGGGGTGTGGCGGAGATGGCGGTGGAGGACGTGCGTCATGGCGGTGGTCGAAGGGAATGGAACTAATGTTTCGAAGTAATTATTGAATGGAACAAATGTTCCGTCAACCCGACCTGTGTAGGTCGGCGCGTGGGGCCCGGTACATTTGTTCCATCACCACGGAACAGCCATGACCATCCAGGAACAGCTACGCCAGCGCTTCGCCGAACTGAGCCCGGCCCTGCAGCAGGTGGCCCGCTATCTGCTCGACCACCCGGCCGAGGTCGTCACGACCTCGATGCGCCACATCGGCCTGCAGTCGGGCAGCACGCCGGCCACGCTGGTGCGCTTTGCGCAGCATCTGGGTTTCGCGGGCTGGCCGCAGCTCAAGGCCGCCTTCGTGGCCGACATGGGCCTGGGCGGCGAGGCCTACGGCGCGCGGGCGCAGCGGCTGGTCGGCCGCGCGGGCCAGCGTGATCTGGCCGGCGAGATGTTCGCGGTGCAGCGCCGCAACCTGCAGGCCACGCAGGACCAAAGCGCCGCGCGGCTGGAGCAGGCCTGCGCGTTGCTGGAGAAGGCCGGCGCGGTGCATGCGGCGGGCTTTCGCGCCTGCTTCCCGATCGCCTTCGCCTTCGTCTACCAGTACCGGCTGTTCCGCGCCGCCGTGCACCTGGTCGATGGCCAGGGCGGCACGCTGGAGATGCAGCAGCGCGCCATGGCCCGCGGCGATGCGCTGCTGGTGGCCAGCTTCGCGCCCTACTCGCGCGAGGCGCTGCAGGTGGCGCAGGCCGGCCGGGCGGCCGGTTGCCAGATCCTCGCCTTGACCGACAGCGCAGCCTCCCCATTGGCGCTGCTGGCGCATGAGACGCTGCTGTTCACGATCGCGAGCCCCTCGTTCTTCCCCTCCGTGGCGGCGGGTCTGGCGCTGGCCGAGGCGCTGGTGGAGCTGCTGGCCAGCCGCGCGGGCAAGGCCGTGGTGCGGCGCATCGACGAGGCCGAGCGCCAGCTGTTCGACTCGGGCGCCTACCTGCCGTCGCCGCGCGGCGGTTGAGCCCGGTTCAGAAGGTCTGGCCGTGCAGCCGCTCGACCTCGTCCTGCAGCGCCTGGGCCCAGGCGCGCCGGTCGCGGCCCGCGTGCTGCTGCGGTGCGCCGTAGCGCACGTGGGCCACGAGGCCCTCGGCCGCCAGCGTGCGCCAGACCGAGCCGACCAGCGTCTCGTCGCCGACGAAGCTCGGCGCGAAGCTGGTCGCCCCCGTGCGTTCCGCGAAGCGCAGCGCCAGCGGCTGCACGGGCGCGTCGGCGCTGATCGCGGCCTGCACCAGGTTGGCGTGGAAGGGCAGCAGCGCGCGCCCATCGCCGGTCGTGCCCTCGGGGAAGATCGCCACCACATCGCCGGCCAGCAGGCGGTCGCGCATGTGGTGCACCACGCGCATGGCGTCACGGCGCGAGGCGCGTTCGATGTAGAGCGTGCCCGCGCCCGTCGCCAGGCTGCCGATCAGCGGCCAGTGCGCCACGTCGGCCTTGGAGACGAAGCGGCAGTAGCCGGCGGCGTGCATGACCACGATGTCCAGCCAGGAGATGTGGTTGGCCACCAGCAGCACGGGCCCGGCGGCCATCCCGCCGTCCACTTGCAGCCGGATGCCTGACAGCGCCAGCACGCGCGCGGCCCAGGCCTGCACGGCCTGCGCGCGCTGCTGCGGGGTCCAGCCCGGAAAGCGCGTGCGGATGGTCCACAGGCCGGCCGCTCCATGGCCGACCAGGCGCAGCAGACGCCACAGCGCGCGCGCGTGGCGCATGGGCTCAGGCCGCGTCGTGGGCCAGGTGGCCGCCGACCAGCGTGAAGCGCACGCGGCCCGGCAGCTCGTAGCCCGTAAAGGCCGTGTGCTTGCCCTGGCTCTGCAGCGCCTCGTCGGTCACCACCCAGCGCGCGGCCGGGTCGAACACGCAGACATCCGCCACACCGCCTTCGACCAGCTGGCCCAGGCTGGCCTGCAGCGTGCCGAGCGCGCTGCCCAGCAGCGCGGCCGGCTGGCTCGTAACGGTGGCCAGCGCCTGCGGCAGCGGCACGCCCTCGTCCTCGGCCCACTTCAGGGCCAGGCTCAGCAGCAGCTCCACGCCCGTGGCGCCGGGTTCGGCCTCGGCGAAGGGCAGGGTCTTGGCGTCGGCGTCCACCGGCGTGTGGTCGGAAACCAGGGCCTGCACCGTGCCATCGGCCAGTGCGGCGCGCAGCGCGTCGCGGTCGCGCTGCTGGCGCAACGGCGGGTTCACGCGCGCGCGGCTGTCGAAGTAGCCGATGTCCTGGTCGGTCAGGTGCAGCGAGTTGATGCTCACGTCGCAGCTGACGGGCAGACCCGCGGCCCGCGCCTGGCGCACCAGCTCGACGCCGGCGGCGCTGGACAGGCGCGACAGGTGCACGCGCGCGCCCGTGACCTTCATGAGCTCGAAGATGGTGTGCAGCGCGATGGTCTCGGCGATCACGGGAACGCCCGCCAGGCCCATGCGCGTGGCCAGCGGGCCGCTGGCGGCCACGCCCTTGCCCAGGTCGCGGTCCTGCGGCCGCAGGAACACGGTGAAGCCGAAGGTCGCCGCGTACTGCAGCGCGCGCTGCAGCACCTGGGTGTTGGCCAGCGGCACCTCGGCCTGGCCGAAGCCGATGCAGCCGGCCTCGGTCAGCTCGACCATCTCGGTCAGCACCTCGCCGGCCAGGCCGCGCGTGAGCGCGCCCTGCGGGAACACGCGCGCCTGGTGCAGCTTCTCGGCGCGGAACTTGAGCATCTCCACGAGGCCGGGCTCGTCGAGCACAGGGTCGGTGTCCGGCGGGCAGACCAGGCTGGTCACGCCGCCGGCCACGGCCGCGGCCATCTCGCTCTCCAGCATGCCCTCGTGCTCGTGGCCGGGCTCGCGCAGGCGCATGGACAGGTCCACCAGGCCGGGCATGACCACCAGGCCGCTGGCATCCAGCGTGCGGTCGGGTTTGAATTCGGGCGACACGCTGCCGATGGACACGATGCGGCCCGAGGCGATGGCGATGTCGGCCGTGGCGTCACGGCCCGAGGCCGGGTCGATCACGCGGCCGTTCTGGATCAGCGTCTTCATGCTTCATTTCCCGCAACGATGCCCATCACCGCCATGCGCACGGCGATGCCGAAGGTGACCTGGGGCAGGATCACGGCCTGCTTGCCGTCGACCACGGCCGAATCGATCTCCACGCCGCGGTTGATCGGCCCCGGGTGCATGACGATGGCATCGGGCTTGGCCAGCGCGAGCTTCTCGGGCGTGAGGCCGAAGCTCTTGAAGTACTCCTGGCTGGAAGGCAGCAGTGCGCCACTCATGCGCTCGTTCTGCAGCCGCAGCATGATCACCACGTCGCAGTCCTTGATGCCCTCTTCGAGCGTGTGGCACACGCGCACGCCCATCTGCGCCATGTCGCCGGGCACCAGGGTCTTGGGGCCGACCACGCGCACCTCGGCGCAGCCTAGCGTGGTCAGGCCGTGGATGTCCGAGCGCGCCACGCGCGAGTGCAGCACGTCGCCGACGATGGCCACCGTGAGGTTGCTGAAGTCCTTCTTGTAGTGGCGGATGGTGTACATGTCGAGCAGCCCCTGCGTGGGGTGCGCGTGCCGGCCGTCGCCGGCGTTGATGACATGCACGTGCGGCGCCACATGCTGGGCGATCAGGTACGGTGCGCCCGATTCGCTGTGCCGCACCACGAACAGGTCGGCCGCCATGGCCGACAGGTTGGCGATGGTGTCCAGCAGCGATTCGCCCTTGGCGGCCGAGGAGCGCGCGATGTCCAGGTTGATCACGTCGGCCGACAGCCGCGTCGCCGCGATCTCGAAGGTGGTGCGCGTGCGCGTGCTGTTCTCGAAGAACAGGTTGAACACGCTCTTGCCGCGCAACAGCGGCACCTTCTTGACCTCGCGGTCGCCCACGCTGACGAAGTTGGCGGCGGTGTCCAGGATCTGCGTGAGGATGTCCCGGGGCAGGCCTTCGATGGAGAGCAGGTGGATCAGCTCGCCGTTCTTGTTGAGTTGCGGATTGCGTCGGGCGAGCATGGTCAGCCTTTGATCTCGAAGCTGAAACGGCCGTCTGCGGCGCGCGCGAGCGCCAGCGACTGGCCGGCCGGCAGCGCCACGCGCGCGGCGGCGAAGTCGGCCTGGATCGGCAGTTCGCGCGCGCCGCGGTCCACCAGCACGGCCAGCCGCACGCTGGCCGGGCGGCCGTAGTCGAACAGCTCGTTGAGGGCGGCGCGGATGGTGCGGCCCGTGTAGAGCACGTCGTCCAGCAGCACGATGTGGGCGCCCTTCACGTCGAAGGCCAGGGCCGTGGCGCTGGCGCCGGCCACCATGCCGCGCTGGCCATAGTCGTCGCGGTGCATGGCCGAGGAGATCACGCCGGGCTTGCCGGCGCGCTGCAGGTCGGCCTGCAGGCGCTCGGCCAGCCAGGCGCCGCCGGAGGCGATGCCCACCAGTTGGGTGTCTTGCGTGCACAGCGGCCGCACGCCGCGCAGCAGCTCGGCGTACAAGGCCTCGGCGTCGAGGGTCAGGGTACTCATGGCAGGTTTCTCAGAAATTGCTCGAGGATGATGCAGGCCGCGGCCGCATCGGCGTCGCGCGCGCCCAGGCTCAGGGCTTCGGTGGTGGTGTAGCGCTCGTCCACCTCGTAGACGGGCAGCTTGCAGCGCCCGCGCAGCTGGCGCGCGAAGCGCTGGGCGCGCGCGGTGTTCTCGTGGGCCGCGCCGTCCGGGTGGAAGGGCACGCCGACGACCAGCGCGTCGGGCCGCCATTCGCGCACGCGCGCCTCGATCTGGGCGAAGCGCGCATCGCCCTCGGCGCGGATCGTGCCCTGCGGCGTGGCCGTGCGCGTGAAACGGTTGCCCACGGCGACGCCGGTGCGCTTGGCGCCGTAGTCGAAAGCCAGAAAGGATTGGAAGTGGGCCGGGACGGCGTCGGGCGCGGCGGGGGCTGCGCTCACGCGTGCCCCGCATCCGGCGACAGCATCCAGGCCTGCAGCCCCAGCAACTGCAGGGCGCGGTCGTAGCGCTGCTCGATCGGCGTGTCGAAGATCACGCTGGCGTCGGCTTCCACCGTGAGCCAGCTGTTCTCGGCCAGTTCGGATTCGAGCTGGCCCTCGCCCCAGGCGGAGTAGCCCAGCGAGACCAGCACCTTCTTGGGGCCGGCGCCGGTAGACAGGGCTTCCAGCACATCCTTGGAGGTGGTCATCTCCAGGCCGCCCGGGATGGTCATGGTCGAGGCGTAGATGCTTTCGCTGTCGTGCGGCGGGGCCGCCATGACGGGTTCGTGCAGCACGAAGCCGCGTTCGGTCTGCACCGGGCCGCCCTGGAACACCGGGCTGTCGGACAGGTCGTCGCGCCGCAGCGGCAGGTCGACCTTGTCGAACAGCTTCTTGAGGTTGATGTCGCTGGGTTTGTTGATCACCAGGCCCAGCGCGCCGCGGGCGCTGTGCTCGCACAGGTAAACGACACTGCGCGCGAAGTTTTCGTCTTCCAAACCCGGCATCGCGATCAGGAAATGATGCGTGAGGTTCATCGGCGCAGAATCTGAACTCATAAGCCGCGATTTTAGCGAGGCCCCCGCTCCGGATTTGTTGCATGGACAAGAAGTACGCCACTGGATTGATGTGGTTTCGGCGCGACTTGCGCGCTTTTGACAACGCGGCGCTCTACCACGCGCTGCGCGCCTGCCGCCAGCTGCACTGCGTGTTCATCCTGGACACCGACATCCTGGACGCGCTGCCGCGGGCCGACCGTCGCGTGGAGTTCATCCTGGCGGCACTGGACGAACTCGACGCCGCGCTGCGCCGGCTGGCGCCGGATGCCGGGCTGATCTGGCGCCTGGGCTCGGCACGCGAGCAGATTCCGGAACTCGTCCATGCGCTGCATGCCCAGGCCGTCTTCGCCAACCACGACGACGAGCCCGCCGCCATGGCGCGTGACGCCCAGGTGCGCGGCACGCTGGCCGGCATGGGCGCGGCGCTCTTGACCAGCAAGGACCAGGTGATCTTCGAGCGCGGCGAGGTGCTGACCCAGGCCGGCACGCCCTACACGGTGTTCACGCCCTACAAGACGGCCTGGCTCAAGAAGGTGGATGCGTTCTATCTGTCGTCCTACCCCGTGGCGCGCCATGCCGAGGCGCTGGCGCCGCGACCCGAAGGCGAGCGCCGGCCCGTCCCCGGCCTGGCGCAGATCGGCTTCGCACCCAGCAACCTCGCGGAGCTCAAGATCCCGCTGGGCGCCAGCGGCGGCCAGCAGCTGTTCGAGGAGTTCTTCGACCGCATGGACCAGTACCACCTCGCGCGCGATTACCCGGCCGTCAAGGGGCCGAGCTACCTGGGCGTGCACCTGCGCTTCGGCACGGTGTCGATCCGCCAGCTGGCGTCGAGCGCCCAGCAGCTCGCGGCGCAGGGCATGCAGGGGCCGGCCGTGTGGCTGTCCGAGCTGATCTGGCGCGACTTCTACATGCAGATCCTGGCGCACTTCCCGCACGCGGCGGAATCGGCCTTCAAACCCGAGTACGACGCGATCAAATGGGAGCGCGGCAAGCATGCCGAGGCGCTGTTTTCGGCCTGGTGCGAGGGCCGCACGGGCTACCCACTGGTCGATGCGGCCATGGCCCAGATCAACCAGACCGGCTACATGCACAACCGGCTGCGCATGGTGACGGCCAGCTTCCTGACCAAGCACCTCGGCCTGGACTGGCGCTGGGGCGAGGCCTATTTCGCCGAGAAGCTCAACGACTTCGACCAGTCGGCCAACAACGGCGGCTGGCAGTGGGCGGCGTCCACGGGCTGCGACGCGCAGCCCTACTTCCGCATCTTCAACCCGGTCGCGCAGAGCGAGCGTTTCGATGCCGAAGGCAAGTTCATCCGGCGCTACCTGCCGCAGTTGGCCGACCTGCCGACACCGCTGTTGCACGCGCCCTGGAAGGCCAGCGCGATCGAGCTGGCCGCGGCCGGCGTGGAACTGGGGCGCGACTACCCGCGCCCCGTGGTCGACCACGCCGAGGCGCGCGAACGCACGCTGGCGCGCTATGCCGTGGTCAAGAAGCCGCTGGCCGGCAGGAAGCCGGCGGCCAAGCGGCGGCGCTGAAGATCACCAGGTGACGCCGTAGTGCTCGTACACGCGGCGGCCGTAGTCGTCGGTGTAGTCGGGCCGCTCCTCGCGCGCATAGCGCGGCGCGTTGTCCAGCGTGTTGGCGTCCAGCGGCACGACATAGCCGTCCAGCGCCGTGTCGTACTTCAGCATGGGCCAGGGAATCGGGTAGCGGTCGGTGCCGATGCCGAGGAAGCCGCCGAATTCCAGCGCGGCATAGCGCACCAGGCCCGAGCGCTTGTCGATGACGAGGTTGTCGATGCTGCCGAGCTTGCCGCCCTTGGCGTCGTAGACGGTCGTGCCCTCGACCTTGTCGGAGGTGATGGTGGGACTGGACATGGTTTCTCCTTCTGGGTTGCCGGGACCGGTGGCCCCATGCCCTGGTTTTTCCCATGCGCGAGCTGCTGTGCGTGTCGGTGCGGGCGCACGCCCTTCGTAGGTGTGGGCGCGTGCTTGGACCCGCGCCGGGAGACGGCAAGCCCTGCCGCCACGGCGTGACGGCGAACTCGTCAGCCCTGGGTTGTTGCGGCGTAGCGCCGCACCAGGTTCAGCAGTTCCTCTTCGGCATAGGGCTTGCCCAGGTAGTGGTCCACGCCGAGCGCGCGCGCGTGGTCGCGGTGCTTGTCGGCCGTGCGCGAGCTGATCACCGCGATGGGCAGGCCGGCCAGCCGCTCGTCGGCGCGGATGGACTGGACCAGCGCATAGCCGTCCATCCGCGGCATCTCGATGTCGGTCACCAGCAGGACCGGCCGTTCGGCCTGCAGTTGCGCGAGTGCCTGCAACCCGTCGGCGGCCAGCGCCACGCGCCAGCCGTCGCGCTGCAGCAGGCGCTGCGTCACATGGCGCACGGTCACGGAATCGTCCACCACCAGCACCAGCGGGGCCGGCGCGACCGTCGTGTCTGGTGCCGGGCTGCCGTCGCCGTTGCGCAGTGCCTGCTCCTGTTGGGCCTGGCGCGCCATCGCGCCGTAGACCGCGGCCAGCGCCACCGGGTTGTAGAGCAGCAGCACGGCGCCCGAGGCCAGCACCGACATGCCGGCCAGACCGGGCAGGCGCGCGAGCTGCGGCCCGAGGTTCTTGACCACCACCTCCTGGTGGCCCAGCACCTCGTCCACATGCAGGGCCAGCCGCTGCTGGGCGCTGTGCAGGAGCAGCACGCTGGCATGGCGCTCGCGCGCAGGCGGTTGGGCGATCGCGCATTGCAGCAGCGCGCCGGCCCAGTAGAAGGCCAGCGGCTCGCCGTCGTCGTCGACGAGTTGCTCGCGGGCATAGCACTGGGCGAGTTCGGCCGGCGCGAGCCGGCGCACCGCCTCGACCAGGTGCGTCGGAATGCCGAAGGTCTGCTGGCCCACGCGCACCAGCACCACCTGGGTGGCGGCCGTGGTCAGCGGCAGCACGAGCCTGAACTGCGTGCCCTGGCCGGGCGTGCTGGACGTCTCGATGCGGCCGCCCAGTGCGTGCACCTCGGTGCGGACCACGTCCATGCCGATGCCGCGGCCGGCCATGGGCGTGACGGCGGCGGCCGTGGTGAAGCCGGGCAGGAACACCAGCGCGGCGGCCTCGTCGGACGTGAGCGGCGCATCGGCCGTGAGCAGGCCCAGCGCGGCCGCCTTGGCCTGGATGCGGGCCAGGTCCAGGCCGCGGCCGTCGTCGGCGATCGTGAAGGCGATGTCGTTGGCGGTGTGCGCCACGCTGACCGCGATGGTGCCGGCGGCCGGCTTGCCGGCGGCGCTGCGTTGCTCGGCGTCCTCGATGCCGTGCGTGACGGCGTTGCGCAGCAGGTGCTCGAACACCGGCGCCAGGCGGTCGAGCACGCCGCGGTCGAGTTCGACGCTGCCGCCGGCCAGATCCAGCCGCACCTGGCGGCCGGCTTCCTTGGCGCTCTGGCGCACCGTGCCGTACAGCCGTTCGGCAATGGCCTCGAACGGCAGCATGCGCGTGCGCAGCAGTTCGCGCTGCAGCGCGCGGGCCTGCCGGCCCTGGGCCGCGAGATCGTCCTGCGTGCCCTGCAGGCCGCGCTGCAGCTGGCGCTGCGCGGCGCTGAGCTCGGCCACCGATTCGGCCATGCCGCGCGCCAGCTCCTGCGTGCGCGTGAAGCGGTCGAACTCCAGCGGGTCGAAGGCTTCGGCACCGTCGCCGGCCTGCGCCAGCCTGGCCTGGATCTGCGATTCGGTCTGCGCCTGCAGTTCGCGCAACTGCTGGCGCAGCAGGTCGAGCCGGCTGCCCTGCGCCGCGAGTGCGGCATCGAGCGCGCCGAGCCGCGCCTCCATGCGGGCGCGCGTGACCAGCACCTCGCCGGCGCCGCTGACGAGCTGGTCCAGCAGCTGCGCGCGCACGCGCACCGACTGGCCGGCCGCGGGGCCCGGCGTGGGCGCCACGACTGCGCCCGCGGGCGACGCGGCCAGGCCCCGGGCCTGCGCGCGCAGCTGGTCGAAAGCCTGCTGCAGCCGGTCGGCATGGGCCAGCAGCGGTTCGATCTGCGCCGGCAGGGCAGCATCGGGCAGTCGCTCGGCCGCGCTTTCGAGCCGGTGCGCGAGCGCGCCCAGCTGCAGCGCGCCGGCCAGCCGTGCGCTGCCCTTGAGCGTGTGCAGCGCGCGCAGCGCGGCCTGGCGCGCGGGCGCGTCGCCGGGCGCGCCCTGCCAATGGCGCAGCGCTGCCGACAGCTGCGGCAACAGCTCGGCGGCCTCGTCCTCGAACACCGGGAACAGCTCGGCGTCGATGGCGTCCTGGCTGTCGATTTCTTCGTCGAACGCGGTGGCGTCCGGCGCGGGCTGCAGCAAGGCTTGGAGCGCGAGCAGCACCCCGTCGCGCGCGGGCTTGAGGAAGCCGGCCGCGAACTGGTGCAGCAGACGGCGGATCTCCTCGGCCGCGTCCAGCACGGGCGCGGTGGTGCCGGGCGGATCGCCCGCCAGCACCTGGGCCAGCAGATCGGCCAACCGGGCCAGCGCCTCGAAGCCCACGCCGGCCGCGCTGTCGGCCAGCGCGCGGGCCAGCGCGGCGCTGCTGGCCGCGGGCGCCAGCGGCTGCTGCAGCGCCCACTCCCCGAGTTCGGTCTGCAGCTGGCGCGACCACTCGTCGGCGTCGTTGAGAAAGGCGTTGTAGAGCGGCAGCGCGATGCGCAGCGGGCCGATCTGGCGGAAGTGGTCCTCGTCGCTGCCGTCCGCGGGGTCGGTGGCAGGCGCTGCGGCGGGTTCCGAGAGGGCGGGCGGCGCCTCGGCGGTCGCTGGCTGGCGCAGGGCGGTGGCGGCCTCCTGCAGGGCAGCGAGCCGGTGCCCACCGTCGCGCCCGGCCGCGATGTCGGCGATCCAGCCGTCCAGCGCCTGCAAGGCCTGCTGTGTGGACTGCAGCAGCGCGGCATCGGCCGGGCCCGGCGCGTCGAGCCGGGCGTTCAGCGCGTGCTCGAAGGACCAGGCGGCGGCACCGAAGCCGTCCTGCTGCACCATGCGGGCGCTGCCCTTGAGCGTGTGGAAGGCGCGGCGCAGCTGCTCCAGCGGCGCGCGTTCGCCGGGCGCGGCCTGCAGTGCCAGTGCGGCGGCCTGGCCGTTGCGTACGACGGCCTGCGCCTCCTCGGTGAAGATCTGCAGCAGGTCGGCCTGGGCGTCCGCGTCGGACGCGGGCTCCTGCAGCGGCTCGGCAGCGTCCACGGCCGGTCCCCCGCGCAAACGGAACAGGCCCTGCGCCTCGTCGTAGAAGAACAGCTGCTGTGCCAGGTGGCGCTGGTAGCCCAGCATGCCGACCAGGAAGCCCAGCGCACCCAGGCTGCTGCCCAGCCGCTGGAAGCTGGTGTTGCGCGCGGCGGCGTCGTCCACCTGGTCGGCCATGTAGCCGTCCACGGTCTCGCGCATGCGCAGCACGGCATGGGCGGCCTGTTCCAGATCCAGCACGGAGAGCACGCCGCGCATCTGCGTGAGCTGGGCGACGACCTTGCCGAGCACGCCCTTCTCGCGCGGCGCGCGGAAGAACTGGTCCAGCGCCTGCTCGATCTCGGCCAGCGTGCGGCCCAGTTCCGCCACCACGCTGCCCATGGTCTGGCGTTCGCTGACGCCGTGGTAGAGCGCCTCCATCCAGTCTTCCATGGGCGCGGGCGCCTGGCCTTGCTGCACCAGGGTCAGCCGCTCGGCCAGCTGCGCTGTGCGTGCGCGCAGGTCGGCGCCGCTGCGGTCCAGGTCGGCGTAGGCGGTGTCCAGGTACAAGAGGGCCGTGGCCACCTCGAGTGCGAGTGCGGGCGTGGGCGGCACGGGCGGCGTGCCGCCCACGCGCCAGGCGGCCTCGACCGCCTGCAGCAGGGCCTGTGCGAGCGGGGCGCTGTCGTCGTGCAGCCGGGCCAGGGCGTCGGCCAGCGGCACCAGCTGCTCGTGCGCGGCTCTGAGCTGGTGGGCGTCGCCGCCGGCCACGGCGGCCCAGGTCTCGCTGGCGGTGGCGATGCGCTTGCGTGCCTGCGCGAGCAGGGCCGGAGGGAAGCGGCCGAAGCGGCGCTGCGCATAGTCGGCCGTGCCGCTGGCGTCCAGCGCGTGGGCGGCGCGCACGGCCGCCAGCGTGCCGGCCTGGGTGCCCTCTGCGGGCGGCACGGCGCCGGCGCAGTAGAACAGCAGCTCCTGCACCAGCGCGGCGGAAGGCTCGCCCTCGCCGCGCGCCAGTGCCGCATACTGCGCCAGCACGCCCGAGGCGATGCGCTTGGTGTACAGGTCGGCCGGCACCCGGCCCAGCGCCAGGGCCTGGAAGTAGGCGGCCGCCAGCTGCCAGAAGCTGCGCTGTGCCGGTGCCTGGCTGCCGGCGGCCAGGCCCAGGGCCAGGTCGTGCAGCGTTTGCGCGGCGGCCGGGTCGGCTGTCTTCACGACCTTGAGCACGGCCTGGTCGAAGCGGCTGCGCAGGGCAGGGCCGGGCTCCAGGGCCTCGGTACCTGCCGGCAGCGCCATGGCCTGCGCCAGGGGCGGCGCCGTCCAGAGTTCGACCGGGCGGCTGCGCTCGGCGCCGGCCAGCGCCTGCACCTCGCGGTACTGCGGGAACAGTTCCACCGGCACGACGGGCTTGCCCGACAGCAGGGCCTGCAGGTATTCGGTAACGGCCAGGCCGGCCTGCTCGAGCTGCGCGACGGCGTCGTCGCTGCAAGGCGTGCGCTGCTCGGCGAAGCGCTGCACGGCCGTCTCCATGGCATCGGCCAGCGCCGCACAGGCCGGCTGTTCGATCAGGTGCAGCGCGCCCGCGCACTGGTGCAGCAGTTGCCCGGCCTGGAGCAGGTGCTGCAGGCCGGGCACATGGAAGTCGGCGGCCGCGGCATCGGCCTCGCGCCGGTAGCGTTGCAGGCACTTGGCGGCGGCCTCCAGCGTGCGGCGGAGTTCATCCAGCACCCAGGCCACCGGGCCGAGGTCGTGGGGCGGAAGCGGCGGGGCGGTGGTCTCGGTCACGTGGGTTCGGTCGGACTGGGCACAGGGGAGGGCGTGGCCACGCGGTCGAGTGCCCATGCACCGGCCAGCAGGCCCTGCGTGGCGCGTTCCATGGCGGCCGCGGCATCGTGCGCGTCGGACTGCAGGGCCTGCACGAGGTCGGCGACCAGCCGGGCGGCCTCGGCCGAGCGTGCCGCCAGACGCTGCGCCTCGCAGGCCACGGTCGCCCGGCCGGGGCCGGACGCGTTGGCCGGTGCGGCCTGGATGGCCGCGTTCAGCGCGAGCACCTGGGCTTGCTCGGCCAGATCGGCGGCCAGGGCCGCGATCTCGCCCATCTGCTGCGACGACTCGCCCAGGCGCTTGATGCGTTTGGCCGCGTCCTGGATCTGCACGCGCACGCTGTCCATGGCGCCGATGGCGCCAGGCAGGCCGGCGGCAGCGCGCTCAGGCATCGATGGCCAGGAAGGCGGGCGCCTGTGCGAGCGCCTGCAGGTCCAGCGCATGCCAGGACAGGCCCTGGGCATCGGTGTGCACGGGGCCGCGCCAGGCCTGTGCATGCGCGGTCTCGGCCGCCGCGGGCACGAAAGCCTCGGCCGCGCGCAGGCCCAGCAGACGGTCGATGCGCAGCGCGCAGTTCAGGCCGATGGCGGGGTGCAAGCCCAGCAGCTTGGGGTCGGCCGTTGCGGTGTCTTCGCCCTGGGGTGCATCGCGCTGCAGGAAGCGCCCCAGGTCGACCACACCGCAGAGCGTGCCGCGCAGGTTGGCCACGCCCAGGAACCAGCTGCGCGTGTAGGGCACGGGCTGCACGGTTGTCCATGGAAAGATCTCGCCGGCCTGGGCCAGCGGCACCAGGCAGCGCAGGCCGCCGGCCTGCACGGCCAGCCAATGCGGGGGCGGCAGTGGGGTGGAGTCGTCGTGCGCAGCCATGGCGCTGCCGGTGGCGGGCGGGGTCACGCGTCGGCGCGCCCGTACTGCTGCACGGCCTGCAGCAACTGGTCCTTGGTGAAGGGCTTGGTCAGGTGGTCGAGCGAGCCGACCATGCGACCGCGCGCCTTGTCGAACACGCTGTCCTTGGACGACAGCATGACCACCGGGATGCCGGCAAAGCGCGCGTTGCGCTTGATGATGGCGCAGGTCTGGTAGCCATCGAGCTTGGGCATCAGGATGTCGCAGAAGATCAGCTGCGGCGCATGGTCGTTGACCTTGGCCAGCGCATCGAAGCCGTCCTCGGCCAGCAGCACCTCGTGGCCGCCCTGCTGCAGGAAGATCTCGGCGCTGCGGCGGATGGTGGCGCTGTCGTCGACCACCATCACGCGCAGGCGGGGGGTGGTGACCGTCATGCTGCTGCTCCTGTGCCGATGGTCAGATCTGGACCATCTCGAAGTCTTCCTTGCGCGCGCCGCACTCGGGGCAGGTCCAGTTCATCGGGACATCGGCCCACAGGGTGCCTGGCGCGATGCCATCGTCCGGCGCGCCTGCCGCTTCGTCGTAAATCCAGCCGCAGATCAGGCACATCCAGGTTTTAGGGTCGGTCACAGTGTTCGGGGGCGTTCCAATAGAATGCCGGCGATTGTATAGAGGCGTCCTGGGCGCAACGCCCGGTGGCAAAGGCGCCAGCGCACGCTGCTCCACCCCTCATTCCCACGGTCGCAAGCCCGCCGCCATCCGCATGAACGACTCTGCCGCATCCCCTGGTTCCGAGCCCGACGCGCCTGCCACGGACGAGGACGCCGGCCCGGCCTGCGTGCTGGTCTTCAACGCCAACGACCCGAGCGGCGCGGGCGGCCTGTCGGCCGATGCCGTGGCCATCGCCTCGGTGGGCGCGCACGCGCTGCCGGTGGTCACGGGCAGCTACGCGCGCGACAGCGCCGAGATCTTCGACCATTTCGATTTCGACGAGGAAGCCGTCACCGAGCAGGCCCGCGCCGTGCTCGAGGACATGGCGGTGCAGGTCATCAAGGTCGGCTTCGTCGGCAGCCCCGAGAACCTCTCGGCCATCGCGGAGCTGACCGCCGACTACGCCGACCTGCCCGTGGTGGCCTACATGCCCAACCTGTCGTGGTGGGAAGAGGACCAGATCGACGCCTACCTGGACGCCTTCCAGGAACTGATGCTGCCGCAGACCACGGTGCTGGTGGGCAACCACAGCACGCTGTGGCGCTGGCTGCTGCCGGACTGGAGCAGCCAGCGCAGCCCTTCGCCGCGCGACATCGCCAAGGCCGCTGCCGACAAGGGCGCGCCCTACACGCTGGTGACCGGCGTGCTGCTGCCGGACCAGCACGTGGACAACGTGCTGGCTACGCCGCAGACGGTGCTCGCCAATGCCCGCTTCGAGTTGTTCGAGGCGCAGTTCACGGGCGCCGGCGACACGCTGTCGGCGGCCCTCGCCGCCTTGCTGGCCAGCGGCGCCGAACTCAACGAGGCCGTGGGCGAGGCGCTGACCTACCTGGACCAAAGCCTGGACGGCGGTTTCCGCCCCGGCATGGGCCATGTGCTGCCCGATCGCATGTTCTGGGCCCAGCCCGAAGAGGGTGAAGAGGGCGAGGACGCCGAAGCGGGCGATGACGACGACGCGCCCGAGGCCGACAACGACGCAGGCGCCGTGCGCCACTGACCACCATGAGCACCAACGAAGAACTGTTCGCACGCGCGCAGCGCGTGATTCCCGGCGGCGTGAACTCCCCCGTGCGCGCCTTCCGCGCCGTCGGCGGCGTGCCGCGCTTCGTGCAGCGCGCCCAGGGCCCTTACTTCTGGGACGCAGAGGGCCGGCGCTACATCGACTACATCGGCTCCTGGGGCCCGATGATCCTGGGCCACGGCCACCCGGCCGTGCTGGCGGCCGTGCAGGAAGCGGCCGTGCAGGGCTTCTCGTTCGGCGCGCCGACCGAGCGCGAGATCGAGCTGGCCGAGGCCATCCTCGCGCACCTGCCGTCCATGGACATGGTGCGCCTGGTCAGCTCGGGCACCGAGGCCGCGATGAGCGCGATCCGGCTGGCGCGCGGCGCCACCGGCCGCAAGAAGATCATCAAGTTCGAGGGCTGCTACCACGGCCACGCCGACGCGTTGCTGGTCAAGGCCGGCTCGGGCCTGGCGACCTTCGGCAACCCGACCAGCGCCGGCGTGCCGCCCGAGGTGGTGCAGGACACGCTGGTGCTCGCGTACAACGACCTCGCCGGCCTGGAGCAGGCCTTCGCCGAGCATGGCGCGGCGCTGGCCTGCCTCATGATCGAGCCGATCGCAGGCAACATGAACTTCGTGCGCGCGAGCGTGCCCTTCGTCCGGCGCTGCCGCGAGCTGTGCACGCAGCATGGCGCGCTGTTCGTGTTCGACGAGGTCATGACGGGCTTCCGCGTGGCATTGGGCGGCGCCCAGAGCGTCTACGCGCGCGAGATCCCGGGCTTCGTGCCCGACATCACGGTGCTGGGCAAGGTCATCGGCGGCGGCATGCCGCTGGCCGCCTTCGGCGGGCGCCGCGCGGTGATGGAACAGCTGGCGCCGCTGGGCCCGGTCTACCAGGCCGGCACGCTGTCGGGCAACCCCGTGGCCACGGCCTGCGGTCTGGCCACGTTGAAGGAAATCGGCAAGCCCGGCTTCTACGAAGCACTGGCCCGGCGCACCCAGGCCCTGGTGGCCGGGTTGCGGCAGGTTGCGGCCGAGGAGGGTGTGCCCTTCAGCGGCGACAGCGAAGGCGGCATGTTCGGCTTCTTCCTGCTGGACGCGCTGCCGCAGAACTACCACACCGTCATGACCACCGATGGCGCGCGCTTCAACACCCTGTTCCACGGCCTGCTCGAACGCGGTGTGTACATCGCGCCCGCACTGTATGAAGCCGGGTTCGTCAGCGCGGCGCACAGCGACGAGGACATCGCGCAGACCGTGGACGCGGCCCGCGCCGTGTTCCGCTTGTTGGGCCGGGGATGATCGCCCGCCGTCAACCCCGCGCGGTCGACGGGCGTTGAAAAGCCTGTGTAAAGGCCTAAACTTTTGGCAGGCCCACAGGTCTCAAGAAAACGCCGGGCCGCCCCAAGTTTTCTTGCTCCCCTCGGGGGACGGGCCAGGCGTAGCTTGGCCCTAGGGGCTGATGAAGGATCACCATGAAAAAGCTTTCGCTTCTTGCCGGCGCCAGCCTGCTGAGCGCCTCGGTGCTGGCCCAGGAATACGGCACGGTGATCTCGGCCACGCCGGTCATGCAGCAGGTGGCCGTGCCGCGCCTGGTCTGCAACAACCAGCAGGTCGTCACGGCGTCACGGCCTTCCGGCGCGGGTGCCGTGATCGGTGCCATCGCGGGCGGGGTGATCGGCAGCGCCTTCGGCGGCGGCAGCGGCCACGCGGCGGCGACCGCGATCGGCGCGCTGGGCGGCGCCGTGGTCGGCAACCAGGTCGAAGGGCAGCAGCCCGACCAGGTCCGCACCGTGCAGAACTGCAGCACGCAGACCTTCTACCAGAACCAGACCTCGTACTACGACGTGGTCTACGAGTACGCCGGCCGGCGCTACCAGGTGCAGATGGCCAACGACCCGGGCCCGACCGTGCCGCTGCAGGTCACGCCCATCGGCAGCGTGCCGCCGGTGCAGCAGGCGCCGGTGCGCGCGCCGGCCCGCATCATCTCCAGCACGACCTATGTGCAACCGGCCACGGTCTACCAGACCGAGCCGGTGACCACGGTCTACGAATCGGCCCCGACCTACTACAGCCCGCCCTCCTATGTGGCGCCGCTGGCCATCGGCATCGGCCTGGGCGTGATCGGCGCCAACCTGTCGCACCGGCATCACGGCCCGCCGCCGCGCTACTACTACGGGCGCCCGCATTGGCGCTGAAGCCCCTGGCATGAAAAAAGCCCGCTGCAGAGCGGGCTTTTTGTTGGGCCGCTCCCGTGGCTCAGTGGCGGAAGTGCCGCACGCCCGAGAACACCATGGCCACGCCGCGCTCGTCGGCGGCATCGATGACCTCCTGGTCGCGCATGGAGCCGCCGGGCTGGATCACGCAGGTCGCACCCGCGTCCACCACCACGTCCAGTCCGTCGCGGAACGGGAAGAAGGCGTCGCTCGCCACCACCGTGCCGGCCAGCGAGAGCTTGGCATGCTCGGCCTTGATGCTGGCGATGCGGGCCGAGTCCAGGCGGCTCATCTGGCCTGCGCCCACGCCCATGGTCATGCCGTTCTTGCAGAACACGATGGCGTTGCTCTTGACGTACTTGGCGACCTTCCAGGCGAACAGCAGATCCTGCAATTCTTCCGGCGTGGGCTGTTTCTTCGTGACGACCTTGAGGTCGGCCAGCTGCAACTCGTGGTTGTCGGCGGTCTGGATCAACAGGCCCGAGCCGATGCGCTTGACGTCCATGGCGTTGCGGCCGTTGTCCCAGTCGGTCGCGCCGCCCGCGGGCAGGGCGATCTGCAGCACGCGCACGTTCTGCTTGGCCTTGGTGGACTGGAACAGCGCCAGCGCTTCATCGCTGTAGCCGGGGGCCATCAGCACTTCGACGAACTGCTTGTGCACGGCCTCGGCCGCGGCCAGGTCGACCGGGCGGTTGAAGGCGATGATGCCGCCGAAGGCCGAGGTCGGGTCGGTCTGGAAGGCCTTGCTGTAGGCCTCCAGCGCGTCCTTGCCGACGGCGACGCCGCAGGGGTTGGCGTGCTTGACGATCACGCAGGCCGGCACGTCGAAGCTCTTGACGCACTCCCAGGCGGCGTCGGCATCGGCGATGTTGTTGTACGAGAGTTCCTTGCCCTGCAGCTGGCGGGCAGAGACCAGCGAGCCGGGCGCGGGGTACAGGTCGCGGTAGAAGGCGGCCTGCTGGTGCGGGTTCTCGCCGTAACGCAGATCCTGCAGCTTGACGAAGCGGCCATTGCTCTGGGCCGGGAACAGCGCGCGCACGGGCGAGGGCTGGCCGGCACTGGCCTCGAAGTCCACGGCCGACAGGAAGTCGCTGATGGCGCCGTCGTAGTCGGCGATGCGGTTGAACGCGGCCACCGACAGCGCGAAACGCGTCTTGTCCGAGAGCTTGCCCTTGCCGGCCTGCAACTCGGCCAGCACGGCCTCGTACTGCGAGGCGTCGGTCAGCACGGCCACGTCCTGCCAGTTCTTGGCGGCGCTGCGCACCATGGCGGGTCCACCGATGTCGATGTTCTCGATCGCGTCTTCCAGCGTGCAGCCCGGCTTGGCCACGGTGGCCTCGAACGGGTACAGGTTCACGACCAGCAGGTCGATGGTTTCGATGCCGTGCTCGGCCAGCGCGGCCATGTGGGCCGGCAGCCCGCGGCGCGCCAGCAGGCCGCCGTGGATCTTGGGATGCAGCGTCTTGACGCGGCCGTCCAGCATCTCGGGGAAGCCGGTGTGGTCGGCGACCTCGGTCACCGGCAGGCCGGCATCGGCCAGCAGCTTGGCGGTGCCGCCGGTGGACAGCAGCTTGACGCCCAGCGCATGCAGGCCCTGGGCCAGCGCCAGCACGCCGGTCTTGTCGGAAACGGAGATCAGTGCATTCATCGGATGGAGGGGAAAAAGCGGGGAAAAGGGAGAAAGCTCACTTGATGAGCTTGTGGTCGACGAGCTTCTTGCGCAGGGTGTTGCGGTTCAGGCCCAGCCATTCGGCCGCACGCGACTGGTTGTGCTCGGCATGCTGCATGACGACCTCGAGCATGGGGCGCTCGACGGCGCGGATCATCATGTCGTAGACGCCGTTCGGTTCGATGCCATGCAGGTCCTTCAGGTAGGTTTCCAGGCTGCTGCGCACGCACTCTTCGATACTCTTCTTGCTCACGCTGCGCTCTCCTCCAGAAGTTCGTCGCTGGGGACGGTGACGGGCATGCGCTCCTGAAGGCTGCCCATCTCGTCCATGAATTCGGCCACAGCGGCCAGTTGTTCGGTCGGCTGCTCGAGCCGGTTCATGCGCTGGCGGAACGCCTCGCCGCCCGGCAGCTGGCGCACGTACCAGCCAATGTGCTTGCGCGCCGAGCGCACGCCCGTGTACTCGCCGTACAGCGCGTAGTGCTCGGCCAGGTGCTCCAGCAGCAGGCGGCGGACCTCGGCCACGAGTGGCGGCGCCAGGTGTTCACCGGTCGCCAGGAAGTGCACGACCTCGCGGAAGATCCAGGGCTGGCCCTGGGCCGCACGGCCGATCATGACGGCGTCCGCGCCCGTGGCGTCCAGTACTTCGCGCGCACGTTGCGGCGTGGTGATGTCGCCGTTGGCCACGACCGGCACGCGCACCGCGGCCTTCACGGCGGCGATGGTCTCGTACTCGGCCTGGCCGCTGTAGCCCTGCTCGCGCGTGCGGCCGTGCACGGTCAGCATCTGCACGCCCACGCTCTCGAAGGCGCGCGCCAGCACCACGGCATTGCGCTGCTCGGCGCACCAGCCGGTGCGCATCTTGAGCGTGACCGGCACGTTCTGCGGTGCGCAGACGGCCACCACGGCCTCGGCGATGGCCACGGCCAGCGCCTCGTTCTGCATCAGGGCCGAGCCGGCCCACTTGTTGCAGACCTTCTTGGCCGGGCAGCCCATGTTGATGTCGATGATCTGGGCGCCGCGCTCCAGGTTGTAGGCGGCGGCCTCGGCCATCATCTCCGGATCGGTGCCGGCGATCTGCACGGCGATGGGTGCCACCTCGCCGGTGTGGTCGGCGCGGCGCGACGTCTTCAAAGACGTCCACAGGTCGCGCCGCGAGGTCACCATCTCGCTGACCGCGTAGCCGGCCCCGAGCTGCTTGCACAGCCGGCGGAACGGGCGGTCCGTCACCCCGGCCATGGGGGCGGCAAACACGTTGTTCGCCAAAGTGAACTGGCCGATCTGCATGCAGGGTGAAGGGGAGGGGGCGGAGGCGGGGGAGAGATTCTAGCTGCCTCAAATTTCAGCAATTGAAACGGTTGCCTGCCTACAAGGCGGGCGCTGGGCGGGCCCTATACTGCCCCGCTCATGGAAGCCTGGCTGAACCAACTGCTGAGCGCGCTGGCGCTGCCCGAGTTCGGCCTGAGCACGGTGTTCGTCGTGTCCTTCATCTCGGCGACGCTGCTGCCGCTGGGTTCCGAACCCGTGGTGTTCGGCCTGGTCAAGCTCAACCCGGAGATGTTCTGGCCGGCCATCGCGGTGGCCACCGTGGGCAACACGCTGGGCGGTGCGGTGGACTGGTGGCTGGGCTATGGCGCGCACAAGGTAGCCGATCGGTACAGCCATTCCTCGCACCATGTGCGGGTGCTGGGCTGGCTGCAGCGGCTGGGGCCCAAGGCCTGCCTGCTGGCCTGGCTGCCCGCGGTGGGCGATCCGCTCTGTGCGGTGGCGGGCTGGCTGCGGCTGCCGTTCTGGCCCTGCCTGTTCTACATGGCCATCGGCAAGTTCCTGCGCTATCTGGTCATGACGGGGTCGCTGGTCTGGGCCTTCCCCGGCGTCTGGCACTGACTCAGATCAGCGACTTGGCGTTGTCGAGCACGTACTCGCAGGCCTTGTCCTTGAGCTGGTCCTGCAGCTTGCCCATGTCGAAGGACTTGCCGTCGCTGCCGCTCAGCATGCCGGACAGGCCGCTCTGGTAGCCCTTGTCCTGCGTCTCCTTGCCGCCGCCCAGGCCGATCTTGCCGAGCAGCTTGTCCTTGATGCCGGCCGCGCCGCCGGCCAGGTACTTGCGCTCGATGCAGTACTGCAGCACGCCGGCCGCGTTGCTGGCCGTGCCGCTGCCGATGCTGGGCAGGCCCAGGCCGCCCAGCATGCCGGCTGCGCCGCCACTGCTGCCGGCGCCCAGCTGTTCGCCGGCGGCGCTCCGGAGCTTGTCGAGCGGGCTGGCCGCGTGCGCCGACAGGGCGGTGAGCAAGGCGAGCGCAATGGCGCAGGTGCGAGGTACGGGCATGGTGGCGTCCTGGTCGAGGCGGGTGAGGAACAGCGCCAAATTCTAGGCCGTGAAGATGACCGGGCGGCCCAAGCGCGCGGCTCCGGGCCGCGGCACGGTCGGGCCGCGCAGATGCAAAAAACCCCGCCGAAGCGGGGTTGGCTCAGAACACCGGGCGCTCAGCGCTTGTGCTGCTGGCGGCGGCGCAGACCAGCCATGCCCAGCAGGCCCGCACCGATCAGGGCGAGGGTCGCCGGCTCGGGAACTTCCGTCGCGACCAAGCGGAACGCGAAGTCCACGGTGTAGTCCTGGCCTTCGGGCGTCGCGAAGCCGAAGCAGCCCGCCTGGTAGCCGGCGGCGACGCACTGTGCATCGCTCAGCTCGGTGAAGGCCGGGTCGGAGATGAACTCGAAGCTGTACTCGTAGCCGTTGTAGGTGAACGACTCGCCGAAGCCGCCCACCAGCACGAAGATGTCGCTGCAGGGCGTGGCCTCCGGTGCAGACGGGCAGGTGTTGTTGGTGTTGGGCGTTTCCGTGAAGAACACGCTGTAGGAGGTCTCGAACAGCTTGTCCACGCCGTTGGCGGACAGGCTCAGCGTCGAGTCGATCTTGGTCGTGCTCAGCGTCCAGCTGTTGGCACCCAGCGCGGAGTTGTTGTAGTGGGTGTAGCTGTTGGCCGGGACGAATCCGCCATTGGTGGCGACCATGCCGTCGGAGGGCGAGTTGGTGATCTCCAGGCCACTGCGGGTGCCGGCGGCGATGCTGCCGCCGTTCTGGCCCCACTGCAGCAGATTCGAACTGGTCCAGTAGCCAGTGGAGGGGTTCACCGGCCCTGGGTTCGTGCCCGAATTCACGAAGGTCGTGACACTGGGGTCCGTGTCGAATGCGCTCGTCACCTGGTAGGTCCAGTTGGCGACGGGGGCGGCACTCGCTGCCGATGCTGCCAGGACGAGCGCGGCGGCCAGGGCGACGCGGCTCGGTTTCAAAGAACGCATTGCATTTCCTTTGCGTTGGGGGATGAACAGGTCTGGGACCCGGCGAGCGCACATATGCGCAAAAGCTGTGCCTGTTCTGTTTTTGCGTCTAATCACGCGTACTTGGCGCTACCAAACGGCGCAGAGCCACGCGGATGGCGTCAAAAAAATCGACGCTCTGGCGATTTGCCCTCTTGTATCAAAACGAAAATCAGCGTAGGAGAACGCTTACGGTTGGAAACGAGGTGCTGCATTTCGCGCCCTTTTTTGCCTTTGCGAGACCATCTGGACGGCGCGCCGTGCCATCCGCTGGGGAGACGAGACCGCAGTTCGAGATGTTGATGGTCAGAAAAGGACCGTCGGCAAGGACGGATCCGGGCCGGATTCCTGTAAGAGTGGCCGTCATCGGAAATCTCCTACATCCGCTGACACGGCGCCTTGGTCCGGCTCTTCGACTGCGGTTTGACGCGCAGCCATGGTGGGAGTGAAGTGATCGCGGCCTGTGCAGGCTTGTGGCGCTGCGGCGCGCCTGCGGTGAGGCGCCCGGCGGCCAGGGGTCGCCTGGTCCCCTCGACAGGAATCGAACCTGTATCTAGCGCTTAGGAGGCACTCGTTCTATCCATTGAACTACGAGGAGGCGCGGGCGCGCATTGTAGGGGCCCCGCACCGGGCACCCCTCAGTCGTAGCTCAGCGTGTAGATCAGGTCCACGCCGCTCTTGAGACCGGCCTGGCCGCGCAGCGCGAGGTTGCGCGTGAGGTCGTAGAAGATGTAGAGGGTTCCCAGGCTGCCGGCCAGGCTGGCCTCGTAGGTCACGTAGATCTGGTCGGTCAGGCGCTTGCCCAGCGTGAGCGCCGAGCCGCTGGCGTCCTCGCCCGTGGTCGCCCCTTTGAAGCCGATCTCGTCCAGGCCGAAGCGGCTGGCGAAGTTGCCACCGCCGCCCTTGGGGCCGAAGCCTCCCAACAGCGCCAGTGCGGCCTGCTGCATGACGGCGGCCTCGGCGCCGCCGCCGGCCGTGGAGCGGCCCAGCAGCATCCAGGACAGCGTCTCGGCGTCGGTCAGCTGCGGCGAGGAGTACAGCGCCACGCGCGGCGACTGGGCCGTGCCCGTGATCTGCACGCCGGCCTTCTGCTCCAGGTTGGGCCGGATCGCGAGGATGTTGAGCGAGGGGTTGTCGTAGGGGCCGTTGAAGTTGGCCACGCCCGATTCCACGTCCAACTGCTGGCCGTAGGCGCGGTAGCGCCCGTTCACGGTCTGGATCTGGCCCGTCACACGGGGCTGGCCACCGCTGTTGGCGTTGGCCACGATGTCGATCCTGCCGCCCAGGCGCGTGGTCAGGCCGTGGCCCTGGACCGCGAAGTCGCGGCCCATGTCCAGGCTCACGGCGATGTCCGGGGGCTTGGCCGGCTGGGCCTTGGCCTGCTTGGCGGCCGCGGCATCGGCGCTGGCCTTCTCGCGCGCCTGGCGCGCGCGGGCCTCCGCGTCGATCGCGGCCGAACGGACGCTGACGTCGCTGCCCAGCGTGGGCGCGGTCTCGTCGGGCAGGATGACCACGCCGCGGTCGGTCGTCAGCGCGCCGCGCACACGGATCTGGCCCTGGTCCATGCCGGCCTGCAACTGGCCCGAAACCGTGACCTGGCGGTCGCTGCGCACCAGCACGCGCAGGCTGCGCAGCTGGGCGTTCAGGTCCATTGCGATGCCGGACCGGTCGGCGGCCGCGGGATCCCACTGCACGTTGCCCGACAGGCGCAGCTCGCCGCCGTCGCGCGCTGCCTCGCTGCTGACCGTGCTGAGGTTGCCGGCCGGACCGGCGATGCGCACGCGGCTGGCGGCGCCACCCTTGAGCGTCAGCTCGTCCAGCGTCAGGCGGTTGCCCTGCAGCCGCGCGCGGAGCCGGCCGTCCTTGAGTTCCACGCCTTCCACTGCCGCGCGCACGGCCAGGCCGTCGGCCGACAGCGTGCCGTTCCATTGCGGCGCGCTGCGCGTGCCGGCCAATGACGCATCGGCCGCCAGCGTGCCGTCGATGCGCCAGGCCGGCGGCGCGAACATGGACCACACGCCCACGTTGGGCACGCGCGCCGTGAGCCGCCCGGACAACGGGGCGTCCGCGGGCCAGGCGAAGCCGCCGCCGGCCGCGGCGATGCGCGTGCGCACGTCGGCCTGCGCCTCACCGGCGCGCGTGCTGTTCCAGAACAGCTGGGCGCGCACGTCCTCGCCCTGGGCGTCGACCGTGAGCTCGGCGCGCTGGATGCCGGCCGGCGTGGCCGGCGCATCGGCCGGGCGGCCGTTGTCGATGGTGGTTTCGCGCGGCGTGCCCGTGCCCTCGGTGTGGATGCGCCGGACCAGCGCGCCCTCGCCGGCGCGCACGAGCAGGTCGCCGCTGCGCCGGACCAGCCTGGCGCTGGCGCGCAAGGGGCCGGTGGTGTCGATGGCCCAGTCGCCGTCGAACACCAGGTCGCCGCCGATGCCGCTTTGCGCCATCTGGGGTGCCAGCGCCTCGGCCCAGGCCATGGACAGGCCCAGCACGCGGCCGCTGCCGCGCACTTGCCAGGCCGGCGTGGGCGTGGCCGCCGTCTGCGCCAGCAGCAGCGGCTGCCATTGCAACTGCAGCGCGTCCGGACCGGGGCCTCGCAGCGTGGCACTGCTGGCCGATGCATCGAGCTGCCAGAGCGGGGATGCACCGCGGCGCAGCATGGCCGACAACGGCTGCTGCAGCGACAGCTGCCAGGGCTGCTGGTCGGTGCCGCCGGCCACACCGCTGGCCGAGGCCTGCAGCTCGCTGACGGCCAGGCGCCACTGCTCGCGGCCCGCGATGCCACCGCTGGCGCGCGTGCGCAGCCGGATCTGCTGCGGACCCATGGCGGCGCGCCCGTCCACGGCCAGCTGGGCATCGGCGGGGTTGCCGGACAGCCGCGCCGCGATGTCGCGCAGCGCGATGGACTGGGGCGTGGCGGGGTCGGCGCCGGGCAGTTGCAGGTCCAGCCGCGGCGCGGCCAGCGCCAGTTCGATGGCCAGGCCGCGCTGCACGGTGGAGGGCTGCGCCAGCTGCTGCTGCAGCTGGGCCCAGCCGCCTTGCCAGCGCAGGTCTAGCTGCGCGTTGCCGGCCACCGACGCGCCTGCGAAGGCCTGCTCCAGCCCGGGCAGGCTGGACAGCCAGCGCTGCAGGGCCGCAGCGTCGCGCAGGTCCACGCGGGCCTGGGCCTGGCCGCGCGTGGCGGCGACGTCGCCTTCGAGGCGGGCCTGCAGGCCGGGGGCCTGCAGCTCGAGCTTGCCGGCGCCGGCCCGCGTGTCCAGTTGCGCACGCAGCTGGCCCGCGACACGCGCTGGGCCGGCATCGACGCGCAGCGCGTCGAGCTCCAGCTGTTGCGTGGCGGTGCGGTACAGGCCGCGCGCCTGCAGCAGGTCCAGCCGCGGCGCGGCCGGTACACCGGCACGTGCGGCGGCGGCCTGCAGGCCGGCATCGAAGCGGACCACGGCGTCCTGCTGGTCGGCCTTGGCCGTGCCCGAGACGGGCGAGGCGTCCAGCGTGGAGTAGAGCAGCGCAGGCTGGATGCCTTCGATGCGCGCCTCGGCCTGCCAGCGCAGGGGCTGCGGGCTGTAGCGGGCCTGCAGCGCGACGCGGCCCTTGCCGAGTTCGAGTTCGGCCTGCGGCACGGTCCAGTCCTGGCCGTCCAGCCGGGCCGTGGCCTGCACGCCGGCCAGTGGCAGGCCTTGCTTGTCCCAAGGGCCGGGCAAGGCATTGCGCGCCTGCAGCTCGGCCTGCCAGGCCGTGGGGGCGCCAGGCGTCGCGGGCGCCACGGGGCCGGCGCGCAGCGTGCCCGACAGGTCGGTGCGTGGCGCGCCGGGCACGAAGCGCGCGGCATCGATGCGCTGGAAATCGGCCAGTGCGCGCAGCACGGGTTGGTGTTGCCAGGGCGCGATGTCGGCGTCCAGCGTGGCGCGCATGCCTTCGTCGCCGCCGGCCGGGGCCACCTGGCCCGTGATCTTGAGTTGCCCGTCCGGCTGCGCGAGCTGCCCGCGCACCGTGGCCTCGGCCTGCACCGTCAGCGGCGCGCTGCCCTCGACCATGGGCGCGCGGATCGCGCCGCGCAGCTGCGCATCGAGGGCCATGGGCGCGGCGCCCTGCAGCGTGACCTGGCCCTGGTAGCGGCCGTCGGCCACTTCCACGCCGTCGAGCTGGAGCTGGTGGCTGCCGCCCGCGTAGCGGTAGCGGCCGGCCAGCGCCTTCACCGTCAGCGTGGGGGCGGTCGGGTCGGCGCCGTAGACGATCTCGCGCACGTCGAATGGCAGTTCGATGTCCACCGGCAGCACCAGCTGCTGCAGCGGCTCGGCCGGCGGCTGCTCGGGCTGCGGCGCGCCGGGCACGAGCTGCAGCTTGCCGATCTGCAACTGGTCGACCTGCACACGGCGCGACAGCAGCGGCCGCAGCTGCCAGCGCAGCTGCAGGTTGGTCACTTCGACGGCCATGGCCGGGCCCTGCCAGCGCAGCCAGGCGATGCGACCGCCCTGGCGCAGCGCGCCCTCGGCGTCGCGGGTCTGCAGCGTCTGGCCGGCCGGCAGGTGGCGGCTGGCGAACGCGAGCACGGTAGGCAGCGACTGCGGCTGGCCGCTCCACCACCAGCCGTAGGCGCCCAGCCCGACGAGCGCCGTGCCCAGGCCGGCCGCCGTCCAGCCGAGGGCGCGCAGCAGGCGCCGGCGCGGCCGCGGCGGCGTGGGGGAGGCCGGGGGCGTGGACGACGCCATCAGAACGTGAACCCCAGCCGCAGATGGATGCTGATGCCGCCCTCGCCGAAGCCGTGGGCGATGTCGGCCTGCACCAGCCCGACCGGGCTGTACCAGCGCATGCCGCCGCCGGCGCCGACCTTGTACTGGAAGTCGGCCGCGCGGTCGGCCACCGAACCGGTGTCGACGAAGGCCACGGCCTCGAAGTCGGTCAGCGCGCCGTTCCAGACGATGGGGTGCTGCAGCTCCACGCTGCCGACCGCCATGTAGCGGCCGGCCACCGTGGTGTCGTTGACATAGCTCGCACCGATCTGGCGGTAGCCGAAGCCGCGCACCGTGGTGTCGCCGCCGGTCAGGAACAACTGGGTGGACGGGATCTGCGCCGCGTCGGCCGCGACCACCGCACCCGCTTCGGCACGCAGCTGCAATCGGGCGCGGCGCGCGCGCGACTCGGCCTCCGTGGCACCGCCCGCGCGCACCTGGTACAGCGGCACGTAGCCCAGCCAGCGCGCCACCGTGCGCGTGTAGGGGTACTGGCCGCCCAGCAGCGTGGTGCCCACGCCGGCCTCGATCTGCAGGCCCTGGCCGCGCCGCGGCCGGCTGTTGTTGTCGAAGTAGCGGCCGGTCCAGCCCCAGTTCAGGCTCACGGTGGAGGCCGGCGGCGGCGCGTTGGCGCCGGAACTGCGCGCGTAGTCGTACTGCGCGAAGTAGCTGCGGTCGATGTGGTCGGTGGACTTGCTGCGACCGTAGCGCAGGCTGCCCGAGAGCACGTCGAAGCTGCCCGAGCGCTCGCGCTGCACCAGCCCGCTGCCGAACCAGCGCCACAGCCGCGCGTCCAGCAGGCCGAACAGCGAGGTGCCCAGCGACTGGTTCTTGTTGTCCAGCGACAGGCGCGACACGGCACGCCAGTCCAGCAGCGGGATCTTGTTGTGGATGTGGTCCACCGACAGCCGGGGGCCGGTGTCGGTGGTGTAGCCCACGCCGAACACGAGCTTTTGCAGGGGCGCTTCGCGCACCTGGGCGATCACGGGCACGTTCTGGGGATCGGTGCCGTCCGTGTCCAGCGTCAGGAACACCGATTCGTAAAAGCCGCTGGAGGCCAGTCGCGCCTGCGTGTCCAGGAGCTTTTGCTGGTCGTACTCCTGGCCCGTGGGCAGCTGCGCGATGCGCACCGCGTTGAGCGGGCTGTAGCGTTCGCTGCCGCGGATCTGCAGATCGCCGAAGCGGTAGGCCGGGCCCGAATCGAACTGCACGCCGAGGTCGGCCAGCTGCCGGTCGGCATCGACCTGGGCACGGCTGTCGGCGATGCGGCCCAGCGGGTAGCGCCGCGCCGTGAGCTGGCGCTGGGCCGCGCTCTTGGCCCCGTCCCAGCCGGACTGGGTGAATTCGGCGCCGCTGCGCAGCGACCAGTTGCGTTCGATGGCCTGGCGCCGGCGTTCGGCCTGCGAGTTCTCGGCGGCGATGGCGCCGCTGAAGTCCAGCTTGACCTCGCCCACGCGCGTGATGGGGCCGGGCTCCACCGTGATGAGGATGGCATGGTCGGCGCGCTCGCCGCCGGGGGTGTCCTGCAGCTCCAGCGTCAGCGTCGGCGTGAAGTAGCCCAGCGTGCCCAGCAACTGGCGCGCGTTGGGCTCGGCCGCGGCCATCAGGCGCGAGATCTCGGCCAGGGACAGGTCGTCGAGCCGGCGGTAGCGCTGCAGATCCAGGTGGGTCTCGAGCAGCTCGCGTGCGGGGTCGGGGCCGCGCACCTCGACCGTGAAGTTGTCGCGACGGCCATCGCGCTCGGACTTGTCCGCATCCTTGGCGGCGGCCTCGCTGGGCATGACCTGGGTGCCGTCGGCTCCACTGGCGTTGGCCGGTGTCGGTTCGGGGGCGGGGCGGAGCAGGCCGCATCCCGGAAGCACCAGAACCGCCACCAACAAAAACGCCGGCCACGAGGCCGGCGCACGCTTCGCCACCGCCAAGAACATCAAATCATTTTGACAGCAGGCGCATGGCTTCCTCGAGCCCTTTGAGCGTCAGGGGATACATCCTGTTGCCCATGAGCTGCTGGATCACGCTGATGCTCTGGCGGTATTGCCATACCCCCTGGGGCTCGGGATTGATCCACGCGAACTTGGGAAACGCGTGCGTGAGGCGCTGCAACCACTCGGCGCCGGGCTCTTCGTTGTTGTATTCCACGCTGCCGCCAGGTTGCAAGATTTCGTAAGGACTCATGGTCGCGTCGCCCACGAAGATGAGCTTGTAGTCCTTGTTGTACTTGCGGATGATGTCCCAGGTCGGGAACTTCTCGGAGAAGCGCCGGCGGTTGTTTTTCCACATGAAGTCGTAGACGCAGTTGTGGAAGTAGTAGAACTCCAGGTGCTTGAACTCGGTCTTGGTGGCCGAGAACAATTCCTCCACGCGCGCGATGTGCTCGTCCATGGTGCCGCCCACGTCCATGAGCAGCAGCACCTTCACGTTGTTGTGGCGCTCGGGCACCATCTTGATGTCCAGGTAGCCGGCGTTGGCAGCCGTGGAGCGGATGGTGTCGTCCAGGTCCAGCTCTTCGGCCAGCCCTTCGCGCGCGAATTTGCGCAGCCGGCGCAGCGCCACCTTGATGTTGCGCGTGCCCAGTTCCTGGCTGTCGTCGTAGTCCTTGTAGGCGCGCTGGTCCCAGACCTTCACGGCGCTCTTGTTGCGGCCCTTCTCCTGGCCGATGCGGATGCCCTGCGGGTTGAAGCCGTTGGCGCCGAAGGGCGAGGTGCCGCCCGTGCCGATCCACTTGCTGCCGCCTTCGTGCCGCTCCTTCTGCTCCTCGAAGCGCTTCTTGAGCGTCTCCATGAGCTCGTCCCAGCCCATCTTCTCGATCTTGGCCTTCTCTTCGGGCGAGAGCTCGAGCTCGAGGTTCTTGCGTAGCCACTCGAGCGGGATGTCCTTGGTGAAGTCTGCCAGCATCTCCACGCCCTTGAAGTAGGCGGCGAAGGCGCGGTCGAATTTGTCGTAGTGCTTCTCGTCCTTCACCAGGGCGGTGCGCGACAGGTAGTAGAAGTCGTCGATCGCGTAGGCGCCGTCGGGGCTGGCCGGCCCGACCACGCCCTGCTTGACCGCGTCGAGCAGCATCAGGTATTCCTTGACCGAGACCGGCAGCTTGGCCGAGCGCAGGGTGTAGAAGAAGTCGATCAGCATGCCTGGGCTCCTCGCACGGTGTCGCGGGCGCTCAGCGGTTGTTCCGCTGCATGAACACCAGCTTCTCGAACAGCGTCACGTCCTGTTCGTTCTTGAGCAGCGCCCCCACCAGCGGCGGCACGGCCACCTTGTCGTCCTTGCTCTGCAGCGCCTCGGCCGGGATGTCCTCGGCCACCAGCAGCTTGAGCCAGTCCAGCAGTTCGGAGGTCGAGGGCTTCTTCTTGAGGCCGGGCAGGTTGCGCACGTCGTAGAAGGTCTTCATCGCTGCCGTGAGCAGCTCCTTCTTGAGGCCCGGGAAGTGCACGTCCACGATCTGCTGCATGGTCGCCGCATCGGGGAACTTGATGTAGTGGAAAAAGCAGCGGCGCAGAAATGCGTCGGGCAATTCCTTTTCGTTGTTCGAGGTGATGAAAACCAGCGGCCGGTGTTTGGCGCGGATCAGTTCGCGGGTTTCATAGCAATAGAACTCCATGCGGTCGAGTTCGCGCAGCAGGTCGTTCGGAAACTCGATGTCGGCCTTGTCGATCTCATCGATCAGCAGCGCCACCGGCTGCTCGGCCGTGAAGGCCTGCCACAGCACACCCTTGACGATGTAGTTGTGGATGTCCTTCACACGCTCCCCGCCGTCCACGTCCGCCAACTGCGAATCGCGCAGGCGGCTCACCGCGTCGTACTCGTACAGGCCTTGCTGGGCCTTGGTGGTCGACTTGATGTGCCATTGCAGCAGCGGCAGGTTCAGCGCGCTGGCCACTTCCTCGGCCAGCATGGTCTTGCCCGTGCCGGGCTCGCCCTTGACCAGCAGCGGACGCTTGAGCGTGGCGGCCGCATTCACTGCCAGCATCAGATCTTGCGTGGCAACGTAGTTGTTCGAGCCTTGGAATTTCATGGAGTCTGGAGGGGGGGATTGGGAGACGTGCCGGCTATACTCGATTGCTGCATCCGGCCTGATTTCACTTGAGATTGTGCGCGCAAAATGAATAAATTGAAGACCACGGTGTTTGCAATGGCTGTCGCATCGGTGACGGCTTTGGGCCTTCCCGCGATGGCCCAGCAAATCAAAGGAGACCCCAAAGCCGGCTTGGGCAAAGCCGACATGTGCATCGGTTGCCACGGCATCGTCGGCTACCAGACGGCCTTTCCCGAGGTCTACAAGGTGCCCAAGATCTCGGGCCAGGGCGCTCCCTACATCGCGGCGGCGCTCAACGCCTACAAGACCGGCGACCGGCGCCATCCGTCCATGCGCGGCATCGCCGAGTCCCTGACCGACCAGGACATCGCCGACCTCGCGGCCTTCTACAGCACCCACGTGGAAGACGCGCCCACGCCGCCCGAGCAGGCCAAGGAGCCCAGTGCCCAGGTCGCCGCGCTGCTGCAAAAGGGCGCCTGCGTGTCCTGCCATGGCGCCAACTTCGCCAAGCCCATCGACGGCAGCTACCCCAAGATCGCGGGCCAGCATGCCGACTACCTGTTCGTCGCGCTGAAGGCCTACAAGACCGGTGCCAGCACGGGCCTCGTCGGCCGCTCCAACGGCGTGATGGCGCCGCTGGCCAAGCAGTTCTCCAACGCCGAACTCAAGTCCATCGCGAACTACCTGGCCAGCCTGGAAGGCGGCCTGCAGGTCGTGCCCGAGTCGCGCTTTCGCACTTCGCAGAAGTAAGGCCAAGGCCTGCCGGACACAGCCCGCCACGTGCGGGCTTTTTCATGTCAATCCTGCGTGGCGCGGCGCTGCACGCAGTCGATGTAGGCCTGGCCATCGGGCGGCCGGCCGGCGCGCTGGCTCTCCCACATCATGCGGCCCAGGCATTCCATGACCTCGTGGTGGGCGTCGTGCAGCGAGCGGCGCCGCCGCTCCAGCAGTTCGACGGCCTGGCGGATGCCGCGCGGCTGGTCGATCGAGCACTGCTCGCTGATCGACAGGTGCATGGACAGGTGCAGGAACGGGTTCTGCTGCCCGTCCTGGCCGTCGTAGACGCGGGCCACGGCCGCGTCCGCATCCAGCAGGTCGGCGTGGTATTCGGGATGCTCGGCGATCCACTGGCTGGCCAGGGTCTCGATGGCCTCCATGGGCTGGCCGGCGACGGCCTTGGCGTGCGCGCCGCAGAAGAAGCGGCGCACGTCCGCTTGCGAGGGATTGAACATGCGGCCGAGCCTAGCATGCGGGTCTTCCCGGGGCGAGGGCCTGCCTAGAATGACCTGCGAACCCCCTTTGCCGAGGAGACCACCGTGAGCAGCCAGGCCTTCATCTGCGATGCCATCCGCACCCCCTTCGGCCGCTACGGCGGTGCGCTGTCCGGCGTGCGCGCCGACGACCTCGGCGCCGTGCCGATCAAGGCGCTCATGGCGCGCAACCCCAAGGTCGACTGGCAGGCCCTGACGGACGTGCTGTATGGCTGCGCCAACCAGGCCGGCGAGGACAACCGCAACGTGGCGCGCATGTCGGCGCTGCTGGCCGGCCTGCCCATCGAGGTGCCCGGCGCGACCATCAACCGGCTCTGCGGTTCGGGCCTGGACGCGGTGGGCAGCGCGGCGCGCGCGATCCGCGCCGGCGAGGCCGGCCTGATGCTCGCCGGCGGCGTGGAAAGCATGAGCCGCGCGCCCTTCGTGATGCCAAAGGCCGACACCGCCTTCAGCCGCGCCAACGCGGTCTACGACACCACCATCGGCTGGCGCTTCGTCAACAAGCGCATGAAGGATCTCTACGGCGTGGACTCCATGCCCGAGACGGCCGAGAACGTGGCCATGGAGCACAAGATCGGCCGCGAGGTGCAGGACCGCATGGCGCTGGCCAGCCAGCAGAAGGCCGTGGCGGCGCAGCAATCCGGCTTCTTCGATGCCGAGATCACGCCCGTGCTGGTGCCGCAGAAGAAGGGCGACGCCCTCGCCGTGACGAAGGACGAGCACCCGCGCGAAACCAGCCTGGAGGCGCTGGCCATGCTCAAGGGCGTGGTGCGGCCCGACGGCAGCGTGACGGCCGGCAACGCCAGCGGCGTCAACGACGGTGCCTGCGCGCTGCTGCTGGCCGACGAAAAGAGCGCGGCTTTTCACGGCCTCACGCCCAGGGCCCGCGTGGTCGGCATGGCCACGGCCGGCGTGGCGCCGCGCGTGATGGGCATCGGCCCGGCGCCGGCAACGCAGAAGGTGCTGGCGCAGACCGGCATCGCGCTCGCGCAGCTGGACGTGATCGAACTCAACGAGGCCTTCGCGGCCCAGGGCCTGGCGGTGCTGCGCGCGCTGGGCATCGCCGACGACGACCCGCGCGTGAACCCCAACGGCGGCGCCATCGCGCTGGGCCACCCGCTGGGCGCCAGCGGCGCGCGCCTGGCCACCACGGCCGTGAACCAGCTGCACAGGAGCGGCGGCCGCTACGCGCTGTGCACCATGTGCATCGGCGTGGGCCAGGGCATCGCCGTCGTGCTCGAACGTGTTTGACAACCGAAGAAGGAACAACAAGATGTCCAAACCCTCCCTCCGCCTGAGCGTGCTGGCCGGCCTGTTGGGCCTGGCCGCGGGCTGCGCCACGGCGCAGACGCAGCAGCAGGTCGCGCCGCTCGTCAACGGCATGTACGGCGCGTTAGAAGCGCTCTACAAGGATCTGCACGCCCATCCCGAGCTCGCCTTCCAGGAGGTGCGCACGGCCGCGAAGATGGCCGAGGAGATGCGCAAGCTGGGCTTCGAGGTGACCGAGAAGGTGGGCGGCACGGGCGTGGTGGCGCTGCTGCGCAACGGCGCCGGCCCCACGGTGCTGGTGCGTACCGAACTGGACGCGCTGCCGATGGAGGAGAAGACCGGCCTGCCCTACGCAAGCCAGGTGAAGGCCCAGTACGCGGGCCGCGAGACCTTCGTCGCGCACAGCTGCGCGCACGACCTGCACATGGCCAGCTGGGTCGGCGCGGCGCGCACGCTGGTCGCGCTCAAAAGCCAGTGGAAGGGCACGCTGATGTTCGTCGCCCAACCTGCAGAGGAGACCGTCTCGGGCGCCAAGGCCATGCTGGCCGACGGCCTGTTCACGCGCTTTCCCAAACCCGATTTCGCGTTCGCGCTGCACAGCTCGCCCTCGCCCTACGGCTTCGTCGGCTACCGGTCCGGTCCGACCAGCTCGAACTCCGACGCGCTGGAGATCATCTTCAAGGGCCGCGGCGGCCATGGCTCGGCGCCCGACAAGACCATCGACCCGATCACCATCGCGGCGCGCTTCATCACCGACGTGCAGACCGTGGTCAGCCGCGAGAAGGACCCGGCCGAGTTCGGCGTGGTGACCATCGGCGCGGTGCAGGGCGGCACGGTGGGCAACATCATCCCGGACACCGTGGTGCTGCGCGGCACCATCCGTTCCTACCAGCCGCAGGTGCGCGAGAAGCTGCTGGCCGGCATCCGCCGCACGGCGCTGGCGGCCGCGGCCATGGGCGGCGCGCCCGAGCCGCAGGTGGAGCTCGTGCCCGGCGGCGCGGCCATCGTCAACGACGCTGCCGTGGTCGAGCGCACCACGGCCGCGCTCAAGGCCGCGCTGCCCGGCGTGCAGGTCGCGCAGGTGCCGCCCATCACGGCCAGCGAGGACTTCTCGGAGTTCCTCAACGCGGGCGTGCCCGGCATGATGTTCTTCGTCGGCGTATCAAAGCCCGAGGACGTGGCGGCCGCGATGAAGCCGGGCGGCAAGCCGCTGCCGTTCAACCACTCGCCCTTTTTCGCGCCCGTGCCGGAGCCGTCCATCAAGACCAGCGTGCAGGCCATGAGCGTGGCCGTGCTGACGGCCCTGGGCGCGCCGTAGGCCTCAGCGCTTGGGGGCTTCAGGCTCCAGCGGGGTGTGGACGGGCAGGGGTTGCGCTGCCGGTGCGGGCGGCGGGGCCACCGGCTCGGCCGGCGGTGCCGCGACGGGCGCCGCGGCCAGCTGTTCATCCCTGCGGAGGTAGGCGCAGGCCGCGCGGTGCATGG
The DNA here is from genome assembly GCF_014652235.1 of Pseudorhodoferax aquiterrae. Classification (GTDB taxonomy): domain Bacteria; phylum Pseudomonadota; class Gammaproteobacteria; order Burkholderiales; family Burkholderiaceae_C; genus Pseudorhodoferax; species Pseudorhodoferax aquiterrae. The sequence goes on from NZ_BMYK01000001.1 coordinate 105,021, forward strand.
CCTCTTCCGGCTCGCCGGGCACGATGGCCGTGAAATGGCGCGATTCGCGCTCGCTGACGAGCACGCGGCCCTGGCCCATCGGGCCTTCGTAGTAGAGCCGCGCAAGCAAGCGCATGCTGAAGTCCTTGCAGTCGAACTCCAGCCGCTGCTTGAACGAGCGCACCTCGTACAGCCCCCAGCGGTGTGGCACCGCATAGTCCACCAGGAACCACGACTGGCGCGGGTTGGGCAGGAAGGTCCCGACGAACGGGTTGTGGCGTGAGCGCTCGGTGCCGGGCTCCTGGTAGACGGTCATGCCGCTGCTCGCGGGCAGCGGCAGCTCGGTCCATTCGGCCGCGGTGGCGCAGGCACAGGCAAGCAACAGGGGAATCGGCAGAAAGCGCATGGTCACCGGGCTTATCGGCGCGCGCGGCGCAGTCTTGAGTCAGGTGCCGCCGCCCAGCTCCTGGAGCAGCGCCGCGGCGCGGTCCACGCGCACGTCCCCCTCGGCCACCATGCGTGCGGCGATCGCGTCCACCTGCGCGCGCGAGGCGCCGGCGACAAGCGCGATGTTGCGCGCGTGCAGCGCCATGTGGCCGCGCTGGATCCCTTCCGTGGCCAACGCGCGCAGGGCGCCCAGGTTCTGCGCGAGCCCAACGGCCACGGTGGTTTCGGCCAGTTCCTGGGCCGACTGCACGCCCATGATCTTCAGCGCCAGCCGCGCCAGCGGATGCGTCTTGGTCGCCCCGCCCACCAGGCCCAGCGGCATGGGCATCTCGATGCTGCCCACCAGGCGGCCGGCCCGGTCCTTCTCCCAGCAGGTCAGCGAGGTGTAGCGGCCGTTGCGGGCGGCATAGGCATGGGCACCGGCTTCCACGGCGCGCCAGTCGTTGCCGGTGGCCACGACCACGGGGTCGATGCCGTTCATGATGCCCTTGTTGTGCGTGGCCGCGCGGTAGGGGTCGACGGCGGCGAACGCGTAGGCATCGAGGATGCCCTCGACGATGTCCTCGCCGCGGCGCTCGGGCGTGGCCAGCGTTTCAGGCGACAGCACCACGCGCGCGCGCGCGAGCCGCAGGTCGGCCAGGTTGGACAGGATGCGCAGCCGCACCCGCCCGCCCGTGATCTGCTCGACCTGGGGCGCCACGGCCTCGGCCATGGTGTTGACGGTGTTGGCGCCCATGGCGTCGCGCACGTCCACGATCAGGTGCAGCACGAGCATGGGGCCGCGCGGCGTGTCGGGGAAGACCTGGACCTCGATGTCGCGGCAGCCTCCGCCCAGGCCGGTCAGCACCTTGTCGCGCGCGTTGGCCGTGGCCAGGATCTCCGTGCGGCGGCGCAGCAGGGCCTGGCGCGCGCCCTGCGGGTCGCTGAGGCCCAGCACCTGCACCTGCGCGCGCATGAGCGGCAGGCTGCTGGAGGTCTCGAAGCCACCGCCCTCGCGGGCCAGCTTGGCCATGAACGAGGCCGCGGCCACGACGGAGGGCTCCTCCACGGCCATGGGCACGAGCACGTCGCGGCCGTTGATCTGGAAGTTGCCGGCCACGGCCAGCGGCAGCTCGAAGCGGCCGATCACGTTCTCGATCATGCCGTCGGCCAGGTCCAGGCGCAGCGCGCCGGGCTGCTCGAGCAGCGCACGCTCCTCGGCGCTGAGCCCGGTGGCCTGGGCGATGTGGTCCAGCCGCTGCGCCGGGCTCAGCGCGCGGAAGTTCGGAAGGCGCGAGTCGCTGCCCATGGGTGTCTCCGGTGGTGTGTCGATGCCGCGGCATTCTGGGGTGGCTGTACCCGCGCGCACAGGTACAGTTCGCCGGAACAGCTGCGCCCATGCCGCCCACCGAATCCATCTTCGTCCAACTGGCCGACACGCTGGAGCGCCAGATCCTCGAAGGCGCCTTCCGCGCCGGCGACAAGCTGCCCTCGCTGCGCGCGCTGGCAGGCCAGCGCGGGCTGGGCAAGAACACCGTGGTGGCGGCCTTCGAGTTGCTGGTCGCGCGCGGCCTGGTCGAGCCGCGCCGCGGCGCCGGCTTCTTCGTCAAGGCGCCCGCACGGGCTGCGGTGCCGACCGAGGACGAAGCCGGCTCGCTGGGCCGGGCCATGGGCATCGTCTGGCTCATGCGCAACCAGCTGCGCGAGGAGCCGGGCCAACTCAACGTGGGCGACGGTTTCCCGCCGGTCGAATGGCTGGCCGGCGCCCGGCTCGACCGGCACCACCACAAGGTCGCGCGCGGCGGCCTGGGCACCTTGTTCCGCTACGGCAACCGCTTCGGCTACGAGCCGCTGCGCCAGCGCCTGGTGCGCCGGCTGGCGGATTTCGGCATCGCGGCCGGCACGCGGCAGACCGTGCTCACGCACGGCGCCAACGAGGCCATGGACATCATCGTGCGCTACTTCGTGCCGCCCGGCGCCGTGGTGCTGGCGGACGACCCGGGCTACTACCCGCTGTTCGGCAAGCTGCACCTGGCCGGCGCGCGCACGGTGGGCGTGCCGCGCACGCCCGATGGCCCCGACCCGCAGGCGCTGGAGCAATTGCTGCTGCGGCACCGCCCGCGCGTGTTCTTCACGCAGTCGCTGGCGCACAACCCGACGGGCTCGGACCTGGCGCCCGCGGTGGCGCAGCGCGTGCTCGCGCTGGCGCGCCAGCACAACCTCTTCATCGTCGAGAACGATCCGCTGGCCGACTTCAAGCCGCCGCAATCCACGCGGCTCGCGGCGCTGGACGGACTGGAGCGCACGCTCTACGTGGGCAGCTTCTCCAAGTCGCTGTCGGCCGCGCTGCGCGTGGGTTTCATCGCCTGCAGCGCCGATCTGGCCAGCGACCTGGCAGACCTCAAGGCCCTGGTGCATGTGAGCAGCTCGGAGTACTGCGAGCGCACGGTGGAGATGCTGCTGGGCGAGCGCCAGTACCTGGCCCATCTGGCCCATCTGCGCCGGCGCGTGGCCGAGGCCACGGCGCGCGCGCAGGCGCTGCTCCAGGGCCTGGGTGCCGAGCTGTTCGCACAGACGCCGGCCTCGCTGTTCCTCTGGGCGCGGCTGCCCGGCGTGCCGGATGCGCTGGCACTGGCCGAGGCCCTGCTGGAACGCCAGGTCATGATGGCGCCGGGCCGCATCTTCAGCGTCGATCCCGAAGCGGAGTCGCCCTGGTCGCGCTTCAACGTGGGAACGGTGCTGGACCCGCGCTTCGCGCCCGCGCTGCGGGCGGTGCTGCCCCAGCTCAGCGCCGCTTCTTGAGCGCGCGCAGGTCCAGCATGCCCGGCAGCTGGCGCGGGTCAGTGCCGGCCGGGAACAGGCTGTGCTTCTGGATCTTCTGCGTAGCCGTGGTCGGGATCGCGTCGGTGAACCAGACCCAGCCGGGCGCCTTGTAGTAGGCCAGCTGGGCGCTGCAGTGGTCGAACAGCGCGCGTGCCGTGGCTTCGCTGCGCTCCAGGCCGGGTCGGAGCACCACACAGGCCAGCACCTCTTCCTCGCGCACCTCGTCGGGCAGCGCCATCACGGCCACCTGTTCCACCGCAGGGTGCGTGAGCAGCATGGCCTCCACCTCGGCCGCGGCGATGTTCTCGCCCGAGCGGCGCACGATGTTCTTGCGCCGGTCCACGAAGTGCAGCATGCCCGTGGCGTCGCGCCACACGATGTCGCCGGTGTGGAACCAGCCGCCGCGCCAGGCGGCTTCGGTGGCGGCGGGGTCGTCGAGGTAGCCCGAGAAGAAGTCCTGCCGCGGCGTGGCGGCGCTGTGGCGGATCACCATCTCGCCGGGCGCCTCGCCCGCCACGTCGCGGTCGGCGTCGTCGACCACGCGCACCTCGATGCCGGGCAGTGCGCGGCCGAAGGCCCGCGTGCCGACCTGGCGCGGCGCGTGGTTGTCGCTCAGGATGCGCACCATCTCGGTCATGCCCCAGAGCTCGATCAGCGGAAAGCCGAAGCGCGCCTCGAAGGCCGCGTGCAGTTGCGGCTCCACGCCAGCGCCGTAGCCGAAGCGCACGGCGTGGTCGCGGTCCTGCGGCCCGGGCGGCTGGGCCCACAGCATCTGCGCGATCACGCCCAGGTAGTGCACCACGGTGGCGCGGCTTTCGCGCACCTCGGTCCACCAGCGCGCGGGCTGGAAACGGTCGGCCTGCACCTGGCAGTTGCCTGTGAGCAGCGCGCCCGGGAACGAGACCACCGAGGCGTTGACATGGAACAGCGGCAGCGGGTTGTAGATGCGCTCCGTGCCTTCGCCGAAGCTCGCGAGCCCGCCGCGCGTCGCGTAGGCGTGGCCGGACGCGAGCTCGTAACGGTGCGACAGGATGCAGCCCTTGGGCCGGCCCGTCGTGCCCGAGGTGTAGAGGATGCTGGCCGGCGTGTCGCCGTGCACGCTGCCGGGCAGCGGGTCGCGCGCGGCTGGCGGCAGCGTGGCATCGGGGGTGGCGAACGGCGGCTGGTGGCTGGATTCGGCCAGCGCAGCGCGCAGCGCGTCCAGGCGGCTGTCCAGCAGCACCACGAGGTCCACCCGCGCGTGGTCGATGAGGTAAGCCAGCTCGCGCGGGCGGTAGTCGGGGTTCACGGGCACGCAGCAGGCGCCGAGGCTGTTCAGCGCGAGCTTGTGCAACAGGTGCTCGGGCCGGTTCTCGAGCAAGAGCGCGACGCGGTGGCCATGCCCGTAACCGGCCGCAGCGTAGCGCGCGGCCAGTGCCATCACCTCGGCGTGCATCTGCGCGAAGCTCAGCTCCAGCCCGTCTTGCAGGTAGCTGCGCTGGGGGTTCGCGGGGATGGCGAGCAGGCTGTTGGCGCCGTAGGCCTGGGCGGCGGCCGCCAGGGCCTGGTGCAGGGTCGGATGCTGGACGATGTCGATCATGGTTGCAGGGGATGGGCGCGCACAAGATCGGCCGCCTTCTCGCCGATCATCATCGCAGCGGCGCAGGTGTTGGCCGAGGGGATCTCGGGCATGGCGGAGGCATCGGCCACGCGCAGGCCCTGCAGGCCGTGCACGCGCAGCTGGGCGTCGACCACGGCCATGGCATCGCTGGCCGGGCCCATGCGCGCCGTGCCGTTGAGGTGGTAGGACGAGACACCGTAGCGCCGCACGTAGTCCAGCAGTTCGTCCTCGGCCTGCACGTCCGGGCCGGGCATGGTTTCCGCTGCGACGTAGGGCGCGAGCGCGCGCGTCTGCAGCAGCCTGCGCGCCAGCCGCACGCCGTCCAGCAGCACGCGGCGGTCCTCCGCGTGGGCCAGGTAGTTGGGCTGCAGCACGGGGTCGGCGAACGGGTCGTTCGAGGCCAGGCGCACCCAGCCGCTGCTGTGCGGCCGGTGCTGCCAGACGCCGCAGGTCATGCCAGGGTAGTCGTCCAGCATGCCCACGTAGCCCGCGCGGTAGCTGGCCGGCGCGAACACGCCTTGCAGGTCGGGCCGCGCCAGGCCGGGCCGCGACTGCCAGAAGAAGTGCGCGAGCGAGGGGCTCAGCGCGAGGATGCTGGGCCGGCCCGCGAGCCAGCGCGCGACCTGGTGCCACAGCCGCGGGGCGCGCGCGAGTTCGTTGATGGTCACGGCGTTCTTCGCGCGTGCCACCAGGCGCACCGAGAAATGGTCCTTGAGGTGCTGGCCCACGCCGGGCAGCGCATGGCGCACCGGGATGCCCGCACGCTGCAGCCACTCGGCCGGTCCGATGCCCGAGAGCTGGAGCAGCTTGGGCGTGTTGACGGCGCCCGCGCAGACGATGACCTCGCGCCGTGCGCGCACGAGCTCGGTGCGGCCGTGGGCACCGCCGCGCCGCACGCGCACGCCCGTGGCGCGCAGGCCGTCGAACACGATGCCGGTGGCCTGGGCGTTGCTGCGCAGCGTGACGTTGCCGCGCCGCAGGGCCGGCGTCAGGAAGGTCGGGGCCGTGCCCTGGCGCAGGCCGTGGTGGATGGTGCGCTGGAAGTAGCCCACGCCGGCTTGCGTGGCGCCGTTGTAGTCGGAGTTGCGCGGCAGGCCGAGTTCTTCCGCGCCTGCGAGGAAGGCCTCGCAGACCGGGTGCTTCCAGTCGATGTCGGTCACGGCCACCGGGCCGCGGCGTCCGCGCAGCGCGTCGTCGCCGGGGCCGATGCGGCGCTCCGTGCGCTGGAAGTAGGGCAGCACATCCGCAAAGCTCCAGCCCGGGTTGCCCTGGGCGGCCCAGCCGTCGTAGTCCTCCGCCTGGCCGCGGTTGTAGACCAGGCCGTTGATGGCGGTGGAGCCGCCCGCCGTGCGGCCCTGGGGCAACGGCACGCGGCGTCCGCCCGTCCAGTCTGTGGGCTCGGAGCTGAACTGCCAGGTGAAGTCGGGGTTGAACAGCACCTTGATGAAACCGGCCGGCACATGCAGCCAGGGATGCCAGTCGCGCGGGCCGGCTTCGAGCACGCAGATCGAGAGCGTGGGGTCTTCGCCCAGGCGGGCGGCGAGGATCGCGCCGGCAGCGCCGCTGCCGACGATCACGTAGTCGAAGGTGTCCATCAATGTTTGCCCAGGTAGGCCGCCCGCACCTGCGGATCGCGCCGCAGCGCGCGTCCCAGCCCTTGCAGCGTGATGCGCCCGGTCTCCAGCACGTAGCCGCGCCCGGCCACGGCCAGCGCCTGGTTGGCCATCTGCTCGACGAGCAGGATGGTCACGCCCTGCGTCTTGAGCCCGCGGACGATGCCGAAGATCTCCTTGACGATCAGCGGCGCCAGGCCCAGCGAGGGCTCGTCGAGCAGCAGCAGCTTGGGTTTGGCCATCAGCGCACGCGCGATGGCCAGCATCTGCTGTTCGCCGCCCGACATGGTGCCGGCCAGCTGGTCTTGGCGTTCGCGCAGCCGCGGGAAGGCCGTGAATTGCGCTTGGATGTCGGCCTCGATCTCGGCCGCCGTGGCCTTGCGGTGGTAGGCGCCCAGCACCAGGTTGTCGCGCACGCTCTGGTCCGCGAACACCTGGCGGCCCTCGGGCGACTGGGCGATGCCCAGGGCCACGCGCTGGTGGCCCGGCACGCGCGTGATGTCCTGGCCTGCGAAGCGGATGCTGCCCGCGCAGGCCGGCTCCAGCCCTGAGATGGCCTTCATGAGCGTGCTCTTGCCCGCGCCGTTGCCGCCGATGATGGTCACGACCTCGCCGGCCTGCACCTGCAGCGAGATGCCCTTGAGCGCCTCGATCGCGCCGTAGCGCACTTGCAGCGCATCGATGTGGAGCAGCGGCTCAGCCATGGGCGGCCTCCAGTTCCTCGTCGTCCTCGTCGGGCTCGTCCGTGCCCAGGTAGGCCGCGATCACGCGCGGGTCGTTCTGCACGGCGGCGGGTTGGCCTTCGGCGATCTTCTCGCCGTAGTCCAGCACGATCACGTGGTCGGAGATCGCCATGACGAGGTCCATGTGGTGTTCGATCAGCAGCACGGTGACGCCCAGGTCGCGGATCTTCGCGATCACGCCGACCAGATCCTGCGTCTCCTGCGGGTTCAGGCCCGCGGCCGGCTCGTCGAGCAGCAGCAGGCGCGGGTGCGTGGCCAGCGCGCGGGCCAGTTCCAGCCGGCGCTGCAGGCCGTAGGGCAGGCTGCCGGCCACCTCGTCGGCCTTGTCCGAAAGGCCCAGCAGCGCGAGGATCTGCAGCGCCTCGTCGCGCGCCGCGCGCTCGGCACGCTGGGCGCTCGGCAGGCCCAGCAGGCAGGCCCAGAAGCCGGCCGGCAGGTGCCGGTGCAGGCCCACCTTCACGTTGTCCAGCACCGACATGTCGTTGAACAGCTTGAGGTTCTGGAAGGTGCGGCCCAGGCCCAGCGCGCAGATGCGCCAGGGCGCCATCTGCACGATGCTCCGGCCGGCGAAATCGATGCGGCCACGGTCGGGCGGATTGACACCCGACAGGATGTTGAGCAACGTGGTCTTGCCCGCGCCGTTGGGACCGATCAGCGAATGGATGTGGCCTGTCGTGAGCCGCAGGTCCACGTTGTTGGTCGGCACCACGCCGCCATAGGCCTTGTGCACGCCCTGGGCGAGCAGCAGCGCCTGCTCGGCCGGCAGCCGCTCGCCGGCCCGGAGCTTCCATGGCTGGCCAGGCACCGGCCGCACGGGCCGGCGCGCGAGCGCGGGCACCAGCTTCTTCCCGAGCCGGCCCAGCGCGCCGGACAGGCCGTCGGGCATGGCGTACAGCGCGAACAGCAGCAGCGCACCGTAGGTGAAGTGCTGGGCCGTGGGCCAGCGCGCGAGGAAGGCGTCCAGCAGCGTGAGCACCACCGCGCCCACCAGCGGCCCGTAGACCGAGCTGCCGCCGAACAGCACGATCAACAGGAAGAAGATCGACAGGTTGAAGGTGATGAAGTCCGAGTTGATGTACTGGTTCTGCTGCGCGATCAGTGCGCCGGCCAGGCCGCAGGTCACGGCGCTGATGACGAAGGCTAGCACCTTGAACTTGTAGACCGACACACCCACGCTCTCGGCCGCCACCTCGGCCGTGTTGACGGCCATGAAGGCCCGGCCGTACTTGCCGTGGAGCAGCGCGCGGATCGTCAAGTGCGCCACGATGCCCAGCGCACCGACGAACCAGACCCACTGGCCGTCGTTGAGCGCGCTGCCGGCGATGGAGGGCGGCACCACGCCGTAGATGCCGGCCTGGCCGCCGAACAGGTCCTGCCACTCCGAAACCACCTTTTCGACCACGATGCCGAAGCCGATCGTGACCATGGCCAGCGCCGGGCCGCGCACGCGCAGTGCGGGCAGCGCGATCAGCACGCCGAACAGCCCGGCCATGGCGCCCGCGGCCACGAAGGCCAGCCAGGGGTTCCAGCCCAGCCGCGCCGTCAGCAGCGCGGCGGTGTAGGCGCCTACCGCGAAGAGACCGGCATGGCCCAGCGACTTCTGGCCCGTGTGGCCGACCAGCACGTTGAGCCCCGCGGCGGCCAGGTAGTTCACGCCGATCAGGAACAGCACCTTGAGGTGAAAGCCGTTGGTGACCAGCACCGGCGCCAGCGCGATGGCGGCGATGGCGAGCGCCACGCCGGCCGCATGTCCTTTGCCGATCGCCATCAGACCTTCTCCACCAGGCGGCGGCCCAGCAGGCCTTCGGGTTTCAAGACCAGCACCAGGATGATGAGCAGGAAGACGCTGATCTCGCGCAGCTCGGCCTGCCAGAGCCCGACCATGGCCTCGATCAAGCCGAGCAGGAAGCCGCCCAGCATGCAGCCGCGCGCGTTGTTGAGCCCGCCCACGATGGCGGCCGAGAAGGCCTTGAGCGCGAGCGTGAGGCCCATGAACACCGAGGCCGTGGTGATGGGCGCGATCAACAGACCCGCCAGGCCGGCCAGCGCCGAACTGACCACGAAGGCCAGCACCACGATGGCCGAGACGTTGATGCCCATCAGCGTGGCGGCCGGCCCGCTGTGCGCGACCGCGCGCACGGCCTTGCCGATCCTGGTCTTGCGCATCACGAAGTCCAGGCAGGCCATGACCGCGATGCTGGCCACCAGCACCATGATCTCCTGCGGCAGCACGCCGGCGCCGCCGATGCGGATCACCTGGTTGCCCAGCGGCGAGGGCATGACCAGCGGGGCCGGGCCCCAGATGGCGAGCGCCGTGTTCTGGATGATGATGCCGAAGCCGATGGTGCTCATGACCCAGGCCAGCCCGCCCTGGCCCACGAAGGGCTTGACGGCCGCGTGGTAGAGCAGCACGCCCAGGGCGCCCAGCACCAGGATGGAGATCGCCAGCGCGGCCAGGTAGCGGCCCGGCGTGACGTCGATCTCGGCCAGTGCGCCCGTGATCGGCTTGCCGGCCAGCAGCAGCACGGCCGAGACGGCCACGTAGGCGCCGGCCACCAGGAACTCGCCCTGGCCGAAGTTAAAGGTCCTGGTCGTGTTGTGGGTGATGTTGAACCCCAGCGCGACCAGCGCGTAGATGCTGCCCAGTGCCAGGCCGCTGAAGACTGCCTGCAGGAATGAAGCGCTCATGTCCGTCCTCGAAAGCGGCACGGTCCACGGCCGGCAGCGCGCCGGGCGTGGACCGTGCGGGGATGTCCTACTTCTTCAGGTCGGCAGGGGTCAGGGCCTTGGTGAACTGGTCCTCGTAGCGCACCGGGGAGTCGCCCTTCCAGCGTGCCAGGTAGAAGTCCGACACCGACAGGCCTTCGTGCGCGGTCTTGCTGAAGGGCTTGTTGTAGGTCTTGATCACGCCTTCGACGCCCGTCACGTTCTCCAGCGCGGCGGCGACCTTCTCACCATCGGTGCTGCCCGCCAGCTTCATCGCGGCGGCCAGCAGCATCACCGAGTCGTAGGCCTGGGCCGAGCACGGGAAGGTCGTCAGCGTGGGGAAGTTCTTGCGCACGCGCTCGCCCAGGGCCTTGGTCTTGGCATTGGTGTCCTCGGTGGTGGAGGCGGCCAGGATCAGGTGCTCGGCCAGCTTGCCGCCGGCCATCTTGGGCAGGAGCGAGGACAGATTGCCCCAGGTGCCCAGCGTCAGCGGCATGTAGTTGATCTTCTCCATGCTGCGCAGCACCTGGGCCGTGCCGTCGGCGATGCCGTAGATGATCACGGTGTCGGCGCCGGCGGCCTTGATCTTGGACAGCTGCGAGGTGATGTCGGTGTCCTTGGGGCCGTACTTCTCGGTCGCCACGGGCGTCACGCCGTGCAGCGCCAGGATGTCGGTGGCGTCCTTGATGCCGCCCTGGCCGTAGCCCGTGGAGTCGGCCAGGATGGCGATCTTCCTGTCCTTGGACGCCTTGACGGCATAGGCCCCGAGCAGCGCCACCTGCTCGCGGTCGACCATGGACACGCGGAACAGATAGTTCTGCGGTTCCTTGGCGTAGCGCGTGGTGATCTCGGTGGCCGTGCCGATGGGCACGACGACCGGAATCTTCTTCTGCTGTGGCAGGTGCAGCCAGGCCAGCGCGTTGCCCGAGTTGGCCGGGCCGACGACGGCGTGCACCTTTTCGGCGTCGATCAGCTCGGTCATGTTCTGGATGGCCTTGGGTGGCGTGCCCTGGTCGTCGCGGATGACGCCGACGACCTTGCGGCCCATGATGCCGCCGGCTTTGTTGATGTCCTCGATGGCGGCCTCGAAGCCCCAGCGGCCCGCGATGCCCAGTTCGGCCACGCCGCTGGCGGACTGGTCGGCCGTGTAGCCGATCTTGATGTCCTGGGCGTAAGCGGTGGCGCCGGCCCACAGGGACCCGGCAATGGCGCCGGCGACGGCGAGCTTGGCGAAACGGTGCACCACTGGCATGGGTTGTCTCCTTGCGAATGAACTGGTGGATCAAAGGCCCGGGGCTTCTGCTGGCCCGGTGCGGCTGCACTGTAGGGGAACTGTATCCATCGATGTAGGTACAGTTTGCCGGGACAGCGGGTGCCGGCGGCAGGGAGGAACCCTGATGCTGCCGGCGTACCGCCCGGGCGACGACGCTGCCCCCCGGCCGGCCTACACTGCGCCGCCTTCTGCTGCTGGAACACCGAACCCGACATGGACTGGCCTTTGATCACCGGCTGGGCGTTCTACGCCACGGCCATTCCGGCCGTGCTGCTGCTGGGCCTGTCCAAGAGCGGCTTCGGCGCCGGGCTGGGCTCGCTGGCCGTGCCATTGATGGCGCTGGCCATCCCGGTGCCGCAAGCCGCGGCCTTGCTGATGCCCGTGCTGCTGCTGTGCGACGTGCTGAGCGTGGCTGCGTTCCGGCGCGACCTGGACAAGGCCCTGCTGTGGCTGCTGATCCCGTTCGGCCTGCTTGGCACGCTGGTCGGCACGGCACTGTTCCGTGTGCTCGACGGGCACACCGTCTCCACGCTGGTGGGGGTGTTCACGCTGGCGTTCCTGGCGCAGCGCTGGCTGTTTCCGCCGCGCGCCGACAGCCCGCCGCCGCCGCGTTGGGCCGGCCGGCTGCTGGCCACGGTCTCGGGCTTCACGAGCTTCGTCTCGCACACGGGCGGTCCGCCCATCAACGCCTACGTGATCCCGCTGCGGCTGGCGCCCGTGCAGTTCGCGGCCACGATGGCCGTGTTCTTCTTCTGCATCAACCTGTCCAAGTGGATTCCGTACACCTGGCTCGGTCTGTTCGACGCGCGCAACATCGCCACCTCGCTGGTGCTGCTGCCGTTCGCGCCGGTCGGGGTGTGGGTGGGGGTGCGCTTCGCGCGGCGCGTCTCGCCCGGGCTGTTCTACCGGCTCATCGACATCGGCATGCTGCTGACCGGGATCAAGCTGCTCTGGGACGGGCTGCGCTGATCAGCCGCCGGCGCCGCGCCGCAAGGCGCTTTCGGCATTGCGCTGGGTGCTGCGGATGTGCTCGGCCAGCAGCGCGCAGGCCGTGTCGGCATCGCGCTTGAGCGTGGCCTCCATGAGGCGCCGGTGCTCGGTCGACTTGCGCTTGGCCACCTGGCGGTGGCGCGCCGAGAAGCGGCGGTAGCGTTCGGCCTGGTCGAACAGGCTGGCACTGAAGCGCAGCTGGCGCTCGGACGGGCAGGCCGCCAGCAGCGCCAGGTGGAAGGCGCGGTGCACCTCGCTCCATTCGTCGTCGAGCACCTGGGGCCCGTCGGGCAGCCGCGACTCCACCTTGTCCAGCCGGTGGAAGGCCGAGACGATGGCCGCCTCCCAGGCGTCGTCGCCGGCGGCGATGGCGCCGCGCAGCGCCTGGACGTCCAGCATCAGCCGCATGTGCGTGATGTCGTCCAGGTCTTCTTCGGACAGCGCCGCCACGCGGAAGCCGCGGCGCTCGTCGGCCCGCACCAGCCCCTCCTGCGCGAGCCGGCTCAGCGCCTCGCGCAGCGGGCTGCTGGAGTAGCCGTAGTGGCGTTGGAGTTCGTCCAGCTTGAGCTTGCCGCCCGGCGCGAAGGTGCCGGCCAGCACGTCGTGGCGCAGGCTGCGGAAGGCCTGTTCGGTCAAGGGGGCGCCAGCTTCGGTCGTGGGGGCGGCGGTGTTCACGCCGGGGATTCTATGCACGCAGCCGGATTTCCGTGCGCAGAGACCAGTTCGCGCACGCTCAGGGTAAACGAGCACAAAACAAATACTATGCTTAAAAATAGTTTTATGCATAAAATTGCCGCATGCCCGGGGCCCGGCGAGCCGCAGGGCATCCCCTCCATCCACCTCAAGGTTCCTTCCCATGAAACTCCTGTCCTACCACCTCGCCGGCCGCGACACCTGGGGCGTCGTGCTCGGCGACGGCGTTGCCGAACTGGCGCAGCGCACCGGCCACGCCACCCTGGCCGATTTCATCGCGAGCCCCGATTTCGCGCGCCGCGACGCCTTGGTCGCGGGCCTCAAGGCCGAGGTGCAGCTGGGCGACATCCGCTTCCTGCCCGTGATTCCCAGGCCCGAGAAGATCGTCTGCGCCGTGCGCAACTACATGGACCACCACCAGGAGGTGCTGGCCGCCGGCATGCAGCGCGAGCTGTCGGAGCAGCCGCCCATCTTCCTGCGCGTGTGGCGCTCGCAGACGCCGCACAACGGCCCCATCGTGCGTCCACGCGTGTCCGAATCGCTGGACTGGGAGGGCGAGCTGGCAGTCATCATCGGTGAGGGCGGCCGCGACATTGCCGAGGCCGACGCCTTCCAGCATGTGGCGGGCTACAGCTGCTACAACGACGCCAGCGTGCGCGAGTGGCAGTTCCATGCCAAGCAGATCGCCTCGGGCAAGAACTTCGAGTCCACCGGTGGCTTCGGTCCTTGGATGGTCACGGCCGACGAGATCGAACCGGGCCGCGAGTTGAAGCTCGTCACGCGCCTGAACGGCGAGACCGTGCAGTCCAGCCACACCGGCCACATGATCTTCAGCATCCCCCGGCTGATCGCCTATGCGTCCACCATCTTCACGCTGGTGCCGGGCGATGTGATCGCCACCGGCACGCCGGCCGGCGTGGGCTGGAGCAAGAAGCCGCCCCAGTTCATGAAGCCCGGCGACGTCGTGGAGGTGGAGATCGAAGCCATCGGCACGCTGCGCAACCCCGTGGTCGCCCAGGACTGAACCCACCATCGACCACAGGACGGCCCGCAGGACGGGCCGCCGCGGAGACAAGCATGCACCGACGCGACCTTCTCACCCTGGGCGCCGCCTTGGGCGCCAGCGCAGCCCTGCCGGCACGGGCCCAGGCCTGGCCCGAGCGGCCCATCAAGATCTACCAGGGTTTCGCCCCGGGCGGCAACGCCGATGCCATCGCCCGCGCGGTCGGCGTGGAGCTCGGCAAGACGCTGGGCCAACCCGTCGTGGTGGAGTCGCAAACCGGTGCTGGCGGCACCATCGCGGCCGGCAGCGTGGCCCGCGCCAAGCCCGACGGCTACACGCTGCTGCTGGCCACGGGAGGCCATGCGGTGGCCGGCGCGCTGTACCAGCACCTGCCCTACAAGACGGTGGCCGACTTCGAGGCCATCTCCACCGTCACCTTCTTCCCGTTCCTGGTGGTGGTGCGGGCCGACGCCCGCTTGCGCAGCTTCGGCGATGTGCTGGAGGCGGCGCGCGCCAAGCCGGATGCAGTGTCGTACGGCTCGGCCGGCATCGGCTCCACCCACCACCTGGCCGGCGAGCTGCTGGCCAAGATGGCCAAGGTGCCCCTGCTGCACGTGCCCTACCGTGGCGATGCGGCGGCCGTGACCGCGCTGCTGTCGGGCGACGTGCCCTTCATCATCGCGCCGCCCACGGCCGTCATGTCCAACATCCAGGCCGGCAAGCTGCGCGCACTGGCCACCACCGGCCCGCAGCGCTGGCCCGGGCTGCCGGGCGTGCCGACGGTGGCCGAGCAGGGCGTGCCGGGCTACGACGTGCGCTCCTGGGCCGGCCTGCTGGCGCCCGCCGGCACGCCGCGCCCCATCGTCGACCGGCTGAACGCCGACACGCAGAAGGCCCTGCTGGCGCCAGCGGTGCGCCAGCGGCTGGAAGACATGGGCGGCGAGGCACGCGGCAGCACGCCCGACGAGATGAAGACCATGGTCACCCGCGAGCTCGAAAAATGGACCATGGTGGTGGCCGAATCGCAGATTCCACGTCAATGACCCAGATTCCCCAGCAATGACGCCGACGAAAGCTCTTTCATGTCCCTGATCGCCATCCGCAAACGCAGCCTGACCGTCGAGACGGTCTTCCACGAGGGCGGCCCGCCGCCGGCCGTGCCCTTGAAGCTGGCGGCGGCTTGCGCCGTCATCCGCAATCCCTACGCCGGCCGGTACGAACCCGACCTGCTGCCCTTCATGGCCGAGCTGCGCAGCCTGGGCACTTTGCTTGCGCAGGCGCTCGTGGACACGCTGGGCCGCGACCGGGTCGAGGTCTACAGCAAGGCTGCCATCGTGGGCGTGCACGGCGAGATGGAGCACGGCGCCGTCTGGCACGAGGCGGGCGGCTGGGCCATGCGCGCGGTGCTGGGCGAGCCCAAGGCCATGGTGCCGGCGGCCAAGGCCGTGGCGGCCACGGGCTACCGGCTCATGGTGCCGCTGCACCACATCCACGCGTCGTACGTGCGCAGCCACTACAACAGCATGGAGATCGGCATCCAGGACGCGCCGCGGCCCGACGAAATCCTGTTCGCGCTGGTGATGGGCACGGGCGGGCGCGTGCATGCGCGGTTGGGTGGCTTGTCGCAGGACAAGATCGCCGTGCACGACGGGCAACGCTGATGCGCGCCGTCCAACTGCAGGCCCCGGGTGGGCCAGACGTGCTGGAGCTGGTCACGCTGGCGATGCCGGAGCCCGGCCCCGGCCAGGTGCGCGTGCGCGCCGCGGCCATCGGCGCGGGTGGGCCCGACGTGCTGATCCGCAACGGCAGCTACAAGTGGATGCCACCCATGCCGGCCATCCCGGGCAACGAGATGGCCGGCACGGTGGATGCCGTGGGCCCCGGCGTGGACGCTGCGCGCATCGGCCAGCGCGTGCTGGTCAGCGCGCGCGAGCTGCCGCAGCGTGGGGGCTGCTACGCCGAGGCGATCTGCGTGCCGGCCGAGGCGCCGTTCGCACTGCCAGACAGCATCGCCTTCGACGATGCGGTGAGCCTGGGCAATTTCCAACTGGCCATCGCGCTGCTGGCCAGCAACGGCAACGCCCCGGCGCAGGCCATCCTGGTCCCGGGTGCCGCCGGCGGCGTGGCCACGGCCCTGGCCCAGGTGGCGCGCGAGCGCGGCCTGCGCGTGATCGGCACGGCATCGACGCCCGAGAAGCAGGCCTTCGCGCTGGCCAATGGCGTGGACGTGCTGGTCGATGGCAACCCCGCGCGCATCGCCGAGCAGGTGATGGCGCAGACCGGTGGCCGCGGCGTGGACCTGGCCTTCGACCACCTGGGCGGTGCGCTGTTCACGGCCTGCCTGCATGCGCTGGCGCCCTCGGGCATGCTGGTGTCCTACAACATCGTGCAGGGCCCGCCCAGCGCCGACGTGTTCGAGACGCTGCGCCAGCTGCTGGGCCGCAGCCTGGCGGTGCGCACCTTCTCGATCCATGCGGTGGACGCCGACCGCGCGCTGCGCCGCGGCCTCATGGAACAGGCCATCGCGCTGATGGCCGCGGGCCGCGTGCGTGCGCCGCAGGCCAGCCGCTTCCCATTGGCGCAAGCGCGCCACGTGCACGAGCTGCTGGACCAGGGGAGCACGCTCGGCAAGATCGTGCTGCATCCTTGAATCACGTCGGAGACACCATGGACCCCAGCTACCAGCCCAACCTGTCGCACTGCGGCATTTTCTGCCGCGACGTCGAGGCCATGAAGCGCTTTTACTGCGAGGTCTTCGACATGCAGGAGACCGACCGCGGCGTGGGCTTCACCTTTCCCTTCACCATCGTGTTCCTGAGCGGGCGCAACGACCAGCACCACCAGCTGGCACTGGCCTCCAGCCGCGGGCCGGACAGCCCCAGCACCGTGATGCAGCTGTCGTTCAAGGTGCAGACCATCGACCACTTGCGCGAGGCACGCAAGCGCGCATTGGCACTGGGCGCGACGAAGATGCGCGGCCTCAACCATGGCAACGCGCTGTCGATCTACTGCTTGGACCCGGAAGAGAACACGGTGGAGGTCTACCTCGACACGCCGTGGTACGTGAGCCAGCCGCATGGCGATCCGCTGGACATCGACCTGGACGACGCGGCCATCTGGTTGGAGACCGAGCGCATCGTGCGCAGCGACCCGAGCTTCATGCCGGTTGCCGAGTGGAGCCGCCGCTTTGCAGCGCGCAACGCCGCGGCCCAGTCCGTACTGCGCGCCTGAAGCCTGCTCAACACCATGACGCACACACCGACTTCGCTCGAACAGATCTTCCTGGACGCCCGCACCGCCAACGGCTTCACCGACCAGCCCGTGCCGCTGCCACTGCTGCAGCAGGTCTATGCGCTGGCCCGCATGGGCCCGACCTCGATGAACACGCAGCCCACGCGCTATGTGTTCCTGACCACACCGGCGGCGCGCGAGCGGCTGCGGCCCGCGCTGTCGGAGGGCAACCTCGGCAAGACGATGTCGGCGCCGGTCACCGTGATCGTGGCCACCGACACGCGCTTCTACGAGTTCATGCCCGAGGTCTGGCACCGAGAGGGCGCGCGCGAGATGTTCGCGGGCAATGCGGCGCTGGCGCAGGGCACGGCCACGCGCAACGGCACGCTGGGCGGCGCCTACTTCATGGTGGCGGCGCGCGCGCTGGGGCTCGATTGCGGGCCCATGAGCGGCTTCGACATCGCCAAGGTCAACGCCGAGTTCTTCCCGGACGGGCGCTGGCAGGCCAACTTCCTGATCAACCTGGGCTACGGCGACAACAGCAAGCTGTTCGCGCGCAACGCGCGGCTGTCGTTCGAGCAGGCCTGCCTGGTCCTGTAGCTCAATCGCGCCAACCGGGAGGACGGCGCTGCGCGCGCTCCTCGCGTTCGCGCGCCAGCTGGTCCTCGAGCTCGCGCCGGCCCTCGCGTGCCACGGCAATCGTGCGCGCGCGGTCCTGGTGGTGCGGGTGCATGCGCTCGAACAGCGCCAGGTTGTGGTCGCGAAACCGCATCACGCCGTGGCGCGCTTCGTGCGGCGGCGCGCCCAGCACCTCCAGCACGTTGCGCGCACTGCGCAGGCTGGACTCGAACAGCTCGCGCTCCACGCGCTGCACGCCCAGGTCGCGCAGGGCGTTCCAGTGGGGCACGTCGCGCGCCCGCGCGACGATCTCCAGCTGCGGAAAATGTTCGCGCACGAGGGCTGCAACGCGCAGGCTCTGCGCCACGTCGTCCACGGCCAGCACCAGCACGCGGGCTTGTTCGGCGCCGGCCACGCGCAGCACATCGAGCCGCGTGGCGTCGCCATAGAACACGCGGAAGCCGAACGGGCGGATCGCTTCGATCATGTCGGCGTCGTGCTCCAGCACCGTGCAATGCAGGCCCTGCGCGAACAGCGCACGGCCAACGATCTGCCCGTAGCGGCCGAAGCCGGCGATGATGACGGGCGCCTGCTGCGGCTCGGCGATGGTTTCGACGCTGGCCGTGCTGCCACGGTTGAAGCGCGGCAGCCACCAGCGGTCGGCCAGCACCAGCAGCAGCGGGCTCAGCAGCATGGACAGGGCCACGGCGCCGGTCAGCAGCGAGGCCGTGTCGGGCGCCAGCACGCGTGCCCCGACGGCGGCCTGGAACACCACGAAGGCGAACTCGCCGCCCTGGGCCAGCAGCAGCGTGAACACCGGACGCTCGGGCGCGGGCAGGCCCATGGCGGTCGACAGGCCGTAGATCACGGCCAGCTTGATGGACAGGAAGCCCAGCACGATCAACGCCATGGTGCCCGGCGCGCGCCAGAGCACGCCGAAGTCGATGCTCATGCCCACGGCGATGAAGAACAGGCCCAGCAGCAGGCCCTTGAAGGGCTCGATGTCGGCCTCCAGCTCGCGCCGGTACTCGCTCTCGGCCAGCAGCACGCCGGCCAGGAAGGCGCCCAGGGCCATCGACAGGCCCACGCTGTGCATGAGGTAGGCGATGCCCACGACCAGCAGCAGCGCGGCGGCCGTGAAGATCTCGGCCGTGCGGCTGCGCGCGATCCAGCGCAGCACGGGGCGCAGCAGCAGCCGGCCGCCCAGCACGATGCCGGCGATCACGGCGACCGTCTTGGCGGCCTCCAGGGCCGGGTGGCCGTTGTCGGCGTCGGCCGTGGCCACGCCCAGCAGCGGCAGCAGCGCGAGGATGGGGATGGCCGCCACGTCCTGGAACAGCAGGATCGAGAAGCCCGCCTGGCCGCTGCGCGTACCGAGCAGGTTGCGTTCGCCCAGTACCTGCAGCGCGATCGCCGTGGACGACAGCGCCAGGCCCAGGGCGGCGACCAGCGCGGTCTTCCAGGCGATGCCGCAGGCCAGCGCCACGGCGTAGATGGCCAGCGCGCAGACCGCGACCTGGGCCGTGCCGCCGCCGAAGATGGGCCGGCGCAGGCTCCAGAGCCGGCGCGGCTCCAGCTCCAGGCCGACCAGGAACAGCATGAGCACCACGCCGAACTCGGCGAAGTGCAGCACGTCCTGCACGTTGGGCACGAGGGCCAGGCCCCAGGGGCCGATGGCCATGCCGGCGGCCAGGTAGCCGAGGATGGCGCCCAGGCCCAGCGCGCGCGAGATCGGCACGGCCAGCACGGCCGCGGCCAGGTAGATGAAGCTGTTGGACAGCCAGGCGGGTGCGTGTTCCATGGTGGTGTCAGTGGCCGGTCTCGGCCCACCGCGGGTAGCTGCGCAGGCGTTCTGCGAAAGCCTCGGCGTGCGCGTCGATGTCCTGCCGGCTCGCGCCGTGGGCGCCGTGCAGCACCAGCGGCGGCAGGAAGCGCATGCCGCACAGCGCGGCGGTCTGGCGGTAGGGCGGCAGGTAGGCCTCGAAGGGATGGCCGTTGTAGCTCTCGGCGCTGTACGACTCGGCCGGGCCGCCTGTGGTGGTGACGAGCCAGCAGTCCTTGCCGCGCAGCGCGGTGCCGGGCGTGCCTGCGGGCGCCTGCTCGTGCGAGCCGACCTCCGACGTGGCCGGGCCGAAGGCCCAGCCGTAGGTCAGCACCTCGTCGAACCAGAGCTTCTGCAGCGCCGGCATGCTGTACCACTGGACCGGGTGCAGCAGCACGAGCAGCCGGGCGCGGTCGACGCGCGCCTGCTCGGCCGCGACATCGATGTGGTAGTCGGGGTAGCTGCCGTACAGGTCCTGGATGTCCAGCGGCAGCTCGCCGGCCAGCGCCTGTGCGGTGTCGAGCAGGCGGCGGTTCACGCGCGATTCGCGCCAGGCCGGATGGGCGGCGATGAGGTAGATGCCTTGCATGTTGTGGAAGGAGTGCGCAAGTCGGGCCGCTAACATACCCGAGCGGAGCCAGGTCCGCGGACACAACGAGGAGAGCGCATGCCGGTCGTGGTCGTTGCCAACCCCAAGGGCGGTGTCGGGAAGTCGACGCTGGCCACCAACATCGCTGGCTATTTCGCGTCCCAGGGGCATGCCGTGATGCTGGGCGATGCCGACCGCCAGCAGTCCTCGCGCCTGTGGCTGGGGCTGCGGCCCGAGGCGGCGCGGCCGATCAGCACCTGGGAGATGACCTCCGACATGATCGTGCGGCCGCCCAAGGGCACGACGCATGTGGTGCTGGACACACCGGGCGGCCTGCATGGCTGGCGCTTCAACGACGTCATGAAGATGGCCGACAAGCTGGTCGTGCCCTTGCAGCCCAGCGTGTTCGACATCTTCGCCACGCGCGATTTCCTGGACAAGGTGGCCGAGCACCGCCATGCCGGCAAGCTGGCGGTGGGCCTGGTCGGCATGCGCGTGGACGCGCGCACGCTGGCGGCCGACAAATTGCGCGCCTACATCGCCAGCCTGAACCTGCCGGTGCTGGGCGAGTTGCGCAACACGCAGAACTACGTGCACCTGGCAGCGCGCGGGCTCACGTTGTTCGACGTGGCACCGCAGCGTGTGGAGAAGGACCTGGAGCAGTGGCAGGAACTGTGCCGCTGGCTGGACACCCCCTGAATTTCAACCACAGAGGAAGACAACAGAGCATGAAGACCTTCAGCACCCTGGACGAACTGACGGCCCTGGTCGGGCAGGACATCGCCACCAGCGAATGGACCACGGTCACGCAAAAGCAGATCGACCTGTTCGCCGAAGCCACGGGCGACCACCAGTGGATCCACGTCGATCCGGAGCGCGCCAAGGCCGGCCCGTTCGGCGCCCCGATCGCGCATGGCTACCTGACGCTGTCGCTGCTGCCCTTGCTGTTCGCGAGTGCCGTGAAGGTCGAGGGCACGCGCATGGGGGTGAACTACGGGCTCAACAAGGTGCGCTTCATCACGCCGGTGCCGGCCGGCAGCCGCGTGCGCGGGCACCTGAAGCTGCTGAGCAGCGAGCCCGTGGCGGGCGGTGGCGTGCAGCAGGTCTGGGAGGTGACGGTGGAACTCGAAGGCGCGGCCAAGCCGGCCTGCGTGGCCGAGTCCATCGTGCGGCGCTACGCCTGATCGGCGGCGCCCGCGAAGTCGCACTGGCGCCAGGCCTCGAACACCGTCACCGCGACGGCGTTCGACAGGTTCAGGCTGCGCTGGCCGGCCCGCATCGGCAGGCGCAGGCGCTGGGTCAGCGGAAAGCTGTCGCGCAAGGCGGGCGGCAGGCCGCTGGTCTCCGAGCCGAACACGAACCAGTCGCCGGCCTGGAACGCCAGGCCATGCGCGCTGCGCGAGCCGCGCGTGGTCATCGCGAACATGCGCTCGGCGGGCGGCTGCTCGCGCGCGAGCAGGCAGGCCCAGTCCTTGTGCACGCGCAGTTCGGCGTACTCGTGGTAGTCCAGGCCCGCGCGGCGCATGTGCTTGTCGTCCATCGAGAAGCCCAGCGGCTCCACCAGGTGCAGCGTGCAGCCGGTGTTGGCCGCAAGTCGGATGACGTTGCCCGTGTTGGGCGGGATTTCGGGGGCGACCAGGACGATGTGGAACATGGCGCGGATTGTCAGTGCTCCAGCGGCGCGGGCGTGCGCGCAAGCACCAGCGCCGTGATGCGCGCGGCGCCGGCCTCGCGCAGCACTGCGGCGGCCGTGAACAGCGAGGCCCCGCTGGTCATCACGTCGTCCACGAGCACGGCGTCGGCGCCGCGCACGCGGCCGGCGTGCAGCGGCTCCAGCGCGAAGGCGCCACGCACGTTGCGCCGGCGCGCTGCCGCGCCCAGGTCCAGCTGCGGTGCCGTGTCGCGGATGCGCAGCAACAGGCGGGCGGCGGTCTTGTCGGGCGCGAGGCGGCGGGCCAGTTCCAGCGCCTGGTTGAAGCCGCGCTGGCGCAGGCGCGCGGCCGAAAGCGGCATGGGCAGCACGAGCGTGCAGCGTTCCAGTGCCGGCTCCACCCAGGGCGTGTGCCGCAGCAGCTCGGCGAAGGCACCCGCCCAGGCCGGCTGCGCGCGGAACTTGAAGCGGGCGATGCAATCGACCCAGGGGTAGGCGTAGTCCACCGCGCAGAGGCAGGCGTCCAGCGGCGGCGGCTGGCCCAGGCAGGCGCCGCATTGCAGAGCGCTCCCGGTCAGGGGCAGGGCGCAGGTCCGGCAGCGCGGTTGCGGCTGGGCGAAGCGCTGGATGCAGGCCTCGCACAGCGGCTGGTCCTGCCAGCTGCGGCAGACCGCGCACTGGCTCGGCAGGCGCGACAGCAGGGAGGCGAGCCCACGGCGCAGCATGGTGCGGCTCAATATACTCGTCGCGCACCCCATGAGCCAGCACCGTCCTCCCACCATCGCCCCCGTGGCTGCCGCGCGTTGGGCGCAGCAGCCGGTCCAGATCGCGCCCTGGCTGCACGACGAGGTGGCGCGCCGCATGGCCGAGCGCCTGCAGTGGATCAAGCGCAGCCCCGCGTCCTGGGCCAACTGGCAGGCGCTGCGCGGCGGCATGCAGGCCCATGCCGAACTGCGCAAGCGCTATCCCGGTGCCGAGACCTGGGTGGTGGAGGCTTCGCCGGCCCTGGCCCGGCAGGTGCTCGACGCGAGCACCGAGGCCTGGTGGAAGCCTGGCCGCTGGAGCGCCGCGGCCCAGCATGCCGGCATGCCGGCGTCCGGCGGCGTGCAGATGGTCTGGTCCAACATGCTCTTGCACCAGGTGGCCGATCCGCAGGCGCTGATCGCCGACTGGCACCGCGCGCTGGCCGTCGATGGCTTCCTGATGTTCTCCTGCCTGGGCCCCGATTCGCTGCTGGAGCTGCGCCGCGTCTATGCCGCGCTGGGCTGGCCGCCGCCCGGCCATGCCTTCACCGACATGCACGACTGGGGCGACATGCTCGTGCAGGCCGGCTTCGCCGAGCCGATCATGGACATGGAGCGCATCCGCCTGACCTATGCCACGCCCGACAAGCTGCTGGAAGATCTGCGCGGCCTGGGCCGCAACCTGCACCCCGGGCGCTTCGGCGCGCTGCGCGGCCGGCGATGGCATGCGCAGCTGCGCGCCGAACTCGCGCGCCAGCTGGCCGACCCGGTCGAGGACGGTCGCCTGGCACTGACCTTCGAGATCGTCTACGGCCACGCATTCCGGCCCGCGGCGCGGGTGCCGGTGGCGGCGCAGAGCGCGGTTTCGCTGGACGACATGCGCGGGCTGTTGCGCCATGGCAAAGGCGGCCCGCCGTGAGCGGGTTTTGCCTGTCCGGCGCAAGACATTCGTGCAATATTCACGGGCTACAATGAAGGGTTTTTAAACGGATTTCGGGCTTTTCCACGAGTGAACCAGGCGTTGTTCTGGCGGGTGTGACCACCCGCGGCGCGCGCCGCATTGATGTTTGAACGTTGTCTGTGTCGAAACTGGTCTATCGCTTCGCCACCGTCTCGGGCCAAGGCATCCACTGGCTGCTGAAGCGCAACTGTTCCATCACGCCGGCCCAGTTGGGCGGCCTGTATGCGTCGATCTGCGTGGTGTCGCTCGGGATCGGGACGTTCTTCTGGTTGCAAGGCGCCAAGCTGGTCCTGCCGTTCGCATGGCTGGAAGTGGTGCTGGTGGGCGTGGCCTTTCTGGCGTACTCCCGGCACGCGACCGATGGCGAGCGCATCTCGCTGCAGGACGGCCGCCTGGTCGTCGAACTGGAGAACGCGGGCCGCCTGGAGCGGGCCGAGTTCCGCAGGGAGTGGGTCCGTGTCGAGCCCAAGACCAGCGACCATTCGCTGATCGAGGTGTCCGGGCAGGGACGGTGCGTCGAGGTGGGGCGTTACGTGCGCCCGGATCTGCGGCCGGTGCTGGCGCGCGAGATCCGGATGGCGTTGCGCGGGGCCTGAGCAGGGTGGTTCATAAAAGGTTCAAGAAGTAGAGACGACGATGAAAATGATCTGGAACAAGCTGACTTCCCTGCTATCACGCACCGTGCTCGTTTCGGGGGCCTGGCTCGCGACGGCGGCCCACGCGGTCAATGACCTTCCAGGCGGCCCGGCCGTTCGCCAGCTCAACCTCGCTCCCCCCGTCACCAAGATCGCCGAAGAGCAGCAGTGGCTGCACTGGTTCATGCTGATCCTGTGCACGGTGATCTTCATCGCCGTGTTCGCGGTGATGTTCTATTCCATCTGGAAGCACCGCAAGTCGGTCGGCCACAAGGCCGCCAACTTCCATGAATCGGTCGTGGTCGAGGTCATCTGGACCATCGTGCCCTTCGTGATCGTGATCCTGATGGCGCTGCCGGCCACCAAGGTGGTGGTGGCTCTCAAGGACACCAGCAACGCCGACCTGACCATCAAGGCCACCGGCATGCAATGGAAGTGGGGCTACGACTACATCAAGGGCGAGGGCGAGGGCATCTCCTTCGTTTCCACGCTGGACAGTTCGCACCGCGCCATGTCCAACGCCGGCGGCCCGCCCAAGGGCCAGGCCGTGGACGACTACCTGCTCAAGGTCGACAACGCGCTGGTGGTGCCCGTCAACAAGAAGGTCCGCATCATCACCACGGCCAACGACGTGATCCACGCCTTCATGGTGCCGGCCTTCGGCATCAAGCAGGACGCGATCCCGGGCTTCGTGCGCGACACCTGGTTCCGCGCCGAGAAGACCGGCGACTTCTACGGCCAGTGCGCCGAACTGTGCGGCAAGGAGCACGCCTACATGCCCATCCACGTGAAGGTGGTGACGGCCGAGCAGTACGCCGCCTGGGTCGATGGCGAGCGCAAGAAGGCCGCCGCCAAGCTCGACGACCCGACCAAGGTCTGGACGCTGGAAGACATCGTCAAGCGCGGCGAGCGCGTCTATGCCGCCAACTGCGCCGCCTGCCACCAGGCCAACGGCAAGGGCGCCGGCCCGATCAAGCCGCTGGACGGCTCGGCTATCGTGCTCGACACCGACCACACCAAGCAGCTGAACATCCTGCTCAACGGCGCAGGCAACGGTGCCATGCCCTCGTGGAAGCAGCTCAGCGACACCGACCTCGCCGCGGTGGCCAGCTACACCAAGAACAACTGGTCGAACAAGACCGGGCAACTCGTCCAGCCCTCCGAAGTCGTCGCGCTGCGCGCGAAGTAAACCGAACCACCGCGCATTCCCGCACAGAAGGAAACAGAGATGAGCGCAGTCCTCCATCCCCACGGCGACCACGACCACGCCCACGACGAACACCACCACGCGCCGACCGGCTGGCGCCGCTGGCTGTTCGCCACCAACCACAAGGACATCGGCACGCTGTACCTGCTGTTCAGCTTCACCATGCTGATGGTGGGCGGCGTGCTGGCCCTGTTGATCCGCGCCGAGCTGTTCCAGCCCGGCCTGCAGCTGGTGAACCCCGAGCTCTTCAACTCGCTGACCACCATGCACGGGCTGATCATGGTGTTCGGCGCCATCATGCCGGGCTTCGTGGGCTTCGCGAACTGGATGATCCCGCTGCAGATCGGCGCGTCCGACATGGCGTTCGCGCGCATGAACAACTTCAGCTTCTGGCTGATGGTCCCGGCGGCCATCATGCTGGTCGGCTCGTTCTTCATGCCCGGCGGCGCACCGGCCGCGGGCTGGACGCTGTACGCGCCGCTCACGCTGCAGATGGGCCCGTCCATGGACGCCGGCATCTTCGCGATGCACATCCTGGGTGCCTCGTCCATCATGGGCTCGATCAACATCATCGTGACCATCCTGAACATGCGTGCCCCCGGCATGACGCTCATGAAGATGCCGATGTTCTGCTGGACCTGGCTCATCACGGCCTACCTGCTGATCGCCGTGATGCCCGTGCTGGCCGGTGCCATCACGATGACGCTGACCGACCGGCACTTCGGGACCAGCTTCTTCAACCCCGCCGGCGGCGGCGACCCGGTGATGTACCAGCACATCTTCTGGTTCTTCGGCCACCCCGAGGTCTACATCATGATCTTGCCGGCCTTCGGCATCGTGAGCCAGATCGTGCCGGCCTTCGCGCGCAAGAAGCTGTTCGGCTATGCCTCCATGGTGTATGCCACCTCGTCGATCGCGATCCTGTCGTTCATCGTCTGGGCGCACCACATGTTCACGACCGGCATGCCGGTCACGGGCCAGCTGTTCTTCATGTACGCGACCATGCTCATCGCGGTGCCCACGGCCGTGAAGATCTTCAACTGGATCGCGACGATGTGGCAAGGCTCGATGACCTTCGAGACGCCCATGCTGTTCGCCGTCGGCTTCATCTTCGTGTTCACGATGGGCGGCTTCACGGGCCTGATCCTGGCCATGGCGCCGATCGACATCCAGCTGCAGGACACCTACTACGTGGTGGCCCACTTCCACTACGTGCTGGTGGCCGGCTCTCTGTACGCCATGTTCGCCGGCGTCTACTACTGGCTGCCCAAGTGGACCGGTGTCATGTACAACGAGACGCGCGGCAAGGTGCACTTCTGGTGGTCGCTGATCGCCTTCAACGTGACCTTCTTCCCGATGCACTTCCTGGGTCTGGCCGGCATGCCGCGCCGCTATGCGGATTACCCCATGCAGTTCGCCGATTTCAACGCGATCGCCACGGTGGGCGCGTTCTTCTTCGGCATCGCCCAGGTCTACTTCTTCCTGTTCATCGTGCTGCCCTGCATGATGGGCAAGGGCCAGAAGGCGCCGCAAAAGCCCTGGGAAGCGGCCGAGGGCCTGGAGTGGGAAGTGCCCTCGCCGGCGCCGTTCCACACCTTCGAGAACCCGCCCAAGCTGGATGCCACCGCGACCCGCGTGGTCGGTTGAGGCGACGACCGATGACGCCTGACAAGAAGAAGCAGAACCTGCGGACCGGACTGATCCTGCTGTCCGTGGCGCTGGCCTTCTTCATCGGCTTCATGGTCAAGATGGTCTTCCTGGGCCGTTCATGAGCATCCGGCGCGCCAACGTCCGCATGGTGGGCAAGCTGGCCGTGGTGACGGCCGGCATGTTCGCGTTCGGTTATGCGCTGGTGCCGCTGTACAACGCGATCTGCGAGATGACGGGCATCAACATCCTGTCGCTGTCCGAGCGGCAGGTGCCCGGCGTGGTGTCCAAGCTCACGCCCGAGAACACGCAGGTCGACCGCAGCCGCACGATCACGGTGGAGTTCGACGCGAACTCGCGCGGCCCGTGGGAGTTCAAGCCGGCGATGCGCTCGATGCAGGTGCATCCGGGCGAGCTCGCCACCGTGATGTACGAGTTCCAGAACGTGCAGAACCGGCGCATGGCGGCCCAGGCGATCCCGAGCTATGCGCCGCGCCAGGCCGCAGCGCACTTCAACAAACTGGAGTGCTTCTGCTTCACGCAGTACACGCTGGACGCGGGGGAGAAGAAGGAATGGCCGGTGGCCTTCATCATCGACCCCAAGCTGTCCAAGGACGTGACCACGATCACGCTGTCGTACACCTTCTTCGAGGTGGGCGGCAAGACGCCGCCGGCACCCGCCAGTGCCGACGCGGCCGCACAAACCAATAAAGAAACCAGGAGCTGAGATGAGTGCCACGACCCACGGATCCACGCCGTACTACTTCGTCCCAGGGCCTTCGCGGCATCCGATCATGGCCGCCATCGGCCTGTTCTTCGTGATCCTCGGGGCGGGCCAGTGGATCAACGGGCATGACTGGGGCAAGTGGTCGCTGGCCTTCGGCCTCTTGTTCTGGTGGGTGGTGCTGTTCCAGTGGTTCCGCGATGCGGTGACCGAGAGCGAGGGCGGCCTGTACGGCCGCAAGATCGACCTGTCCTACCGCTGGAGCATGAGCTGGTTCATCTTCTCGGAGGTGATGTTCTTCGGCGCCTTCTTCACGGCCCTGTGGTGGATGCGCGTGCACTCCGTGCCGGTGCTGGGCAGCCTGGACAACGCGCTGCTGTGGCCCGACTTCAAGGCCGTGTGGCCCAGCATGGCCGCTGGCGTGACAGCGTCGCCGGCCAACATCGTCGAGCCCTTCCAGGCCATGACGCCGTTCTGGCTGCCCACCATCAACACCGCGTTGCTGCTGAGCTCGGGCGTGACGCTGACCATCGCCCACCATGCGTTGCAGCACGGCGAGCGTGCCAAGACCATCACCTGGATGTGGGCGACCGTCATCCTGGGGATCGTGTTCCTGTGCGTGCAGGGTTACGAGTACGTGCACGCCTACCGCGACCTGAACCTCAAGCTGAACTCCGGCCCCTACGGCTCCACCTTCTTCATGCTGACGGGCTTCCACGGCTTCCACGTGCTGGTGGGCATGCTGATGCTGCTGTTCATCACGCTGCGCCTCATGAAGGGCCACTTCACCAAGGAGCGCCATTTCGGTTTCGAAGGCGCGGCCTGGTACTGGCACTTCGTGGACGTGGTCTGGCTCGGCCTGTACGTGCTGGTGTATTGGCTTTGAGGCGGGATCGCCTCGCACACCAAGGGCCGCTCAGCGGCCCTTTTCCTTTTTCTTCTTCCCGTTATTTGCCGGCAGGAATGCCGGTCGGATGCAGATAGCCCAGCTTCCAGCCGATGAGGATGCACAGGAACAGCAGGATGGACAGTCCCACGCGCACTGCGAGCGCACGGGCCATGTGGTTGGGGCGGGTCTTGCCGTCGGCATCCTGGCCGCCGCGCAACATGAAGTACAGGGCGGCACCCAGGCTGCCGATGATGGCGATGAAGGCAACCAGTGCGAAGTAGCTCATCCCTGGATTATCCGGCGCGGCGCTTCGGCCTGCGCTTCTGGCTGGTCACGCTGGCGGCGCTGGTGGGCATTGCTGTCACGGCCTCGCTCGGGCGCTGGCAGCTGTCGCGCGCGGCCGAAAAGGAGGCCTTGCAGGCCGCCATCGACTCCCAGGGCCGGCTGCCCGCGCTCGACGCGCCGGCCATGTTGGGCGCGCCCGATCCGCAGGCCTTGCTGCACCGGCCCGTGCGCCTGCGTGGGCTGTGGCTGGCCGAGCGCACCGTGTTCCTGGACAACCGGCAGATGCGCGGCCAGCCGGGCTTCTACGTGCTGACGCCGCTCGCGCTGGAGAACAGTGCCACCGTGGTCATGGTGCAGCGCGGCTGGGTGCAGCGCAATTTCGTCGACCGCACGGCGCTGCCCAAGATCCCCACGCCGGCCGGCCTGGTGGACGTCCAGGGCCTGGTCGTCCCCGCGCCGTCCAGGCTTTACGAGTTCTCGGGCGAGGACAAGGGCACGATCCGGCAGAATCTGGACCTCGGCGCCTTCGCCCAGGAGACCGGCCTGCCCCTGTGGCAGCAGTCGGTGCAGCAGATGGGCGAGGACGGGGCAGGGCTGTTGCGTGAATGGCCGGTGCCCAAGACCGGCGTCGAGAAGCACTACGGTTATGCCTTCCAGTGGTTCGGGCTCTGCGCCTTGCTGACGGGTCTTTATGTCTGGTTCCAATTTGTCCGACGTCCCGCCGTTCGGCGCTTCGCGCGCCATGGCTGAGGTTGACCAGCCGCTGGGCCTGACGGTCCATTCGCTGCCGTCGCCGGCCGAGGCCGCGGGCGTGGCGGCGCAACGCACGCGCAGCGGGCGCCTGAAGATGCTGCTGGTGGTGCTGATCTGCGCCGCGCCCGTGATCGCCTCGTATTTCACCTACTACGTGATCCGGCCGGAGGGGCGCAGCGTCTTCGGTGAACTGATCGACCCGCAGCGGCCCCTGCCCGACCTGGCGGCCGTGGGTCCGGATGGCCGGACGCTGCGGCTGCCCAACCTCAAGGGCCAATGGCTGCTGGTGAGCGTGGCGGGCGGCGACTGCGATGCCACTTGCGAACGCCACCTGTACCTCCAGCGCCAGCTGCGCGAGAGCCTGGGCAAGGAGAAGGAGCGCGTGGACTGGGTCTGGCTCGTCAACGACGGCGCGCCCGTGCGCGAGGCGCTGCGGCCGGCGCTGCAGAGTGCGACGGTGCTGCGGGTCGATCCGGCGGGCTTGGCGCAATGGTTGGCGCCGGCACCGGGCCAGGCGCTGTCGGACCATCTGTACATCGTCGATCCCATGGGTCACTGGATGATGCGGCTGCCGCCGGCGCTGGACGCGGCGGGTGCCGCCAAGGCCAAGCGCGACATCGAGCGCCTGCTGCGCGCCTCAAGCTCCTGGGACAACGCGGGCCGATGACGATGGACGTGGCGTCTTACGACTGGAGCCCGATCGCCCGCATGATGCTGATGGGCGTCGTGCTCGCGCTCGGTCCGCTGGCCTGGGTGGCCCTGCGCAACCGGGGTGCCTCGCCGGCCAAACGGCGGCGCGCGCTGACCCTGCTGACGCTGTTCCTGACCTTCGACCTGGTGCTGTTCGGCGCCTTCACGCGGCTGACCGATTCCGGCCTGGGCTGCCCGGACTGGCCTGGCTGCTACGGCAAGGCCAGCCCGGTCGGCGCACATGCGGAGATTTCCGCGGCGCAGGCCGCCATGCCGACCGGCCCGGTCACCCACACCAAGGCCTGGATCGAGATGGTGCACCGCTATCTCGCGACCGCGGTCGGCGTGCTGATCCTGACGCTGGCCGCCGTCAGTTGGGCAGCCTGGCGCCAGCGCCCGCGCGACCCGCACGCCATCCACCCGGGCTGGCCGACACTGACCCTGGTCTGGGTCTGCCTGCAGGGCGCCTTCGGTGCCTGGACCGTCACGTTCAAGCTGTTCCCGGCCATCGTCGTGCTGCACCTGCTGGGCGGTCTCGCACTGCTGGCACTGCTGTGCGCGCAGGTCGTGCGCGATGCGCGTCGCACCGGCGCGCTGCAGGCCGTGCGGCTCTCGCCGGGCCAGCGCGGCCTGCTGTGGGCCACGGCCGCACTGGTGCTGCTGCAGACCGCGCTGGGCGGCTGGGTCAGCACCAACTATGCGGTGCTGGCCTGCAGCGATTTCCCGACCTGCCAGGGCAGCTGGTGGCCAGTGATGGACTTCGCGCAGGCCTTCGAGGTCTGGCGACCCCTGGGCCGCTTGGCCGACGGCAGCCACATCGCCTTCCCGGCGCTGACAGCCATCCACTACGTGCACCGCCTCGCGGCCTATGCCGTGCTAGCGGCCTTGGCCGTCCTGGCCTGGCGACTGTGGCATGTGCCCGGACTGCAGCGGCCTGTGCGCTGGCTCGCGGCACTGGCTGCCTGGCAGTTCGGGACCGGCCTGTCGAACGTGGTGCTGGACTGGCCGCTGGTGGCCGCCGTGTCGCACACGGGCGGGGCCGCCGGCCTCGTCGTGGTGCTGACCTGGCTGCTGTGCGCCACCGCGTCCGTGCGGACGGCCGCACCGGTTCCCCTGCAGCACAACTTGGAGGCGGCTCGATGAGCGCCATCGACCCGCACACCACCGCCGTCGCACGCCCCAGCATGTCGCGCTTCCAGCAGTTCTACGTCCTGACCAAGCCGCGCGTGGTGCAGCTGATCGTGTTCTGCGCGCTGATCGGCATGGTGCTGGCCGTGCCCGGCTTGCCGTCCTGGATGGAGCTGCGCCAGATGGCCCTGGCTTGCTTGGGCATCTGGCTCGTGGCCGGCGCGGCCGCGGCCTTCAACTGCCTGGTCGAGAAGGGCATCGATGCGCGCATGAAGCGCACGGCCTGGCGGCCGACCGCCAAGAACGAACTCGGCGACGGCCAGACGCTGCTGTTCTCGACGCTGCTGTGCCTGGCTGGCTCGGTGCTGCTGTACTTCAGCGTCAACGCACTGACCATGTGGCTGACGTTGGCGACCTTCGTCGGCTACGCCGTCGTCTACACCGTGATCCTCAAGCCGCTGACGCCGCAGAACATCGTGATCGGCGGGGCCTCGGGTGCCATGCCGCCGGTGCTGGGCTGGTCTGCGATGACGGGCGACGTGGGGCCGGAGGCCATGATCCTGTTCCTGATCATCTTCCTGTGGACGCCGCCGCACTTCTGGGCGCTGGCGCTGTACCGCGTGGAGGACTACCGCAAGTCCGGCCTGCCCATGCTGCCTGTGACCCACGGCAACGAGTTCACGCGCCTGCAGGTCTGGCTCTACACGCTGATCCTGTTCGCGGCCTGCCTGCTGCCCTTCGTCTACGGCATGAGTTCCTGGCTCTACCTGGCCGTGGCGGTGGTGCTCAGCATCGGCTTTTGCGCCTACGGCTTCCGACTGTGGCGCAACTACTCCGACGCGCTGGCGCGCAAGACCTTCCGCTTCTCGCTGGTTCACCTGGCCGCCCTGTTCGCAGCGCTGCTGCTGGACCACTACCTGCTGTGAACATGCTCCACCGACGTTCCCTGATCGCGCTGGCCGCCGCCGGCTGCCTGGCCGCCTGCACCGACACCAAGCCCAGCTTCACGGCCGTGGACATCACCGGCGCGGACTACGCCAAGGACTTCCACCTGACCGACCACAATGGCAAGGAGCGCAGCCTGCAGGACTTCCGCGGCAAGGTGGTCGTGGTGTTCTTCGGCTTTGCGCAATGCCCGGACGTCTGCCCGACCTCCATGGCCGAGCTGGCCCAGGTCAAGCAGTCGCTGGGCGCGGACGGCGACAAGCTGCAGGCACTGTTCGTGACGGTGGACCCTGAGCGCGACACGCCCGAGGTGCTCAAGGCCTACATGGCGAACTTCGATCCGAGCTTCCTGGCCCTGCGCACCTCGCCCGAAGGCCTGGCCGCGCTGGCCAAGGACTTCAAGGTCTACTACAAAAAGGTCGAGGGCAAGACGCCGACCAGCTACACCATGGACCATTCCGCCGGCAGCTACGTGTACGACCCCCAGGGGCGGCTGCGGCTGTACGTGCGCTACGGCTCGGGTGCCGATGCGTTGCTGGCCGACGTGCGGCAACTGCTCAAGCAGGCCGGCTGAGGTCCAGCGTGCGTGCACCAGCGGCAACCAAGAACAAGACGACAGGGCGCTGGCTGCGCCTGTGCGCGGTGCTGGCCCTGTGTGCCGGTCTGGCCCTGGCGGCGCTAGGCTGGTGGGCGTACCAGCGCATCGGCCGCACGCCGGGCGAGCTGATGGACTATGCGGAGCGCCGCCTGCAGGGCCACACCAAGCTGGAAACCGTGGCGCTGCCGGCGCTGGGGTTGGTGCGCGACTGGCTGGATGCGCCTTCGATCGCCGAACGGAGGCGCACGCCGTTCGTGATTCCGCCGGTCCCGGAAGGGACCGCTCCCGCTGTGACGGAACAGCCGACAGCGGGCAAGGTCTGGCGCGTCGGGCCGCAGGAGGCGCTGCTGTCGATCGCCGCGGCGGCCAAGCTCGCGCGCAGCGGGGACACCGTGGAAGTGCAGGCGGGCACGTACCGCGGCGACGTGGCGGTCTGGTCACAGAAGCAACTGACGATTCGCGCCGTCGGCGGCCGCGTTCGGTTGGTCGCCGACGGCCGCAGCGCGCAGGGCAAGGCCATCTGGGTCATCCGCAACGGTGATTTCGACATTTCGGGCTTCGACTTCGTCGGCGCCAAGGTCGCGGACAAGAACGGCGCCGGCATCCGTTTCGAAGGCGGGCGCCTGCGGGTGGCGCACTGCCTGTTCTGGGGCAACCAGAACGGCATCCTGACCATCGGCAGCCAGCCCGACAGCCAGCTGGAAGTCGTGTCCAGCGAGTTCGGCTACAACGGCGACGGCGACGGCCAGAGCCACAACATCTACGTGGGCCGCATCGGCCGCTTCAGCATCACGGGCAGCTACCTGCACCACGCCGACACCGGGCACCTGCTCAAGAGCCGCGCTGCGGTGAACGAGGTGCTCTACAACCGGCTGACCGACGAGGAAGGTGGCCGGGCCAGCTACGAAATGGACTTTCCCAACGGCGGGGTGGTCCGCCTGGTGGGCAACCTGGTGCAGCAGGGGCGCAGGACGGAAAACTCCGTCATGGTGAGCTTCGGCGCCGAGGGCCTGGTCCACCCGCGCAACACGCTGGAGCTTGCCAGCAACACCCTGGTCAACGACCACCCGCATGGTGGCACCTTCGTGCGCGCGCCGCCCGGCACCGAACGGGTGCTGCTGGCCAACAACCTGCTGGCAGGGCGCGGCGGCCTGCAGATCCCGATGGAGCACACCGATTTCAACAGCCGCACGGCCGACTGGAGCGCCTTCGTCCAGCCTGCGCGCTACGACTACCGGCTCAGCGACCGTGGCATGGCCTTGGCCTACCAAAGCGGACCGGCCGAGGCGGCCGTCCCGTCCGCCCAGTATGTCCATCCCTTGCAGGTCCGCCGCCTGAACGGCCCGCCTGCGGTCGTGGGCGCGCTCCAGCCGGACACGTTGCTGGCCCGGCCTTGAATCCCTGCATCCGGTCTTGGCGGCCAGAAAGCAAAACGCCAGCGCAGGCGCTGGCGTTTCGCGAGAAGGCGGCAGGATCAGGCGTAGTACGCCAGTGCCTTCTTCATCTTCTTCATGGCCGCCGATTCGATCTGGCGGATGCGCTCGGCGCTCACGCCGTAGTCGGCCGCCAGTTCGTGCAGCGTCATGCCGCCCGAGCCGTCGTCGTTGACCTTGAGCCAGCGCTCCTCGACGATGCGCCGGCTGCGCGGGTCGAGCTCGGCCAGGGCCGTGCTGATGCCGTCGCTGGCCATCCGGTCACGCTGGCGTGATTCGATCAGCGCGGTCGGCTCCTGCTTGGCATCGGCCAGGTAGGCGATGGGGCCATAGCTGTCCTCGCCGTCGTCGGACGGGCTCGGATCGAGCACCACATCGCCGCCCGAGAGCCGCGCTTCCATCTCGATCACGTCCTCGCGCTTCACGTTGAGCTGCTCGGCCATGGCCTCGATCTGGCCTTCGCTGAGCGTGTCGCGGTGGGTCTCACCCTCGGCCGCGTCCGCCTTGAAGCCCTGCTTCATCGAGCGCAGGTTGAAGAACAGCTTGCGCTGGGCCTTGGTGGTCGCCACCTTGACCATGCGCCAGTTCTTCAGGATGTACTCGTGCATCTCGGCCTTGATCCAGTGCAGCGCGTAGCTGACCAGGCGCACGCCCTGGTCCGGATCGAAGCGCTTGACGGCCTTCATGAGGCCCACATTGCCTTCCTGGATCAGGTCGCCGTGCGGCAGGCCGTAGCCCAGGTATTGGCGGGCCACGGACACCACCAGGCGCAGGTGCGACAGCACCAGCTTTCCGGCGGCTTCCAGATCGTTCTCGTTCTTGAGCTTGCGCGCGTACTCCTGCTCCTGCTCGGCGCTGAGCATGGGCATGCGGTTGACCGCGGAGATGTACGCGTCCAGATTGCCCAGCGGCGGGACCAGCGACCAGGGGTTCGCCGAGGCAAGCGCAACGGACGTGGTTCCAGTTTGAATATTCATACCAGATTCCTTTCCTTCAGGGGAAATACTAGCACTCTCCGGGGAGGAGTGCTAAAGGCGCCGGTTGCGCCCTTGGTGGGGGTGTGGACAACCCCCTTCCCGATGGCGGTTGGAGTCCGGTGCGAGCGTCCGGGTTCCGCGCTTAAGCCCGGCCTAAGCCAGCGCGAACCGGTAGATCCCGTCCGCGCCCTGGCGGCGCAGCAGCAGGCCATCGAACCAGAGCTTGTGCAGGTGGGCCACGGCCTCGCCCATGGCGAAGGTGGTCTGGTGCAGGTCCAGCTTGCGCGTGAACAGCACGGGCAACAGGTCTGCGCCGGTGCGTGGTCCGTGTGTACGGCAGGCCTCCAGCACGCGCTCCAGGTGCTGGCGGTGATGGTCGTGCAACTGCTCGATGCGGGTGTGCAGGCCCTGGAACGGCTTGCCATGGGCCGGCAGCGTCAAGGTGTCTTGCGGCAAGGCGCGGAACTTGTCGATGGAGTCCAGGAGCAGCTGCAAGGCGTTGGCCTCGGGCTCGTTGTCGTAGACGCTGACGTTGGTCGAGATGCGCGGCAGCATCATGTCGCCGCCGACCAGCACCTGGGCTTCGTCGCAGTACAGCGCGATGTGCTCCGGCGCATGGCCGTAGCCGCTGATGCAGCGCCATTCGCGCCCGCCGATCGACAACTGCATGCCGTCCATCAGACGGATGTACTGGCGCGGCAGATCCGGCACCATGTTGGCGTAATAGTTCGTGCGGCCGCGCACTTGTTGCAGCGCCTCGGCGTCGGTCAGGCCATGGCTGCGGAAGAAGTCAGCGGCCGCTTCGCCGCCATTGCCGCTGGTGCCCTGGGTGTTCAGCCGGGCCACGTGGTAGTCCGTGGCGCTGATCCACAGCGGCGCGTTCCAGCGCGTGCAGAGCCAGTGCGCCAGGCCGATGTGGTCCGGGTGCATGTGCGTGACGATCACACGCAGGATGGGCAGGCCCTGCAACTGCGTGGCGAACACCTCCTCCCATTGCGCCTTGGCCTCGTCGCGCGCGATGCAGCAGTCCACCACGGTCCAGCCGGCCCGCCCGTCGATCTCGTCGCGCAGCAGCCAGAGGTTGATGTGGTCCAGTGCGAACGGCAGCGCCATGCGGATCCAGCGGATGCCGCTCGCCACCTCCAGGGTCTTGCCCGGCTCCGGCATCCGGTCGCCAAAAGGGTAGTGCAGCTGGCTTTCGAGTGCGTTCATGGGATGTCTGCCGGTTGGGTTGACGTTGACGTAAACGTCATCTGTAATCGGCGGCATTCTAGGAATGCACCCGCCATTTCGCCTGTCACCTCCGTATTGCCCGCCGATGACCGACGCCGCCCCCAGCTCTCCGCCGTCCGATGCGACCGACGCCGGCACCTACAGCATCGGCGACCTGGCCCGCGAGTTCGACCTGACGACGCGCGCCATCCGTTTCTACGAGGACATGGGCTTGCTCCAGCCCCAGCGCAGCGGCCCGGGTGGCCGCGTGCGCGTCTATGGCGCCCGCGACCGCACGCGGCTCAAGCTCACGCTGCGCGCCAAGCGCCTGGGCCTGTCGCTGAACGAGGCGCGCGAGATCCTGGACATGTACGACAGCCCGCGCGACACCGGCCCGCAACTGCGCAAGTTCCTCGACGTGTTGGCCGCGCACCGCCGGGCGCTGGAGGCGCAGCTGACCGAGCTGCACGCCAACCTCGAGGAGGTCAAGGCGCACGAGCGCGAGGCAAGAGCCCTGCTGGCACGTTCCAGCTGAGCTGGCTATGATTGACGTTTACGTAAACGTCAATCGAAATCCTGTCTGGAGCGCGCCGATGAGCACCCCCGTCTTCGAACCCCAGGTGGCCGACTGGTCGGCGCGCGTGCACGACAGTTTCGCCCGCCAGGGCGCGATGCAGACCCTGGGCGCGCGCTTGGCGCAGGTCGATCCGGGCCTGGTGGCGATCGAACTGGACTGGGCCCCGGGGCTCACGCAGCAGCATGGCTTCCTGCACGCCGGCATGGTGGCCACGGCGCTGGATTCGGCCTGCGGCTACGCCGGCTTCACGCTGATGCCAGCCGATGCGGCCGTGCTGACCGTGGAGTTCAAAGTCAACCTGCTGGCGCCGGCCAGGGGCCAGCGCTTTCGCATGGTGGGCCAGGTGCTCAAGCCCGGGCGGACCATCAGCGTCGTCGAAGGCCGGGCGCTGGCCTTCGACGGCGGGCGTGAAAAGCTGGTCGCCACGATGAACTGCACTCTCATGGCCGTGGTTGGCCGTGAGGGCATCGTGCATTGAATCGGAGCGTGCAGCCGCGGAGGGCTGAAAATGAGGGGTTTGCTGCGGCGCAGCAGATCCATTCCAGATTCCACAGCTTTGCAAAGGGAACGACCAGATGAGCAACTCTCTCGAGCACCTCCTCGCCAACAACCGCGAATGGGCCGCCCGCGTCGAGCGGGAGCGTCCAGGCTTCTTCACCGGCCTCATGGCGCAGCAAAAGCCGCGCTACATGTGGATCGGCTGTGCCGACAGCCGCGTGCCGGCCAACGAGATCACGGGCCTGGACCCGGGCGAGGTGTTCGTGCACCGCAACGTGGCCAACGTGGTGGTGCACTCCGACCTCAACGCGCTGTCGACCATCCAGTTCGCCGTCGAGCATCTGCGCGTGGAGCACATCATGGTCACCGGCCACTACGGCTGCGCCGGCGTGCGTGCCGCGCTGCTGGGCCAGCGCGTGGGCCTGGCGGACAACTGGCTGGCCCACATCGCCGACCTGCGGCTGCGCCACCGCAAGCGCATCGACTACCTGCCGACCGAGCAGGAACGGCACGATCGGCTGTGCGAGATCAACGTGATCGAGCAGGTCGGCAACGTGGCCCTGTCCACCGTCGTGCAGGACGCCTGGGCGCGCGGCCAGCAGCTGACCATCCATGGCTGGTGCTACGGTCTCAAGGACGGCCTGGTCAACGACCTCAAGGTCAGCATCGACCATCCCGACAAGGTGCTCGACACCTTCCGCACGGCGATCAAGCGCTACCCGCGCCACGACAGCGGCCAGCCGCTGCAGCCCGAGGAAGACGACGAATAAGCCGCTCCGTTTTCTCAACCCCCACCCACCTTTGAAGGAGACCGCCATGCCTGATGCACAACAAGATCCCATCGTCATCCTCGGCGCCGCGCGCACGCCCATGGGCGGCTTCCAGGGCGACTTCGCCGGCCTGGCCGCGCACGACCTGGGCGGCGTTGCGATCAAGGCCGCCGTCGAACGCGCCGGCATCAGCCCTGAACTGGTCGGCGAGGTCCTGTTCGGCAACTGCCTGATGGCCGGTCAGGGCCAGGCGCCCGCGCGCCAGGCCGCCTTCAAGGGCGGCCTGCCCAAGAGCGCGGGCGCGGTCACGCTGTCCAAGATGTGCGGCTCGGGCATGAAGGCGGCCATGCTGGCGCACGACATGCTGCTGGCCGGCACGCACGAGGTCATGGTGGCCGGCGGCATGGAGAGCATGACCAACGCGCCGCACCTGCTGCCCAAGGGCCGCAGCGGCATCCGCATCGGCCACGACCGCGTGATGGACCACATGATGCTGGACGGCCTGGAAGACGCCTACGAGCCTGGTCGCTCCATGGGCACCTTCGGCGAGGACTGCGCCGCCAAGTACGGCTTCACGCGCGAGGAGCAGGACAAGTTCGCCGTGGCCAGCGTCTCGCGCGCCCAGGCCGCCACGCAGTCCGGCGCCTTTCAGGCCGAGATCGCCCCCGTGATGGTCAAGACCCGCGCCGGCGAGCAGCTGATCTCCGTGGACGAAGGCCCGGGCAAGATCAAGCTCGACAAGATCCCCACGCTCAAGCCCGCGTTCAAGAAGGACGGCACGATCACGGCCGCCTCCAGCTCCTCGATCAACGACGGCGCCGCCGCCCTCGTGCTGGCGCGTGCCTCCACGGCGCAGCGCCTGGGCGCCAAGCCGATCGCGCGCATCGTGGCCCACACCACGCACGCGCAGGAGCCGAACTGGTTCGCCACCGCGCCAGTCGGCGCCACGCAGAAGCTGCTGGCCAAGACCGGCTGGAGCGTGGCCGATGTGGACCTCTGGGAGATCAACGAGGCCTTCGCCGTCGTGCCCATGGCGCTGATGACCGAGCTCGGCCTGTCGCACGACATCGTCAACGTCAACGGTGGCGCCTGCGCGCTGGGCCACCCGATCGGCGCCAGCGGCGCGCGCATCATGGTCACGCTGATCCATGCGCTGCAGGCGCGCGGCAAGAAGCGCGGCGTGGCCACGCTGTGCATCGGCGGCGGCGAGGCGACCGCGCTGGCGCTCGAACTGCTCTGATGGCCACGGTCCTCGTCGTCGGCGCCTCGCGCGGCATCGGCCTGGAGTTCGTGCGCCAGTACCGCGCCGCCGGCGAGCGCGTGATCGCCACGGCGCGCGACGACGCGGGCCTGGCTCGCCTCAGAGATCTGGGCGCCACGGCGCTGCGCGTGGACGTGGCCCAGCCGGCCAGCGTGAGCGGGCTGGCCTGGCAGTTGGATGGCGAGAAGATCGACATCGCGCTCTACGTGGCCGGCGCCTGGGTCACGGCCGATGCGCGCACGCCGCCCACGCGCGAGGACTTCGACCGGCTCATGCACACCAATGTGCTGGGTGCCATGCAGGCGATCCCGCAGGTGGCGCCGCTGGTCGAGGCCGCGCCGCATGGGCGTTTCGCCTTCATCACGAGCGAAATGGGCCGCATCCGGGGCGTGGACGACAGCATGGCCTGGGTCTACCGCGCGAGCAAGGCGGCCTTGAACATGGCGGTGGCCGCCGCCCAGCACGACTATCCGCGGGCCATCCTGGTCGCGCTGTCGCCCGGCTGGGTGCAGACCAACATGGGCGGCGCGGCCGCGCCGTTGACCGTGGACCAGAGCGTGGCCGGCATGCGCGCCGCGCTCGACGGGCTCGGTCCGCAGCACAAGGGCGCGTTCCTCGATCACGACGGCACACCTTTCGAAGGCTGGTGATGATTCAGAACCTGGAACAACTGCGCGGCCTGTACGCCGCCCCCGGCGAGCGCGCGCTGCGCAAGCAGCTGGACCACATCGATGCGCACGCGGCGCGTTTCATCGCGCTGTCGCCGTTCTGCGTGGTCGCCACGGGCGGCGTGCACGGCGCGCTGCTGGACGCCTCGCCGCGCGGCGGCGCGCCCGGCTTCGTCAAGCCGGCCGGCGCGCGCACGCTGCTGCTGCCCGATTCGGGCGGCAACAACCGGCTCGACACGCTGGAGAACCTGCTCGCCGACCCGCGCCTGGCCCTGATCTTCCTGATCCCCAACGTGCAGGAGACGCTGCGCGTGA
Source organism: Pseudorhodoferax aquiterrae (assembly GCF_014652235.1). Lineage (GTDB taxonomy): Bacteria > Pseudomonadota > Gammaproteobacteria > Burkholderiales > Burkholderiaceae_C > Pseudorhodoferax > Pseudorhodoferax aquiterrae. Next base: position 145,697 of record NZ_BMYK01000001.1, read on the forward strand.
ACGGCCGCGCGCGGCTGCGCGACGAGACCGAATTCACCGACCGCTTCGCCGAGGAGCGCCAGCGCCCCAAGCTCGTGATCGAGGTGCAGGTCGAGGAGGTCTACCTGCACTGCGCCAAGGCCTTCATGCGCTCGCAACTCTGGCAGCCGGATACCTGGCCCGAGCGCTCCGCGCTGCCCACCATGAACCAGATGATCCACGACCAGATCGGCGCCGGCGCACCGACCGAGACGCAGGAGCAGATGCTGGCGCGCTACCGCGATCAGCTCGCCCAGGAAACGACTCCTTCCGCCTGAGACAACGGAAACGACCATGCTGCTGACCCCCGACCAGGAAGCCATCCGCGACGCCGTGCGCGATTTCGCCCAGGCCGAACTCTGGCCCCACGCCGCCCGCTGGGACCGCGAACACCACTTCCCCAAAGAGGCCCACCAGGGCCTGGCCGCGCTCGGCGCCTACGGCATCTGCGTGCCCGAGGACCATGGCGGTGCCGGCCTGGACTACCTCACGCTGGCACTGGTGCTCGAAGAGATCGCCGCCGGCGACGGCGGCACCAGCACCGCCATCAGCGTGACCAACTGCCCCGTCAACGCCATCCTCATGCGCTACGGCAATGCCGCGCAGAAGAAGCGCTGGCTCGAACCGCTGGCCCAGGGCCGCATGCTGGGGGCCTTCTGCCTGACCGAGCCGCACGTGGGCAGCGACGCCTCCGCGTTGCGCACGACGGCGCGCAAGGACGGAGACAGCTACGTGATCGACGGCGTCAAGCAGTTCATCACGAGCGGCAAGAACGGCCAGGTGGCCATCGTCATCGCCGTGACCGACAAGGGCGCGGGCAAGAAGGGCATGAGCGCCTTCCTCGTGCCCACCGACACGCCGGGTTACCAAGTCGCGCGGCTGGAGGACAAGCTGGGCCAGCACAGCAGCGACACGGCGCAGATCAACTTCGAGGGCTGCCGCATTCCGGCCGACCACCTGATCGGCGCCGAGGGCGAGGGCTACAAGATCGCGCTGGGCGCGCTCGAAGGCGGGCGCATCGGCATCGCCGCGCAGAGCGTGGGCATGGCGCGCAGCGCCTTCGAGGCCGCGCTGGTCTATGCCAAGGAGCGCGAGAGCTTTGGCGTGCCCATCTTCCAGCACCAGGCCGTGGGCTTCAGGCTGGCCGATTGCGCGACGCAGATCGAGGCCGCGCGCCAGCTGATCTGGCATGCCGCCAGCCTGCGCGACGCGGGCCGGCCCTGCCTCAAGGAAGCGGCCATGGCCAAGCTGTTCGCCAGTGAGATGGCCGAGCGCGTCTGCAGCGCGGCGATCCAGACGCTGGGCGGCTACGGCGTGGTGGGCGACTTTCCGGTGGAGCGCATCTACCGCGACGTGCGCGTGTGCCAGATCTACGAAGGCACGAGCGACGTGCAGAAGATCCTCATCACGCGCGCGCTGGCGTGACGGCCTGCCCCTGCGGCCGCCTGGACGCGCGCCAGCGCGTGCTGGACTACGCCGCTTGCTGCGGCCGCTACCTCGACGCTTTCGATGCCACGCCTGCGCCCGATGCCGAGTCGCTCATGCGCTCGCGCTATACGGCCTTCGTGCGCGAGCGCGCGGACTACCTGCTGGCCACCTGGCATGCCGCCCACCGGCCCGCGCAGCTGGACTTCGACGCCGGCACACGCTGGTTGGGCCTGCAAGTGAAGGACCGCCGGCAGGTCGACACCGAGCATGCGGAGGTCGAATTCGTCGCCCGCCAGCGCGACGCCAGCGGCCGCGCCCACCGGCTGCACGAGCGCAGCCGCTTTGTGCGCGAGGGCGGGCGCTGGTACTACCTGGACGGCACGCAGCGCTGACGTGCTCCAATCGCGGCATGCGATTCGAAGCCATCTTGTTCGACTGCGACGGCGTGCTCGTCGATTCGGAACCCATCACCCACCGCGTGCTGGTCCAGGTCCTGGGCGAGCGCGGCTGGCAGATCACCCAGGAAGAATGCATGCGCATCTTCATCGGCAAGGCCGTCAAGGACGAGGCTGCGCTGATCGAGCAGCGCACCGGCCAGCCGGTCACGGCCGAGTGGCTGCAGGCCTTCTGGGCCCGGCGCAACGCGGCGCTGGAACGCGAGCTGCTGCCCATTGCCGGCGCCTTGGAGGCGGTGCCCGCGCTGCACGAAGCCACCGGCGGGCGCATCGCCTGCGCCTCGGGCGCGGACCGCGGCAAGGTCGAGATGCAGCTGCGCAAGGTCGGCCTGTACCCGCTGTTCGAAGGGCGCATCTTCAGCGGCCACGAGATGCCGCGCTCCAAGCCCTTCCCCGATGTGTACCTCGCCGCGGCCGAGGCGCTGGGCGTGGATCCGCGCCGCTGCGCCGTGGTCGAGGACACGGTCACCGGCGTGATGGCGGGCGCCGCGGCGGGCGCCACGGTCTTCGGCTACAGCCCGGGAGGGCCGGGCCACAGCCCGGCCGACGCCTTGCGCGGCGCCGGAGCGGCCCATGTGTTCGAGGACATGGCCGCCCTGCCAGCCTTGCTGTCGTTCTGGGACTGAAACCGGTCCGGCATCGCGCTTGCTTCGTCGTCCGCCATGCGCCGCTTCTTCGTCCTGACCAGCCGCCATCGCGCCCCTTCGACCAACCTGGCGCTGGGCCTGTTGCTGGCCTTCAATGCCGGCGCCATCAATGCCGGCGGTTTCCTCGTGCTGCACCAGTACACCTCGCACATGACGGGCTTCACCTCGCAGCTGGCCGACGGGCTGGCGCTGGGCCAGGGCCGGCTGGTGCTCACGGCGCTGGGCGCGCTGCTGGCCTTCGTCGCGGGTGCGGCGGCCACGGCCATGCTGGTCAATTGGGGGCGCCAGCGCCGGCTCGACAGCATCTACGCACTGCCGCTGTTGTGCGAGGCACTGCTGATGTTCCCGTTCGGCCTCATGGGGGCGATCACGCTGGGCTGGCAGACGCCGTTCACGGTGCCGCTCACCGTGCTGCTGCTGTCCTTCATCATGGGCCTGCAGAACGCGGTGGGCTCCAAGACCTCTGGCGGCCGCGTGCGCACCACGCACATGACGGGCAACATTACCGACCTGGGCATGGAACTGGGCAAGGTGCTGTACTTCAACCACGCAGCGGCGCCGCGCCACGTGCGGCATGACCGCGCCAAGCTGCGGCTGACCGGCGGTCTGCTGGCCAGCTTTCTGTTCGGCGGCATGGCAGGCGCGCTGGGCTTCACGCACCTGGGCTTCGTCTGCGTGGTGCCGCTGGCCGCGCTGCTGTTGGCGGTCTCGCTGCCGCCGCTGTGGCGCGACCTGCACAAGCTGCGGCCGCTGCGGGCGCGGCCGCGCTGATCAGAACAGCACGCGCGTGCGGATGGTGCCCGGCACCTGGGCCAGCTTTTCCTGGGCGCGCTCGGAGGAGCCGGCATCCAGGTCGATCACCACGTAACCGATCTTCTCGTTGGTCTGCAGGTACTGGGCCGAGATGTTGATCTGGTTGTCCGAGAAGATGCGGTTGATCTCCGACAGCACGCCAGGCACGTTGTGGTGCACGTGCAGCAGCCGGTGCTTGCCCGGGTGCGAAGGCAGCGAGACCTCGGGGAAGTTCACCGACGAGGTGGTGGCGCCCGTGTCGCTGTAGCGCACCAGTTTTTCGGCCACCTCCAGGCCGATGTTGGCCTGGGCTTCCATGGTCGAGCCGCCGATGTGCGGCGTGAGGATCACGTTGTCCAGGCCGCGCAGCGGCGACTGGAACTCGTCCTTGTTGCTGCGCGGCTCCACCGGGAACACGTCGATCGCCGCGCCCAGGAGCTTGCCGGCCTTGAGCGCCTCGGCCAGTGGCTCGATCTCCACAACGGTGCCGCGCGAGGCATTGATCAGGATGGCCCCCGGTTTCATGGCGGCGATCTGCGCCGCGCCGATCATCCACTGCGTGGACGGCGTCTCGGGCACGTGCAGCGTCACGATGTCGCTGCTGGCCAGCAGCTCGACCAGGCCGACCTGGCGGGCGTTGCCCAGCGGCAGCTTGGACACGATGTCGTGGAACTGCACATGCATGCCCAGCGCCTCGGCGAGCACCGACAGCTGCGTGCCGATGGCGCCGTAGCCCACCACGCCCAGCGTCTTGCCCCGGATCTCGTAGGCGTTCTCGGCCGTCTTGAGCCAGCCGCCGCGGTGCGCAGCCGCGTTCTTGGCCGGCACGCCGCGCAGCAGCAAGATGGCCTCGGCGATCACGAGCTCGGCCACCGAACGCGTGTTGGAGTAGGGCGCGTTGAACACCGCGATGCCGCGCTCGCGCGCAGCCGCCAGGTCGACCTGGTTGGTGCCGATGCAAAAGCAGCCCGCGGCCACCAGCTTGTGCGCATGGGCGAACACCTCGGCAGTGAGCTGGGTGCGCGAGCGGATGCCGATGAAGTGCACGTCGGCGATCTTGCGCTTGAGTTCCTCGTCGGGCAGTGCCGAGGGCAGGGACTCGATCTGGCTGTAGCCGGCAGCGCGCAGCACCTCCACGGCAGAGGGGTGGATGCCCTCGAGCAACAGGAACTTGATCTTGGCCTTGTCCAGGGAGGTCGTCGGAAGCGTCATGGGTGCAGTTGCGCCGTGCGGCTGGGACGGGAAAAAAGGGGGCGATCCTACTCCGCGGTCCGATGGCAACGTCGCGAACGGGGGCAAAACGCGGCCCCGCGGCAAGCCGCTACAGCCGCTTCTGGATCTTCACGCGGATGGCCGTCACCTCCCAGCCGCGGTTGCGCAGCGCCTGCTGCAGCAGCGGCGCCAGGTGGCGCAGCTTGGCGGCTGCGGCGCTGTTGTCCACCAGCAGGCACCAGCCGTTCTCGTCGATCGGCCCGGGCCGGATGGCGGTGCGCATGGCGGGCGGGATCAGCTGCTGCACCGCGGCCAGGCGCTCGGCCGACTCGCGCACCAGGGCCGACAGCCGGGCCAGCGGCTGGGAATCGGCAACGGCCTGTTGGAGGGTGAACGAGCGGCGCGGGGCAGGCATGGCCGGGGGATTATCGGGGGCGCCAGCGCCACAGGGCGGCCGGCATAAAATCGCCGGTTTGGCACGCGCCGGGCTCCGGCCACGCGCGCACCTGCCGCATTTCCGGATTCCACCGACACCAAGGGATTTCGGTCGCCATGCCACCGCGCCATGCCGGGCGGAAGCGGGCGATCTCGTATTCATGAACATCAATTTCCTGACCAAGATTTTCGGCAGCCGCAACGAACGGCTGCTGAAGCAATACCGCAAGTCGGTGCAGGCGATCAATGCGCTGGAATCCCAGTTGGAGAAGCTCTCCGACGACGCCTTGCGCGCCAAGACCCAGGAGTTCAAGGACCGCGTGGCCGGCGGCGCCACGCTGGACTCGTTGCTGGTGGAAGCCTTCGCCGTCGTGCGCGAGGGCTCCAAGCGCGTCATGAAGATGCGCCACTTCGACGTGCAGCTGCTGGGCGGCATGGCCCTGCACTACGGCAAGATCGCCGAGATGCGCACGGGCGAGGGCAAGACGCTGACGGCCACGCTGCCGGTCTACCTCAATGCGCTGTCGGGCAAGGGCGTGCATGTGGTCACGGTCAACGACTATCTGGCCAACCGTGACGCCCAGTGGATGGGCCGCCTGTACAACTTCCTGGGCCTGACGGTCGGCATCAACCTGCCGCAGATGCCGCGCGAGGAGAAGCAGGCCGCCTACGCTGCCGACATCACCTACGGCACCAACAACGAGTACGGCTTCGACTACCTGCGCGACAACATGGTCTACGAGGTGCGCGACCGCGTGCAGCGTGGCCTGAACTACGCCATCGTCGACGAGGTGGACTCCATCCTGATCGACGAGGCGCGCACGCCGCTCATCATCAGCGGCCAGGCCGAGGACCACACGCAGCTGTACCTGGCCATCCACAAGGCCGTGCCGGCGCTGACGCGCCAGGAGGGCGAGGCCGACCCGCGCACGGGCGAGGGCGTGACCAAGCCCGGCGACTTCACGGTGGACGAGAAGACGCACCAGGTGTTTCTGACCGAACAGGGCCACGAGAACGCCGAGCGCATCCTGTCCAGCCTGGGCCTGATCCCCGAGGGCGCCTCGCTGTACGACCCGGCCAACATCACGCTGATGCACCACCTGAATGCGGCGCTCAGGGCCCAGCACATCTACCACCGCGACCAGCACTACGTGGTGCAGGACGGCGAGGTCGTGATCGTGGACGAGTTCACCGGTCGCCTGATGAGCGGGCGGCGCTGGAGCGACGGCCTGCACCAGGCCGTGGAGGCCAAGGAAGGCGTGGCGATCCAGCCCGAGAACCAGACCATGGCCTCGATCACCTTCCAGAACTACTTCCGGCTGTACGCCAAGCTGGCGGGCATGACCGGAACGGCCGACACGGAAGCCTTCGAGTTCCAGTCGATCTACGGCCTGGAGACCGTGCTGATCCCGCCGAACCGTCCGAACCGGCGCGAGGACCAACTCGACCGAGTCTACAAGACCACCAAGGAAAAGTACGACGCGGCGATCGCCGACATCCGCGAGTGCTACGAGCGCGGCCAGCCCGTGCTGGTGGGCACGACCTCGATCGAGAACTCCGAGATCATCGACCGGCTGCTGATCCAGGCCAAGCTGCCGCACCAGGTGCTCAATGCCAAGCAGCATGCGCGCGAGGCCGACATCGTGGCCCAGGCCGGCCGGCCCAAGATGATCACGATCGCGACCAACATGGCCGGCCGCGGTACCGACATCGTGCTGGGTGGCAACCTCGAAAAAGCCATCGAAGCCATGCGCGCCGCCAACGCCGGCAAGGACGAGGCCACGCTGCAGGCGGAAGAGGCCAAGGTGCGCGCCCAGTGGGAGAAGGACCACGAGCAGGTGCAGGCCCTGGGCGGGCTGCGCATCATCGCCACCGAGCGCCACGAGTCGCGCCGCATCGACAACCAGCTGCGCGGCCGCTCGGGCCGCCAGGGCGACCCGGGCTCCTCACGCTTCTACCTGAGCCTGGACGATCCGCTCATGCGCATCTTCGCGGGCGACCGCGTCAAGGCCATCATGGACCGGCTCAAGATGCCGGAGGGCGAGGCCATCGAGGCCGGCATCGTCACGCGCAGCATCGAGAGCGCGCAGCGCAAGGTCGAGGCGCGCAACTTCGACATGCGCAAGCAGCTGCTGGAATACGACGACGTCGCCAACGACCAGCGCAAGGTGATCTACACCCAGCGCAACGAGATCCTCGACGCGGCCGACCTGAGCGAGCAGATCAAGGGCCTGCGCCACGGCTGCTTCACCGACCTCGTGCGCCAGTTCGTGCCCGCGGAATCGGTCGAGGAGCAATGGGACCTGCCCGGCCTGGAGAAGACGCTGGCCGAGGACTGGCAACTGCAGGTGCCGCTGCAGGCCGCCGTCGAGGCCGCCAGCGACATCACCGACGAAGACATCGTCGAGAAGGTCATCGCGGCCGCGGACGAAGCCTTCGCCGCCAAGGTGGCCCTGGTCGGCGGCGAGCAGTTCACCCAGTTCGAGCGCATGGTGCTGCTGCAAAGCATGGACCAGCACTGGCGCGAGCACCTGTCGGCGCTGGACTACCTGCGCCAGGGCATCCACCTGCGCGGCTATGCGCAGAAGCAGCCCAAGCAGGAGTACAAGCGCGAGGCCTTCGAGCTGTTCGGCCAGATGCTGGACGCGGTCAAGAACAACGTCACCAAGCTGCTCATGACGGTGCGCATCCAGTCCAGCGAGGAGGCCGGCCAGGCCGCGCAGGACCTGGAACAGCGCGGCGAGCAGGTGGCCAACGTGACCTACAGCGCGCCCACCGAGACCGGCGAGGTCGAGACGCGCACCGAAGGCCAGGGCGCTGGGGCCAACCCGCTGGCCTTCGACGGCCAGCGCGTGGGCCGCAACGACCCCTGCCCCTGCGGCAGCGGCAAGAAGTTCAAGCAGTGTCACGGGAAGCTGGCATAAGACGTCGAACCGAGGAATCCCCATGCCCGTCCATCTCTCCCCCCCGAACCCCGCCGACCTGCACGCCGTCGCCGGCGTGCGCATCGGTGTCGCCGAAGCCGGCGTGCGCAAGGCCAACCGCAAGGACCTCACGGTCGTGCTGCTGGACGAAGGCGCGGCCGTGGCCGGCGTGTTCACGCAGAACCGCTTCTGCGCCGCGCCGGTGCAGATCTGCCGCAAGCACCTGGAAGCCGGCCACGGCATCCGCGCGATCCTCGTGAACACGGGCAATGCCAACGCGGGCACGGGCGACGACGGCCTGGCGCGCGCGCAGGCCACCTGCGTGGCGTTGGCCCAGCAGCTGGACGTGGCGCCCGAGCAGATCCTGCCGTTCTCCACCGGCGTGATCATGGAGCCGCTGCCCAGCGAGCGCATCATCGCGGGCCTGCCGGCGGCGCTGGCCGATGCGAAGCCCGACCACTGGGCGCGCGCTGCCGAAGGCATCATGACCACGGACACCGTGCCCAAGGCCTTCAGCACGCAGGTGAGCCTGTCGGGCGTGCCCGTGGCCATCACCGGCATCAGCAAGGGCGCGGGCATGATCCGGCCCAACATGGCGACCATGCTGGGCTACCTCGCGACGGACGCCAAGATCGCGCCGGCGCTGATGCAGCAGTTGGCCAAGGACCTGGCCGACGCGTCCTTCAACCGCGTGACCATCGATGGCGATACCTCGACCAACGACTCCTTCGTCGTGATCGCGACGCAGAAGGCGGCGCACCCGGTCGTCGCATCCTGGGACACGCCGGACGGCCGCGCACTGCGGGCCGGTCTGCTCGAAGTGGCGCAGAAGCTGGCCCAGGCCATCGTGCGCGACGGCGAGGGCGCGACCAAGTTCATCACCATCCGCGTCGAAGGCGGCAAGACGGCCGAGGAATGCCGGCTGGCGGCCTACGCCATCGCGCACTCGCCGCTGGTCAAGACGGCCTTCTTCGCGAGCGACCCGAACCTGGGCCGCATCCTGGCGGCCGTCGGCTACGCCGGCATCGCGGACCTGGACCAGACCAGGATCGAACTGCACCTGGACGACGTGCACGTGGTCACGCGCGGTGGCCGCCGGCCCGAGTACCGCGAGGAAGACGGCCAGCGCGTCATGAAGCAGAGCGAGATCACGATCCGCGTCGGCCTGGGCCGCGGCGAGGCCGTCGACACGGTCTGGACCTGCGATCTTTCGCACGACTACGTGAGTATCAACGCCGACTACAGGTCATGAACGAAGCGTTCGAACGCATGCTCGCGCGGGCCGAGCAGCTCATGGCGCGCATCGAGCGCGTGCTGCCGGCGCCGCTGGCCGAACCCGACTGGCAGGCGTCCATCGCCTTCCGCTACCGCAAGCGCAGTTCCGGCCATGCGCTGCTCGAGCCGGTGCGCCACGTGGGCGTGATGCGCCTGGCGGACTTGCAGGAGATCGACGGCCAGAAAGAGAAGATCCAGCGCAACACGCTGCAGTTCGTCGAAGGCAAACCGGCCAACAACGTGCTGCTGACGGGCGCGCGCGGCACGGGCAAGTCTTCGCTGATCCGCGGCTGCCTGAACGAATACGCGCCGCGCGGCCTGCGCCTGATCGAGGTCGACAAGGCCGACCTCGTGGACCTGCCCGACATCGTCGAGGTCGTGGCCCAGCGGCCCGAGAGGTTCATCATCTTCGCCGACGACTTGAGCTTCGAGGACGGCGAGCCCGGCTACAAGGCCCTCAAGTCCATCCTGGACGGCTCGGTCGCCGCGTCCACACCCAATGTGCTGATCTACGCGACCAGCAACCGCCGCCACCTGCTGCCCGAGTACATGAAGGAAAACCTCACGTACAAGCACACCGAGGACGGCGAGCTGCACCCGGGCGAGGTGGTCGAGGAAAAGATCTCCTTGTCCGAGCGCTTCGGCTTGTGGGTCAGCTTCTACCCGTTCAGCCAGGACGAGTACCTGACCATCGTGGCCCAGTGGCTGCGCTCCTTCGGCCTCTCGGATGCGGTCGTCGAGGCAGCGCGGCCCGAAGCCCTGGTCTGGGCGCTCGAGCGTGCTTCGCGCAGCGGGCGCGTGGCCTACCAGTTCGCCCGGGATTACGCGGGCCGGCACGCAGCGGCATGAGCGTAGCCTTGGTTGCCGATGGCGACCGGCCGCGCGAGGGCGGGCCGGACCGCAAGGCCGTCGACGTGGCCGTGGGCGTGCTGCTCGATGCCGAAGGCCGGTTCCTGCTGACCTCGCGGCCCGAGGGCAAGGTCTACGCGGGCTACTGGGAGTTTCCGGGTGGCAAGCTCGAAGCCGGCGAGACCGTGGAGCAGGCGCTGCGCCGCGAGCTGCAGGAAGAGATCGGCATCGTGATCGGCGCGGCCGAGCCCTGGCGCGTGGAACTCGTGGACTATCCGCACGCGCTGGTGCGGCTCAACTTCTGCAAGGTGCGTGCATGGACGGGCCCGCTGGAGATGCGTGAAGGCCAGCGCTTCGCCTGGGCCGGCCTGCCGGTGGCGCAGTCGCCGGTGCTGCCAGGCGCGTTGCCGGTGCTCGATTGGCTGGCCGCAGAGCGCGGCTTCTCGGGCGCGACCTGCGCCTGAGCGGTTATTGAAGCCGGGGATCGCCGAAGGGCTGGTCGTCGGGCGGCGTCGGGTCGGGCACGGCGAAGCTTTCGCTGGCCCAGGCGCCGAAGTCCAGGTTCTTGCAGCGCTCGCTGCAGAACGGCCGGAACGCGTTGGTGGGCCCGTACAGGCTCTTGCCCTTGCAGGTCGGGCAGGTCACCCAGCGAGCCGATGGATCTGCTGCCATGGTTTCAGGCGCAGAGCGCGACTTCGAAGGCCGCATCGTCGTTGGCCTGGTGCAACTTGGCGTCTTCGCCCTGGCGCATCAGGCGCACCGACACCATGAGCCGGTTGCCGCTGATCTCGGGCACCAGGCCGAGCGACGGATCGATGCGCAGGCGCATCAGGTTGTAGGTGCGGCCCTGTGGCAGGTTCTGCTGGAACTGCCCGGCCAGGGCCATGACCTTCTGCGGCGCGCCCGAGTCGCGCAGCATCTTGAGCAGGTGCTGGATGGATTCGGCCAGCGGCGCCAGCGTGGTGCTCCACCCGGCGATGGCCTGGCGGCGCACCTCGGCGGGCTCGTGCTGCCAGGCGTAGTAGGCGGGCAGGTCGAAGCCACAGGTGCCGCCCGGGATGCTCACGCGGCTGCGCAGGCTCATGAGCCAGTCGTTCTCGGTCAGCGGTTGGCCGGCCTTGCCGGGCTGCTCGTGCAGGGCCGTGAAGCATTGCTCCAGCTGCCCGATCACGTCTTCGAGCACACGCTGGTCGATGGCGGGGTTCTCGCGGTAGGCCGCGAGCTGGCTCTTGTGACGCTCCAGGTCCTTGAGCACGTCGGACTTGAGGTCGGCGCGGGCCGCCACGTCCATGATCTCGAACAGCGTGACGAGCGCGAAGTGGTGGTCCACAGGATGCTCGCGCGGCATCAGCTCGACCAGCCGGCGAAACAGGTGCTCCAGGCGCAGGTACGTGCGGACGCGTTCGTTGAAAGGGTACTCGTAAAGGATCACGCTCTGGACTTCCGTTCGCGGCCGATCATAGCCCGAAGGCCTCAGCGAACCGATGGACGGCATCCCGCAACGCGTCCAAGGAAATGCCGTCGTTGTAAATGATTGCGTCGGCCGCGGCCAGCCGTTGCGCGCGTGGCGCCTGGGCGGCCATGATGGCGCGCACGGCCTCTTCGGTCAGCCCGCTGCGGGCCATCACGCGCACGACCTGCGTCTCGGGCCGGCAGTCGACCACGAGCACGGCGTCGAGCAGGGCACGCCAGCGGCCCGACTCGACCAGCAGCGGAATGTCGTAGACCACGCAGCCGTGGCCGGCCTCGCGCGCCGCCTCCAGCTGCTGGCGGCCCAGCTCGCCCACGAGCGGGTGCACGATGGCTTCGAGCTGGCGCTTGGCGGCCGGATCGCGGAACGCCAGTTCGCGCATGCGGGCGCGGTCGAGCGCACCGTCGGCCGTGATCAATGCATCGCCGAACTGCGCGCGGAGGGGTGCGATGGCCGCGCCGCCCGGCGCGGTGACGCTGCGGGCGTTGGCGTCGGCATCGATCAGCGCGGCACCCCGTTCGACCAGCATGGCCGAGACCGTGCTCTTGCCGCTGCCGATGCCGCCGGTCAATCCGAGAGTCTTCATCGCTCAGCCGAATGGGAAGGCGAACGGTGCGATGTGCCGGACCTGGTCGGGCCCCAGCACCAGGCACAGCAGACCGGCGCCGGCCAGAAAGGGCCCGAACGCGATGGGCACGTCCTTGTGGGCGAGCCGGCCGCGCAACAGCAGGGCGCCGCCCAACAGCGCGCCGACGATGGACGACAGCAGCAGGATGGCCAGCAGGTGGTCTGCGCCCAGCCAGGCGCCCAGCGCCGCGAGCAGCTTGAAGTCACCGTAACCCATGCCTTCCCTGCCCGTGAGCAGGCGGTAGGCATGGAAGAAGCCCCACAGCACGAGGTAGCCGGCCGCAGCGCCCCAGACCGCGGCCGACAGCGGCACGGTCCAGCCCAGCGCGCTGGCCAGCAGACCGGCCCACAGCAGCAGGAAGTTCATCTGGTCGGGCAGCAGTTGCGTGTCCAGGTCGATCAGGAACTGGCACAGCAGCAGGGCGGCGAACAGCGCCCAGGCCGCCGCCACCGGGCCCAGGCCCCAGCGCCAGGCGCACAGCCCAAACAGCGCGCCGGTCGCCAGTTCGACGAGCGGATAGCGCCAGCCGATGCGCGTGCCGCAGGCCGAGCAGGCGCCACGCTGTGCGAGCCAGCTCAGCACGGGCAGGTTCTCGTACCAGCGGATCTGGTGACCACAGGCGCGGCAACGCGAGCGCGGCCGCACGAGGTCCAGCGGCGTCAGCGTGTCGAGTGCCTTGCCGGCAGCCTCGGCGCTGGCGTACAGATGGGCAGGCGGGGCGGTCTTGCCACCGAACACGAGGTCCCACAGCGAGGTGGGCACGCCCATCTGCGGGTCGGCGGCCATGAGGTTGTCGGCCGACTCGCGCAGCCAGCCGCGGTACATCATGGCGGGCACGCGGTACACCACCACGTTCAGGAAGCTGCCGATGAGCAGTCCCAGGACGCCGCCGAGCGCGGCATCCAGCCAGGCGATGGCGGGCATCAGACGACCTGGCCGAGCTTGAAGATCGGCAGGTACATCGCGATCACGATGCCGCCGATCAGCCCGCCCAGGAACACGATGATGATGGGCTCCATGAGGCTGGACAAGCCGGCCACCATGTCGTCCACCTCCTCCTCGTAGAAGTCGGCGGCCTTGCCCAGCATGTGGTCGATGGAGCCCGACTCCTCGCCGATGGCGCACATCTGCAGCACCATGCTGGGGAAGACCTTGGCGTTGGTCATGGCGGCCGTGAGGCTGGTGCCGACCGAGACCTCCTGCTGAATCCTCTCGGTGGCATCCGCGTAGACCGAATTGCCGGAGGCGCCGCCGACGGAATCCAGCGCCTCGACCAGCGGCACGCCGGCCGCGAACATGGTGGCCAGCGTGCGCGTCCAGCGTGCGATGCAGGACTTTTCGATCAGCACGCCGAAGACGGGGGCCTTGAGCAGCAGGCGGTCCATGACCTGCTGCACGCGCTCGTTGCGCTTCCAGGCCTGCATGAAGAAGTACAGGCCCCCGCCGATGCCGCCGAAGATCAGCCACCAGTACGAGACGAAGAACTCGCTGATGGCGATCACCAGCAGCGTGGGAGCAGGCAGATCGGCGCCGAAGGAGGAGAACACCTCCTTGAAGGCCGGGATCACGAAGATCATGATGACCGAGACCACGATGAAGGCCACGACGATGACCGAGATCGGGTACATCAGCGCCGATTTGATCTTGGACTTGATCGCCTCGGTCTTCTCCATGTAGGTGGCCAGCCGGTCCAGCAGCGCCTCCAGGATGCCGGCGGCCTCGCCCGCTTCGACGAGGTTGCAGTACAGGCTGTCGAAGTGCAGCGGGAACTTGCGGAAGGCTGCGCTCAGCGAGCTGCCGGTCTCCACGTCCATGCGCACGTCGTTGAGCAGCTTGGTCACGCTGGCGTTGGCATTGCCGCGGCCCACGATGTCGAAGGCCTGCAGCAAGGGCACGCCGGCCTTCATCATGGTGGCCAGTTGGCGCGTGAAGATCGCGATGTCCTTGGGCTTGATGGACTTGCCGCCGCGCATGCGGCGCTTTTTGATCTTCGTGGGGAACACACCCTGGCGGCGCAGCGAGGCCTGGACCTGGTTCTCGCCGGCCGCGCGGGTCTCGCCGCGCACCTGCTTGCCATTGCGGTCCTTGCCTTCCCATTCGAAGACGAATTCCTTGACGCCCCTGGAGACTGCGGTGGCCATAGATCCTCTCGGCGTCGGCCGTGCTATTCGTTGCTGACGGCCAGCACTTCCTCGAGCGAGGTGATGCCTTGCCGGACCTTCTGCAGTCCCGATTGCCGCAGCGAGCGCACGCCCTCGCGCTTGGCTTGCCGGTCGATGTCCAGCGCGCTGCCGTCGGCCAGGATGATCTGCTGGATCGCCTCGCTGATGGGCATGACCTGGTAGATGCCGACGCGGCCCTTGTAGCCGTTGTTGCACTGGTTGCAGCCCACCGGATGGTAGGGCTTCCAGCTGCCGTCCAGGTCGCTTTCCTCGTAGCCTGACTGCAGCAAGGTCTCGCGCGGGATCTCCACCGGCTGCTTGCAGTTGTTGCACAGCCGGCGCGCCAGCCGCTGCGCGGTGATCAGGATCACGCTGGAGGCGATGTTGAACGGCGCGATGCCCATGTTGCGCATGCGCGTGAGCGTGGTCGGCGCGTCGTTGGTGTGCAGCGTGGACAGCACGAGGTGACCGGTCTGCGCGGCCTTGATCGCGATGTCGGCGGTTTCCAGGTCGCGGATTTCGCCGACCATGATGATGTCCGGGTCCTGCCGCAGGAAGGATTTCAGTGCAGCGGCGAAGGTCAGGCCCGCTTTCTCGTTGACGTTGACCTGGTTGACGCCCGGCAAGTTGATTTCCGAGGGGTCTTCGGCCGTGGCGATGTTGACGCCGGGCTTGTTCAGCAAATTCAGACAGGTGTACAGCGACACCGTCTTGCCCGAGCCGGTCGGGCCGGTGACCAGGATCATGCCGTAGGGGCGGCCGATGGCGTGCATGAGTCGCGCCTTCTCCTCGGCGTCGTAGCCCAGCGCGTCGATGCCCAGCTTGGCGCTGCTCGGGTCCAGGATCCGGATCACGATCTTCTCGCCGAACAGCGTGGGCAGCGTGCTGACGCGGAAGTCGATCACGCGGTCCGGGCCGATCTTGAGCTTCATGCGGCCGTCCTGCGGCACGCGCTTCTCGGAGATGTCCAGCCGCGAGATCACCTTGATGCGCGAGGCGAGCTTGTCCTTGATGGCCACCGGCGGAGAGGCGATCTCGCGCAACTCGCCGTCGATGCGAAAGCGCACGCGGTAGTTGTGCTCGTAGGGCTCGAAATGCAGGTCGGACGCGCGCATGCCGAAGGCATCGAGCAGCATCTTGTGCAGGAACTTGACGACCGGGGCGTCCTCGACCTCGGACTGCGCTGCCGTGTCGGCGGTTTCGGTCGCGGCGGCCACGCTGGCCTCGTCGAACTCGAAGTCGCCGCCGACCAGGCTCTGCATCGACGTGTCGACACGGCCGACGCCGGACTCCAGCATGCGCGAGATCTTGTCGTACTCGGCGATGACCCAGTCGACCACCAGCTGGGTGGCGAACTTGATCTTCTCGGCGGCTTCCTGGTCCGACGGGTCGGCGGTGGCCACGGCCAGGCGGTTGCCGCGCCTGGACAGGGGCACGACCCGGTAGGCGTGGCAGATCTTCGCGTCCAGCAAATCCTTGGGCAGGCGCTGCACGTCCAGCGCATCCAGGTCGAGCACCGGTGCGCCGAAGGCCGACGACATGGTGTGGGCCAGGTCGAAAGGCGACACCGCGCCGGAGCCAGTCAGCTCGGCGATGAAGCTGGTGCGCCCGGTTTGCGCCTTGCGGTAGATCTCCTCGGCAGCCTTCTGCCCCAGCTTCCCCGCGGCGATCAGCGCCCTGCCTAGTCCAGGCAGGGCCACAGCGGAAGGGTTTTTTGCCGAGTCGACTGCAGCCATATCCTCAAAATGTAGCAAAAGCCCAACCGTTCAGATGCATCTTCGTCGTGAGGATTTGTGCTGTAGGCGAGCACTGTTGCCGGCTAACCTCACCATTTTGTGAACGAGTCAATGGTTTTTGGCGGTCGTCGCGGTCCCAGGGGGTGAGGTGGTCGCTATGCTCGGCGTCTGCCGCCGCCCGCACCCGGAGACTTCGATGTCCAGACTCAACCTCGCCGAGAACTTCAACCGCTTCTTCACCGTCGCACCGGCGCTGGCGGAGAAGGATAAGAACGACGTCTTTTTCATCCGCCACGACGTCTATGCGCGCGAGCTGGGTTTCGAACCGGTTCGGCCGGACCAGCGCGAGACCGATGCCTACGACGTACGGTCCATGCACTGCCTGATGCGCACGGCCGAAAACTCCCCGCGCCTGGTGGGCTGCGCGCGCGTGATCCTGACCGATCCGGCCGCGCCGGACTCCCTGTTGCCGTTCGAGAAATCCTGTCGCGATTCCCTGTTCCGCGACAAGATCGATCCGTCGCGCCTGCCGCGCGACCGGATTGCCGAGGTCTCGCGGCTGGCCGTGCTGTCGGACTTCCGGCGCCGTCGTGGCGAGGACCACAAGGAGGTGGCGCTGGACGTGAGCGACTTCGGCGATGCGCAGCAGCCTCGCTTCCCGTACATCCCGGTCGGCCTGTACATGGCGTCCGTGCTGATCGCCCAACGCCACAACATCGAATACCTCTTCACCTTGACGGAGCCGCGGCTGGCCGAGCACTTCGCCAAGCTGGGCGTGCAGATCGTGCCGATCGGGGCGCCGGTGGAGCACCGGGGAACGCGCGTGCCGTCCTTGATCCATGCCGCCACCGTGGAGGCCGGGCTGCGCCTGATGATCCGCCCTCTGTGGAAAGCCATCGAGGCACAACTGGACAGCGCCTATGCGCAAGGAGGTCAGGCGTGAAGGTTCTGGTGACGGGGGCGGCGGGCTTCATCGGCATGCACGTGACGCAGCGCCTGCTGGCGCGGGGCGACGAGGTCGTGGGTCTGGACAACCTGAACGACTACTACGACGTGTCGCTCAAGGAGAGCCGCCTCGAACTGTTGCAGCACCAGCCCGGTTTCCGCTTCGTACGCCTGGACGTGGCCGACCGCGAGGGCATCGCATCCCTCTTCGCGCAACACGGTTTCGACATGGTCGTCCATCTGGCCGCGCAGGCCGGCGTGCGCTACTCGCTGCGCAACCCGCACGCGTACGTGGACAGCAACCTGGTCGGCTTCGTCAACATGCTGGAGGGCTGCCGCCACCACCAGGTGCGCCATCTGGTCTATGCCTCAAGTTCCAGCGTGTATGGCGGCAACACGAAGATGCCGTTCGCCGAGGGCGATGCGGTGGACCATCCCGTCAGCCTGTACGCCGCCACCAAGAAGGCCAACGAATTGATGGCCCATACCTACAGCCATCTCTATGGCTTGCCCACGACGGGCTTGCGCTTCTTCACCGTGTACGGGCCCTGGGGGCGGCCCGACATGGCGCTGTTCCTGTTCACCAAGGCCATCCTCGAACAGCGGCCCATCGAGGTCTACAACTTCGGGCAGATGCAACGCGACTTCACCTATGTCGACGATGTGGCCGATGGCGTGGTGCGGGTACTCGACCGGCCAGCCAGCCCGGATGCCACGTTCAATGCCGCGCGGCCGAATCCGGCTACCAGCCATGCGCCCTACCGGGTCTTCAATATCGGCAACCGCAATCCCGTGCCCTTGCTGGATTTCATCGGCTGCATCGAGCAGGCGCTGGGCAAGACGGCGGAGAAGCGCCTGCTGCCGCTGCAGGATGGCGATGTGCTCGCGACCTACGCCGACGTGCAGGCCCTGGGCGACTGGGTGGGGGCGGTGCCGGCAACGCCGCTGGAGCAGGGCATCGCCAGCTTCGTGGCCTGGTACCGCAGCTACTACCGCGTTTGAGCCGTTCGGGCGGTGCACCCACCGACCGGCACCACATTTCCTGGCACTTATGTGCATTTGTCGCGCCAATCGGGCGCGCGGCGCGTAGAGAATCGCAGGCTTCGCCGCTGGTCATGGCCCTTGGCCCGCTGGCCGGAACGTCGCAATCGTGCAGGGGGAAGTGCGCTATAGTGCCCCGCTCGAAGAACTGTTGCCGAATACTGTAGGGGATTTGCCTTGAAAATTCATCACACTGCAATTCGAGGCTTGGTCAGCAAGCTTGGACTTTTCCTCGCGGCGATCATTCTCGTGGGATGTGCTTCCAATAAATATCCTGCGGCGCCAACGATGGCAGCATCGGGCGACTATAACTACATTATTGGGCCGGGTGATTCGCTCAATATCATCGTCTGGCGCAATCCTGAATTGTCGATGAATGTGCCGGTGCGGCCCGATGGCAAGATTTCCACGCCTCTGGTCGATGAATTGGTGGCCCAAGGCAAGAATTCCACCGAAATTGCGCGCGAAATTGAGCAGCTGCTTGGCAAGTTTGTGCGCGATCCGGTAGTGACCGTGATTGTCACCGCGTTCGTCGGTCCCTACAGCGAGCAGATTCGCGTGGTCGGCGAGGCGGCCAAGCCGCAGTTCCTGCCTTACAAGCAGAAGATGACGCTGTTGGATGTCATGATTGCCGTCGGCGGCCTGACGGATTTTGCCGACGGCAATGCGGCGACGATCCTGCGCACGTCCGAGGGTGGAAAGCAGTATTCCGTGCGTCTGCGTGATCTGGTCAAGCGTGGCGAGATTTCGAACAACGTCGAGATGAAGCCCGGCGATATTCTGGTGATTCCGCAAAGCTGGTTCTGATCGATGGATGAATTAGTCAACCAGATTTCCACGTTCGCCAAGGGCGCGTGGAAACACCGGTGGTGGGGATTGCTGGCGGCATGGATCGTTGCCATCGTCGGCTCGGCCGTGGTGCTGCGGATTCCGGATAAATACGAAGCGTCTGCCCGGATATTCGTCGATACCCAATCGATTCTGAAGCCGCTCATGTCGGGGCTGGCGGTGCAGCCCAATGTGAACCAGCAGGTCGTCATGCTGAGCCGCACGCTGATCAACCGGCCCAACGTCGAGAAGCTGGTCCGCATGGCCGATCTGGATCTCAACATCGATTCGCCGGCCGCCCGTGAGCGGCTCATCGATACCTTGATGGGAACGCTGGAAATCAGGGGCGCGGGACGCGACAACCTGTACACCATCACCTACCGCGACCCGGTGCCGCCCCGTGCGCAGAAAGTTGTGCAATCGCTGGTGTCGATCTTCGTGGAATCCAGTCTCGGTGATTCGCGCAAGGACACTGCGGCTGCGCAGAAGTTCATTTCCGAACAGATCCGCATGTATGAGACGCGTCTGGAAGAAGCAGAGACGCGTTTGAAAGAATTCCGCCTGCGCAACATCGAATTGCAATCCGCAGCGGGGCCGGACGTCGCCTCCCGCATCGGCGAGTTGGGCGCCCAGTACAACAGCGCCAAGCTCGAACTGGTGGAAGCCGAGCGCGCCCGCGATTCCGCCAAGCGCCAGCTCGACGCAGAGCGCGCGCAGGTGGCCAAGGCCGCCAAGAGCGGGGATGCCGAGCGCCTGTTCCCGACGCCGGAGATCGATGGCCGGCTGACCGAACAGAAGCGCAACCTCGACAACCTGCTGCAGCGCTATACGGAACAGCACCCCGACGTCGTGGCCACGCGCCGCTCGATCAAGGAGCTCGAAGAGCAGAAGAGCAAGGAAGTCGAGGCGTTGCGCAAGGCGGCCGTGTCCGACCCGATCACGGGCAACAACAGCAGCTTGGCGGTCCAGGAATTGGGACGTCTGCTGGCCCAGGCCGAGGTGCGGGTGGCATCGTTGAGTGCACGCGTGGCGGAGTTCGGTGCGCGCTACGCACGGGCGCAGGAGCAGGCCAAGACTGCGCCGCAGATCGAGGCCGAGTACGCCCAGCTGAACCGCGACTACGCGGTCAACAAGAAGAATTACGAGGACCTGGTGGCGCGGCGCGAATCCGCCTCCATGACGGGCAACCTGGATTCCGTCGCCGGGGTGGCGGATTTCCGCCTGATCGATCCGCCGCGCGTCTCGCAGCGCCCCGTGGCGCCCAACCGGTCCTTGCTGCTGGTCGGGGTCTTGGTCGCCTCTTTGGTCGTCGGTGTGGCGGCCGCGCTGGGCCTGAGCCAGCTGCGTCCCGTGTTCCACAACGCGCATGCATTGCGCAATGCTATCGCCTTGCCGCTTCTGGGCGTAGTCACGCTGGTCGTCAGCGACGAAGCCAGACGCAAGGAGCGCAGGAATCTTCTGAAGTTTGCGGCGGCTTCGGGCAGCTTGGTTGTGTGTTTCGCGCTGGGCATCGGCCTGATGGCCTTCATGGCCAGCAGGGCCGCGTGAGGATGGCATGAGTAGTCTGATCGAACAAGCGTCGCGGCGCCTGGAGCAGTTGCGTCAGGCAGGCGTGGCGGTGCCGGAGATCGTTGCCAACACGCCGGCTGCTGCTGCCGCGCCGGTGGTGCCCGAGCCCGTGGCTCCACCCCCGGCCCGCCCTGCCGTCGTTTCGCGCCAGGTGGAACTGGATCTGGATGCGCTGACGGCGGCCGGCTTCGTGAGCCCCAATGCGCCGCGCTCCCAGATCGCCGACCAGTACCGGGTGATCAAGCGGCCGCTCATCGCCAACGCCATGGGCAAGGGCTCCACGCCGGTGGCGAACGGCAACCTGATCATGGTCACGAGCGCCGTGGCCGGAGAGGGCAAGAGCTTCAACGCCCTGAACCTCGCGTTGAGCATCGCGACCGAGTTGAACAACACCGTCATGCTCGTGGACGCCGACGTGGCGCGCCCGTCGATCCTGCGCATGCTGGGCTTGCCGGCGAGCCGCGGCCTGCTCGACCTGCTGGTCGATGACAAGGCCGATCTGTCCCAGGTGCTGCTGCGGACCAACATCGACAAGCTGACCTTGTTGCCCAGTGGTACGCCGCATCCGCGCGCGACCGAATTGCTGGCCAGTGACGCGATGAACACGTTGATCGGCGACATCGCGCGGCGGTACTCGGACCGCATCGTCATCTTCGATTCGCCGCCGCTGTTGTTGACGACGGAGTCGCGCGTGCTGGCGACGCACATGGGCCAGATCGTGGTGGTCGTCCATGCGGAGAAGACCTTGCGCAACGACGTGCAGCATGCCCTGGCGACCATCGAATCGTGCCCCGTGAAGATGATGGTGTTGAACCAGGCCAAGGCGGGTGCCGGCGAGGGCTATGGCTACGGCGGTTACGGCCAGGGCTATGGCTACGGCTATGGCAGCTGAGGCTGGTCGTTGATGCGGCAAGGCCTTTCCCTGATGCAGTTTCGTCGTCCACCTTTCACGCGGGAAAGTGGGCTGGTGCAGGCCCTGGTCATGGCAGGGCTGTTCGGTGCGGCGTCGGTCGCACATGGGCAAGCTGCCTCCAACGGGCTGTCGTCGGCGGCACCGGAGCCTTTGTCGGCGCGGCAGACACCGGCCGCCGCGGGTGATGGGCAGAACGACCGCCGGCAGATGTCGCTGGTCCCCCGCGTTTCTGTGGAAGGGACCTGGACCGACAACGTGCGCGCGCGTGGAGGCGTGGACAAGGTCGCGGACTTCGTGACCTCGGTGAGCCCGGGCCTGCGTTTCACGGCCGAGGGCGATCGCCTGAAAGCCAGTGTCGACTATTCGCTCACGCGGCAACTGCACGCACGCGAGCGGTCGCTGGACCGCAACCAGAATGCGCTGCGGGCGCTGGGCAGCATGGAGGTGGTGGACAACTTCGCCTTCGTCGATTTCACCGGCAACATCTCGCAGCAGACGATCTCGGCCTTCGGCACGCGCTCTGACAGCAATGTCATCGACAACTCGAACCGGACAGAAGCGGCGCTGTACCGGGTGTCGCCTTACGTGCGCGGCCGGTTCGGCGACTGGTCCCAGTACGAGCTGCGCTACGGACGCACCGCTTCCCGGACCAAGTCGGATCTGGTGGCGGCCGACTACGACCTCGACGATCTGTCCCTGCGCCTGGCGAGCACCAGCCAGCAGCGCGTCATCGGCTGGTCGCTCGATGCCAACCACCAGAAGCAGGTCTATTCCTCGGGCCGCTTGTACGAATCCGACCGGGTGCGCGCGTTCCTGACGCATCCGTTCACGCCGCAACTGTCGGTGTCGGTGATCCCGGGTTGGGAGTCAAACAACTACGCCTCGCAGGACAAGGAAAGCCACGCCACGTTCGGTGGGCAGGTCCAGTGGGCATTGTCCGAGCGCACGCGATTGTCAGCCTTGGTGGAAAAGCGCTTCTTCGGCCGCGC
Organism: Pseudorhodoferax aquiterrae; assembly: GCF_014652235.1. GTDB lineage: Bacteria > Pseudomonadota > Gammaproteobacteria > Burkholderiales > Burkholderiaceae_C > Pseudorhodoferax > Pseudorhodoferax aquiterrae. Next base: position 168,014 of record NZ_BMYK01000001.1, read on the forward strand.
CTACAACGTCAATTTCGAGCACCGCACGCAGCGCTCTGCCTGGCGCTTCTCCGATTCGCGCGATGCGAGTTCGACGCCGAGCCAAGCCGGCTCGTTCAGTGTCGGCACGCTGTACGACCTGTATTTCTTCCAGTTCACCTCGATCGAGCCCGATCCCGCGCGCCGTGCGCAGTTGGTCAATTCCTTTCTGCTCGCCAACGGGCTGGATGGCAATACCAGCATCGATCTCGGCTTCCTGAGTTCGTCCGTGACGCTGACGCGGCGCCGGGATGCATCGTTTACCTTGATCGGCCTGCGTGACACCTTGAGTTTTTCGGTGTCGCAATCCGAGACCAGCCGCCTGCGGCAGGTCACTGCCGACACCGGCGAGGACCTCGGCAACTCGAACTATGTGCGCCAACACGGCCTGAGCGTCGTCTACTCGCGCCGCCTGACACCGCAGTCCTCGCTGAGCGTCATCGGCTCGATGTCGCGGGCGGCCGGTGAGCAGGGCAGTGCGCAGACGCGCGACCTGCAGTCGCTCAACATCAGCCTGTCGACCAAGCTCGGGCCGCACACGACAGGGACGCTGGGCCTGCGCCGGACGGTCTCCACCGGCAGCCTGTCCTCCTACTCCGAATCCGCGCTGCGTGGCGGGATCAGCCTGCAGTTCTGACTGATGTATGAAGCCTATTACGGCTTGAGCGGCAAACCGTTCCAGCTCAACCCCGACCCCAGTTTCTATTTCGCCAGCAAGCAGCACCGGCGCGCCAAGGCCTATCTGGACTACGGCGTGCTGCGCAACGAGGGCTTCATCGTCATCACCGGCGAGATCGGCGCCGGCAAGACCACCATCGTGCGCGGACTGCTGGACAGTCTGGACCCGAGCAAGGTCGTCGCCGGCAACGTGGTCAGCACCCAGCTGGAGGCCGAAGACACCTTGCGCATGGTGGCTGCGGCGTTCGGCGTGCGCACCAAGGACGCGAGCAAGGCCGATCTGCTGATGGCCCTGGAGGCCTTCCTGGTCGGCCAGACCGTGCAGGGCAAGCGCTGCCTGCTCATCGTGGACGAGGCGCAGAACCTCACGCAGTCCGCGGTGGAGGAGCTGCGCATGCTGTCGAACTTCCAGTTCGGCAACCAGGCGCTGCTGCAGAGCTTTCTGGTCGGCCAGCCGGAGTTCCGCGACATCCTGCAGCATCCGCAGATGCAGCAGCTGCGCCAGCGCGTGATCGCAGCCTGCCACATCGGCCCGCTGGACCAGGAAGAAACGCAGGGCTACATCGAGCACCGGCTCAAGTGCGCGGGCGGCACCGGGCGGCCGCATTTCGAGCCCGAGGCCTTCGTCGAGATCTTCAGCGCCAGCGGCGGCATTCCCCGGCGCATCAATGCGATCTGCGACCGCCTGCTGCTGCTGGGCTTCCTGAACGAAAAGGACACACTGAGCGCCGAAGATGTGAGCTCGGTGGCCAAGGAGATCCGCGAGGAATCCGGGCTGACCCAGTTGGGCGCGGCCCCGGCGGAGCGCAGCTGGTCGGTCGCACCGGTCGGCGACGAGGTCCTGGGTGGCCTGCAGTTCGATCCGGAGGCATTGGACGGCATGGAGACGCAGATCTCCAGCCTGGACCGCGAGCAGCAGGGCGACCGCCTGCAGCGCCTGGAACGCAGCTTGCTCCGCCTGGAGCGGATCAACCTGGAAGTGCTGGCGATGCTGAAGAAACTCGTCGTTGCCGCGCGCCGCGCAGGAGAGGACAAGACGCCATGAACGCCGCAACACCGATCACCAATGCGCTGACCATCGACGTGGAGGACTACTTCCAGGTCTCCGCGTTCGCCCCCTACATCCGCCGCGACGAGTGGGAGACGCGCGAATGCCGCGTCGAGCGCAATGTGCACCGCATCCTGGACATGCTGTCCGGGCATGGCGCCAAGGCCACCTTCTTCACGTTGGGCTGGATTGCGGAACGCTATCCCCAGCTGGTGCGCCGCATCGTCGCCGAAGGCCACGAACTGGCCAGCCACGGCTACGGCCACGAGCGTGCGAGCGACCAGAGCGAGCAGGACTTCCTGGCCGACATCCAGCGCGCCAAGCAGATCCTGGAAGACCTGGGCGGCGTGGCGGTGCGAGGCTACCGCGCTCCGAGCTTTTCGATCGGTACGCGCAACCTGTGGGCCTTCGATTGCCTGCAGGCGGCCGGCTACCAGTACAGCTCCAGCATCTACCCGATCCGGCACGACCACTACGGCATGCCGGATGCGCCGCGTTTCGCCCATTCCGTGCGCGAGGGCCTGCTCGAGATCCCGGTCACCACCGTGCGCATGCTCGAGCGGAACCTGCCGTCCAGCGGCGGCGGCTACTTCCGCCTGCTGCCCTACGGCCTGTCGCGCTGGATGCTTCGCCGCGTCAACGCGCAGGACCGCGAAGCCGCGATCTTCTATTTCCATCCCTGGGAAATCGATCCGGAGCAGCCGCGCGTGGCTGGCATCGATGCCAAGGCGCGGTTCCGCCATTACGTGAACATCGACCGCATGGAAGCGCGGCTGGACCGTCTGATGGGCGACTTCAAGTGGGGTCGCATGGACGAGATCTTCCTGCGTCCCGCGGCCACGCCAGCCTGAACGTTCCCATGCTGACCATCCACCGCTTGCAGCCCGGCGATGCCGAGGCATCCCGACGCTGGGACGCCTTCGTGCACCAGTGCCCCGAAGCCAGCTTCTTCCACCGTGCCGGCTGGCAGACCCTGCTGCGCGACATCTTTCGGCACGACAGCCATTTCCTCTACGCCGAAGACGACGGCGCCATTCGGGGCGTGCTGCCGCTGGGCCACGTCAAGAGCCGCTTGTTCGGCAATGCGCTGGTCAGCATGCCGTTCGGCGTCTATGGCGGTGTGGCGGCCAGCGATGCTGCGGCTGCAGAACTGCTGGAGCAGGAGGCGCAGAGCCTGGCCCGCAGGCTCGGTGTCGACCACCTGGAAATGCGCAACGTGCAGCGTCGGCACACCGATTGGCCGCTACAGGACCTCTATGTCACGTTCCGCAAGAGCATCGGCGCCGACGACGAAGCCAACATGCTGGCCATCCCGCGCAAGCAGCGCGCCATGGTGCGCAAGGGCATCAAGAACGGCCTGCAGAGCAGCATCGATCCCAACGTGGACCGCTTCTTCGCGCTCTATGCGGACAACGTGCACCGCCATGGCACGCCGGCCATGTCCAAGCGCTACTTCCAGGCGCTGCTGACCACCTTTGGCGAGGACTGCGAGGTGCTGACCGTCACCTCGCCCGAGGGCCGACCCCTCAGCAGTGTGCTGAGCTTCTACTTCCGTGACGAGGTGCTGCCCTATTACGCCGGCGACGACGAGGCCGCACGTGATCTGGCCGCCAACGACTTCAAGTACTGGGAGCTGATGCGCCATGCCGCGGCGCGCGGTGCGCGCGTGTTCGACTACGGCCGCAGCAAGCAGGGCACGGGTTCCTTCGCGTTCAAGAAAAACTGGGGATTCGAGCCGCAGCCGCTGCACTACGAGTACCAGCTGTACAAGCGTGACGCGGTTCCCCAGAACAACCCGTCCAACGCCAAGTACCAGTTCGTGATCCGCACCTGGCGCCGCCTGCCGCGCGCGCTGGTCAACTTCGTCGGCCCGCACATCGTGCGCAACCTGGGCTGAATGCCGATGGCCACGCTGCTGTACCTGGTGCACCGCATGCCTTACCCGCCCAACAAGGGCGACAAGGTGCGCTCGTACCATCTGCTGCGGCACCTGCAGCGCTCGCACCGCGTGCTGCTGGGCACCTTCATCGACGATCCGCAGGACGAAGCCCACCTGCCCGCGTTGCGCGCCATCTGCCCCGACCTGCATGTGGCGCTGCTGCAGCCGCGCCGGGCCAAGCTGCGCAGCCTGTCCGGCCTGCTGCGTGGCGAGGCGCTGACGCTGGCCTACTACCGCGATGCGGGCCTGGCGCGCTGGGTGCGCGAGACGCTGGCGGCCGAGACCGTGGACGCGACCGTGGTGTTCTCCTCGGCCATGGCGCAATACGCGCCGGAGAGCCTGCCGATGCTGGTGGATTTTGTCGATCTGGATTCGGCCAAGTGGACCCAGTACGCGGCTGCGCGCCCCTGGCCGATGTCCTGGCTGTACCGGCGCGAGGGCGAACGCCTGCTCGCGTTCGAGCGTGCCGTGGCCCAGCGTGCGCGGCGCGCGTTCTTCGTCACCCCACAGGAGACGGAGCTGTTCCGCAGCCAGGCGCAGGGCAGCGGCGCGAACGTCGAGCCGCTGTGCAATGGCGTGGACGCACAGTTCTTCTCGCCCGACCCGCAGTGCAGCTCGCCCTATGCGGCCGATGAGCTGCCGCTGGTGTTCACCGGCGCCATGGACTACTGGCCCAACATCGATGCCGTCACCTGGTTCTGCGCCGACATGCTGCCGGCACTGCGCCAGCGCTGGCCGCGCCTGCGCTTCTACATCGTCGGGCGCAACCCGGCGCCGGCCGTGAGCGCGTTGGCGTCCGAGGCCGTGACCGTGACCGGCACCGTGGACGACGTGCGCCCCTACCTGCAGCACGCCGCGCTGGTGGTGGCACCGCTGCGCGTGGCGCGCGGCATCCAGAACAAGATCCTCGAAGCCATGGCCATGGCCAAGGCCGTGGTGGCGACCGCCGAGTGCGCCCAGGCCATCGGTGCGCGCGCTGGCGTCGAAATGTTCCCGGCCGCCGATGCCTCTGCCTTCGTCGCCCAGGTCGAGACGCTGCTCGCCGATGCGCCGCAGGCGGCCGCCGCGGGCGCGGCGGCACGCGCCAAGGTGCTGGCCAGCTTCAGCTGGGACGCCCACCTCTCCGGCATCGACCGGCACCTACCCATCGCATCGGCCGCGACGGCCCCACCAGGACTGGTACCGACATGAGCGCCAGCATGGCTCCTTCTTCTTCTGCACCGGGCCTGCCCGCGCATTGGCGCCGGCCGTTGGCGCTGCTGATCCTGACGCTGCTGGCCCTGTTGCTGCTGTACCGCGAGACAGCCAGCGCCATGGTCGCCATCTGGCTGCGGTCGGACACCTATGCCCATGGCATTCTCGTGTTGCCCATCGTGCTGTGGCTGGTGTGGCGGCAACGGCACCGGCTGGCCGGCCTGGTGCCGGAGCCTAGCCCCATGGCCGTGGTGCTCATGCTGGGCGCGGCACTGCTGTGGTTGCTGGGCGACCTGGTGGCGGTCAACGCGGCGACGCAACTGGCGCTGACCATGCTCCTGGTGCTGGCCGTGCCGGCGGTGCTGGGCTGGCAGGTGGCCTGGGCCCTGCTGTTCCCGCTGTGCTTCATGTTCTTCGCCGTGCCCATCGGCGACTTCATGATGCCGCGCCTGATGGAGTGGACGGCCGATTTCACCGTGCTGGCCCTGCGCATGAGCGGCATCCCGGTGTACCGCGAAGGCCAGCAGTTCGTGATCCCATCGGGGCACTGGTCGGTGGTCGAGGCCTGCAGCGGCATCCGCTACCTGATCGCCTCGGTCACCGTCGGCGCGCTGTTCGCCTACCTGAACTACCGCTCGGCGCGCCGGCGCGCACTGTTCGTCCTGGTATCCATCCTGGTGCCCATCGTGGCGAACTGGCTGCGCGCCTACATCATCGTGATGCTGGGCCACTACTCGGGCAACACCATCGCCACCGGTGTCGACCACCTGATCTACGGCTGGCTGTTCTTCGGCATCGTCATCATGCTCATGTTCGCGATCGGCGCGCGCTGGGCCGAGCCTTCGCCCGACATGAAGCAGCCGCTGGTCGCCACCGGCGGCGCGGCCGGCCGGTTCCGCCCGGCCGTGCTGCTGGCATTGCTGCTGGTGGTGCTGGCGCCCCACGGTGTCGTCTGGGCGCTGGAGCACGCGCAGAACCACACACCGCCGCAGCTGGTGCTGCAGGGCGGGCTGCAAGGCGGCTGGCAGGCCGCGGAGCGTCCGTCGCCGGACTGGAAGCCCGCCTTCCAGAATCCTTCGGCCGAGCTGTTCCAGGGCGCCATCAAGGAGGGCCAGCCGGTCGGCCTGTACATCGGCTACTACCGCAGCCAGAACACCGAGCGCAAGCTGGTGTCCTCGTCGAACCAGCTCGTCACCTACTCCGACAAAGACTGGGCGGAAGTCGGCGCGGGCACGGCCAGCGCGCCCTGGCCCGGCGGCGCCGTGCCGGTGCGGCAGGCTGAGTTGCGCTCCTCGCTCGTGGGCAGCGCGGGCGCGGTGCGCTTGCTGGCCTGGCAGGTCTATTGGGTCAACGACCGCCTGGTCGCCGGCGACGCCATGGCCAAGGTCCAGGGTGCGCTGTCGCGTTTGCTCGGGCGCGGCGATGATTCGGCCGTGGTCGTGGTGTACACGCCGATCGGCGAGGCCGGCACGCGGGCGCAGGACGCCCTGGCGGCCTTCGTCCAGGCCAATGGCCAGGCCATCGAGGCCAGCCTGCAGCAGACGCGGCAGCGCTGAAGCGAGGAGCAGCAGCATGTGCGGAATCTCCGGCCTGTTCGACCTGCGCGGCACGCGCGGGTTCTCGCCCGCGCTCATGTCGGCCATCAACGACATCCAGTCCCACCGCGGTCCGGACGAGGCCGATCTGCATCTGGAGCCGGGACTGGCCATGGGCCACCGCCGGCTGTCGGTGATCGACCTGGCGACCGGCATCCAGCCGCAATTCAACGAGGACGGCTCGGTCGTCATCGTCTTCAACGGCGAGATCTACAACTACCGCGAACTGACCACCGAGCTCAAGGCGCTGGGCCATGTCTTCAAGACGCGCAGCGACACGGAGGTCATCGTGCACGCCTGGGAGGCCTGGGGCGAGGACTGCCTGCACCGGCTGCGCGGCATGTTCGCGTTCGGCCTGTGGGACCGCAACCAGCAGGTGCTGTTCCTCGCACGCGACCGCATGGGCGTCAAGCCCATGCACTACGCGCTGCTGCCGGACGGCAGCTTCGTGTTCGGGTCCGAGCTCAAGGTCATCACGGCCCATCCCGCGTTCGTGCGCAAGATCGACCCGCTGGCCGTCGAGGAGTACTTCGCGCTGGGCTACGTGGCCGATCCGCGCTGCATCTACGAAGGCGCCTTCAAGCTGCCGCCCGGCCACAAGCTGCTGCTGCGCCGCGGCATGGCGCGCATTCCCGCGCCACAGCCCTACTGGGACGTGCGCTTCACGCTGGACAACACCATCGGCCTGCAGGAGGCCCAGGCCGAGCTGCTGCAGCGCATCGACGAATCGGTGCGGCTGCGCCTGGTGGCGGACGTGCCCCTGGGCGCTTTCCTCTCGGGCGGCGTGGATTCCAGCGCCGTGGTGGCCTCCATGGCCCAGGTGGACGGCAGCCGCATCAAGACCTGCGCCATCGGTTTCGACGATCCGCGCTTCAACGAGTCGCAGTTCGCCCAGATGGTGGCCGAGCGCTATGGCACCGACCACAGCCTGGACATCGTCGGCAGCGACGACTTCGACCTGATCGACACGCTGGCCTGGCTCTACGACGAGCCCTTCGCCGACAGTTCCGCCGTGCCGACCTACCGGGTCTGCCAGATGGCGCGCCAGCATGTCACGGTGGCGCTGTCCGGCGATGGCGGTGACGAGAGCTTCGGCGGATACCGGCGCTACCGCCTGCACCTGGCCGAGGAGAAGGCGCGGCGCGCTTTGCCGCTGGGCCTGCGCCGGCCGCTGTTCGGCGCGCTGGGCTCCCTGTATCCCAAGGCCGACTGGGCCCCGCGCGTGTTCCGCGCCAAGACCACCTTCCAGGCCCTGGCCTTCGACTCGGCCCAGGCCTATCTGCACAGCGTGTCGGTGCTGCGTGCGGACGAGCGCGAGCGGCTGTACTCGGCCGGTTTCAAGCGCCAGCTGGGCGGCTACAGCGCGCTGGACATGTTCCGCATGCATGCCGAACGTGCCGGTACCGACGACCCGCTGGCCCTGGTGCAGTACCTGGACTACAAGACCTGGCTGGTCGGCGACATCAACACCAAGGTCGACCGTGCCGGCATGGCGCATTCGCTGGAGGTGCGCGAGCCGCTCATGGACCACCAGTTGATCGAGTGGCTGGCCACGCTGCCCAGTGCGCTCAAAATCCAGGGCCAGGAAGGCAAGTACCTGCTCAAGAAGGCGTTCGAGCCGCGCTTGCCGAACGACGTGCTGTACCGGCCCAAGATGGGCTTTTCGGTGCCGCTGGCGAGCTGGCTGCGCGGCCCGCTGGCCGAGCGCACGCGCGAGGCGTTGCTGGGCCAGCGCATGGCCGATGCCGGCTACTTCGATCCCGACCAGCTGCGCAACATGGTGCGCCAGCACCAGAGCGGCCAGCGCGATTTCTCGGCACCGCTGTGGACGCTGCTGATGTTCGAGGCCTTTCTGCGGCAACAGGAGCGGCGCCCCGTGGCCGAACAGGCCGCTGCGATCGGGGTGGCAGCTTGAGCGCTCTGCCGTCCGCAGATGCTGGGCAGGCGCCGCTGCGCATCCTGCTGTTCTCCAGCCTGTTTCCCAGCGCAGCCCGCCCGATCCATGGGATCTTCGTCGAGACGCGACTGCGCGAACTGCTCAAGACCGGTGCCGTGCAGGCCCGTGTGGTGGCGCCTGTTCCCTGGTTTCCGTCGCAGGGCCAGCGCTTCGGCGACTACGCCAAGTTCGCAGCGACGCCCCGCGTGGAAGAGCGCAACGGCATCGAGGTGCACCATCCGCGCTACCTGCTGCTGCCCAAGGTCGGCATGAGCAGTGCGCCGTTCGCCATGGCGCTCGGGGCGCTGAGGACCATCCGCCGGCTGCAGCGCGAGGGCTTCGACTTTGACCTCATCGACGCCCACTACTACTACCCCGATGGCGTCGCCGCCAGCCTGCTGGCGCGCTGGCTGGGCAAGCCCTTCGTCGTCACGGCACGCGGCACCGACCTGAACCTGATCCCCGACTATGCCGTGCCGCGCCGCCTGATCCAGGCCACGGAACGCGCCGCCAGCGCCTCCATCGGCGTCTGCCAGGCCTTGATGGACCGTCTGCAGGAACTCGGTGGGGACGCAAGCAAGCTGCACACCCTGCGCAACGGCGTGGATCTGCAGCGTTTCGTGCCCGAACCGCGCGCTGCCGCCCGCGCGCGCCTGCAGCTGCCGGCCGAGGGACGCATGCTGCTGTGCGTCGGCCACCTGATCGAACGCAAGGGCCAGTACCTCGCGATCGACGCGTTGGCTGCGCTGCCGGCCGATGTGCGCCTGGTGCTGGCCGGCGAGGGCCCCGACCGTGCCGCCCTGCAGCGGCAGGCGGAGCGGCTGGGTGTGCGCGAGCGTGTGCACTTCGCCGGCGTGGTGCCGCAAACCGAACTCAAGTGGTGGTACAGCGCCGCGGACGCCTTGGCCCTGTGTTCCAGCCGCGAAGGCTGGGCCAACGTGCTGTTGGAGGCCATGGCCTGCGGCACGCCCGTGATCGCCACCGACATCTGGGGCACGCCCGAGGTTGTGAGCCAGCCTGCTGCCGGCGTGTTGATGCCTGAGCGCAGCGGTGCCGGGCTCGTGGCGGCCTGGAACCAGTTGTTCGCGCAGTTGCCCGACCGCGCCGACACACGCCGCCATGCCGAGACCTTTTCCTGGGACGCGACCACCCAGGGCCAGTTGCAGCTGTTCCGCCAGATCCTGACTGCGCGAAAGGCGGGTGCACATGCCGCCTGAGCGCGCTCCGCTGCACATCGTGCATTTCGTCTACCGCTTCAGCATCGGTGGGCTGGAGAACGTGATCGTGCAGCTGATCAACCGCCTGCCCGCTGAGCGCTACCGCCATACCGTGGTGTCGCTGACCACCATCGACGACTTCCGCCAGCGCGTGGAGCGGACGGACGTGGACTTCATCGCATTGGACAAACCGGTCGGCCACGCAATCCCGCTGTACCGGCGCATCCACGCGCTGCTGCGCCGGCTGCGCCCCCATGTGCTGCACACCTGCAATCTGGCGGCGCTGGAGATCGTGCCGCTGGGCTGGCTGGCCCGCGTGCCGCTGCGCGTGCATGCCGAACACGGCTGGGACGCCCACGACCCGCACGGGCATAGCGTGCGCTACCGGCGCCTGCGCCGCGCTTACCGGCCGTTCGTGTCGCACTACGTCAGCGTGTCGCAGGACCTGGACGATTACCTGGCGCGCGCCATCGGCGTGCCCGCGCGGCGCCGTTCGCTGATTGCCAACGGCGTGGACACGGACCGCTTCGCCCCGGCCGCGGCGCCGGTGACCGCGGTGGCCGGCTGCCCCTTCGAGCCGGGCCGGCATTGGCTGATCGGCACCGTCGGCCGGCTGCAGACCGTGAAGAACCAGCCGGCCCTGGCCCGGGCCTTCGTGGCACTGTTGCAGGCCCGGCCCGACCTGGCCGACCGGGCCCGCCTGGTGTTCGTCGGCGACGGTCCGCTGGCGACCGAGATCGATGCCATCCTGTCCCGGGCCGGCCTGCGCGATCTGGCCTGGCTGGCCGGTGCGCGCAGCGACGTGCCGCAGGTGCTGCGCATGCTGGACTGCTTCGTGCTGCCCTCGCTGACCGAAGGCACCTCATGCACGCTGCAGGAGGCCATGGCCTGCGGCCTGCCCATCGTCGCCACCGCGGTCGGTGGCAATCCCGAGGTCGTGGCCGACGGTGCGACGGGCAGCCTGGTGCCCTCAGAGGACGACGCAGCCATGGCCCGGGCGCTGGCCGCCTACGCCGACGATGCCGTGCTGGCCCAGCGGCACGGGCAGGCGGCGCGCGACCAGGCGCAGGCCCGCTACGGCCTGGAGGCCATGGTGCGGCGTTACGACACCTTGTTCTCGGGCGCCGGTGCCTGAGTTTTTTCCATGCGCATCCTGCACATCTTCGACCACTCATTGCCGCTGCACAGCGGCTACACCTTCCGCTCCGCAGCGCTGCTGCGCGAGCAGCGCGCGCTGGGCTGGGAAACCTTCCACCTGACCTCGCCCAAGCAGGAGGGCGACGTGCATGCCGTGGAGGAGTCCGAAGGTTTCTCCTTTTTCCGTACGCCGCCGCAGCCCTCGGTGCTGGACCGCTTCCCGGTGGCGCGCGAGTGGGCGCTGATGCGCCAGCTCGAGACGCGCATCGACCAGGTGGTGCAGGAGGTCCAGCCCGACCTGATCCACGCCCATTCGCCGGTGCTCAACGTGCTGCCCGCGCTCAAGGTAGGGCGGCGGCGCGGCATCCCCGTCACCTACGAGATCCGCGCCTTCTGGGAGGACGCGTCCGTCGACCACGGCACCACGCGCGAGGGCAGCCTGCGCTACCGGCTCACGCGTGCGCTGGAGACCCGCGCCGTGCGCCAGGCCGACCATGTCTTCACGATCTGCGAGGGTCTGCGTGCCGACATCGTGGCGCGCGGCATTCCCAGCGCCAAGGTCGGCGTCGTGCCCAATGCGGTGGATGTGGACTCGTTCCAGCTCTCCAGCCCGCCGGACGCAGCGTTGCAGCAGCGCCTGGGCCTGGTGCCGGGCGCGCCGGTGGTCGGCTTCATCGGTTCGTTCTATGCCTACGAGGGGCTGGACCTGCTGGTCGCTGCCATGCCGCGGCTGCTCGAAAAGGAGCCCGCACTGCGCATGCTGCTCGTGGGTGGTGGGCCGCAGGACGATAATCTGCGAGCCCAGGCCGCGCAGCTGGGGCTGGCAGACCGCATCCTGTTCACGGGCCGGGTCCCGCACAAGGATGTGAGCCGCTACTACGACCTGATCGACGTGCTGGTCTATCCGCGGCATTCGATGCGCCTGACCGAACTCGTGACGCCGCTCAAGCCCTTGGAGGCCATGGCACAGGGGCGCCTGTTCGTGGCGTCCGACGTTGGCGGCCACAAGGAGCTGGTGGAGCATGACCGCACCGGCGTGCTGTTCAAGGCGGACGATGCCGACGCGCTGGCCGGGGCCGTGCTGGGCCTGCTGCAACAGCGCGAGCGCTGGCCCGCGTTCAAGGCCGCCGGGCGCCGCCATGTCGAACAGGTGCGCAACTGGCGCAACAGCGTCGCGAACTACAAAGAGCCCTTCGAGCGGCTCACGCGAAAGGGGAGTCGGTGAAAGTCTTGATCGTGTTCGGAACCCGCCCCGAGGCCATCAAGATGGCACCGGTGGTCAAGGGCTTGCAGGCTGCCGCCGACCGGCTGCAGACCGTGGTCTGCGTGACCGCCCAGCACCGCGAGATGCTCGATCAGGTGCTGCGCCTGTTCGAGATCGTGCCGCAGCACGACCTGAACGTGATGAAGCCCAACCAGGACCTGTACGACGTGACGGGCAACATCCTGGCGGGCCTCAAGGGCGTGCTGGCGGCCGAGAAACCCGACCTCGTGCTCGTGCACGGCGACACCACCACCACGCTGGCCACCAGCCTGGCGGCCTACTACGCGCGCGCTGCGGTCGGCCATGTGGAAGCGGGCTTGCGCACGGGCAACAAGTACGCGCCCTTCCCGGAAGAGATCAACCGCAAGGTGACGGGTGCCGTGGCCGACCTGCACTTCGCCCCGACCGCGATGTCGCGCGACAACCTGCTGCGCGAGGGCGTGGAGGCCGCCAGCATCTTCGTCACGGGCAACACGGTGGTCGACGCGTTGCTGACCGTGGTGGACAAGCTGCGCACCGACGCGGCCCTCAAACAGCAGATGCAGGAGCGCTTCAGCTTCCTCGATCCTTCGCGCCGGCTGATCCTCGTGACCGGCCACCGCCGCGAGAACTTCGGCGAGGGCTTCGAGAACATCTGCCATGCGCTGGCCGACATCGCGGCCGGCCAGCCGGACGTGGAGGTCCTCTACCCGGTGCACATGAACCCGAACGTGCGCAAGCCGGTGCAGGAGATCCTGGCCGCGCGCGGCCTGTCCAACGTGCACCTGATCGAGCCGGTCGACTACCTGCCCTTCGTGCACCTGATGGACCGGGCCTACCTGATCATCACCGACTCCGGTGGCGTGCAGGAGGAAGCGCCTTCGCTGGGCAAGCCGGTGCTGGTCATGCGCGACATCACCGAGCGGCCGGAAGCCGTGCAGGCCGGCACCGTGCGACTGGTGGGCACCGCGCGAGAGGCCATCGTGCGCGAAACCCTGCACCTGCTGAACGATGCCGAGGCCTACGCGCGCATGTCGCGGGCCCACAATCCCTACGGCGACGGCCAGGCCGTCGGCCGCATCCTTGAAGCTGTCCTGTCCTGGAAAGAGAGCCGCTGATGGCCCACGTACTGCAGAAAATCATCGTCATGGGCCTGGGCTACATCGGCCTGCCGACCGCCTCCATGCTGGCCACCAAGGGCCACAGCGTGCTGGGGGTGGACGTCAACAAGGCCGCGGTGGACACCATCAACTCCGGCCGCATTCACATCATCGAGCCCGACCTGGACGTGCTGGTGCGCTCGGCCGTCAACAGCGGCAACCTCAAGGCCTCGCTGACGCCGGAGGAGGGCGACACTTTCATCATCGCCGTGCCCACGCCGTTCAAGGAAGAGAACGGCAATCCCAAGGCGCCGGACCTGTCGTATGTGGAAGCCGCGACCAAGGCCATCACGCCCTTCCTGCGCGAAGGCAACCTCGTGATCTTGGAGTCCACCTCGCCGGTGGGAACGACCGAGTTCATCGAGAAGACCATCGTCGAGGCGCGTCCCGAATTGCAGGGCAAGGTGCATGCCGCGCACTGCCCCGAGCGCGTGCTGCCCGGCCACATCCTGCGCGAACTGGTCGACAACGACCGCATCATCGGTGGCACCAGCAAGGCGGCCGTGGCCAAGGCGCGGGAGCTCTACAAGACCTTCTGCAACGGCGCCATCCTGGAGACCGACAGCCGCACGGCCGAGCTGTCCAAGCTCGTGGAGAACTCCTTCCGCGACGTGAACATCGCCTTCGCCAACGAGCTCTCGCTGGTCTGCGACCACCTGGGCGTCAACGTATGGGAAACCATCGCGCTGGCCAACCGTCACCCGCGCGTGAACATCCTGCAGCCCGGCCCTGGTGTGGGCGGCCACTGCATCGCGGTCGACCCCTGGTTCATCGTCTCGAGCGCACCCGTGCAGTCGCGCTTGATCAAGACCGCGCGCGAGGTCAACGACGCCAAGCCACACTGGGTCATCGAGCGCGTCAAGGCCAAGGCCGAGCGCTTCAAGTCGCCCGTGATCGGCTGCCTGGGCCTGACCTTCAAGGCCAACATCGACGATTTGCGCGAGTCGCCCTCGCTGGACATCGTGCGCGACCTGATCGCCGAGAACGTGGGCCAGGTGCTGGCCTGCGATCCCAATGTCGCGGCCGACAAGATCGACATTCCGCTGCACGACCTCAAACACGTCATGAAGAATGCCGACATCCTGCTGCTGCTGGTCGACCACGAGGAATTCAAGTCGATCGACAGGGAAGCGATCAAGGACAAGATCGTGATCGATACGCGCGGGATCTGGCGCTGAGGGGCAGAGGGGCACCCGCATGGAAGCCGCGCTGTTCACGCTGGATGTCATCTTCCTGGTGCTGCTGATCCTGGCCGTCCGACGCGCGGACCGAAAGCCGGCGCAAGCGCGTGATCTGGGGGTGCTGTCCTACTTGAACGCCAAGACGGACGATATCCAACGCGGTCTGCGAGCGCGGAAGGGCGCCGACGATGCGTGACCTCATGATGCTGGGGATGATGATGGTCATCGTCCCCATCGCGTTGTCCAATGCCTTCGCGGCCTACCTGGTCTGGGGGTGGACCTCGGTCATTGCTGTCCCCTACTACATGTGGGGGTTCATGGGGTCGTTGCGCTACAACCTGTTCTTTGCGCTCGTCACGCTGCTCTTGCTGGTGGTGGGCAAGAGCGTCGACAAGAGTCCATTCCGACTCAACAGGACCTCCGTGCTGATTCTGCTGTTCGTGGCCCACGTCACGGTCAGCGCGGTGCTGGCGGATGCCAGCGCGCGCAACAATTTTTCGATCTATACGGACCTGCTGAAGTCCATCACGTACTGCCTCGTGATGTTCTTCTTCGTGAACTCGCGCCTGCGCCTGCACGCGATGCTGATCGCGATCGCACTGGGGCTGGGCTTCCATGGCTTGGCGGAAGGCCTGAAGACCCTGGTCACGGCGGGCGGCCACAAGGTCATCGGCTTGCCGGGCACCAAGATGAGCGACAACAACCATTTCGGTGTCGCCCTCGTGATGGCCTTGCCCATCCTGCTGTACCTGTACCAGTACTCCAAGGTCAGGATGGTGCGCTTGGGCTTTCTCGGTGTTCTGCTGGCCACTGTGCTTGCCGTCATCGGCTCCAGGTCGCGTGGAGCCTTTCTCGCCATGGCAATGCTGGCCTTCATGCTGATGCTGACCTCGCGGCGCAAAGGGATGGCGGCCCTCTTCGTGACGCTGGGTGTGGCACTGGTGCTCGTGCTGAGTCCCGCGTCCTGGTTCGAGCGCATCGAAACCATCGGCAGCGCAGACCAGGACGCTTCATTCATGGGACGGGTGGAGGCCTGGAACGTCGCGACGGCGCTGGCGCTACAGAATCCGGTCTTCGGAACGGGCTTCCACGCGATGCAGTCCGGCGATGTCTGGTTCGCAGTGCGGCCATCCGATGGATTGATGGGGGGGCTGCTTGGATCGGCCAATCTGTCGACCCACGCGCGTGCTGCGCACAGCATCTATTTCGAGGTCTTGGGAGACCACGGCTTTGTAGGGCTCTTGCTGTTCCTCGCCATCATGGGCAATGCCTTTGTCACGGCCTTGCAGATCCGTCGGATGACAGCTTTCCGGAGTGACCTGTTGTGGGCCCGGGACATGTCCGACACCTTGGCCTTGTCGTGCTTTGCGTTCACGGTGGGCGGCGCGGGTGTCAGCCTGGCCTATTTCGAGACGTACTATGTGGTCGTCTGCCTGCTCGAGGCGCTGCGCCAGTACGTGCTCGCGCAAGTGCGCCCAGCGTCAGGACAACTGCCTGCGCAGGTGCGCGCGGCGTCCGCATCGGCCCAGGCGAACAAGCGCCTTCAGGCGCCGTAGCAGCAACGACGGCGCGCACCGTCTACCGGGCGTCGAGCAGATGCTGGTGGACCCACGACGTGATGCGCGCGCAGCGTGCCCCCGAGAACTGCCGGTCAATCAGATCGCGCCCATGTTGCTGGGCGGCCGCGTCAGGTGCAGCTGCCCGTTCGATCGCCAGTTCCAGTTTGGCGGCAAGAGAGGCGGCGGAACCAGGCTTGAAGAGAAAACCGGTCGTCCCGTCTTCGGTCACTTCGCAGGCGGCCCCAAACGCCGGTCCAACGAACAGGCAGCCGTGCGCAAGCGCTTCCAGCATCACGAGGCCAAGCGGCTCCGGCGAAGTCGACGCCGATACACAGATGTCGATCTGCGGCAACAAGGCTTGCAGGTCGTTGCGGCGTCCCAAAAAACGGACCCGGTCCTGCAGCCCCAAGGCCTGTGCTTGCGCATGCAGCCCGCGCGCATAGCTCGCGTCGCCACGCTCCGGCGTGTCTCCGACAACCAGTGCGATGACGGGGGCCTGGGAAGAGGACTTGACGGCAGCGAGGGCGTTGAGAAAAAGGTCCTGCCCCTTCCACGCCACCAGCATGCCGACCATTGCGATAAGGATGGTGTTCTCGGGAAGTCCGAGTTCGGAGCGCAGATCGGGCGCTGCTCCCGACGTCGGGAGGACTTCGAGATCGATCCCGTCGTAGATTTGCCGTATCCGTTCAGCCGGTACCCCGCTGCGCAGCAACTCGCCAGTCAGCCACCGCGACACCGGAATGAAGGTGGCTGGTCCGTTGCGCATCATCGGCATCGCCAGGCTGTCGCTCACCGACCCGCGTACGTGCTGGATGTAGGGAATGCCAAGCAACCTGGCCGCCATCATGGCTTCGCGGTTGGCGCTGGGATCGTTGTTGCCGTGAACGATCGCAGGCCGCACCTTCAGCAGGTGCGTGACAAGGCGCAGGAAGTACGGAAGCCGGTTGGTCAGGTCGTCGGCCCGCCCCAGTGCGAACAACACTCCCTTGGCAAGCAGGCCCGAGCCCAGACGCGCCCTGACCCGGCGTGCCATGGCACGGTAGTCGACAGCGCGATCCGGGATCACCACCGATTGCTCTGCGGTTCCGGTGAAATCGCCGACCGGCATGTTGGTCACCACGTGGTAGCGGTATCCCGTCGCTCTGGAGTTGCTCAGCAGCGTCTGCAGAGCCACCACGGCGCCGCCGAATCCCGCCCCGTTCTCCACGAAGGCGACGAGCGGGCGGGTATCGCGGCCGCCCGGCTTTGTTGCACTCCGGGTCGGCAGTGCGCCCGGCGCCACCATCACGCGACGTGACTTGGTCATTAGGTTGCGCGCCATCTGCACGCCCATCTGCACGTCCGACGGGCCCCAGGGAGTGAACCTCGGGATCTCGAACACGGACGTCTGCCGGTCGGCAGCACCCCCTTCGGTGGTGACCGCGTGGGTGTAACCGGCTGCCTGAACCATGCGCACATGCTCGGCCCGGAAATCCACGCCGGGACGGCCGTTGGGATAGGCGAACGCCTTGACCGGAGCATGCAGCAAGTGTTCGAGCACTTCGCGCGCCCCGCCGATTTCGCGCATGGCATCGTCGTCTTCGCAGAGGGAAAGAATGGGATGGCGTACCGTGTGGGCCCCCACGCCGAAGCCCTGTGCATGCAGATCGCGCAACTGCTCCACGGTCATGCGGCAAAGCTGGTCCTGCCGCGTCCCGGCTGCGGCTTCCAAAGCATCCAGCAGTTTGTCGCGCACGTTCAACGGCTGGTACTTGAGCAACTGCTCCACCATGCTCAAGGCCCGACGCCTTTCCTGGAGCTGACCCAGCGGCACCTGGGGCAGGCCGAAACCGGGCAGGTCGAGCACCGGGCCTGGATGGTTGGCCAATGCATGCGCCACGCGCTCATGCCACATGCGCTCGTTGTCGAACTGTCCTGTCGTGATGAAGAACGTGGCGTGCAGGTTGCGCCGGCGCAGCAGGGGCACGGCGCCGCTCAACCAACTGTCATAGCCATCGTCGAACGTGATGCAGGCGGCTCTGCGAGGCAGTCGCCCCGCCTTCAGGGCCGTGGCGGCCTCATCCAGCGGCACGACGTTGAAGTGCTCGTCGACGTAGTCGATCACCCGTTCGAACGATGCAAGCGTCAGGTCATTGACCAGTTCCGTGGTCGAGCGCGGTACCGCATGAAACAGCAGGACCGACAGTTTTTCCTGTGCAAGAATCTTGAGTGCCAAGTCGCCGAAATGCATTTTCTTCCCTTTGCCCGGGGCGAGGATAGCATGCGCAGCCGTGGCTGCATGCCGATGTTTCTTTTGACCATTTGCGAGGAATAATTGCTGAAGCTGTTTTACTACCGGGATGGACGCGGTAATTTTGGCGACGATCTGAATCCATGGATCTGGTATTCCTTGTATCCCGGGATGTTCGATGATCAGGCGCCGGACCACATGCTTGGTATTGGAACGCTGATCAATGACCGAGCGCCGCGCAACGGCAGAATCTGGGTTTGCGGCTCAGGGGCTGGATACCATGGTGCTGCGCCCGTGAGCGAGAACTGGAATTTTGTGTTCGTGCGCGGCCCGAGAACCGCAGCCCGAATGCAGTTGCCGCTCGACAAGGCAATCACAGATCCCGCAATTCTCGTCGCCGATTTGCTCGACCGGCGACCGCGGCAGGCATCGTCGATCTGCTACATGCCGCACCACGACAGCATTTGGCGCGCCGATTGGCGTGGAATATGCAAGAAGTTGGGCCTGGTTTATCTCGATCCGGCGGATGATATTCACGAAACCATTTTCAAGATGTGCCGGAGCAAGTTTGTGATTGCAGAGGCCATGCATGCTGCCATCGTTGCCGATGCGTTGCGGGTGCCTTGGGTTCCGGTCAAGGCGTACTCCCACATCCTCGATTTTAAGTGGCAGGATTGGGCGGAATCCCTGGCCCTGGATTACCAGCCGGAGACATTGCCGGAGGTTTGGGATGTCGAGCAGTTCCGCAGTCGGGGGGAAATCTTCAAGAGCAATGTGAAGAAACGGCTCATGCGGATGGGAATGGACGCGTCGAATTGGACGCCGCCGTTGCCGGACAACAATGCCAGCCGGGCCATGGGCCCTTTGCTCGAGCGTCTGGCGGATTGTCGCGACAGGGCTTCCGTCGTGCTGAGTTCTGACCACGCCCACCACGAAGCCAGGCGGCGCATTCTTGCAACGATGGATGCGTTTGCGGCGAGCCGTGATGCCGCCTGAACGTGGCCGCCGATGCAGGTTCGGCTAATGCCGCCCTCCGCCGCACCGGAACGGATGGTGCCGCGACCCGGCGGGCCGCGACTGGAGGTTCTGGCCGATTTTTCCCAGATGCAGGCGTTCCTCGCGCTGGCCTCGCCGGAGGCGGGGCCGAATGCCGAGGTGTTCCAGACCGTCGAGTGGCTGCGGCATCTGGCGCAGCATGGTTTCGAGGCAGCGCCCCGCTGTTGGCTGGTCGGACTGGTGTTCGGCCCGCAGCAGCCCCGGTGTGCGTTGGCGCTGTCCTTGGCCGACGGCCGAGTGCGTGCGCTGAGCAACTACTACAGCAGCGTGTTCGGCCCGGTGGGCGAGAGCGAAGCGTCGGTCGCTTGGACCTTGCTGGCCGAAGCCCTGCACGGTCATTCCTCCGGCGCTGTCGTTGATCTCCAGCCGCTCGATGCCCAAGCGCCTTGGGTGGCGTCCATGGTGGCGGCGCTGCGCGTGGCGGGCTACCGGGTCGATCGCTATTTCTGCTTCGGCAACTGGTACCTGCCCGTGGTGCACGCCAGCTTCGCCGAGTACCTGCGCGAGCGGCCGTCCCCCTTGCGCAACAGCATCGAGCGTGGCCGTCGGCGACTGCAGCGGGCGGGCCATGGAGTGCGCATTCAGGCCGATGCCGGACCGGGACTGGAGGGGGAGATCGCTGCCTTCGAGAGCGTTTACCGGCGCAGCTGGAAAGCCCCCGAGCCGTGTCCCACGTTCATGCCGGGACTGATCCGCCTGGCAGCCGCGCAGGGCTGGCTGCGCCTCGGCGTGTTGCGGGTGCAGGGCGAGCCGGTCGCCGCCCAGCTCTGGCTGGTCCATGCCGGCAAGGCGAACATTTACAAGTTGGCCTACGTCGAAGGATTCGAGCGCTTCTCGCCTGGATCGGTGTTGACGGCCGCGCTGATGGCCCACGTCATGGAAGTCGACCGCGTGCGGGAGGTGGACTATTTGACCGGCGACGACGCCTACAAGAAGGATTGGATGAGCCATCGGCGCGAGCGCATCGGCCTGATTGCCTTCCATCCGAGGCGCCTGCGCGGCTGGCTGGAAGCGGCACGCCATTTCGGTGGGAAGGGATGGCGCCGTCTGCGGTCGCGGGCAGTGCCGTAGCGCGGGTCCTTCAGCCCAGTTCGCGCAGCCAGGCGAGCGTCGCTTGCTCGGCTGCCATGCGGGCCGGTGCCGCAGACAAAGTGTGGTCGGCGCCGGTGATATGCCGCCACACGACATCTTGCCGCCCGCGCGCGCCGGCCCACATCTTGTCGCTTCGGTACTGCTCTTCGAATTCGCGGGCCGTCCAGTCGGTGTCGCTCAGAAGAACCAGCAGGCCGCCACCGAAACTCTGCCATCCGCTGGCCATGCACTCTTGAAAGCTGCGCTGCTTCTGCCTCGGCTGTCGGCGCAGGCGCCTCAGATTGCGCAGAAGGTCTTGGATGGCCCGCAGGCCGATACCTCCGCGCAACAGCTTGTTCCAGAAGGCACGCTGCAGCAAGCGCTGCCGGTAGTAATGCTTGACATGCGTGTGCGCCAGGCTCTCTTCCGAACGGACCCATGGGTTGAGCAAAGCCAGGCCCGCGATGCGGGCATCGCGCGCGGTATCCACATACAGCAGGCACGCGGAGGCGCCATCGCACAAACCCCATAAAGCGACGCGCTCGACCCCAGGCGTTGTCAACAGGGCATCGATTCCTGCGGCGATATCGTCGTGCAACTCGTCGAAGCTGCGTGGCGTCCCCGTGCTGTCGCCCATGCCACGGACGTCGAAACGCAGCGTGGCGTGGCCGTGCATTGCCAGCCAGCGCGCCAGCGCCACGAATTGCCGATGGCTGCCGATGCGCACCTGCGGCCCGCCGACCACGATGAGCACGCCCAGGGCCCGAACGGGCGCATCGGTCGGCATGGCGAGCACGCCCTGCAGGGTTTCACCGGCACAGTCGAACGACAGCGCTGCTTCGCGACACAGGGCCGCCGGTGTCATGGTGTAGAGGCCCCTGACAATGCCGCGGTCGTCGCGCTCAACAACAAGGGTGCTTCTTCCATTTCTGCGGACTGCCAGAACGCAGGGCCGTGCACCGCCTCGCCGTGCGTCTGCCAACCGGCCTGTTTCCAGCGTTCCAACGTCCGCGTGCAGAGAGGACTCAGGGCGCAGGCGGCGGCCGTCGTCGTCTCCAGCCAGACGAGCCGGCGGTCGGCACCGGCGGCGACGGGCGGGATCAACTTGCTCGCCTCAAGGCCGGCGGCCAGCGTGGGGTGGAGGGAATAGCCTGCGATCTGCAGCGTCTCGCCCTGCGTCAGTTGCCGTCGCAAAGCTTCCATGGCGCCATTGCCACGGCCTGCAGCGCCCGGTGCCGCCAGCATGTCCGCCGCCAGCCGCAGCCGCAGGAACTGCTGCAACTGCGCTGCCCCGTCGGCAAAAGCCGGCTGCCACAGCAGCAGGTGGCAAGGGCGGTCCATGGCACGGGCGGCATCCGCGGCGAGCAAGCTGCCCGCACGCACCCCCCAAAGCCACAGCGGCAGCGCTGCGTGCCGCGGGTCGGCGTCGACGAGCCAGCTGCAGGCTTGTAGCAAATCCTCGACCCAGATGTCCCAGCGGGCATCGCCGAAGTCGCCGTCGCTGTCACCACAGCCAAGCAGGTCGATCTGCAATACCGCGAACCCGGCAGTTGCCAGGCCGCGCGCCTGCAGCGCCGCCATGCGACGTGTCTTGTTCAGCTCTTCAGCAAAGGCATGCACATGCAGTACGAGGCCGTGCGGCATGCCGTGCGCCGCATGAAAGATGCAATAGCGCTGGCCATGGCGAGCCGACAGAAAGAAGGCCGCAGGACCGCGCGCCGTCATGCGTCGCGCTGCAGCACGTCGTCGATGAACGCGGCCAGCGAGCCGACCGTGGCAAACACGCTGCCGTCAAGTTCGTCGTCGGGCAGCATCACGCCGAAATGCTGCTCCAACGCAGCGATCAGCGACACGACTGCCATCGAGTCGAGTTCAGGCAGAGCACCAAGCAAGGGGGTGGACGCATCGAAGTCCTCGCTGCGACCTGCGAGGCCCAGGGCTTCGTCCAGCACATGCAGTACGTCGGGCAATACAGACATCGTGACGGGAGAGAGAGAAGGAGGGCCATTCTAGGGTTGGGGGGCATGCGATACTTTTTCGATGCCCACCCCCGTGCTGCTCCCGGACCTGTTGGCGCAGTCCGCCGAACGCTGGCCCCATGCCGACGCGCTGCGCAGCGATGGCTGCGCCATTGCCTACGAGACCTTGCAGGCAGCCGTGACAGCCCACCGGGACGGATTGCTGGGCCTGGAAATCGGCCGCGCCGACCGCGTCGCCGTCTGGCTCGACAAGTCTCCCGAAACCGTCGTGGCCTGCTTCGGCGCTGCGGCAGCAGGTGCGGTGTTCGTGCCGGTCAACCCAGTGCTCAAGCCCATGCAGGTTGCGCATGTTCTGGCCGACAGCGGTGCGAAGGTGCTCGTGACGTCGCGCCAGCGCCTGGCCTTGCTCGCGTCCATGCTGGGCAACTGCGCAGCCCTGCGGCATATCGTGCTGACGGGCTCGGCAGACGGCATGCCCGAGGTGTGTCGCGATGGGCTGGCACTGCACAGCTGGCATGCCCTGGCGCGGAGCCCGGCGCGCGTGTCCCACCGCGTGATCGACACCGACATGGCGGCCATTCTCTACACGTCGGGCAGTACCGGTTTGCCCAAGGGCGTGGTGTTGTCGCACCGCAATCTCGTGGCTGGGGCGACAAGCGTTTCTTCCTATCTCGAGAACCATCCCGGCGATACCTTGCTGGCTGCACTGCCGCTGTCCTTCGATGCCGGCTTCAGCCAGTTGACGACCGGCTTCCACAGCGGTGCCAGCGTGGTGCTGTTGAATTACCTGTTGCCACGCGATGTGCTTCGCAGCATGGACCGAGAGCGTGTGACCGGCATCACGGCAGTCCCTCCGCTGTACATCCAACTGGCAACGCTCGATTGGCCACCGGCCATCGCGCAGCATCTGCGCTACTTCGCCAATACGGGCGGCCACATGCCACGCGAAACCCTCGCCGCGTTGCGCAGGCGGGTGCCGCAAGCCCGGCCGTTTCTGATGTACGGCTTGACGGAGGCCTTTCGATCGACCTATTTGCCGCCGCACGAGGTCGACCGCCGGCCCGATTCGATCGGCAAGGCCATCCCCAATGCGGAAATCCTCGTCTTGCGAGAGGACGGCACGCCCTGCGCACCGAACGAACCCGGTGAACTCGTGCACCGCGGGGCGCTGGTCAGCATGGGCTACTGGAACGATCCGGAGCGGACGGCCGAGCGCTTTCGGCTGCTGCCCGCCAGGGCAGCCGGCTTGCCGCTGCCCGAAACCGCGGTGTTCTCCGGCGACACCGTGCGCATGGACAGCGAAGGCTTCCTGTACTTCATCGGTCGGCGCGACGAGATGATCAAGTCGTCGGGTTACCGCATCAGCCCGACCGAAGTGGAGGAATTGCTCTACGACACCGGGCTCGTGGGGGAATGCGCTGCTTGGGGTGTCGCGCACCCGACGCTGGGGCAGGTCGTCCACGTCGTCGTCACGCCAGCGCCGGACGGAGCACTGGACGTGGAGCGGTTGATGACCATTTGTCGCTCACGCATGCCGGCCTACATGGTGCCCGCGCATGTCGATGTGAAGACAGGGCCGTTGCCGCGCAATGCCAACGGCAAGATCGACCGCAAGGCGCTCGCGGCTTCCACGGAGCAATCCCATGGCCATTGAACGCCGCCCACCTGCGCGGCCACTGCTCCAGCATGTGGCGATGTCGCAATTCCCCGTACGCGCCGGCGAACTCATCGTCGGAGGCATGTCGCTCACGCGGCTGGCCGCCAGGGTCGGACAGACTCCGTTCTATGCATACGACCGAGGGCTGCTCCGCGACCGCGTTGCACAGTTGCGTTCCGCGCTGCCGGCGGCGGTGAAGCTGCATTACGCAATGAAGGCCAACCCCATGCCGGCGCTGGTGTGCTTCATGGCGACCCTTGTGGATGGCGTCGACGTCGCCTCTGCAGGGGAACTGCAGGTGGCCCTGGACGGCGGCGCAGATCCCCAGGAAATCAGCTTTGCGGGGCCCGGCAAGCGCGATGCGGAACTGCGCCAAGCCGTTGCGGCCGGCGTTCTGGTGAACCTGGAGTCGGCGCGCGAGATCAGGCCGCTGGCGGCGGCCTCGCAAGAGCTCGGTCTGCCGGCGCGGGTCGCTGTACGCGTGAACCCCGACTTCGAGCTCAAGGGCTCCGGCATGAAGATGGGCGGCGGCCCGAAGCCATTCGGCGTCGACGCCGAGGCCGTGCCCGCACTGCTGCGCCACATCGCCGCGGCGGGGCTGCAGTTCGAGGGCTTCCATCTGTTTGCGGGCTCGCAGAACCTCAGGGCCGAGGCGATCTGTGAGGCGCAACGGCAGTCTTATGCGTTGGCCGTACGCTTGGCCGCTAACGCGCCCGCGCCAGTCCGATCTGTGAACCTCGGGGGCGGATTCGGCATACCGTACTTTCCCGGCGAGAGCCGATTGGATCTGGCTCCGATCGGCGACAACCTCGCCGTGCTTGTCGAGCGAGCAGCGCGGGAAGTGCCGGCGGCAACTCTGGTACTCGAGCTAGGGCGCTTTCTGGTCGGTGAAGCGGGAATCTATGTGTGTCGTGTGATCGACAGCAAGATCTCTCGAGGCGAACGGTTCGTCGTAACTGACGGGGGGCTGCACCACCATCTTGCGGCGACCGGAAACTTTGGCCAGGTTGTCCGGCGAAACTACCCGGTAGGACTGGGTTCCCAGATGACCACGCCCCCGAGCGGGCTCGCCACCGTAACTGGGCCTTTGTGTACACCACTCGACAAATTGGCGGAGCAAGTGCCTCTTGCAGATGCCCTCATTGGCGAACTGGTCGTGATCTTCCAGTCGGGCGCTTACGGCGCCAGCGCCAGCCCTGAGCGCTTTCTACTGCACCCTGCTTGTGCACAGGTGCTGATTTAGCCTAATGTGTGATGGCCGTAAGCTCCGCCGTCGACTGATCATAGTGCGTGCGTATGATGCGGCTCTGCCATTTGCCCCCCCCCCGATCTCATGAGTTGCCAGTCTCCGGTTTTGCATGCTTGCGGGCAGAGCAACGTGTGCCCTTCACTTCCAACATGCATGAAGTTGCTGTTGGCGATCAAGCCAGCGGCTGGCGTTGCAGCCCACGCCGTCGACTGATCAATGCCTTCTTCTAGAAGTCGTTCCCTGTCCGGCGCGCTAATCCAGGGATCTGTTTGGGCAATTGCTATCCGCTGGGGGGCCAAGTTCTTGGGCCTGATCAGCCTAGGCATCTGCGCCCGCATCCTCACACCCGCGGACTACGGTCTGGTCAACATGGCGATGGTCGTTGTGGGATTTTCCCAAGTGTTGGTGGAGTTCGGGATGGACTCGGCACTGATCCGCAACCGCGATGCAACTTCCGGACATTACGACACGGCTTGGTCTATCAAAGTGATGCAGACGTTGCTGATTTCCGTGATCGTCTTCTCTGCAGCGCCGTTGGCCGCGAAGGCCTATGACGATAGCCGAGTCATGCCGATCATGTTTGCTGTAGGAGCTGCAGGCTTGGTGGGCGGTCTCCAGAACATTTATGTGGTCAACTTTCGCAAGGAACTTGATTTCCGGCGCGACTTCCTGTTCTCGTTCGCACCTCGGCTGGTTTCCTTCGTCGTGAGTGTCAGTGCCGTCTTGGCGCTGCGCACCTATTGGGGCCTCGTGCTGGGCATCTGCTCCGCAGAAGTTACTCGAAGCCTGCTTAGCTACCGGCTGGTGACGCAACGCCCGCGTTGGTCCTTGCAGCACTGGCGAGAACTCACCGGCTTCTCGGTCTGGTATTTCTTAGATGGCCTGGCGCAGTACGCCGTCAACCACTTGGACCGGGCCTACATCGGAAAGGCCGGCGGCTCGGAGCAGGTCGGACTTTATGCGGTGGGGCGTGAGGTAGCCACGCTGCCTAGCACTGAACTGGTGATGCCAATCGGGCGTGCGCTCATGCCGACGCTGGCTAGCCTCAACAATCAGAAGGATCGGCAGATCGCTGCCATCCAGAAGGCAATAGCTGGGGTCAACCTGATTGCTGTGCCACTGGCTGTTGGCTTCGCGTTGGTGGCTTCCGAGTTCGTCCGTTTGCTGTTTGGTGACAAATGGATGGGTGCCACTCCCATCGTGGCGATCTTCAGCCTGACGGCAATGACCTCTGGGTTTCGCTACACAGCGCAGCAGACCCTAGTGGTGCTGGGTTTCGTCCGGGTCAACGCCGCTCTTTCCTGGGGATACGCGGTTACTGTTTTGGCGCTGATCATTCCCGCATTTTCTTGGCAGGGCGTGATGGGCGTCGCCTGGCTCTACTGCTCGTGGACCTTTGTGAGCACCGCAGCGTTCGGCTTTTATTTGATCCGGCTCAAAGTGTTGCAGGGACGCGAGGTATGGATAGCGCTGCTGCGTGTTGTTGTGTCGGCCGCTGTCATGTTCGTCGCTGTATCAGCTGTCGCGAAGTACTTGGACGGTCCCGTTGTTCTGGTCCTTATTGTCAAAGTCCTGTTGAGCATCTTGGTGTATGGCGGATTGGTATATCTATTTTGGGTGCTGGCGGGGCGACCCGATTCCAGCGAAAGAATCATCCTTGAGCACGCTGCTGCCGCGTGGAAGAAGATCTCCAAGCCCCTCAAGAGGTTCTCTTGAACATGACGCGCTCTGCATCCCGACCACGGATCCTATTCATCACACCTTACCTGCCCTCCGTCTCTGGAGGCGGGGCGCAGTTGCGGATCCGCACGTCACTTGAAGCCCTGGCGGCCGTAGGCGACGTGCATCTTCTGTTGTGCAATGCCGCCCCGGACGCACAAGCGCTGATCGAACTTGAAACTCCGTTCAGGTCGCTGATCTGCAGCGTGACGGTGTTGGGCGCGGTCATGCAGGCCAAACCGATCGTCTGGGCCAGTCAGCTACAGCCGTCGGCGCTGCGCAAACTGCTTTTCTTGGCATGGGTGACCACCGGCAGAATTAATCCCGCGACGCGGAAACAGGCGACGGAGCTTGTTGCCGCAATTCGCGCAAACGCGCGTGCTGAGCGTTTTGACCTAGTGTTCGCCATGCAGGCGCACTGGGCAGCCCTCGTGTCGCCCGCACTTGGCCAGTTGCTACTACCAGGTGGCGTCAGCATGCTTGACTGGGATGCTGCTGAGGCGCCGGCAATGCGTGCGATTGCCGCACGCTTTCAATTGGCCCGCCAACCGCTCCAGTTCGTGTCGGCTTGGGTCAATGTGCTCAAGCTGCGCTTCCACGAACAGGCCTTGTTCCGCCGCTGGGAGTACGCGCTCTACGCATCGCCACTGGACGTCGACTACTTCCGTCAGCGCTTACCAAGCGGCAAGCTCTATTGCTTGGTTAACACCGTAGACATGCCCGAGCCGGCGCCGCTGGTCAGCAGGCCAGGCAATGCTCCTCAGGTTGTGTTTGTCGCGAGCATGAGCTATTGGCCCAACAACCAGGGGATTTTGATGTTTCTACGCGATATTTGGCCAGCAGTGCGAACCGCGCTGCCTCGCGCGGAGCTCAAAGTGGTCGGCCGTGGGCCCTCACCCGAACTGAGAGGCTTCGATGGCTGCGATGGCGTGGTAGTCGTGGGTGAGGTGGCATCGGTGGAACCCTTTTACCGATGTGCAGATGTGGCGATAGCGCCCATGCAGTTCAGTGTCGGCTCCGCTATCAAGATTTTGGAGGCCTTGGCGTACGGGACGCCGCTCGTTGGATTCGAGGTGTCCACCGTGCGCCATGGCTTGCGCGATGGCGTCCATGCCGCTGTGGCGAAGAACAAGGTCGACTTTGAACAGAAGTTGATTGAACTCTTGCAGGATTCAGTTGGCCGCAGACGGTTGTCGCAGGAGGGCCGCACTTACGTGCAGCAGCGGTTCGCCCGCGACAGCGTTGTGCGCGACTTTCGGGCCTATGTAGATGGCGTCCTGAATCGTTCCGAGCCTGGTGCGCACGCCGCTTCGGCAAAGGGTGAATTGCAATGAAGTCAGTTCCGTTGAATCGCGGTGTAACCGACGGTTCTCTGGCCGATGTAGTCGACGGTGGCTACTGCGTGGGCTGTGGCGCTTGCGCTGCAGTGACCGATGCTCCGGTCGCAATGAGATTTGATCGGTTCGCGAAGTACCGACCTGACCATGTCGCTGCGGCGCGGGCCACTGTGTCCGAGCAAGTGTGTCCCTTCCTGGACGGGCCGGATGAGGACGCGCTCGCCGCGCAGGCGTACTCAAGTCTCGGTGGCGGTCACGATGCTAGGCTCGGTTGGTATCAGGGACTCTATGCGGGCCATGCGATTGAGCGAGGTCATCGGAACGAGGGCAGCTCCGGTGGCCTGACCAGCTGGCTCCTGGCGGAGTTGCTGAATCGAAAGATGGTGACCGGCGTCATCCATGTACGGCCGATCGTTGAGAGCGGCAAGCCGCGTTTCGCCTATACCGTATCCACGTCAACGGACATGGTGACGGCGAACGCGAAGACGAGGTATTACCCGGTCGAGATGTCGCAGGTGATGGCCCAGGTGCGTGCCACGCCCGGGCGCTACGTTTTCGTCGGCGTGCCGTGTTACGTCAAAGCTGTCCGGCGGCTGATGCGCGCCGACCCCATCCTCAAGGAGCGGATCGTCTATGCCGTGAGTCTGTTCTGCGGCCACATGAAAAGCGGGCGATTCGCTGAAAGCCTGGCCTGGCAGATGGGATCTCAACCTGACGACTGGAAGACGGTTGATTTCCGCAGGAAACTGGCCGACCGGCCGGCAAGCTCTTATGGTTTTGCTGTGCAGCCGCACGGTGGCGGCGCCGAAGTGGTGATGCCTATGGGTCAGCTGGAGGGCTACGATTGGGGCATGGGCGTCTTTCGGCTCTCGGCCTGCGATTACTGCGACGATGTAGTCGGCGAAACCGCCGATGCGAGTTTCGGCGATGCTTGGTTGCCGGCTTACGTGAACGATAGCGCGGGCACCAGCCTTGTGATCGTTCGTCACCCTGAACTGCAGCAGTTGTTCGTCGAAGCGAGGCACGAGGGCCGCATTTCCCTCGACGACAGCAACGTGGACGATATGGTCAAGTCGCAGGATGCGAGCTTTCGCCACCGTCGTATCGGGCTTGCCTACCGCCTGTGGTTGAAGGACAAGAGGGGGCAATGGCGACCGACCAAGCGTGTGCAGGCCGAAGCAAGTCACGTCGTCGCAGTCTACCGCCTGATCTTTCGATACCGGATGTTCATGAGCTGGAGCAGTCACCTAGTATTCGGTGTCGCCCGCAACATGAAGATGCTGTGGGTCTATACGGTATATGTGCGTGTGTTGGCGCGCCTTAACAAGAGCTTGGTGAGATTGAGCAGGTCACCGCGCTTCTCGCGTCGAGCTTGAAGGCCTGTGGCAGGAAGCGGAGAAATATTTTGAATGCATTGCAAGGTCGGGTGGGGCGCCTGCGGCGTCGTGTGCAGGCGCAGTTGCGTCAGGCGCTGCGCGGTATGTCGGGCGGGTCCGCCCGCCGCGACGATGCGCTCGTGGTGATGAGCGCTGCGGCAGGCAGCCTGGGCGA
The DNA here is from genome assembly GCF_014652235.1 of Pseudorhodoferax aquiterrae. Taxonomy (GTDB): domain Bacteria; phylum Pseudomonadota; class Gammaproteobacteria; order Burkholderiales; family Burkholderiaceae_C; genus Pseudorhodoferax; species Pseudorhodoferax aquiterrae. Next base: position 197,768 of record NZ_BMYK01000001.1, read on the forward strand.
CCAAGCCATGCTCCAATCGGTTGCGGACAACCTGCAACTCATGGAACTTCGGTATGTGCGCCAAGTGTTGATGCCCAACTGGGGCGAGTTCGCGGTTAATGGCCCCATGCTCCCCAGCCTGCGCTTTAGTGTTGAAGAAGTGGAGGCCAAGTCCGCGCGCGTTGTAACCGCCGTACGGGATGCAGGAGCCGTGCTTGCAGTAGGCGCCGATATCATCGATGGCTACTACGGCTTGCATCCAGTACGCTACCAGATCGGCATGCTTCGCATTGCTGCCGAACAGGGCCGGCCTGCGATTCTGCTTGGCCACAGCATCAGCGAGCAGCCGCATCCCGAAGCAGTGCAAATGATTGCTTCGCTGCCTCCGTCGGTGGCCGTCTATGTGCGTGATCCCATCAGCCATGCCCGTTTTGAGCGATTTATGGGGCGTACGGCAACGCTGGTTGCTGACGTAGCCTTCTTGGTGCAGCCTGACCGTACGTCGGGCGATAGTCGCCAAGCTGCGCAGTGGATCGCTGCTCGACGGGCCGCTGGCGACCTCGTGTTATGCCTGAACGTCAGCGGCTTAAACGCTGAAAAGCAGTCGGCCGGTCTCGGGGTGCAGGAGTACTGGAGTGCCTTCGTCAAGGGCTTCCTGAGCCTCCATCCACACACGAGCTTCCTGTTTCTCTCGCACGACAACCGCAGCAACAGCTCCGACGCATTGATGCAGCGTGAAGTCATCGCCTCCTTGCCCGCCGCGGTGCGTCAGCGCGTTTACGCGGTCGATACCCCTGAGACAGCCGCGATTGCGAAGTCCATTTCTGGCATGACCGACATGGTGTTCGCTGGCCGCATGCATCTGGCGATCGGGGCTCTGTCCCAGGCTGTGCCGACGTTCTGCATAGCGTACGTTGGCAAGTACGAAGGTTTGGCGGAACATCTGCGAATTCCGGATTTCATCCCGGAGGCACATGTGCTGGAGCAGCCGGATACTTTGGCTGCCTGGCTCGCCGCCAAAGTTCCAGACCTCCAACAGCGCCGCAAGGCTTTGCAGGACCGTCTGCCCGCGGTTAAGGCGATGTCCAAGATGAACTATGCCTCGGTGAGCCAGCGTTCGGGCGCCGCTTCAGGTGCGGCTGGTTAGCGTGCGGTACTTTGGCCTGTCCTTGAAGTTGATGCGCTGGCCCTTGACGATCCTGTCCAGTTGCTCCATGGCATCGCTGACATAGTCTCCACATGCAAGGTGGTAGGCTACGGCGCCGCGAATGTTGGCGGAGTACCCCGAGGGGCTATTGGGCGGACTGAAGGCTAGGTCAGGCCGAAAGTCCTTGAGTTGCGCGAAACAGTCCGTGATTACCACGCTTTCCGGAAAACGAATCGGGGGGCCATTAGGCTTGAGCGCGAGCTGAAATGTCTGACCTTCGCACCCTACCGCGAAGAACACGCGATAAGGCTTCATCTCCGCAAAGCTCTTGAGCAGGTCCATCGGCTTTCCTGCAAAGGAAAAGCGATCACCGGGATGGGGGCTCCAGGCGCCATTTGTCTTGTCCTTGGCCGGTGCGATCGTGATGCGTGAGGATGCAGCATCGAAATTCAGATTGCAGCGCAAGCTGCCCAACACCCCATTCATGTTGTCGACCAGATTGCCGTCCTCGTCGCGGTAGCTGCAAGCCATGGCTACTAAGCAGGCCATGTCAGCTTGTCTGGCGAAGCCGTTCCAAAAGCGCCCGAGGTGGGCTCGCACATAGGCCGCTTCAGGGGTGCCTAGGATATCGGCCTGGTGGCATACCGACCAAGACATGTAAGCGATCTGCCAAGGTAGGCCGTTGCCCTTGTCTTGCATGAACAGGCCCGCCTCACGAAAACTCGCCGGGACCTTTGACATATAGTCTTTGAATGCCGCATATGAGGAAGCGAGCACGTCATTCAGGTACTGACGTACGGCGGCGCCATCGGGCGCCACATCCGGCGCTAGCGCCGCGGCTTGCGCAACGTCGCGCGAACGCCAAGCTGCCATGCGCTGGCCACCAATGCCGTAGAGCAGCACGCCGCTACCTTTGTAAAGCGTTCCTCCCGAGCCGACGCGGACACCGCGCTCTCCGCCCCATGCGCCCTCGAGCAATTGCTGCCGCGGAAACGTGGTGCCCCAGACAGTTCCGTTGCCCTGGTTGAGTTCCAGAACATGCGCGAAGGCATGTTCGGTTAGCAGATCCAGGTACTGTGGCTCTCCGGTGAAGAGGTAGGGCCAATAGGTACAACCAGGCCGGTGCGCTGTGTCTTCACGCCATAGCGATTCGTTGGGGGCGGGTTTGGTCATGCCGCTCATATAGATGTAGCCGCGCCAGTTGGTCTCAGCGTTGCCAAGCCCTGGATATTGCGCGCGGATGTCAACGCATGGCACTGGTTGCAGCGTCGCGCGCTTGCGAAAAGTCAGCCGGAATCCCGCGGCGGACAGCCCGTTCACGCGCATCACCCGCTCGTGGTCTTCGGACTGTTTGAGCAGGTGGCGCACGTTCCATTCGGGCAGTAGTCCGACGTCGCTGCGCTCGCCGGTGGTGCCCATTGCGCGGGTGATGCTTCCCTTTCCCATGGGGTGGTAGTCGATGCGTTCTGCGTCGTTAATGGGGACCTCAGGATCAAACGGAGGTACAAGACCGCTGCGCCGCAAATTTTCGCCATCGAGCGTTACGCGCACATGGGCGTCGGCAGGGCTTTTACCGATGCCCTGCACATAATCCCATCGACCGTCGTGCCCGGCGGAGAAGAAGGACGCGTAGTGCGGCAAACGGATGGCGTCACCGGGCGTCTCGGTCGTCGTATGGCCCTGCAGCTTGCGCAGCACTTGCGCCCTTGCGCGCACGCTGGCGGCGAACTCACGGTGTTCTGCCTTGGGTTGCTCCACGTCGGTCCAGGGCTGCGCAATGCGCGCAAGGTAGCGCAAACCTGCGAACTCGTCATTGGCGCCGGTAAGCGCCATGACATAGTGCCAGCAGTACAGCTGCCCATGGGCCTTGCCTGCACGATTGCGAAACTCGGAGCCAATGCGCCAGAGTGTGCCGGCAGGTCCGCTAGCCAGCTGGACGATATCGGCACGGCTGTGGATTCCGTCGTTCAGTGCGGCTGTCCAAGTGCCTTCCAGGCCGACAAGCCCTTCGAGCATGACCGACAGCTCTGCCGATTCCAGATCGGCGGTGGTGCGCTTACCGACTTGGCGTTCGGCGCTGCCGCCAGCCCGCACCTCTAGCTCGAGGCTGGCGCCGGCAGCAACGGGAGCCGGAACCCGGACGACGGCGCCGCAGAACTTCATGGATCCATCGGGCCAACTCGTGATGCCCCACAGCGTTGCCGGGCAGTCTGTGCCATCGGCCAGCACGAACCGCGGGCGCTCGCCAGCGGGCATGTCGCCCTGCCTGAAGGCTTGGCCGAACATGGGCGTCACGAAATGCGCGACCTGTGGTCTCTCGGCATGCGTGTTATGTAGCCGCACGACGCACAGACGCTTTCCGGTAGACGTCGCGGCCTTCGGTGAACCGGGTGCCGCTACGGCGCGGCCAAGCCAGGCTGGCAGCAACAGCCATAGCATCAAACCGCGCCGCCTGTCCGCAGGCGCTACGGAGGACGTGCGGCGAGACCCGACCACAACCAGCAAGACGCCAATGCCGATGACCGCAGAGAAGCCCAGTACTAGACCGAAGCCCCAACCAAAAAGATCCATCGCCATCTCCCAGAAAGGACGGAGCGCCCGCAGACCGCGGGGAGCACTTCGGCCTGGAACAAGAAGCTTGGTGTCCAGCACCGTGCGGGGGTTCAACCCTGCTGATTTCAGCCTGTACCCAGACTACGCAAGAACGCTGCGGTCTCGCGTTCGTAACGGCGATTGCGAAAGCGCACCGAGCCGATGAAGTGAAAGAACACCGAACCGACATCCGTTTGATGGGCCGAAGCGTATTTCGGAAACGGCAGCACGCGCGCGCCGGCCTGGTTGGCGACCACGAAGTTGGAGGTGACCTGCTCCGTTCCCCAGTCCCGCCAACGTTCACCGAGCTTGCGGCGCATTCTTTCCGAAAAATCGAGGAGGCAGCCACGCATGTCCGCACCCGTACGGAATCCGGTGAAACCAGAGCAGCCTCGGACATAGAGCGTCTCGGGCGGCAGGCCGATCCCGTCCAGCGATGCCTCTGCCAGGGCCTGTACATGTCCGCTGGTCCAGGTGCGCGCAGTGGCTGCAAACACTGCCAGCGGATCGATGCGCTGCGCCAGCACCTCGCCGATCACGAACGGGCGATTGGCAACGATGCTGTCGCAGACTTCTGGCAGTGGTCCCGTCGTCAGCGTGTCGGCGTCGAGCTGGACGGTGAATTCGCGCGTCGCGTACTCCGAGATGGCGAACAGGCGTTCCCAGGTGCCCCCCCGTGGAATGGACGGATGCGTGAACTCCTCCGCGTCGCGCAACTCCAGGTGCGGGATGTGCGCACGCAGTGTGCCTCGATCGGCGGGCGTGATGCTGGGGTCACAAACCACGACGGCCCGCTGCCCGGCGGCCTGACGGTGGAACGACTTGAATGCGACCAGGTACGGGACCACATCGCGCGTGTGCACCATTGACAGCGTGGTCAGCGGCAAGGCGCCGGGCCGCACTGGAGGCGTACGCAACACGGCCTTGGCCTGCTGCATGTAGAGCGCTTTGTAGTAGGTTCTGGCGCAGCGCTCGCGAATGGCTTTGAGTGTCGGCATGCGGATCTTCGTTTGACGTGTGCGTGGCGCAGGGTTTCAGGGCGCTGGCTCGCACCCCGAAACCGGATCGTAACGGCTCGCCAGGGTTGCCATCACTGCGGCAGAGACTGCGCAGCCGCTGCCATGGCCAGGTGCAATCCAATGGAGTTCAGGTGGCCGTCGTATGGGCCGACCGCGAGCGAACGCTGCGACTCAGCCGCGTGCGCTGCATAAATTGGTTCCAGGTCATGCACGGTTACGCCCTGTTCGCGCAAGCGCAGGATCAGGTACGCGCGCTCCAGCTCCGCCAGTGTCCGGGGGGCAGCCTGGCTGGTGCGGCGACCGTCGACGAGAAAGACGAGCTGCCGGATCTGCGCGCGTGGAACGGTGGCGAAGAACTGCTGGACGACGGCGTCGACCATGGCTTGCGCGCGTGCCAGCTGCTCCGGGTCGGGCGCGACCGGTGCGACCTTGCCGGCCCCGGCGCCGGCCTCTTCAGGTGGCTTGCGGGTGAACATGGCCTTGGTCACCGTGGCAAGCTTGAACCGCAGCTGACTCATAAGGTACTGCGCAAGCGCCGAATGCCGGGCCAGGTCGGTCCACGCCGAAGCGCGCGGGTGCCTGGAGATCCGGGGTTCCAGGGTCGACGGGTCGAGGCAGCGGCTCACGACGTTGCCGCTGCCGCACAGCGCCTGGCGGGCGTCCGCTCCCTCCATCAGCACGACGAAATCGCGGATCTGGAAGCGTTCGCTAGCGAAGCGGATGCGCTGTGCGTAATCGAGCATCGCGGTCCCCGGCGTTCCCATGGCGTAGACCTTACGCCGGCCCTGGAGCAATGCTTCCAGCTGCGCGGCCGGTCGATCGCGCGGCGCCAGCATGGAGGCCTCGACGTAACTGTCGCCGATCAGTGCAACGGCCTGCGAATCGACGGAAAACTCATGCTCTGCCGCGAAGCCCCAGTTGTTGGCCCGCAGTGTGTGCGGATTGCGCAGGTCCCAGCCCGTGGCCATGGTCCACGTATGGTGCGCCGGATAGGCCAGGATGTCGGGATCGTGGTAGTAGCCCGTCATCGTGGCCGTGGACACGGGCAAACCGCGAAGCACGATTTCCGCGCAGACGACGGCGGCGGCGATGCCGCCAAGGAACAGGAGCGCTGCGCGGCCCATCAGAAGTTGAAGTAGATGAACGCGCTGGACGAGCTGCGCGTGGTGTTCACGATGACGAGGGCGACAGCGCAGGCCAGCGCGGCGCCGGCCAGAGGGGGCCGCCAGGCCGGTCGGGCCTGCATGGTGGCGAGCAGCCGCTCCCCGAGCGTGTTGCTGTTGCGCGAGAACACGGCGACCGCACCCAGCACCGCGCACCAGCCAATCGCCACCGACGGCTGCAGACCGGCGTTCCACCACAGCAGGCCGTGGTCGGTGCCTCGCGGAACCCATCCTGCCATGGACTGCAGCATGCGCCATGCGCCTTGCAGCGTCTCTGCCCGGAACAGCACCCAGGCTGCCACCACGGACACGAAAGTGAACACCCAGGCCGACAGCCGGAATACCACATTGGCATCCAACGCGGCGCGCCAGCCGAGCTTCGCCGTCAGTGCGCGAAACGCGTGGTTGACCATGAGGTAAGCACCATGCATGGCTCCCCACAACACGAATGACCAGCTAGCCCCATGCCAGAGCCCGCCTAACACCATGGTTGCGCCCAGGTTCACGTAGCGTCGTATGCGGCCCTTGCGGTTGCCGCCCAGTGGCACGTAGAGGTAGTCCCGCAGGAAGGTGGAGAGCGAGATGTGCCAGCGGCGCCAGAAGTCGCTGATGCTCAGTGCCTTGTAGGGAGAGTCGAAGTTGAATGGCAGGCGGATGTTGAACATCCAGGACAGGCCGATGGCCATGTCCGAATAGCCCGAGAAGTCGAAATACAACTGGAACGTGTATGCGAGGGCACCGATCCAGGCTTCGGCCATGTCCGGATGCGCGCCCGCATCGACCGGCACGAACACGGCGTCGGCGTAGGGGGCGATGCCGTCGGCCAGGACGACCTTCTTGAACAGGCCAATGCAGAAGATCGCCAGGCCGGCGCTGCAGTGGGCGGCGTTGAAGCGGTAGACGGCGCGGTTGGCGAACTGCGGCATCATCTGCGCGTGGTGCAGCACCGGGCCCGCGATCAGGTGGGGAAAGAAGGTGACGAAGAGCCCGTAGTGCACTGGCCGCGCCTCCCGCACCTTGCCCTGCCACGTATCCACCAGGTAGGCGATCTGGGTGAAGGTGTAGAACGAGATGCCGATTGGCAGGATGATGCGCCCGACGCCGAAGTTGGTCCCCAATAGCGCTTCCAGGTTGTCGATGAAGAAGTTGGCGTACTTGAAGTACGCCAGGGTGGCCAGGTTCAGAACGATGCCTGTTACCAGCCAAGTGCGGCGCACAGGGCCCTGACGGGCCGCAATGCGCTCGCCAATCCAAAAGTTGACACCGATCGAGCCCAGCAAGAGCAGCGTGAACTCCGGCATCCAGTAGCCATAGAAGAACACGGAGGCGGCAAACAGCCATGCGGCCGCGAGCGCGGGTGCGCGCCTGCCGAACGCAAAAAAGCCGATCAGAACGATCGGCAGGTACAGGAAGCTGAACGTCGCGGTGGTGAACAGCATGACTGATCAGGCAGCACGCGGGGCACTGCCTGCTGGTGATCGCGGTGCTTTCAGCGCCCGATCGGCAGATAGGTCAGCCCGGCCGCGCGCACGAATTTCGGGTCGTACAAGTTGCGCCCGTCGAACACCACGGGGGCCTTGAGCTTGGCCTTGATGCCGTCGAAGTCCGGGCTGCGGAATTCCTTCCACTCCGTGACGATGACGAGCGCGTCGGCATCGTCCAGGCAGCCCATCGGGCTGTCGCCGTAGCGCAGGCCGTCCTGGTCGCCGAAGATGCGCTTGGCCTCGTGCATCGCCACCGGGTCGTAAGCCGTGACCGAGGCGCCCGCGGCCAGCAGGTCGGCGATCAGCGTGCGGCTGGGCGCGTCGCGCATGTCGTCGGTGTTGGGCTTGAACGCCAGGCCCCATAGCGCGAAGTGCTTGCCGCGCAGGTCACCGAAGTGGGCCTTGATCTTGCCGGTCAGCACGTGCTTCTGCAGGTCGTTGGCTTCCTCCACGGCCGTCAGCACCTTGAGCTCGATGTTCGCCTTGTCCGCAGCGGTCTTGATCAGCGCCTTGACGTCCTTGGGGAAACAGGAGCCGCCGTAGCCGCAGCCCGGGTAGAGGAAGTGGTAGCCGATGCGCGGATCCGAGCCGATGCCCTGGCGCACCATCTCGATGTCGGCGCCCAGCTTTTCGGCCAGGTTGGCCAGCTCGTTCATGAAGCTGATGCGCGTGGCCAGCATGGCGTTGGCGGCGTACTTGGTCAGCTCGGCACTCTTCACGTCGGTGACGATCAGGCGCTCGTGGTTGCGCTGGAACGGGGCGTACAAGGCCTTCATGAGCAGGATGGCCTGCTCGTCCTCGGCGCCGACGACGATGCGGTCCGGGCGCATGAAGTCCTCGACCGCCGCCCCTTCCTTGAGGAACTCGGGGTTGGACACCACGCTGAAAGGCACTTCGGTGCCGCGCTTCTTGAGCTCTTCCGCCACGGTGGCGCGCACCAGGTCGGCCGTGCCCACGGGCACCGTGCTCTTGTCGACGACGATCTTGTAGTCCGTCATCAGGCGACCGATGTTGCGCGCGGCGGCCAGCACGTACTTCATGTCGGCCGAGCCGTCCTCGTCCGGCGGCGTGCCGACGGCGATGAACTGGATGGTGCCGTGGTCCACTGCCTTCTCGATGCTGGTGGTGAAGTGCAGACGGCCGGCCGCCACATTGCGCCGCACCATCTCCTGCAGGCCTGGCTCGTAGATCGGGATGCCACCTTCTTCCAGGATGCGGATCTTCTCCGGGTCCACGTCCAGGCAAAGCACGTCGTTGCCGACTTCGGCCAGGCAGGTTCCACTCACGAGGCCGACATAGCCAGTTCCAACGACGGTGATTTTCATGGTGTGCAGAGATTGGGCGAGGACAATGCCGCCCCCATGGCGGCAAAGTCGCGATCTTAACGAGCAGATGCGGCAATGTTGCGGCGCAGCAACCTCTCTTTCCGTTCCGGCCCCAATTTGTCCGCAAAGTTCGATGCAATTTCTCCTGCGCCCTTGGGCCGGTGTGGCGGTTTGCGCGCGATGGCCCGGCGCGGGACCCACGCCCTGACGGGCCTGGCCTGTGCAGCATTGGCCCTGTGGCTGGCTGGCCGGCATCCGCTGGCACCTGCCCTGGCGTCCGCGCTGTGCCTGCTCTGGCTGGCCGTGGCCAGCCGGTGGCCGCGCTTGTGGCTGATCGTCGTGCCGGCGGGCATGCCGTGCTTGAGCCTGGCACCCTGGACGGGCTGGATCGCTGCGGATGAAACCGATCTGCTCGTCCTGGCGGCGCTCGCCGCCGGCCACGTGCGCCTGGCCATGCGGAGCACGCCGAGCCTGGACGACGCCGGTTGGCGGTGGCGCGACGCCTTGTGGCTCGCGCTCGGCCTGTCGCTGCTGGCCGGGCTGTGGCTGGCCTGGACCGACCTGCAGCGTCTGCCGCCGCATGCCTCCGGCCCCTACACCTCGTTCGAGAACAGCCTGCGCGTTGGCAAATCGCTGGGCTATGCCCTGCTGGCCGTGCCCTTGCTGCGCGACGCCCTGCAGCGCTCGACCGTGTGGTCGCAGCGCTGGCTGGCCTGCGGCCTGGTGGCCGGCCTGGCCGCGTTCGCACTGGGCGTGTTGTGGGAGCGCGGGGCGCTGCCCGGCCTGCTGAACTTCGCCTCGGACTACCGGACAGCGGGGCTGTTCTGGGAGATGCACGTCGGCGGTGCGGCCATCGATGGCTACCTGGCGCTGGCCGTGCCGTTCGCGGTATGGGCGGTGGTGTCGGCGCGGCGCCCCCTGGCATGGGCCGCCGCCGCGGTGCTGGCGTTGGTGCTGGCCTATGTCTGCCTGACCACCTTCGCGCGCGGCGTCTACGGCGCGGTTGCCGGCGGCCTGGCGGTGGTGGGACTGCTGCTGCACCGGCAGCCGCGCCGTGCCCTGGCCGATGCGGGGCCGCCGTGGCGCCGGCGCGCCAATGCGGTGCTGCGGGTGCTGCTGGTGACCCAGGTGCTGTTGATGGCGCTGGCCAGCAGCTTCCTGTTCGACCGCCTGGGCGATACCAAGGAGGATTTCGGCAGCCGTTTGTCGCACTGGATGCGGGGCGTGTCGGTGTTGCAGACGCCGACCGCATGGCTCGCTGGCGTCGGCCTGGGCCGCCTGCCCGAGCACTACGCCGACATCGACCGCGCCGGCGAATTCCCGGGCGCCGCCGTGGCGCTGGCCGATACCGCGCGCCCTGGCGGACATTTCCTGCGCCTGTATGGCCCGCCCACACGCCCGCAACTCGCCGGCCGGTATGCGCTCACGCAGCAGGTCACGCTGCTGCCGGGCGCGCGCTACCGCGTGGGGCTGGACGTGCGCATGGCGCAGCCGACGCGGCTGCGCATCCTGGTCTGCGAGCGGCATCTGCTCTACGAGGGCGATTGCCAGGTTCGCCATCTGACCCTGCGCGGCGCCAGCGGCGCCTGGCAGCATGTGGAGATGGACCTGGCCGGACCGCCGCTCGCAGCCGGCGCTGCGTGGGCGCCGCGCCGCGTGAGCCTGGAGCTGGCCGTGACGCGGCCCGGCGGCGCCGTGGATCTGGACAACCTGTCCCTCACGGCCGGCGCTCGGCCGGTCGCGCTGCGCAACCCCGGCTTCGAGCAGGGGCTGGCGCAGTGGTTTCCGGTGGTCGACAGCTACTTCCTCCCATGGCACATCGACAACCTGTACCTGGAATGGCTGATCGAACGCGGCTTGCTCGCCCTGCTGGTGTTCGCCGTCCTCGTGGCGGCGGCGCTGTGGCGGGTGTCGTTCGGCGTGGCGCGTGGCCAGCCGCTGGCGCCATATCTGGCGGCGGCGCTGTCAGGTGTCTGCGCGCTGGGCCTGGTGAGCAGCGTCATGGACATGCCGCGGGTGGCATTCCTGTTCCTGTTGCTGCTGTTCTTCGCCTTGCACCTGCCGCAGATGCCGGCCGAGCCCGGTTCCGGCGCCCACGTATAGTGGCGGCCCAGCCCGCAGGCCGCGCCGTACCCCGGGTGGCGGCAACGGGTGCGCTTTGCACTGTCCGTGAGGTATTTCGTGCCCCTTGACGACGACACAGCCCGACGCCTGCACGCGCCCGCCTTCCAGGCCTACGCGGCCGGCACACCCTTGATCGATGCGCTGCCTGCGCGCCGCAGTGCGGCCATGCGCCGACGCGTGCTGGTGTTCTTCAGCGTGTTCCTGCTGTCGGCCATCGCCGGCCTCACGTACAACTATCTGCGGCCGGCGGTGTACCTGGCCAACGCGCGCGTGCAGTTGACCCCCTCGGTGCTGGGCGCGTCGATCGCGGCTTCGGCACCGCGCGATGCGTCGCAGGATTTCCTGACGGAGCTGCAGAACCTGGGCAGCCGGCCGGTGCTCGAGAAGGTCGCCCAGCGCCTGGCTGGCGGGCCACTGCAGGGTGCGGGACTGGACGAGCGCGTCCAGCAGCTGCAGGAGATGCTGAGCCTGCGGCCTGTGGACGGCACGAACGTGGTGCGCATCGAGGCGCGCGGGCCGGACCGCCAGGGCGTGGCGCGCCTGGTCAACACGCTGGTGGAGGTCTACCGCGACGAACAGGCCGCCCAGGGCGACAACGCGCTGCAGCAGCAACTGGCGCAGGCGCGCGAGACAGCGCGCGAGATGGACGAGCGGGTGCGGGCGCGCCAGCGCGAGGTGGAAACGTTCCGCATCAATTCCGCCATCGTGTCGGCCGAACGCAGCGAGAACCAGACGCTGGCGCGGCTCAAGGGCCTGGGCGATGCCGTGGCCAAGAACGACGAGCGCGCCGCCGCGGCCGAAGGCCGGGTGCGTGCGCTGGAGGAGGCGGTGGCACAGGGCCGGCGCCTGCCTTCGGCCAAGGAGAACCCCACCGTCGCCAGCATCGAGGCACGGCTGTCCCAGCTGCGCGAGGACTACAAGGCGATGGAGCGTCAGTTCACGCCGCAGTACCTGGACATGGACCCGACCGCCCGGGCGGCGCGCAACCGCATTGCCGACCTGCAACAGCAACTGGACAACGAGCGGCGCAAGGGCGTGCAGAACGCGTTGACCGAGGCGCGCGAGGAACTGGCCGGTGCCAAGGCCACGGCGCAGCGCCTGCAGCAGCAGTTCGGCGAGGACCGGCAGAAGGCACAGAACTTCACGCGCCGCTTTGCCGAGTTCGAGGCCATGAAGGACGACCTCAAGGGCCTGGAGCAGGTCCGCCAGGGCGCGCGCCAGCGCTTGCTGGCGCTCGAGGCCACGGCGCGGGAACGCAAGCCGCGGCTGCTGGTCGTCGAGCCTGCCACGGTGCCGGAGACGGCCTGGCGTCCGCTGTACACGCGCGATGCCGCAATCGCTGTGGGAGCTTCCTTGCTGCTGGGCTTCCTGGCCGTGTGGTTCGTCGAGTTCTTCAACCGCACCGAACCCGTGGCGCCGGGGCCGTCCACGGTCATCGTGCCGCAGCCCTGGCTGCAGCCCCATCCGACCGGTCCCGTGCTCGGCGCAGCGCCCGCCATGCCGGCCGTAGCGCACCAACCGGAAACGCCACCTGCGCCAATGGCGACCCCGCTGCTGGCGCAGGCCTTGCCGCGCGAACTGGAGCAATACGAGGTCGGGCAGTTGCTGGCTGCGACCGCACCAGAGCACCTGCCTTTGCTGGTGTGCCTGCTCTGTGGGCTGTCGGCCGAAGAGGCGGCAGCCCTGCGCGTCGGCGACCTGGATGCGGCCGCGTGCCGTTTGACGGTGCCGGGCGATGCACCGCGTGCGCTGGCGCTGTCCGAGCCGCTGCTGACCCTGCTGGTCGCCAGTGCGGGCGCCGGCGCGCCGCCGCCGCAGCCCTTGCTGTCGGCCTCCGGCCAGGCGCTCGCGGCTGCGGATGTCGCCAGCGTCGTGACGTCCAGTGCCTTCGACGCGGGCCTGGAGCAACCGCAGTCGGTGACGCCCGAGAGCCTGCGCCACACCTACGTGGCCTTTCTGGTGCGCCAGGGTCTGCGGTTCGGCGATCTGGGGCGCCTGGTCGGCCGGTTGTCGTCCGAGCAACTCAACGCGCTGGGGCCACTGGCGCCGCCCGGTGAGCGCAAGCCGTTGGCGGAAATCGAAACCCTGATGCCCGCCGTGCTGGCGCTGCGCTGAAGCTCAGCGTGCAGCGCGCAGGGCGGCCGCTCGTCCCGCCAGGTCCTGCCACGCCGGCTTGTCCGGCGCATACCGCTGCCGCAAGTAGCCCGCCAGCGCCGCGATCTGCGCGTCCGACAGGTTGTCGGCAAATCCCGGCATGAAGCCGACCTGCGGCCCTGCCGTCTCGCGCACGCCTTCCAGGATCACGCGCAGCAGATTGTCCGGGCGCGCGCTGTGCAGCTTGGTCGACAGCGAAAGCGGCAGGTTCAGGCCCAGCAGCCGGGGACCGTCGCCATCGTGGTGGCAGGCGCCGCAGGCGTTCTCGAAGAGGCGCTGTGCCGGGCCGGGCAGCGTGTCCGTGCGTGCGGCCACGGCAGGCGCCGGAGCGGCCTTTGCCTGGAACGAGGCCAGGTAGCTGGCCATCGCGCGGATGTCGGCATCGGGCAGCGCCCCGAGTTCCTGCACCACGGGCGCCATGGGGCCCGTGGCCGCGCCGTGTTCGCGGCTGTGGCCATGGCGCAGGTAGTCGTAGAAGCTCTGGGCCGTCCACGGCACGGGCGCCTTGGACAGCGCGGTCAGCGCCGGCGCCTCCCAGCCGTCGATCAGTGCGCCCGACAGGAAGGCCGCACCGCCGCGCTCCGCGCCCAGCGCATCGCGCGGCGTGTGGCAGGCGCCGCAATGGCCCACGCCGTTGACGAGGTAGGCGCCGCGGTTCCATTCCGGCGTCTGGCCGGGGTCGGGCTTCCAGGCGCCGGCGTCCAGGTTCAGCGCGTTCCAGCCGGCCAGCAGCGGGCGCAACCCGAACGGGAAGCGCAGTTGCGTGGCGGGCGGCTGGTGCGCCACGGCCGGTTGCGCCATCAGGTAGGCGTACAGGGCCGTCAGGTCCTCGTCCGTCATCTTCGTGAAGGCCGTGTACGGAAAGGCCGGATACAGGTGGCGGCCGTCGCGCGAGATGCCCTCGCGCATGGCGCGCTGGAAGGCGGCCAGCGACCAGGCACCGATGCCGGTGGTCGGGTCGGGCGTGAGGTTGGTGGTGTAGACCGTGCCGAAGGGCGTGTCCATGGCGCGGCCGCCCGTGTTGGGCTGGCCGCCCGGCGCGGTGTGGCAGACCACGCAGTCACCGGCGGCCGCGAGCAGGCGGCCGCGCTCGATGGTGGCGGCGCTGTAGGTGTCCAGGGCCGGGCGTGCCACGGGCGCGATGGCGCTGCGCCAGCCGGCCAGCCCGGCCACGGTGGCGATGCCGCCGACCACCAGGGCCAGCGCCACGGCCCATACGGGCTTGCGGCGCGGCAGGCGGGCGTCGGGCGGCAGCCCCCCCGCAGGCGCGGGCACCGCGGCTTCGGCCTGAGGGGCGGGTGCGGGCGGGAGCGGCAACTGGCCCTGGTGCAGCGCCGCGCGCACCACCTCGGGCGTGAACGGCGGCGCGCGCAGGCGCACGCCGGTGGCGTCGAAGATGGCGTTGGCGATGGCCGCCGTGCCCGGCACCGAGGCCGATTCGCCGGCCCCCAGGGGTGCCTCGCCGGGCCGCGGCATGAGCATGACCTCGACGACCGGCACCTCGCGGAAGGACAGCAGCGGGTAGCTGCCCCATTCGCGGTTCAGCGTGATGCCCGTCGCCGGCTCGACCTCCACGCGCTCCTTGAGCGCGCGGCTCGTGGTCTGCAGCACGTTGCCGTGCACCTGGTGCTGCACGCCGGCCGGGTTGACCATGAGGCCCGCGTCATGGCCCACGACCACGCGGCTCACGTGCACCTCGCCCGTGCGCCGGTTGACCTCCACGTCGGCCACCCAGGCCGCCCAGGCGGCCCCGAAGCCCGGGAACTTGCTGTGGATGTAGCGCGCGTAGGCGAAGCCCTGGCCCTTGAGGATGTCGCCTTCGGCCGGTTGCTGCTGCGGCGCGGTGTGCGGCTTCCAGCCGGCCTTGGCGGCCGTGGCGCGCACGAGCTCGGCCGCGCGCGCATCGGGCAGGTGGCGCAGCCGGTAGTCCACCGGGTCGACGCCAGCGGCCGTGGCCAACTCGTCGATGTAGCTTTCGTGCGCGAAGGAATTGGGCAGGGCCGACACGCCGCGCAGCCAGGAGGCCCGCAGCATGGGCGCCATGTCGTTGGCCGCCACGCGCAGGTGGGTGTAGGCATAGGGCGGCACGGCTGTGCGGTCGCCCATCTCGAAAGCCTTGGCCACGGGCTCCACCGTGCGCGTGAGCAGCAGCGCCAGCGTGGGCGCGCCGTTGCTCGGGTAGGAGGTCTGGAAGTCGTAGGCGGCCGGCGTGCCGTCGGCATTGAGGCCGCCGTCGATCTGCATGAGCTGGGCCGCGCCCTTGGGTTCCCAGGCCGTCTCCTGCGCGCGCGTGAGCTGCACACGCACGGGCCGGCCCACCGCGCGCGACAGCAGCAGCGCGTCGGCGGCCACGTCGTCGGCGCCGTTGCGGCCGTAGCAGCCGGCCGCCTCCATGCGCACCACGTCGATGCGGGCATCGGCGACGCCGGTCAGCAGGGCCAGGTCGGCGCGCAACACATGCGGGTTCTGGGTCCCGGCCCAGACCGTGGCCACCGTCTCGGCCGCCTCGCCGTGCCAGTGCGCGAGCGCGCAGGACGGGCCGATGGACGCATGCAATTGGTAGGGCCACACGTAGGTGCGCGGCATGTGGGCGGCAGCGCCCGCGATGGCGGCGTCCACCTGGCCCTGCTCGAGCAGCAGCCGGCGCGTGGAGGGGTTGGCACGCAGCGCCTGCTCGGTCTGGTCGATGCCGGGCATGCCGGGCCAGGGCTTCCAGCGCACCTGCAGCGCGGCCATGGCGGCCTCGGCCATCTCCTCGCGTTCGGCGACCACGCCGACGAAGTCGCGCTGCACCACGACCGCGATGACGCCCGGGATGTGGGCGACGGAGCTTTCGTCCACCCCTTCCAGCGTGTTGCCGACGAAGTCGCCAGCGTCGAGGCCGGCATAGGGCGGGCGCACCACGCGGCCATGCAGCATGCCGGGCACGCGCATGTCGTGCACGAAGATCTGTTCGCCGTGGACCTTGGCCGGGATGTCCACGCGCGGCAGGGACTGGCCGACCAGGCGGTAGTCCTCCACGGCCTTGGTCGGCGCCTGGGTGTCGAGCCGCAGCTCCACACGCCGGCCCGCGAGTGTGGCGGCGCCGCCGTTGGCCTGCAGCCAGGCCCGTGCCTGGGCCGCGGCCAGGCGCAGCGGCCCGGCGTGGATCTGGATCGACGCACTGGCGATGGTGGCGCCCTGGTTGGGCACGCTGGCCGTGCTGCCCATGACCATGGTCACCCGCGCGGGCGCGAGATCCAGCTCCTCGGCCACGATCTGCGTGAGCGCGGTGCGCAGGCCGGTGCCCAGGTCCACGTGGCCCGCGAAGCCCGTGGCGCTGCCGTCGTCCCAGCAAGCCAGCAGCACCTCCGGGCCCTCGGCCGGATTGCCGGCCACGGCGGGTGGCTGCCCTGGCGCGGGCGGCGGCGGCGCCGGCACCTCGCGCAGCACCAGCAGCACACCTTCAGCGCCGCGCATGGCCGCACGCGACAGGCCCGCCTTGTCGGCACGCATCAAGGGCGGCCCTCCGCGCAGCGCCGTGCCGCGCGCTGCACGGCGTCGAGAACTTCCAGGTGCGTGCCGCAGCGGCACAGGTTGTGCGAGAGCTCGGCGCGCACCTGCTGCTGCGTCGGAGCGGGCACGCGCGCGAGCAGCGCGACGGTGGCCATGACCATGCCGTTCAGGCAGTAGCCGCACTGCGCGGCCTGCGCATCGATGAAGGCCTGCTGCACCGGGTGCGGCGCCTCGCGCGTACCCAGGCCTTCCAGCGTGGTGATGTGGCGGCCCGCCACGCCGTGCGCAGGCACCACGCAGCTGCGCGCAGCCACGCCATCGACCAGCACCGTGCAGCTGCCGCACTGGCCCAGGCCGCAGCCGTACTTGGGACCGTTCAGGCCGCAGTCGTTGCGCAGCAGGTGCAGCAGCGAGGTCTCGCGCGGCGTGTCGAAGTGCCGTTCGCTGCCGTTGACGTGCAGGGTGTAGGCCGTCACGCGCCTTCCACGTCGCCGGACTGGATGCGCTTGACGCCCTTGGCCGCCATCTGCTTCCAGGCCGCGGCCAGCGAGCCGTTGAGGTCGATGGCGCGCGTGGCGTCCTCGACCACGTAGGCCTCGAAGCCCGCGGCGCGCGCGTCCAGTGCGGTCCAGGCCACGCAGAAGTCGGTCGCCAAGCCGGTGATGTAGACGGTCTTGATGCCGCGCGCCTTGAGGTAGCCGGCCAGGCCGGTCACGGTCTTGCGGTCGGCTTCCTGGAAGGCCGAGTAGCTGTCCACGCCCTTGTTGTAGCCCTTGCGGATGATGAGCTGCGTGGTGGGCAGTTGGAGGTCCTTGTGCAGCGCGGCGTCCTCCGTGCCCTGTACGCAGTGGTCGGGCCACAGCACCTGGTTGCCGTAATTGAGCTTGATGCTGTCGAAGGGCTTCTTGCCGCCGTGCGCACTGGCGAACGAGGCATGGCCCTGCGTGTGCCAGTCCTGCGTGACCACGATGTTCTGGAACGCGAGCGAGAGCTTGTTGATGACGGGCACGACCTCGGCCCCGCCCTTGACGGGCAGCGTGCCGCCATCGATGAAGCAGTTCTGCACGTCGACCACGATCAGCGCGGCGTTGGCGCCGGGCTTCAACTTCGCGGCGGCGAACAGCGGCGGCGCCAGGGCGACGAGGCCCAGTGCGGCGGCGGAGCGGAGGACGGTTCTGCGTTGCATGGAAAGCTCCCGGTGGTGGAAGAAATCAGACGCTGAGGTAGGCGCGGCGCACCTCTTCGTTGGCGGCCAGTTCGGCCATGCTGCCTTCGAAGCGGATCTGCCCCTTCTCGAGCACGTAGGCGCGGTCGCTCACGAGCTCGGCGAAATGCATGTTCTGCTCGGACAGCAGGATGGACACGCCCTGGCCCTTGAGCTCCAGGATCATGTGGGCCATCTGCTCGACGATGACGGGCGCCACGCCCTCGGAGGGCTCGTCCAGCAGCACCAGGTAGGGGTTGCCCATCAGCGTGCGCGCCACGGTCAGCATCTGCTGCTCGCCGCCGCTCATGCGCCCGCCCGGGCGGTTGGGCATCTCGCCCAGGTTGGGGAAGAGCTTGAACAATTTCTCGGGCGTCCACAGCGGCGCGTCCGTGCCGTCCGCCCAGCGGCGTGCGGGCTGCCTGCCGACTTCCAGGTTCTCCATCACCGTGAGGTCGGTGAACACGCGCCGGTCTTCGGGCACGAAGCCCAGGCCCAGGCGTGACGCATGGTGCGGCTCGGTGCGCGAGATGTCGTGGTCCAGGAAGCGGATGCTGCCGGCGCGCTTGGCCAGCATGCCCATGATGGCCTTGAGCGTGGTGGACTTGCCCGCGCCGTTGCGGCCCATCAGCGCGACGACCTCGCCGCGGCGGACCGACAGGTCCACGTCGTAGAGGATCTGGGCGGCACCGTACCAGGCGCGCAGGGCCTTGGTTTCGAGCAGAGCTGTCATGCGTGGGCCATTTCCTTTTCAAAGGTCTTGCCGCTGCCAAAGTAGACCTCCTGCACCTTGGGATGGTCGCGGATCTCCAGCGGCTTGCCCTGGGCGATCAGCCGGCCGCGGGCCAGCACGATCATGCGGTCCGCATACGCGAACACCACGTCCATGCTGTGCTCGGTGAACAGCACGGCCATGCCGCGGTCGACCACGAGCTGCTTGGTCAGGGCCATGAGTTCGTTGCGCTCCTTGGGCGCCATGCCGGCCGTGGGCTCGTCCATGAGCAAGAGCTTGGGGTCGTTGGCCATGGCGATGGCGAGCTCCACGCGCTTGACGTCGCCGTAGGCCAGCTCGCTGCACGGCCGGTCGGCCTGCGCGCGCATGCCGACCTGCTCCAGCAGCGCGAGCGCGTCGGCGCGCCGGTGGTCGGCCGCGCGGCGCCACATCGCGAACAGCTTGCCATCGTGCGAGAGCAGGGCCATCTGCACGTTCTCCACCACGGTCAGCGAGGCGAAGGTCTCGGCGATCTGGAAGGTGCGGCCCACGCCCAGGCGCCAGATCGCACGCGGCTTCATGCCCACCAGCTCCTGGCCGGCGAGCCGGATCGAGCCCTGGTCGGCGCGCAGCTGGCCGTTGACCATGTTGAAGGTGGTGGTCTTGCCGGCGCCGTTGGGGCCGATCAGCGCGAGCAGTTCGCCGGTGTGCAGCGTGAAGTCGATGCCGTCCACGGCCTTGACACCACCGAAGGACTTGCCCAGGCCTTGCACTTGAAGGAGAGGAGCGTTCATGGCTTGGCCCTGCGGTCGAACAGCTGCTTGAGCGAGCCCGCGATGCCCTGCGGGAACAGCAGCACCAGCAACAAGATGATGCCGCCCAGCATGGCGCGCCAGTAGTCGGTGTTGCGCGCCACGGTGTCGTGCAGCCAGGTGAAGCTGACCGCGCCTACCACCGGGCCGGCCAGGGTCTGGATGCCGCCCAGCAGCACCATGACCAGCCCGTCGATGGACTTGGTGACGTTGAGCGACTCGGGCGAGATGCTGCCCTTGGAGAATGCGTACAGCGCACCCGCCAGGCCGCCCACGGCGCCGGCCACGACGAATGCGGCCCACTGCATGCGCTTGACGTCGATGCCGATGGCGTCGGCGCGCAGCACCGAGTCGCGCCCCGCCCGCAGCGCGTAGCCGAAGGGCGAGAACAGCACGCGGCGCAGCCACCAGATGCCCAGGGCCACGAGCACCAGCGTGAGCCAGTAGTACATGCGCTTGTCGGCGAATGCGGCCGAGGGCCACACGCCCGTCAGCCCGTTGCTGCCGCCCGTGAAGCTGTCCCACTGGTAGGTGACGGCCCAGGTGATCTGCGCGAAGGCCAGCGTGAGCATGGCCAGGTAGACGCCCGACAGCCGCACCGCGAACCAGCCGTAGACCACGGCGCCCAGCGCCGCCACGAGCGGCGCCAGCACCAGCGCCGCCTCCATCGGCAGGCCACCGGCGCGCACGAACAGCGCCGCCGCATAGGCGCCCAGGCCGAAGTAGGCCGCGTGGCCGAAGGAGTGCATGCCCGCCGGCCCCATGATGAAGTGCAGGCTGGTGGCGAACAGCGCGGCGATCAGCAGGTCGATCAGCAGCACCGTGGTGTAGGAGGACGCATCCGTCAGCAGCGGCACGGCCGCCAGGGCCAGCGCCAGCACCGCCGCACAGGCGAGGTAGGCGCGGCCGGGTTGGCGCAACGGCTCTTCCGCCATGCCCACGTAGCGGCTCGGCGCCTGCGGGCGTCCCAGCAGGCCCCAGGGCCGCCAGACCAGCACCGCGGCCATGACCAGGAAATCGACCATCAGCGTGAGCTTGGAGAAGGACACGCTCACGCCCAGGATGTCGACCACGCCGAGCCAGATGCACAGGGCCTTGAGCTCGGCCACCAGCAGGGCGGCCAGGTAGGCCCCCGGCAGCGAGCCCATGCCGCCCACCACGACGACCACGAAGGCCGCGCCGATGGTGTGCAGGTCCATCTCCAGCGTGGCCGGCTCGCGCGGCAGCTGCAGGGCGCCGCCCAGGCCGGCCAGCAGCGCACCCAGCGCGAACACGGCCGTGAACAGCCAGGCCTGGTTCACGCCGAGCGCGCTCACCATCTCGCGGTCCTGCGTGGCCGCGCGCACCAGCGTGCCGAAGCGCGTGCGCGTCAGCAGCAGCCAGACCAGGCCCAGCACCACCGGGCCGACGGCGATCAGGAACAGGTCGTAGGACGGGAACTGCCGTCCCAGGATCTCGACGGCGCCGCGCAGGCCGGGCGCGCGCGGGCCGAGCAGTTCGTCCGGGCCCCAGATCCACAGCGCGGCATCCTTGATGACCAGCACCAGCGCGAAGGTGGCGAGCAGCTGGAACAGCTCGGGCGCCTTGTAGATGCGGCGCAGCAGGACGATCTCGACGATGGCGCCGAGCAGACCCACCGCCAGCGCCGCCAGCACCAGCGCGGGCCAGAAGCCCAGGCTGCCGCCGAGCCGGTCGACCAGGGTGTAGGCCAGGTACACGCCCACCATGAAGAACGAGCCGTGCGCGAAGTTCACGATGCGCGTGACGCCGAAGATCAGCGACAGCCCGGCCGCG
Organism: Pseudorhodoferax aquiterrae; assembly: GCF_014652235.1. Classification (GTDB taxonomy): domain Bacteria; phylum Pseudomonadota; class Gammaproteobacteria; order Burkholderiales; family Burkholderiaceae_C; genus Pseudorhodoferax; species Pseudorhodoferax aquiterrae. The sequence continues at coordinate 218,772 of NZ_BMYK01000001.1, forward strand.
ACCAGGAACAACGAGGACGCCGCGGCGAGCCCGTTGAGGAGTTGGACGATGAGTCCCGAGAAGCTCATGGGAAATTCTCTGCAGGCCGCCGCGGCCGGGCGGCGCATGGGTGCATCGGGGGCATGGGCGCCGGCTCGCCGGCGCCCGCCTCAGGGTGGAGCGGTCAGTCCTGCGCGCGCGACTTCTTGATCTCGGCCGCAGGCGGCTGGAAGCGTGCGTCGGCGCCGTCCAGGTAGACGTAGTCGACCATCACGCCCTTGCCGCCGTCGTTCTTGGTCCGGCCGACGAAGGCGCCCATGGTGGACTGGTGGTCTTCGGCGCGGTAGGTGATCTTGCCGAAGGGGCTGGGCACCTGCAGGCCCTTGAAGGCGGCAACCAGCTTGTCGGCCTCGGTGCCGCCGGCCTTGGCGATGCCCGCGGCGGCCGAGTGGATCATGCTGTAGCCCACCACCGAGCCCAGGCGCGGGTAGTCCTTGAACTTGGCCTGGTAGGCCTTGAGGAAGGCATCGTGGTCGGCCGTCTTGACCGAGTACCAGGGGTAGCCCGTCACGATCCAGCCGTCGGGGGCCTCGTCCTTGAGCGGATCGAGGTATTCGGGCTCGCCGGTCAGCACGGAGACGACGGTGCGGTCCTTGAACAGGCCACGCGTGTTGCCTTCGCGCACGAACTTGGTCAGGTCGGCGCCGAACAGCACGTTGAAGATGGCATCGGGCTTGGCGTCGGCCAGTGCCTGCACCACGCTGCCGGCATCGACCTTGCCCAGCGGCGTGGCCTGCTCGGCGACGAACTCCACGTCCGGCTGCGCGGCCTTGAGCAGGTTCTTGAACGCTGCCGTGGCCGACTGGCCGTACTCGTAGTTGGGGTAGACGATGGCCCAGCGCTTCTTCTTGAGCTTGGCCGCCTCGGGCACCAGCATGGCGGCCTGCATGTAGGTGCCCGGGCGCAGCCGGAAGGTGTACTGGTTGCCGCCCTGCCAGGTCATCTTGTCGGTCAGCGGTTCGCCGGCCAGGTAGAAGAACTTCTTCTGCTTGGCGAAGTCGGCCAGCGCCATGCCGGTGTTGGACAGGAAGGCGCCGGCGAGCAGATCGACCTTTTCGCGCGAGACCAGTTCCTCGGCCATGCGCACGGTGTCGCCCGGGCTGCCGTTGTCGTCGCGCGTGATGAGCTCGATCTTCCTGCCGTTGATGCCGCCCTTGGCGTTGATCTCCTCGACGGCCAGGTCCATGCCCTTCTTGTAGGGCTCCAGGAAGGCGGGCTGGGCCTTGTAGCTGTTGATCTCGCCGATCTTGATCACGCCCTGGGCATGGGCCGGGACGAGCGAGGCGAGCGCGAGGACCGATGCGGCGCTGAACACATGACGCAGGGATTTCATCGAGAGACTCCTAGGGAACGATGGAAACATGCTGGTGGGCGGCCGGCGGCTCAGCGCAGGCCGTCCTTGCCTTCGATCTCGCTGGCCTGCAGGCCGCCGACGCGCGGCAGCGGCCGGCCGCCGGCGGTGACGGACACGGCCACGACGATCTCGTTGGCACGCGGTGCATCGGGCACGCGCGCCTCAATCGCGTCGAAGTGGCTGCGCACGAAGGCGGCGTCCTTGTGGCCCAGCGGCACGTCGATGGCACAACCCATGCCGCCCATCTTCTTGGCCGAGGGCACCAGGGCCGCGCCCTTTTCGACGGCCCGGCGCAGCGGCGCGCCGAGCTTGGGGTGCAGGATGGCGGCCGCGTGCTCCAGCTCCCCGGCCTCGCCGACGATGGCGGCCTTGCCGTAGCCCTCGGCCTGCGCGGGGGTGATGCCCAGCGCAGCCACGCACTTGTCGCCGAGCAGGCCGCCGAGTTCCTCGCCGATGGCGACCAGCGCGTCGAGGTTGTCCTCGTAGCGGCCCGCGAAGGGGTTGGTGATCACGGCCATGGCCAGTGCGCGGCGCACCGGAGGCGTGACCGCACGCCCCATTTCGAGGCGGGTCTCATCGACTTGGACGATCAGTTTGCGGATCTCTGCAGGCATGGCGGCGGTTCAGGTGGCAAAGAGGAGGGCATTGTGCGATCGGCGAGGGCGCTTGCGCTTAGGTACTTTCATTAAGCAATTACTGCACCAACTGGTGTTCGAGGGCGGCGCCGGTGCTGCGCCAGCGGTCCTGGCAAACCAGCGCAGCATGCCAGATCAGCCCCTGGGCGCGCAAAGCCTCGGCGCGGGCCAGGCCGGCCTGCAGCGCCTGGTCGACGAGCGGCGTCGGCAGGGGTGGAACATCGACCGTGACGAGGCGCTCACCGAGGTCGCTGTCGTCTTTGATCTGGCAGGCCGGCAGGCGCGCGATGCGCGCGTCGGACACGTCGACGGCGTTGGCGATCACGGTGGCGGCGGCGTCCGCCGCCGCCGCGTCGCGCGCCAGCACGGTCACGCTGTCGGCGATGCCCAGCGAGAAACTGCGGCCGCGCCAGCCGCTGGTGGCCACGCCCCGCACGGGCAGATCGGCCGTGAGCGTGAACTGTGCGTCGGTGTGGAGCTTGCTGCTCTGGCCCGGCCGAAAGCGGGCCAGATCGGCCCACAGGCCCACGCGCACCTGCTGGCCCGCGGTCAGGTGGATGGCGATGTCGCCGCCGTTGTTGACCCAGGCACGCGCGATGCCGGCGCCGGTGTAGTGCGCGAGGATGTCCTGGGCGACGGCACCGGCCACGGCGGCCATGGGCGTGATGAAGCCGCTGCGGTACGGCGCACAGGCCTGCCACATGCGGCGCGCAACGCCGCCATGCAGCGGGCAGTCGGCACCGACCGGTGCGCGCAGCAGCGGCAGCTCGGCCACGAGTTCCGGCAGCACCGTCGTGAAGCGCTGCCAGGCCGCGTCGTGGGCGGCCTGCACGGCATCGGCGTCGCCGTCCGCCGCGATCACGAGGTCGATGGGCCCGTGCTGGAAATGGGCCCGACCGCTGGGCAGTGTGCTGCGGTTCGGGCCCATGGTGGCGATCAACCCAGCAGCGGTGCTTGTCCGATCGGCCAGCCGTTGCCGGCCGCAGGCGCCAGCATGCGGCGCGCGCGCGGTGCGCCGTCGTTGTGCCAGGCGCCGTGTTGCAGCGTGTCGGGCAGCGAGCGCACCTGCTCCATGTGGCCGCCCAGGCGTTCGTAGTCCGACAGCCGCATCGTGAACTCCAGCGGCGCGACGATCGCCGGCGTGGGCACGGTGCCGAAGCTGTTGTCGGGCATGCGCATCACATCGACCATGACCGTGATGCCGCCGCCGGGCCAGACGTAGCCCGGCGCGCCGCCCAGCGTGACGTTCACGATGGACTGCTTGATGGCCTGCGTGAGCAGCACCGGGTTCTCGCTGACGCCCGCGCGCAGGCTGCCGCCCGCGCCACCCAGGAACAGCACCGTGGTCAGCGAGGGCTCGCAGTTCTCGCCGATGCGCGCGACCACGCGCGCGACCTCTTCGGGCATGGGGCAGGGCTGCGGCACCAGTTGCGCGTCCAGCACGTACCAGGCCGCGTGCTCCCCGGTCGTGGAGACCATCAGCAGCCGCAGACCGGGCCAGGCCACACCGGCCTCGCATTCCTCGATGATGGACAACGGGTCGGCGATGTCGGTGCCGCCCCAGCCCGTGCCCGGGTTGGCCACTTGGAAATAGCGGCCGGGCGTGGACTTGCGGCCCCGCACCTTGATGCCGGCCGCGCGCATGCCCAGGCAGCGGCCGGCCTGGTGCTCGGTCAGAACGCCCGTGATGTGGTCGTCCACGACGACGACCTCGTCGCAGATGCCGAAGAACTGCCGCGCGAAGATGCCCACCGTGGCCGAGCCGCAGCCCACGCGCATGCGCTGCTCGCGCACGCCATTGACGATGGGCGCCTGGCCGGCTTGTACCGTGAGCTGGGCGCCGCCGTCGATGGTCAGTTCCACAGCGTTCTTGTTGCCCAGGGCCTGCATGGCGTCCAGCGTCACGCGGCCTTCCTTCTTGCTGCCGCCCGTGAGATGGTGCACGCCGCCCAGCGACAGCATCTGCGAGCCGTACTCCGCCGTCGTCACGTGGCCGATCACCTCGCCCTTGCAGCGCACGTTGGCCTGCTCGGGGCCGAGCCAGCGGTCGGTGTCGATCTTGAGCTTCAGGCTGCAGTAGCTGAAGATGCCCTCGGTCACGACCGTGACCATGTCCACGCCATCGGCCTCGGACGCGACGATGAAGGGCGCGGGCTTGTAGTCGGGGTAGGTGGTGGAGGCGCCGATGCCGGTCACGAAGACCTGCGGGGCGGGGGCCAGAGGCGCGGCCTCGTCGGCGTCGCGCGCCGTGAAAGGCACCAGCGGCTGCTCCGCATCCACCGTCCTTTGCAGCAGCACCACGGGATCCACGCGCACCAGCACGCCGTCCTCGTTGGCGTAGCGATCGCAGGCGCCGGTGCGGCCGCGGCCGATCTGGCACAGCACGGGGCAGGCGTTGCACTCGACCTTGTCGCTGGCCATGCGCTCGTTGCGCGGCCTGGCGCGCTCCAGGCCCTGGGGCAACAAGGCCTCCGGCATGTCGGGAAGGCCGTCGGTCTTGGTGTGCTCGTTCAACATCGTGGGGCTCCGGGTTCCGCTGCCGCGGCTTGTCGCAGCTCGGCGTTTCATGTAGCATTCACTTAACGTGAGTGCGGCAGATGCTAAACACAATTGCACGGGGCCGCAAGCATTCGGACAGGCAATAGCCATGCCGTTCGCATGCCGGAGACACCAGTGGCCGCAGCGGCATGTGAAAAAATCAGCCGTTTCACCTTTGCATCCAACCGCCCGAACGTCATGAGCGCATTCAACGAAGAGAAGGTCCTCTCCGTCCACCACTGGACAGACCGCTTGTTCAGTTTCACCACGACGCGCGACCCGTCGCTGCGCTTCTCGAACGGGCACTTCACGATGATCGGCCTGCGCGGCGACAACGGCAAACCGCTGCTGCGCGCCTACAGCATCGCCAGCGCCAACTACGAAGACCACCTCGAGTTCCTGTCGATCAAGGTGCCGGACGGCCCGCTGACTTCCAAGCTGCAGCACATCCAGGTCGGCGACTCCATCATCGTGGGCAAGAAGCCCACCGGCACGCTGGTGACCGACTACCTGCTGCCCGGCAAGCGCCTGTACCTGTTCGGCACCGGCACCGGCCTCGCACCGTTCCTGAGCATCGTGCGCGATCCGGACACGTATGACCGCTACGAGCAGGTTATCGTGGTGCATGGCGTGCGCCAGGTCGACGAGCTGGCCTACCACGACCTGCTGACCGAGCACCTGCCCGCGCACGAGGTGCTGGGCGAGCTGGTCAGCAGCAAGCTGCGCTACTACCCGACGGTCACCCGCGAGTCCTACCGCAACATGGGCCGCATCACCGACCTCATCGAGAACGGCAAGATGTGCAACGACCTGGGCCTGCCCCAGATCAATGCCGCCGAAGACCGTGTGATGCTGTGCGGCAGCCCGGCCATGCTGCGCGACCTCAAGGTCATGCTGGAGCACCGCGGCTTCAAGGAAGGCAACACCACGACGCCGGGCGACTTCGTCGTCGAGCGCGCCTTCGTCGAGCAATAAGACCGGCACCCTGCCCATGCCCCGGCCCGCCAAGACAGCCGACGGCCAGCGCAAGCCGGGGGTGCGGGAACAGGCGGTCATCGCCTCGCGCGCCAATCTGCTGCGCGCGGCCACGCGCATCTTCGCCAAGCACGGCTTCGCCGGCGGGCGCGTGGGCCAGATCTCCAAGGCGGCCAAGTCCTACGATCGCATGATCTACTACTACTTCGGTAGCAAGGAAGGTCTGTACATCGCGGTCATCGAGGACATCTACCGGCGCATGAACGAGGCCGAGGAGGCCTTGGCGCTGGACGAGCACCAGCCCGTGGAATCGCTCGAGACCGTGGTGCGCTTCGTCTGCGGCTACTACCGCAAGCATCCCGAGTTCGTCACGCTGCTCAACAACGAGAACCTGCTGCAAGGGCGCCACATCGCCAAGATGCAGTCGGCCCAGCAGTATTCCTCGCCGGCGATCTCGGTGCTGCAGCTGCTGCTCGCCGCAGGCAGCGCGCAGGGCGTGTTTCGCGACGACATCGCGGTGCAGGACGTCTACATGATGATCGCCGCGCTGGGCTACTTCCCGCAGTCCAACCGCTTCACGCTGTCCGAATTCCTGGGCCAGCGCATCGACGATCCGGCGGCGTCTGCGCGCTGGGAAGCCTTCGTCGTCGATGCCGTGCTGCGCACCGTGATGCGCGAGCCCGTGCCGCACAACGAATCCCCCAGCCCCCACGGAGAACCCCCCACATGGCAGAAGCCGCCGCCACCGCCGCCTCGGGCAAAGTCGTCATCCGCAACATCGGCCTGATGCTGTCGGGCGACATCGACCAGCCCATCCTCCAAGCCGACACCATCGTCGTCCACGACGGTCTGATCACCGCCGTCGGCAAGCTCAAGGATTGCGATGTCGATGGCGCCACCACCGTCATCGACGCCAAGCAGACCTGCGTGGCGCCCGGCCTCATCGACAGCCATGTGCATCCGGTGTTCGGCGACTGGACGCCGCGCCAGAACCAGCTCGGCTGGATCGAATCCACGCTCAACGGCGGCGTGACCACCATGATCTCGGCCGGCGAGGTGCACCTGCCGGGCCGGCCCAAGGACATCGTGGGCCTGAAGGCGCTGGCCATCACGGCGCAGCGCGCCTTCGACAACTTCCGCCCCGGCGGCGTGAAGGTGCTGGCCGGCGCGCCCGTGATCGAGAAGGGCATGGTCGAGAGCGACTTCAAGGAGCTGGCCGCCGCTGGCGTGGGCCTGCTCGGCGAGATCGGCCTGGGCTCGGTCAAGGGCGGCACCGAGGCTGCGACCATGGTGAAGTGGGCGCGCGCGGCCGGCATCCAGAGCACCATCCACACGGGCGGCCCCTCGATCCCGGGCTCCGGCCTGATCGACAAGGATGTGGTGCTCGAGGCCGATGCCGACGTGATCGGCCACATCAACGGCGGCCACACGTCGCTGCCGGAGGCCCATGTCTGCGAGCTCTGCGAAAAATCCAGCCGCGCGATCGAGATCGTGCACAACGGCAACGAAAAGGTGGCCATCGCGGCCGCGCAGATGGCGCTGCAGCTCAAGTGCCCGCACCGCGTGATCCTGGGCACCGATGGGCCGGCCGGGTCTGGTGTGCAGCCGCTGGGCATCCTGCGCATGGTGGCCATGCTCTCCAGCCTAGCCAACATTCCGGCCGAGCTGGTGTTCTGCTTCGCCACCGGCAACACGGCCAAGATCCGCAAGCTCAACTGCGGCCTCATCGAAGTCGGCCGCGCGGCCGACTTCGTGTTCATGGACCGGGCCCAGCACACGGCGGGCCGCACGCTGCTCGAAAGCGTGCAACTGGGCGACGTACCGGGCGTTGGCATGGTCATGATCGACGGCATCGTGCGCTGCGGCCGCAGCCGCAACACGCCGCCGGCGACCGAAATTCCTGTGGTTGTTTCAGGCGCGCATTGAAAACTGCGCTATACTTTATGGCTTCGCGGCTGTAGCTCAGCTGGATAGAGTACTTGGCTACGAACCAAGGGGTCGTGGGTTCGATTCCTGCCAGCCGCACCAAACCGAATGGGTCGGTCCTCACAAGGGACCGGCCCATTTTCTTTTTTGAGATTTCAAATCTTCTTCAGAGTCGCCGAAATTCGGTGTATGATCTAAGGCTTCGCGGCTGTAGCTCAGCTGGATAGAGTACTTGGCTACGAACCAAGGGGTCGTGGGTTCGATTCCTGCCAGCCGCACCAAATGGATGGGCCGGTCCTTGCAAGAGGACCGGCCCATTTTCTTTGGGCCGCGCTGTCGGTCATCGACTACAGCGGCACGGGCCTTCCGACGATGCAGCGGCGCTGCGGATGCCCCGAAGATGTGGGTTCCTTTGAACGGGAGACGCATGCTCGACACCCTTTCCCCGTCGCTCCGGTCGCGACGGCGCCTGGCCTCAGTGCCGACACCGCACCCGGTGCCGCCCGTGCCGCCGCCGGTCGGCCCGTTCGACGACGAAGATCCGGTGAACCCGGAGCCCGGCACGCCTGTGCAGGAACCGCCGGACGAGGGCGACGTGCCCACGCGCCTGCCCGGCCATCCTGGCCGGCCCGTGCATGTGCAACGCCGCCACAGCGCGCGCCATGAACACCCGGGTGCCTGAGGGCCCGGCCCATGTGGTGACGGGCGTCGAACTCGACGCCCGCGGCGAGGTGCGCCGCGTGCGCTGGTACCTGGCCGACGGCAGCGAAGTCGGCCTGGCAGCCGGCGCCGCGCCGCGCCCCTTGTCGGGGGAGAGCGTGGTCGACACGCTGGAGGTGGTGGACAAATTGCTCGAGGCCGAGCCCGTCGTCCCCCTGTTCCCGGGCCGCGGCGCCGGGGCGACGCCACAGCTCGTCAAAGTCCATGTCCAGGCCGATGGCACGGAGCGGATCGAGGTCGATCCCTCGCTGCCCGGACGCACGTTGCGCGACCTGCCCAGGCTGTAGCGCGCCGGCCGGGCGCTTGCCCTTTTGCCGCACACTAGGCCCATGAGCAAAGCCTTCACCAAGGAAAGCGACAGCGACGACGAGGACGAACTGGCGCTCCCCGCACTTCCCACCGGCGGCAAGAACTACATCACACCGCAGGGCTACGCCCGCCTGCGCAACGAGTTGCTGGACCTGATCGACAACGAACGCCCCAAAGTCGTCGAGGTCGTCCATTGGGCGGCCAGCAACGGCGACCGCTCCGAGAACGGCGATTACCTCTACGGCAAGAAGCGGCTGCGCGAAATCGACCGCCGCATCCGCTTCCTGACGCGCCGGCTGGAGATCGCCGAGGTTACCGATCCAAGCGTGCACCACGGCAGCGACCAGGTGTTCTTCGGCGCCACCGTGACCTATGCGGACGCCGACGGCGAGGAGCAGACCATCACGATCCGCGGCATCGACGAGGCCAACAGCGCGGCGGGGGAAGTGAGCTGGATCGCGCCGATCGCGCGCGCCCTGCTGCGCGCGCGCGTGGGGGACGAGGTCCGCCTGCCCACGCCCGCCGGTGTGCGCGACCTGGAGGTGCTGGAGGTGCGCTACCCGGCCCCGGCCGCAGCCTGATAGGGCGCCGGGGCGGCGCGCACGGCACGCAGCACCGCTGGCATGCGCTTCAAGTTGCGCAAGGCCGTTTCCAGGTGCGCGCGATCGCGCACGGCCACGACGAAGCGCAGGTCCGAGGCGTCCTGCGCCTCCTCCTGGCCCATGTCCATGTGCGTGATGTCGACCTCGGACGATGCCAGCGTCGCTGCCACACGGGCCAGCACGCCCTTGCCGTTGTTGACGGTCACGACGATGCCGGTCTCGAAGGTGCGCACGGGCTCGTCCGACCAGGCCACGGCGATGAAGCGCTCGCTGTCCTTGTACTGCAGACGCTTGGCGGTCGCGCAGTCGGCCGTGTGCACGAACAGGCCTTCGCCGCGGCCCAGGTAGCCGACGATCTCGTCGCCCGGCACGGGCCGGCAGCAGCGCGCGAACTGCACCGAGGCGTTCTCGCTGCCGTCGATGACCACGCCGCCCTGCGACACCGTCTCGTGCGCTGTGTAGCGCTCGCGCGTCATGAGCAGCGGATCGGTCTTCACGCCGCCGCCTTCGGTCATGAGCACCTTGAGCCGCTTGGCGACGATGCTGGCGATGCGTTTTCCGAGGCCGATGTCGGTCATGAGCTCGGCGCGCGTGCGGTTGCCCGAGAAGCGCAGCAGCTTGTCCCAGATCGGCTGGCCGTCGCTGTCGTGGTCGGGCAGGGCTTCGATGCCCTCGGCGCGCACGGCCTGGGTCAACAGCTTCTCGCCCAGGTCCTCCGACTCGGTGATGGCCCGGCTCTTGAGGTGGTGGCGGATCTTGGAGCGCGCCCGGCCCGTGCGCACGAAGCCCAGCCAGGCCGGGTTGGGCGCGGAGATGGGCGCGGTGATGACCTCGATCACGTCGCCGTTGTGCAACTCGGTGCGCAGCGGTGCCTGGTCGCCGTTGATGCGGGCCGCCACCGTGCGGTCGCCCACGTTGCTGTGGATCGCGTAGGCGAAGTCGACCACCGTGGCGCCGCGCGGCAGCGCCATGATCTGGCCCTTGGGCGTGAACACGTAGACCGCGTCGGGGAACAGATCGACCTTGACGTGGTCCCAGAACTCCGAGGCGTCGCGCGTTTCCTGCTGGATGTCCAGCAGCGACTGCAGCCACTGCGTGCCCATGCGGTCGGTGGTGGCGCTGTCGGGGTGGTTGGCCTTGTAGAGCCAGTGCGCCGCCACGCCGGATTCGGCCACCACGTGCATGGCGTCCGTGCGCATCTGGAATTCGATGTTGATGTTGGAGGGCCCCACCAGCGTGGTGTGCAGCGACTGGTAGCCGTTGGCCTTGGCGATCGCGATGTGGTCCTTGAAGCGTCCCGGCACCGGCTTGTACAGCTGGTGGAGCACGCCCAGCGCCGTGTAGCAGTCGGTCACGCTGGGCACGATCACGCGAAAGCCGTAGATGTCGTTGACCTGGGCGAACGAGAGGTGCTTGTCGTCCATCTTGCGGAAGATGGAGTAGAGCGTCTTCTCGCGCCCGGCGATGCGCACCTTCATGCCGGCATTGGCGAAGGCGGTCTCCACCTCCTGCTGCACCTTTTGCACGAGGTCGCGGCGCCGGCTGCGCGCCTTGGCCACCGCCTTGGCCAGCACGCCGTGGCGCCAGGGCATCAGGTGCTGGAAGGCCAGTTCCTGCAGCTCGCGGTAGGTCACGTTCAGGCCCAGCCGGTGGGCGATGGGCGCGTAGATGTCCAGCGTTTCCTTGGAGATGCGGCCCCACTTGCTGCGCGGCATGTCGCCCATGGTGCGCATGTTGTGGGTGCGGTCTGCCAGCTTGATCAGGATCACGCGCACGTCGCGCGCCATGGCCAGCAGCATCTTGCGGAAGGATTCGGCCTGGTTCTCCTCGCGCGTGTTGAACTGCAGCTTGTCGAGCTTGGTCAGTCCGTCCACGAGCTCGGCCACCGGCGCGCCGAAGCGCTCGATGAGCTCGGGCTTGGTCACGCCGCAGTCCTCCATCGCGTCGTGCAGCAACGCGGCCATGAGCGCCTGGGCGTCGAGCTTCCAGGCCGCGCACTGCGCGGCCACGGCGATCGGGTGCGTGATGTAGGGCTCGCCGCTGGAGCGCAGCTGGCCCAGGTGGGCCTCGTCGGCGAAGCGGTAGGCCTGGCGCACCTGCTCGATGCCCTGGGCATCCAGGTAGTCCAGGCTGGCGGTTAGGGCGGCGAAGCTGGCCGCGGCAGCGTTCGCCGCGGCAGGGGTGGCGGGCGGGGAAGCCGGGGGCGGTGTCCTGTCTGCAGTGGTGGGCAACGCGGCGTTCATGCGCTTACTGTAGCGTGCAGCCCTGCGCCGACGGGCCGCCAAACGAAAAAGGCACCGCGGTGCGGTGCCTTTTCAGCCGGGGCGGATGCCGCTCAGGTCGGCACTTTCTTGAGCATTTCCAGGCCGACCTTGCCGGCGGCGATCTCGCGCAGCGCGGTCACGCCGGGCTTGTTCTTGCTCTCGATCTTGGGGGCGTGGCCCTGGCTCAGCATGCGGGCGCGGTAGGTCGCGGCCAGCACCAGCTGGAAGCGGTTGGGGACCTGCTCGAGGCAGTCTTCGACGGTGATGCGGGCCATGGTGGACTCCAGTCCTCTTCAGAGGATGTGCAGGGATTTGAAGGTGTCGGCCCTGGCGCGCACCTGCGCCAGGTATTTGAGTCGCTGGGCATGCACGATGGTTTTCAAGTCGAAAACGGCCCGGTCGAACAACTCGTTGATTATAACGAAGTCGAAGTTTCTGGCCTGGGCCATCTCGATGGCGGCATTCTTGAGCCGCAACTCGATCACCTCGGGGGCGTCCTCGCCACGGCGTTCCAGGCGCGAACGCAGTTCCTCCCAGCTCGGCGGCAGGATGAAGATCAGCACCGCGTTGGCGAAGGTCTTCTTGATCTGCATGGCGCCCTGGAAGTCGATCTCGAGGATCACGTCGGCGCCCTGGGCGATGCGGTCCTCGATCGCCTTCTTGGAGGTGCCATAACGGCGGCCGTGCACATGCGCCCATTCGACGAAGCCGTTGGCAGCCACCATGGCGTCGAAATCGGCATCGGGCACGAAGAAGTATTCGCGGCCGTGCTTTTCCTGGCCGCGCGGCGCACGTGTGGTGTGCGAGACCGAGGGCTGGATCTGCGCGTCGAGCTCCAGCAGCGCCTTGACCAGGCTGGACTTGCCGGCCCCACTCGGGGCTGCGACGACGATCAGGTTGCCGGGATAGTCCATGGCGAACGGGAGCTGAAAAGGCGCCAGAGTTTAGCAGCGCGTCCTACAGCGGGCATGTGAGCTGCAGGTCGGCCGTGGCATGGGCCACGCAGGGCAGGATCCAGCCCTCGCGCTTCTCGTCCAGCGACAGGCCGGGCCAGGCGATGCGGTAGGCCACGCTGCCGGCGTCCATCAAGCAGATGCAGCTGCGGCAGGTGCCGTTGCGGCAGGAGCTTTCCATGGCGATGCCGGCCCGCTCGGCTGCGAGCAGCACCGGCAGGTCGGGCGGCGCCTCGAATTGCACAGGGTCCGCGCCGGGCCGCTGCAGTCGCACGGTGAAGGTGGCAGACATGGGCCGGGAGTGTAGGGCGCGGCTTGCAGCGACAATGGAAGGCTTTTCTGTCTGTTCACGCCCCATGTCGTTCTACGAAGTCCGTCCCGCCGAGAAGCGCGACGCCCAAGCCATCGTCGATGTCCACGCCGCTGCCACGCAGGCAGCCTATGCCGGCATCGTGCCGCAAGAGCTGCTGAACGCCCAGCCGGTCGCCAAGCGGCTGCAGCAGTGGCGCGAGGCGATCGAGTTCGGCGACCCGCAGGTCTACGTGGCCCGGCTGGAGGGCAAGGTGGTGGGCTTCGTCGCCTTCGACCGCTCGCGCGACAAGGGCACCAAGCCCACCGTGGGCGAGGTCTGGGCGATCCACGTGCTGCCCGAACACTGGGGCAAGGGCGCCGGCCTGGCGCTGTGGGACGCCGCGCGCGAGGGCTTGGGCGACGAGGGCTGCACGAGCGTGACCGTCTGGGTCCCGCTGCGCAACGAGCGCGCGCTGCGCTTCTTCGATCTCGCCGGCTTCAAGCGCGAGCTCAACACGGCGCGCACCACGCCCTTCGGCGACATCCGCATCGAGGAGATGCGGCTCAAGCGCGCCGTCGATTGAGCGCCTAAGTTCCGACCCACCCGCCGTCCGCGCGGCGGATCGCCAGGGTCGCCGAGCGCGGCCGGCCGCCATCCGGCCAGGTCGAGTACTTCGTGACTTCGCCCGGTGCGCTGCGGTCCGATGGCGGCTCGCCCGGGTGCTGGATGTTCACGAACAGCGTGCGGCCGTCCGGCGCCATGGTGGCGCCCGTGATCTCGCAGTTCACGGGCCCGGTCAAAAAGCGCCGCACCTCGCCCGTGGCCGGATCGCAGGCCAGCATCTGGTTGTTGCCCAGCGCCTGCATCTCGCCACGGCGCATCTCGCCGGCCGCCGCGTCGGTCTGGATCCAGAGCAGGCCGCGCGCGTCCAGCAGCAGGCCGTCGGGGCAGGCGAACAGGTCACCGCGGATGTCACCGCGCGCCTCGGGCCGCGCGTTGGCCGGGTCGCCGGCCAGCAGCAGGTGGTCCCAGCGCATCCGCGTGGCGTCGAAATCGCCGTCCTCCTGCCAGCGGATGACCTGGCCCATCACGTTGTTGGCGCGCGGGTTGGCCGCGTCCACGCCGGGCTGGCCCGGGGCGCCGCGCGCGCTGTTGTTGGTCAGCGTGCAATACACGACGCGCTGCGCTTGGTCGATGGCCAGCCATTCGGGCCGGTCCATGCGCGTGGCGCCCAGCAGGTCCGCGGCCTGCCGCGTCTTGACCAGCACCGCGCCCTGGTCGGCGAACCCGGCCGCGGCCGTGAGCGGCCCCTCTCCGTGCACGAGCGGCAGCCAGCGGCCCGTGCCGTCGGCGTCGAAACGGGCGACGTACAGCGTGCCGTGGTCCAGCAGCGCCCGGTTGGCCTGGGCCGCGCTCAGGCCGGCCGAGGCCGGCGCGATGCGGTCCCGGCTCACGAACTTGTAGATGTACTCGAAGCGCGCGTCCTCGCCCGAGTAGACGACGGCGCGGCCGTCCCGGGTGGTCGCCACCCAGGCGCCCTCGTGCGCGCCACGGCCCAGGGCCGTGCGCTTGACGGGCGCGGCGTTCGGGTCCATCGGGTCGACTTCCACGATCCAGCCGAAGCGGTGGAACTCGTTGGGATGCTGGCCTGCGTCGAAGCGCGCGTCGTGTTCTGGCCAGCGGAAGAAGGCCTGCTCCGTCATGCCCCAGCGCCGCTGGTCGGCGTCGCGCTCGCGGCTGCCCGCGAAGTAGAAGCGGAAGTTCTCCTCGCCCGCAAGGTAGGTGCCCCACGGCGTGGTGCTGCCGGCGCAGTTGTTGAGCGTGCCGCGCACCGTGCGGCCGGACGGGTCGGCGGCGGTGCGCAGCAGGGCGTGGCCGGCGGCCGGGCCCGCCACGGTGCAGGGCGTGTCGGCCGTGATGCGGCGCGCGAAGCGGCTGGGCCGTTGCAGCTGCCAGCGGCCACCCTCGAGCGCGACCTCGACCACCGACAGCCCATGCGCGGCCTGCGACTTGCGCACCTTCTCGGCCGTCCAGGGCGCCATGCCGCCCGGGTGCAGCATGCCGTCGTCGGTGTACTCGTGGTTGATGACCAGGAGCCCGCGCCCTGCGCCGTCCAGCGCGAAATAGCCCATGCCGTCATGGTGCATGCCCAGTTGCAGCGCCTGCTCCGCGGCGCTGTTCGAGAGGTCGTCGCGGAAGGCCGGCATGGCGCCCGCCACGCCCACCGGCTCGCCCCAGCGGGCCAGCACCTGGGCCACGTAGCCGGGCGGCACCACCACGCGATCGGCGGCCGAGGCCGGGATGCCTTCGAAGCCGATGCGCCCGCCGGCGCGACCGGAGGGCGTGGCGCAGCCCGCCAGCGGCGCCAGCAACGCGGCCGTGGCCGCGCCCAGGCCGCCCTGCAGCCAGCGCCGCCGCGCCGGGTCGGACACCGCGTCCAGGGCCGGATTGCCCGAGCGGTTGCTGTGTTCCATGCGGCTGAAGTCCTTGGCCATCGTGTTCCTGCTGGTTCCTGCCCCTGTGGCATGCTGCGCGTCCGATTGTCACGCGCCCCCGTCCCGCCCGATGTCTCCGCCCCCTTCCGATTCCGGCCGCAGCCCGCTTGGCGAGGCCGCCATCTGGCGCGCCGTGCAGCTGATCGAGGAGGAGGGCCGGCTCGAGGACGGCCAGGCCATGCGCCAGGCCTTCAGCGCCCGGCCCGACGGCGCCGGCCGCGTGCTGCAGCGCGCCTGGCTGCTCGGCGAGCGCCTGGGTCTGCAGCGTGAATGGCGGCGCTGGCGTCAGCTGGGCGGCGCGGTGCTGCTGCTGCTGGTGCTCGGCGTGGTCGGCAGCGCCTGGGCGCTGGCGCGCGCCGTGCTGGGCGATGCGCGCGAGATCAACGTGGTCGCCGCTTTCGTGTCCGTGCTGGGCCTGCACACGGTGACGCTGCTGCTGTGGCTGGCCAGCCTGGTGCTGCCCTGGCGATCGGCCGCCGGTGGGGCGCTGGGCCGCTGGGCGCTGCAGCTCACGGCCCGGTTGCCGCTGGACCGCGGGCCGCATGCCGTGCAGCTGGCGCGCGCCACCACCGACGTGCTGGCCCGCGCCCGGCTGGCGCCCTGGGTCTTCGGCGGCATCAGCCATGCCGTCTGGTCGCTGGCCTTCGTGCTGCTGCTGGCCGCGCTGGCCCTGGGCCTGTCGCTGCGGGCCTACCGGCTGACCTGGGAGACCACGCTGCTGACGCCCGACTTCTTCGTCCGCTTCGTCCAGGCCACGGGCTGGCTGCCGCAACAGCTGGGTTTTGCCATGCCGGATACCGCCACGCTGCTGCAGCCTGCGCTGGCCGGTGCCGACGCGCAGCGTGCCTGGGCCTGGTGGCTGCTGGGCTGCGTGGCCGTCTACGGCCTGGCCGTGCGCCTGCTGTGCACGCTGTGGTGCTGGGCCGCCTGGCGGCGCGGCCAGGGCCGGCTGGCGCTGGACCTGGCCGACCCCGGCGTGCGCGCGCTGCTGTCGCGCTTCGAGGCCATGGAGCCCGTGCGGATCGTCGATGCCGAGCAGCCCGGCGCCATGCCGGCCACGGCGCCCGCAGCACCGGTGGCCGATGCCGGCACGCGGCTGCTGCTGGGCTTCGAGCTGCCGCCCGAGGCGCCCTGGCCGCCGTTCGCGCCGCCTGCCGCCGTGCAGGTGCAGCGCATGGACGGCAGCCAGCGCGAGCGTGCCGAGCTGCTGCAGCGCCTGACCGCCGCGCCGGCGCACCGCCTGCTGGTGGCCTGCCACGCAGCGTCCAGCCCCGACCGCGGCACCGAGCGCTTCCTGCGCGAAGCCTGCAGCGCGAGCGCCGCCTGTGCGGTGCTGCTGGGCGGCGCGCGGCAGGAGGCCGACACGGCGCGCTGGCGCGACTGGCTGCAGCGCAGCGGCCTCGTGCAGCTCACGGTACTGAGTGAACCCGAGGCCGCGCGGGCCTGGCTGGAGGCGCCATGAAGCTGCCCATCCCCGGCATGCAGACGGTCGACGAGGCCTTGGCCATCGCCGTGGTGGGCCACACCAATGCGGGCAAGACCTCGCTGCTGCGCACCCTCACACGCAAACGCCACTTCGGCGAGGTGTCGGACCGGCCCGGCACCACGCGCCACGTGGAGGTCGTGGAACTGCGCATCGGTGGCCGGCCCGCGCTGCGCTTCTTCGACACGCCGGGCCTGGAAGACTCCGTCGCGTTGTGGGACCACCTGCAAGGCGCCGGGAACGATGCCGGCATGGACCGCCCGGCGCGCGTGCGCGCCTTCCTGCAGGGCCCGGAGGCGCGCGGCAGCTTCGAGCAGGAGGCCAAGGTGCTGCGCAAGATGCTGGAGGTGGACGCGGCCTTCTACGTGATCGACAGCCGCGAGCCCGTGCTGCCCAAGCACCGGGCCGAGATCGAGATCCTGAACTCCTGTGCGCGCCCCGTCATGCCGGTGCTCAACTTCGTGCGCGACCCCGCCAGCCGCCTGGCCGACTGGCAGGCCGTGCTGGCCGGCGGCGGATTGCACGCACAGGTGCGCTTCGACGCGGTGGCGCCCTTCGTCGGCGCCGAGCAGCACCTCTACCAGGACCTGGCCACGCTGCTGCCGGGCCAGCGCGCGCGGCTGCAGCAGGTCGGCCAGCACCTGCACCAGGAAGCCAGCGGCCGGCGCGACGCGGCCAGCCGCGCCATTGCCGACGTGCTGCTGCGGCTGGCAGCGCTGCGCCGCGCCATCGGCGAGGTGGTCTACGCCGAGCCGGCCGCGCGCGCCCGCGCCGAGCAGGACTTCCAGCAGCTGGCGCTCGCGCTCGTACGCGGCTGCGCCGACCAGTTGCTCGAGATCCAGGGCTTTGCCGAGGACGACGCGCGGCTCGCCACGCTGCCCTGGCAGGACGGCCGCTGGGACAACGACCTGTTCCACCCCGAGGCCCTGCGCCAGGCCGGCCGCCGGCTCGGCATGGGTGCGGCCGTGGGCGCCTCGGTCGGCGTGATCGCCGACCTGGCCGTGGGTGGCCTCTCGCTGGGCGCCGGTGCGGCACTGGGCGGTGCACTGGGCAGCATCGTCTCGCAGGGCTGGCGCCAGATCGGCGGCAAGCTGCTGAACCAGCTCAACGGCGTGCGCGAGCTCACGCTGGACAACGCCTTGCTGTTCCTCGTCGCGCTGCAGCTCGTGGGCCTGGCGCGTCAGCTCGACCGGCGCGGCCATGCGGCGCTGGCCCGGCTCGAGCAGGACGCCGCGCCCGACGCGGCACTCGACGCGCCGCTGCGCCGCGTCGTGCAGGCCGTGCAGCCGGCGCGCAGCCGGCCGGATTGGGAGAAGCCCGGCGGCAGCTCGGACCGGCGCCGGCGCGTGCAGGACGAGACCGCGGCCTTGCTGCGCCCCCTGCTGGAGCCGACGGACTGACGCGGCCTGCGCTGTCGCGCGCCCGTCACCGGCTCGCGCACAATGGTCCGGTCATCCACTCCGCACCAGCCCCATGGCCTCCAGCCTGCTCGCACTGCTCGACGACATCGCCTCCATCCTCGACGACGTCTCGGTCCTGAGCAAGGTCGCGGCCAAGAAGACGGCCGGCGTGCTCGGGGACGACCTGGCGCTCAACGCCCAGCAGGTCACGGGCGTCAAGGCCGACCGCGAACTCCCCGTGGTCTGGGCCGTGGCCAAGGGCTCCATGCTCAACAAGGCCATCCTGGTGCCGGCCGCGCTGGCCATCAGCGCGTTCGCACCCTGGGCCGTCACGCCGCTGTTGATGCTGGGCGGCGCCTTCCTGTGCTACGAGGGCTTCGAGAAGCTGGCCCACAAGTTCCTGCACCGCCCGGAAGAAGACGCGGCGCACGCGGCCCAGCACAAGCAGGCCGTGGCCGACCCCGGCGTCGACCTCGTGGTGCTGGAGAAGGACAAGATCAAGGGCGCCGTGCGCACCGACTTCATCCTGTCGGCCGAGATCATCGCGATCACGCTGGGCACGGTGCAGCAGAGCCCGTTCCTGACCCAGCTGGTGGTGCTGGCCGGCATTGCCGTGGTCATGACCATCGGGGTCTACGGCCTGGTCGCCGGCATCGTGCGGCTCGACGACGCGGGCCTGCACCTGAGCCGCCTGGGCGGCGCGCGCGCCGCGCTGGGCCGTGCCATCCTGGCGGCGGCGCCCTGGCTCATGAAGGGCTTGTCGGTGGTCGGCACGGCTGCCATGTTCCTGGTCGGCGGCGGCATCCTCACGCACGGCGTCTCGGTGCTGCACCACGGCATCGAAGAGATGGCGCACGCCACGGCGATCTGGCCGGGCGGTCCGTTCTGGGAAGCGATCACGCCGGCCCTCGCGAACGCGGGCGTCGGCATCGTGGCCGGGGGCGTGGTGCTGGCGGCCGTCACGCTCGTGAAAAAGCTGCGCGGCCAGCCGGCGTCTTCCTAGCCCGGCAGCGCAAGCCGGCCTGGGCTGTGCCGGCGTCCGCCGTGGCGTTCACAGGGCTGCGTGGACGAGCCGGCCCAGCGTGGCCAGGGCGGCCTCGCTGCGCGCGTTCCAGGCATGGCCGTAGTTGAGCCGGATGCAGTGCGCGAACGCGCGGCTCGGCGAGAAGATCGGCCCCGGCGCGATGCTGATGCCCTGGGCCAGCGCCTGGCGGTGCAGCGCGAGCGCATCGACCTGCGGCGGCAGTTCCACCCACAGGAAGTAGCCGCCCGCGGGCCGCGTGGCGCGCGTGCCGGGCGGGAAATGCCGGCCCAGCGCCTGCATGAACTGCGCCTGCTGCGTCGCCAGGGTCTGGCGCAGCTTGCGCAGGTGCTTGTCGAAGCCGCCGCGTTCCAGGTAGCGCGCCAGCGCCAGCTGCGTAGGAACGGCCGTGGCCAGCGTGGACATCAGCTTGGCGCGCGCCACCGCCCGGGCGTAGCGTCCCGGCGCGGCCCAGCCGATGCGCCAGCCCGGCGCCAGCGACTTGGAGAACGAGGAACAGTGCAGCACCAGGCCCTGATCGTCGAAGGCCTTGGCCGGCGGCGGGCGCTTGTCGCCGAAGTAGAGCTCGGCGTAGACGTCGTCCTCGATCAGCGGCAGCTGGTGGCGGGCCAGCAGCTCCACCAGCGCGCGCTTGCGCGGCTCGGGCATCAGGCTGCCCAGCGGGTTCTGGAAGTTGCTCATGAGCCAGCAGGCCTTGGGCCGGTGGCGCGCGATGGCCTGCTCCAGCGCCGCCAGGTCCATGCCTTCGCGTGGATGCGTCGGCACTTCGACCGCCGACAGGCCCTGCCGCTCGAGTGCCTGCAGCGCGCCGTAGAAGGCCGGCGCCTCCACGAGCACCGTGTCGCCGGGCTGCGTGAGGACCGACAGGCACAGGTTCAGCGCCTCCAGCGCGCCATTGGTGACGACGATGTCGTCGCCCGACAGGGGTATGCCGGCCGCCAGGTAGCGCAGCGCGATCTGCCGGCGCAGCGCGGCATTGCCGGGCGTGAGGTCGTCCACCGTGCTCCACGGGTCCAGCGTCTGCGCGCTGGCGGCCAGCAACTGGCCCAGCCGCGCCAGCGGAAACAGCAGCGGGCTCGGGAAGGCCGAGCCGAAGGGCACGACCTCGCGCGTCATGCTCGCGTCGAGGATCTCGAACACCAGCGCGCTGACGTCCACGGGCACCGAGCCTTCCTGCGGCTGCGAAGCCGCCTCGGGTTCGGGCGGCACCTCTTGCGCGTGCGTCGCATGCGGCGCCACGTAGTAGCCCGAGCGCTCGCGCGCCTGCACCAGGCCGCGCGCCTCGAGCAGGTAATAGGCCTGGAACACCGTGGACGGGCTCACGCCACGGCTGGCGCTGGTGTGGCGCACCGAAGCCAGCCGGTCGCCCGGGCGCAGCACGCCGGCGCGGATGGATTGCGCGATGTCGTGGGCCAGGGCTTCGTAGCGCTTCATGGGGCGGCGGCATTGTCCTGCATCTGATCCGGTCTCCTGCGGCGCAACTGGTGGTGTTCGGCCCGTCCCGCATGCACTAGCATCGCCGCCCCATGCTCTACGCCATCGCCACCCTGTTCCTGTTGCAAGCGCTGGGCGACGCCCTGGTGCGCCTGGCCGGCTGGCCGCTGCCGGGCTCGGTGGTCGGCATGCTGGCCCTGTTCGGCGGCCTGCTGGTGCTGCGCCGGGTGCCGGCCGGGCTGGACCAGGGCGCCCGTGCCCTGCTGCCGCACATGATGCTGCTGTTCATCCCCTCGGTGACCGGGGTGATGCTGCACTTCGAACGCGTGGCGCGCGAGTGGCGGCCGTTCCTCGTGGCCAGCGTGGCCGGGGCGGTGCTCACGCTGGTCGTCACGGCGCTGGTGCTCCAGTGGTTGCTGCGCCGGCAGGCGGCGGCATGACGGCGGCATGACGGCGGCCTGGAGCGCCCTGGCCGGCTCGCCGGTCTGGTGGCTGGCGCTGACCGTGCTGGTCTATGCCGGCACGCTGGCGCTGTACCGGCGCAGCGGCGCGCACCCCGCGCTGATCCCGGTGCTGACCTCGGTGCTGGTGCTGGTCGGCCTGCTGCTGGCCAGCGGCACGCCCTATGCCGACTACGCGCGCGGCACCCAGCCGCTCACGTTGCTGATCGGCCCGGCCACCGTGTTGCTGGCCGTGCCGCTGTTCCACCAGTGGCCGCGCGTGCGCGCGATCTGGCGGCCGCTGGCGATCGCGCTGCTCGTGGGCTCGAGCACGGCGATCGTCTCGGCCGTGGGCATCGCCTGGGCGCTGGGCGGCTCCTGGGAGACGCTGGCCTCGCTGGCGCCCAAGTCGGCCACCATGCCGATCG
Source organism: Pseudorhodoferax aquiterrae (assembly GCF_014652235.1). GTDB lineage: Bacteria > Pseudomonadota > Gammaproteobacteria > Burkholderiales > Burkholderiaceae_C > Pseudorhodoferax > Pseudorhodoferax aquiterrae. Next base: position 240,101 of record NZ_BMYK01000001.1, read on the forward strand.
CCATGCCGGTGGCCGAGCGCATGGGCGGGCTCACGGCGCTGGCGGCCGTGGCCGTGGCGCTCACCGGCATCGCCGGCACCATGGTGTCGCAGCCGCTGCTGCGCTGGCTCGGCGCGGACCAGGACCCGGTCGTGCGCGGCGTGGCGCTGGGCCTCACCGCGCACGCCATCGGCATGGCGCGCGAACTGCAGCTCCATCCGGTCGCCGGCGCGTTCGCGGCCCTGGCCATGGGCCTGAACGGCATCCTGACCAGCCTGCTCGTGCCCTGGCTGCTGGCGTTTCGCTGAGTCTGCTCCGGTTGGGGGCGGCGCAACTGCTGCTGTCTGCCGATGCCGGACTGCGGCATAGTCCGGCCATGAACAAGTTGCTGCGCACCGTGCGCGCCGTGCTCTGGAGCCTGATCGGCCTGGGCGGCCGCCAATCCGAGGCCGAGAAGCGCACCGAGCAGGTGGGCTTTCTGCCACTCGTGCTCGTGGCCTTCGTGATCGTCGTGTTGCTGGTCGTGGGCCTGGTGGCGCTGGCCCGCTTCGCCGCGGGCGCATAGGCCGTCGGGCCCGGCGCAGGCCTGCGGGAAGCTGTGCCGAATCTGTCTTCGTTGTGTTCCTGAAGGAATGGCGTAACCGCCCCATTCCAGGGGATTGCCTGGCTTCGCTGTTATATTCTTGGAAACACAGCGAAACCATCTCCGACCCTCTTTCCTTTCAGGTGCCCTGCATGCGGATCGTCGCCATCGCTTCCCTGCTGTCCGCCCTGGCCTGGCCCGCCGCATCCTGGGCCCAGCAGATCACCGTGTCCGCCGCCGCCAGCCTCTCCGACGCGTTCAAGGAACTGGCACCCCGGTTCGAGGCCGCCAAGCCCGGCACCACGGTGCGCTTCAACTTCGCCGCCTCGGGTGTCCTGCTCCAGCAGATCCGCCAGGGCGCGCCGGTGGACGTGTTCGCCAGCGCCGACCAGGAGACCATGGACCGCGCCGACGCGCAAAAGCGCATCGACGCGGCTTCGCGCAGGAACTTCGTGACCAACAGCCTGGTGCTGATCGAACCAGCCCAGGGCGGCACGGGCATCACCGGCCTGGCGGACCTCAACCGCCCGGCCGTCAGAAAGATCGCCGTGGGCAAGACGGCCACCGTGCCCGTGGGCCGCTACACCAAGGAGGTGCTGGACGCCATCAGCCTGTGGAAGGTGCTGGAGCCCAAGTTCGTGCAGGCCGACAGCGCGCGCCAGGTGCTGGACTACGTGAGCCGCGGCGAGGTCGAGGCCGGCTTCGTCTACCGCACGGACGCGACCGTCGCCGGCAACAAGGTCAAGGTGGTGGCCTCGCCGCAGGGCGCGACGCCCGTGTCCTACCCGATCGCGGTGGTGGCCGACAGCCCGCACAAGGCCGCGGCGGCCGATTTCATCGCCTTCGTGCGGTCGGAGCCCGGCCAGCAGGTGCTGGCGCGCCACGGCTTCGGCAAGCCGTAGCCCGCGCGTTCACACCGCGCCGTGCGCCTCGACGTACAGCGCGTACAGCGAGTGGCTGCTGGCCATGTAGAGCCGGTTGCGCTTGGGTCCGCCAAACTCCAGGTTGGCGCAGCGCTCGGGCAGGCGGATGAAGCCGATCGGCTTGCCGTCCTTGTTGAAGACCTTCACGCCGTCCATCTCCTCGGACTTGCCCAGCGGCAGGTGCGCCTTCATGCCGCCGCCGATGTCGGTCGCCTCGGCCGCGAAGGCGCCCGTGAAGCCCCAGCCGCACCACAGGTTGCCGTCGCGGTCCACGCGCAATCCGTCGAAGGCGCCCGGGCCGCCCGCGTCGATGAGCTTGGTCTTGTTCGACAGGCTGTTGTCGGCCCCCACGTCGTAGCGCCAGACGCTGCGGTTGGGCGTGCCGCGCCACTCGACCACGTACAGGTGCTTCTCGTCGGGCGAGAAGGCCAGGCCGTTGGGGTTCAGGATGTCGGTGATCACGGCCGCGATCTGGCCGTTCTGGATGCGGTAGACGTTGGTCGTGGCCTGCTCGGGCTTGGCGCGCGAGCCTTCCCATTCGCCGTTGATGCCGAAGGTCGGGTCGGTGAACCAGATGCTGTCGTCGGACTTCACCACGATGTCGTTGGGCGCGTTCAGGCGCTTGCCTTCGAAGTTGTCGGCCAGCACCGTCATGCTGCCGTCCTTTTCGGTGCGCACCACGCGGCGCGTGACCGAATGCTCGCAGCTCAGGAGCCGGCCCTGGCGGTCGCGCGTGTTGCCGTTGGCGTAGTTCACGTTCTCCTTGTGGACCGAGAACCGGCCCGTCTTCTCCTCGTACTTCATGAGCCGGTTGTTCGGGATGTCCGACAGGATCAGCGTGCCGGTCTCGGGGAAGTAGGCCGGGCCCTCGGCCCAGCGCATGCCGCTGCCCAGCTGCTCGATGGTGCTGCTGTAGATGCGGTACTTGGCGAAGCTCGGGTCCAGGATGAAGACGTTGGGATCGGGGTAGCGCTGGGCCGGCCTGAAGTCGAAGGACTGGGCCCCGGCCAGGCCGGCGGCTGCGCCGAGGGCCGTGCCGGCGGCGGTTTTCAGGAAGCGTCTGCGGCTGTCTTGCTGCATCGGGAAAGGTCTCCTTTGGTTGTGAAAATTCTTCTTCAGTAGCCGCTGCCGGGTTGGGCGGGGGCCTGGGCGCGCATGGCGGCGACGGTCTGCTGCGCGCCGGCCGCCATGAGCCGCGCATCGGAGCCCACCGTCAGGAACTGGAAGCCCAGGGCCTGGCGTTCCAGCGCCACGCGTGGGCTGCCGTTGTGGATGCCGGCCACCAGGCCATGCGCCTTGGCGCGCGCCAGGATGTGCTCGATGGCCTGCTGCGCGGTGGGGTCCACGTCGTCGAACACGGGCCGGCAGCCCAGCGACAGCGACAGGTCGGACGGGCCGATGTAGACCGCGTCCAGGCCTTCGACGGACAGGATGGCGTCCACGTTGTCCAGCGCCTGCGCGGTCTCGATCATCGCGAAGCGCACGACGAAGTCGTTGGCCTCTTCGGGGTAATCGGCGCCGTGCACGAGCAGCGCACGGATCGGCCCGAAGCTGCGCGTGCCGCGCGGCGCGTAGCTGGTCCAGGCCACGAGTTTTTGTGCGTCCTCGCGCGTGTTGACCATGGGGCAGATCACGGCCGCGGCGCCGGCGTCCAGCGTCTTCATGAGGATGCCGGGTTCCAGCCAGGGCACGCGCACGACCGGCACCGTCTCGGTCGTCTGGATGGCCTGCAGCATGGGCAGCATGGCCTGGTAGTCCACCACGCCGTGCTGGAGGTCGATGGTCAGGCTGTCCCAACCCTGGTGGGCCATGGTCTCGGCCGAGAAGCTGTTCGGGATGGCCAGCCAGCCGTTGACGGCGGCGCCGCCGGACTGCCACAGGGTGCGCAAGCGGTTGGGTGTCATGTCGTCTCCTTGGTTGTGCCGCGTGCCGGGTGGGGGAGGGCGATCAGTCCGGTGCCACCGGGTGGTGGGCCATGAGTTCGAGCGCCTTGACCAGGGCCGAATGGTCCAGCTGGTCCCAGCCCTGGGCCGCACAGGTCTGCATGAGCTGGGCCGCGCTGGCGGTCTGCGGCAGCGCCACGCCCATGGACTTGGCGCCGGCCAGCGCCAGACCCAGATCCTTCTGGTGCAGGCCGATGCGAAAGCCCGGGTTGAAGGTGCGCTTGATCATGCGCTCGCCGTGCACCTCGAGGATGCGGCTGGACGCGAAGCCGCCCATCAGCGCCTGGCGCACCTTGGCCGGGTCGGCGCCGGCCTTGCTCGCGAACAGCAGGGCCTCGCCCACGGCCGCGATGTTCAGCGCCACGATGATCTGGTTGGCCACCTTGGTGGTCTGGCCCGCACCGACCGCGCCCACATGGGTGATGTTCTTGCCCATCTTCTCGAACAGCGGCTGGGCGCGGGCGAAGGCCGCCTCGCTGCCGCCGACCATGATGGTCAGGCTGGCGGCCTTGGCGCCGACCTCGCCGCCGGAGACCGGCGCGTCCACGTAGTCGCAGCCCAGGGCTTCGATCTTGGCGGCGAAGGCCTTGGTCTCGATCGGCGAGATCGAGCTCATGTCGATGACCAGCTTGCCCTTGGACAGGCCCTCGGCCACGCCGTTCTCGCCGAACAGCACGGCCTGCACGTCGGGCGTGTCGGGCAGCATCAAGATGACGACGTCGGAAGCCTGCGCAACCTCCTTGGCCGTGGCCACACCCTTGGCGCTGCTGGCCGCGATGTCGGCATTGGTCTTGCTGCGCTTGACGTAGGTGAGTTCGTGCCCGGCGTTGATGAGGTGCAGGGCCATGGGCGCGCCCATGATGCCCAGGCCGATGAATCCGATCTTCATGGTGTCTCTCCTTGTTTCAGGTCACGGGTGCGGGGTTGAACAGCACCAAGGCGTTGTGCAGCTTCCACTGCTCGGCCCAGGTTTTCTTGCGGCCGCTGGCCACGTCCAGCATGAGCTGGAACATCTCCCAGCCCACCTCGGCAATGGTCTTCTCGCCGGTCGCGATGGTGCCGGCGTTGACGTCCATGAGGTCGTGCCAGCGCCGCGCCAGGTCGTCGCGCGTGGCCACCTTGATCACGGGCACCTCGGCCAGGCCGTAGGGCGTGCCGCGGCCGGTCGTGAACACGTGCAGGTTCATGCCGGCGGCCAGCTGCAGCGTGCCGCAGATGAAGTCCGATGCTGGCGTGGCGGCGTAGATCAGGCCTTTCTGCTTGAGCTTCTCGCCCGGCGAGATCACGCCCGTGATGGGCGCGCTGCCGCTCTTGACGATGGAGCCCATGGCCTTCTCGACGATATTGGACAGGCCGCCCTTCTTGTTGCCCGGCGTGGTGTTGGCGCTGCGGTCCACACGGCCCTTGTCCAGGTAGGCGTCGTACCAGGCCATCTCGCGGACCATGGCCTCGGCCACTTCGGGCGTGCTGGCGCGCGAGGTCAGCTGGTCGATGCCGTCGCGCACCTCGGTCACCTCGCTGAACATCACGGTGGCGCCCGCGCGCACCAAGAGGTCGGTGCAGTAGCCCACGGCCGGGTTGGCGGTCACGCCGCTGAAGGCATCGCTGCCGCCGCACTGCACGCCGACCACGAGTTCGCTGGCCGGCACGGTCTCGCGCCGGCGCGCATTCAGGCGCTCCAGGTGCTCCTCGGCCTGGCGCATGATGGACTGCACCATGGACATGAAGCCCACGTGGGCATCGTCCTGCAGGCAGACCACGTCGAGCTTGGCCTCGGCCGTGTCGCCCACGTCGGCGACGTTGCGTTCGTCCACGATGGGAATCGAACCCGGAGGGAGAAGCCGCTCGGGCTGCAGCTTCTCGCAGCCCAGGCTCACCACCATCACCTCGCCGCCGAAGTTCGGGTTCAGGCTGATGTTGCGCAGCGTGCGGATCGGCACGATGGCGTCCGGCGCGTCGATGGCCACGCCGCAGCCGTAGGTGTGCTCCAGCGCCACCACGTCGTCCACGTTGGGGTACCGCGGCAGCAGCTCGGCCTTGATGCGCTGCACCGCGAAGTCGGTCACGCCGGCCACGCACTGCACGGTCTGCGTGATGGCCAGGATGTTGCGCGTGCCGACCGAGCCGTCCGGGTTGCGGTAGCCCTCGAAGGTGTAGCCCTCCAGCGGCGGTGGGGGTTCGGGCTTGACGGTGGCGATGGGCAGGCCTTCCAGCGCGCGCGCCTCGGGCATGGTCAGCAGACGCTCGTGCACCCAGCTGCCGCGCGGCAGCGGCTTGTTGGCGTAGCCGATGGTCGCGTTGTAGCGGCGCACGGCCCCGCCCTCGGGGATGTCGACCAGCGCGACCTTGTGCGCCTGCGGCACCTTGTCGACCAGGGTCAGGCCGTCGGGAAACACCGTGCCGGCCGGCAGGCCGCCGTCGTTGGCCACGATGGCCACGTTGTCGGCCGGGTGCATGGTGATGTAAAGAGGCGTGCTCATCGTGGTGTGCTCGTTGTTCAGGCGCGTTGACCGATCTCCGCCGTTTCGCGCGTCCAGGCGCGCGCCTGCTCGCTCAGCGAGAGGCCCAGGCCCGGCCGCGTCGGCACCAGCATACGGCCGTCCCGGATTTCCAGGCGCTCGTTGAACAGCGGCTCCAGCCAGTCGAAGTGCTCGACCCAGGGCTCGGTGGCGTAGACCGCGCCCAGGTGCACGTGCAGCTCCATCGCGAAATGCGGGCCCAAGCTCAGGCCGGCATGCTCGGCCAGCGCGGCGATCTTGAGGAAGGGCGTGATGCCGCCCACGCGCGGCGCGTCGGGCATCAGGTAGTCGGCCGCGCGGTGGCGGATCAGGTCGTAGTGCTCCGACAGGCTGGTCAGCATCTCGCCCGTGGCGATCGGCGTGTCGAAGGTGGCGGCCAGCGCGGCGTGGCCTTCGTGGTCGTAGGCGTCCAGCGGCTCCTCGATCCAGACCAGGTTGTACTGCTCGAAGATGCGGCACATGCGCTGGGCCGTGGGCCGGTCCCATTGCTGGTTGGCGTCCACCATCAGCGGCACCTGGTCGCCCAGGTGCTTGCGCACGGCCTCCACGCGGGCGATGTCGATCTTGCCGTCGGGCTGGCCGACCTTGAGCTTGATGCCGCCGATGCCGCGTGCGATCGAGGCCGCGGCGTTCACCTTGAGCTGGTCGATCGGCGTGTGCAGGAAGCCGCCCGAGGTGTTGTAGCAGCGCACCGAGTCGCGCTGCGAACCCAGCAGCTTGGAAAGCGACAGCCCGGCGCGGCGCGCCTTGAGGTCGTACAGCGCCACGTCGAAGGCGCCGTAGGCCTGCACGGCCAGGCCGCTGCGGCCGACCGAGGCGCCGGCCCAGCACAGCTTGGTCCAGAGCTTGGCGATGTCGCTGGGGTCTTCGCCGATCAGCGCGGGCGCGACCTCCTTGGCGTGCGCGAACTGGCCGGGGCCGCCGGCGCGCTTGGAATAGGAGAAGCCCAGGCCCTTGTGCCCGTCTTTCGTTTCGATTTCGGCGAACAGCATTGCGATCTCGGTCATGGGCTTCTGGCGCCCGGTCAGCACCTTGGCATCGCTGATCGGGTTGGCCAGCGGCAGGTAGCAGGAGGAGAGACGGATGTGGGCGATGCTGTCGTGTGTCATGGCGGTGTTCAAAGTACAGCGGCGGTTGCAAGCCGCGGTTCAGACGGCCGCGGAGCAGGCCATCCAAGTGCACCCGCGGAACTGGCTCTGCCAGGCCGCTGGGTGCGCCCCCCTGGGGGGTATCGGACGGCTACACGCAGTGAGCCGGCCAAACGGGGGGTTACTCAATACTGATTTTTCCGGTCTCGATGACCGTCTTCCACTTCGCGTATTCCTTTTGCTGGAAGGCGGCGAACTCGGCCGGCGTGTTGGCCACCATCTCGAAGCCGATGCTCGTGAACTGGTCCTTGACCTTGGGGCTGTTCAGCGCCTCGACGAAGGCGGCATGGGCCTTCTCGCGCACATCGGCCGGCAGGCCCTTGGGCGCCACGATGGCCTGCCAGGAGGTCACTTCCACGTTGGCCACGCCGGCCTCGGCCATGGTCGGCACGTCAGGCAGCACCGGAGAGCGTTTGGTGCTCGTCACGGCCAGTGCGCGCATCTTGCCGCCCTTGATGTACTGCAGCACCGAGTTCACGTTCTGGAAGGAGGCGTCGACCTGCCCGCCCATGAGGTCGGTGTGGGCCGGCGCGCCGCCCTTGTAGGGCACGTGGATGCCCTTGACGCCGATCTGCTGCCAGAACAGCTCGGCCGTCAGGTGGTCGGACGAGCCGTTGCCGGCCGAGGCGAAGGTCATCTTGCCCGGGTTGGCCTTGTTGAAGGCCACCACGTCCGCGAGGCTCCTGAACGGCGAGTTCGGATGCACCACCAGCACGTTGGGCGACTGCACGGCCACGGTGATGGGGTCGAAGTCCTTGAGCGGGTCGAACTGCATGCCCTTGAGCAAGTGCGGCACGATGACCAGCGGACCCAGCGAGGTGACCAGGAAGGTGCTGCCGTCGGCCGGCGCGCGCTTGACAAAGGTCGCGCCGATGGTGCCCGTGGCGCCGGCCTTGTTGTCCACGAGGAAGGACTGCTTGAGCTTGTCCGTCAGGAGCGGCCCGACCGCGCGCGCGACCTGGTCGGTCGAGCCGCCTGGCGGGAAGGGCACGACCAGGGTGACGGCCTTGCTGGGCCAGGTTTCGGCTGCGGCAGCGAATGCCAGCGTGGTCAGGGCGGCGGCGAGAAGTTTCTTCATGGAGTCTCCAAATCGGGCAGGGGTGAATGACATCGTTGTCATTTCGGGCGATGTCGGACGTCTACGCTCGTTCTTGCGTGTTTGTTCGATGGTTGTACGACGACCTCGACGGGAGCGATGATATCGTTGTCATTTCTGCCGTCAAGCGGGATGTTTCCCGCAGTCGCCAGCCGCCATGAACACCACGCCACCCGCCGCCAGGTCTGCCAAGCCCGCCACCTTGCACGACGTCGCCCGTGCCGCGGGCGTGTCGCTGATCACGGCCTCGCGTGCGCTGGGCAATCCTGCCGTGGTCTCGCCCAAGACCATCGCGCGCGTGCAGCAAGCCGTGCAGGCCACGGGCTACATCCCCAACCTGCTGGCGGGCGGCCTCAAGTCCAAGCGCAGCCGCATGGTGGCCGGCATCGTGCCGGCGCTGGCCGTGGCGCAGTTCCTGCCCTCGGTGCAGACGCTGACCGAGACGCTGGCCGCCGAGGGCTACCAGCTGCTGCTGGGCCAGACCGGCTACGACCGCGCGCGCGAGGAGCTGGTGCTCAACACCATGATCAGCCGCCAGCCCGACGGCATCGTCTTCACCGGCCTGGTGCAGGACGGGGCCGTGCGCGAACGCCTGCGCCGCACCGGCATCCCCGTCGTGGAGACCTGGGACCTGTCGGACGCGCCCGTGGACATGCTGGTCGGCTTCTCGCAGGACAGCGTGGGCCGCGCGGTGGGCGGCTACTTCCGCGCCAAGGGCTGGCAGCACGTGGGCATCGCCACGGCGGGCGATCCACGCGCGCAGCTGCGACGGGCAGGCTTCGAGGCCGCGTTCGGTCGGGCCGTGCCCACCGCCACCGTGGACGCCCCCAGCACCCTGGAACGCGGCCGCCAGGCGCTGGCCGAGCTGCTGGCGCGCGAACCCGGCCTGCAGGCCGTGGCCTGCAGCTCCGACCAGCTGGCCCAGGGCGTGCTGGTCGAGGCGCAGGCGCGCGGCCGGCGCGTGCCGCAGGACCTGGCGGTCTGCGGCTTCGGCAATGCCGACTTCGCGGCCCACCTGTGGCCGTCGTTGAGCACGGTGCTGATCGACGGCCCGGCCATCGGCCGTCTGGCTGCGCAACTCGTGCTGGCGCGCTGCCGCGGCGAGACGGTCACCGCGCCCATCGTGGATGTGGGCTTTCGCATCGTCGAGCGCGGCTCCACCGCCTGAAGCCCGAGGAAGCCAGCCCCCGTCCTACCGGCGGCGTCGCCATGCGCCGCTATGCTGTGGCACGGCCCTTGCACCGGGCCGAACAGCCTTCGAGGATCCCATGAGCGCCCATTTGCACCCTCTCGCCGGCAAGCCGGCTCCCGCCGATGCCCTGATCGACCTGGCCGCCCTGCGCGCCGCCTACGCCGACGACAAGCCGGACCCGGGTGTGCCGGCCCAGCGCGTGGCCTTCGGCACCTCGGGCCACCGCGGTTCATCGCTGGACCGTTCCTTCAACGACTGGCACGTGCTGGCCATCACCCAGGCCATCTGCGACCAGCGCAAGGCCCAGGGCATCACGGGCCCGCTGTTCCTGGGTGCGGACACGCATGCGCTGTCGGAGCCCGCGGTGGCCAGCGCCATGCAGGTGCTGGCGGCCAACGGCGTGCCGGTGCTGCTGTCCGCTGGCGACGAGCCCACGCCCACGCCGGCCGTCTCGCACGCCATCCTGGTCTACAACCGCGGCCGCACGCAGGGGCTGGCCGACGGCATCCTCGTCACGCCCTCGCACAACCCGCCGCGCGATGGCGGCTTCAAGTACAACCCGCCCAACGGCGGCCCCGCCGGTGGCGAGATCACCGGGCCCATCGAGGCCGCGGCCAACAAGTACCTCGAAGCCGGCCTGGCCGGCGTGCGCACCATGCCGCTGCGCGCGGCGCTGGACGCATCGACCACGCAGCGCCACGACTTCCTGAACACCTACGTGGCCGATCTGGGGAGCGTGCTCGACCTGGAGCTCATCCGCGGTTCCGGCCTGCGCCTTGGCGTGGACCCGCTGGGCGGCGCCGGCGTGCACTACTGGCGCGCCATCGCCGAGCGCTACGGCCTGCCGCTCACGGTGGTCAGCGAGACGGTGGACCCGCGCTTTGCCTTCATGACGCTGGACTGGGACGGCCAGATCCGCATGGACCCGTCCTCGCCGCACGCCATGCAGTCGCTGCTGGCGATGAAGGACCGCTTCGACGTGGCCTTCGCCTGCGACACCGACCACGACCGCCACGGCATCGTGACGCCCGGCACCGGCCTCTTGCCGCCCAACCACTACCTGGCCGTCTGCATCGACTACCTGTTCCGCCACCGCCCGCAGTGGAACGCGCAGGCGGCCGTGGGCAAGACCATCGTCTCCACGAGCGTGATCGACGGCGTGGCCGCGCGCCTGGGCCGGCGGCTGCACGAGGTGCCGGTGGGCTTCAAGTGGTTCGCCGACGGCCTGTTCGACGGTTCGCTGGGCTTCGGCGGCGAGGAGAGCGCGGGCGCGAGCTTCCTGCGCCGCGACGGCACGGTCTGGAGCACGGACAAGGACGGCATCACCGCAGCGCTGCTGGCGGCCGAGATCACGGCGCGCACCGGCCGCGACCCCGGGCAGCTCTACGCCGCGCTCGCGGCCGATTTCGGCAACCCCGTGTTCAGCCGCAAGGACGCACCGGCCACGCCGGCGCAGAAGAAGCTGCTGGGCAAGCTCACGCCCGCGCAGATCACGTCCTCCGAACTCGCTGGCGAGCCGATCACGGCCGTGCAGAGCCACGCCCCCGGCAACGGCGCGGCCATCGGCGGCATCAAGGTCAGCACCGAAGGGGGCTGGTTCGCGGCGCGGCCCTCGGGCACGGAGAACGTCTACAAGATCTACGCGGAGAGCCGGCGCGGCGAGGCACACCTGCAACGCATCTTCGCCGAGGCCCAGGCCGTGGTGGACGGCGCCATCGCCGACGCGTAGGCACGCGCTGCGCCGATGGGGCGTGGCGCGTCGCACGCCTCCAATGGGGAGCATGCCCTGCCGCCGGCAGGGCAGTCCACCCAACGAAGGAGAGCGCATGAGCACCCCCGAAGACCGCCAGCAGCTGTGGGAACTGATCAAGGACATCAAGTTCGCGATGTTCACCACGCGCCACCCGGAGAATGGCCACCTGCACTCGCGGCCCATGACCACGCAGAACAAGCAGCTCGACGAAGACGACCGCCTGTGGTTCTTCATGTCGCGCAAGAGCGATTCGGTCGAAGACCTCGCGCGCGAGGCCAACGTCAACGTGGCCTACGCCGACCCGGGCGATGACAGCTACGTCTCCGTCAGCGGCACGGCCTCCGTCAGCGAGGACAAGGCCAAGGCGCGCGCGTTGTGGAACAAGATGACCGAGGCCTGGTTCCCGGGCGGCGTGGACGATCCGGACGTCGCGCTGGTCGAAGTGCGCATCAGCCATGCCCATTTCTGGGACGTGAAGGCCAACAAGCTCACGCAGATCTTCAAGATGGCCAAGGCCGCGGCCACCGGCAAGCCGCCCACCAACATGGGCGAGAGCCGCGAAGTCCGCATGCACGCGGAGTGATCAGGAAAGGCGTGCGTCGGCCAGCCGCAGGCCGTAGCGCGCTTGGGCGTCTGCGAGCGCCGGGGCGATGCCGGGGTGCAGGCGCACGCCGTGCTCCAGCGCCTCGGCGCGCCGGCGCAGCCCGCCCTCTCCGGGCAGGCGCACAGGCTGGCGTGCATCCACGGGAAGGTTGGCGCGGCAGCGCGCCGCCACGTGGTCCATCTGGCGCAGGAAGTCGTCCTTGCCGCCGAAGGCTGCGAGGTCGTGCAGCGTGATGTAGACGGTCGCGCCCCAGCCCTCGGGTGCGTCGGCGCGGCCATGGCCGGCCAGGCCGGCCGTCAGCGATTCCACCAGCAGCGCGAGGCCGTAGCCCTTGTGGCCGTGCGTGGTGCCGCCCACGGGCAGCAAGGTCCCGGGCGGCTGGGCGAACAGCACGGCCGGGTCGTCGCTCGGCCGGCCTTGCGCGTCGATGGCCACCGGGTAGGCGAAGCGCTCGCCGGCCGCGTGCTTGCGGTTGCTCATGCCGTTGGTCGTGATCGAGGCCGAGATGTCCACCATGACGCCGCCGGCACTGAGCGGAAAGCCCAGCGCAAGCGGATTGGGCGTGAACACGGCCTGCGTGCCGCCGAAAGGCGCGACGCTGGCGGTGTTCGGGTCCGAGCAGGCCAGCAGCATCAGCATGCCTTCGTCGAGCGCGCGCAGCATGTAGACGGCCAGGCAGGCGATGTGGTGGCTGCGCCGGATCGCCAGCGTGGCCGTGCCCAGTGCGCGTGCGCGCGGCAACAGCAGGTCCAGGCCCTGGTGCACGAGCCAGGGGCCGGGCAGGCGACGGCCGTCCCAGAGCACGGCGGCGGGGCGGTCCGACAGCATCTCAGGGCTGCCTTGCACCGCCATCTTGCCGCTCTCGATTTCCTTGAGGTAACCGGCCAGCAGGGCCAGGCCGTGCGTGTCGTGGCCCAGCAGGTCGCCGTCGACCAGGGTCTGCGCCACGCTCAGCGCCATGGCGGGGGCCAGGCCGGCGCGTTGCAGCAGGCCGTCGGCGAAGGCGACCAGCGCGGCCGCGTCGTAGAGGGGGAGGGTGTCGGTCATGCGGTGATGCTGTTGCTGCGGCGGCGCCAGGCCAGCCAGCCCGAGCCTGCCCAGAGCAGGAGCGTGAACAGAGCCAGCGCGCCGGCAATGGGGCGTTCGACGAAAGCCAGCCAGCTGCCGTCGGACTTGATCATGGACGTGATGAAGTTCTCCTCCAGCATCTTGCCGAGCAGCATGCCCAGGATGGCGGGGGCGATCGGAAAGCCGTTCTCTTCGAGAACCCAGGCGGCCAGGCCGAAGGCCACCAGGATCCAGAGGTCGAACACCGCGTTGTTGATGGCGAAGGCACCCACCAGGCAGAACAGCAGGATGATGGGCATCAGGATGTTGCGCGGCATGCGCAGCATGCGCGCCGAAGCCTTGATGCAGGCCCAGCCCAGCGGCAGCATCAGCAGATTGGCCGCGATGAAGACCAGGAACACCGCGTACACGCTGGGCGCGTTGTTCATGAAGATCATGGGGCCGGGGTTCATGTTCTTCATGTAGAGCACGCCGATCACGATGGCCGTGATCGAATCGCCCGGGATGCCGAACACCAGCGCCGGCACCCAGGCGCCGGCCAGCGCGCTGTTGTTGGCGGCGCCGGCCTCCACCAGGCCTTCGGGGTGCCCCGTGCCGAACTTCTCGGGCTCCCTGGAGAGCTTTTTGCTCATCGCGAACGACATCCAGGCCGCGATGTCGGCGCCCGCGCCGGGCAGGATGCCCACGGCCGTGCCCAGCATGCTGCCGCGCAGCGTCTGCCTGGGGTACTTGCGCAGCAGCGCGCCCATGCCCGTGAACACCGAGCCGATCTGCTGGTGGAAGCGGCCGATCTGCTCGGTCGTCAGCGTGAAGCGCAGGATCTCGGAGATCGCGAACATGCCGATCATGGCCGGGATCAGGCTCACGCCGCCCAGCAGGTCGGCGCTGCCGAAGGTGAAGCGCGGATGCGCGGCCGGGTTCTCCAGGCCCACGCAGCCGATCAGCAGGCCCAGGAACAAGGTGATCACGCCCTTGAGTGGCGCGTCGCTCGTGATGAACACGGCGCAGCTGAGCCCCAGCGCCACGAGCCAGAAGTACTCGAAGGAGCTGAACTTGATCGCGAACTCCGCCAGCGAGGGCGCGGCCAGGATCAGCACGGCCGTGCCGAACAGCCCGCCGATGCACGAGAACACCAGGCCGATGCCCAGCGCCGTTTCGCCCTGGCCCTTGCGCGTCATGGCGTAGGACTCGTCGGTGTAGGCGGCCGAAGCCGGCGTGCCCGGGATGCGCAGCAGCGCGCCCGGGATGTCGCCCGCGACGATCGCCATGGCCGTGGCCGTCACGATGGCGGCGATGGCCGGCACCGGCGGCAGGAAGAAGGTGATGGGCACCAGCAGCGCCGTGGCCATGGTGGCCGTGAGCCCCGGCACTGCGCCCACGAACATGCCGAACAGGCCGGACAGCAGCATCACCACCAGCACCTGCGGCGTGGCCACGATTTGGAAGGCTTGCAGCACGGTGTCCATCAGGCGTCCTTCACCAGGCGATGGGCTGCAGCCAGCCCCAGGGCAGCGGCACGCGCAGCAACTTGTAGAAGCAGGTGTGGATCACCAGTGTGGCGACGACGGCCACGCCCAGCGCGGTCGCCAGCCGCACGCCCAGCGCCCATTGCAGTGCCAGCAGCACGAGCACGCTGCAGGCGATGAAGCCCAGCGCATCGGCGCACAGGATGTAGAACACCATGCCGGCCAGCGCCACGAGCAGGCTCGCCAGATGGCGCGGCGAGCGCAGGCCCGCGCCGAGCGTGACGAGCGGCTGGCCCGAGCGCAGGCCCTGCCAGCACAGCACGGCCGAGGCGATGGCCAGGCCGCCGGCGATCAGGCCGGGGAACAACGCAGGGCCGTACTGCTGCCCGGCGGCCGGCGGAAAGCCCTGGATGTGCCAGAGCACGGCCAGGGACAGGAGCAGCAGCACCGCCCCCGTCAGGCTGTCGTGGATGCGCATGGCGTCAGCCGCCGCCGGGCCGCCCCAAGGCGGCGTGCTCCCCTCGGGGGACGGGCCGGGCGTGCCACGGACCTGGGGGCCTCATTTGGCGATGCCCACGGCCTTCATCGCCGTGGCCGACTCGGCATCCTTGTCCGCGATGAACTTGCCGAACTCGGCCGGGCCGGCGTACAGCGCGCCGAAGCCGCGCGACTTCAGGAAGTCCTGGTAGCCCGGGCCCTCGAAGATCTTCTTGAGCGTGGCCGAGAGCCGGTCGCTGACGTCCTTGGGCAGGCCCTTGGGGCCGGCGATGCCGCGCCAGGCACCGGCGTTCCACTGCTTGCCGTTCGCGTCCGTGTACAGCGGCACCTGGGGGAAGATGCCGTCCGGCTTGGAGCCGAGCAGGATCAGCGGGCGCACCTTGCCGCCTTCGATCAGCGCACGTCCTTCGGGCAGCGAGCACGAGACCACGTCCACGCCGCCGGCCAGCAGGTCCTGCAGGCCGGGCGCCGCGCCCTGGCTCGGCACCCAGGCGATGGCATTGCCCGGCAGCTTGTTGTCGACCAGCCATTGCGCCAGACCCAGGTGCCAGATGCCGCCCTGGCCCGTGCCGCTGGCCTTGAGCTTGCCGGGATTCGCCTTGGCTGCCGCGAGCAGGTCGGCCGCGGTCTTGATCGGCGAGTCGGCACGCACGAGCACGGTGTTGGCGTCGAAGTTCATGAGCGCCAGCGGTGTGTAGTCCGCGCCGGAGAGTTGCGTGAGCCCGGCGTGCCGCATCATGCCGATCTCCACCGTCAGGATGCCGATGGTGTAGCCGTCCGGCGCCGCGGAGGCGATGGCCTGGTGGCCCACCACCCCGCTGCCGCCCGTGCGGTTGACCACGTTGACGGGCTGCTTGAGTTCCTTCTCGAGTTCGGTGCCGATGATGCGGGCCACGGCATCGGTGCCGCCGCCGGCACCCCAGGGCACGATCAGCGTGATCGGTCGGTCGGGCCAGGCCGCTAGGGCCGGCACGCCGAAGGCGAGGGTGGCGATGGCGCCGGCCGTGCGGGCCAGGACATGGCGTCGTTGCATGCGGTGTCTCCTCGTGGTCTGAAGTGGGCGCGATTGCAACATTGGTCGGGTGGTCTGACCACTCTGGATGACCCTAATCCGAGAACTTCGTCCGTTCCGACGATGCCGCCCCTGGGCCGCGACGCCAAGATGCCTCCATCGAAAATGGCTGGCCCGCGCCGGCCCGAGGAGGCGTACGAGATGGCAGGACCTTTGCAGGGACTTCGGGTGGTCGAGATGGCAGGCATCGGGCCGGGCCCGTTCTGCGCGATGCTGTTCGCGGACATGGGCGCCGAAGTGCTGCGCGTGGAGCGGCCCGGCAGCCGGCGCAATCCGCACGACATCCTGGCGCGCGGCCGCACCGTGCTGCCGCTGGACCTGCGGGCCGAGGGCGCGGCCGAGCAGTTGCTGCAGACCATCGCGCGCGCCGATGTGTTGATCGAGGGCTTTCGCCCTGGCGTGATGGAGCGCCTGGGCCTGGGCCCGGACCTGTGCCTCGCGCGCAACCCGCGCCTGGTGTACGGCCGCATGACGGGCTGGGGCCAGCACGGGCCACTGGCCCAGGCGGCCGGGCACGACATCAACTACATCGCCATCAGCGGCGCGCTGCACGCCATCGGCCGCTCGGGCGAGACGCCGGTGCCCCCCCTGAACTACGTGGGCGATTTCGGTGGCGGCGCCATGCTGCTGGCCTTCGGCATCCTCGCGGCGCTGCACGAGAGCAAGGCCTCGGGCCAGGGCCAGGTGATCGACGCGGCCATGACCGATGGCGCGGCCCTGCTGTCGGCCATGATGTACGGCATGAAGGCCGCCGGCCAGTGGAACAACCAGCGCGGCGAGAACCTGCTCGACGGTGCCGCCCACTTCTACGACACCTATGCCTGCGCCGACGGCAGGTACGTGGCCATCGGCGCGATCGAGCCGCAGTTCTACGCGCTGCTGCGCGAGCGCTGCGGCATTGCCGACGATCCGGCCTTCGACGCACAGCTGGACCATGCGCGGTGGCCGCTGCTCAAGCTGCGCATGGCCGACCTGTTCCGCACACGCACGCGCGACGAATGGTGCACGCTGCTGGAAGGCACGGACGCCTGCTTCGCGCCCGTGCTGGACTGGGACGAGGCGCCGGCCCACGCGCACAACCGCGCGCGCGGCACCTTCGCCGAGACGGGCGGCATGGTGCAGCCCGCGCCCGCGCCGCGCTTCAGCCGCACGCCGCCCGAGCTGCCGCCAGCCCAGTCGCCGTACGATGCCGCCACGCTGCTGGCGCGCTGGTCTGCGCGCTGACCAGCAACAACGAGGAGACAAGCATGCAACTGACCCAGTCCCTGCACAAGGCGCTGCGTGAGAAGCCGCAGGCCACGGCCGTGGTCTTCGGCGAACGCCGCAGCAGCTTCGCGCGGCTGCACAACCGCGTGGCGCGCGTGGCCGCCGTGCTGCGCCAGCTCGGCATGGCGCCGGGCGACCGCGTGGCCATGCTGGCCATGAACTCCGACCACTACGTCGAGTACCTGTTCGGTACCTGGTGGGGCGGCGGCGCGATCAACCCTGTCAACGTGCGCTGGAGCCCGCAGGAGATCGCCTACTCGCTGGACGACTGCGACACGCGCATCCTGCTGGTCGACCAATTCTTCGCCAAGCAGGTGGCCTCGCTGCGCGACCTGTCCAAGTCGCTCAGGACGCTGATCTACGTCGGCGAGGGGCCTGCGCCCGAGGGCATGCTTTCGTTCGAAGCCCTGCTGGCCGCGGCCGAGCCCGTGGAGGACCTGCGCCGCCAGCGCGACGACCTGGCCGCCGTGATGTACACGGGTGGCACCACGGGCCGGCCCAAGGGCGTGATGCTCACGCACAGCAACCTGTATCTCAACGGCCTGGCCTCGGCCGCCGCCGTGCCGCGCGCCTGGCAGGTGCAGGCCCTGGTCACGGCGCCGTTCTTCCACGTCGCCGGCTGCGGCCTGTCGCTGCAGATGGTGCTGCGCATGGCGACCCAGGTCGTCATTCCGTTCTACGAGGAGGTGGCGGTGCTGCAGGCCATTGCACGCGAGCAGGTCACCGAGACCTTCCTCGTGCCCACCATGGTCAAGCGGCTCATCGAGCACCCGCGCTTTGCCGAGTTCGACGTGAAGAGCCTGCGCATGGTGCTGTACGGTGCCGCGCCCATCGATGCCACCTTGCTGGGCCAGGCCATGGCCGCGCTGCCCGGCGTGCACTTCTGCCAGGCCTATGGCATGACCGAGCTGGCGCCCACCATCGCCGTGCTGCTGCCCGAGGACCACCTGCCCGGCCCCCACCAGGCCAAGCGTCTGCGCTCGGCCGGCAAGTCGGTGCCGATCGCCGAGATCAGCATCCGCGACCCCGAGAACAACGAGCTGCCGCCCGGCCAGGTCGGCGAGATCTGCGCGCGCGGCCCCATGGTCATGCAGGGCTACTGGAACAAGCCGGCCGAGACCGAGGCCGCGCTGCGCGGCGGCTGGATGCACACGGGCGACGGCGGCATGATGGACGAGGAGGGCTACCTCTACGTGGTCGACCGCATCAAGGACATGATCGTGAGCGGCGGCGAGAACGTGTATTCGGCCGAGGTCGAGAACGCGCTGGCGCAACTCGATGGTGTGTCCATGTCCGCCGTGATCGGCGTGCCCGACGAGAAGTGGGGCGAGCGCGTGCACGCCGTCATCGTGCAGCGCCCCGGAGCGGACCTGGACGAGGCCGCCGTGATCGCCCACTGCAAGACCCTGATCGCCGGCTACAAGTGCCCGCGCAGCGTGGAGTTCCGTACCGAACTGCCCGTGTCGCCAGCCGGCAAGCTGCAGAAGTTCGTGCTGCGCGAGCCCTACTGGAAGGGCCGCGAGCGGAAAGTGAATTGACCACCCCGTTTGGACTTCTCACTGCGTGTAGAAGTCCCATCCCCCTCAAGGGGCGCACCCAGCGGTCCGGCAGAGCCGGTCCCGCGGGTGCACTGGCATGGCCTGCTCCGTGGCCTTGCGAGGCGCTGCTTGCAGGCCGGCACTTGGACTGCGGGCGGCTTGCGTGATGGACTACTGAGAGAAAGAGACAAGCATGAGCATCGATTTCCGCCGCTCCTGGATGGACGAAGACCTGTCGCTGTTCCGCGACAACGTGGTGCGCTTCATCGAGACCGAGATGCAGCCGCACGACGAGGCGGCCCGCAAGAACGGGCATGTGGGCCATGCGCTCTGGCGCAAGGCCGGCGAACTGGGCCTGTTGTGCACGGACATCCCCGAGGAATACGGCGGTGGTGGCGGCGACTTCCGCCACGAGGCCGTGATCCACGAAGAGATGGCGGCACGCGCGCTGTCGGGCATGAGCGTGGGCGTGCACTCCATCGTCGCGCACTACTTCCTGAACCACGGCACCGAAGACCAGAAGCGCCACTACCTGCCCCGCCTGGCGCGCGGCGAGATCGTCGGCGCCATTGCCATGACCGAGCCCGGCGCCGGCTCGGACCTGCAGGGCGTGCGCACGCGTGCCGACAAGGTGGAAGGCGGCTACGCCTTGCATGGCTCCAAGACCTTCATCTCCAACGGCTTCCTGGCCGGCGTGGTGCTGGTGGTCGCCAAGACCGACCCGACCCAGGGCGCCAAGGGCACCTCCATCCTGGTCGTGGACACGCAGGACACGCCGGGCTTTCGCGTGGGACGCGTGCTCGACAAGATCGGCCTGAAGGCGCAGGACACCTCCGAGCTGTTCTTCGACGACGTGCGCGTGCCGGCCAGCGCCGTGCTGGGCGGCAAGGAGGGCCAGGGCTTCTTCCAGCTCATGGGCGACCTGCCCTACGAGCGGCTCATCATCGGGGTCTCTTCGCTGGCCGCGATGGAAGGCGCCTACCGCGCCACGCTGGACTATGTGCGCGAGCGCAAGGCCTTCGGCAAGCCCGTGGCCGAGTTCCAGAACACCAAGTTCAAGCTGGCCGAGATCGCCACGCAGATCAAGGTCGGCCGTGCCTTCATCGACCGCTGCGTGGAAGACCTGGTCGCCGGCAGCCTCGACACCGCCACGGCCTCCATGGCCAAGCTCTGGGGTTCCGAAGCCCAGGGCCGGGTCGTCGACGAATGCCTGCAGCTGTTCGGTGGCTACGGCTACATGAACGAGTACCTGGTCGCGCGCATGTACACCGACGCACGCATCCAGCGCATCTACGGTGGCACCAACGAGATCATGAAAGAAGTGATCTCGCGCGCGCTGTGAGTCCCGAAGTGTTGCAGGTGGAGGAGCGCGGCGGCGTCGCCTGGCTCACGATGAACCGGCCCGAGCGCCTGAACGCGCTCGACCCGGCCCTGACCGACGCGCTGCGCCACTACTTCGAAGGCCTGAACGCGCGCAGCAGCGCGCGCGTGGTCGTGCTGCAGGGCGCGGGCCGGGCCTTTTGTGCGGGCCTGGACATCAAGGACACCACGGCGCAAGGCGGCGGCCAGCGCGGCGTGGAGGAGATGCTGGAGAAGCAGAAGAGCATCCGCGACATCATGCTGGCCATGCGGCGCTGCCCGCAGCCCATCGTCAGCGTGGTGCAGGGCGCGGCCAGCGGCGGCGGTTTCGCGCTCGCGCTGGCCTCGGACATCCGGCTGGCCACGCCGGATGCGCGCATGAACGCGGCCTTCATCCGCATCGGCCTGTCGGCCTGCGACGTGGGCGTGAGCTACTTCCTGCCGCGCATGGTGGGCAGCTCGGTCGCGGCCGAGTATTTGCTGACGGGCCGCTTCATGGAGGCGCAGCGCGCCTACGCGCTGGGCCTGGTCAGCCGTGTCGCGCCGCTGGCCGAGCTGCAGGCCGATGCGCAATCGCTGGCCGAGGACATGCTGCGCGCCACGCCCGTGGCGCTGCGCCTGACCAAGGACGCGCTGGGCCTGGCCATCGACGCGCCCAGCATGGAGGCCGTGATCGCGCTGGAGGACCGCAACCAGGTGCTGTGCACGCAGACCGGCGACTTCCGCGAAGGCATGAACGCCTTCCTCGAGAAACGCGCGCCCCGCTACACGGGCCGTTGAAGGAGACATTCCCGTGACATTGGACGACCTCATGTACAAGCCCGGCCTGCTGGCCGGCAAGCGCTACCTCGTGACCGGCGGCGGCAGCGGCCTGGGCCGCGTGATGAGCGAGGCCCTGGTGCTGCTGGGCGCCACGGTCTACATCTGCGGCCGACGCGAGGGCGTGCTGGAAGAGAGCGCACGCGAACTGAGTGCCGCGGCCGGCCCGCAGGACGGCCGCGCCATCGCCATGGGCTGCGACATCCGCAAGGAGGAGCAGATCGCCGCCATGCTGGACCGCATCTGGGCCGACGGCGGCGCGCTGGACGGCCTGGTCAACAACGCGGCCGGCAACTTCGTGAGCCGCACCGAGGACCTGTCGCCGCGCGGCTTCGACGCGATCGCCAACATCGTGTTCCGCGGCAGCTTCATGATGACGCTGGACTGCGGCAAGCGCTGGCTGGCCGAGGGCAAGCGTGCGGCCGTGGTTTCCATCCTCACGACCTGGGTCTGGAACGGCTCGGCCTTCACCGTGCCCTCGGCCATGTCCAAGGCCGGCCTGCACGCGATGACGCAGTCGCTGGCCGTCGAATGGGCCGGCCGCGGCATCCGCTTCAACGCCATCGCACCGGGCCTGTTCCCGACCGAGGGCATGAGCGCGCGGCTGAACCCGGGCGGCGGCGAGCACAAGACCGAAGGCAACCCCATGGACCGCAATGGCCGCATGCCCGAGCTGGCCAACTTGGCGGTGCTGCTGCTGGGCCCGGGGGCCGACTACATCAACGGCCAGACCATCGCCATCGACGGCGGCCAGTACCAGGCCACGGGCGGCAACTTCGCGCGCATGCGGTCCTGGACCGACGAGGACTGGCAGCGCGCGCGCGAGAACATCGCCGGCCAGGACGCCAAGGACAGGAGGGCCCGCCTTGCTTGAAGAACGCCTGCTGCACGGCCGCGTGGCCGTGGGCGTGGACGCCGATGGCGTCGCGCAGGTCCGGCTCGCGCGGCCGGACAAGATGAACGCGCTGGACATGGACATGTTCGATGGCCTGGTCGCCGCCACCGAGCTGCTGCAGGCCACGCGCGGCGTGCGCGCCGTGGTGCTGCATGGCGAGGGCCGGTCCTTCTGCGCCGGCCTGGACATGTCGCGCTTCGGCCAAATGCGCGAGGGCGCGCAACTGGACGGCCTGTCGGCCCTGCAGGCGCGCACGCACGGCCCTGCCAACCGGCCGCAGCAGGTGGCCTGGGGCTGGCGCGCGCTGGGCGTGCCCGTGATCGCGGCCGTGCAGGGCGTGGCCTTCGGTGGCGGCCTGCAGGTCGCGCTGGGGGCCGACGTGCGCCTGCTCGCGGCCGATGCGCGCATGTCGGTCATGGAGATGCGCTGGGGCCTGGTGCCGGACATGGCCGGCATCGCGCTGATGCGCGAACTCGTGCGCGCCGACATCGCGCGCGAACTGGTCTACAGCGCGCGCATCGTCGAGGCCGAGGAGGCCTGCCGCATCGGCCTCGGAACCCGGTTGGCGGCCGACCCGCTGGCCGAGGCCCTGGCCATGGCGCGCGAGATCGCCGGCCGCAACCCCGACGCCGTGCGCGCGGCCAAGCGCCTCATGAACCAGACCGCCGACGGCGACGAGGCCCAGCTGCTGCTGGCCGAGTCGGTCGAGCAGCAGCGGCTGATTGGCAGCGCCAACCAGCGCGAGGCGGTGGCGGCGGCGATGGAGAAGCGCGCGGCGCGCTTTCAGGACCCCGCCTGAACAGGTTCGGGCCCAGTTCCCGAAGGACTGGTCGTTCTTGACGACGTCCTTCCAGCGCGCGATGTCGTCGTCGATGAAGCGCTGGAACCGCTCGGCCGGACCGGGCCCGCGCACGAGGCCGCTGCGCGTCGCCAGGCGGCCGAGGACCACCGGATCGGCCCAGACCTCGTCGACGGCCGCACGGCGCTGGCCCACCACCGCATCGGGCAGGCCAGCCGGCCCCCTGCTCCCGTCGCAGACCCCGATGTCGTAGGCCGGGTGGGCGGCGTCGCCGAAGGTCGGCACGCCCGCGCCAGCCCATGGACGGCGAGGTGATGCGGCCCACGGCCGTGTCGCCCGGCAGCGGGTCGGTCCGCGCGCCGATCTGCCCGCCCGTCAGCGCACCCAGTGCATCGGCGCCGCCCTCGACAGATGCGGGCGATCTTGCCGTGCCGCATGGTGAGAGAGACATCAACCGTATTGTTTAATCGAATGCAATATCTTCATTTTGTCTACTTTTAGTGCTGTTTGGATATTGACTTGCACAGATCCATAGCACGATATTGAGGTGAGTGCGTACCGAGTTGCATAGAGTTCACAACTGTCACATGCAGTTGTTCTATTCTCAACAAACAGTCTCTGTCAAAAACTACAATTGTGTACGTTGAGGTACTGTTTTTTGTGGGGCTTCGCATTGCGTGCGGAGAGGGGGAGCCTTGAAAAAAATACCAAGGTGCGGTTGCTGGGGCCGCATGCCAGCGCAGCGCTGGCTGCGCGCCGCGTGGGGGGCCGTTGCCATCGCCGGTGTGCCGGGTGCGCGGGCTGGTGCCATGTCGCTGACGATTTCCAGCCCTTTGGGCGACGCCTGGGCATGGTCGCTGGGCGGGCTCATGGGACTGGTGATGGTGTTGCTGACGGTCTACACGGCGCGCCACTACGTCTTCTCGCTGAACCGCCTGTTCAGCCGCCAGCGCAACCCCTACGCCAGCCTGGTCCACGCCGAATGGCCCCGCGTGACCATCTTCGTCGCCGCGCACAACGAAGAAGACGTGATCCGCGACTGCCTGGAGAACCTGATGCGCGTCGACTACCCGGCCGATCGCATGCTGGTGGTGCCGGTCAACGACCGCTCGACCGACCGCACGCGCGAGATCGTCGACGAGGTCGTCTCACGGTTTCCAGGCCGCATCCGGCCCTTCCACCGCACTGGCGGCAAGCCCGGCAAGGCTGCGGCGCTCAAGGACGCCACCGAGACCGTCGACACCGACTTCATCATCGTCTTCGATGCGGACTACATGCCCTCGCGCGGGCTGATCCGCCGCCTGATGGCGCCGTTCTTCGACCCCGAGGTCGGCGCCGTGATGGGCCGCGTGGTCCCGCTCAACGTGGGCGCCAATCTGCTGACCCGCTTGCTCGACCTGGAGCGCTCCGGCGGCTACCAGGTCGACCAGCAGGCGCGCATGAACCTGGGGCTGGTGCCGCAATACGGCGGCACCGTCGGTGGCATCCGCATCAGCGCACTCCAAGCCGTGGGCGGCTGGCACGACGACGTGCTGGCCGAGGACACCGACCTGACCTACCGGCTGCTGCCGGGTGGCTGGCGCACGGTCTACCACAACCGGGCCGAGTGCTATGAGGAAGTGCCGCAGAACTGGTCCGTGCGCATGCGCCAGATCAAGCGCTGGTCCAAGGGCCACAACCAGGCCATGGTGCGCCACAGTGCCGCGCTGCTGCGCCAGCCCGATCTGCGCTGGACCGAGCGCATCGACGGCGCCTTGCTGCTGGGCGTCTACATGATGTCGCCCGTGCTGCTGTTCGGCTGGGTGCTCAGCGTGCTGATGTACTTCACGGTCAGCATGCAGTGGCTGGCGCCTGCGCTGATGGTCATGGCCTTCATGGCCCACAGCGCGCTCGGCAACTTCGCCGCCTTTTTCGAGATCGCCACCGCGACCCACCTGGACCGCTCGCGCCAGCGCATCCGGCTGCTGGCGTTCTCGTTCCTGGGCTTCATCGTGAGTGCCGTGGCCATCATGCGTTCGGTCTACGAGCAGGTGCTGACCGACCGGCTGCCGGGCGGCAAGTTCCAGTGGGACAAGACCGTGCGCTACCGCCGCGCCAGTCCGGTCGTCGCCATGCCTCCTGCCAAGGCCGGCCCGTGAAGCTCGCGTTGCTGTTGCTGGCGACCTTCGCGGTGATGCTGCTGCCCATGCTGCCGGCACTGGTGGAGTGGCTGCGTCCGAGCGACGTGCAGCCGCTGCGCATCGACGCGGCCGACGCGCTGGACCCGCCCTATCTGGCGCGCAGCTTCGCCACGCGCCTGGCCGAGGCGGTGACCACTGGCACGGGCGCGCTCGGCAGCACCGCCATCGTGGCCTGTTCCGCTGCGGATGAGGCGCTGCCGTTGGACGCGGCCGAGCAGGCCGCGCGCGCAAGCCACCGCCTGTGGTACGCCGAGGGCGACCTTTGCCTGCCGGACGGCATGGCGTTCTATGCCGAGGTGGCGACCACGGGCGACCTGCGCACCGCCAGGCGTGGCATCTACAAGGCCTTGTGGGCTCGCGGCGCCGTGCGGCTCGCGGCCCATTCCTCGGTGCTGCGTTGGGCGCATGGGGACCGACTGTTCGTGGACGAGGGCTGCCACCTCGCCGGCCGCGTGACGGCCGAGCGCCTGCTGGTGCTCGCGCCGGGCGCCGACTTCCTGCTGCTGCATGCGCCCTGCGTGCAATTCCTGCCGCGTGGACCCAGGCCGGTGCTGGCTGCCGTGCCGGGCGACGGCGCGGCGTTGACCGGCGTGCGCTGGGACGCCTCGGGCCGCCGCGCCATCCGCAGCGGCGCGCTCGCCGTGCCGGCCGGCACCGCCTGGCAGGGCGATCTGGTGTGCCATGGCGACCTGGTGCTGGGACCGCGCTGCGTGGTCGGCGGCAGCCTCAAGGTGCGGGGCCGGCTCACGGCGGGCCCGGGCTGCACCTTCGCGGGCAACGTGTTCGTCGAACGCGAGGCCGCACTCGGAGCGGGTTGCACCGTGCGCGGGGTGCTGATGTCCGAGGTGGCCCTCGCGCTCGGTAGCGGCTGCACGCTGGGCACGCTGGCCGCGCAGACCACCGTGGCCGCGCCGCGCATCGAGATCGGGGCCGGCGTGCAGGTCCACGGCACGGTCTGGGCCGAGGTGCAAGGCCGTTGCGTGGCGGCCCTGGCATCGGCGCCCGAACCGGCGCCGCCCGTCGCTGCCCAGGCGGTCGCGCCATGAGCGGCCAGGCGTCTCCAACCCGCGTCTGGCTGGTGCGCGCAGCCCTGGTGCTGGCGGCCGTGGCGGCGTTCGTGGTGTTCGGCCGGTTGAGCGGCACCGCAAGACCTTCCGGCGAGGTCGCCACGCGGCTGGCGCTGCTGATCCCCGATGAGCTGTCCACCAGCGACCCGCATGTGCAGGCCTGGGAGGATGCCGCGGCCGAGCTGGGCTTCGGCCTGTCGGTGGTGCGTGCGTCCGACCTGCTGCGCGCCGGCGGGATGCCCCAGGGGGCCGCGCTGATCCTGCCCGACCAGGTGCACCGCCGCATGAACGACGCGCTGGTGAAGGCGCTGGAGCAGCGCGTGCTGGCCGGCACGCAACTGCTGTTGGTGCACGACGCCGGCGTCCAGGACCTGGCCGGCAGCTATCCGCCGGGTGCCTCGCGCCTGTCCGACCTGGCCGGCGTGTCGTACGCGCTGTACGAAGAGCTGCGTGGCCGCATGTCGGGCGACCACGTGGCCTGGGTGGAAGGCGCTGCCGTGCCCTTGTTGCGGCTGCCGCCGGGCAAGCTGATCCGCGACGGCGAAGGAGAGCCGCTCAGCAGCGACCAGCCGCCACCGGGCGACGACGAGCCGCTCGCGGTGGTGGGCTACCACTACGGGCGGCTCACCTACTCGGTGTTCGCCACGCGCGGCGCTTTCGCGGGCAAGCGCCTGATGCACGCCGACGACGGCAGCCTGCTGGCCGGCGTGCACCGCGTGGGCAAGGGCCAGGTGTTGTTCGTCAACTTGCCGCTGACCTACCTCAAGCTGCGCACGGATGGCCTGTTCCTGCACGCCTTCCTGCGCTACTTCGCACAGGACCTGGTCGGGCTGCCGCAGCTCTCGCCGGTACCCGATGCCAAGGGCGCATTGATCATGAACTGGCACGTCGACGCGGCCGCGGCCGTGCCGGCCATCGAAGCGCTGGAGGCGTTGGGCGTGTTCGAGCAGGGTCCGTACTCGATCCACCTGACGGCCGGGCCCGATGTCGACCACCCCGGCGATGGCCAGGGCATGGACCTGGCCCACAACCCCAGCATGCAGTAGTGGGTGCGCCGCTTCGTCGCGCGCGGCGACGAGGTCGGCAGCCATGGCGGCTGGATCCACAACGCCTTCGGCCGGGATGTCGGGACGCGAAAGCCCGCGGCGTCGATCCCGTTCCTCGAGCGCAACCTGCAGGCCGTGCGTGCGGCCAGCGGCAAGCCCGTGCGCGAATACTCGGCGCCGCTGGGCAACCATCCGGCCTGGAAGACGCCGTGGCTGCGCGACCAGGGCATCCAGGCCTACTACTTCACGGGCGACATCGGCATGGCACCCACGCGCAGCTACCAGGATGGCAAGCGCAGCCCGTCCGGCATGTGGGCCTTCCCGGTGCTGAGCTACGGCGCGCATGCCAGCTTCGAGGAGACCTCGTTCGCCGGCATCGCGCAGCGCGACATCGGCGCCTGGCTCAAGGACGTGGCCGACTTCTGCGCCCAGTACCGCACGGTGCGGCTGGTGTACTTCCACCCGCCCGGCGTCGCGCTGTTTCCGGACGCCTTCCGCGATTGGCTGCAGCACACCAGGCAACTGGTGGACGACGGCACGCTGCGCTGGATCACCATGGCCGGCTACACCGCGTTCGCCAACGAGCGGCTGGCCGTCGACTGGAGCACGCGGGCCGCCGACGGCGCCGAATGGCTGGAGGCGGACCATCCGCGTTCGCTCGCGCACTTCGCCTGGCTGCTGCCGGCTCGCCGCTACGACGCGCCGCAGGTGCTGCAGGGCCAGGCCGAAATCGCGCGCCAGGGCGATGCCTGGCGCGTCATCGCCGGCCCCGGGACCCGGTTGCGGCTGCGGCTGCCCCTGCACGCCGCCACGCCGCCCACCGCTTCGATCTCCAACGCATCCGCATCTCCATGACCGCATCTTCCACACCGACCGGCCGACCCATCCTCATTTCGGTCGGCACCCGCCCCGAGATCATCAAGATGGCGCCGGTCTACGCCGAACTGCGCCGGCGCGGCCAGGCCGTGGCCTGGGTGCACAGCGGCCAGCACCGTGAAATGGCGCAGTCGCTGTACGACTTCTTCGACATCCGGCCCGAGTACGAACTGCAGCTGCAGCGCCGCAATGGCAGCCTGGCGCACCTGAACGCGCTGCTGCTGGAAAGCCTGAGCGCCGTCTACGAACAGGCGCAACCGGCCGCGGTGCTGGTGCACGGCGACACCACCAGCACGCTGGCCTCGGCCCAGGCGGCCTTCTACCTGGACATCCCGATCGGCCATGTGGAAGCGGGGCTGCGCACCTTCCAGCCGCGCGAGCCCTTTCCCGAGGAGAAGAACCGCGAACTGACGGCGCGCCTGGCGCACTGGCACTTCGCGCCCACCGCGGGCGCCGCGGCCAACCTGGCACGCGAGGGCATCGCTGCCGACGCCGTGCACGTGGTCGGCAACACCGCGGTGGACGCCGCGCTGGGCGGCGCGGCGCGGCTGGACCACCTGCTGGCCAGTGGTGCGCTGGCGCTGCCCGAGCCCTTGCAGCGGCTGCGCCCCTGGCTGGCGCATGGCCGTCTCATCACCGTCACCGCGCACCGGCGCGAGAACTGGGGTGCCGGCATCCGCGACATCGCGCGCGCCGTGGCGCGGCTGCTGCAGGCCGATCCGCGCTTGGCGGTCGCCTGGCCCGTGCATGGCAATCCGGCCGTCGCCGACACCGTGCATGCCGAGCTTGGCGAACTGGCCACGCGGCTGGAAGGCCGGCTGTGCCTGTGCCCGCCGCTGGACTATCCGGCGTTGCTGTGGTGCCTGCAGAACAGCGCGCTGGCGCTGACCGACTCGGGCGGCATCCAGGAGGAGGGCGCGGCGCTGTCGCGCCCGGTGCTGGTGCTGCGCGACACCACGGAGCGGCCCGAACTCATCGAGGCCGGCGCCGGCATGGTCGTGGGCACCGACATGCAGCGCATCGTCGGCTGCGTGACGCGCCTGCTGTGCGAGGGCGACGAACTGGCGCGCATGCGCGCAGCGGTCAACCCCTTCGGCGACGGCCGCACAGCGCAGCGCATCGCCGATGTGCTGTCGGGCGCGCGATGAGGCCGCGCGGGTGCACCGGCCGCCTGGCCTGGGCGGCAGCGCTGGCATGCGTGCTGTGCGGCGCCGCGCAGGCGCAGACGGCCGGGCCGTTGACGGCGGAGCCATCGGCACCGGCGCCGGCTCCCGCGCCGGCTCCGGGCCCGGTGTCCTCGCGCATGACCTGGGACCTGCAGACCACGCACAGCAAGCTCAGTGCCGGGCTGCCGGACGGCGAGACGGTCAACCTGCGTGGGGCCATCACGCTGGACAACGGCGACGTGCTGAACCTCGAACTGCTGCGCGAGCGCAAGTTCGGAGACACCGGCGGCGTGGCGGCCGGCAGCTACACCTTGCAGCTGTCGGACCGCTGGTACGTGGTGCAGTCGCTGGCGTTCGGCGCGGGGGGAGAGAACTGGTCCATCCTGCGCTCGGACACGCAGCTCTCGCGCAAGTGGCTGTCGCAAGGCCAGCTGGTCACCTCGGCCGCGGTCTACGGCGCGGCGCTGCACCGCAACCGCAGCGAGGCCGGCATGCGTCTGGCCATGGCCTGGTACCTGCCGGCACCGGTGGTGCTGGAGAGCGGCGTGGTGCTCAACATCAGCCAGCCGCGCAACCGGTTCTCGTACATGCCCTTCGCCAGCATGACGGTGGGACGCGAAGGCGCGGCCTACTTCAGCCTGCGCGTGGCCAGCGGCACCGAGGCCTACCAATCCATCGGCGCACGCTCCGAGCTGGTGGACTTCCGCAGCACCAGTGTGATGGCGACCGGGCGCGTGTGGCTCGGCCAGCGCTGGGGCCTGAGCGCGCAGGCCGAGCGCTATTCCAACCCGAGCTACAAGCGCCACACGCTGGGTGTGGGCGTGTTCCTCACGTTCTGAGCCGCAACGCACCATGGCCAAGTCCCCGCATGCCAAGTCCCGCGCCGCGGTCCGGCGCCTGAGCGTGCGCGGCCACCTGGGCGGCACCATCGCCCAGCACCGCGCCATCTGGCGCCAGACGCTGCCCACGCAGCGTGTGCTGCAAAGCGTGGTGCTGGCAGGGGCCTTCAGCGCACTGCTGCTGTGGTCGCGGCCGTGGCTGGAAGCCGCCTGGACCGACACCTTGCTCTGGTGGATGCACGCGCTGGCGCTGCCGGGCCGCTTCCTGCCGGGCGACCCGAGCCAGGGCGGCGGCCTGGACCTGGTCGTGCCCCTCATCGTGCCCGAACTGCCGTTGTCCGATCCCTGGTCGCCGATGCGGCATGGCGCCGTCGTGCTGTTGCTGTGGTGGTGTTCGGGCTGGTTCTCCGACGCCGCCAAGCCGCTGGCCTTCTTCATCCGGCTCGGAGCGCTGGTGCACGGCGCCTCGGTGCTGTTCTTCATGTTCTGGCCGGCCAGCTTCACCCACACCGTGAGCAGCCACGTGGCCAGCGGGCTGCGCCAGGCCTGGTACCTGATGCTGGCCACGCCCTGGATCCATCTGCTGACCTACTACCTGTTCCCGTTCGCGGCCTGGCAGCGCGTGGCGCTGACGCTGACCACGCTGGCCTTCCTGGCGCTGCTGACGCCGCTGCAGTACGCCGTGCATGCCGCGCTGGCGCAGATGAGCGGACTGATCCTGCTGCCGCTGCTGAACCTGGTGTTCGGCGTGATGCTGCCCGTGGTCGGCGTGGTCGCGCTGTACGGCTGGGGCATGGGTTGGCGCAACCGGGGCATGGAGGCACGGCATGTCTAGTGTGGCGGGCTGGCGCGCCATCGGTCTGATCGTGGCCGTGTTGCTGTCGGGCTGCGCGTCGGGCAAGGCCACGGCACGCACCGGCACACCGGTCGTGCTGGCCACCCCGCTGGCGCCCGTGACCGAGCCTGCGGAAACTGCCTGCGACAAGGGCGGTCTGGTCGACGCCGGGTTCCGCGATGCCGCACTGGCAGCGCTGTCGCGGCTGGTGGTGCATGCGCCGGGCCTGGCGGCCGATGGTGCGGTCCGCGCCAACAGTGCACCCGGCCACGTCGATCCCAGCGGGCAGGCCTGGCATTTCATCTCCGCCTACCAGGTCAATCTGGCGCTGATGGAGGCCTTGCGCGTGGCCCCCGGCAACGCGCCGGTCGCCGCCGGCTGGCTGCGCTGGCAGGCGCGCCACACCACGCCCACCGGGGCCGGGCAGGGGGTGGTATTCGACCACTGGATCCGTGTGTCGGACCTGCACGTGGCGCCATGCCCGCCCGGGCGCGTGCTCGGCGATTGCCCGCAGGTCGATGCTTACGACAGCACGGCGGCCTCCGCGCTGCTCATGGCCGATGCCTACCTGGCCGCGACCGGCGACGCCGCGCTGCTGCGCGAGCCCGCCGTGCGCGCCGCGCTGGAGCGTTCGGCGGGGACCGTGGTCGCACTCACCCAGCCCGACGGCCTGAGTTCGGCCAAGCCAGGCCATCGGGTGGAGTACCTGATGGACGCCGCCGAGGTGGTGGCCGGCTGGCGTGCCTGGGCCCGCGTGCAGCAGTCGGCCTATGGCGACCGGGCCGGTGCCCAGGCCAGCCTGGATGCGGCCTGGCGCATGGAAGACGCCATGCGCCGGCAACTGTGGCATGCGCCCAGCCAGGCCTGGCGCGTGAGCCGGCAGGCCGGCGCGCCCGATGTTTCGGTGTGGTACCCGGACACCGTGGCGCAGGCCTGGCCGCTGCTGTGGGGGGTGCGCGGCCCGGCCGCCACCGATGCCGCCACCGCCTGGCGCGACATGTCCGCGCGCTGGCGGGGCGCGGACGGCTGGACGCACCGCAATGTCGACCCCGATGGCTTCTGGTGGCCCGCCGCGGCAGTGGCGGCGCGTTGCGTGGGCCACGGGGCCGACGCGCGCCGTTGGGTCGCGCGCGCCCGCGCCGCATGGCTGGCGCCCGGCGATCCCTTCGCCTGGCCGTTCCAGGTCGGCGACCTGCGCTGGCTGTTCTGGCTGTCCGATCCCGCCGCGGTCGTGCCCCGGCCCTAGGCCATGCCTGCTCTGTCTCTCCGCGTTTCCCACTGATTGTTCTTTCAACAAGGATGCATCCATGTCATTGACAGTTCTTGCCCGCCGCCTCGCCCTCTGGCGGCACCGAGGGGCGGCCGCGCTGTATGCGCTGCTGCTGGTCCTGCTGGCCGGCCCGGGCCTGGCCCAGGCGAACAGCCGCGACAGCCTCACGCTGCTCGTGCCCGACGACGCCGACATCGCGAGCTGGCAGGTGAAGGTCTGGACCGACACCGCGGTCGAGGAGGGCCTGCAGATGAAGGTCATGAAGGCCTCCGCCTTCCTGGCGCTCGGCAGTTCGGCGAACGCCAGCATCAGCGGTTTGGTCCTGCCCGACAGCGCCCACATCCGCGCCAGCGATCGCCTGGTGGAGGGCGTCAAGCAATACGTGTCCCGTGGCGGCAGGTTGTTGCTGGTCTACGATGCCGCCAGCCTGAACGACGGGGGCTTCTACGACGTCAGCGGCCGTTCACGCTTTTCCGACATGGTGGGCGTGGACTACGTGCTCTACGAAGCCCTGCGCGACCGGGTGGTGGGCTTTGGTCCCGTGGTCGGCACGCGTGGACGGCTCGACAACCTGTCGCTGCCGCCGGGCAAGTACATGCCCTATCCCGCCGCGACCAGCCCCACGGTCTCCCTGGCGGCCGCGACGCAAGTGCCCTACGTGCCGACCAGCCGGTTCGACCCCGGCGGTTCGGAGTTCATGCGCGCGTGGTACCGGGCCGGCTCCGCCACCGGCGCGCAACCGCGCGTGGCTTCGCTGCTAACGGGTCTGCGCTACGACGCGGCCGTCGCCGAAGCCACGCCGGCGCTGCGCTGGCTGCAGACGACGGGCCACACCTCCTTGCGCAGGCCCGACGACGTGAGCGCCGTGGTGGCACCCGGCGGGGCCGGCTGGACCGAGACCGCGCCGTGGCGCACGGCGGGCGACCTGGCGGCAGGCGACGCGGAACTGCAGGTCGTCAGTGGCTATGCCTTCGGCCCGCTCAGCTACTACAGCTTCGTCACGACGGGCGCGTTTCCGGGCAATGTGTTCCTGAGCTCGCCCGAGTTCGGTCTCGTCGCCGGAGAGCGCAGCTATGGCTACGGCAAGCTGTTGTTCGTCAATCTGCCGCTGGGATTCTTCAAGGCCATCGGCACCGACGGCGTGCTGTTGCACGGCGTGCTGGCCCACTTCGCGCGCGACCAGGTCGGCATGCCGCGGCTGGCAGTGCAGCCGCGCGGCATCGGCGGACTGGTCTACAACTGGCACGTGGACGATGGCGACGACATCGTGCCCGACTTCCGCGACATCATGGCCAGCAGCTTCATGGCCGGTGCCGGCCCGTTCTCCGTGCATTTCACGGCCGGCCCCGACGTCGACGTCGTGGGCGACCGGCTGGGCATGAACCTGTTGGGCAATCCCGCTGCCCAGGATGTGGTGCGGCGCACCGCCCGCACGGGTCCGTATACCTCGGCGTACGGTCTCGTGAAGCATGAAGTCGGCTCGCACGGGGGCTGGATCCACAACATCTACGGCATCAACGCCAACGAGACCAACGCGGCCACCTATCTGCCCTGGTTGCAGTGGAACATGATGGCGGTGGACGAGGTGAGCGGCGAGCGCTCGCGCTCGTACTCCGCGCCGCAGGGCAACAACCCCAGCTGGGCCGTGGCCTGGAACGAGTTCTGGGGCATCGTCGGCATGTACACGGTCAGCAACACGGGCAGCCCTGCCACGCGCGAGTGGCGCGACGGCGCGCGGCTGGCGACCAAGCTGTGGTCCATGCCCGTCACCCCGTTCGGCATCTCCGCCACGTTCGAGGACTTCGAGGCCAACGGTGTCAGCGACACCGCCTCGGCGCAATGGCTGCTGGACCTGCAGAGCTTCGTGGCCAACCGGCGCAGCAACCGCATGTTCTACAACCATCCGCCTGGCGCGGCCGCGCACCTGGACGTGGTCAAGACCTTCGTGCAGCGCGGCAAGGCCCTGCGCGACAGCGGCCGCTTCAAGTGGTACACGATGGCCGAACTGGCGGACTTCTCGCAGCGCCGTGTCCAGACCGGCTGGGCCAGCTCCAGCACGTGGCTGGGCAAGGAAGTGTTCGTTCTCAACAATGGGCAGTCGCTGACCGACATCACCATGCTGCTGCCGCGCAGCCGCTACGGCATGCCGTTCGTGTTCTGGGGCGCGGGCTCCGTGTCCTCGGACGCCACCGACTGGATCGTGACCGCCCGCTCGGGGACGGAACTCAAGTTCTACACCGTGCCGCGCTGACGCCGGCCGGTGCGCTCCAAGCGACGGCCGGCCACGGCACGGCGCGTCTGACCCGCGACCGCGGCGCACAGTGGTGCCCGCGGCGGACGCGCGGTGCGTCCCGCCTCTCACGAGGAGGCTGCCATGGCACGCGTGTCGCTGGTTTGGCAAGCAGGACTGTTGGCGGTCGCCATGTCGGCGGTCGGGTGTTCGGGGGGCGATGGCGCTGTTGCGCCGCCGGGGTCTGGCCCCGAAGCGGCGCCGCTGCAGGCGGCCGCCCTCGACACGGTGCGCGCCTGCCCCGGTGGTGGCCTGGTCGATGCTGCGTTCCGCGATGCGGCGCTGGCCATGTTCAGGCAGCTGGCGGTCCAGGCGCCAGGGCGCGACGCCCACGGGGCGGTGAGGATGCACTGGACCCCTGGCCACCGCGACCTGCAGGGCCAGGCCTGGTACCAGGTGCAGGCCTACCAGGCCAACCTGTCGGTCGTGCAGGTGCTGCGCACCGACCCCACCTTGGCGCCGCTGGCTGCCGACTGGCTGCGCTGGCAGGCGCGCCACATGCGCGCCGTGGGGCAGGGGCAAGGCGTGGTGTTCGACCATTGGCTGCGCGCAGCCGACCTGCAGGTGGCGGCCTGCCCGCCCGCACTGGCCGGGCCCTGCCCTTTCGTGGATTCATACGACAGTACGGCCGCTTCGATGCTGATGGTGGCGGACAGCTACCACGCTGTGACCGGCGACGTGGCCGTGCTGCGCGAGGCCGCGGTGCAGGCAGCCTTGCGCGCCTCGGCCGCCACGGTGGCTGCGCTGCACCAGGCGGATGGACTGACCTGGGCCAAGCCCGACTACTCCGTGGCCTACCTGATGGACGCGGTCGAGGTGGCTGCCGGGTGGCGTGCCTGGGCCCGCGTCCAGCAGGCGGCCTACGGTGACACCGCCGGTGCCGCACGCAGCGTGGCCATGGCCCAGCGAACCGAGGATGCGACGCGGGCGCTGCTGTGGCATGCCCCCAGCCAGACCTGGCGCCATGCGGTGCAGGCAGGGGCGCCAGATTTCTCCCGCTGGTACGCCGACACCGTGGCGCAGGCGTGGCCGCTGTTGTGGGGCGTGGAAGGTCCGCGCAGCGGCGACGCCGCCAACGCCTGGCGCCGTGCCTCGGCGCGCTGGCTGGGCGCGGACGACTGGTCGCGGCGCAATGTGGACGCGGCGGGATTCTGGTGGCCCGCCGCCGCCGTCGCCGCACAGTGCGTGGGCGACACGGCATCGGCCCGCGCCTGGATCGCCCGCGCCCGCGACGCCTGGCTCCGTCCCGAGCAGCCGTTCCCCTGGACCTTCCATGTCGGCGACCTGCGCTGGTTGCTCTGGATGGCCGATCCGCGTGGCGCGGTCTCCGGCAGGCGCTGACGCGCCGCCGCGTCTCAGCGAATCACACCCAGCTTGCGCGCGATCGCCACCGCTTGGGTGCGGCTCTTGGCGTCCAGCTTCATGTTGATGTTGCGCAGGTGCGTGCGCACCGTGCTGTCCGAGACGAACAGCTTCTCGGCCATGGCGCTGTTGGAATAGCCCTCGGCCAGCAGCTGCAGCACGCGGATCTCCTTGCGCGTGAGCGGCTCCTCGCTGCCGCCGGCGGCCGGGGCCGGCGCCTCGGGCTCGGCCGCGGCGAGCGGGCCGATGGCGTGCAGCAGGCGCTGCAGGTGCTCGGCCTGGATCGGGTCGGCCGCATCGGGCATGGCCGCGGCATAGCGCTGCAGCAGCCGGCCCACCGCCGGGCCCTCGTCCAGGATCAGGCGCATGAAGCCCTCCTGGCTCGCCGTTTGCAGCACGGCGCCGATTTCCGCCGCGGCGCCGGCCGCATCGCCGGCACGCTGCAGGGCCAGCGCGCGCAGCACCTGCAGCTTGAGCACGCGGCGCATGCGCGCGGCCGTGGTGGCGGCGTGGATCTCGGCGTCCAGCAGCTGCAGCGCGGCGCGGGCATCGCCGAAGGCGACCTCCCAGCGCGCCTTGGCCAGCGCCAGGTAGTCCAGGTCGTGCGCGGGCAGGCGCATGCGGCGCTCGCGCTCCCAGATCGCCGGGTCGTCCGCGCGCTGCAACTCGTCGCGCGCGGCCGGGCCGTTGCCCTGCAGCAGCAGCATGCGCGAGCGCTCCAGCTTGGCGCCGGCCACCACGCGCGGCAGCTGGCGCGCATGGCCCAGGTACTCCAGCTCGGTCAGCGCCTGCAGGGCGGCTTCCACGTCGCCGCTGTGGAAGGCGATGCGCGAGCGCATCACGTGCGACAGGATCATGTGGTCGGGCAGGCCCACGTCGCGCGCCAGCGGCAGGTAGACGTTGAGCAGGTGCTCGGCCTGCGGCAGCTGGTTGGCCTCGTAGACCACGCCGGCGTACAGCACGCCGGCCCAGGCGTTGCCGTGGCTGTGGTTGTAGGTCACGGCATGGGTGGAATCGACCGCGATGCGAAAGCGCGCCGTGGCCTGGCGCAGGCGCCCGGCCTGCAGGTCCAGCATGCCCTCGGAGGCCTCGGTGTACATGCGGTGGAAGGTGCCGTCGCGCTTGGCATGGCCCTGCTTGCTGCGCGCGGCATCCAGCAGGCGCTGCGAGGCATGCTGATCGCCCATGACCGACAGGATGTGGGCCATGGCATTGAGCAGCGCGCTGTCGGCGAAGGCCAGGCCCGTGGGCAGGCGGTTCAGGCAGGCGCGGCCGGCCTCGTAGGCCTCGTCGTAGCGGTCCTGCATGGCCCATAGCAGCGGGTACAGCGTGTGCGCGCAGGCGCGCACCTCGGGCAGCGGGCTGTGCACGCAGTCCGAGGCCTCCAGCCTGGCCATCGCATCCCAGGGGCCGTGCGTGAAGCACTCGGCCCACAGCGCGATGAGCTGCAGGAAGGGGTACTGGCGCAGCTGGTGCTCGGGGATGGCGGCGAACCAGCGCGCCAGCAGCCGCATGCGGCCCTGTTCGAGGAACTGCTCGGCCCAGGTGTCGAGCAGCGTCAGTGCATGGGGATGGTCGCCGCCTTCGATGGCGTGGTCGATGGCCGGTACCGGCCGGCCCTGCGATTCGTACCAGCCCGAAGCCGCCAGGTGCAGCCGCGCGAGTTCGTCGGGCTGCTCGCGCGCGAGCTGGGCACGCAGGAAGTCGGCGAACAGGCTGTGGTAGCGCCAGGCCTGGGGCGCATCGCCGGCCTCGCTGCTGATGGGGGTGAGGAACAGGTCGGCCGCGGCCAGCTGCTCCAGGATGGCCGCGCTGTTGCCGCGCGGGATCAGCGCCTGGCAGACGGACGGGTCGAGCTGGCGCAGGATGCTGGTGCGCAGCAGGAAGTCGCGGATGGCGCCGGGCTGGTGCGCCAGCACGTCCTCGGCCAGGTACTCGGCCACGGCGCGGTTGGAGCCCGAGAAGCGTTCGACGAAGTCGGGTGCCACGCCCGGACGCTCCAGCGCCATCGAGGCCAGCCAGATCGCCGCCACCCAGCCCTCGGTCTTGCGGTGCAGCTGGCCCAGCCGCTCGGCCGACAGCGCCGGCAGGGCGCGCTGGCTCAGGAAGGCGCCGGTCTCCTCCAGGCTGAAGCGCAGCCGGTCGGTGTCGATCTCCAGCAGCTGGCCACGCGCGCGCAGCCGGCCCAGGCCCAGGTCGGGCAGGCTGCGCGAGCCGATCACGATGCGGCCGCCGCGTGGCATGTGCTCGACGATCTCGCGCACCAGGCCCAGCACGGCGGGCTCGTGCACCACCTCGAACTCGTCCAGGAACAGCGCGAACGGCGCGTCGTGCGCGGCCAGCACGGCCACGGCATCGAAGGGCGCGTTGCCGCGGGGGCCGTCCATGCCCAGGCGCAACACCACCTCGCCCAGGCAGGTGACGAAGCGCGACATGTCGTTGTCGGCCCGGTCCAGCGTGAGCCAGGCCGTGGCGATGCCCTGCTCGTCCAGGTGCTGGCGTGCCTGCGCCATCGTGGTGGTCTTGCCGAAGCCGGCTGGCGCGCGCACCAGCACCAGCCGGGCGGCGGTGCCGGCGATCTCACCGGCGATGGCGGCGCGCAGCACCTGGGTCGGCGCGACCGAGGGCGGGTTGAGCTTGGCTTCGAGGATGCGGGTGGCGGAAGGCGGCATCGCGGTCGGAGAAGGGGGCGGCGGTCGAGCGTGGAGTGTCCGCGGCAAGCGGCCGCGGGCTTGTCTCCTAGGGCGCAGGGCTGGCGGCGTTCCGTCGCTTCCGACGATGCCAGGGCCGGATTCTGCTGCCTAAACTGCGCCGCCAACCGCTCCGCCGCCGGGTGCCGCCGAGGTGACAGGCCACGCGCAGCGCCCCGGCGCGGGCGGCGATCATCGACGAATCTGCCTCAAGGAATCTCCCTATGCACCGCATGCGCACCCGCGTCACCGAACAACTGGGCATCCGCTATCCCATCATCCAGGGCGGCATGCAGTGGGTCGGCCTGGCGGAACTGGCCTCGGCCGTCTCCAACGCCGGCGGCCTGGGCCTGCTGACCGCGCTGACCCAGCCCACGCCCGAGGCCCTGCGCGCGGAAATCGCGCGCTGCCGCACCATGACCGACCAGCCTTTCGGCGTGAACCTGACCATCCTGCCGGCCATCAAGCCGCCGCCCTATGCGGAGTACGTGCAGGTCATCATCGACAGCGGCATCAAGATCGTCGAGACCGCCGGCAACAGCCCCAAGGAGTTCATCGCCAAGTTCAAGGAAGCTGGCGTCACCCTGGTGCACAAGTGCACCACGGTGCGGCATGCGCTGTCGGCCGAGCGCAACGGCGTGGACATCGTCTCCATCGACGGCCTGGAATGCGCGGGCCATCCGGGCGAGGACGATGTGGGCGGCCTGGTGCTGATCCCGGCCGCCACGCGCGCGCTCAAGATCCCCGTGGTCGCCTCGGGCGGCATCGCCGACGGCCGCGGCATGGCGGCGGCGCTGGCGCTGGGCGCCGAGGGCATCAACATGGGCACGCGCTTTTGCGTCACGCAGGAAGCGCCGATCCACGCCAACATCAAGCAGGCCCTGGTGCAGGCCAGCGAGCGCGACACGGCGCTGCTGTACCGCACGCTCAAGAACACGGCGCGCGTGTACCGCAACGCCATCGCCGAAGAGGTCGTGGGCATGGAGCGGCGCCCGGGCGGCGTCGCCTTCGAGGAGATCCGCCCGCTGGTGGCCGGTGTGCGTGGCCGCGCTGCGCTGCAATCGGGCGAGGTCAACGGCGGCATCGTCTCGGCCGGCCAGTGCATCGGCCTGATCGACGACGTGCCCAGCTGCGCCGAACTGATCACGCGCATGGTGTCAGACTGCCGCCGCGAACTCGACCGTGCCCGGGGTTTCTTCCTTGTCTGACGCCCGGCGCGAGGCGCTGCGTGCGCTGGTCGCGCAGCTGCGCCTGGAGCAGCTCGAGAAGAACCTGTTCCGCGGCACCAGCAGCGACCTGGGCGCGCCGGCCGTGTTC
Source organism: Pseudorhodoferax aquiterrae (assembly GCF_014652235.1). GTDB lineage: Bacteria > Pseudomonadota > Gammaproteobacteria > Burkholderiales > Burkholderiaceae_C > Pseudorhodoferax > Pseudorhodoferax aquiterrae. The sequence goes on from NZ_BMYK01000001.1 coordinate 279,559, forward strand.
GGCGGCCAGGTGCTGGGCCAGGCCCTGATGGCTGCCGCCCGCACGGTGGAGAACGGCCATGCCGCGCACTCGCTGCACGGCTACTTCCTGCGCCCTGGCGACAAGGCCGCGCCCATCGTCTACGACGTGGACCGCATCCGCGACGGCGGCAGCTTCACCACGCGGCGCGTGGTCGCCATCCAGCACGGCGAGGCCATCTTCCACATGTCGGCCTCGTTCCACCGGCGCGAGAGCGGCGTGGAGCACCAGCGCGCCATGACGCCGGTGCCGGCACCGGAGTCGCTGCCGGAGCAGCAACGGCTGGCGCTGGCGCTGCCCATCGACTTCCGCTTCGCCGACGGCCGCCCGCCGCTGGGCGAGGGGCGCTGGGGCCCGAGCGGCCAGACCTGGCTGCGCACCGTCGACGCCTTGCCCGACGACCCCTTGCTGCACCAGGCCATGCTGGCTTACGCCTCCGACTACAGCCTGCTGGGCGTGGCGATGCAGCCCCATGGCCTGGATTTCCGCAAACCCGGCGTGCAGGGCGTGAGCCTGGACCACGCCATGTGGTTCCACCGCGATTTCCGCTGCGACGACTGGCTGCTGTACGAGGCCGATTCGCCCTCGGCTCATGGGGCGCGGGGCTTTTGCCGCGGTAGCCTGTACAGCCGCGACGGCCGGCTCGTGGCCTCGGTCGCGCAGGAAGGCCTGGTGCGTGTGCGCAACCGATCCGGGGAGACCCAGTAAGGGAATAGGGGTATTCAGGGACTCCTCAGCTTACAGTGCCGGCCGCCGTGGGAGCGGCGTATGCAGTACAACGAGGAACCATGGAATTTCTGACATCCCCCGCCTTCTGGGTCGCCCTAGGGCAGATCATCATCATCGACATCCTGTTGGGTGGCGACAACGCCGTCGTGATCGCGCTGGCCTGCCGCAAGTTGCCGCCGGCGCAGCGCACCAAGGGCATCATCTGGGGCACGGCCGGTGCCATCGTGCTGCGCGTGATCCTGATCGCGTTCGCGATGACGCTGCTGAACGTGCCCTTCCTCAAGTTCGTGGGGGCCATCCTGCTGGTCTGGATCGGCGTCAAGCTGCTCGCGCCCGACGAAGAGGGCCATGGTGACATCCAGGGCAGCGACAAGCTGTTCGCCGCGATCAAGACCATCATCGTGGCCGACCTGGTCATGAGCGTGGACAACGTGATCGCCATCGCCGGCGCCGCGCAGAACGCAGGCGACCACTCGCTGCTGCTGGTGGTGCTGGGCCTGCTGATCTCCATTCCCATCATCGTCTGGGGCAGCCAGCTGGTCATCAAGCTCATGGAGCGCTACCCGCTCATCATCACGGCCGGCGGCATGCTGCTGGGCTGGATCGCCGGCGGCATGCTGGTGACCGACCCGGCTGTGGCCAACCCCGACAAGTGGCAGTGGATGCTCAAGCTGCCCCAGACCGACGTGGTCAAGTACGGCGCCTCCGTGGCCGGTGCGTTGCTGGTGCTCGTGATCGGCAAGGCCCTGGCCAGCCGCAAGACCAGCGAAGGCGGCCACGCCTGAGGATGGGTGCCGCCGCAGGCGGCGCCATCCCGGATCCATGCAAGCCCTGCGGCCACCGGCCGGCAGGGCTTTTTGCTGCGCCGACGATCGCGCGCGTGGGCGGGAAAAAGGGGAGGGGCCGGCGTCGAGCAGGTGCCGGCGGTAGGCGTTGAAGCAGCCTGCGAACGCTGAACACGCGCGCCCGGGTGGGCGCGCAGTGCGGCGGGGCCAGGCGCCCCGCCGGATCCCGTGGGCTTACTTGCTGGCCGGCGGTGCCTTGCTCTGGCCGACTTCGCCATCCGGCTGCTGCTTGATGGCCTCTGCGCCTTCGGCCTTGCGCTTGGCGCGGGCGGCCGCGCGTTCTTCGGCCGACGCGCGTTGGGCACTCGGTGCGGCCTTGGACTGGCCGGTTTCGCCGACCGGTTGCTGCCTGACGGCCTCGGCGCCCTCGGCCCTGCGGTGCGCACGCGCGGCGGCGGCCTCTTCGGCAGAGACCTTGGCGGCCGGAGGCGGCGCCTTGGACGTACCGGCTTCACCCTGGGCGAAGGCGCTCACGGCAAACACCTGGGTCAGGGCGATGCCAATGGAAAGGATCGGATGCTTCATGGATGACTTTCAGTTTGTTGGTCTGCGCAAACGCGCAAGCGGTCCTGCCTGCGCATCGGAACCGGTGCTCCGACAAAAAAATTGTATGAACTTGGGTTGACATCCACAAGAACAGCACTGTGTATGTGTTTCGCGTGCCACATGCTGAATCGTCAAATTGTGTTCAACTTCTGTGTCGATCGGGCTGGCCGCCGCGGTTTCGCCAGGTGAACTCGTCCGATCGGACGATGGTTGGGCGCCGGCTGGCGCTCCTAGCATGCGGCGCCCGGAACGCCAGGAGACTTCCATGCCGATCACACGCCGCCATTTCGCCGCCTTGCCGCTCGCTGCCTGCCTGCCGCTGCCCACGCACGCCAGCGCCTATCCCGACAAGCCCGTGCGTCTGGTCATGCCGTTTCCGGCAGGCGGCATGGGCGACATCCTGGCGCGCCACCTGGCCACCGACCTGGCGAAGCTCTGGGGCCAGCCCGTGGTGGTGGACAACCGCGCTGGCGCCTCCGGCATGATCGGCAACGAGTACGTCGCGCGCTCGGCGCCCGACGGCACGACGCTGCTGCTGGGCATCAGCCAACTCGCGCTGGCGCCCTGGCTCTATCCCAGGATGGCCTACGACGTGGAGAAGGACTTCGTGCCGCTCGCGCGCGTGGCCGACGCGGTCTCGGTGTTCGTGACCAACGATGCGCGCATCGGCTCGGTCAAGGACTACGTGGCGCTGGCCAGGGCGAATCCGGACAAGCTCAGCTACGGCACCTACGGTGCGGGCACCTCGGCCCACATCTTTGCGGAGATCTTCAACCGCGCCAACGGCATCCGCACCGTGCACGTGCCCTACAAGGGGGCGGCGCCGCTCATCAACGACCTGCTGGCCGGCCATGTGACGCTGTCCTTCACCGACCTAGCCTCGCCGCTGCCGCACATCCTGTCGGGCAGGCTCAAGGCCTATGCGGTCACGGGCACGCGGCGCGCGCCGCTGCTGCCCGAGGTGCCCACCTTCGCCGAGCTGGGCCATGCGGGGCTGGACGTGCCGGGCTGGTACGCGCTGTTCGCGCCCGCCAAGACGCCGCCGGAGACCGTGCGCCGCATCCGCGAGAGCGTGGCCCAGGTGCTGCAGGCGCCCGAGATGCAGGCCCGGCTCACGCAATTGGGCCTGTTGCCCGTGGTGGAGCCGCCCGCCGCCTTCGAGCAACGCCTGCGCGAGGACATGGCCTACTGGAAGAAAGCCATCACCGAGAACGGCATCCGGATCGATTGAACTGATTCGTCCGTTCGGACGATGGTCCGGCATCCGCGCTCTCCCTAGACTTTCCCGGCACGCGGGCAAGGGCCCGCAGGGAGAGTGTTCTTGTTCCAAGGCCAAAGCATCCAGGTCCTGCCGATCACCGAGCCCGGCACCGAAGGACTGGTCGAACTGCGCTTCGACCGCCAGGGCGATGCCATCAACAAGCTCGACGCACGGACCGTCGATGAGTTCCGACAGGCGATCGACGTGATCGCTGCGGCACCCGGCGTGCGCGGCGTGCTCGTGACGAGCGCGAAGGACGTGTTCATCGTCGGCGCCGACATCACCGAGTTCGGCCTCAAGTTCCAGCAGGAGCCGCAGCAGATCGCGGCCGGCGTGCGCGAGAGCAACGCCATGATCAACCGCTTCGAGGACCTGCCGATTCCCAGCGTCGTGGCCATCAACGGCTTCGCGCTGGGCGGCGGCCTGGAGCTGGCGTTGCTGGGCGCCCTGCGCGTGATGTCCGAGACGGCCCAGGTCGGCGTGCCCGAGGTCAAGCTGGGCCTGTTCCCCGGCTTCGGCGGCACCGTGCGCCTGGTGCGCGTGGCGGGTCTCGCCACGGCCTTCGACTGGGTGGCCAGCGGCAGGCCGGCCAAGGCCGCGCAGGCGCTGGCGGCCGGTGTCGTCGACGAGCTCGCCGCGCCCGGTGCGCTGCGCGACCGCGCGCTCGCGCTGCTGCAGTCCGCCGTGCGCGGCGAGGTCGACTGGGCGGCCCGCCAGCAGCGCAAGCGCGCGCCGCTGCCGCTGGCGGCCGACGCCGTGGCCGCCGAGCTGGCCAAGGCGCTGGACGCCGCGCGCCGTGGCGCGCCGCACCAGCCCGCCGCGCAGACCGCGCTGGAGACGATGGCCGAGGGCGCGAGCCTGGGCCGTGATCGGGCCATCGACCTCGAATCCGCCGCTTTCGGCCGTGTCGCCAAGACCCAGGCCGCGGCCTCGCTCGTGCGCGCATTCCTGAACGACCAGGCCGTCAAGAAGCTGCACAAGCGCCATGCGCGCGAGGGCCGGCCCGTGGCCCGGGCCGCGGTGCTCGGCGCCGGCACCATGGGCGGTGGCATCGCCTTCACGAGCGCGCTGCGCGGCGTGCCCGTGCGCATGAAGGACATCGCCCAAGCCGCGCTGGAGCAGGGCCTGGCCGAAGCCGACAAGCAACTGGCCCGCCAGGTCAGGAACGGCCGCCTGAAGCCCGAGAAGGCCCAGGCCGTGCGTGCCGCGATCACGGTGCAGCGCGACGAGGCCGGTTTCGACGAGGTGGACTGCGTGATCGAAGCCATCGTCGAGAACCTGGACGTCAAGCGCCGCGTGCTCGCCGCGCTGGAAGGCAGCGTGGGGCCCGGCACGGTGATCGCCTCCAACACCTCCAGCCTGCGCATCGACGACATCGCCCAGCCGCTCGCGCGGCCCGAGAACTTCGTCGGCATGCACTTCTTCAACCCGGTGCCCGTGATGCCGCTGGTCGAGGTGATCCGCGGCTCGCGCACCAGTCCGCAGGCCGTTTCCACGGCCGTCGCCTATGCGGCCGCGATGGGCAAGGTGCCCATCGTGGTGCAGGACGGCCCGGGCTTCCTCGTCAACCGCATCCTCACGCCCTACGTGAACGCCTTCGTGCAGCTGGTTGCCGACGGGGCCGACTTCGAGCAGGTCGACCGCGCCATGGAAGCCTTCGGCTGGCCCATGGGGCCGGCCTATCTGCAGGACGTGGTCGGCATGGACGTGGGCGCGCACGTGTTCGACGTGATCGCGGCCGGCTACCCCGCGCGCATCCGCCCGGTCGAACGCAACGCCATCCGCACGCTGGTCGCTGCGGGCCGCTTCGGCCAGAAGACCGGCGGCGGCTTCTACGACTATGAGGCCGACCCGGCCGGCAAGCCGCGCAAGACCTCCTCGCCGGCGGCGCGGGCGCTGGTGGCCGCGTTGCAGACCGGCGGCGCGCGCGACTTCACCGACGCCGAGATCGTCGAGCGCATGATGCTGCCCATGCTGGTGGAGGCCGCGCATGCGCTGGAGGAGGGCGTCGTCGCCACGCCGGCCGAACTCGACACCGCCATGCTGCTGGGCATCGGCTTCCCCGCCTATGCCGGCGGCCCGCTGCAGTACGCCGACTGGCTGGGCCTGCCCCAGGTGGTGGCCCTGTGCGAGAAGCACGCCGCCTTCGGCCCGCCCTACCAGCCCACCGCGCGCATGCGCGCGATGGCGGCCGAGGGCGCCCGCTACCACCGCCTCTGATCCCATTCCCACACAAACCCAACAGGAGAGAACCATGCAACTCGATTCCAGCATCGCCGCCGTCATCACCGGAGGCGCTTCGGGCCTGGGCGCCGCCACCGCGCGCCGCCTGGCCAAGTCCGGCGTCAAGGTCGCGCTGTTCGACATGAATGCCGACAAGGGCGAGGCCCTGGCCAAGGAACTCGGCGGGGTGTTCTGCAAGGTCGACATCACCAGCGAGGAGCAGGTCGACGCAGCCTTCGCCAAGGCGCGCGCCGCGCACGGCCAGGAGCGCATCCTGATCAACTGCGCCGGCATCGGCGGCGCGGTCAAGACCGCCAGCCGCGACAAGACCACGGGCGAGATCAAGCACTTCCCGCTCGCCAACTTCGACCGCGTGATCCAGGTCAACCTGGTCGGCACCTTCCGCTGCATCGCCAAGAGCGCGGCCGGCATGCTCACGCTGGAGCCTCTGCAGGATGCCGACAACTCGGGCGAGCGCGGCGCCATTGTCAACACCGCCTCGGTCGCTGCTGTGGACGGCCAGATGGGCCAGGCCAGCTACTCGGCCAGCAAGGGCGGCATCGTGGGCATGACGCTGCCGATCGCGCGCGACCTCATGGCCGAGGGCATCCGCGTGAACACCATCCTGCCGGGCATCTTCAACACGCCGCTGCTGCAGGGCGCGCCCGAGAACGTGAAGGCCGCGCTGGCCGCCTCCGTGCCCTTCCCCAAGCGCCTGGGCAATCCCGACGAATACGCCCAGCTGGCCGAGACCATGGTCACCAACGGCTACTTCAACGGCGAGTGCGTGCGCCTGGACGGCGCCATCCGCATGGCACCGCGCTGAGCGCGTAGCGAAGCGGCCCGGCCGCGTGCCCCGGCTTCAGGGCGCCGCGCTCGACGCGGCCGTGGTCCGCGGCACCTCGTGCAGCAGGAAGGGGGGCTCGCCGGGCCGGCTGCGCTCCAACAGCGGCTTAGCGCAGTTGAAGACCGGCACGCCGTTGATGGTGCGGCCCTGCGGCGTGCCGCGGTGCGCATGGCCGTGGAACACGGCGTCCACGGGGTAGCGCAGCAGCGGCTCCTCCAGCCGGCTCGAGCCCAGGAAGGCAAAGATCTCGGCGGGCTCGCCCTGCACCGTGGCGGCGATGGGCGCGTAGTGCAGCAGGGCCAGCCGGTGGGGCGTGCGCAGCTTGGCCAGCGCCGACTCCAGCTTCATGGCCTCGGTCTGCGCCTCTTGCACGAACAACTTGATCGCGGCCTCGCCCCAGGCGCCCAGCGAAGCGCGACCGAAGCCGCCCGCGAAGCCCTTGACCCCGGCGATGCCCACGCCCTCGATCTCGCAGGCTTCGCCGTCGAGCACGCGCACGCCGGCGTCCTTGAGTGCCTGCGCGACGACCTCGGGCGTGCCTGACTCGTGGTCGTGGTTGCCCAGCACGGCAACCACGGGCAGCGTGAGCGCACTGAGCTCGCCGACCAGCACGCGCGCTTCCTCGGCCGTGCCGTAGTCCGTGAGGTCGCCGCACAGCAGCAAGGCATCGGCGGCGTCCGCGGCCTGGGCGAAGAACGCGCGCAGGCGGCCGGCGGAATCCTTGTCGACATGGATGTCGCCGACGACCGCGAAGCGGACGTGCGTGGAAGACTTGGGCGCGGTCATGGGGCAGGGGGTGCTGGGGATGGCTCCAGCTTGCGCCGGCGCCCGCCGTGCCGGCCATCGGAGCGCTCCGGCAGCGCCCGTAGGCGCCCGCCGACGGCCGATGGCGCGCTTGGCCCGGCCTGCACGCGGCGCCGCCCGCGTAGCGTGCAGGCATGCCGCGCCGTGCCACTGCTCCACCGCCCCCGTCATCGCTCGAAGAGGAGGTCGGCCCCGCCGTCGCCGCGTTCTACCGGGCGGTGCTGCGGGTGCTCGTGGATGCGCGCATCCCGTTCCTGGTGGGCGGTGCGCTGGCCCATGCCCACCACACCGGCGTGCGCCGCCCGACCAAGGACCTGGACCTGTTCATCCGCAAGGCGGACGGCCCGCGCATCGCGCAGCTGCTGCAGTCGCACGGCTGGCGCACCGACCTGCCCTACCCGCACTGGCTCGCCAAGGTCCACAGCGGTCCGGCCTTCATCGACCTGATCTTCGGCACCGGCAACGGCCTCACGCCCGTGGACGCAGCCTGGTTCCGGCGCAACCGCCGCACCACGGTGCTGGGCGTGCCCGTGCGCCTCGTGAACGTGGAGGACAGCCTGCTGACCAAGGCCTTCATCATGGAGCGCGAGCGCTACGACGGCGGCGACATCGCCCACCTGCTGCTGGCCCATGCCGAGCGCTTCGACTGGCCGGGCCTGCTGGAGCGCTTCGGCCCGCACTGGCGCGTGCTGCTCGCGCACCTGAGCCTGTTCGGCTTCATCTACCCGGGCGAACGCCACCGGGTCCCGGTCTGGGTGCTGGCCGAGCTCGCGCAGCGGCTGGCGCGCGAGGGGCAGGCGCCCAGTGCCGAGCGCGCGACGGTCTGCGACGGCACACTGCTGTCGCGCGCACAGTACCTGCACGACGTGCAGCAGCTGGGCTTTCGCGACGGCCGCCTCGACGGCACGGGCAGCATGACGGCCGAGGACGTGGCGATCTGGACCGCAGCCATCGGCAAGGAGGCTGCGCCCGCGGCGGCTCCGGGTACGTAAGCCTTGCCGCAGTATTTTCCTGGCGGCACCGGCAGACGGCTCACGCGGTTGGCGGCCGAGCGGCCAACGCGGCCAGCGTGGCCACAAGTTCCTGCGGCGCCACGGGCTTGACCAGGTGAGCCTGGAAACCCGCCATCAACGCGCGCACGCGGTCCCCCGGCTGGGCCAGGCCGGTCAGCGCCACGGCCGACATGCGCTCGGCCAGCGCGACGTTGCGCGCGTCCTCGCGCGCACGCACGGCGCGCATCACGGCGTAGCCGTCCTCCTCGCCGAGCAGGATGTCGCAGACCAGCAGCTGGGGCCATGACGCGCTGGACTGGGCGTCCAGCCAGGCCAGCGCCTGCGCGCCGCTGGCGCAGGCCTGCACTTGCGCCCCCTCCCGGCGCAGCAGCGCCGCGAGCATGTCGCGCGCATCGGCCAGGTCGTCGACGAGCAGGATGCGCAGCCCCGCCAATGGCAGCGGTCCCGGTGCCGGCTGCGGGACGGCGGGCCCGGGGCCTGCGAGGGCCACGGCACGCAGCGGCAGGCTCAGCGCATAGCGCATGCCATGCGCGGCGCCGGGCGGCTCCACCGTGAACTGCCCGCCCTGGCGTTCGACCGCGGAACGCAATGCCATCGGGTCCAGCGGCATGTCCGTGCCGTGGGGCAGGGCCGTGTCCGGCGCAGGCGGGAGCGGAAGCTGGGCGGCGTGGCGGCCGTCCGTGATGCTGAGCCTTGCCAGGGCGCCGCTGCGTTCCAGCCGCAGCTCGATGCGGCCGCGCGCCGGCGTGGCGTGCAGGGCCCAGACGCAGAGCTGGCGCAACAGTTGGGACAGCGTGCCGGGGTCGCCCGTGACGCTGGCATCGTCGATCGCGATGTCGGTGTACAGCCGCACCTGGCGCGCCTCGAAGACCTCGCGCAGCCCGTCGATGGTGTCGGCCACGAGCGCCACGAGGTCGACGGGCTGGCGCGCCAGCGCCCGCTCCAGGCGCTCGAACTGTTGCTGCTGGCGCTGCAGGTTCCACAGCTGCGCGTACAGGCCCTCGCGCGCGAGCAGTTCCGCGTGGCGGCCGCGCTCGACGATGCGGCCCTTGTCCATGACCAGGATCGCGTCGGCGTTCACGATGGTCGAGAGCCGGTGCGCGATGACCAGCGTGCTGCGGCCTTCGGCGATGCGGTCGAGTTCGCCCTGGATGGCGCGCTCGGCGCGCGTGTCCAGCGCCGAGGTGGCCTCGTCGAACACCATGATGGGCGGGTTCTTGAGGAAGGCCCGCGCGATCGCGATGCGCTGCTTCTCGCCGCCGGACAGCTTGAGCCCGCGCTCGCCGACCACCGTGTCGTACTGCTGCGGCAAGGACAGGATGAACTCGTGCACCTGGGCTGCCTTGGCTGCCTCCACCACGTCGGCAATGCCCGCGCCGCGGCGGCCGTAGCCGATGTTGTAGGCGATGCTGTCGTTGAACAGCACGGTGTCCTGCGGCACCAGGCCGATGGCCTCGCGCACGGAGGCCAGGCGCACGGCGCGCAGGTCCTGCCCGTCGACCGTGACCCGGCCGCCCTGCACTTCGTACAGCCGCAGCAGCAGCCTGGCCAGCGTGGACTTGCCCGAGCCGCTGCCACCGACCACGGCCACGGTCTCGCCGGCACCGATCGTGAAGCTCACGTCCCACAGCACCTGGCGCCCGGCCTCGTAGCCGAAGTCCACATGCTCGAACGCGACCACGCCGCTGCGCACGGCCAGGGCGGGCTGGCCGGGCCGGTCCGCGATGTCGGGCTGCTGCGCCAGCAGCGCGAACAGCTTCTCGGTGTTGACCAGCGCGTCGCTCGCCTCGCGGAACACGAAGCCCAGCGCATTGAGCGGCAGGCAGATCTGGATCAGGTAGGCGTTGACGAGCACGAGGTCGCCCACGGTCATGGCGCCGCGCACGGTCTCCTGGCCGGCCAGCAGCATCACGGCGGCGACGCCGGCCGCGATCACCGCGCCCTGGCCGATGTGCAGCGCCGACAGCGCGTGCTGGTTGACGATGCTGTCCTGCGCCCATTGCGCGCAGATCTCGGCATAGCGCTGGCGCTCGTCGGATTCGCGCGCGTAGGCCTTGACGGTCTCGTAGTTCAGCAGGCTGTCGACCAGGCGGCCGTTGGCGCGCGAATCCATGTCGTTGACGCGGCGCTGGCGCAGCTCGCGCCGCCGGGTGAGCCGCACCGTGAGCGCCGCGTAGACGCCGAAGGTGGCCAGGATGGCGGCCGTGAACCACAGGCTGTAGCCGCGCGCCATCACGAACAGCACGGCGGCGAACTCCACCAGCGTGGGCAGCACGGTGAACAGCCCGGCGCCGAGCAGGAAGCCGATGCCGGCCGTGCCGCGCTCCACGTCGCGGATCAGCGCGCCAGTGTTGCGCTGCACATGGAAGCGTGGCCCCAGCGACAGCAGGTGGGCGAAGCTGCGCTCGGCGTAGCCCGTCACGGTCCACTGGCGCACGGGGACGAACACCAGGTCGCGCAGCTCGGTGAACAAGGTGGCGGCAAAGCGCAGCAGCGCATAGGCCAGGAGCAGAAACACCGGCAGCACGAGCGCGTGCAGGCTGGCGCCGCCTGCGGGCGCCTGCTCGAGCAGCTGCTGCGGCTGGCTGAAGCGGTCGACCACGGCCTTGAGCAGCCAGGGCACGGCGACGGCCGCGGCCTTGGCCGACAGCAGCAGCCCGAGCGCGAGCAGGGTGCGCCGCGGACGCGCCCAGGCGGCGGCCCAGAGGCCAGCGAACACGGGGTGCTTGCCGGTGGCGGAATCCATGCCACGGCCGTGGCAAGCCGGGTGCCCGGCGGCGGCCGGCGGCGTGCGGGGCTAGTCGCCGCGCAGCCGCTCGCCGAAGCGCCGGATGCCCTGCTGCACCAGGGCCTGTGCTGCCGGCGACCAGCGCCCCATGTCGTAGAAGCCGTGCACCATGCCGGGGCCGGCGATGTGTTCGGCATGGTTGCCGGCGGCCCGCAGGGCCTCGGCATAGGCCATGCCGCTGTCGCGCAGCGGATCGAACTCGGCCGTCACGACCACGGCCGGCGGCAGCCGCGTGAGGTCGCGGTGGCGCAGCGGTGCCAGGCGCGGGTCCAGCGGGTCGGCCACCGTGCCGGCGTAGTGCGCGTAGAACCAGGCCATGGTCGCGGTCTCCAGGAAATAACCCTTGGCGTTCTGCGCCAGGCTGGCGTAGTCGGCCTGCGCATGGTCCACCGCGGGATAGATCAGGAACTGCGCGGCCAGCGCGGTGCCGGCATCGCGCAGCTGCTGCGCGACCACGGCCGCGAGGTTGCCACCCGCGCTGTCGCCGGCCACGCCCACGGTGGCGGTGCCGCCGAGTTCGGCCGCATGCGCGACGACCCAGCGCGCCGCGGCCACGGCGTCCAGGGCCGCGGCCGGGAACGGGTGCTCGGGCGCGAGCCGGTAGTCCACGGCCACGACCACGGCCCGGGCGCCGCGGCACAGGTCGCGGCACATGTTGTCGTGCGTGTCCAGGTCGCCGATGACCCAGCCGCCGCCGTGGAAGTAGGCGACGGTGGGGAAGGGGCCCGCGCCCTCGGGGCGGTAGATGCGGGCCTTCAGCGGGCCGGTGGCGCCATCGACCGTGGTGTCCTGCACCTGGGCCACGGGCACGACCTCGGTCGGCTTGCGCGTGCCGAAGGTCAGCGCGAGGTAGCCCGCACGGCCCTCGGCCGGCGTGCCTTCGGAAGTGGGCTTCCTGCCGGACGCGGCCATCATCTGCAGCACGCCGGCGAGGTGGGGGTCCAGGGGCATGGGTCGTTCTCCTTCGGAATCAGCGGTAGGCGAGCGTGCTGTCGTCGGGCCGCACGGCCGGCAGTGCGCTGCGCTCGTCCTGGTACTCGAGGTTGTGGCGCCAGGGGTCGCGGTCGCCCTGGCGGAACATGCGGTGCTGGGCGCGCAGGATGTAGCCCGCGTTGAAGTTCTGCGGGTCCATCCAGGGCAGGCGCGGCATGCCCGCGTCTTCGGCGCGCAGCCGGGGCGCGACGACGGCGTGGCCCGCGTCCTGCATGTGCTGGAGCACGCGGCACACCAGCTCGCAGACCAGGTCCAGCCGCAGCGTCCAGCTCGAGCGGAAGTAGCCCATGACATAGGCCAGGTTGGGCAGGCCCTCGAGCATGATGCCGCGCCAGGTCAGGCGCTGCGTGAAGTCCACGGGCACGCCGTCGATGCCGAAGGGCACGCCGCCCAGCACCTGCAGCTCGAAGCCCGTGGCGGTGACGACCACGTCGGCCGGCAACTGCGCACCGCTCGCCAGCCGGATGCCGCCGGCGTCGAAGCACTCGATGCCGTCGGTGACCACCGAGGCCTTGCCGCTGCGGATGGCGGCGAACAGGTCGCCGTCGGGCACCACGGCCACGCGCTGCTGCCAGGAGCGGTAGCGCGGGTTGAAGTGCCGGTCCACGTCGAAGCCCTCGGGCAGCTGGGCACGCGCCTGCTGCAGCAGGTTGGCGCGCAGCTCCTCGGGCCGCTCGAAGGACATGCGCACCACCTCGCTGTTGCGCGCGATGTGGGCGCGGCGCAGGATCTCGTGCGTCCACGCGGGCGGCAGGTCGAGCGCGCGCAGCGGTGCTTCGAGCGGGTGGGCGCGCGGCAGGGCCGAGAAGAAGGTCGGCGAGCGCTGCAGCATGGTCACGTGCGCCACGCGCTCGGCCAGTGCCGGGATCAGCGTGGCGGCCGTGGCGCCCGAGCCGATCACCACCACACGCCGGCCCGTGCAGTCCAGGTCCTCGGGCCAGTGCTGCGGATGCACCACGTGGCCCTGGAAGCGCTCCAGCCCCGGCCAGGCGGGCGTGTAGGGCTGGCCGTGGTCGTAGTAGCCGGCGCACATCCAGAGGAAGCCCGTGGTCAGGGTCAACACATCGCCCTGCGCCTTGCGCGCGATGCGCAGCGTCCAGCGCCGCTGCGTCGACGACCAGTCGGCCGACAGCACGCGGTGGCCGTAGCGGATCAGCGGCGCCAGGCCGTTCTCGGCGATGGTGTCGGCGAGGTAGCGGCGGATCTCGTCGGCCGTGGCGATGGCGCTGCCCGTCCAGGGTTTGAAGGCGTAGCCGTAGGTGTACAGGTCGCTGTCGGAGCGGGCGCCGGGGTAGCGGTGCGTCCACCAGGTACCGCCGAAGCCGTCCATGGCCTCGAGCACGGCGACGCTGCGTTCGGGCCAGCGCTGGCGCAGGTGGCGTGCGGCGCCGATGCCGGAGATGCCGGCGCCGATGACCAGCAAGTCGAAGTGCGCGCCGTTGTCGTTCTGGCTCTGGGCGATGGCCATGGGCTTGTCTCCTTGTCGCGGTGCACGGGGTGCCTCGCGGAGATCTTAGGCCGGCTGCCGCAGCCGCCGCGTCGTCCAAGGGACAGCGGCGTTCAGCCCACCTTGCGCTGCTGCCCGTCCCAGAACGGCGCGCGCAGCGCCTTCTTGTCGATCTTGCCGAGCGCCGTGAGCGGCAGCGCTTCCACGAAATCGATGCGCTTGGGCGCTTGTTGCGCGCCCTTGTGCTGCTTGACGAGCGCCATGAGCGCCTGCGCATCCACCTGCATGCCGGGCCGGCACACGACCATGGCGGCCACGGCCTCGCCCCAGGTCGGGTCCGGCACGCCGATCACGGCCGCCATGGCCACGGCCGGGTGCGTGGTCAGCACGTCTTCGACCTCGCGCGGGTAGACGTTGAAGCCGCCCGAGACCACCATGTCCTTCTTGCGGTCGACGATGTACAGGTAGCCGGCCTCGTCCTGGCGCGCGATGTCGCTGGTGTGCAGCCAGCCACCGGCCAGCGCCTCTGCCGTGAGTTCGGGCCGGTTCCAGTACAGCGCCATGGCGCTGTCGGCGCGCACGCAGATCTCGCCGGGCGCGCCGGGTGCCACCTCTTCGCCGTCGTCGCCGAGCAGGCGCAGGTCGCAGCCGGCCAGCGGCATGCCGCAGGAGGCGAAGCGCTCGGGCCGGCGCGGGTCGTGGTCGGCCTTGCGGAGCAGGCTGATCGGGTAGCACTCGGTCTGGCCGTACAGCTGCGAGAACACCGGGCCGATGCGCTCCATGCCTTCGAGCAGCCGCGTGGGCGACATGGGCGAGGCGCCGTACAGCAGCAGCTCCAGCGCGCTGGTGTCGGTGCGGTCCAGGCCCGGATGGTCCAGCAGCTTGTAGACCATGGTGGGCACGAGCAGCGTCATGTTGATGTGCTGGGCCTGCAGCGTGGCCAGCAGCCGCTCCGGGTCGAAGCCGCGCTGCAGGTGCACGGTGCCGCCGCGCAGCAGCGTGGGCAGCAGCTTGGTGCCGGCCACATGGCTGATCGGCGCAGCCGCCAGGTAGCGCGGCGTGGCCGGCAGCTCGAAGTCCGCCAGGATGGCGCGCGTGATCGCGGCCTGCTGGTGCTGGTGGCGCAGCGCGGCCTTGGAGCGGCCCGTGGTGCCGCCCGTGTAGCCCAGGCTGGCGACGGTGTGCGCCTGCGAAAGATCGCGCGGGCTGTGTTCGCCGGCGGCGGCCATGGCAGCGAGCAGGTCGCGGCCGTAGCTGGCCGGGCCCAGCGTCCAGACCTGGTGCAGCTGCGGGCAGGCGGCGGCCAGCGCGCCGCCGCGCTCGGCATAGGTCGCGGCGTCGACCATCAGCAACTGGGCTTGCGCGTCCTCGATCTGGAACTGCTGCTCGGGCAGGGCCGCGAGCGGATGCAGCCAGGTCGTGCTACCGCCCAGGGCCTGCACCGCGATCTCGGCGGCCCAGGCCTCGGCGCGGTTGGCGGCGAGCAGCGCCACGCGCGGCGCTGCGGTGCCGCCTGCGGCCAGCACGGCCTGGATGCGGCCGATCAGCGCCAGTGTCCCGGCATAGCTGAGCTGGCGCCCCTCTTCGACGAAGGCGATGCGCTCCGGGTGGCGACGCAAGGCCCGCAGTGCCAGCGCGGGTGCAGTGGGGCCGTGCACGGGCACCTGCGCTACACGCGCTCGATGATGATGGCCGGGGCCATGCCGCCGGCGGCGCACATGGTGACCAGGCCGCGCTTGAGGTCGCGCCGTTCCAGCTCGTCCAGCAGCGTGCCGATCAGCAGCGAGCCGGTGGCGCCGATGGGATGGCCCAGCGCCATGGCGCCGCCGTTCACGTTGACCTTGGCACGGTCGAGCCGGAGGTCGCGGATGAACTTCTCGGCCACGACGGCGAAGGCCTCGTTGATTTCCCACAGGTCGATGTCGTCCACCGTGAGGCCGGCCTTGGCCAGCACCTTGCGCGCGGCCGGGACCGGGGCGTTGAGCATCAGCGTGGCGCTGTCGCCCACGTTGGCCATGGCGACGACGCGGGCGCGGGGCTTGAGGCCGCGCTTCTTGACGTAGGCGCCCGAGGCCAGCAGCAGCGCGCCGGCGCCGTCCACCACGCCCGAGCTGTTGCCGGCGTGGTGCACGTAGTTGATCTTGAGGTCCGGGAAGACCTGCCGGATCAGGCCGGCATAGGTGTTGCCCTGGTCGTCGATGGGGCGCTCGGCCATGACCTCGAAGGCGGGCTTGAGCGAGGCCAGCCCCTCCAGCGTGGTCTGCGGGCGTGGGAACTCCTCGCGGTCCAGCGCCAGGCTGCCGTCTTCGCGGTAGACCGGCACCAGGCTGCGCTTGAAGTGGCCGCCCTCGATGGCGGCGGCGGCGCGTTGCTGGCTCACGAGGGCCAGCTCGTCCAGCGCGCTGCGCGGGATGCCTTCCAGCGTGGCGATGGCGTCGGCGCAGACGCCCTGGTGCGACTGCGGCACGTTGCGGCGCAGGCGCAGGTTGCCGGCGTCCATCATGTTGGGGTTGGCGGGATCGGCGAGCGTGGCCGTGTAGCTCATCATCTCGCAGCCGCCCGCGATGACCAGATCCTCGAAGCCCGCGGCCACGGTGGCGGCCGCCAGGTTGACCGAGGTGATGCCCGAGCCGCAGAAGCGGTCCAGCGTCACGCCGCTGGCCAGGTGGCTGTAGCCGGCGTCCAGCAGCGCCATGCGCGCCATGTCCATGCCCTGCTTGCCGCGCTGGGTGGAGGTGCCCCAGATCACGTCGTCCACCTCGGCGGTGTCGAGCTGGTTGCGCTCGGCGATGGCCTTGAGCACGGTGGCGGCCAGGTGCTGGGGATGCTGGTCGGCAAGGGCGCCCTTGCCGACCTTGCCGATGCCGCGCGGCGTGCGGCAGGTGTCGATGATGTATGCGTCGGACATGGTGGTGGTCTGTGCGTTGCGAAGATCGGCAGACTAGCGGCGCGGCGCGCCGCCGTCATCGTCCGAAGCGACGAGTCGGGGTTTACCCGGCCTGGATGCGGCCGCGGGCCTGCACCTCCTCGCGCCGGGCGCGCAGCTGGGCGGTGTCCAGCGACTGGGCCCAGCGGCGCGATGCCGCCCTCTCCTCGACCAGGCCGTCGGCCAGGCTGCCGGCGTAGCCGCCGTCGATGAGCTGCTTGTAGATCTGCACCACCTCGGGCAGCGCACTGGCCATGTCGGCGGCCAGCGCGAAGGCCTGGGGCAGCAGGTCTTCGGGCGCGACCACGCGGTTGACCAGGCCCCAGCGCTCGGCCTGCTCGGCACCGACGAAGTTGCCGCTGAACGACATCTCCTTGGCGCGGGCGATGCCGATCAGCCGCGGCAGCTTCTGCGACAGGCCCCAGCCCGGCACCACGCCCACGCGCGCATGGGTGTCGGCGAAGCGCGCCTGGGTCGAGGCGATCAGCACGTCGCAGGCCAGGGCGAGTTCCAGCCCGCCCGTGACGGCCGCGCCGTTGATGGCACCAATGATGGGCCGGCCGAAGCGCTGCAGCGCAAGCACAGGGTCTGCCTTGGCGTTGCCCAGCGCGTTGCCGTCGATCTCGCGCAGGTCCAGGCCGGCGCAGAAGGCGCGGCCGGCGCCGGTCAGCACCAGCACGCGCACGGTGGGGTCGGCCGCCAGGCGGTCCACGGCGTCGGCGATGGCCTGGCGCAGCGCGAGCGACAGCGCGTTCATGGCCTGCGGCCGGTTCAGCGTGAGACAGGCGACGCCGGGCGAGGGCGTGGACAGCTGCAGCAGTTCGTCGCTCGTGCTCATCGTGCGCGCTCCAGTGCGGCCCGCACGAGCGGCAGGTGGTCGTTGCCAAAGTACATGTCGTCTCCCAGAAAGATGGTGGGCGTGCCGAAGCCGCCGCGCGCGATGAGTTCCTCGGTGTTGGCGCGCAGCTGGTCCTTGATGTGCTGCGCACCGATGGCGGCCAGCAGCGCGTCGGCATCGGCGCCGGCACGCTGGCAGACCTCGCGCACGACGGCGTCCTGCGCGATGTCCAGGTCGTCGCGCCAGTACGCCTCGAAGCCGGCCTTGGCGAAGGCCGGCAACTGGCCGCTTTCGTCCAGCACCAGGCAGCCGCGCATGAGCTTGACGCTGTTGACCGGGAACACCGTGGGCGGGAACTTCACCTGCACGCCGGTCCAGCGCGCCCAGTCCGCCAGGCTCTTGCCCAGGTAGGCCTGCTTGGCCGGCACGGGCGTGCGGCGCGACTCGTAGACCGTGGGGTTCACGGTGTTGAACACGCCGCCGACCATGAAGGGCCGCCAGCGGATCACCGCGCCGAGTTCGGCCGCCATGGGCTGCACGTTGGTGAAGGCCAGGTAGGTCCAGGGGCTGGAGATGTCGAAGAAGAATTCGATGTCGGGCATGTCACTCCTTGGTGGCTGCGGTGGTGGCGGCGTTCGTGCCGCGGAACAGATGGCGGCGCGCGGCGTCGTCCATGGCCTTGCCGGGCCGGCCCAGCTCCTTGCCGACCGCGAGACCGGCCTGGACCTGGGGCCGCGCGCGCAGCTCGGCATACCAGCGCTTCACGTGTGGGAAGTCGTCCAGCGTGATCTGCTGCGCCTTGTGCGTCATGGCCCAGGGGAAAGTGGCGATGTCGGCGATCGAGTACTCGCCCGCGATGCAGGCGTCCGTGGCCGCGAGCTGGCGGTCCAGCACGCCGTAGAGCCGGCGCACCTCGGCGCCGTAGCGGTCGATGGCGTAAGGGATCTTCTCGGCCGCGTAGAGCAGGAAGTGGCCGTGCTGCCCGGCCATGGGTCCCAGGCCACCGACCTGCCAGTAGACCCATTGCAGCACGCGGTAGCGCTCGGCCGGCGCGCTGGGCATCAACCGGCCGGCCTTCTCCGCCAGGTACTGCAGGATGGCCCCGCTCTCGAACAGCGCCAACGGGGGGCCGCCGCCCAGGGGGTCGTGGTCGACGATGGCCGGAATCCGGTTGTTGGGGCTGATGGCCAGGAACTCCGGCGCGAACTGCCCGCCAGCGCCGATGTGGACCGGCACGACGCGGTAGGGCAGGCCGCATTCCTCCAGCAGGATGCTGATCTTCCAGCCGTTGGGTGTCGGCCAATAGTGCAGGTCGATCATGGCGCGCTTGTCTCCTTGCGCCGCTTTGTAAAGCGGATGCCGGGACACGGCTGTCCCGCAGGTGGCTGTGCTTGCAGAAATCGTCGTTCCGGACGATGGGCCGGGCGGACCCCCGGCCTAGCATGTCGCGCCGGCCGGGGCTCCGGGCCCTGGCAGGTCACGACAAGCACCAGGAGACAAGAGCATGAACAAAGACGGAGAACGCGCCGGTCTGTCACGCCGTGCGACGCTGGCCTTGGGCCTGGCCACCGCGCTGCCGGCACGCGCGCAGAAGGCCTACGGCCCCGGCGTCAGCGACACCGAGATCAAGATCGGCAACATCCTGCCGTACTCGGGGCCGGCATCCTCCTACGGCACCATGGGCAAGGCGCTGCAGGGCTACTTCAACAAGGTCAATGCGCAGGGCGGCGTCAACGGCCGCAAGCTCAGGCTGCTGTCGCTGGACGACGGCTACAACCCCGCCAAGACCGTGGAGCAGGCGCGCAAGCTGGTCGAGCAGGAAGAGGTGCTGTTCATCGGCGCCGTGCTGGGTACGGCGACCAACCTCGCGATCCAGAAGTACATGAACGCCAAGAAGGTGCCGCAGCTGTTCGTGCAGAGCGGCGCGAGCCGCTGGAACGACCCCAAGGCCTTTCCGTGGACCATGGGCTTCCAGACCTCCTACCAGGTCGAGGCCGCCATCCACGCCCGGCACATCCTGCAGCACGCGCCGGCTGCCAAGATCGGGGTGCTCTACCAGAACGATGACCTCGGCAAGGACTACCTCAAGGGCTTCCTCGAGGCGCTGGGCGACAAGGCCAAGGCCATGGTCGTGGCCCAGCTCAGCTACGAGTTCAGCGACCCCACCATCGACAGCCAGCTGGTGCAGCTGCGGGCCGCGGGCGCCGACACCTTCTTCAACGTGAGCACGCCCAAGTTCGCGGCCATGGCGATCCGCCGCAGCGCCGAGATGGGCTGGAAGCCCACGCACTACCTGGCCAGCGTGTCGGCCTCGCTGCAATCGGTCATCAAGCCGGCCGGCATCGAGAACGCGCAGGGCGTGATCACCGCCACCTTCATGCGCGACCCGTCGGAGACGGCCGAGCGCGACACGCCAGAGGTGCGCGAGTTCTCGGCCTTCATGGCCCAGTATTACCCCGAGGGCAACCCCTACGAGACGCTCAACGCGCTGGCCTACAGCATGGGCCAGCTCATGGAGAAGGTCTTACAGCAGGCCGGCGAGCAGCTCACGCGCGAGAACGTGATGCGCCAGGCCGCGGCGCTGGACCTCACGCTGCCCATGGTGCGCGCCGGCATGCGCGTGAAGACCGGCCCTGGCGACTACGCCCCGCTCGAGCAGCTGCAGATGCTGCGCCTGAAGGGCGACACCTACGAACGCTTCGGCCCCATCCTGCCGTCCTGAAATGAAACCACCCCCGTTTGGACTTCTCACTGCGTGTAGAAGTCCCATCCCCCCTCAAGGGGGCGCACCCGGCGGCCGGGCGGAGCCCGTTCCGCGGCTGCGCTGGCATGGCCTGCTCCGCGGCCTTCCGAACCTCTGCTCGCGCGCCTGTTTCGTGCCCTGCGGGTGGTGCGCCAGCGCGATGGACAACTGAAAGGAGATCCCCATGCGCTTGCGCCAGACCCAGTCGCTGCACCGTGCCGTGCAGCAGTACCCCGACCGCGTGGCCACCGTCTACCACGGCCGCCGCCAGACCTTCCGCCAGCTGCACGAGCGCGTCGCCAGGCTGGCCGGCGCGTTGCAGGCCCAGGGCATGGTCGCGGGCGACCGCGTGGGCATGCTCGCGCTCAACTCCGACCGCACGCTGGAGTTCTACCTGGCGGTCTGGTGGGCCGGTGGCGTGGTCAATCCCGTCAACACGCGCTGGAGCGCGGCCGAGATCGCCTTCTCGCTTCAGGACTGCGCCACCGCCATGCTGTTTGTGGACGACAGCTTCGTGCCCATGGTGGCGGAGCTGCAGGCCCAGGCGCCGTGCCTGAAGACGCTGCTCTACGTGGGCGACAAGCCCGCGCCGACAGGCTT
This sequence comes from Pseudorhodoferax aquiterrae, assembly GCF_014652235.1. Classification (GTDB taxonomy): domain Bacteria; phylum Pseudomonadota; class Gammaproteobacteria; order Burkholderiales; family Burkholderiaceae_C; genus Pseudorhodoferax; species Pseudorhodoferax aquiterrae. The sequence goes on from NZ_BMYK01000001.1 coordinate 300,180, forward strand.
TCTCGACACCGAGCAGCTCATCTCCGCGGCCAGTCCCGTGGAGGACGCGCTGCGCAGCGGCGACGACCTGGCCGGCGTGTTCTACACGGGCGGCACCACGGGCCGGCCCAAGGGCGTGATGCTGAGCCAGGAGGCGCTGGCCGCCAACTCCATGCTCTCGCTGGTGGCCTCGCCGCTGGACCGCGACGCCGTGCTGCTGCACAGCGCGCCGCTGTTCCACCTCGGCGGGCTGTCGGCGCTGATGCGTGGCCTGGTGGTGGGCACGACCAACGTGTTCCTGCCGGCCTTCACGCCGGGCGGCGTGCTCAAGGCCATCGCCGAGCACCGCATCACCAGCCTCATGCTGATCCCGGTGATGCTGCAGTTCCTGCTCGACGACCCGGCTGCGCGCGAGGCCGACCTGTCCAGCGTGCGCGTGATCGGCTATGGCGCCTCGCCGATCTCCGAGGCCCTGCTGGAGCGGGCCTTCGCGCGGCTCCCGCATGCCGATTTCGTGCAAGGCTACGGCATGACCGAACTGGCCGCCGGCGTGACCTACCTGACCGCGGAGTACCACTCGGCCGAAGGCCGCAAACTCGGCAAGCTGCCTTCGGCCGGCCGGGCGCTGAACGGCGTGGATGTGCGCATCGTCGACGTGGAAGGTCGCGAGCTGCCGCGCGGCCAGGTCGGCGAGATCGCGGTGCGCAGCCCCTGCGCGATGTCGGGCTACTGGAACCTGCCCGAGGCCACGGCCCAGACGCTGAAGGGCGGCTGGCTGTTCACGGGCGACGCCGCGCGCATGGACGAGGACGGCTTCGTCTTCATCGTCGACCGCTTCAAGGACATGGTGGTCACGGGCGGCGAAAACGTCTATTGCGGCGAGGTCGAGGCCGCGCTCACGCGCCATCCGGCCGTCGCCGCGGCGGCCGTGATCGGCGTGCCCCATGCGCAATGGGGCGAGGCCGTGCACGCCGTGCTGGTGCTGCGGCCGGGGTCCGAGGCCACGGCCGAGGACATCCAGGCCCACTGCAAGACATTGATCGCCGGCTACAAGTGCCCGCGCAGCGTGGAGTTCGTGGCGGCGCTGCCGATCAGCGGGGCGGGCAAGGTCATGAAGTACAAGCTGCGCGAACCGCACTGGAAGGACCACCGGCGCGCCGTGGCTTGAGCGGCCTGCGGCGCTGGTCAGGCGGGCGCGCGCAGGGCCTCGATCCGGTTCCTGCCGTTCTTCTTGGCGGCGTAGAGCTGCCGGTCCACAGCCTCGACGAAATCGGCGGACCTGGACTGCCCGAGCGGCGTGGTGGTGCCGACGCCGATGCTGACCGTGACGCACTGGCCGTGCGGCGACTGCGCATGGACGATGGCCTGCTTGCGGATCAGCCGCTGGCAGCGTTCGGCCACCTTCAGCGCCACCGTGCAGTCGGCCTGCGGCAGCAGGATGACGAACTCCTCGCCGCCGAAGCGCGCGACCAGGTCACGCGGGCTATCCACCGCCAGGCTCAGCGTGCGGGCGATGTCCACGATGCAGCGGTCGCCCTGGATGTGGCCGTACACGTCGTTGTACTGCTTGAAGAAGTCGATGTCGATCAGCAGCACGGACAGCGGCTGGCCCTGGCTGCGCGCGCTGTCCCACTCGCGCTCCAGGCTCGCATCGAATTGGCGCCGATTGGCGATGTGGGTCAGACCGTCCTTGAACGACAGCGCTTCGAGCTCGCGCTGCAGCGCGAGCAGCTTCTCCTCGGTCTTCTTGCGCTCGGTGATGTCGAACATGAAGCCCACCAGGGCCTCGACCTCGCCCCGGTCGTTGCGCACCACGTGCACGACGTCGCGGATCCACACATAGCCGTTGTCCTTGGTGAGGGCGCGGTAGTCCGCCTCGTGGTCGACGCCGGACTGCGATTGCGACACGCAGAAGTTCACCACGTCGTCGCGGTCCTCCGGGTGCATGCGCATGGCCCAGTCCTCGACGCCGCGCCAGCTGTCCGCGCGCCAGCCCAGCAAGGCCTCGATCTGCGGCCCGATGTAGGTGAAGCGCTTGGTGGCCCAGTCGATCTTCCAGGGGATGGCCCGGGTGGATTCCAGCAGGGTGCGGTAGACGGCGCTGTCGCTGCTCAGGCTGTCGCTGCTCAGGCTGTCGATGTCGGAATGGGGCGGACTTGCGGTGCTCAATGTTCTGTGCGGGGCGGGTGGGGTGACCGGCCCGTCCGGCCGGTCGGCCATGGCAGGACGGTGGCCTGGGCGCAGCCCTGCCGGTCGGCATGGGGAGTCGGCTGGTTACAAAAAGTATATCCAGCGGCGCGGGGTGCATGGGTGCAATGCGCGCCGTTGGGCAAGGCGACCCTGTCAGCAGGTCTTGGCCCGCGTGTCCTTCCCGCCCTGGCCCCTGACCACCGTCAGCGTGGGCAGGTTGTCGCCGCCCTGGGGTGTCAGCTGGATGGTGTCGGGGCCGGTGAAGCGGCCCTCGTAGCTGGCGGCCAGGGGTGCGGGCACGGTGGTCGCCGGGGGGATGGGCGCGAGGTTGAGCTTGAGCGTGCAGCCGGAATAGCTGCCGGTCACCACATGTTCGTTGTTGTCGAAGCGCAAGTTGCTGAACTCCTCGAAGTTGCCGGATTCCGTGGTCGGCGCATTCGGGTTCAGGTTGATGGCGATGTCGTGCTGGGCGCCGCCGACATCGCCGTTGAACACGAAGCCGAAGGTGAAGAAGGGCACGACCAGGGCCGCCTCGCCGCCGCAGCCGGCGGTGAGCAGCGCGGCGAGCAAGGCGGCCAGGGGCCAGGAGGCGCGGCGCGGCGCGGTGCCCGATGGGCGGGCGGACGGGTCATGGCGGCGGCTTGGCATGGACGATCTCCTTCTGGCTGAGGGCGTTGAGAAACTGGGAGATGGCGGTCTGGATGCCGCTGAGCTCGGGGTCCAGTGCGGCCATGCGTTCCTGCACGACGGCGGGGATGCGCTCGGTCTGCACGATGCTGCTGGCATGTTCGTTGACGAACAGGAAGCGCTCGTGCGCGGCCCACAGCCGGTCGCGCAGCGCCGCCCATTGCTGGGCGACGGCGGGCTCCCAATGCTGGCGAAGCGTGCCGTCGTACTTGTCCTTGGCGTCGCGGAAGCGTTCGGCCGCCACGTTGTACTCGTTCACGGCCTGGGTGAAGGTGGCACGCGCCGCCGTGGGCTGGCGCAGCACGGTTTGCGCGTCGCGCAGCTCGAACAGGTAGCGGTTCAGCATCTCGGCCAGGTCCTGCGCAGCGGCTTGGGGATCGAGCGGCGGGATGTTGTCCGCCTTGACGAGGTCGAAGGGCGCGCCATGGGCCTGCACGCGCCGCGCGATCAGCGCGGCGTCCAGCACCGTGATGTTGGCGTTGTCCGAATCGGTGGTGAGCCCGATCACGCCGCGCCCCGTGGTGACGGGCGCGCCGGAACTGCCGCCCAGCACACCGGGCATGTCGACCCGCCACAGCGCGCGCGCGTTGGGCCGCGCCGCCACGGCGCCGGCGCGCGGCAGCACGGTGCAACTGTCGTCCCGGCCCAGCAGCCAGGCAGGGTCGGTGGGTGCGACCTCTTCCGGCGGCGCCAGTGCTTTGGTCGGGGCCTGGAAGTCCGCCGGACGCGGCGTGCGCAACAAGGCCAGGTCGTCGGAGGGCAGATCGAAGGCTGCGATGTGCTGCGCCGCCCGCTCGCCAGGCAGGGCAGCGTCGCAGGCCTGCAGGGTGATGCGTTCCGCGCCGCTGACCACATGGCGGGCCGTCGCGATGTACAGGAAGTCGCGGTCGGCGCCGACCAGCATGCCGAAGCCATGCTCCTGCGCATCGACACGCACCACCGTCGCGAGCAGGCGACGCGCCAGCGTGGGGCCGTCGTCGTACGTCGTGGCGGCCTGGACGGTGGCGGCGGCCAGCAGTGCGGCCGCGCACCCCAGCCGTTTCAGGCCGGCGTGCCGTCGAACTGCTTGCGCACCCATGCGATCGCTCCCCACAGGAACAGGGCCGTGCTCCAGAACATGCCGAGCGCATGGTGGCGCGCGATGAACTCGAGCAGGCTGGGTTTCAGCGAACGCTCGAAATCGCCGGTGCGCGTGCGCAGCACGCGGGCCGTGCCGGACAGCTGCACGGTGATGCTCTCGCCTGCGCTCAACGCGAAGCTTTCGAGCTCCAGCCCGGCCAACTCGATCCGGTCGCCGGGACCGAGCTTCAGCTCGGACGCCGTGACAGGCAGCACGAGCTGGGCCTGCTCCAGACTGGAAGCGACCACGCCTTCGCCCGATGCGCTGGCGCGGCGTTCGACGAACTGCAGCGCGCTGGGGCGCAGGGTGGTCCAGCTGAGGCTCTTGTCTGGCGCCAGGCCCAGCCACAGGTCCAGCGGCGCCGGCCGTTGCGTCGGATGGGCGGCGTCGCCTGCGCTGGCCTGCAGCCATTCGGCCTGCGCGAAGCTGGCCGATGTGGCCGCGCCGGCCTCGCCGACGCGCCACCGCGCGGCCCCGGAGAACTCGATGTCCGCGCGCAGCACGGGGCGTGGCGCGTCCAGCGTGAGCTGCACGGGGGCGCCGGCGCGCACGGTCAGCGTGCTGGCCGCCGGGTGCCGCACGCCGCGCAGCAGCAGGTGTGGCGCGTGCAGCCACAGCGGGCTGCTGCCCAAGCGCTCCACGTCCTGCCGCAACGCGGGCGCGGGCGATGCCAGCAGCGTCTGCCCCTCGATGCGCAGCTCGCCCTCGACCGGCTGCGGGCCCAGGTCGCCGGCGGCATCGAGTTGCAGCGCCACCGCATGGGCCTTGGCCTGCAGCGTGAACGGCACGGACCGCACGGGCACCGCGGCGCCCACGGAGAGCAGCACGGCCACCGCCAGGGCCGGCCACAGCGCGGGCGGCCAGCGCCGGGGCGCCGGCGCCGTGGGTTCCGCGGCCAGTGCTGCGTCGACCAGCTGCAGCCGCTCCTGCAGTGCGCGCAGCTCGTCCAGGGGTGCGCCGGGCTCGGCGGCACGCTCTGCCAGGCCGCGCGCGACCTCGGCCCGCGTGCGCTGCAGTGCGGCGTGTCGTGGATCAGGGGATGGCATCGGAAGGGGCGGCCATCCGAAAGCGCAGCAGCGGCAGCTGCTTGCCGGCCGGATCGACGGCCTGCACGTTGATCTGCGCGCCGCCCCCTTCGGCCGGCAAGGTCAGAGTGAGCGCGATCCGCTCCCAGGCGAAGCGCTCCGGCCCTTCGATCGGGCGCCAGCCGCCGGATCCATCGTCGCTGCCATCACGGCGCAGGCTGCGCCAAGCCAGCTTGGCGACGGGTACCGATGCGCGGACGACGGCGTGGACCGTGCGGGGCGGCGTCGCCGGATCGGCGCCGGCGAAGGCAACGGGGACCAGCGTGGCGATGCCGTCCGGTCCGGCGGACTGGGCCAGAAAGCCCAGTTCGCGCAGTTGCAGTCCGGTCGCGCCCAGCATGGGTGCGGCGTCCCAACGCACGGCGCGTGCCGCCTCGATCCAGGCGTCGACGCGGTAGAACGGCCCTGGCCGCAGCGGCTGCACCACGAGCTGCATGGCCGCGTGCTGCGACGCCTGCATCTCCAGCACGCTGGGGTTGCGCGGCGGCGCCGACAGCGTCAGCGACAGCAGTTCGACGAAGGGCTGGGACACGTTGCGGGCGTAGAAGCCCTCGCAGCGGGCCTGGCCCGGAATGCGCTGGTAGGCCGGCGTTTGCGACTCGCTGGGCTGGAGGTCGGCGCACTGGAACCCGGCGGCCCCGGCGCCGGCGCCTGCCATCCAGCCCGCCAGCCCGATGGCGCAGCGCAGGATCCAGAGGCTCGGCCCTGCAGAACGACGCTTCTTGTCCATGGCGCAATGGCTCCGTGGTGGCTGGGAGGGGTGCGCAATGCCCTCTGAACGCGCGCTCTTCAACCGGCGCGATTCTGCGCCGCGTGGCGGGCGGGTCAACCCCCAAAGTGTGGATCTGCCGCGGGGTGCAGGAGCAACGCCCCACCACCGCGATGCGGTGCCGTGGCCGCGGCGCCCGTGCCGGGCGCGCTAGAGCTTGCGCGCGATCAAGTCCCGCTGCACCTCGCTGGTGCCGCCATAGATCCGGTTCACGCGCATGTCCACGAAGGCGCGCGCCACCGGGTACTCCAGCATGTAGCCGTAGCCGCCGTGCAGCTGCACCATGGTGTCCAGCGCGCTGCCCAGCGTCTCGGTGGCGAACAGCTTGGCGACGGCGGCCTCCTCGAGCGTGATGCGCCGGCGCATGTGCTCGCCCAGGTAGTGGTCGACCAGCGTGCGCACGGCCAGCGACTGGGCCTTGATGTCGGCCAGCTTGAAGCGCGTGTTCTGGAAATCCCAGACGCTGTGGCCGAAGGCCTGGCGCTCCTTGACGTAGGCCAGGGTGTGGGCCAGGCAGGCCTCCAGAGCGCGTGCGGCGCCCAGCGCGATGAGGAAGCGCTCCTGCGGCAGCTCGTGCATGAGCGCGTACATGCCCTTGCCCTCCTCGCCGAGCAGGTTGCTGGCGGGCACGCGCACGTCGTCGAAGAACAGCTCGGCCGTGTCCGCTGCATGCTGGCCCACCTTGTCGAGCTTGCGACCGCGGCGGAACCCGGGCCGGTCGGTCTCCACGAGGATCAGGCTCATGGCCTTGGAGCCGGTGGCCTGCGGATCGGTCTTGGCCACGACCACCACGAGGTCGGACAGCAGGCCGTTGCTGATGAAGGTCTTGGCGCCGTTGATCACGTACTCGTCGCCCTCGCGCCGCGCCGTCGTGCGGATGCCCTTCAAGTCGCTGCCCGTGCCGGGCTCGGTCATCGCGATGGCGGTGATGACCTCGCCGGCCGCGCAGCGCGGCAGCCAGTGGTCCTTCTGCGCGGGCGTGCCCAGGCGGTGCAGGTAGGGAACGATGATGTCGGAGTGCAGGCCGAAGTTGATGCCCGTCAAGCCGCGCGCGGCCATCTCCTCGGCCAGGATGGCGGAGTGGCCGAAGTCGCCACCGCCGCCGCCGTACTCGGTCGGCAGCATGGTGCAGAGCAGGCCCTCGCGGCCGGCCTTGGCCCAGACCGCGCGGTCGATGGCGCCGGCCGCGTTCCAGGCCGCCATGTGGGGAACGCATTCGCGGTCCAGGAAGCGCTGGACCGTGGTGCGGAACTGTTCGTGGTCTTCGCGGTAGACCGTGCGTTGGATGTCCATGGATGTCTCAGTTCGGTTTCAACATCACGCGGCCGACCACCTTGCCGGCCTCCAGATCCTGCAAGGCGGCCTCGGCCTGGTCGAGCGGCCGCGCGTCGATGGGGAGCGGCACGAGCTTGCCGGCCTTGGCCAGGTCGATCAGCGCGCGCAGCTGGCCCAGGTTGCCCACGTAGGAGCCCTCGTAGCTCACGGCGCGCATGGGCATGGAGGGCGTGGAGATCTCCACCTTGCCGCCGAACAGGCCCACCTGCACGAACTGGCCGCCCTTGGTCAGCATGGCGATGCCGGTGCCCACGGTCTGCTCGGTGCCCACGCAGTCCAGCGCGGCCCAGACGGCGCCGCCGGCGGCCGCCTTCGCCTGTTCGGCCGCATCGGGCGCGGCACTGTCGATGGCGTGCGCGGCGCCGGCCTTCAGCGCTGCGGCGCGCTTGGCGGCATCGGGCTCGATCACGATGGCGCCCGGGTTGCCCAGGGCCTTGAGCAGGCCCACGGCCATCAGGCCCAGGCCGCCCGCGCCGAACACCACCACATGCTCGTCCTTGAGCACGGCCGGGTCGATCTTGCCGATGGCGCTGTACATGGTCAGGCCCGAGCAGGCGCAGGGCGCGGCCTGTTCGGGCGCCATGTCGCCGATGTCGACCAGGTAGCGCGCGTGCGGCACGAGGATGTGGTCGGCGTAGCCGCCCGGCGCGAACACGCCCAGCGAGCGGCCCTTCAGGCACAGGTTCTCCTGCCCGCGCGCGCAGACCTTGCACTGCCCGCAACCCAGCCAGGGATAGACCACCACGCGCTGGCCGATCTTGGCCTCTCGGGCATCGGGGCCGACGGCGACGATTTCGCCGGCCGTCTCATGCCCCATGGTCAGCGGCAGCACGGCGCCACGGTCGCCCATGTTCAGGCGCTTGCCGTTGCCCATGTCGTAGTAGCCGTGGCGGATGTGGATGTCGCTGTGGCACACGCCCGCGGCCAGCACGCGCACCAGCACCTGGCTGCCCGTGGGCGTGGGCGTGGGCTGCTCGTTGCGCGCGAGCGGGGCGCCGAACGCGGTCAGGTCGTAGCTGATCATCTCAGGTTCCTTTCGCCAGACGGCATTCGCTTTGGGACAGAGGCCGGAACGCGGTGGCACCGGGCGTGGTGCCGACCACCTTGTACAGGTCCCAGTCCCCCTTGGACTCGGCCGGCGTCTTGACCTGGTAGAGGTGCATGTCGCGCACCACGCGGCCGTCCACGCGCAGTTGCCCGTTCACGGTCATGAAGTCGTTGATGGGCGTGGCGCGCATCTGCGCCATGACCTTGTCCGCGTCGCGCGTGCCGGCCGCCTTGACGGCGTTCAGGTAGTGCGTCACGGCGCCGTAGGTGCCGGCCTGGGTCATGGTGGGCATCACGCCGTTGCGCTTGAAAAAGCGCTGCGACCAGGCGCGCGTCTTGTCGTCCTGGTCCCAATAGAAGGCCTCGGTCAGCAGCAGGCCCTGGGCCTGGCGCAGGCCGATGGCCTTCACGTCGGTCAGGAAGGCCAGCAGCGCGGCGATCTTCTGGCCGCCCTGCACGATGCCGAACTGGCTCGCGGCCTTGATGCTGTTGATCGTGTCGCCGCCGCCGTTGGCCAGGCCGATGATCTTGGCCTTGGAGCTCTGCGCCTGCAGCAGGAAGGAGGCGAAGTCGGAGGCCCCCAGCGGATGCTTGGCGCTGCCCAGCACCTTGCCGCCCATCTCGTGGATCACGTCGGTGGTGTCCTTCTCCATGGCCTGGCCGAAGGCGTAGTCGGCCGACAGGAAGAACCAGCTGTCGCCGCCGGCCTTCACGGCCGCCGCGCCCGTGCTGCGCGCCAGCGCATAGGTGTCGTAGGTCCAGTGCACGGTGTAGGGCGTGCAGCTCTTGCCGGTCAGCTCCGAGGTCGCGGCGCTGGTCACGATCACGATCTTCTTCTTTTCCTCGCCGAGCTTGCTCACGGCCAGCGCCAGGCCCGAGGAGGGCAGGTCGGTGACCATGTCCACGCCCTGGGTGTCGAACCACTCGCGCGCCTTGGACGCGGCCACGTCGGCCTTGTTCTGGGTGTCGGCGAAGACCATCTCGATCGGCGCACCCAGCACGCTGCCGCCGAAGTCCTCGATGGCCATGCGCGCGGCGTCGACCAGCCCCTTGCCGCCGATGGACGCGTAGATGGAGGTCAGATCGGTCAGCACGCCGATCTTCACGGGCTGCGGTTTGGCCTGGGCGGCGGCGGCGCCGGCCCACAAGGCCAGCGCGCTGCACAGCGCCAGGGCGGGCAGCGATGTTCTGTTCTGCATTTTGTGTCTCCCCATGGTTGGTGGAGGCTGCATGCTGCCCGGGCGGCGCGAGGGTGGCATCGTCCGTTCCGACGAGCCGCGCCGCCTGGGCGACACCGGGTTTCCCCTGATCGGTCCTGGCCGTTCCTGCAATGGCTTTGGACGATTCCGCCATGGTCGCTGCCGGCCACGGGCGCGATAGTGCGCAGCGCACAGACTGCGCCCACGCAGCCGCACCCCTACCCTTGGAGACACACCATGAAGCCTGCCGACCGGGCGCGCCGCGCCTTCTGCTGGACCTGCGCCACCCTGCTCGCCGCCCCGGCCCTGCCCAGCATGGCCGACACCTACCCCAGCAAGCCCGTGCGCGTCATCGTCGGCATGCCGCCCGGCGGCGCCACCGATGTGCTGGCGCGCATCCTTGCGGAGAAGATGGCGCCGGCCCTGGGCCAGCCCTTGGTCGTGGACAACAAGCCCGGTGCTGGCGGCATCCTGGGCACGGACGCGCTGGCCAAGGCGGCACCTGACGGCTACACCCTCTCGCTGATCCTCTCGGGCGCCGTGCTCGGCAACCAGTTCGTCTACAGCAAGCTGCCCTACAACCCCAGCACCGAGATCAGCTACGTCTACCAGGCGGTGGATGCGGCCGTGGTGCTCGTGGCCGATGCCAGGCTGCCGTTCCGCACGGCCAAGGAGTTCGCGGATCACATTCAGGCCAACCCGGGCAAACTCAAGTACGGCTCGTACAGCACCGGTTCCTACGGCCATGTGGCCATGGCCTACCTGGACGAGCGGCTCAAGAGCCGCATGACGCACGTGCCCTACAAGGGCGAACCGCCGCTGCTGCAGGACATGCTGGGCGGCCATGTGGACGTGGCCTTCGGCAGCGTGGCCAACACCCAGCCCCATGTGCAGAGTGGCAAGCTGCGCTACCTGGGCGTGACCGGGCCGCGCCGCATGTCGGCCCTGCCCGATGTGCCCACGCTGGTCGAGCAGGGGCTGGACGACGCGCCGTTCCGGCTGTTCGGCTGGGCCGGCTTCATCGCACCGGCCGGCACGCCCAAGCCCGTCGTCGACCGGCTGGCGGCCGAGGCGTCCAAGGCGCTGCAGGACCCCGAGGTGCAAAAGCGCGTGCGCGGCCTGGGCTTCGAGCCCGTGATCGACAGCACGCCCGAGAAAACGCAGCAGCGCTACCTGGCGGACCTGCCGGTCTGGAAGCAGCTGATCGAGGTGTCGGGGGCCAAGGTTCAATGAAGGCCGACAGCGCAGCGCCCATCGACTTCTGGTTCGACTTCCTCTCGCCCTACGGCTACTTCGCGTCCACGCGCATCGACGCGCTGGCAGCCCAGCACGGCCGCAGCGTGCGCTGGCGCGCGTTCTACATGCGCGGCATCATGCAGGACAAGCTGGGCCAGACCCGGCCCTTCCTGGAGGTGCCGCTCAAGGGCGACTACTACAAGCGCGACGTGCCGCGCATGGCGCGCTGGTTCGGCCTGCCGTTCCAGTCGGGCGGGCTTTCCAACTTCATCAGCGCCAACGCCTGCCGCGCGTTCTGGCTCATCGACGACCTCGATCCGCTGCTGGCCAAGCGTTTCGCGCGCGAGATCTTCGAATGGCACCACGTGCGCGCGACGCCGCCCAACACGCCCGCGCAGATCGCGCAGGCCGCCGCCAGCGTGGGCCTGGACGCTGCACGGCTGGACATCGCCGCCGCCGTGCAGCAGGCGCCCGCCAAGGAGCGGCTGCGCGCCGAAACCGACGCGGCCGTGGCGGCCGGCGTGTGGGGCACGCCGACCTTCGTCGTCGATGGCGAGATGTTCTGGGGCGCCGACCGGCTGCACCTCGTCGACGACTGGCTGCGGCGCGGCGGTTGGTGAGGCCGCCGCGTGCCGTTCACTGCAGCTGCACCTCGATGCGGCGCGGCTGCGCGTGCGCGGCCTTGGGGATGCGCAGCTTCAGCACGCCATGGGCCAGTTCGGCCGTCACCTTCTCGGCGTCCAGCTCCTTGCTGAGCGTGAACGCGCGGCGAAAGCGCGCCAGGCCCACCTCGGTGTGGCTGGAAACCAGGTCCTGCGGCACATCCAGGCTGGCCTCGGCCTCGATGGTCAGCGTGTCGGCCTCCACCTGCAGCTGCAGCTTGTCGCGTGTGACGCCGGGCAGGTCGGCGTACATCGTGATGCCGCCCGCGTCCTCGATCACATCCACCGGCGGCGTCAGCGCTTCGGCCGCGTAGCGGGCACCGGCCTGGGGCGTCCGGCCGGCAGTGGTCTGCACCTCGTGTTGATTGTCCATGGTCTTGCTCCTTGCAGGCTGCGGGTTCATTGCACGGTGATGCGGCGCGGCTGGGCCGAGGCCTTGCGGCGCACGGTGATGTGCAGCACGCCGTCGCGCAGGCGCGCCTCCACGCCGTCCGGATCGGCATCCTCGGGCATGCTCAGCGCGCGCCGGAACCGGCCCGCGAAGCGTTCGTTGATGTGCACGGCCGCCTTGCTGTCGGCCTGCGGCAGGCTGCTCTTGCGCTCGCCTGCGATGCTGAGCAGCCCGCGTTCGAGGTGGACCTCGAGCGATGCCGGCTCCAGCCCCGGCGCGAACGCGTAGATCTCGATGGCACTGGGCGTGCCGCCGACGTTCAGGGCCGGGTAGCCGTTGCGGGCCAGGCCGCGGATGCTGGGGGACAGATCGAAGGCCTGCTGCATCTCGCGCTGCAGGCGATCCATCTCGGCGACCATGTCGCGGGGAAAGAGTGATCGGTACATGCGAAACCTCCATGGGATGAAACGGATGGAGCGCCGGAGGCGTCCTCCGGCGCTTCCGGTGACGATGTAGGGATGGCCGCGCGGCGTTTCAAGAGGGTTCCGCTGGCGCTTTGTGCCAACATGCTTGGACGATTCCGCCATGGCCGCGTGCGGCCGGCGCGGCGATAGTCCGGGCTGGCCGGCGCGCCCCGCCGGCCCATTCCAACAGGAGACGACGACATGGCTGGACCCCTGGAGGGCATTCGCGTACTGGATCTTTCTGCCGTGCTGTCCGGCCCCATCGCGGCCGGCATGCTGGCCGACCAGGGCGCCGACGTGGTCAAGATCGAATCGCCGGACGGCGACACTTCGCGCCGCATCGGTCCGCGCAAGGACGACATCTCGGCCATGTTCCTGGCCGCTAACCGCGGCAAGCGTTCGCTGGTGCTGGACCTCAAGCAGCCGGCCGCCCAGCAGATCGTGCGCGAGCTCGCGCAGCGCGCCGACGTGCTGATCGAGAACTTCCGCCCGGGCGCCATGGACCGTCTGGGCCTGGGCCACGCAGCGCTGCTGGCGCTGAACCCGCGCCTGGTCTACCTGTCGATCAGCGGCTTCGGCCAGACCGGCCCGAACGCCGGCGAGCGCGCCTACGACGCCGTAATCCAGGCCGTCTCGGGCATTAGCGCCTCGCACCGCAACCAGATCAGCGGCGAGCCGCAGGTCCTGGCCGCCGCGCTGTGCGACAAGCTCACCGCGCTGACGGCCGCCCAGGCCATCTGCGCGGCGCTGCTGGCCCGCGCGCGCACCGGCAAGGGGCAGTGGGTGGAACTGGCCATGCTGGACGCAGCCGTCTCCTTCCAGTGGCCCGACGCCATGTACAACCACGTCTGGCTCGACGACGCGCCGCCGGCCTCGCCCGAGTTCGGCGTGAGCCAGAAGCCCTGGAAGACCGCCGACGGCTACGCCGTGGCCTCGGGCCCGCAACCGGTCGAGTTCGCCGGCCTGTGCGCAGGCTTCGGCCGGCCCGAACTCGCCAAGGACCCGCGCTTCGCGAGCGTGGACGGGCGCTTCCGCCATGCGGCCGCGCTGCGCGAGGAGCTCGATCCGCAGGCGGCCGCCATCGACACCGCCACCCTGCTCGAACGCATGCGCGCGCAGAACTGCCCCGTGGGCCGCGTGAACGAGCGCCACGAGGTGCTGGCCGACCCGCAGGTGCTGCACAACGGCACCCTGGTCGAGGTCGACCACGGGGCCTTGGGCCGCGTGCGGCTGCCGCGCTCGCCCGCGCGGTTCAACGGTACGCCCGCAGCAGGCCCCGGGCCGGCCCCGCATCTGGGCCAGCATGCGGCCGACGTGCTGGCCGAGCTGGGGCATGACGCGGCGCAGCAAAATGCCTGGCGCGCGGCCGGCGTGCTCGGCCCCGCGCCCGCGTCTGGAAAATCGTCCGTTCCGACGACGCCCCGCTGAGGCACCGCCGCGAACATCCCGCCCAGCCACCTGATCGCTAAGGAGACACTCGCATGGCAGAAGCATTCATCGTCGCCGCCGCCCGCACCGCAGGCGGCCGCCGCAACGGCCGGCTGGCCGGCTGGCACCCGGCCGACCTGGCCGCCCAGGTGCTGGACGCGCTGGTGGCCCGCACGGGCGCCGACCCGGCCCTGGTGGAAGACGTGATCCTGGGCTGCGTGGGCCAGGCCGGCGAGCAGTCCACCAACATCGCGCGCAACGCCGTGCTGGCCTCCAGCCTGCCCGAGTCCGTTCCCGGCACCTCGATCGACCGCCAGTGCGGCTCCTCGCAGCAGGCCCTGCATTTCGCGGCCCAGGCCGTGATGGCCGGCAGCATGGACGTGGTGATCGCCGCCGGCGTGGAGAGCATGACGCGCGTGCCCATGGGCACGCCCGGCATCCTGGCGGCCAAGGCCGGGCTGGGCACCTACATGAGCCCCGCGATGCAGCGGCGCTACCCCGGCGTGCAGTTCAGCCAGTTCACGGGGGCCGAGCAGATCGCCGTGAACTACAAACTGTCCAAGGAGCAACTGGACGCCTACGCGCTGCTGAGCCACCAGCGCGCCGCGGCCGCGACCAAGGCCGGCCACTTCCGGGACGAGATCGTGCCCGTGGCCGTGCGCATGGCCGACGGCACCGAGCCCGGCGAGCAGCACCTGGCCGACGAAGGCATCCGCGCCGAGGCCACGTTGGAGAGCATCGCCGCCGTCAAGCTCATCGCCGAGGGCGGCCGCTGCACGGCGGCCACGGCCAGCCAGATCTGCGACGGCGCCAGCGGCGTGATGGTCGTCAACGAGCGCGGCTTGAAAGCCCTGGGCGTCAAGCCCCTGGCCCGCATCCACCACATGAGCGTGCTCGGCCACGACCCGGTCATCATGCTGGAGGCGCCGATCCCGGCCACGCAGCGCGCGCTCAAGAAGGCCGGCATGTCGATCTCCGACATCGACCTGTTCGAAGTCAACGAGGCCTTCGCGCCGATCCCGCTGGCCTGGCTGCAGGCCACGGGCGCCGACCCGGCCCGCCTGAACGTCAACGGCGGCGCCATCGCGCTGGGCCACCCGCTGGGTGCCTCGGGCACCAAGCTCATGACCACGCTGGTGCACGCGCTGGGCCAGCGCGGCAAGCGCTACGGCCTGCAGACCATGTGCGAAGGCGGCGGCATGGCCAACGTGACCATCATCGAACGGCTCTGACCGCGCTCGCCGGCGGGTGCGCAGCAGCGCCCGCCGTTTTCGAACCACAAGAACGAAGGACCGACGCATGGCACAAGACCATCGTGGAGACAAACCCCTGCTGCACATCGAGGGCGTGACGGTGCGCTTCGGCGGCATCGTGGCGCTGGACGGCGTCTCGTTCGACGTCGCGCGCGGCCAGATCTGCGGGCTGATCGGCCCCAACGGCGCCGGCAAGAGCACGCTGTTCAACTGCCTGTCGCGGCTGTACACCTTCAGCAGCGGCCGCATCGAGTTCGAGGGCCAGCCCCTGGCCAGCCTGCCGCGCCACAAGATGGCCGGCCTGGGCATCGGCCGCACCTTCCAGAACCTGGCGCTGTTCCGCACCATGACCGTGCTCGAGAACGTGCTGATCGGCTGCCACAGCAAGCACCACGCGGGCTTTCTGCGCAACGCCTTCCGGCTGCCCGGCGTGGCCCGCATCGAGGCCGACGCGCTGGCACGGGCGCGCGAACTCATCGATTTCCTGGAGTTGGGGCCGGTCGCCGAGCGCACCGTGGCCGACCTGCCGTTCGGCACGCAAAAGCGCGTGGAACTGGCGCGCGCGCTGGCGTCGGAGCCGCAGCTGCTGCTGCTCGACGAGCCGGCCTGCGGGCTCAACCACGAGGAGCTGGAAAGCCTGGGCGAACTGATCCTGGACATCCGCAACCGGCGCCGCGTCACCGTGCTGCTGGTGGAGCACCACATGAGCCTGGTGATGGGTGTCTCCGACAAGGTGGTCGCACTGAACTTCGGCAAGAAGATCGCCGAGGGCACGCCGGAGCAGGTGCGCGCGCATCCCGAAGTGATCCGGGCGTACCTGGGTGAAGAGGAAACGGAAGCGGCATGACGAAACTCCTGGAAGTCCGCGGCCTGCATGCCGCCTACGGTCCCACGCGCGTGCTGCAGGGCATCGACCTCGACGTGGCGCAGGGCGAGGTCGTGGCCCTGCTGGGCGCCAACGGCGCCGGCAAGACCACCACGCTGCGCGCGCTGTGCCAGATGATGGTCAGCACCCAGGGCAGCATCACCCTGGCCGGCCAGCGCATCGACGGCCGCGCCACCGAGCAGATCGCCAAGGCCGGCGTGGGCCATGTGCCCGATGGCCGCGGCACCTTCCTGGGCCTCACGACCGAGGAGAACCTGCGCCTGGGCGCCTACGCCCGGGCCAGCCGGACGGGCGCCGAGGCCGACATGGAACGCATCTACGGCTACTTCCCGCGCCTGAAGGAGCGCCGCGCCCAGCAGGCCGGCACGCTGTCGGGCGGCGAGCAGCAGATGCTGGCCATCGGCCGCGCGCTGATGGGCAAGCCGCGCCTGCTGCTGCTGGACGAGCCGTCCTTCGGCCTGGCGCCGCTGATCGTGAAGGACATCTTCTCCATCATGCGCCGCATCAACCAGGAGGAGGGCGTGTCCATCCTGCTGGTCGAGCAGAACGCCAAGCTCGCTTTGGCCCTGGCCAGCACCGCCTACCTGATCGAGACCGGCCGCATCGTGCTGTCCGGCCCCTCGGCCGAGATCCGCAGCAACGACGCGGTGCGCCGCGCCTACCTGGGAGAGTGAGAGACATGGACGCCTTCATCCACCAGCTGCTGGCGGGCCTGGCCACGGGCGGCATCTACGCCAGCGTGGCGCTGGCCCTGGTCATGATCTACCAGGCCACGCACCACATCAACTTCGCCCAGGGCGAGATGGCGATGTTCTCCACCTTCATCGCCTGGAGCCTCATGCAGGCCGGCCTGCCCTACTGGGCCGCCTTCGTGGCGACCGTGGTGCTGTCCTTCATCCTCGCGGCCGTGGTCGAGTTCACCGTGATCCGGCCCATGCACGACAAGCCCGTGCTCGCGGTCGTCGTGGTCTTCATCGGCCTGCTGGTGATCTTCCACAGCCTGGCCGGCTGGCTGTTCGGCTACACCATCAAGCAGTTCCCGAGCCCCTTCCCGTCGGACGCCTGGTTCGCCAGCTCGCTGATGTCGGCGCACGAGGTCGGCGCGATCTTCGTCACGCTGTGTGTGGTGGCCCTGCTGTTCAGCTTTTTCCGCTTCACGCCGCTGGGCCTGGCCATGCGCGCTGCGGCGCAGAACGCGGCGTCCTCGCGCCTGGTCGGCATCAACGTGGGCCGCATGCTGATGCTGGGCTGGGGCCTGGCCGGCGCCATCGGCGCCGTGGCCGGCATGATGGTCGCGCCGGTCGTGTTCCTGGACCCGCACATGATGAGCGGCGTGCTGCTCTACGCCTTCGCGGGCGCGCTGATCGGCGGCATCGACAACCCGGTGGGCGCCGTGCTGGGCGGCTTCATCGTCGGCGTGCTGGAGAACCTGATCGGCACCTACGTGGTAGGCACCGAACTCAAGCTGTCGGTCGCGCTCGTGCTGATCGTGGGCGTGCTCATCGTCAAACCGTCGGGCCTCATGGGCCGCACCATCGTCACGCGGGTCTGAACGCCATGAACACGCAAGTCTCTTCCGCTTTGCCGATCGCGCCGGTCGCCGCGCCGGCTGCTGCAGCCCAGGCACCCGCCTCGCGCAAGACCCTGGTCTGGGTCGGCCTGCTGGTGCTGCTGGCCATCGCGCTGACCTTCGTGCTCAAGGGCTACCAGCTGTTCCAGGCCACCATGGTGCTGTCGTACGCGATCGCGCTCCTGGGCCTGAACATCCTGACCGGCTACAACGGCCAGATCTCGCTGGGCCACGGTGCCTTCTACGCCATCGGCGCCTACACCACGGGCATCCTGATGGAGCACGCGAGCATGCCCTACTTCCTCACGGTGCCCTCGGCGGCCGTGGTCTGCCTGGTCGTAGGCTACCTGTTCGGCCGGCCCGCCTTGAAGCTCGAAGGCCTGTACCTGGCGCTGGCCACCTTCGCGCTGGGCGTGGCGATGCCGCAGCTGCTCAAGTACAAGCACCTGGAGCAGTGGACGGGCGGCGTGCAGGGCATCGTGCTCATGAAGCCGGGCGCGCCGTTCGGCCTGCCGCTCACCGAGGACCAGTGGGTCTACCTGTTCTCGCTGATCGTCACGGTGGTCATGTTCGTGATCGCCTACAACCTGCTGGAAAGCGGCAGCGGCCGTGCCATGCGCGCGATCCGCGACCACGCCATGGCGGCCGAGGCCATGGGCGTGGACAACAGCCACTACAAGGCCATGACCTTCGGCGTATCGGCTGCGTTCACGGGCGTGGGCGGCGCGCTGTCGGCCATCGCGGTGCAGTTCGTCGCGCCGGACTCGTTCACGCTGTTCCTGTCGATCTCGCTGCTCGTGGGCATCGTGGTCGGCGGCGTGGGCACGCTGTACGGCGCGATCTTCGGCGCCATCTTCATCATGTTCGTGCCGACCTTCGCCGAGAAAGTCTCCAAGGCCGCGCCCTGGGCCGTCTACGGCGTGGTGCTGATCATCTTCATGTTCGTGATGCCGGGTGGTGTGGTCGGGCTGCTGCGCAAGATCCAGGCGCGCTTCGGCCGTGCCGGATGAGCGGCAACAGCTGCTGGACGCCCTGCAGGCACTGGCCCCGCGGCTGGTGCCAGGGGGCGGCCCGGTGGCGGATCTGCGCCGCCTGTCGGGCGGCGCGAGCCAGCAGACCTGGGCGTTCACGGTCGCTGGCCAGGCACTGATCCTGCGCCGCGCGGCCACCGCGGAGAAGGGGCGCAACCATGGTGCGGCGGGTCTGGCCAACGAAGCGGCCTTGATCACGGCCGCCCGCGCAGCCGGCGTGCCGGCCCCGGCCGTGCGACACGTGCTGCGGCCCGAGGATGGGGCGGGCAGGGGCTTCGTGATGGACAGGCTGGAGGGCGAGACGCTGGGTCGGCGCATCGTGCGCGATCCGGCGCTCGCGCAAGCCCGCGGCGTGTTGGCGCGGCAGTGCGGTGCCGCGATGGCGCGCATCCATGGCCTCGCCGCTGATCGGCTGCCGGCCTTGCGCACGGCCTGCGCGCGGGCGGAGCTGGCCTTCCAGGCCGAACTGCACAAGAGCCACGGCACGGTGCGGCCCGTGTTCGCGCTCGCGCTGCAATGGCTGGCGCGCCATGCACCACCCGATGTGCCGCAGCCGGTCCTCGTCCATGGCGACTTCCGCAACGGCAACCTCATGGTCGGTCCGGACGGCCTGCGCGGCGTGCTCGATTGGGAACTGGCCCACCTCGGCGACCCCATGGAAGACCTGGGCTGGATCTGCGTGCGCTCCTGGCGCTTCGGCGGCGGCAAGGCGCTGCCGGTCGGCGGCTTCGGCGCGCGCGAGGCGCTCTGCGCGGGCTATGTGGAGGCCGGCGGCCGGCTCGACGCGGCGCGGCTGCGCTGGTGGGAGATGCTGGGCACGCTCAAGTGGGGCATCGTCTGCGAGTCCATGGTGCAGTCCTGGATCGACGGCTCCGAACCCGAACTCGAGAAGGCCGCGATCGGCCGGCGCGCGTCCGAAGCCGAATCCGACCTGCTGGCCCTGCTGGCCGAGGAGACCCGCTGATGCAGGATCGACCGCACGCGCCCGAGCTGCTGCAGGCCGTGGTGCAGTTCCTGCGTGACCGCGTGCTGCCCGCCACCGAGGGCGCGCTGGCCTACCAGGTGCGCGTGGCCGCCAATGCGCTGGCCATCGCGCAGCGCCAGGTGGAGCAGGGCGCGGACGCCCAGGCGCGCGAGCTGGAAGGATTGCGCGCACTGCTGGGCGCCGGTGCGCCGACGGCGCTGGAGGCCGCCAACCGCCTGCTGTGCGAACGCATCGCCGCGGGCGCCATGGACCTCGCCACCCCGGGCCTGCTGGCCCATCTGCAGGCCACGACGGCCGCCAAGCTCGCCATCGACCAACCAGGGTATTCGGACGAACCATGAACTTCGATCTTCCCGCCGACCTCGTGGCCTACCTGGCCGAACTCGACGCCTTCATCGAACGCGAGATCGTCCCCCTGCAGCAGCAGGACGACAACCAGCGCTTCTTCGACCACCGGCGCGAATGGGCGCGCACCGATTTCGAGAACGGCGGCCTGCCGCGCCACGAATGGGAGGCCTTGCTGGGCGAGGCACGCCGGCGTGCCGACCGCGCCGGCCACCTGCGCTTCGCGCTGCCCAGGGAATTCGGTGGCCGGGACGGCAGCAACCTGTGGATGGCGGTGATCCGCGACCACTTCGCGTCCAAGGGCCTGGGCCTGCACAACGACCTGCAGAACGAGCATTCCATCGTCGCCAACAACCCCTTCGTGCTGATCCTGCGCGACTTCGGCACGCCGGCGCAGCAGCAGGAGTTCACGCAGGGCATGCTGGACGAGCGCTTCAAGATCGCCTTCGGCCTGACCGAGCCAAACCACGGCTCGGACGCCACCCACATGGAAACCCGCGCCGTGCGCGAGACGCGCGGCGGCCGTGCTGGCTTTCGCATCGATGGCGAGAAGATGTGGACCACGGGCATGCACGTCGCCACGCACTGCCTGGTGTTCGCGCGCACCAGTGGCGTGGACGGCGCGGCCAAGGGCATCAGCGCGCTGCTGGTGCCCTCGAAGACGGAGGGCGTGAAGGTCGAGGAATACCTCTGGACCTTCAACATGCCGACCGACCACCCGCGCGTGAGCTTCACCAACGTCTGGGTGCCGGAAGACGCGCTGCTGGGCCCGCTGGACGGCGGCCTGGCCATCGCCCAGCACTTCGTGCACGAGAACCGTATCCGCCAGGCCGCCTCCAGCCTGGGCGCAGCCGACTACTGCGTGCGCGAGAGCGTGCGCTATGCGCGCGAGCGCAAGCCCTTCGGCGAGGAGCTCGCGCGCAACCAGGGCATCCAGTTCCCGCTCGTGGAACTGGCGACGCAGGTGGAAATGCTGCGCCTCTTGATCCGCAAGACCGCCTGGCAGATGGACCAGATGCCCAAGCCCGAGGTCGAGAAGCGGCTGTCGGACAAGGTCTCCATGTGCAACTACTGGGCGAACCGGCTGGTCTGCGAGGCGGCCGACCGGGCCATGCAGGTACACGGCGGCATGGGCTACTCGCGCCACAAGCCCTTCGAGCACATCTACCGCCACCACCGCCGCTACCGCATCACCGAAGGCTCCGAGGAAATCCAGATGCGCAAGGTGGCCGGGCACCTGTTCGGCTACATGGGCGCGGGCAAGCACTGATTCGTTCTACCAGAGCAACGAGGAGACACGCATGCAGATCAACAGACGACAGATCACCCTGGCCGCTGCGGCCCTGTGGGCCCCGGGCCTGGCGCTCGCGCAGAAGAAATACGACCCCGGCGCCAGCGACACCGAGATCGTGCTGGGCATGCCCATGCCGCTGTCCGGTCCGGTCTCGGGCTATTCCATCGTGGGCAAGGTGGCCGAGGCCTACTTCAAGCAACTCAACGAGCAGGGCGGCATCAACGGCCGCAAGGTCAAGCTGCTGATCTACGACGACCAGTACTCGCCGCCCAAGACCGTGGAGGTGGCGCGCCGCATGGTCGAGCAGGACCAGATCCTGGCCATGTTCGGCAACCTGGGCACGGCGCCCAACCTCGCGATCCAGCGCTACATGAACGCCAAGAAGGTGCCGCAGCTGTTCGTGCAGAGCGGCGCCGGCCAGTTCAACGATGGCGAGAAGTTCCCCTGGACCTCGCCCTTCCTGGGCAGCTACCAGGGCGAGGGCCGTGTCTTCGCGGCCCACATCCTGGCCCACAAGCCCGAGGCCAAGGTGGCGCTCTTGATGCAGAACGACGATCTGGGCCGCGAGATCCAGAAGGGCCTGCAGCAGGGCCTGGCCGGCAAGAGCGCCAAGCTCGTGGCCCAGGCCAGCTTCGAGGTGACCGATCCCACGGTGGACTCGCAGATCGTGCAGCTCAAGACCGCCGGCGCCGACGTGCTGGTGCTGGCCGCCACGGCGCGCACCGTGGCCCAGGCCCTGCGCAAGGCGGCCGAGCTCGGCTGGGAGCCGGACCGCTACGTCAATCTCGCGGGCTCTTCGGTCAAGATGGCGCTGGAGCCGGCAGGGCCGGACAAGGCCAAGGGCGTGATCACGCTGTCGGCCTGGAAAGAGCCTGCTGCCAAGCGCTGGGCCGCCGACCCCGAGATGCAGGCCTACCTGAACCTGCTCAAGACCCATGCGCCCGGTGTGGACCCGAACAACTCCTCGGGCGTGTCGGGCTATGTGGTGGGCCAGCTCATGGCCCACATCCTGCGCGAGTGCGGCGACGAGCTCACGCGCGACAACGTACGGCGCATCGCCAGCAGTCTGAAGCAGCCCAGGATCGCGATGCTGCTGCCGGGCGTCAGCATCAGCACCTCCACGCAGGACCTGCACGTGTTCGCCGCGCTGCAGCCCGTGCGCTACAACGGGGTCGACCTCGACCCCATCGGTTCCGTCCTGAGTTTGAAATGAAACAACCCCCGTTTGGATTTCTCACTGCGTGTAGAAATCCCATCCCCCCTCCAGGGGGCGCCGCGAGCGCCCGGGCAGAGCCCGTTGCGCCGCGTCTGCTGGCATGGCCTGCTCCGCGGCCATCGGAACGGCGGCTTGCGTGCCGCCCAGCGTCGTCAGTGCGGCGCGCTCGTGCAACCGAAAGTTGAAAGGTATCCATGACCATCGAAAACCCCCTGCTCGAAGAACGCCACGGCGACGTGCTCGTCATCAGCCTGAACATCCCCGAGCGGCTGAATCCGATCGCGCGCGAGCTGCAGCACGCGCTGCGCGCGCGGCTGGCCGCGCTGCGCGAAGACCGCAGCGTTGCGGCTCTGGTCCTGACCGGCGCGGGCCGCGCCTTCTGCGTGGGCGCCGACCTGTCCAGCAACATGGCGGGCAACGGCACCTCGGTCGGGCAGGCCAGCTACGAGACCATGGAGGCACTGTCAAACCGCATCATCGAAGACCTGCGCACGCTGCCCATGCCTGTGGTCAGCGCCGTCAACGGTCCGGCGGCCGGCGCCGGGGTGGGCATCGCGCTGGCGGCCGACGTGGTCGTGGCCGCGCGCTCGGCCTACTTCTACCTGCCCTTCATGCCCAAGCTGGGCATCGTGCCCGACCTGGGCACGACCTGGTTCCTCGAGCGCTTCGTCGGCCGCGCCCGCGCCGTCGGCATGACCATGCTCAACGAAAAGCTGTCGTCCGAGCAGGCCGCGCAATGGGGCCTCATCTGGTCCGTGGTCGAGGATGCGGAGCTGCGTGCCCAGGCCCTGGCCCTGGCCCAGCGCCTGGCCAAGCTGCCGGCCCATGCGGCGCGCGAGGTGCGCGCGGCCTACGACTCGGCCGGCCGCGTCTCGCTCGTGGAGCAGATGCGCTACGAGGCCGAACGCCAGCGCGAGCTGCTCGACGCGCCCTCGTTCGCCGAGGGTGTGAAGGCGTTTCGCGAGAAAAGAGATCCAATCTTTCCAAGAAACTGATCAGTTTTCGGACATGTAGTCCGGATAGGCGAGAATGCGCGCCGTCATGCTCAAGCGCGTTCCCGTCGCCGACCTGACCCTCGGCATGTTCCTGCAGCGTTTCGACGGTGCGTGGATGGACCATCCGTTCTGGCGTCAGAACTTCCTGCTCGAATCCGCCGAGGATTTGGCGCGCATCCGCGCCTCCGGCGTGCAGGCGGCCTGGATCGACATGGCGCGCAGCAGGCTGTCCGCGCCGCCGCCTGCCCCGACGCCGGCGCAAGCCGTGCCACAGGAAGCGGCCACGCCGACGCCCTCGCGGCGCACGGCGACCGGCATGGAGGAGGAACTGCGC
The DNA here is from genome assembly GCF_014652235.1 of Pseudorhodoferax aquiterrae. Taxonomy (GTDB): domain Bacteria; phylum Pseudomonadota; class Gammaproteobacteria; order Burkholderiales; family Burkholderiaceae_C; genus Pseudorhodoferax; species Pseudorhodoferax aquiterrae. The sequence goes on from NZ_BMYK01000001.1 coordinate 323,681, forward strand.
AACGCCGTCAAGCTCTGCGGCCAGGCGCGCGAATGCATCACCACGGTGTTCGAAGAGGCGCGGATGGGGCGGCTGACCGATTCGTCGGCCGCCCGGGGGCTGGTCGAGGACGTCTGCGATTCGGTGCTGCGCAACCCCGGCGCGCTGATCAGCCTGGCCCGGCTCAAGACCGCCGACAGCTACACCTACATGCATTCGGTCGCGGTCTGCGCGCTGATGGTGTCGCTGGCCGCCCAGCTGGGCCTGGACGAGGCGCAGACGCGCGACGCCGGCCTGGCCGGCCTGCTGCACGACATCGGCAAGGCCAAGGTGCCGCTGTCCATCCTGAACAAGCCCGGCAAGCTGACCGACGAAGAGTTCGACATCGTGCGCAGCCACCCGGTGCATGGCCACGCCATGCTGCTGGCCTGCGGCGACGTGGGCGAGGCCGTGCTGGACGCGTGCCTGCACCACCACGAGAAGATGGACGGCAGCGGCTATCCGGGCCGCCTGCAGGGCCAGGGCATCAGCCGCATCGCGCGCATGGCGGCGATCTGCGACGTCTACGACGCCGTGACCTCCGACCGCCCTTACAAGAAGGCCTGGGATCCGTCCGAGGCGGTGCGCCGCATGGCCGAATGGGCTGGCGGGCATTTCGACAAGTCGCTGTTCCAGGCCTTCGTCAAGAGCGTGGGCATCTACCCCGTGGGCTCGCTCGTGAAACTCAGTTCGGGCCGGCTCGCGGTGGTGGTGGAGCAGTCGCCGGCACTGACCACGCCCAAGGTCAAGATCTTCTTTTCGACCAAGGCGCAGCTGCGCCTGGTGCCCGAGGTGCTGGACCTGTCGCGCACCGTGAACGAGAAGATCGTCGCGCGCGAGGACCCGGCGCAGTGGCACTTCACCGATCTGCACGAACTGTGGGCGGGCTTTCCCGTGCAGCCATGGTGAGCCAGGCCCGTCCCGCCCTGCGCACCGTGGCGCTGTTCGAAGCCGCCAAGGGGCTGCTGGCCATCGTCGGTGCCTCCGGGCTGCTGGTGTTCGCCCACCGCGACCTGCAGGCGCTGGCGCTGCGGCTGCTGGAGCACATGCACCTGAACCCGGCGGCGCGCTATCCGCACGTCTTCGTGCAAGCCATCGAACACCTGCAGGACCAGCGGCTGGCGCTGCTGGCCCTGGGCGCCGGGGCCTACGCGCTGCTGCGCCTGGCCGAGGCCTACGGCCTGTGGACCGGCCGGGCCTGGGCCGAATGGCTGGCGGCCGGCAGCGGTGCCATCTACCTGCCGTTCGAGGTGGCCGAATTGCTGCGCCGGCCGGGCTGGCTCAGCGCGGCGCTGCTGCTGCTCAATGCCGGCATTGTGGTGCTGATGCTGCGCGCGCTGCGCCAGCGCGGCGCGCGGCCGCGCTGGCGGTCCTGAACCGGCGGGACACCCGGGCGGTTGCGGCCACGCTGCCGGGCGGCATACTCGCCGCGATGCAAGCCCTGCCCGTTCCCATCGAAACCCTGCAACGCCGCTTCGTTGCGCACACGCCCCAGATGGCCGACATCGGCCTTGAGATCACGTCCGCCAGCGTCGGCCGCGCCGCCATGCGGCTGCCGGACCGGCCGGACTGGATCGGCGACCCGGCGCGCGGCCTGCTGCACCCCGGCCCGCTGATCGTGTTGGCCGATTCCTGCTGCGGCCTGGCCGTGGGCACGGCGCTGACCGAGCGCCAGCCCATTGCCACGCTGGACCTGCGCATGGACTACCTGCGCCGCGCCGGCCCGGGGCAGGACCTGCATTGCGAGACCCACTGCTACCGCATGACGCCCAGCGTGGCCTTCGTGCGCGGCACGGTCTGGCAGTCCGAGGCCGAGCAGCCGGTGGCCCATGTGCAGGCCGCCTTCATGCTGGCCACGCCGGCGCGGCGCCCGGCTGGGCCGGCCGCCCCCGCGGCGGCCGAGGCCGCTTCCTGGGCCGCGCCGACCGGCGACGCGCCCGTGCTGGATGGCATGGCCATCCCCTACGCCGACTACCTGGGCATCCGCCAGGCCGAGCCCGGCAGCGCGCCGGTCTACCGCCTGCCCTTTCAGCCCAAGCTGATCGGCAACCCGCAGCTGCCCGCCCTGCATGGCGGCGTGGTGGCGGGCTTCGCCGAGAGCGCGGCCACGCTGCACCTGATCGGGGCCATCGGCGGCGCCAAGTTTCCCAAGTGCATCGACTTCTCGATCGACTACCTGCGCAGCGGGCGGCCCGAGGACACCTACGCGGCCTGCGAGATCGTGCGCCTGGGCGCGCGCGTGGCGCTGGTGCAGGTGCGCTGCTGGCAGGGCAAGGGGCCTGAACATCCGATCACGGTGGCGCGCGGCAATTTCCTGTTGACGGAGGCGAACCCATGAAGGCCGAGGAAAGCAAGCCGCTGCTGCAGACCTTGCAAGCGCGGTTCCAGGCCCACATGCAGCGGCATGCCGGCCTGGCCTGGACCGAGGTGCTGGCGCGGCTCGACGCCAACCCGGCCGCGCTCGATGCGCTGCAGGCCATGGAGGCCACGGGCGGCGAGCCCGACGTGATCGGCCTGGATGCGGCGAGCGGCCGCTACATGTTTTGCGACTGCGCGGCCGAGAGCCCCAGCGGGCGCCGCAGCCTGTGCTTCGACCGCGCGGCTCTCGACGCGCGCAAGGAGAACAAGCCCCAGGGCTGCGCCACCGACGTGGCCGAAGCCATGGGCATCACCCTGCTCAGCGAGACCCAGTACCGCGCGCTGCAGCAACTGGGCGAGTTCGACCTCAAGACCTCCAGCTGGGTGCAGACGCCCCCCGCCATCCGTGCACTGGGGGGCGCATTGTTCTGCGACCGGCGCTACGGCCAGGTCTTCGTCTACCACAACGGCGCGCAGTCGTACTACGCGGCGCGCGGCTTTCGCGGCCTGCTGCAGGTGTAGGCCATGCTGTCCGATCACTGGCTGCAGCGCTGGCTGCCCCTGCTGCGCGAACAAGCGGCCGACATGCCCGTGCTGGAGATCGGCTGCGGCCCGGGCGACGACACGGCCACGCTGACGGCGGCCGGCCTGGACGTGAGGGCCTTCGACATTTCGGCGGACGCCGTCGCCGCCGCCCGGCGGCGCGCACCGGCCGCCGACATCCGCTGCCAGGACATCCGCGACCCGTTTCCGCTTGGCGCCGGCACGGCCGGCGCCGTGGTGGCGAGCCTGAGCCTGCACTACTTCCCGTGGCAGGAAACATTGGCGCTGGTGGAACGGGTGCACCGCACGCTGCGGCCCGGCGGCCTGCTGCTGTGCCGGCTCAATTCGACCGAAGACCGGCATTTCGGCGCAACCGGCCATCCCGCGATCGAACCGCACTACTACCGCGTGGACGGCCAGCCCAAGCGCTTCTTCGATGCGGCCGACCTGGACCGGCTGTTCGCGTCCGGCTGGGAGCGCATCGCGCAGGAGCACCTGCACACGCGCAAGTACCTGCGCAGCAAGGCGCTCTGGGAAACCGTGCTGCGCCGCGCGGCAACCGCAGGGAGTTAAGGCAAGGCCAGCGGCGACAGCGTCGCGCGCAGCCGGTCGGCCTGCGAGAGCTCGGCCTGCTCGGTCTGCAAGGCCTCTTCGACGTTGTCGATGTGGTCCAGCATGCGCCGGCGCGCCTCGCCCATGTCGCCGCGTTCCATGGCGGCGACGATGGCGGCATGCTCGGCGCAGGACTGGCCCGCGTCGTGGCGCGACTGGTAGAGCGTGGCGGCCAGTGTGGTGCGGGCCGTCAGGTCGCGCAGCACGTCCGACAGCAGCCGGTGGCCCATCTCCTGGGCCAGGCAGACGTGGAAGTCGGCCAGCAGGAAGGCGCGCGTGGCGGCATCGGCGCCCTCGATGGCCTGCTGCTCCTGGACGATGTGCTGGCGCAGTGCGCGGATGGTCTGGGCCAGCGGTTTGCCCTCGGCGGCCAGGATGCCGGATTCGACGATGCGCCGCGCCGCGAAGGCGTCGCGCGCCTCCTCGGCCGAGGGCTGCACCACGTACCAGCCGCGCTTGGGTTGCACCTCGACGAAGCCGCGCGCCTGCAGTTGCATGAGCGCCTCGCGCACCATGGTGCGGCTCACGCCGAACAGGTCGGCCAGCTGCTGCTCGCCGAGCCGCTCGCCCGGGGCGAGCTTTTGCGCGAGGATGGACTGGACCACGCGCTCGGCGATGGTCGTGGGGCTGACTTCGTGGGACATCGCGCTAGTGTGCAGCAGCGCGTCCCGGGTAGGCCGGTGCGGCATCCGGCGATGCCGGCACGTCGTCCTCGACCGGCTCGCCGTTCAGCACCGCATGCGCGCGGGCCCGGTCGATGTCGCCCTCCCAGGCCGCCACGGCCACGGTGGCCACGCAGTTGCCGATCAGGTTGCCCAGGGCGCGCGCGATGCCCATGAACCAGTCCACCGACAGCACCAGCACCAGGCCGATGGCCGGGATCGCGGGGATGGCGTGCAGCGTGGCGGCCAGCACCACGATGGCCGAGCCTGGCACGCCGTGCGCGCCCTTGGAGGTGACCAGCGCCACGGCCAGGATGGCCAGCAGGTCGGTCATGCTGACCGGGGTGTTGGTAGCCTGGGCGATGAAGACCGCGGCCAGCGTGATGTAGATCGAGAACGCGTCGAGGTTGAACGAGTAGCCCGTGGGGATCACCAGGCCCACGGTGGAGTCGCGGATGCCCATGCGGCGCAGCTTGGCCATGATCTGCGGCAGCACGCTGTCGGAGGACGTGGTGGCGAACACCACGGCCAGTTCCTCGCGCAGGTAGCGCAGCAGCTTCCACAGGCTGAAGCCCGAGATGCGCATCACCGTGCCCAGCACCACGGACACGAACAGCAGCACGGCCACGTAGAACAGCGCGACCAGCATGCCCAGCTGCTTGAGCGAGCCCACGCCGTACTTGCCGACCGTGAACGCGATGGCGCCCAGCACGCCCAGCGGCGCCAGCTTGATCAGGATGCCCATGATCTTGAACAGCACCAGGGACAGCGTGTCCACCAGTTGCGCGACGGGCCGGCCGACATCGCCCAGCAGCGCCAGCGCGCAGCCGAACAGCACGGCGAACAGCAGCACCTGCAGCACGTCGCCCGTGGCGAAGGCGTTGACCACGGTGGTGGGGATTAGCTTCATGAGGAAGTCCACCGTGCCGCCGCTGGTCAGCTTGTCGGCGTTGCTGGCATAGGCCGCCATGGCGGTCGGGTCCAGCGCCTTGGGGTCCACGTTCATGCCCACGCCGGGCTCGAACCAGTAGCCCAGCACCAGGCCCAGCACCAGGGCCAGCGTGGTCAGCACCTCGAAGTAGATCAGCGCCTTGACGCCCACGCGGCCCACGCGCTTCAAGTCACCCGCGCCCGCGATGCCGTGCACCACGACGCAGAACACCAGCATCGGGATGATCATCTTGATCAGCTTGATGAAGGCATCGCCCAGCGGCTTGAGCTGGACGGCGATCTCGGGATGGACCAGGCCCAGCGTGGTGCCGACCACCAGCGCGATCACGACCTGGCCGAAGAGGGAACGGAAAAAGCGCATGGCAGCTCCTGTTGGATGCAAGACCGTGCTGATCTTGCATGCAAGAAATATAGACAAGATGCCGTTGCGAGCGACACCGGGTTATCCATGAGAAGGAGGGCCGGGCCGGCGCGGCGCGAGAATGCGCCGATGCCCGCCACGTTTGCCGACTACCGCTCCCTGTTCCTGAACGCCGTGCCCATGATGGACGTGCGCGCCCCGGTCGAATTCGCGCAGGGCGCGTTCCCGGGTGTGGTCAACCGCCCGCTGATGGACGACGGCGAGCGCCAGCAGGTCGGCACCTGCTACAAGCAGCAAGGCCAGCAGGCCGCCATCGCGCTGGGCCACCGCCTCGTGTCGGGCGCCACCAAGCGCGAACGCATCGCGGCCTGGGCTGCGTTCGCCCAGGCCCATCCCGAGGGCGTGCTGTACTGCTTCCGCGGCGGCCTGCGCTCGCAGATCGTGCAGCAGTGGCTGCAGGCCGAGGCCGGCATCGCCTACCCGCGCGTGGAGGGCGGCTACAAGGCCATGCGCGGCTTCCTGTTGCAGACCACGCAGGAGGCGGCGGCGCAGTGCGGCTTCTTCGTGCTGAGCGGGCTGACCGGCACCGGCAAGACCGAATTGCTGGCGGCGCTGGCCGGCGGCCTGGATCTGGAGGGCCATGCCAACCACCGCGGCTCCAGCTTTGGCGCGCGCGCCACGGCGCAGCCGGCGCAGATCGATTTCGAGAACCGGCTCGCCGTGGACATCCTGCGCCAGCGCGCCGCAGGGCAGCAGCAGTTCGTGGTGGAGGACGAGGGCCGGCACGTGGGCACCTGCTCGGTGCCGCTGGAACTGCGGCTGCGCCTGGAGCAGGCGCCGCTGGTCTGCCTGACCGACAGCTTCGAGGCCCGCTTGGACCGCATCCTCAGCGACTACGTGGTTCAGCAGGCCGCCGATTTCATCGCCGTGCATGGCGCCGAGCAGGGCGCCGAGCGCTTCGCGGCCCGGTTGCTGGAAAGCCTGGCCCGGCTGGCCAAGCGGCTGGGCGGCGCGCAGTACCAGCGGCTGCAGGGCGTCATGCAAGAGGCGCTGGCCGAGCAGCTGGACAGTGGCCGTGTCGACGGCCACCGCGCATGGATCGCGGTGCTGATGCGCCAGTACTACGACCCCATGTACGCCTACCAGCGCCAGAGCCGGGCTGAGCGCGTGGTGTTCGAGGGCGAGCGCGCGGCCGTGCTGAACTGGCTGCGCGAGCGGCTGGCGCCGCGCTGAGGGTCAAGCGACCTTGCGGTCGCGCCCGGCCCAGTGCTGCTCGCGCAGCTTGTACTTGAGCAGCTTGCCCGCCGGCGACAGCGGGATCGCGTCGACGAACTCCACGCTGCGCGGGCACTTGTAGCCCGCGATCAAGGTCTTGCAGTGCGCGATGAGTGCCTCCGCCGTCAGCGCCTGGCCGGCGCGCAGCACCACCACGGCGTGCACGCGCTCGCCCCATTGCGCGTCGGGCACGCCGATCACCGCGCACATGGACACTTGCGGCAGCTGCGCGATGGCGTTCTCGACCTCGGCCGAGTAGACGTTCTCGCCGCCGGTGACCACCATGTCCTTGAGCCGGTCGACCACGTAGACGAAGCCGTCCTCGTCCATCACACCGCCGTCGCCCGTGTGCATCCAGCCACCCTTCAGCACCTCGGCGGTCTGCGCGGGCTTGTTCCAGTAGCCCTGCATGACCATGGGGCCGCGCGCGGCGATCTCGCCCACGGTGCCGTTGGGCACGGGGCGGCCTTCGCGGTCGACGATCCGTACCTCGGCGATGG
>NZ_BMYK01000001.1:330981-567535 GCF_014652235.1 Pseudorhodoferax aquiterrae
GCATGGCACCAGGCCGGCAGCGCCGTGATGACGGGCGAGAGTTCGGTCATGCCATAGAGCTGGCAGAACTGCGCGCGCGGCAGCTTGTCCAGCGCCTGCAGCAGCAGCGCGTCGTCGATGGGCGCGGCGCCGTAGAGCACCAGCTGCAGGCTGCTGGTGTCGAATTCGGCGAAGCGCGGGTGCTCGATCAGGCGCTTGAGCATGGTCGGCACCATGAAGGTTTCGCTGCAGCGCTCGGTCTGCAGGGCCTGCAGCACGGCCTGCTCGTCGAAGGCCGGCAGGATGACCTGCTTGGCCAGCCGCATCATGAGCTGCAGCGTGAGGCCGGCGCCGCCGACGTGGAACATGGGCGCCATGTTCAGGCCCACGGCCTCGTCGGGCCGGCGTGCGGCCATGTTGGCCGACAGCTGGCCGGCATAGAGATTGGTGTGCGACAGCATCACGCCCTTGGGCAGGCCAGTGGTGCCGCCGGTGTACATGACGGCCGCCAGGTCGCTGCCGCCGCGGCGTGCGTCGGCCACGGGCGTGGCGGCGGCCAGCAGCGCCTCGGCGTCGGCGAAGCCTTCGGGCGCCGGGCCATCGCCGAAATGCACCAGGGTCGCGAGGCTCCTGGAGAGCTGGCGCTGCTCGGCCGCCACGGTGCCGAAGTGCTGGTCGGCCAGCAGGATGCGCGTGTCGCAGTCGTCCAGCGAGTAGGCGACCTCGCGCGCGCTCCAGCGGATGTTGACGGGGTTGACGACGCCGCCGGCCCACCAGGTGGCATAGAGGTATTCGACGTAGCGGTCGGAGTTCAGCGCGAGGAGGCCCACGCGGTCGCCCGGCGCCACGCCGAGTTCGCGCAGCACGGCGGCCAGGCGTGCGACACGGTCGACGAACCGGGCGAACGTGCTGCGGCGCGTGCCGCAGACCAGGGCTTCGGCCTGCGGGCGTTCCTGCAGGGCCTTGTGAAGGGGTTGGGTCAGTTCCATGGGGTCACTCCAGGCGGATGTTCTTGTCCTTGACCACCTGGCCCCACACCGCCTGGTCGGCGCGCATGGTCTGCGTGAGCTGCTCGGGCGTGCTGCCGACCGGGATCACCCCCAGGGCCTCGATGCGCGGTTTGAGCGCCGGGTCGCGGGCGACCTCGGCCACGGCCTCAGAGATGCGCTGCACGATGGGCGCGGGCGTGCCGGCCGGCGCGAACATGCCGAACCAGCCGACCAGGTCCATCGCGGTGTAGCCCTGCTCGCGGAAGGTCGGCACCTCGGAGGCCAGCGGCGCGCGCGCGGTGCCGACGACGGCGATGGACTTGGCCTTGCCCGCCGCCACGTGCGGCGAGACACCGCGCGCGGAGACGAACACCGCGTCCACGCTGCCGCCCAGGAGGTCGGTGATGGCCGGCGCCTCGCCCTTGTAGGGCACGTGCAGCAGCTGGATGCCGGCGGCGTCCTGCAGCAGCTCCATGTACAGGTGCGCGCTGGAGCCCGCGCCGAAGGAGCCGTAGGAGAGCTTGCCCGGCGCGGCGCGCGCCTTCTCGACGAAACCGGCCAGCGAGTCCACGCCCAGCTTGGTGCTGACGGTGAACACGATGGGCAGCCGGCCGGCCTCGGACACGGGCGCGAAGTCCTTGAACGGGTCGTAGCCCGCGTTGGCGTAGAGCAGCGGGTTTTGCACGATGGAGGTCAGCGTGAACAGGAGGGTGTAGCCATCGGCCGGCGCGCGCTGCACGGCCGTCAGGCCCAGGCCGCCGTTGGCGCCGGGCCGGTTGTCGACCACCACGCTCTGGCCCAGGCGCTTGCCCACGCCTTCGGCGACGATGCGCGCGAAGCCGTCGGTCGCGCCGCCGGCCGCGTACGGAACGATGAGGCGAATGGCTTTGTCGGGCCAGGCACCCTGGGCCAGGGCGCCGGTGCAGGCCAGCGTGGCAGCGAACGCCAGCAGCGTGCGGCGGGCAATGTTCATGGTCTCCTCCTTGTCGTTGTGTGTGCGGCTCGGCCGCCGGCGTCAGATGCCGTGGAAGCTCGCCACCTCCGCCAGCGGTGCGCGCGCGGTCTCCAGCGCGTCCACCGCGTGGCTGCGGTCGGCGTAGCCGATGGCCATGCCGCAGAACAGCATGCGGCCCTCGGGCAGTTCCAGGAAGTTGCCGATGGTCTGCGGGTACAGCGCCCAGCATTCCTGGGCGCAGCTGTCCAGGCCCTCGGCGCGCAGCAGCAGCATCACGCTTTGCAGCAGCATGCCCAGGTCGGACCACTGCGGCGGGCCCATCAGCCGGTCGACCGTGCAGAACAGCGCGAGCGGGGCGTCGAAGAACTGGAAGTTGCGCGCGAACCAGCGCAGCCGCGCGGGCTTGTCGTCGCGCGGGATGCCCAGGCTGGCGTACATGGCCTCGCCCACGGCGAAGCGGCGGTCGCGGTAGGGCGAGGGCAGGTTCTCCGGGTAGACGTTGTATTCCTTGGCCTCGCCGCCGGGCGCCTGCTGCACGCGCTCGCGCATGGTGGCCTTGAGCGCGTCCAGCCGCTCGCCGCCGACGGCGTGCAGGTGCCAGGGCTGCAGGTTGCCGCCCGAGGGCGCGCGCAGCGCCTGTGCAAGCACGCGGCGGATCAGCTCGCCGGGCACCGGTGTCGGCAGGAAGGCACGCACCGAGCGGCGCGTGGCGATGGCTTCTTGGACATTCATTGCTTCTCTCCCTTGGTGGGCACGGGCACGCCCAGTTCGCGCGCCAGTTCGGCGCTGTGTTCGCCGGCATGCGGTGCGTGGGCGCGCTCGGCGCGGTCGTAGGCGGAAAAGCGCACGGGCGGCGCCACCTCCAGGTAGTCGCCCTCGGTCGGATGGGTGCGCTTCCTGAACAGGCCGCTGGCCACGAGCTGCGGATCGTTCGGCAGGTCGGCCACCTCGTTCACGCGCATGGCCGGCACGTTGGCGTGGCGCAGGATGTCCAGCCACTCATCGGTGCCGCGCTCGGGCATGATGCGCGCGGCGGCCTGGTACATCAGGTGCATGTTCTTGCGGCGCAGGTCCTTGTCGGCCAGTTCCGGACGCTGCAGCTCCTCGGGATGGCCGGCGGCCTGGAAGAAGCGCAGCCAGCGCGCGTCCTGGTAGGGCGCGATGGCGATCCAGCCGTCGCGCGTGCGCATGGGCTGGCGGCTCGGGTCGATCTGGCGCGGATAGAGGGCCGGGCCGGTGGGCGGCACGAAGGTGGCATCGCACAGGTGTTCGAGCAGGTTGAAGCTCGTGACCGACTCGAACATCGGCACCTCGATGCGCTGGCCTTCTCCGGTGCGCAGCCGGTGCACCACGCCCGCCATCACGGCGTAGGCCGCGTGCAGGCCCGAGACCTTGTCGGCCATGGTCATGGGCACGAAACGCGGTGCCGGGTTGCCGTCGACCTTGGGCGGCAGCGAGGCCACGCCCGCGGCGGCCTGGATGATGTCGTCGTAGGCCTGCAGGCCCGCATAGGGGCCGCTCTGGTCGAAGCCGGTGCAGTGCACGTACAGGATGTCGGCCTTGATCGCCTTGACCTCTTCGTAAGACAGGCCGGCCCGCGCGATCGCCTCGCTGCGCACGTTGTGGATGAAGATGTCGGCCGTCTTCAGCAGCGCACGCATGGCGGTGCGGCCTTCCTCGCTCTTGAGGTTCCAATCGACCGAACGCTTGCCGCGGTTCAGGCGCAGGTGCACCGGGCTCATGCCGGGCGTCTTCGCCGGCGTGCCGATGATGCGGGTGTGGTCGCCCTCGGCGGGCTCGACCTTGATGACCTCCGCGCCCAGGTCGGCCAGGATCTGGGTGCAGTAGGGGCCGAAGATCACGGTCGTCAGGTCGACGACGCGCAGGCCTTCGAGCATGCGGGGGGAAGCGGACATGGATCTCCTCGGAGCAGGTGGTTTCCGGGATCATCGCCGCGGCGCTGGAAAGCCCCTGTCGCAGGCGCATCCTAGGGTCAACCCGCTGGCGCGCTCAATCGTCCGTTCCGACGATGTGCCCCCCTGAGGGGCCTGCCTACGATGCGGCCGATTTCCTGGGCAGTCCGCCCGGAACACCCTCAGAACAGCGGGAGACTTCGAAGATGAACCATGGTGTTTCGCGGCCGCTGCGCCGTTTCCTCCAAGCCGGTGTGGCCTTGGCGATGGGGGTGGCGCTGGCCGGCACGGCCCAGGCACAGAAGAAGTACGACACGGGCGCGACGGACACCGAGATCAAGATCGGCCACCTCGTGCCCTACAGCGGCCCGGTCTCGGCGTACGGCACCATCGGCAAGGCGGCAGGCGCGTACTTCGCCAAGCTCAATGCCGAGGGTGGCATCAACGGGCGCAAGATCAACTTCCTGTCGCTGGACGATGCCTACACGCCTTCGCGCACCGTGGAGCAGGCACGCAAGCTGGTCGAGCAGGACGAGGTGCTGCTGCTGTTCGGTACCCTGGGCACGGCCCACAACATGGCGATCCAGCGCTACATGAACGCCAAGAAGGTGCCGCAGTTGTTCGTGGCCACGGGCGCCACGCGCTTCGGCGACCCCAAGGCCTTCCCATGGACCATGGGCTGGCAGCCGACCTACCAGGCCGAGGGCCAGATCTACGCCCAGCACATCCTCAAGAACAAGCCGGACGCCAAGATCGGCATCCTGATGCAGAACGACGACTTCGGGAAGGACTACCTCAAGGGCTTCCTGGATGGCCTGGGCGACAAGGCCAAGACCATGGTGGTCTCCCAGCAGACCTACGAGGTGACGGACCCGACGGTGGACAGCCAGCTCGTGGCGCTCAAGGGCTCGGGCGCCGACGTGTTCTTCTCGATCACCACGCCCAAGTTCGCGGCCCAGGCCATCCGCAAGGTGGTCGAGATCGGCTGGAGGCCCACGCACTACCTGGCCAGCGTCTCGCAGTCGGTGACCTCGGTGTTCAAGCCGGCCGGCTTCGAAAACGCCAAGGGCGTGATCTCGGCGGCCTACCTGCGCGACCCCACGGACTACAAGGACACCAAGGAAGTGCAGGAGTACCTGGCCGTGATGGCCAAGTACTACCCGGGCGGCGACCCGAACGACTCGCTCAACGTGCTGGGCTATTCCTCGGCCCAGACATTGGAGGCGGTGCTGCGCAGGGCCGGCGACAACCTCACGCGCGAGAACATCATGAAGGTCGCGGCCAACCTGCAGCTGAACCTGCCCATGCTGTACCCGGGCATCGACCTGAAGACCGCGCCGGACGACTTCTACCCGATCGAGCGCATGCAGCCGCAGCAGTTCGACGGCACCAAGTACGTGCCGCTGGGCCCGGTGCTGGGACGTTGAGGCAGCACGGCGGCGCAATCGTCCGTTCCGACGACGCCGCCGGCGGCGCTGCCGCCTAGCATGCCGGCGCACCGCCGAGCCCGCCGGCCGGCACGGCATTCGAGTTGAAAGAGGACACACACGCCATGGCATCCCCCTTGTTCGGCCTCATGCAGGACCGCCCGTTGCTGATCTCGTCGCTGATCGAGCATGCGGCACGCTTCCATCCCAAGGCCGAGATCGTCTCGCGCCTGCCCGAGGGTGGCATGCACCGCACCGATTGGGCCGGCATCCGCAGCGAGGCCTGCAAGGTTGCCAATGCCTTGAAGAAGCTGGGCGTCCAGCAGAGCGAGCGTGTCGGCACGCTGGCCTGGAACAGCTACCGTCACCTGGCGCTGTACTTCGGCGTCTCGGGCTCCGGCGCGGTGCTGCACACGGTCAACCCGCGGCTGTTCCCCGAGCAGATCGAGTACATCGTGAACCATGCCGAAGACCAGGTGATGTTCTTCGACACGAGCTTCGCGCCGCTGGTCGAGAAGCTGGCTTCGAAGTTCAAGACGGTCAAGGCCTATGTCTGCATGTGCACGCGCGAGGCCATGCCGCAGATCGACGTGCCCAACCTGCACTGCTGGGACGACCTGATCGGCGGCCAGAGCGACGCCTTCACCTGGCCGGAGTTCGACGAGCGCACGGCGTCGTCGCTGTGCTACACCTCGGGCACCACGGGCAATCCCAAGGGCGTGCTGTACTCGCACCGCTCCACCATGCTGCACACGCTGATGGAGCTGGCGCCCGACACCTTCGGCGTGAGCTCGCGCGAGACCGTGATGTTGATCGTTCCCATGTTCCACGCCAACGCCTGGGGCACGCCCTATGCTGCCGCGATGGTGGGCTGCCGGCTCGTGCTGCCCGGCCCGCACCTGGACGGGCAGAGCGTGTACACGCTCATGCGCGACGAGAAGGTCACGTTCTCGCAGGGCGTGCCCACGGTCTGGCTCATGCTGTTCCAGTATCTGGACGCCAACCCCGACATCGACCCGAAGAAGCTGGGCATCCAGCGCGTGGGCATCGGCGGCGCGGCCGTGCCGCGCGCCATGCTGGAGCGCTTCGAGAACCAGTTCGGCGCCGAGGTCACGCAGGGCTGGGGCATGACCGAGACCAGCCCGATCGGCGTGATCAGCAAGCTCTTGCCCAAGCACGACGGCATGGACGCGGAGGAACTCGTCAAGGTCAAGCTCAAGCAGGGGCGCGGCGTCTGGGGCGTGGACCTCAAGATCGTCGACGACGCGGGCAAGGTGCAGCCCTGGGACGGCGAGGCCTTCGGCCACCTGCGGGTGCGCGGCCCCTGGATCGCGAGCGGCTACTTCAAGGGCGAGGGCGGCTCGCCCATCGACGAGGAGGGCTACTTCAGCACCGGCGACGTGGCCACCATCGACCCCGACGGCTTTCTGCAGCTGGTGGACCGCGCCAAGGACGTGATCAAGTCCGGCGGCGAGTGGATCTCGTCCATCGACGTGGAGAACGCGACCATGAGCCACCCCGGCGTGGCCGAGGCCGCCGTGATCGGCCTGCCGCACCCCAAATGGCAGGAGCGGCCGCTGCTGGTCGTGGTCAAGCGCCCGGGCGCAGAAGTGGACCGGCAGAGCGTGCTCGACCACCTGGGCCAGCGCATCGTCAAGTGGTGGCTGCCGGACGACGTGGTCTTCGTCGACAGCCTGCCGCACACGGCCACGGGCAAGCTGCTCAAGACGCAGCTGCGCCAGCAGTTCAAGGATTACCAGTTGCCGGGGTGAGCCCGCTCCCCGGGGTCGTCCGGTCTACCGGCCCGGCGCCCCCGCGTTGAGGCCGCTGCGCACGAACTGCATGTAGGTGCGCACCACCGATTCGGGAATGCCGCTGTTCTGCTTGGACCGGTGCAGGTGGTACAGGTACAGGTAGTCGCGCGCGGCGATCAGCAGATAGGCCAGGGTGTCGAGCTCGTCCTCTCGGTACTGCGTGATCACGCCGGCCTGGCGGGCGCGTCTCAGAAACTTCAGGTAGCGCCGCACCACCTCTTCGTGGTGCCGCGCCCAGGCTGCGGGTGCCTCGACCTCGGCCTCGTTCAGCACGCGCCAGAACCAGGGGTTCTCCTGCAGGTATTCGAACACCGCACGCGCACCAATTTCCTCGATCTCGAAGAAGTCGCTCTTGCCATGGGCGCGCTCACGCACGTGCTCGAGCATGTGCAGGCCGAAGTGCGGCAGCAGCTCGTCGAACAGCGCCTGGCGTGATGCGAAGTACAGGTAGAACGTGCCCTGCGCCATGCCCGCATCGGCCGTGATGCGCTGGATCGAGGCGTCGCGGTAGCCGAACTCCCCGACCACGCGCGCGGCCGACACCAGCAACTGCTCGCGCGTGCGCGCCGCGCGCTCCTCGCGCGTGACTTGCACCGCTGCGGAGAAGACCTTGCGCGGCCTTCCCGCCCGGCTGCTTGCTGCGCTTGCCACATCCATTCCTTTCCTGCTGTTGGGCCTGCGCTCGCATGCCGCTCATGGGTTCGATTTCAGTTTACTGGCCTGTTTCGGTCGGCCCCGTTCGGGTGTTTTCCCTAGTGCCAGGGCCTGGTAAATGGCTGAAACTGATTAATGAATCACTGTTCATTTTATGTTGCAAACCACCACTTCCGCGCAGGACCGCCAGGCCGAGGACGCTTTCCGCGCCGAGGTCCGCGCGTACTGCGCGCACGAACTGCCGGCCCACGTGCGCACCAAGGTGCAGGCCAATCTGTTCCTCACGAAAGAGGACAACCTGGACTTCCTGCGCTCGCTGGCGCCGCGCGGCTGGGTCGCGGGCCACTGGCCGCGCGTCCACGGCGGCGCCGAGTGGACGCCGCTGCAGCGCTTCGTCTTCGAGGAGGAGAGCACGCGGCTCGGCGCGCCCTGGCTGATCCCGTTCGGCGTGAACTACGTGGGCCCGGTGATCTACACCTTCGGCTCGGCGGCGCAGAAGGCGCGCTTCCTGCCGCCCATCCTGGCGTCCGAAGAATGGTGGGCCCAGGGTTATTCGGAGCCCGGCGCGGGCTCGGACCTCGCGGGCCTGAAGACCCGCGCCGTGCGCCACGGCGACCACTACCGCGTGACGGGCCAGAAGATCTGGACCAGCTATGTGCAATGGGCCGACTGGATGTTCTGCCTGGTGCGCACCAGCGAGGAGGCGCGGCCGCAGCAGGGCATCTCCTTCCTGCTGATCGACATGCGCAGCCCCGGCGTGCGCGTGCAGCCCATCCGCACCATGGACGGCTGTCACCATGTCAACGAGGTCTTTTTGGACGATGTGCGCGTGCCGGTCGAGAACCTGGTGGGCGAGGAAGGCCGCGGCTGGACCTACGCCAAGTTCCTGCTCAGCAACGAACGCATCCTGGCGGCCGAGACCGGCCGCTCCATGCGCCAGCTCGAGCATTTGAAGCGCCTGGTGCGCGAGGTGCCCAGCGCCAGCACCACCGACCGGCCGGCTTTCGAGCGCCGCGTCGCGCGCATCGAACTGGCGCTGCACGCGCTGCGCGCCTACTGCCTGTCCTACGCGCGGCGCATGGACGCCTCGGGCCCGCCCGGCGTGGAGGCCTCCATCATGAAGCTGCGCGGCTCCGAGCTGCAGCAGCAGATCTCCGAGGCCACGCTCGACTGGCTGGGCCAGGCCGCCATCGTCTACGACCCGGCCGACGTGCATGCCGACGCGGCCCGCTCGCCGCTGGGCCCGATGGATGCCAGCGGTGCCGTGCGCGAATACCTGCACGGCCGCGCCTCCACCATCTACGGCGGGTCCAACGAGATCCAGCGCAACATCATCAGCAAGGCGGAGCTCGGCCTGTGACCCACAAGACCTGGTTCGACGACACCGACGCGGCCCTGGACGAGGCCGCCCAGCGCTACCTGGCCGAGCGCTACCCCTTCGCCCAGCGCCAGCGCCTGGCGCCGGCGGCGCGCCGCTTCGATGCGGCCATCTGGGAAGGCCTGGCGCAGATGGGCTGGTGCAGCGTGGCCAATGAAGCCGAGCAGGGCGGCCTGGGCGTGCGCGTCTCCTCGATCTGCCTGCTGGCCGAACGCGCCGGCCAGGCGCTGCTCAACGAGCCCTGGCTGTCCAGCGGCGTGCTGGCGCCCTGGCTGGTGGGCCGGTACGCCGGCGTCGCGCAACAGCAGGCCTGGCTGCCGCCCCTGCTCGGTGGCCAGCGCCGCGCCGCCTGTGTGCTGGAGCCGCAGGCCATGGCCGCGCAGGGCGGCACGCTGACGGGCCGCCAGGCCCTGGTGCCCGATGCCGACCTGGCCGAGCAGTTGTTCGTGGCCGCCGAGGGCGCGCTGTGGCAGGTCGACACCGCGCAGGACGGCGTGCGCCGCCGGCCGCTGCCGCTGCTCGACGGCCGCGGCGCCGCCAGCGTCGAATTCGTGGGCGCGCAGGCCACGCGGCTGGACGGCGCGCTGCCGTTCACCGCCGGCCCCGTGTTGCAACTGGCCGCGCTGGCCACCGCCTGCGACGCCTGGGGCGCGTTGCGCGCGGCCTTCGACCTCACGCTGGACTACCTCAAGACGCGCCGCCAGTTCGGCGTGCCGCTGGGCTCCTACCAGGCGCTGCAGCACCGCATGGTGGACTTCTACATCCGCGTCGAGGAAAGCCGCGCCGTGCTGGACCAGGCCATCGCCGCGCTCGCAGCCGGCGACGCAGTGTCTGCCGCGCGCGACGTGCATGCCGCCAAGGCCCTGGTCTGCGAGAACGCGCGGCTCGGCGCGCAGGAGGCCGTGCAGCTGCACGGCGGCATCGGCATCACCGAGGAGTACGCCGCCAGCCACTACCTGCGCCGCGTGCGCGTGGACGAGCAGCTCTACGGGGCCGGCGAGCAGCACTTCCTGGCTTTCGCGGCCACGGCCGCGACCGTCTGAACGGAGACCGGACACCATGGACTTTTCCAGCTACGAGTGCATCGAATTGCAGCGCGAGGGCCGCATCCTCACCATCGCGCTGAACCGCCCCGCGCAGCGCAATGCCGTCAACGCGCGGCTGCACCACGAACTCTCGCGCGTGTTCACCGACGCGCAGCGCGACGAGGCGTCCGACATCGTGGTGCTGACCGGCAACGGCAGCGCCTTCTGTGCCGGCGGCGACATCGACTGGATGCAGCGCTCGGTCGACGAGCCCGCCGAGTTCGAGCGCACCGCGCGCGAGGCCAAGGACATCGTCTACACCCAGCTCGACCTGGAGAAGCCGCTGATCTGCAAGCTCAACGGCCACGCCACCGGCCTGGGCGCGAGCCTGGCGCTGCTCAGCGACATCATCGTCATGGCGGCCGAAGCCCGCATCGGCGACCCGCATGTCAGCGTGGGCCTCGTGGCCGGCGATGGCGGCGCACTGATCTGGCCGCAGCTCGTGGGCTATGCCAAGGCCAAGAAGTATTTGCTGACGGGCGAGCTCATGACCGCGGCCGAAGCCGAGCGCATCGGCCTCGTGACCGAGGTGGTGCCGCGTGCCGAGCTCGACGCCCATGTGGCCGCGCTGGCCCAGCGCCTGGCGGCGGGCGCCACCAAGGCCATCCGCTGGAGCAAGGTCACGACCAACCTGCCGCTGCGCCAGCTGTTCCACAGCTATTTCGATGCGGGCGTGGCCTACGAGTGCCTGTCCAACCTGACGGCCGACCACGCCGAGGCCGTGCGCGCCTTCCGCGAGCGCCGCCCCCCCGTGTTCACGGGCCGCTGAATCCCCATCCGCCACCGCACCACCACACCCAGGAGACACCCATGCCCGCCATCCCACGCAGAAGCGTCCTCAAGGCCTCGGCGCTCGCCGCCGCTGCCGCCACTGGCCTGCCGGGCCTGGTGCGCGCGCAATCCGGCCCGCTCAAGATCGGCCTGATCACGCCGCTCAGCGGCCCGCAGGAGTTCATCGGCTCCTATGTCAAGAACGGGGCCGACGTGGCGATCGAGCAGATCAACAAGGCCGGCGGCATCCTGGGCCGCCAGGTGGCCCTGGAGATCCGCGACGACAAGGCCAACCCCGCCGCCGCGCTGGCGGCCGCGCGCGAACTGCTGGGCGCTGGCGTGAACCTGCACACGGGCGGCATCTCCAGCGCCGTGGTGCTGGCCTTGGGCCCGGTCATGCAGCAGGAGAAGGGCGTGTTCATGACCTGCGGTGCCGGCACCGAGAAGATGAACCACGAGAACTACTCGCCCAACCTGTTCCGCCCCGGCGACGCACCCGATGCGCGCACACGCGCCCAGGCCAAGCTCATGGCGCAGAAGTACCCCGACATCACGCGCTGGACCGGCCTGGTGCCCGACCACGAGTACGGCCGTACCACCTGGAGCATCTTCGTCGACGCGCTGCTGGAGTTCTACCCGGCCATCGCGGGCAAGAAGCCCACGGTGCTGGAACCCATCTTGATGCCCTACGGCGTCTCCGACTACCGCAACTCCATCACGCAGGCGCTGCGCCAGCAGGCCGACGGCGTCTTCAACTGCACCTACGGCGGCGACGCCATCACCATGTTCCAGCAGGCGCGTGGTTTCAATCTGATGGGCCGCTACAAGGTGATCTGCGACGCGGCCAACGAGTTCCTGGTGGCGCGTGGCCTCAAGCAGCAACTGCCGCCGATGTGGACCGGCATGCACTACTACGCCGAGGCCAACAAGGGCAATGCGCTGAGCGACCGCTTCGTCGCCGACTACGCGGCCAAGACCCGCGACAGCGAGCCGCTGGGCTGGGCCGCCGAGGCCCATGCCAGCCTGTACGCCTACAAGCAGGCGATCGAAAAGGCCAGGTCCACCGACACCGAGGCCGTGATCGCCGCGCTCAAGGGCCTGACCTGGGACACCGTGACCGGCCCGCGCACCATGCGCGCCGAGGACAACCAGGCCATCAAGGACGTGGAGCTGGTCTACCTGGAACCCGCTAGCACGGACAAGGGCTACAAGGTGTCGCAGTACGTCAAGGTCGACGGCAAGACCGTGATCTTTCCGCCCACACCGGGCAAGAAGCTCACGCTGCGCACCGCCTGAACCACGCATGCTGCTGGCCGACATCGCCACGCTGCTGGTCAACAGCCTCACCTGGGCCATGGCGACCTTCCTGGTCGCCGCCGGGCTGACGCTGGTGTTCGGCACGCTGCACATCCTCAACTTCTCGCACGGCGGCTTCTTCATGATCGGGGCCTACGGCGCGTACTCATTGGCCCAGGCCCTGGGCGCCGGCAACTCGATCGCGTTCTACCTGTTCGGCTCGCTCGTGGCCGGCGTGTTCGTGGCCCTGCTGGGCCTGGCGGTGGACCGGCTGGTGCTCCGGCGCCTGGCGGGCGTGGAAGACGCCTACGTGCTGATCGCCACCTATGCACTGCTGCTGGTCTGCGAGGGCGCGACCAAGCTGGTCTGGGGCCTGAACTACCACAGCGTGATGCCGCCGGCCGCGCTGGACGGCGCCTGGCTGCTCGGCAATGCCGTGGTGCCGCGCTTCTCGCTGTTCATCATCGCAGCGGGCATCGTCGTCTTCGTGGCGCTGGAGGTGTTCCTGAACCGCACCGGCCCGGGCCGGCTGGTCAAGGCCATCGCGGTGGACCCCTGGATGGCCCGGCTGCTGGGCGTCAAGGTGCGCTGGGTCTACACCGCCACGGTGGCCATCGGCTTCGCGCTGGCGGGCCTGGCCGGCGGCCTGCTGCTGGCCAACCAGACCCTGTCGCCCACGCTGGCCAGCGCCTTCGTGATCCAGGCCTTCGGCGTCATCATCATCGGCGGCATGGGCAGCATCAGCGGCGCCTTCTTCGGCTCCATCCTGCTGGGGCTCATCGACGCGGTGGGGCAATGGGTGCTGCCGGGATTGCCGGGGCTGCCGTTCTTCGTCGCCATGACGCTGATCCTGTTGATCCGGCCGCAGGGCCTCATGGGCAAGAGGCACTGACGATGCAGGCTTCGACCTTCGCGGGCGCCCATCCCCGGCGCGACGCCCTCGTGCTGCTGCTGGTCATGGGCGCGGCCCTGCTGGCACCGGCCTTCCTCAACCGCGGCCTGGTGTTCATCGCCGGCATGGTCTGGATCAACGCCGTGTTCGGCCTGGCCTTCAACCTGCTGTTCGGCCTGTCGGGCGTGCTGAGCTTCGGCCAGGCCATGTTCTTCGCGGCCGGCGCCTATGCCACGGCGCTGCTGACGCAGGGCAGCGGGCTGCCGTTCCTGCTGGTGCTGCCGCTGTCGGCGCTGGTCGGCGCGGTGCTGGCGGCGGCCGTGGGCGTGGTGGCCTTGCGGCGCAGCGAGGGCGTGTACTTCGCCATCCTGACGCTGGCCTTCGCCGAACTGCTGCACCTCTTGATCGCCAACACCGGTGCGCTGGGCCGCAACGACGGGCTGGCCGGCCTGGCGCGGCCGGTGCTCGCGCTGGGCGGCTGGCGCATCGACCTGGCGGCCGGCGACAACTTCTACTACTGCATCGTGGCCATCTGCGGCGGGCTCATCGCCTTTGTGCGCTGGCTCATCGGCACGTCCTTCGGGCGGGCATTGCAGGCCGTCAAGCAGGATCCCGAGCGCGCCGAGTTCCTGGGCATTCCGGTGCGCCGGCACCGGCTGGCCATCTTCGTGCTGGCGGGCGCCGTCACGGCCACGGCCGGTGCGCTGGTCGCGCCCTGGGCGCAGATCGTCACGCCCGAGCTGGCCCATTGGTCCAACTCCACCAACCCCATCCTCTACACGCTGCTGGGTGGCAGCGCCTACTTCTGGGGGCCGGTGCTGGGCGCGTTCGTGCTGTCCTGCGTGTTCTACGTCACGCGCACGCTGGTGGGCCTGTCGGACATGGTCACGGGCCTCTTGCTGCTGGTCGTGGTGGTGGGGCTGCCGGGCGGCATCCTGGGTCTGCTGGCGCGGCTCACGCAGCGGGGAGACAGGCGATGAGCACCTTGCTTCAGGCCACCACGCTGGACAAGTCCTACGGCCCGATCCGCGTGCTGCGCGGCGTGAGCCTGGACATCGCCGCGGGCGAATCCCATGTGGTCATCGGCCCCAACGGCGCCGGCAAGACCACGCTGTTCAAGGTGCTCACGGGTGAGCTGTATGCCGACCGCGGCCAGGTGCTGTTCCAGGGCGCGGACCTCACGCGCATGCCGGCACACCAGCGCGTGCACCGTGGCTTCGGCCGCACCTTCCAGGTGGCCAAGGTGTTCACCAAACTCAGCGTGCAGGACAACCTGCGCGTGGCGCTGGAGGCTGGCGCGCGCCGCGGCAACCCCTTCGGCCGCGTGCCGGCCGCGCGCGCCGCAGCCTTCGACGCGGCCATCGCCGCGTTGCTGGACGACACCGGCTTCACCGCCCAACGCGAGGCCGTGGCCGGCACGCTGGCCTACGGCGACCGCAAGCGGCTGGAGCTGGCCATGGTGCTGGCGCTGGAGCCGGCCGTGCTGTTCCTGGACGAACCCACGGCCGGTATGTCGGCGGCCGAGCGCCAGGCTTCGGTGCGGCTGCTGCAAGAGGTCAAGCGCCGGCGCGGCCTGGCCATGCTCATGACCGAGCACGACATGGAGGTCGTGTTCGGCCTGGCCGACCGCATCTCGGTGCTGCACCACGGCGAGCTGATCGCCTCGGGCAGCCCCGAGGAGATTCGCGCCGACGCGCGCGTGCAGGAGGTCTATCTGGGTGACGAAGGGGCTGGCCATGCTTGAGGTGCGCGACCTGCATGCGCAGTACGGCGACAGCCGCGTGCTGTTCGGCATCGACCTGTCCGTGCCCACGCGTGGCGGCGTGGCGCTGCTGGGCCGCAACGGCGCCGGCAAGTCCACGCTCATGAAGTCGCTGCTGGATGCCGGCCCGCAGGCGCGCGGCGAGGTGCGGCTGAACGGCCAGCAGCTGGCCGGCCTGCCGACCGAGGCGCGGGCGCGCCTGGGCCTGGCCCTGGTGCCCGAGGACCGGCGCATCTTCACCACGCTGACGGTGCGGCAGAACCTGGAGCTGGCCTGGCATGCGGCCGGCAAGGACCGCCCGCGCATGCAGGTGGCCGAGGTCGTGGCCCTGTTCCCCTTGCTCGCGACCTTGCTGGACCGGCTGGGCTACCAGCTCTCGGGCGGGCAGCAGCAGCTGGTGGCGGTGGCGCGCGGCCTCATGGCCTCGCCCCGGCTGCTGATGCTGGACGAGCCAGCCGAGGGCCTGGCGCCCAAGGTCGCGCACGACCTGGCGCGCGAGGTGCGCGCCGCGCGCGACAAGCTGGGCCTGACCGTGCTGGTGGCCGAGCAGAGCATCGCCTACGCGCGCCAGTGCACGGAGCACGTCTACCTGCTGGACAGCGGCACGCTGGTCTTTTCGGGCGACTGGGCGGCCTTCGATGCGAACCCCGAACTGAAGACCCGCTACCTCGCGGTGTAGGAGAACCAGATGCGACGAGACATCAGCGGCTGGAACGTGCGTTGGGACGAGGCCGATGCGCAGCGATGGGTGGCCGAAGGCAAATGGCTGAACCGCACGCTGGCCGACGCCGTGCGCGAGGCTGCCCGCGACCAGCCCCAGCGCGTGACCCAGGTCTGCGGCGGGCGCGGCGTGACGGCCGGCGAAATCTGGGAGGGCGCGACGCGGCTGGCCGGCGCGCTGCAGGGCCATGGGCTGCAAGCCGGCGACGTGGTCGCCTTCCAGACGCCGAACTGGCACGAGGCCGCCTTCATCGACGTGGCCTGCTGCCTGCTGGGCCTGGTGGTCTGCCCCATCGTGACGATCTACCGCGACCGCGAGGTCGAGCTGATCCTCTCGGACAGCCGGGCCAAGGCCATCTTCATCGCCGAGAACTTTCGGGGTCACGACTTCTCCGCCATGCTGGCGCGCATCGCGCCCAACGTGCCGAGCCTGCAGCATGTGTGGACAGTGCGCGGTGCGTCCGGCACAGGGCGTGATCTGCGCGACCTGATCGCCGGTGCTGCACCGCTGGCTACAGCACCGGAGGTGTCGCCGGACACGGTCAAGCTCGTGCTCTACACCTCGGGCACGACAGGGAGGCCCAAGGCCGTTCTGCACTCGCACAACTCCCTGATCCGCGCCACGCTGATGTGCGCGCAGCACTGGGGCATCCGGCCCGGCGACACCACGCTGATGCCTTCGCCGGTCACGCATGTCACGGGCTTCAGCCACGGCCTGGAGATGCCGTTCTACGGCGGCACGCGCTGCGTGCTCATGGAGAAGTGGGACGCGGCCCAGGCGGCGGACACCATCGACCGCGAGCAGGTGGTCTTCACGATCGGCGCCACGCCCTTCCTGCAGGAACTCATGGACGTGGCCGAGGCGCAGCAGCGCACCTTGCCCTCGCTGCGCCTGTTCCCCTGCGGCGGCGCGGCGGTGGCACCCGAGACCATCTACCGCGTGCCGCGCGTGCTGCCCCACTGCCGCGCGTTCCGCGTCTACGGTTCCAGCGAGGCGCCGATGATCACCATGGGCTGGTGCGCGCCGGGCCAGGAGAAGCTGGCGGCCGAGACGGACGGCGAGATCGTCGACTACGAGGTGCGCGTGGTCGATGCCGACGGTCGGCTGGCCGCGCCGGGGCAGGAGGGCGAGATCTGCGCGCGCGGCCCGGCGCTGTTCCTGGGCTATGCGGACGCCGGCCACACGGCCGAGGCCTTCGACGCCGACGGCTTCTTCCACACCGGCGACATCGGCTACGTGCAGGACGGGGCCGTGGTCTTCACGGGCCGCATCAAGGATCTCATCAACCGCGGCGGCGAGAAGATCAGCGCCAAGGAGGTCGAGGACCTGCTGCACCAGCACCCTGCCGTGCAGGCCGCCGCCGTGGTCGCGATGCCGCATGCGCGGTTGGGCGAGACCGTCTGCGCCTACGTCATCGCGCGGCCCGGCGCCACGGTGGACGCCGCCGGCATCAATGCGCTGCTGGACGCGGCCAGCGTCGCGCGCCAGAAGTATCCCGAGCGCTACTTCTTCGTCGACGCCTTCCCGAGCACGGCCTCGGGCAAGGTCAAGAAGGACCTGCTGCGCAAGGATGCGCTGGAGCGCTGCAAGCGCTGATTTGCCTCAACCACAGGAGACATGATGCACCGCAGAACCTTCACCGCGCTGGCCTTGGCTGCGGCGCTGGCCGCCGCCCCCGCGCTGGCCCAGGACAGCTGGCCGCAGCGCCCGATCCGCCTGGTCGTTGGCTTCACGCCTGGCGGCTCGACCGACCTGGCGGCCCGCATCGTGGCCCAGGCGCTGGGCGAGCGCCTGGGCAAGCCCGTGGTGGTGGAGAACAAGCCCGGCGCCAGCGGCAACATCGCGACCGAGTTCGTGGCCAAGTCCGCGTCCGACGGCTACACGCTGATGCTGTGCACCATCCCCACGCATGCGATCAACCCGCACCTCTACAAGAACCTGCCTTACGACCACCTCAAGGACTTCGCGCCGGTCTCGCTGGTGGCCATGCTGCCCAACATCGTCGCCGTCAACCCGCAGGTGCCGGCCCACAACCTCCAGGAACTCGTGGCGCTGGCCAAGAAGGACCCCGGCAAGTACCAGTTCGCCGCCGTGCCGGGCGGCTCGCCGCACCTGACGGCCGAGGTCTTCAAGGACACGGCCGGCATCCAGCTGCAGCTGGTGCCCTACAAGGGCGCGAGCCCCGCCATCACCGACGTGATCGCCGGCCATGTGCCCATGGTGTTCGAGAACGTGGCGCCGACCATGGCCTTCGTCCAGAGCGGCAAGCTGCGGCCCATCGCCGTGACCTCGCCGACACGGCTGCCGGGCCTGGAGTCCGTGCCCACGGTGGCCGAGTCGGGCTACCCGGGCTTCGCGGTGGAGGGCTGGAGCGGCGTCGTGGCGCCGGCCGGCACGCCGGTCGCGGTGCTGGACCGGCTCAACACCGAGCTGCGCGCCGTGCTGGCCCAGCCCGAGGTGCAGGCGCGCTTCGTGCAGCTGAACCTGCGCGCGCGGCCCAGTTCGCGCGAGGAGTTCGGCAGCTTCATGCGCGAGCAGACCGATTTCTGGGGCAGGCTCATCGCGCGCATCGGCCTCAAGCTGGACTGAGGCATGTCGCGCATTCCCGCCCTGGCCCCGGAGTCCCTTCCGCCCGCGCTGCAGGCCCTGTTGGCCACGCGGCCGGCCTACAACGTCTACCGCGTGCTGGCCCATGCGCCCACGGTGCTGCCCGGCTTCCTGCAGATGGCGGGCGCCCTGCTGACGCAGGGCGAGCTCGATCCGCAGCTGCGCGAGCTGGTGGTCCTGCGCGTGGGCGCGCATTGCAGGTCGGCCTACGAGATCCACCAGCACCTGCGCCTCGCGCGCCATGTGGGTGTCAGCGAGGCGCGCATCGACAAGGCGCTGCGGCTGGACGGGCCTGCCGCGGCCAGCACGCTGGAGGATCGGCTCCTGGCCTTCACCGACCAGGTGGTGCTGCAGGTCAAGGCCGATGCCGCGCTGTTCGGGGCCCTGCAGGCCGAGCTGTCGCCGCGCGCGCTGGTCGAGCTGCTGATGACGATCGGCACCTACATGATGGTCTCGCGCGTGCTGGAGAACCTGGAGGTCGAGATCGAGCGCGACGGCGTGGACATCGCTGGCCGCTACGGCGCGCAAGCCGATGGCCGCTGACCGGCGAAGCGCGTCCGAAGGCCACGCCGGCTTCGGTAGCATCGCCGCATGCCACTGCCGCCGTTCACCGCGCTGATCCACCACGCCGCGCCGCTGGAAGATGGCGTCGCGGCCGAGCGCGGCTGGGCCCAGGCCGTGGCCGAGGGTGCCGCCCCGCAAGCCCACTTGTGGCAGGGCGCACCGGGATGGTCCGTGCCGGCCAGCTACGCACGTGCGCCCGGTTGGGCGGCCTGGCAGGCGCGCTGCGCTGCGGCTGGTACCCCCGTGCACGTGCGTTCTTCCGGCGGCGGCCTGGTGCCGCACGGCCCGGGCCTGTGGAACCTGAGCCTGCTGTGGCGCACGGTCAAGGGCGCGCCGGTGCAGGCCGATGCGGTTTACCGCGCGCTCTGCGATGGGCTGGTCCGCGCGCTGGCCGTGCTCGGTGTGGCGGCTTCGGCGCAGCCCGTGGAAGGTGCGTTCTGCGATGGCCGCTACAACCTGGCTGCGCACGGCCGCAAGCTGGTCGGCACGGCCCAGGCCTGGCGCCACGTGGCCGGCGCACCCGTGGTGCTGGCCCATGCGGTCATCGTGCTCGATGCCGACCCGGTGGCGCTGACGGCCGCCACCAACGCCTTCGAGCAAGGCCTGGGCCAGGCCCGCCGCTACCGTGTGGAGGCGCTGACCAGCGTCGCTGCGGAGGCGCTGCGCGCCGGCCAGCCGCCCGGCGACTGGGCGCAGCGGCTGGCGCAGGCGCTGCGCCAGGACGGCCTCCTGATCCCCTGAACAACCCACCAAGGAAACAACCATGGTCCTGCTTGAATTCCAGATGTCGCCGCGCGCCGAGGGCGACAGCGTGAGCGCCTATGTGGCGCAAATCATCGACATCATCGACAGGAGCGGCGTGCCCTACCAGCTCACGCCCATGGGCACCATCCTCGAAGGCGAGTGGGACCAGACCTTCGCCGTCGTGAAGGCCTGCTTCGACCATCTGCGCGCGGTGGGCTGCACGCGCATCGGCCTGCACCTCAAGGTGGACTGGCGCGAAGGCCCGGCCGGCCGCCTGCAGGCCAAGACGGCCAAGGTAGAGCAGTTGCTGGGCCGCAAGCTGCACACCTGAATCGGGCAGGGCGCGCTTGCCTGTTTTGCGGGCACGGCGTCGCAGGCCGCGCCAGGCAAGGGTTTCGTCGGATTCCACGGTGCTTGTCCACAGCCTTGCCCACGGCATCCAGGGACAAGTCGATCGCCCAGAAATGCAAAAACCGCCCGAAGGCGGTTCGTTCCACGGCGTGAGCCGGGACTGGGTTCAGACTTCGCCGCCCACTTGCTGTCCATGGCGCACGGCGTACACGGCTTCGGCGCGCACGGCGTCGCGGCTCAGCGTGCTCTTGGCGGTGGCCACGGCACCGGTGTCGGCGCCTTCGCCGTACTCGGGCAGCGTGCCGTTGCGTTCGGCCTGCAGGTAATCGGCGCGCACGGCCTCGCGGGTCAGGCTGCTCTTGGCACTGCTCACTTGCGGCACGTAGCCCACTTCACCGCTGATGTTGTCACCGGCAAAGCTGGGGGCGGCGGCGAAAGCGGCGGCAGCGACGAGGGCGGAGGCGATGAACTTGTTCATGATGGATTCCTTTCGAGACGGTGGATGCAACTTCCCATTCGGCGTGGCCAGACCCCATGTCTGCCGCGTCTCGATGAGTCGTCTTGCATGCGTCTCATCGATGGGTTGAATTGTGGAATCCGCGTCTCGAAAGAAAAACCGGCGCGTGGGCAATGCATCGTTTCCGCGCGCTGAACAATCCTGCGCTGCCGGATGACTTACTCGATGTTCTGCACCTGCTCGCGCATCTGCTCGATCAGCACCTTCATGTCCACCGAGATGCGCGTGAGCTCCAGCGCGGCGGACTTGGAGCCCAGCGTGTTGGCCTCGCGGTGCAGTTCCTGGATCAGGAAATCGAGGCGCTTGCCGAGTTCGCCGCCCTTCTTGAGCAGGCGCTCGATCTCGTCCAGGTGCGAGTCCAGCCGCGTGATCTCCTCGGCCACGTCGATGCGGATCGCGAAGGCCGTCGCTTCCGTCAGCGCGCGGTCCTGCGCGGCCTCGGGCAGGGTGGCGCCGTCGGCCAGCGCCATGGCCTCCTTCCAGCGGTCCAGGAAGCGCTGGCGCTGCTGCTCCACGAATTGCGGCACCAGCGGCAGGGCCTGCGCCGCCAGCGCGCGCAGCTGGCCCAGGCGCTCGTGGAGCATGGCCGCCAGGCGTGCGCCTTCGCGCTGGCGCGCGGCCAGCAGTTCCTTGACGACCTTCTCGGCCAGCGGCAGCAACTCTTCGTCGAGCTCGCCCACGCCGTGCTGTTCGGCCGAGGACAGCCGGATCACCTCGGCCACCGACAGCGGCGTGGCGGTCGGCAACCAGGAGCGCACCTGGTCCTGCACGCTGTTGAGACGCTGCAGCAGGCGCGGCGTGGGCTCGGGCACGCTGCCCGTGTCGATGCTGTCGATGGATGCGCGCAGCTCGACCTTGCCGCGCTTGAGCTTGGCCGTCAGCAGCTCGCGCAGCGCAGGCTCCTGCTGGCGCAACTCGTCGGGCAGGCGGAAGGCGAGGTCGAGGAAGCGGCTGTTGACGGCACGGATCTCGATGCCCAGGCGGCGCGACGGCTGCACTTTCGCGTCGGTTTCCGCGGGGTTACTGGCGCCACTTTGCTGGGCGCTTGCGTAACCGGTCATGCTGTAGACTGGCATGAGAAGGTTTCTGGTCGTTGCAAAGGCCAGAGAATAACGGCTTCCACCCTCCGCGACGATTGCAGCCCTTTCCATGACCAAGAGCAAGCCGGCGCCGTTGCGGCCCGAGACCGTCATCGGTGGCTACCGCGTCGTGCGCAGACTTTCCTCTGGCGGTTTCGGCATGGTCTATTTGGCCATCGATGGCGAAGGCAACCAGGTGGCGGTCAAGGAATACCTGCCGTCCTCGCTGGCTTCGCGCGAACCGGGCCAGACGCTGCCCGTGGTGCCGTCCGAGAAACTCTCGCTGTACCGCCTGGGGCTCAAGAGCTTCTTCGAGGAAGGTCGCTCGCTCGCGCAGATCGCCCACCCCTCGGTGGTCAGCGTGCTGAACTTCTTCCGCGAGAACGAGACCGTCTACATGGTCATGAACTACCTGGAGGGCGCGACCCTGCAGGACTTCATCATCACCTCGCGCGAACTCAAGCGGCCCAAGGTGTTCCGCGAGTCGACCATCCGCTCGCTGTTCGACGAGGTCCTGCGCGGCCTGCGCATCGTGCACCAGCACAAGATGCTGCACCTGGACATCAAGCCGGCCAACATCTTCATCACCGACGACGACAAGGCCGTGCTGATCGACTTCGGTGCCGCGCGCGAGGTGCTGAACAAGGAAGGCAACTTCATCCGCCCCATGTACACGCCCGGCTTCGCCGCGCCCGAGATGTACCGGCGCGACGCCACCATGGGCCCCTGGACGGACATCTACGCCATCGGCGCCTGCATCTACGCCTGCATGCTGGGCTTTCCGCCGGCCGAGGCGCCGCAGCGGCTCGAGAAAGACCGCATCACGGCCTCGCTCGCGCGGCTGCGCGGCGTGTACTCGGACAACCTGATCGAGGTGGTCGAGTGGTGCATGGCGCTGGACCCGCTGTCGCGGCCGCAGTCGGTGTTCGCGCTGCAGAAGGAGCTCAGCCGCGAGGGCGAACGCCGCTACACCAAGCTGTCCATGGGCGAGAAGATCCGCATGCAGTTCGATACGCTGGTCTCGGATGGCAAGAAGAGTGCAGCCACGCCCCCTGCCGGATCGGTGAGCAAGACCTCGCGATGAGGTTCTCGGTCTTCCAGGTCAGCCGGCGCGGTGGCCGGGCCAAGAACGAGGACCGCATGGGCTACTGTTACACGCGCGAGTCCGGCCTGTTCGTGCTGGCCGACGGCATGGGTGGCCATCCCGAGGGCGAGGCCGCTGCCCAGCTGGCGGTGCAGACGGTCTCGGCGTTGCACCAGCAGCAGGCCACGCCGCAGCTGGCGCGGGCCAGCGACTTTCTCGTGCATGCGCTGCTGGCCTCGCACCGACGCATCCTGCGCTACGGCGAGGAGCGCGGCCTGGCCGACACGCCGCGCACCACGCTGGTGGCGGCTGTGCTGCAAGGCGACAGCCTGACCTGGGTGCATTGCGGCGATTCGCGCCTGTACCTGGTGCGCGGCGGCGCGCTGCTGGCGCGCACGCGCGACCATTCCTACCTCGAACAGATGTCGCCCGACATGGCGCGCGCAGGCCGGGTCAGCCGCAACGTGCTTTACACCTGCCTGGGCTCGCCCGTGGCGCCCGAGTACGAGCTGACCGGCCCGGTGGCGCTGCAGCGCGGCGACAAGATCCTGCTGTGCTCGGACGGCCTGTGGTCCAGCGTGAGCGACGAGCGCATCGTCGAGCAGCTGGGCGCCATGCCCGTGGCGCAGGCCGTGCCGGAACTCGTGGAGCAGGCGCTGCGCGCGGCAGGGGATAGCAGCGACAACGTGACCGCGCTGGCGCTGGAATGGCGCTCGGCCGATGCCTTCGCTTCCACGCGCGGCCAGGCACCCGATGCATTCGCCGCCACCGTGCAGGGGATGGATCCGAAGGCCGCCGTGCCCGAGCTGGACGAAGCCGCCATCGACCGCTCCATCGCCGAGATCAACGACGCCATCCGCCGCACGGCCGCGCGCCGGATTTGACCTGCGCCGGGCGCAGGCTTCGCGCTTGGCGACAATCGCCCCATGACTGAATTTGCAAGAACCGGCGGCCGCGCTGCCGACCAGCTGCGCCCGGTGCGCATCACCCGCGGCTTCACCATCCACGCCGAGGGTTCGGTGCTGATCGAGTTCGGCCAGACGCGCGTGCTGTGCACCGCCTCGGTCGAGGAAAAGGTGCCGCCGCACCAGAAGGGCAGCGGCGAGGGCTGGGTCACCGCCGAATACGGCATGCTGCCGCGCGCCACCCACACGCGCGGCAGCCGCGAGGCCGCCAAGGGCAAGCAGAGCGGCCGCACGCAGGAGATCCAGCGCTTGATCGGCCGCTCCCTGCGCGCCGTGTTCGACCTCAAGCGACTGGGCGAGCGCACCATCCACCTGGATTGCGATGTGCTGCAGGCCGACGGCGGCACGCGCACCGCTGCCATCACGGGCGCCTTCGTGGCCGCGCAGGACGCGGTCAACAAGCTGCTGGCCGAGGGCAAGCTCGCCGCCTCGCCCATCGTGCACCCGGTCGCCGCGGTGTCGGTCGGCATCGTCCAGGGCACGCCGCTGCTGGACCTCGAGTACGTCGAAGATGCTGCCTGCGACACCGACATGAACGTGGTCATGACCGGTGCCGGCCACTTCGTCGAGGTGCAGGGTACGGCCGAAGGCGCGGCCTTCACGCGTGCCGAGATGGACCAGCTGCTGCAGCTGGCCGACAAAGGCATCCAGGAACTCATCGCGCTGCAGCTGCAGGCGCTGGCGGGCTGAGGACGGGCATGGACCTGGTCCTCGCTTCCAACAACCAGGGCAAGCTGGCCGAGCTGCAGGCCTTGTTCGCGCCGCTGGATGTGCGCCTCGTGGCCCAGGGCGAACTGGGCGTGCCCGAGGCCGAGGAGCCTTACCGCACCTTCGTCGAGAACGCGCTGACCAAGGCCCGCAACGCCGCGCGCCACACGGGCCTTGCCGCGGTGGCCGACGACGCCGGCCTGTGCGTCGATGCCTTCGGCGGCCTGCCCGGCGTGGACACGGCCTACTACGCCACGCAGTTCGGCTATGCCAAGGGCGACGACAACAACGTGCGCGCGCTGCTCGAGCAGATGCGCGGCGTGCAGAACCGCCGCGCCGCGCTGGTCAGCACGCTGGTGGCCGTGCGCAGCCCGGAGGATCCCGAGCCGCTGATCGCGGTCGGCCGCGCGGTCGGCCGCATCACCGAGGCGCCGGTGGGCGAGGGCGGTTTCGGCTTCGACCCCGTGATGTGGATAGCGGCCTTCGGCAAGACCTTCGCCGAGCTGCCGGCCGAGGTCAAGAACGCCCACAGCCACCGCGGCCAGGCCGCGCGCGAGATGCTGCGGCTCATGCGCGAGCGCTGGTTCTAGATGTCCGGCCAGGCTCCCCGCGCGCTGACGGAGTACATGCGGCCCGGCCTGCTGCAGCTGCAGGCCCAGCCGCCGCTCGCGCTGTACCTGCATTTGCCCTGGTGCATCCGCAAGTGCCCCTACTGCGACTTCAACTCGCACGCCGTGCGCGGCGACGAGGCCGTGGTGCGCTGGGCCGGTGCCGATGCGCCGGCCGTGACGCAGGTGGCTGCGCCCGCCGAGCTGCCCGAGCAGCGCTACATCGACGCGCTGATCGCCGACCTCGAAGTCGCGCTGCCGCTGGTCTGGGGCCGCACCGTGCACAGTGTCTTCATCGGCGGCGGCACGCCCAGCCTGTTCTCGCCCCAGGCCATCGACAGGCTGCTGGGCGACGTGCGTGCGCGGCTGCGGCTGGAGGCCGACTGCGAGATCACGCTGGAGGCCAACCCCGGCACCTTCGAGAAGGACCGCTTCCGCGCCTACCGCGCGGCCGGTGTCACGCGGCTGTCGGTCGGTGTGCAGAGCTTCGACGACGGCCTGCTGCAGGCCGTGGGTCGCGTGCACGACCGCCGCCAGGCCATCGCCGCGCTGGAAGAGGCGGCCCAGGCCTTCGACACCTTCAACCTGGACCTCATGTATGCGCTGCCGGGCCAGACGCCCGCGATGCTGGCGCAGGACCTCGCCACCGCGCTTGCGCTGGCGCCGCCGCACCTGTCGGTCTACCACCTGACCATCGAGCCCAACACCTTCTTCGCCAAGCACCCGCCGGTCCTGCCCGAAGACGATGTCGCGTACGGCATGCTGGACCAGATCACCGAGGCGACGGGCCGGGCGGGCCTGGAGCGCTACGAGGTCTCGGCCTATGCGCGCCCCCGGCACCGCTGCGTGCACAACCTCAACTACTGGCAGTTCGGCGACTACCTCGGCATCGGCGCGGGCGCCCACAGCAAGCTCAGCTTCGCGCACCGCGTGGTGCGCCAGGTGCGGCTGCGCGAGCCGGGGCTCTACATGGCGCAGGCCCTGGCCGGCGCCGCGCTGGCGCAGGACGAGGACGTGCGCCGCGCCGACCTGCCGTTCGAGTTCATGCTCAATGCGCTGCGCTTGCGCGAGGGCTTCGCCTTGCAGGACTTCACCGAGCGCACGGGCCTGCCGCTCTCGGCCATTGCGGCCGGCCTGGCCGAGGGCGAACGCCGCGGCCTGCTGCTGCGCGACGCAGCGCGCGTGCGGCCGACCGAGAAGGGCTTCGACTTCCTGAGCGACCTGCAGGAGATCTTCCTGGCCGGCGCTTAGCGCCTTTTCATCCCACTTCACCGGAGCGACCCATGGATCTGCAATTGACGGGCCAGCATGTCTTGATCACGGGCGGCAGCAAGGGCATCGGCCTGGCCTGCGCCCAGGCCTTCCTGCGCGAGGGCGCGCGCGTGAGCCTGGTCTCGCGCGATGCCGGCAACCTGGAGCGCGCCGCGATGGCCTTGCGCGCCGATTTCGCCGACGCCGGCACGCGCGTGCAAACCCACGCGGCCGACCTGCGCGATGCGGCCGCGGCGCTGGCCGCGGTCGATGCCGTCGAACAGCAGGCCGGCGCCGTGCAGGTGCTCGTGAACTCGGCCGGCGCGGCCAAGCGCACGCCCCCGGACGAGCTCACGCCGCAGGCCTGGCACGACGCGATGGACGCCAAGTACTTCAGCTACATCCACGTGCTGGACCCGCTGGTCAAGCGCATGGCCGAGCGCGGCGGCGGCGCCATCGTCAACGTCATCGGCGCGGGCGGCAAGGTGGCCAGCCCCATCCACATGCCCGGTGGTGCGGCCAATGCGGCGCTGATGCTGGCCTCGGCCGGCATGGCCGCGGCCTACGCGGCCAAGGGCGTGCGGGTGAACGCGGTGAACCCGGGGCTCACGCTGACCGAGCGGCTCAAGGAAGGCTTGGCGGCCGATGCACGGCTGCAGGGCATCGAAGCGGAGGAGGCCTTGCGCCGCGCCACCGCGCGGCTGCCGCTGGGCCGCATCGCCGAGCCGGCCGAGATCGCCGACGCCGTGCTGTTCCTGGCCTCGGCCCGCGCGAGCTACATCACGGGCGCGATCCTGGCCATGGACGGCGCCGTGACGCCGATGATCTGATCAGTGCCGTGCGCGCCGCAGCGCGGAGACGCGGTCGGCGATGACGGCCGTGTCGCGCGCCTCGTCGGCGCAGACCAGGTACTTCTCCAGATCGAGGACGGCCTCGTCGGTGTTGCCCAGATCGGCGTGCGTGAGGCCGCGGTCGCGGTACTCGGACCAGGCCTCGGGCAGCAGCACCACGAGCCGGTTCTGCACCGCCAGCAGGCGTTGGGCGTCCGACTGGCTGCGGTGGATTTCCTTGAGGTTGCGCAGCATGCGCGCCAGGATGTCACGCGGCTTGGCCGACTGCAGGTACAGGCCCAGCGGCACGTCGAAGTCCTCGCCGTGCTCGGCCTGTTGCTGCTGCTTGTAGGGCGCCAGGCGCTCGACCAGCTCCTCGCGGCTCAGCGACTGGCCGACGAAGGGGTCGATCACCACCTGCCCCTTCGGCAGGTTGACCTTGACCAGGAAGTGGCCCGGGAAGTTGATGCCGCGCACCTGCAGGTGCAGGCCCTGGGCCAGCTCCATCCAGAGCACGGCCAGCGAGATCGGGATGCCCATGCGCGTGCGCAGCACGGCATTGAGGTAGCTGTTGTCGGGATCGTAGTAGTTGTTGACGTTGCCGCCGAAACCCAGCTCCCGGTAGAAGAACTGGTTCAGCATGCGCAGCCGGTGCAGTGGCGGCGCGTCGGCGGCCAGGCGGCGCTGCAGGCGGGCCTGCAACTGGTCCATGTCGCCCAGCACCTGTTGCACGTCCAGCTCGGGGTACTCGTCCTGGGCCAAGCTGGCGCAGGCCTCGAGCAGCGGGAATTGCTCGTCGCTCTGGACCAGGGCGGTGAAGTACTCGAGCGGGGTCGGGATCGAATAGCGGGGCGGCATCGGTTCTTTGTAATGGACGGGCCTGGGCGCGTCAAGCAAGGACGCCGATGCCCTCAGACGCCGTGGCGCAGCATGCGCTTGAGCTGGATGCCGGCGGCCCAGGCCGCGCCGAAGTACACGATGGCCGAGGCCGCCAAGGCCAGCGCCATGCCGCCCATGCGCAGCCAGCCGTGGCCGACCTGTGTCCAGGGATAGGCGCGCGAGACCCAGATCAGGAAGATCGCCAGCACGGCGCTGGCCGCCACCACCTGCAACAGGTAGCGCGCCCATCCCGGCGAAGGCCGGTAGCTGCCGCGGCGCAGCAATCCGACCAGCAGCAGCGCCGCGTTCAGCGTGGCGCCCAGGCCGACCGACAGCGCCAGCCCGGCATGCTGCAGCATGGGCACCAGGGCGAAGTTCAGCAGCTGGGTGAAGACCAGCACCACGAGCGCGATCTTCACGGGCGTGCGCACGTCCTGGCGCGCGTAGAAGCCCGGCGCCAGCACCTTGATCGCCACCAGGCCGAAGAGGCCGGCGCCATAGCCCATCAGCGCCAGGCTGGTCTGGCGCACGTCTTCCTCGCCGAACAGGCCATGGTGGTAGATGGTGGCCACCAGCGGCACGGAAAAGGTCAGCAGCGCCACGGCGCTGGGCACGGCCATCAGCACCACGAGGCGCAGGCCCCAGTCCAGCATGGCGGAGTAGCGCGCGGTGTCTCCGGCCGCGTGCGCGCCGCTCAGTTGCGGCATCAGCACCACGCCCAGCGCCACGCCCAGCAGCGCGGTCGGGAACTCCATGAGCCGGTCGGCATAGCCCAGCCAGCTCACGCTGCCCGGCGCCAGGTGCGAGGCGATCTGGGTGTTGATCATGATGGACACATGGGCCACGCCCACGCCCAGCAGGGCCGGGCCCATGAGCCTGGCGATGCGCCGCGTGCCCGGGTCGGCCCAGGCGGCGCGCAGGCCCGCCAGGCCCAGGCGCACGCGTGGCAGCAGGCCCAGGCCGGCCAGCGCCGGCACCTGCGCGCCCAGTTGCAGCAAGCCGCCCAGC
Organism: Pseudorhodoferax aquiterrae; assembly: GCF_014652235.1. Lineage (GTDB taxonomy): Bacteria > Pseudomonadota > Gammaproteobacteria > Burkholderiales > Burkholderiaceae_C > Pseudorhodoferax > Pseudorhodoferax aquiterrae. The sequence continues at coordinate 359,813 of NZ_BMYK01000001.1, forward strand.
ATCACGCCGCCGGCCATCGCGTAGATGGGCTCGACGCCGCGCGCGGCCAGCCAGGGTGCGCCCAGCCAGGCCGAACCCATCATGGCCAGGTTCAGCAGCACCGGCGTGACGGCCGGCACGGCGAAGCGCTTCCAGGTGTTCAGGATGCCCGAGGCCAGCGCCACCAGCGACATGCAGCCGATGTAGGGGAACATCCAGCGTGTCATGACCACGGCGGCGTCGAAGCCGGCGGCGTCCTGCTGCAGGCCGGCGGCCAGCGCCCAGACCATCAAGGGCGCGGCCAGCACGCCGGCCACGCAGACCAGCAGCAAGATGGCCGTCAGCACACTGGCCACGTGGTCGATCAGCTGCCGGGTGGCGGCCTCGCCGTCCTGCGCCTTGCTCGCCGCCAGCACCGGCACGAAGGCCTGGCTGAAGGCGCCCTCGCCGAACAGGCGCCGGAACAGGTTGGGGATGCGGAAGGCGACGTTGAAGGCATCGGTCATGGCGCTGGCGCCGAACAGCGATGCCATCAGCAGTTCGCGGCCCAGACCGGTGATGCGCGACGCCAGTGTCAGCAGCGAGACCGTGGAGGCGGATTTGAGGAGACTCACCGCAGCGAGTGTAGCCAGCGGCCAGGGCCGTTCCAGGTGCGCCAGCCGGATCTTGACGCCGCTGTTATACTGGCGGGCTTTGCTGGCAACATCCTCAAGCCTTTAAGGAACACATACCATGGCAACCAAGCCGAAGAAGAAGAACCCGCGCCTGGCGTCGGGCCGCAAGCGCGTCCGCCAGGACATCAAGATCAACGCCGCGAACACCTCGCTGCGTTCCAAGTACCGCACCTTCATCAAGAACGTCGAGAAGGCCGTGGCCGCCGGCGACAAGGAGAAGGCCACCGAACTGTTCGGCAAGATGCAATCCGTGGTCGACACCGTCGCCGACAAGGGCATCTTCCACAAGAACAAGGCCGCGCGCGACAAGAGCCGCCTGGCCGCCAAGGTCAAGGCCCTGGCCACTGCTCCGGCCGCAGCCTAAACCAGCCAACCCGCCCGGGTTGCATCCGCAACCCGCCGTTTGACCGGGTGCGCTGCCAGCAAAGAAAAAGAGAAACCGCCTTCGGGCGGTTTTTTTCTTGGGCGGATGAAACGGAAGAGGTGTCAGCGCTTGGGCGGCTCGGGCACCAGGCAGGCCTCGGCCACCTGCAGCTCGTTGTCGCGCGCGAAGTTCATCGCGAAGTCCCAGGCCATCACGTCGTAATCGCGCAGGTCGCGGTGCACGATCACGCACTTGATGCCGTTCACCGTGGTCGGCACGCACCACGGCGAGTAGCCCAGGTGGCTGCCCGGCTGCGGCCCGCCCGGCCGGAACTGGCTCAGCACACCGGCCAGCCGCTCGGCCCAGTCGCTGGGGCGAAAGGTGCGTCCGTCGCGGGTGATGCCCTGGATGAAGACTTCCTTGGACGGGGGCGGGGTCATCTGGTGGGGTCGATGGGGAAAGAGGCGCTGGGACGCTGCATTGTGTGCAGGACTTCTCGCAAGAACGGTGCCGTTCTCTTGCTGCGGTGCACCAGAGTTTATCCGAGGCGCCTGTCTCTGCCCTGCCGTCCGCCGCATAGCTGTGATGCGGATTTGTCAAAAAAGCGAGCAATCGCTGCGCCTAGAATCGCCGTTCAGCGGGCCCAGGCAACTGCCGAGAGGCGCCGGTCTTGCTGAATCCCCCGTGTTTCGCACCGTTGTACTGGAGAGATCAGCACCATGACCGCCGCCGCAGAGCCCACCTCCCCCCACGTCATGAACACCTACGGCCGCGTGCCGATCGCGCTGTCGCATGGCCAGGGCGTGCGTGTGTGGGACACCAACGGCAAGCAGTACCTCGACGCGCTGGGCGGCATCGCGGTCAACACGCTGGGCCACAACCATCCCAAGCTGGTGCCGGCGCTGCAGGACCAGCTGACCAAAATCATCCACAGCTCCAACTACTACCACGTGCCCGGCCAGGAGAAGCTGGCGGCCAAGCTGACCGAGCTGGCCGGCATGACCAACGCCTTCTTCTGCTGCACGGGCCTGGAGGCCAACGAGGCCGCCATCAAGCTGGCGCGCAAGTTCGGCCACGACAAGGGCATCGACAAGCCCGAGATCGTCGTCTACGAGAAGGCCTTCCACGGCCGCAGCATCGCCACGCTGTCCGCCACCGGGAACACCAAGGTGCAGCAGGGCTTCGGCCCGCTGGTCGAGGGCTTCATCCGCGTGCCGCTCAACGACATCGCCGCGCTGAAGGCCAAGACCGAAGGCAACCCCAACGTGGTGGCCGTGTTCTTCGAGACCATTCAGGGCGAGGGCGGCGTGAATCCCATGCGCGCCGAGTACCTGCAGCAGGTGCGCAAGCTTTGCGACGAGCGCGACTGGCTGCTCATGATCGACGAGGTGCAGTGCGGGATGGGCCGCACCGGCAAGTGGTTCGCGCACCAGTGGGCCGGCATCGTGCCCGACGTGATGCCGCTGGCCAAGGGCCTGGGCTCGGGCGTGCCGATCGGTGCCGTCGTCGCCGGTCCCAAGGCCGCCGGCATCTTCGGCCCCGGCAACCACGGCACCACCTTCGGCGGCAACCCCCTGGCCATGCGCGCGGGCATCGAGACCATCCGCATCATGGAAGAAGAGGGCCTGCTGGAGAACGCCGCCCAGGTGGGCGCGCACCTCAAGCAATCGCTGGCGCAGGCCTTCGAGGGCATGGCCCAGGTCAAGGACATCCGCGGCCAGGGCCTCATGATCGGCGTGGAGCTGGACCGCCCCTGCGGCGTGCTCACTGCGCGCGCGGCCGAACGTGGTCTCCTGCTCAGCGTGACGGCCGATTCGGTCATCCGCATGGTGCCCTCGCTGATCCTGACCAAGGCCGATGCCGACGAGATCGTCGCCATCCTCGCGCCGCTGGTCAAAGAGTTCCTGGCCGAGCCGGTGGCAGCATGAGCATCAAGCACTACCTGCAGTTCAGCGACTTCACGGCCGACGAGTACGCCTACCTGTTCGCGCGCGCCGCGCTGATCAAGCGCAAGTTCAAGGCCTACGAGAAGCACCACCCGCTGGCCGACCGCACGCTGGCCATGATCTTCGAGAAGGCCAGCACGCGCACGCGCGTGAGCTTCGAGGCCGGCATGTACCAGCTCGGCGGCAGCGTCGTGCACCTGACCACGGGCGACAGCCAGCTGGGCCGGGCCGAGCCCATCGAAGACAGTGCCAAGGTCATCAGCCGCATGGTCGACCTGGTCATGATCCGCACCTTCGGCCAGGACAAGATCGAGCGCTTCGCCGCGCATTCGCGCGTGCCCGTCATCAACGGCCTGACCAACGAGTTCCATCCCTGCCAGATCCTGGCCGACATCTTCACCTTCATCGAGCACCGCGGCTCGATCCAAGGGAAAACGGTGGCCTGGGTCGGCGACGGCAACAACATGGCCAACACCTGGCTGCAGGCCGCCGAGATCCTGGACTTCAAGGTCCATGTCAGCACGCCCAGCGGCTACGAGATCGACCAGTCCGTCGCCGGCCTGCGCTCGGCCGACAGCTACCAGGTGTTCAAGGACCCGATGGACGCCTGCCGCGGCGCCGACCTCGTGACCACCGACGTCTGGACCAGCATGGGCTACGAGGCCGAGAACGAGGCCCGCCGCAAGGCCTTTGCCGACTGGTGCGTGGACGAGGACATGATGAAGGTCGCCAGGCCCGATGCGCTGTTCATGCACTGCCTGCCCGCGCATCGCGGCGAGGAGGTGCAGGCCGAGGTCATCGACGGGCCGCAGTCCGTGGTCTGGGACGAGGCCGAGAACCGCATGCACGTGCAAAAGGCGCTCATGGAGTATTTGCTGCTGGGGCGCATCGCCTGATTCCTGCGATGCAGCTGATGCGGCACTACCTGCCGCAGTTCCAGTTCGCCGAGGAGCACAGCCGCCATGTGCCGGCCCCGCCGGCACGCGTGCTCGACGTCGCGGCGCGGCCCGAGGTCGTCGACGACCCCGTGGCCCGCGGCCTCATCGCGCTGCGCGAACTGCCGAGCCGCATGGGGGCGCGCTTGGGCATGGCTTCGGCGCTGCGCATGCGCCCGGCCTTCAGCCTCGCCGACTTCACACCATTGGGCCGCGACGGCGACCGCGAACTCGCGTTCGGCTTGGCCGGCCGCTTCTGGCAGGCCGACTACGGTCTGGTGGCGCTACCGGATGCGCAGGCCTTCGCCGCGCTCGATGCCAAGGGCATCGCCAAGCTGGTGCTGCAATTCACGGCCGAACCCGAGGGCGCCGGCACCCGGCTGACCACGCGCACGCGCATCTACTGCGGCGACGCGGCCGCGCAGCGCCGCTTCAGGGCCTATTGGCTGCTGATCCGGCCTGCCAGCGGGTTGATCCGCCACCGGCTACTGCGCCGCGTGCACCACGCCGCGCTGGCGGGCTCGGTATCGCGCTGCTAGAACAGCCACGCCCCCAACTGGTAATAGTCGAAGCCGCTGCTGCGCCCGCCCAGGCAGCCGGCCAAGAAGTCCTCGGTCTTGCGGTACAGGGCCAGGTTGTTGTTCCACTTCTGGTTGCCGTGGCCATCGCCCCGGAAGGTGAGGTACTCGACCGGTTTGCCGGCCGCGCGCAGTGCGGCCACCATGCGCTCGGACTGGTCCAGCTTGACGCGCGCATCGTTCACGCCATGCATGACCAGGACCGGGCCCCGGGCCTGCTGCGCGCGGTACAGCGGCGACTTCTCGCGCATGCGCGCGAGGTCGTCGGCCTTGGCGGGGTCGCCCACGAAGCGGTGCCACCAGGGGCGGCCCAGCTCCCAGTAGGGCGGCGCATCCTTGAGCAGGCTGGCCAGGTCGCTCATGCCCACCACGTCGACGGCGCAGGCGAACACCTCGGGCGTGAAGGTCGCTCCCACCAGTGCGGCATAGCCGCCGTAGCTGGCGCCGTAGATCGCCACGCGCGCCGGGTCGGCGACGCCTGAAGCCACGGCCCAGCGCACGCCGTCGACCAGGTCGTCGTGCATGCGGCCGGCGAACTCGCCGATGGCCTTTTCCATGAAGGCCCGGCCGTAGCCGCTGGAGCCGCGGTAGTTGAGTTGCAGCACCGCGTAGCCGCGGTTGGCCAGGAACTGCTGCAGCGCGCGGTTGGTCGCGCCGCTGCCCCAGCGGTCCCGGATCCAGGGGCCGCCGTGCACGAGCAGCACCATGGGCAGGCCGCGCGGCTGCACGCCGGGCGGCAGCGTGAGGTAGCCGTGCAGCGCCAGCCCATCGCGGCTGGTGACGGTGATCGGCCGGGTGCTGGCCAGCTCCGCCGCGACCATGCTGAGGCTGTTCTCGCCGAGCAGCTGCGCCGGCCGGTCGCCGCGCAGCAGATGGCTGCGGCTGCCGCGGTCCGTGGTCACGACCGCCACCAACACCGTCTCGCTGTCGTCCATGCTGGCGATCTGCACGTCGGCCGGCCCGTCGCCGGCCAGGACGTCCAGCCGGCGGGCCAGGCCGTCGTCGAGCACGCGGCGCGCCGGGTAGCCGGGCATGGAATGGATGACCAGGGGCTGCTGCGTCCTGCGGCTCAGGACCACGCTGTCCAGGTCCACCGCGGGGTCCGCATGCACCAGCTCCTCGGCCCCGCTGTCCAGGTCGAAGCGCACCAGGGCCAGCTTGTCGCGGCCGCGGTTGGACAGCGCCCAGGCCCGGCGGCCGTCCTCCTGCAGGCCGAACAGCACCACCGTCTCCCAGCGGCTCCACTGCGCCAGGTCGCGCCAGCGACCGTCGGCCTGCGGCCCTTGCAGCCGGCTGTCCGCCCCGTCCAGTGCGACGCGGGCGAGCACGCGGCCCTGGCGGTCCACGCCCCACCAGGCCACGTTGCCCGGATTGGTCTGCAGCAGCTGGCGTGCGCCGCTGCGCGCGTCGATGCGGTACAGGTCGAAGACCTTCTTGTCGCGCAGATTGGAACTGACCACGAAGGCCGCCGTGCCGTCTACCGGCATCACGATGTGCGAACCGGTGCGCGCGAACGGCGTGAGGTCCACGGCCCGGTCCAGACCGTGCGCGGCGTCGGCTATCTGCTCGTGCCATGAAGCGTCTGTCCGCCTGGCTGGCCGAGCCGACGCTGGTGCGGCGCAGCACCTGGTCGGTGCTGCTGGCGTTCGTCGTGGTCTGGGCCGCGCTGCTGGCCTACGAGTACGCGCTCAACCGGCAGGCCCTGGCGACCGGGCCGAGCCTGCAGAAATTCGGCCATGCACTGCTCGGCGCCCTGGCCGAGATCGACGATGCCGCCCAGGCCCGCGCCGCGCTGGCAGCCACCGCCCGCTGGGTCAACGAGCGGCGTCCGCAGGACCAGCGCTTCACCGGCCGCTACCGCTTCGCGCTGGCCGACCAGGACGGCCAGACGGTCTTTGCCTCGCCGGGCTTCACTGCCGATGCCGCACAGCCCGCGCACCCGGTCTCGTACGCCGAGATCGACGGCCGGCAGCACCGCATCTTCAAGGCCGGCGCCGGCCGCTGGACGCTGCGCGTCGCCGAGCCCCAGCGCATGCCCGCCGACTTCCTGGCCTACAACGCGCTGCACTATGGCGGGCCCGGCTGCACGGTGCAGGTCACGCTGTCGGCCGGGCCGGCGCAGGGCTGGTCGCTGTGCGTGCAGGACGACGGGCCCGGCATCGCGCCCCCCGAGCGGGCTCGCGTGTTCGACCGCTTCTTCCGCGGTGCCGGACAGTCAGCCAGCGGCTCGGGCCTGGGCCTGGCCATCGTGCGCCAGGCCGCGCTGCGCCTTGGCGGCAGCGTGGCCATCGCCCCCGGCCTGGCCGGGCGAGGCGTCGGCCTGCAGCTGCGCGTGCCGGCGCAAACCTAGAATTGCGCGCCGCGGTGTGCCCGGCGCCGCCCGTCCCATGTCCGATTCCCACGCCATCACGCCCGCGCTGCGGCGCTCCATCCTGCTGCTGTCCCTGTCGAATTTTTCGAGCATGTCGGTGCAGCGCATCTGCGATGCCATGCTGCCCGCGCTGGCGCAGGAGTTCTCCGTCTCGCTGGCGCAGGCCGCGCAGGTGGTCTCGTTCTTCGCCATCGCCTACGGCGTGGCCCTGCTGTTCTACGGTCCGCTCGGTGACCGCTTCGGCAAGTTCAAGCTGATCGCGCTGTGCACGCTGGCCTGCAGCGTGGGCAGCGTGGTGTCGGCGCTGGCGCCGGACCTGGCCACGCTGGTGCTGGGCCGCGTGCTCGTGGCCGTGGCTGCCGCGGCGATGATCCCGATGGCGCTGGCCTGGGTCGGCGATGCGGTCGGCTACGAGAAGCGCCAGGAGACGCTGGCGCTGCTGGGCCTGGGCTCCACGCTGGGCCTCGTCAGCGGCCAGCTGCTGGGCGGCCTGTTCACCGACTGGTTCGGCTGGCGCTGGGCGTTCTGGTTCCTGACCGCGCTGTTCGGCGTGGTCGGCACGCTGCAGTGGCGCGACTGGCGCGCGCAGCAAGAGCGTCCGCACCACATGGCCGGGCTGGCCGGCGCGGCCGGCCAGCCGCAGGGCTTCGCCGCCCAGCTGCACAGCCTGTGGCGGCGCCCGCATGCACGGGCCGTGCTGCTGGTTTCGCTGCTGCAGGGCGCGCTGGCCTTCGGTGCGATGGCGATCTGGGCCTCGCACCTGCATGCGCACCTGGGGCTGTCGCTGGCCGCCTCGGGCGCCAGCGTGGCGCTGGCCGGCGTGGGCGGCGTGCTGTACATGCTGACCGCGCGCCAGTTGATCCCGCGGCTGGGCGAGCGCGGCCTGGTGCTGACGGGGGCCACGCTGCTCGCACTGGGCGCCTGCGGCCTGGCCTTCGTGCCGCACCCGGCGCTGGCGCCCGTGGCCACGCTGGTCGCGGGCTTCGGCCTCTTCATGCTGCACAACACGCTGCAGACCAATGCCACGCAGATGGCGCCCGAGGCGCGCGGTCTGGGCGTGGCCATGTTCTCCACCTTCCTGTTCATGGGCCAGTCCCTGGGCGTGGTGCTGGCCGCCGGGCTGGTGGGGCGCTGGGGCTCCACGGCCGTCGTGGCCGCGGCCGGTTGCGGGGTGCTGTGCATGGGCGTGTTCTTCGCCCGGGCGCTGCGCCGCCGCGATGCACTGCGCGGCGTCTGAAGCCATGGCCGAATCCGTCTCGCCCTGTCAGTCCTGCGGCGCCTGCTGCGCCAACTTCCGCGTCGACTTCTCGGTCTACGAGCTCGAGAGCGAAGGCGGCCGCGTGCCCGACGGCCTGACCGTGGAGGTCAACGGCAACACCGCACGCATGCGCGGCACCGACCATGTGCCGATCCGCTGCGCCGCGCTGACCGGCAAGCTCGGCCAGCACGTGGGCTGCGGCATCTACGAGTGGCGGCCCTCGCCCTGCCGCGAGTTTGAGGCCGGCAGCGACGCCTGCGACCGGGCGCGGGCGCGCCACGGCATGGCGCCGCTGGATTCCTGATCAGCCGCGCGCCAGCATGCGCGCGATGGCCTCCGGCAGCCCGGCGTTGGGCTTGAGCGGCGGCGGCGCGAAGCTGCCGCGCGTGGCCTTGCCAGGCGCCAGCGCGACCAGCGACTCGGCATGCCGCACGGCGCTGGACACACCATCGACCACAGGCACCGGCAACTGCCCGCGCAAGCTGCGCGCCAGGCCCGCCAGCGGTGCGCCGGCCAGCACGATCACGTCGGCACCGTCCTCGGCGACGGCGCGCTCGCACAGCGCCTTCAGGGCCAGTGCGTGGTCGGTCTGCACGCTGGCGATGCCGGCGAGCGGCTGGTCCAGCGCGCGGATGCTGGCGAGCCGGCCGATGAGGCCGTTGGCCTCCACCACCTCGCGGTACCAGGCGCTGATGCGCTGGGAGATCGCGACGATGGAAAAGCGCTGGCCCAGCAGGCAGGCGCTGGCCAGGGCCGACTCCGTGAGGCCCAGCACGGGCATGGGCAGCACCTCGCGCAGTCCGGCCAGGCCCGGGTCGCCGAAGGCGGCGACGATCACGGCGTCGTGGCCGGGTGCGTGCTCGGCCGCGACCTGGGCCGTGGCGTACGCGCCGATCAGCGCCTCGAAGCGCGTCTCGATGTAGGCCACGCCGAACGGCGCGGTCTGCATCGTCAGCGCGGTGGTGGCCGACGCGCTGCGGCGCGCCTCGGCCTCGATCAGCGCCGTGACGCTGGTGGAGATGTTGGGGTTGACGATCAGCAGGCGCATGGGCTCAGGCCTTGGGGCGTTGGGGCAGCAGGGAAGGCTTGCCGCAGGCGAGCAGCGCGCCCTGGCCAGGGCGCGCATGGAACTGCCCGTCCCACACCACCTCGCCGCGGCACAGCGTGATGCCGGGCCAGGCCTTGAGCCGCATGCCCTCGTAGGGCGTGTAGTCCACTTCGTGGTGCAGCTGTTCATTGCGCAGCACGAATTCGCGCTCGTCCCAGATGACGAGGTCGGCGTCCGCGCCGATCGCGATCGTGCCCTTGCGCGGGTGCAGACCGTAGGCCTTGGCCGGGCCCGTGGCGGTCAGTTCGACGAAGCGGTGCGGCGTCATGCGGCCCCCGAGCACCCCCTCGGACCACAGCAGCGCCATGCGCGTCTCCAGGCCCGGGATGCCGTTGGGGATGTGGCGGAAGGCCACCTCCTGGCGGTCCGGCTTCTTGCCCTCGGGCGCGTCGAACTTGAACGGCGCGTGGTCGGACGAGAACACCGTGAACAGCCCGTCGTTGAGACCGTCCCAGATCACCTGCTGGTTGGCGCGGTCGCGCGGCGGCGGGCTGCAGACGCACTTGGCGCCCTTGTAGCTGTCGTCGATGCCGAGGTCCTCGGCCGTCAGGAACAGGTACTGCGGGCAGGTCTCGGCGAAGATGTTGAGGCCATGCGCGCGCGCCCAGCGGATCTGCTCCACGGCCTCGCGGCCCGAGACGTGCACGATCAGGATGGGCACGTCGACGAGCTCGGCCAGCGCGATCGCGCGGTGCGTGGCCTCGCGCTCCACGAGCATGGGCCGGGCATGCGCATGGAAGCGCGGCGCCGTGCGGCCCGCGGCCTCCAGCCGGCGCGTGAGCCACTCGATGCAGTCGGCATTCTCGGCATGGACCATGGCCAGCGCGCCGTGCTGGCGCGCCACGTCCAGCACGTCCAGGATCTGGCCGTCGTCGAGCTTCATGTCGTCGTAGGTCATGTAGATCTTGAACGAGGTGAAGCCCTCCTTGATGAGCGAAGGCAGTTCTTCCTGCAGCACGGTGGGCGTGGGGTCGCTCACGATCAGGTGGAAGGCGTAGTCGACGTGCGCCTTGCCCGCGGCGCGCGCGCGGTAGTCCTCCACCGCGGCGCGCAGCGACTGGCCCTTTTGCTGTGCCGCGAACGGGATCACCGTGGTGGTGCCGCCGCAGGCGGCCGAGCGCGTGCCGGTGTCGAAGTCGTCGGCCGTGCGCGTGGGCGGCGGCATGGGCTGGTCCAGGTGGCAATGCGCATCGACGCCGCCGGGCGTCACCGTGCGGCCGGCCGCGTCGATCTCCTGCTTGCCCGCAGGCAGGGCGACGCCCAGCTGGGCGATGCGGCCGGCGCGGATGCCGATGTCGCAGTCGAAGCTGTCGGAGGCGGTGACGGCCCGCGCGTTGCGGATCACGAGGTCGAAGTCGGACATGGTGGTGTGGTGTGTGGGAATGGGGGTGGTCTCATGCAGCCATCCAGCCGCCGTCGACCATGAGCTGGGCGCCGGTGGTAAAGGTGGAATCGCGGCTGGCCAAAAACAGCACGGCGCGTGCCACGTCGATGGGCTCGCCCAGGCGCGGCCAGGGCGTGCGGCGCGTGGCGCGGTCCATCACGGCGGGGTCGAGCGCGCGGCCGCCCTGGCCGGTCTGGATCTTGCCGGGCGCCACCGCGTTGCAGACGATCTGCTGCGCCGCGTAGTCGGTGGCCACCTGGCGCGTGAGGTAGGCGATGCCGGCCTTGCTCACGCCATAGGCCAGGTCCTCGGGCGCGGCGATCATGCCGTGCTGCGAGGCCAGGTTCACGATGCGGCCGCGCACGCCCTCCACGGGCTCCTGGCCCTGCATCTGGCGCACGGCGGCGCGGCAGCAGCGGTAGACGCCCGAGAGGTTCACGTCGAGCACCCGCTGCCAGTCGGCCTCCTCGAGGTCCAGCAGCGGCCGCGCGTGGCGGATGCAGGCGTTGTTGACCAGCACGTCGAGCCGGCCGAAGCGGGCCACGGTCTGCGCCACGAGCGCATCGACCTCTACCGTGCTGGCCACGTCGGTGGCGATGAACGCGGCGCGTCCACCGGCGGCCTCGATGGCCGCCACGGTGGGCGCGCCGCCTTCGATGACTGCGGTGGTCACGTCGGCCACGACCACGCTGGCACCGTGTGCGGCCAGCAGGCGCGCGATGGCGCGGCCGATGCCGGAGGCCGCGCCGGTCACGATGCAGACCTGGCCGGCCATGCGGGCCGCCGCGGCGGGCTGGAGGGCGTAGGGGTCAGGCATGGGCGGAATTGGGTTGGGTGGCGCGCCGCCAGGCGAAGAAGTCGTCGGCCGCGGTGCGCAGGTCGTAGCGCGGCACGAAGCCGGTGTCGGCGCGCAGGTGGGCGATGTCCATGGGCGCGCGATCGTAGGGCGCGTAGTAGTCGATGTCGGCCTGCTCGGCGCCACCGGCCGCGATCTGCCAGGACCAGCCCGGGTGCGCGGCGGCCACCGCGGCGCACCAGTCGGACATGCGGCCCATGAAGCCCGCGGCCACGTTGTAGACGGGGCGCGGCAGCTGCGGACGGTCCAGCAGGGCCTGCAGCCCTGCGGCGGCGTCGCGCACGTAGAGCCAGTCGCGTGTGCTCTCGCGCGGCAGCCGCACGGCCTCGCCGCGCTCTGCGCGCAGCAGCACCTGCAGCGGCGCGCTGAGCGTGTCGCGCACGCCGGTGTCGGCCTCCCAGGGGCCGAAGCAGGTGCCCAGGCGGCCGACCACGAGGTCCAGGCCGTGCAGGGCGGCCAGGCGCCATGCCGCGGCTTCGGCGGCCTGCTTGGAGATGCCGTACAGGCCTTCGGGCCGCAGCGGCGTGTTGTCCTCGTGCAGCGCCTGCGCGCCGATGCCGCTCGCGCCGTAGACCGACCCGGAGCTGGCGTGCACGACACGGCGCACACCCGTGGCTGCGGCCGCCGTCACGGCCGCCACCACGCCGCCCAGGTTGACCTCGAAGATCGCGCCGGGCGCGGCGCGCTCGCGCCGCGCGTCGGCCGTGATCGCGGCCAGCGTGACGAGCCGGTGCGGCCGGTGCGCGAGCATGGCGGCTTCCAGGGCCGCCGCATCTCGCACGTCGCCCTGCACCAGGCTGATGCGGCCCGGCAGCGCGGCGAAAGCCCGGGCCGCGGCCGGCGGCAGCGGCGCGCGGTCGAAGCCCACGACGGCCTGGCCGTCCCGCAGCAGGCGCTCGGCCAGCGCCAGGCCGACGAAGCCGCAGGCGCCCGTGATGAAGGTCGGCATCAGGCCGGCACCGCCATGGGTTCCGGCCGCAGCAACTGCAGGATGCGGCGCTTGGTGTCGTTGAACTGCGGGCTGGTCGAGTCGCGCGGGCGCGGCAGGTCGATGGTCAGCATCTCGCGGATGCGGCCCGGCCGCGCCGACATCACGGCCACGTGGGTGCCCAGCGCCAGCGATTCCTCGATGCCGTGCGTCACGAAGACGATGGTGCTCTGGCTGTCGCGCCAGATGCGCACGAGCTCGGCGTGCATCTCCATCTTGGTCTGCTCGTCGAGCGCGCCGAAGGGCTCGTCCATGAGGATGACCTCGGGGTTCATGAGCAGCGCGCGCGCGATGCCCACGCGCTGGTTCATGCCGCCCGACAGCTCGCTCGGGTAGTGGTTCTCGAAACCCTTCAGGTTCACCATCTCGATGTAGTGCTGGGCCTTCTTGCGGCGGATCTCCTTGCCCACGCCCTGCATGGTCAGGTGGAAGGCCACGTTCTCCCAGACCGTGAGCCAGGGCATCAGCGTGGGCTGCTGGAACACCACGCCGCGGTCGGCACCGGGCGCGGTGATGGACTGCCCGCCCACGCGCACGCTGCCGCTGGAGGGCTTGTCGAACCCCGCGATGAGGTTCAGCAGCGTGGACTTGCCGCAGCCGCTGGGCCCCAGCAGGCACAGGAAGTCGTTGCGCGCCACGTGCACGCTGACATCGTCCAGCGCCTTGACGGCGCTGCCGCGCTTGGGGTCGTCGAACAGGCGCGTGACGTGCTCGATTTCGATCAAACTCATTTCATGCTTCCTTGGCCTGGAGGGTGGAGCCGCGCTGCCAACGCAGCACGCGGCCGGCGAACAGCTTGATCGCGAGGTCGCTCAGAAAGCCCAGGAGGCCGATGCTGACCATGGAGGCGATCACGATGTCGTAGCGCAGGAAGTAGTAGGAATCCCAGAGCACATAGCCCACGCCGCTCTTGACGGCCACCATCTCGGCCGTGACGGTCAGCATCCAGGCCGAACCGATGGCGATGCGCAGGCCCGAGAACACGCTGGGCAGCGCGGCCGGGAACACGATGTGGCGCAAGAGCTTGCCCGGCGTGCCGCCGGCCATGGCGCCGGCGCGCAGCAGGTTGCGGTCGCAGGTCTTCACGCCGTGGATGGTGGACAGCAGCACCGGGAAGAACGAGCCCAGGAACACCAGGAAGATGGCGGGCTTGTTGGCGATGCCGAACCAGATGATGGCCAGCGGAATCCAGGACACGGGTGGCACCGGCCGCAGGATCTGCAGCACGGGCTCGATCAACCGCTCCACGGTGCGCGACCAGCCGATGGCCATGCCGAGGGCGATGCCCAGCACGGTGGAAATGGCGAAGCCGGCGAACACGCGCGAGGCGCTGGCGGCCACGTCCTGCAGCCAGTGGCCGCTGTAGGTCTGGGTGTTGCCGTCGGTCGCGAAAACCCAGTCCGCCCAGGCCAGCAGCACCTGCGAGGGGGCCGGCAGCAGCGCGGGCGGCAGCACGCCGGAGCGCGAGAACAGCTCCCAGCCGATCAGCAGCGCCACGGGGACCAGGGCGCGCTCGATGCGGCGGTAGAAGCGGAGCAGGGCGCAGTTGCGGGTCACGCGGCGGTCCTCAATATCCGAGCGCCGACTTGGGCTGGCCGGTGGCGGCTTCCAGGAAGCGGTAGTCCATGTTCTTCTGGACCGCGGCGCTCACGTCGCTGTTGATGTACTTCAGCTCGCGCATCATCTGCGCGATGGCCACGGCGGATTCGCGGTGCATGGCGTAGTCGGGGTACAGGTTGGCGGCGGCGCCGGTGGCGATCGCCTTGTCCAGGCCCGTCACCTTCTGGATGGTGTCGATGAACTGCGCCTTGTCGCTCTCCATGAGCTTGTTGACCTTGATGATGGAGCGCACCGTCTCTTCCACGCCCTTGGCGCGGCCGGCGATCACGTCCGAGCGCGTCACGATCAGGTTGGTCAGCTTGCCGGCGGCCTGGTCGTAGGGGAAGGCGAAGAATTTGGCGGCCTTCACTTCCCGGATCTGGGTGGCGAAGGGGTCGACCGAGCAGATCAGCTCGACCTCGCCGCGGCGCAGCGCCTGCACGTGGTCGGACGGGTTCGGGATGTTGACGAACTGCACGTCCTTGTTGATGTCGATGCCCTGCCTGGCGAAGGCGCCGCGCATGTGGATGTCCTGCGCATTGCCGCGCGAGGCCGCCACGCGGAAGGGCTTGCCCTGGGCCTTGTACTCGGCAATCAGCTTCTTGAGGCCGGCCCAGTCGTTCTCGGCCAGCGGCAGGTCGTTGCCCACGAGGATCTGCGAGCCGCCGTTGATCTGGCCCGAGATCGCGACCACGTCGAAGCCCTTGTCGAGCGCGGTGGCGTAGTGCAGGTAGGTGACCTGGGCCACGTCGATGCTCTTGGAGAGCAGGGCGGTCAGCACGTCGTTGCCGGTGTTGAAGGCGATGGCTTCGAGCTTGACGTTGCTGGCGTTGGCCGGGGTGAGGGCCAGCGGCGTGCAATGTGCGCACTTGGCGTAGCCGAGCTTGATGGCGTCCTGGGCCTGGCCTGCCAGCGGCAGGAGGGCGGCCGCCGCGAGGGCGAGGCGGGCGAGAAGTTTGAACATGGGGCTCCCTGGGGTTGGACGGGCCCGCGGGGGCGGGACCTGCAGCCATCCAGCAAGGGATGTGCCAAGTTTGTATCCAATCTTGTAAGTATTTGGCGCCAAACGGTTTCGCTGTTGAACCGGTGCTGGCGCCAGCCGAGCAGGGCACGGAAATGGATCCACGCCATGCGCCACTTTGGATACAAAGTGCCCGGCCTTGGTGCGCTCAGCGCCAGTAGTGCTTGCCCTCGGCGCCCCACAAGGCACGGGCGGCCTCTTCGGCTTCGCGGCAGACCGTGTCCATGTCCACGCGCGTGGGCCGGCCGTTCTCCACGAGGACCTCGCCGTCCACGACCACCATGGACACGTCGCGGCCCTGGCCCGTGTGGACCAGGTTGCCCAGCGGGTTCACATGCGGGCGCAGGTGCGGCCGGTTCGCGTCGAAGACGACGAGGTCGGCCGCCTTGCCGAGTGCCAGGCTGCCCAGTTCGTCCTGCAGCCCCAGGGCCTTGGCGCCGCCCAGCGTGGCCATGTGGAACACGTCGCGCGGCTGCCAGCTGTCGTCCACGCGGCCCTCCTGCACACGCGCGGTGACCAGGGCCCAGCGCATGAGTTCCACCATGTCGCCGTGCTGGGTGTCGGTGGCCAGCGCCATGTTCACGCCCGCGCGCTTGAGTAGGGGCGTGGGCGCCAGCCGTCCCGAGGTGGCGTTGCACTTGGGGATGTGCACGGCGTGCGCGCCGGCCGCGGCCATGCGGGCCGCATCCTCGGGCGTCACGTAGATGCAGTGGCCGCCCATCAGGCGTTCGTTGAGCAATCCCGTCTCGGCCAGCACCTCGGTGGAACTGCGGCCGCAGCGTGCACGCACGCGCTCCACCTCCACCTGGCTCTGGCCCAGGTGGGTGCTGACCACCAAGCCATGCTGCTGCGAGGCCGCGGCCACCTCGCGCAAAAAGCCCTCCGAGCAGGTGTCGACCGCATGCGCGGCCAGGTTCACGCGCACGCGCGGGTGAGAAGCCCAACGCGCGTGCAGGTCCAGGCCGGCCTGCAATGTGGCGTGGCCGATGGCCGCGCTGTGGTGCCAGTCGCCATGCGCCACGCGCGCGAAGTCCACGTCGTGGATGCGCCAGCTCGGCGCCAGCCGCATGCCGAGTTCGACCATGGCCTCGGTGGTCACGTCGGCATGCACGAAGTTGTCGCCCAGCACGGTGGAGCCGAACAGCAGGGCCTCCAGCGCGCCGAGGCGGGCGAGCGCGCGCGCCTGCGCGGGGTTGACCTGTGTGCCCTTGGGAATGCCGGGCGTGTACGAGGGCGCGAAGCCCAGGTCGGCCGCCACGCCGCGCACCATGGAGAGGATGGAGTGCGCATGGGTGTTGACGAAGCCCGGCGTGACAAAGTGGTCCGGCAGGCGCAGCACGCGCGCGGCCTCGTAGCGCTCGGGCGGCTGGGCGGCCAGCCAGGTGATGCGGCCGTTGTGGATGCCGATGGCGGCGCCGCGGATCTCGGGCTGGGCGGGGTCGGCCGTCAGCGCGATGGCATCGAGCAGCAGCAGGTCGAAGGTGGGGGTGTGGTCGGTGGTCGTCATGCGGCCGTTGCAAGCAACGGCCGTGCCGACTTTGTATCCAATCTGCGGGCGAACTGTCGCCGATGGGTCAGCCCAGAAGAGCTTCCGCCAGATCGATCTCCGGCGCGGCCTCGGCGTCCAGGTTCAGCGACTTCTCGATGTGGTGCAGGTGCTCGTCCATGAGGGCCACGGCCGCTTCGGCATCGCCGGCCTCGATCGCGTCGAGCAGCACGGTGTGCTCGTCGTTCGGGCAGGCCGCGCCGGTGGGTGCGTCGAAGGTCAGGATGGCCAGGCAGGTCAGCGGCGTCAGTTCACGCAGCATGCGCGCCATGATCGCGCTGCCCGACAGCTGGGCCAGCAGCACGTGGAATTCGCCCGACAGCCGCACGGCTGCGCGCCGGTCGCCGTTGGCATGGGCCTGCTGCTCGCGCTTGACCAGCGTGCGCAGCTGCTTGAGGGCCGTGCTGGCCTTGCCGGCGGCAATGCGCTCGATCAGCCGCCGCACCACGGCCGGCTCCAGCGTGCGCCGCACCTCCAGCACGTCGTGCGCCTCCTCGGCACTGGGCGTGGTCACGAAGGCGCCGCGGTTGGGAATCAGCGTCACGAGCTGCTCCACGGCCAGGCGCTGCAGCACGCCGCGCACCTGGGTGCGGCTGACCGCGAACAGCTCGGCCACGCGCTCCTCCGACAGCTTGGTGCCGGGCAGCAGCCGGTGCTCGACCACGGCCTCGTAGATGCGTTCGTAGATGTCGTCCTTGGAGGCGGCCTTGCCGCTGGCGTGGGGAGAGGACAGCCGCAGCGTGCGCCGGGACGGAGGGGTGGCCATGGTGGACCTGATGACGGTGGTGTAGGGGGTGGGCGGGTGAAGGCGGGCAGATGGTAGCGGCTGGACGGGTGTTCAGCCGCCCGGCAGTTCGCTGAACAGACGTCCCCAGCCCTGGACGCGGCGCGTGTCCACGCCGGCCAGACGCAGCGACTTCCAGACCGCCGTGGCGATGGTGTCGTAGACGGGCATGCCCAGCTCGGTCTCCAGGGCCGGCACCAGCTGCGCGGCGCGCAGGTTGGTGCAGAAGGTGGTGATGCACTGCGGACCGGCGGCCGCCAGCGCGCGCGCCATGGCCTCGATCTGCGCGGGCGTGACCTCGGAGAACTCGAAGTTGACCTGCTTGTCCAGGTGGCGCTCGGCCACGCAGTCGAAGCCGCTGGCGCGGTAGTTGGCCACGATGCGCTGCTGCACGTCGTCCAGGTAGGGCGAGGCCAGGCCGAAGCGCGTGCGGCCCGACAGCTGCATGGCCTCGTTGAGCGCCAGCACCGAGGTGCAGGCCGGGATGCCGGTCTCTTCGGTGATGCGCGCGCACAGGGCCTCGTCGGTCTGGAAGCCCAGCCAGCCCGAGGAGGTGCCGTTCCAGGCGATCACGTCCACGCGCGCGTCGGCCAGCAGCCGCGCCGCCTGCAGGATAGGCTCCAGGTCGAACTGGCCCAGCGCCTGGGCACGCAGCGAGATCTCGGTCACGCGAAAGCGCGCGAAATGCGCCGACACCTCGGGCAGCCCCGCGAGCATGGCGGCCGTGAGCGGCTCCAGCGCGGTGTTGGACGAGGGCGTCAGCATGCCCAGCAATACTCGTTTCATTTCAGCGATCCGTGGTGTCGTGTGGCCGAGCGTAGCGATGGCCCGTGTGTGACCCCGCTCCCGGGGCCCCTGTGCCCACGCCGAGGAGCACAGTGGCCTGGGCGGCGCGGGGAACCTCGCGCTTCAACATCTGACTCATCGTGCTTGTTTGAGCGAAGTGAACGCAGTGAACGAAGCGAGTTGCACGATGCGCCCAGGCCGCGAGCACCGCAGGTTGCCCGGAGCGCCAGCGGAGGGTCGTGGGCACCGGGGTCGCCTTCTCTTTGGTTACTTTCTCTTGGCGAGACAAGAGAAAGTGACTGCACTGCCGGGGGCATATCCCGGCCCCTGGTGGTCGTGCATGCGCAGCGCGTTCTATTGGGCACAGAGGCGGGGATTTCGCCCCCGCACGGCGACCTACTTTCTTGGCTATCGCCCAAGAAAGTAGGCAAAGAAGGCGACCCCGGTGCCCCTGTCCCTCCGCTGCGCTCCGGGCAACCTGCGGTGCTCGCGCCATGGGCTGCATTGCACAACTCGCACCGTTCACTGCGTTCACTCAGCTCGAACAAGTGCAATGAGTCAGTCAACGAAGCGCAAGGTGCCCTTGCGCAGCCCATGGCGCTGCGCTCCTCGGCAGGGGCACAGGGGAACAAGCGGGGACCATTCGGGCCATCGCTGCGCTCGGCCTGGCGTTCGGGCCGTCGCTTCGCTCGGCCGACCAACGGCCTGCAGGACCGCGATACAGGCCGTGCAGTGAGAACGTGCAAACGCGGCCTCACACCTTGACTTCGCGGTTGAAGCGGTCGATGTACTCGCCACGGCGCGGGTTGAGCTTGGCCCAGTCCACACCGTTCATGGCTTCGATCTCTGCCACGTTCTTCGCGTAGGCCTGCAGGCCGGGGCTGAACTGTGCCTTGCTGCTGACCGGCGCGACGAAGTAGGGCGCGGCCGCCATCTGGGTCTGCACCTCGGGGCTCAGCGCGGCGTTGATGTAGGCGGCAGCCAGGTCGGGGTTCTTGGTGTTCTTGACGATGTGCATCACGCTCTTGATGTGGATCCAGCCCGTCTCGGGCTTGGCCAGCGCCACCGGCACCCCCTTGCCCTGCAGGTCGCCCACGTTGTTGTTGTAGTGCACGGAGATGTCGATCTGGCCCTGCTGGAACAGCGTGGCCAGCGCGCCGGGGTTGCTGGCCACGGCGCTCACGTTGGGCAGCAGCTTCTTGACGAACTGGAAGGCGGGCTCGAGGTTCTCCTCGCTGCCGCCGTTCAGGCGCGCGATTTCCACCATCCAGGCCGACATCAGCGTGGAGCCCATGCCGGCCAGCCCCACGCGGCCCTTGTACTCGGGCTTGAGCAGGTCGTTCCAGTTCTTGGGCGGGTTCTTGATCTTCTCGGTGTTGTAGGCGATGCCGATGATCTGCCCCGACACGAACACGCCCAGGCCGCGCGGGTCCACGAGCTTGGGCGGCACGTCCTTGAGGTTGGGCATCTTGTCCACCGGGATCTTCTCGAAGATGTCCTGCGACAGCGCGGCCAGGTAGGGCCCTTCGTCCAGGATCACCACGTCGTAGGGCGGGTTGGCCTTGGAGGCGACGATCTTGGAGACCGTGTCCACCGCCAGCGAGGAGACCAGGCTGGTCGAGGCCCCGGTGGCCTTGGCGAAGGCCGGCAACAGGATGCTGCGGTGCGCCGACTCCCAGGCGCCCGGGTAGGTGGTGGCCGAGATGGTCTTGGACTGGGCGTGCGCCAGGCTGGCGTGCAGCGGCAGTTGGGCGGCACCGAAACCGGCGGCGGCCTGCAGCAGCGTGCGGCGGGACAGGGACATGGGTGGACTCCTAGGTTGCGAGGGCGGCCCGATGGCGGGACGGGGCATGCCAGCGCAAGCTTTGTGCCATCGCCTGTATCCAAGGTTTTCACGAGCCCACCTCCCAAGCCGGTGCGGCGGCTGCGCCAATGTGGCGCACTTCGCACCAAATTGTGCCCAATGAAAAAACAGATTGTGTCCAATCTGCGCATTGGTTGTAGCCAGCCGAAGTGGCGGCTTGTGGCACGTTTCTTGAGTTGCCGCAGGCAGCGCGGCGCATCCGGTGCCGCATCCCAACCAGGGCCCCCGCATGCAAGCTTTCGATCGAACCGCCAGTGTCGGCATCGTTCTCGACCAGATCCACCACCGCTACGCCGGCGCCACGGCGGTGGAGTCCGTGTCGCTGGACATCCCGGCCGGCGAACTCGTCGCGTTGCTGGGCCCCAGCGGCTGCGGCAAGACCACGCTGCTGCGCATCGTCGCCGGCCTGTTGCGCCAGAGCGGCGGCCATGTGCGCATCGGCGGCGAGATCGTCGATGCGCTGCCGACCAACGAGCGCGGCGCCGGCATCGTGTTCCAGAACTACGCGCTGTTCCCGCACATGACGGTGGCCGACAACGTGGCCTACGGCCTGCGCGCACGCGGTGTCGCGGCCGCCGAGGCGCGCGACACCGCCGCGCGGATGCTGGCCATGGTGCGCATGGCCGACTACGGCCGGCGCTACCCGCGCGAGCTGTCGGGTGGCCAGCAGCAACGCGTGGCGCTGGCGCGCACGCTGGCCGTGCGCCCGCGCGTGCTGCTGCTTGACGAGCCCTTCGCGGCACTCGACAAGAACCTGCGGCTGGACATGCAGATCGAGATCCGGCGCATCCAGCGCGAGCTCGGCATCACCACCATCCTGGTCACGCACGACCAGGAGGAGGCCATGTCCATGGCCGACCGCATCGCCGTCATGCATGCGGGTGTGGTCGAGCAGTTCGACACGCCCGAGGCCATCTACGACCGGCCGGCCACGCTGTTCGTCGCCACCTTCATCGGCACGGCCAACCTGCTGCCAGGCCAGCTGCGCAGCGCCGAGGGCGGCTATGTGGTGGACTGCGCGGACGGCGGCGCGATCTCGCTGGAGCGGGCCGCGCCCTGCTCGCGCGTGGGCAGCGTGGTGGTCGCGGCGCGGCCGGAGAACCTGGTGCTGGCCGGCTCCACCCATGGCGCGCTGCCGGCCCGCGTGGAGATGGTGCTGCCCCTGGGGCCTTCGCTGGTCTACGAACTCGCGCTGGCCACGGGCGGCACGATCAAGGTCACCCAGCCGCGCAGCGCGGGCCAGATGCGCTTTGAGGCCGGTGAACAGGTGGGCGTGCGGCTGCGCCCCGGTGCCCCCGCTGGCGTGTTCGCGGGCTGACGCGATGGCCAGCGCCACCGCACCCCGTTTCGCGCCGCCGCTGGGCCTGGCGCTGCCTTTGGGCCTCTTCTTCGGGGTCTTCGTGCTCGCCCCCATGCTGCTGCTGGGCTGGATCAGCCTGCACGACGACCAGGGCATGACCCAGTTCGGCATCGCCCAGTACGCCAAGTTTCTGGGCGACGGCTTCAACCTCTCGGTGCTGGGCGGCACGCTGTGGCTGGGCCTGAAGGTCACGGCGTTGACGCTCGTGATCGGCTTTCCACTGGCCTACCTCTACACCCAGGCACTCGCGCGCTGGCAGGGCCTGCTCATGCTGCTGATCGTGCTGCCGTTGCTCACGAGCTCGGTGGTGCGCACCTTCGCCTGGGTCGTGATCCTGGGACGCCAGGGCATCGTCAACACCGCGCTGCTGGACTGGGGCCTGATCGCCGAGCCGCTCAAGCTGCTCTACACGCCGGGCGGCGTGACGGTGGCGCTGGCGCAGATCGAGCTGCCGCTCATGGTGCTGCCGCTCATCACTTCGCTCATGAACACCGACGCCAACCTGCGCCAGGCCTCGTTGGCGCTGGGCGCCGGCCACTGGCGCACCTTCTGGCAGGTCACGCTGCCGCTCACCATGCCGGGCCTCCTGGCCGGCGCGCTGCTGGTGTTCGCCTCCAGCATCAGCGCCTTCGTCACGCAGACGCTGGTGGGCGGCGGGCAGCAGATGTTCATGCCCTACTACATGTACCAGCAGGCCATCCAGGCCAACAACTATCCGTTCGCCGCCGCGATCGCGATGCTGCTGCTGGCCAGCGTGCTGGCCGTGGTCGTCGCCATCAACGCGCTGGGCCGCCGCAGCCGGGGATTCGTCCATGCCTGATGCCTTCGTTTCCGGCGCGCCCGTGCGCCCCGCCCCCGCGCCGCGTGCGGCCGAATCGCTGGCCGGCGCCTTCGAGCGGCGCTCGTTCTGTGCCGTGTTCGGCGTGCTGGGCATTTGCGCCGGCGTGCTGCTGCTGGCGCCGACCGTGGTGGTGCTGATCACTTCGTTCACGAGCGGCTTCTCGCTCAAGTTCCCGCCGCCGGGCTACTCGGTGCGCTGGTACCAGGCGCTGTGGGATTCGCCCGAACTGAT
Organism: Pseudorhodoferax aquiterrae; assembly: GCF_014652235.1. Lineage (GTDB taxonomy): Bacteria > Pseudomonadota > Gammaproteobacteria > Burkholderiales > Burkholderiaceae_C > Pseudorhodoferax > Pseudorhodoferax aquiterrae. The sequence goes on from NZ_BMYK01000001.1 coordinate 382,286, forward strand.
CGAGGCCGGCGTGCTGTCGCTCAAGCTGGCGGCCGTGGCCACCGCCATCTCGGCCGTGCTGGCCGTGGCCGCCGCGCTCGCGCTGGCGCGCCGCAGGGAGGGCTGGGCGCGCGCGGCCGAGGCCGTGCTGCTGTCGCCGCTGATGCTGCCTGCGCTGGCCATCGGCCTGTCGCTGCTGATGCTGTTCAACATCGCGGGCACGGGCCTGTCGTTCACGACGCTGGTGCTGGGCCACATCGCGATCACCACGCCCTACATCCTGCGCACCACCTCGGCCAGCCTGCTGCAGATGGATGGCGTGCTGCTGGAGAGCGCCCACTCGCTGGGCGCCTCGCCGCTCTATGTCTTCCGCACCATCACGCTGCCGCTGATCGCGCGCGGCGTGCTGGCCGGTGCCTTCATCGGCTTCATGTATTCGTTCGACAACGTGGCCGTGTCGCTGTTCTTGTCGGACGCGCGCAGCGAGGTGCTGCCCATCCGCATGTGGCACATCATCGAATCGAACCTGGATGTGCGGGCCGCGGCCGTGTCGGGCGTGCTGATCGCGGCAACCCTCGTGCTGATGGTCCTCATGGAGCGCGTGGCCGGCATCACCCGCCACATGCGGTGATGCCAGCCACCGGTTCAGCTGTGGTGGACCTGGTCGCCGCCCCAGCGAAGACGCAGCGCGAGGTAGTCGGCCTCCAGCACGCCACCGCGCAGCGCCATGGCACGGCCGGTCAGCGCGCAGAAGCGCTCGACGCTGTAGTCGCCCAGGTCGCTGCGGCGCAGTGTGGCGTGGCGCAACGCCAGCACCAGCGTGGTCACGCCGGCCAGCTGGAGCGCGCCCGCGCACATGGGGCAGGGCTCCATCGTGCAGTACAGCGTGGCGCCCTGCGCGGCGGCCGGGCCATGGGCCGCAAAGGCCTGGCGCAGCGCATCGGGCTCGGCGTGCAGCGTGGGGTCGCCCTGGCTGACCTGGCGGTTCTGGCCGCGCGCCAGCAACTTTCCACCCTGCACCAGCACCGCGCCGGTCGGCCAGTCGCCGCGCGCATAGGCTTCCTGGGCCTCGTTCAGCGCCAGGCGCATCCAGTGCTCGTCGTTCATCCCAGACCTTTCACAACATTCGGAGCCACACCATGAGCAAGAAACGCACCCTGTTGCGCAACGCACGCGTGCTGCTGGGCGATGCGCTCGCGCTGTCCGACGGCCCGCAGGATCTGTTGGTCGAGGCCGGCCGCATCGCCGCCATCGCGCCGGCGGGCCACCTGGGCGAGGCCGAGCAGGTCGTCGACCTGAGGGACCACCTGCTGGTGCCCGGCCTGGTCAACGGCCACCAGCATTCGCACGAGCACTTCCAGCGCGGCCGCACGGAGAACCTGCCGCTGGAGCTCTGGATGCAGCTGGTGCGCACGCGCACGCCGGTGCCGCTCACGCCGCGCCAGGTCTACCTGCGCACCATGGTCGGCGCCATCGAATCGCTGCGCACGGGCGCCACCACCATCGTGGACGACATGGCGTTGGGCGGCGCGATCGACCGCGAGCGCATCGCCGCCGTGCTGCAGGCCTACGACGACGTGGGCATCCGCGCGCTGCTGGGCTTCGCGATGATGGACAAGCCCATCGTCGACAACTTCCCGTTTCTTGAGGCCCATGTGCCGCCCGCGCTGGTGGCCGAGCTGCGCGCCGCGCCGCGGCCGGCGGGGGCCGATCAACTGGCCCTGGTGCGCGACCTGGCGCGCGCGCGGCATCCGCAATCGCGCCGCGTGGGGGTGCTGGTCTCGGCCTCGGCACCGCAGCGCTGCACCGAGCCCTTCCTGCGGGACGTGCGCGCGCTGGCCGACGAGCTGGCCCTGCCGGTCATCACGCACGTGCAGGAGACGCGGCTGCAGGTCGTCACGGGCCAGCTGTTCTACGGCTGCCCCATGGTCGAGTACCTGGACCGCATCGGCTTCCTGAAGCCCGCCACCAGCCTGATCCACGCCGTGTGGCTGAACCCGCGCGAGATCGCGGCGCTCGCGCGCACCGGCGCCACGGCCCAGCACAACCCCTGGAGCAACCTGCTGCTGGGCTCGGGCGTGCAGCCCGTGCGCGAGTTGCTGGACGCCGGCGTGAACGTGAGCCTGGGCTCGGACGGCTCGTGCTCCACTGTCACCGTCAACATGCTCAACGTGCTGGGCAGCGCCGCAGCCGTCTCCAAGCTGCGCGGCGACGACCACCGGCGCTGGTTGTCGGCGCACGAGGCGTTGCACGCCGGCACGCTGGCGGGCGGACGCGCGCTGGGCTTCGGCGAGCAGCTGGGGGCGCTGCGCGTGGGTGCCATCGCCGACCTCGTGGGCTACCGCACCGACACGGTCACGTTCACGCCCTTCAACGATCCGGTGCGCCAGCTGGTCTATGCCGAGCGCGGCGCGGGCCTTGGCTTCTCCATGGTCGATGGCGAGGTCGTGGTCGCAGGCGGCGCGCTGCGTTCGGTCGACGAAGCCGCTTTGCTGCGCGAGATCGAGCGCGAGTTCGCGCACCTGGCTCCGCGGTACGCCCAGGCCGAGGCCGAGATGGCGCCGGTGGTCGATGCGCTGGAGGGCATCCACCGCGAAGGGCTGGCCACGGGCATTGCGCCCGATACCTTCGCGGCGAGGTTGGCATGAGCGCGCGCGACTTCTCGGGCTACCGCTGGAACTATCCGCAGCTGCGCTGGCCTGGCGACACCGGCCTGGCGGTCTCCTTCGTGCTCAATGTGGAGGAGGGTGCCGAGTTCGCGCTCAGCGCGGGCGATCTGCGCAACGAAAGCCACCACGAGGTCAAGCACGAGGTGGTGGGCGCGCCCGACCTGTGCATGGAGAGCCAGTTCGAGTACGGCGCGCGCGTGGGCTACTGGCGCATCACGCGCGCGCTCATGGAGGCCGGCATCCCGCTCACGCTGAACGCCTGTGCGCGGGCGCTGGAGACCACGCCCTGGATCGCCACGGATGCGGCCGAGCAGGGCTTCGAGGTCTGCTGCCATGGCTGGCGCTGGGAGTCGCATGCGGGCATGGCCGAGGAAGAGGAGCGCGCGCTGATCGCGCGCTGCGTGGAGAGCATCCGCCGCCTGCACGGCCGCGCACCCGTGGGCTGGCACACCAAGTCCTCGGCCTCGGTGAACACGCGGCGCCTGCTGGTCGAGCAGGGCGGCTTCCTCTACGACAGCGACGCCTACAACGACGACCTGCCTTACTACGTGCGCGTGGCCGGCCGGCCGCATCTGGTGCTGCCGTACGCCTTCGACACCAACGACATGCGCTTCTTCGACAGCTACGCCTACGTGCGCGGCAGCGACTTCGCCGACTACGCGATCGACGCCTTCGACGCGCTGCTGGCCGAGTCGCGCGCCACGCCGCGCATGCTGTCCATCGGCCTGCACACGCGCATCATCGGCCGGCCCGGCCGCATCGAGGGCCTGCGCCAGCTGACGCGCCACATCGCGCAGCGCGGCGGCGCCTGGTGCGCCACGCGCGAGCAGATCGCGCGGCATTGGCTGGCCCACATGCCGCCGGAGGCTGCATGAAGCTGCTGCTGGTCAACCCGAACCTGACCCAGGCCGTGACCGACGCGGTGCTGGCCGCCGCGCGCAGCCGCGCCGCGCCCGGCACCGAACTCGTGGCCGTGACCGGCCGCTTCGGCCCCGCCGTGATCGGCTCGCGCGCGGAGAACGCGCTCGCGCAGCACGGCGTGCTGGACCTCGTGGCGCAGCACGCGCCCGGTTGCGATGCCGTGGTGCTGGGCGTCTCGCTCGACACGGCGCTGTGGGCCTGCCGCGAGTTGCTGGACATTCCCGTGGTCGGCATGACCGAGGCCGGTTTGCTGTGCGGTGCCACGGTGGCCACGCGCATCGGCCTGTTGACCAACGGCGCACGCATGGGACCGCTGTACCGCGAACTCGTGCAGTCCTACGACCTGGGCGAGCGTCTGGCCGGCGTGGAGACGCTCACGCTCACGCCGCAGCAGATGGTGGGCGCGCCGCAGGAGGCGCAGCAGGCCGTGCTGGAGGCTGTGTTGGCAGGTGCCCGCACGCTCGTCGAGCGGGACGGCGCCGAAGCCGTGCTGCTGGCCGGCGCGGCCATGGCGTCCATGGCCGATGCGCTGCAGCCGCGCCTGCCCGTGCCGCTGCTGGACGGCGTGGGCTGCGCCGTGGCGCTGGCCCAGGCCCTGGTGGGGCTGCGCCTGCCGCGCGCCCGCGTGGGCAGCGTGAGCCCGACGGGTGGGCGCGCCGTTCAAGGCGTGTCGCCCGCACTCACCGCATTGTTCGGAAGGTCGGCATGACGGAACTCCATGCGCACAGCGCGCGCGCCCTGGCGGCGCAGGTCAGGGCGGGCGTGCTCAGCGCGGTGGCCGTGGCGCGCCACTTCATCGACCGTGTGGAGCGCCTGAACCCCGGCCTCAATGCCATCGTCCAGTTCGATGCGGAACAGGTGCTGGCCGAGGCCGCGGCCGTGGATGCGCGTCTGGCCGCGGGCGAGGATCTGCCCATGGCCGGCGTGCCGTTCACGGTCAAGGACAACCTCTGGGTCGCAGGCCGGCGCATCGCCCAGGGTTCGCGCCTGTTCGAGGACTTCGTCGCGCCGCGCGACGCCTGGGCCGTGGCCCGGCTGCGCGCGCGCGGCGCGGTGGTGCTGGGCATCACCAACTGTTCGGAGTTCGCTTGCAAGGGCGTGACCAGCAACCTGCTGTACGGCGCCACGCGCCACCCGCTGGACCCGGCGCTGACGCCGGGCGGCTCCTCCGGCGGCGCCGTGTCGGCCCTGGCCGCGGGCCTGGGCCTGCTGGCGCTGGGCACGGACGCGGGCGGCTCCACGCGCCGGCCCGCCGCGCACTGCGGACTGGTGGGCTTCAAGCCCAGCAACGGGCTGATCCCGCACCCCTGGGGTTTCGCCGAGCCGAACTTCGGCCTTTCGGTGATCGGCCAGCTCGCACGCGACGTGGACGACTGCGCCTGGCTCTACGACCAACTGCTGGCCTTTGATGCGGCCGACCCGGCCGGTGTGCCGATCGCCGTGGGCCTCGAGGCGTCGCCAGGTCTGCAACAAGCCGTGACCGGCCTGCGCGTGGCCTGGAGCCCGCAGCTGGGCTGCGACTTCGCGGTCGATGCCGACGTGCTGCAGGCGCTGCAGCAGCGCGTGGACGCCTTGCGCACGGCCGGTTGGCAGATCGACGATGCCGACCCGCCCTGGCCGGCCGAGGCGCGCGAGTACCCGCTGCTGGCACTGCAGCAGGCCGGCCTGCACGCGCTGTACGGCGCGCGGCTGGCCGACGCGCGCGAGCGCATCGACCCCGTGCTCGTGGCCCAGATCGAGGCCGGTGCCGAGGTCACGCCCGCGCAGGTGGCGCGCGCATTGCGGCTCAAGGAACGGCTCAGCGCCTGCCTGGTGCGCTTCTTCGAGCGCTACGACCTGCTGCTGTGCCCCACCACGCCGGTGACGGCCTGGCCGCTCGCCCAGCTCGGCCCGCCCGCCATCGGCGGCCGCCCGGCCGGCCCGCGCGGGCATGCGGCGTTCACGCCCTTGTTCAACTACTGCGGCGTGCCGGCCTGCTCGGTGCCGGCCGGCACGGTGCGCGGCCTGCCCGTGGGGCTGCAGGTGGTGGGACCGCGCTTCGAGGATCCGCGCGTGCTGCAGGCGGCACGGGCGGTCGAGGCGCTGGGTTCCTGAGCACGGACGTCGCGGCGCGCGGCGGCGCAGGTGCTCGCCTGTCATTCTCGGCGCTGTTGTTGGAAATAACCGACACCACGCCCCCACGCATGGCGCTACCTTCGCGCCCATGTCTTCCGAACCACGCCTGTGGGACATCTCGCCGCCCGTGCACGCGGGCACGCCGGTGTTCCCGGGCGACACCCCCTACCAGCAGCGCTGGGCCGCCAGCATCGGCCCCGGCTGCCCCGTCAACGTCGGCGAGCTGACGCTCTCGCCGCACGTGGGTGCGCACGCCGATGCGCCGCTGCACTACGACCCGGATGGCGCGGCCATCGGCGCCGTGGACCTCGCGCCCTACCTGGGGCCGTGCCGCGTGGTCCATGCCATCGGCGGTGGGCCGCTCGTGCAGTGGGCGCATCTCGCGCATGCGCTGGACGGCCTGCCGCCACGCCTGCTCGTGCGCACCTACGCCACCATGCCGCAGGACCGCTGGGACCCGCAGCTCGCGGCCTATGCGCCCGAGACGGTCGAGCGGCTCGCGGCCCTGGGCGTGCGGCTGATCGGCATCGACACGGCCAGCATCGACCCGGCCGACAGCAAGACGCTTTCCAGCCACCAGGTGATCCGCCGCCACGGCATGCGCGTGCTCGAGAACCTCGTGCTCGACGACGTGCCCGAGGGCGACTACGAACTCATCGCGCTGCCGCTCAAGCTCACGACGGCCGACGCCTCCCCCGTGCGCGCGGTGCTGCGCGAACTCCGGAACTGAACCATGACGACCCTGCAAGACTGCCGCGCGCGCGATGCCGCGGACCCGCTGCGCGCGCTGCGCGACCTGTTCACGATTCCTGCTGGCGTGATTTACCTCGACGGCAATTCATTGGGCGTGATGCCGGCCGCCGCGCCTGCGCGCATCGCCGCCGCCGTGCGCGAGGAGTGGGGCACGCAGCTGATCCGCGCCTGGAACGCATCGGGCTGGTTCGACCTGCCGCAGCGCCTGGGCGACCGGCTCGCGCGCCTGGTCGGCGCGCAGCCCGGCGAACTGGTGTGCACCGACTCGACCTCGGTCAACCTGTTCAAGGTGCTCTCGGCCGCGCTCAAGATCGCGGCAGAGGACGCGCCGCAGCGCCGCCTGGTCGTCAGCGAACGCAGCAACTTCCCGACCGACCTCTACATCGCCGAAGGCCTGTGCCGTGAGCGCGGCTACCGGCTGCAGCTGGTCGACGCACCGGAGCAGATCGCCGCGCTGCTGCCCGAGACCGCCGTGCTCATGCTCACGCACGTGAACTACCGCACCGGCGCCATGCACGACATGGCGGCCATGAGCGCCGCGGCGCACGCGGCCGGCGCGCTGGCGGTCTGGGACCTCGCGCACAGCGCGGGCGCGGTGCCCGTGGACCTGAACGGCGGCGGCGCCGACTTCGCGGTCGGCTGCGGCTACAAGTACCTCAACGGCGGCCCGGGCGCGCCGGCCTTCGTCTGGGTGCACCCGCGCCATGCGCAGCGCTTCTGGCAGCCGCTGTCGGGCTGGTGGGGCCATGCGGCGCCGTTCGCGTTCACACCCGATTACCAGCCTGCGCCCGGCATCGCGCGCTACCTGTGCGGCACCCAGCCCATCCTGAGTCTGACCGGGCTGGAATGCGGGCTGGACACGGTGCTGGCCGCCGAGCCGCTGGGCGGCATGGCCGCGCTGCGTGCCAAGTCGCTGGCGCTGACCGACCTCTTCATCGCGCTGGTCGAAGAGCGTTGCGCCGGCCATGGCCTGGAGCTGGTCACGCCGCGCGCACATGCACAGCGCGGCTCGCAGGTTTGCTTGAGCCGCAGCGAGGGCGCCTACGCGATCGTGCAGGCCCTGATCGCACGTGGCGTGATCGGCGACTACCGGGCCGGCGACGCGCAGATGCCCGACATCCTGCGCTTCGGCTTCACGCCCTTGTACCTGGGCTTCGAGGACGTCTGGAACGCCGTCGAGCACCTGTGCGAAGTGCTGGCCAGCGAAGAATGGCGCCGCTCCGAGTTCAACGCCAAGCACGCGGTGACCTGATGAGCACGGAGAAGATCGTCCACGACGAAAAGGCCCAGCTGGACTTCAGCCGGTCCATGAGCTATGGCGACTACCTGCACCTGGACGAGATCCTGAACGCCCAGCACCCGCTGTCGCCCGCGCACGACGAGATGCTGTTCATCGTGCAGCACCAGACCAGCGAGCTGTGGATGAAGCTCATGCTGCACGAGCTGCACGCCGCCATCCGCGCGATCGCCGGCGACCGGCGCGCCGACGCCTTCAAGATGCTCGCGCGCGTCTCGCGCATCATGGAGCAGCTGGTCAGCGCCTGGACCGTGCTGTCGACCATGACGCCGCCCGAGTACAGCGCTATGCGCCCCTACCTCGCGAGCTCCAGCGGCTTTCAGAGCTACCAGTACCGCAGCATCGAGTTCGCGCTGGGCAACAAGAACGCGGCCATGCTGCAGCCGCACGCGCACCGCAGCGACCTGCTCGCCCAGGTGGAGGCCGCCTGGCGCGCGCCATCGCTGTACGACGAGGCGCTGCGCCTGCTCGCACGCGAAGGCCTGGCGATCCCGGCCGACCGGCTGGACCGCGACTGGACCCAGCCCTATGCGGCGAGCCCCGACGTCGAGGCCGCCTGGGCCGCGGTCTACCGCGACCCGCACCGGCACTGGGACCTCTACCAGCTCGGCGAGAAGCTGACCGACATCGAGGACGCGTTCCGGCTCTGGCGCTTTCGCCACGTGACCACGGTGGAGCGCGTGATCGGCTTCAAGCGCGGCACGGGCGGCACGGGCGGGGTGCCCTACCTGCGCAAGATGCTGGACGTGGTGCTGTTCCCCGAGATCTGGTCGGTGCGCACGGCGCTGTGATGGCCGTGCGCGGGCGGCCGCTCAGGGCGCGTCGATGAAGGCGCGGACGTCCGCCAGCACCGGCGCCATCCAGCGCAGCGGCCAGGCCATGGCGCCGACCAGCGTCGCATGGTTCACGCGCCCGTACAGGCGCAGCGTGACCGGCACCCCGGCCGCCTGCAGCTTGCGCGCCAGCTGCACGCTGCTGCGCTCGGGGCTGACGAGATCGTCCTGGCGCGCCGTGCCGAGGAAGGTGCGCGGCGCATCGGCCGGCGCGAAGTCGATGGGCTGCGCCCGCGGCGGGTAGTCCGGGTGGAAGAACACCGGCCGCACATCGGGGTTGTCGGTGGGAAAGAAATCGTAGGGCCCGGCCAGGCCGATCCAGCCCGCCAGCTCCTGCGGCCGGTGCCCCGTGGCCTGCAGCCAGCGCGCGTCCAGCGCCAGCATGGCGGCGTTGTAGCCGCCCGCGCTGTGGCCCATCACGAACACGCGGCGCGGGTTCGCCCCCAGGCGCTGCGCCTGCGCGAGCCCCCAGGCCAGGGCCTGGGCACTGTCCTGCAGGAATGCGGGATAGCGCACCTGCGGGTAGAGCCGGTAGTCGGCGATGAGCGTCAGCACGCCCTGCGCAGCCAGCGCTTCGCCGAGGAAGCGGTAGTCGGCGCGGTCCCCGCTGTTCCAGGAGCCGCCGTAGAAGAACACCACCATGGGCCAGCCCGCGGTCGGTGGCGTGGCGGTGGGTGTGTAGATGTCCAGGCGCTGGCGCGGGCCGTCCGCATACGGCACGCCGGTCTGCAGGGTGTAGGTGTCGCGCGCGGACAGCGCATTCAGCGTGCCGGTGCCCGAGCAGGCGCCCAGCAGCGGCAGCGTGGCCAGGGCGGCGAACAGGAGGGCGAGCGTGCGGAGCAGCGGGCGGGTACGGTGCAAGGGGCGGGGTCCGGGGTGGCGACCCACCCTGTACGCGGCCGCGGCCCGGCCGGATCACGCGGCTTCGTCGTCGAACCCCACGAAGCGCGCCGCCTCGTCCACCGACTTGCGCTGCGACACCACAGCGTTGGCCGGAAAGCTGTCGTCGGGCCAGCCCATCGCGATGCAGGTCTGGATCACCTGGTCGTCCGGGATGCCGGCCTCGGCACGCACCACGGGCGACTGCATGATGCCCTGGCTGTTGATCACGCAGCCCAGGCCGCGCGACCAGGCGGCATTGACGATGGCGTTGACCACGCCGCCGCAGTCGAAGGGCGCGATGTCGCTGCCGTGGATGGCGCGGTCGTAGGTCACCACGATGGAGACCGGCGCATCGAACTGGCGAAAGCCGCGCAGCACCCAGTCCTGGCGCGCCGCCTTGTCGTCGCGCGCGATGCCCATGGCGGCGAACAGTTGCTTGGCGATGCCGATCTGCCGCTCGCGGTGCACGCCCGCGTAGTCCGGCCCCAGGCGGAACTCACGCGAATGCGGGATGCCGGCGAGGTTGCGTTCCACGTTGCCAGCGCGGATGCGGTCCAGCACCGCGCCCGTCACCACGTGGAAATTCCAGGGCTGGGTATTGAGCGAGGTCGGCGCCCGCATCGCGAGCGCAAGCACCTCGCGGATCAAGGCCCGGGGCACCGGCTTGTTCTGGTAACCGCGGATGCTGCGGCGCTGCTGCACCACCTGGTCGAAGTCCATGCGTGTCTCCCTGTCGTTGCAGTGCGGTCGCCAGCGGGCCGGCGGCCGGGCGACTGCGCGCGGGATCATGCGCAGGCCCTGCGGCGCCTGCGATCACCTGCGCGACATGCGGACGGCCGGGGCGTATCCGTCGGGGCGCGCGGCGGCCTCCAGCAGCCCCGGCGCACGCACATGGCGGCGCAGCGACAGCAGCGTGGCCAGCGCTCCGGCCAGCAGCCAGCCGGCGGCCGGTTCGGGCTCGGCCGGCGTGGCGGCGCGCGGCCTCGGCGCGCGGTCCTGCACGGGGGCGGGCCGCCCCGGGGGCCGTTCTGCCGCCCGGGTGTCCGCAGCGGCGGTGATGGCATGTCCCGCCGGCGCCGGCGCCGGACTCGGCGGTGTTGCGGTGCGCACGAGCGCGCTGGCGGGCAGGCTGGCGCAGCAGCACCAGGCCATGCCCAGTCCGATCGTGTGCAGGCGCGCGCGCTGGCGTCGCGGGGGTCGTGCGTCCATTCCTGGCTCCTTCGCTGCCGTGCCCTGCGCCTGCCGATCGCGGCGCAGCCCACGGCGGGCGCAGTCTCCAGGGAGTGCAAAGGCGCGGAAATCCCGCTTACATGGGATGCCGCGCGGGCACCGGCGCCCGCACCGCGCTGGGCGGCTGTCCGATCACGCGCTTGAAGGCACGGCTGAACGAGGCCTCGGAGTCGTAGCCGAGCCGGCTGGCGGCCACCGCCACGCGCATGCCCTGTTGGGCGATCCAGTGCCGGGCCTGGAACATCTTGACCTTGGCCACGTAGCGCGCCGGGCTCTCGCCCACGGTCTTCGTGAAGGCCTCGGCGAAGCGCGAGCGCGAGGCGCCCATGAGCTCGGCCAGAGCGGGCACGCTCCAGTCGCGCTCGGGCTCGGCATGGATGGCCGCCAGCACCTTGCCGATGTCGGGGCAGTGCACGGCCGCCAGCCAGCCCGTCGCGTCGCCGCAGGCGCACTCCACCCAGGCGCGGATGATGCTGGCGGCCAGCACGTCGGCCAGCCGCGCGAGGATGCCGCAGCTGCCGATGCGGTCCAGCGCCACCTCGCGCTCCATCGCGTCCAGCAGGGCCGGCACGCCGGGGTCGCGCAGCGCGAGTTCGCCCGCCCGCATGAGGTCCGGCATCAGCGCCATGAGCGGGTGCAGCGGGTCCAGGTTGAAGCGCATGCTGCCGCAGAACAGCAGGTCGGACGGCGCCTGCCCATCGTCCGCCGTGCCGTCGCGCACGAGATAGACCTGCTCGGACACCGGCACGCGCGGCAGCGCCGCGATGTCGGTGGCCGGCAGGTCGGGCGCGCTGGCCAGCGCGTGCGCGCTGCCGCGCGGCAGCAGCACGGCGTCGCCGGGGTCCAGCCGCAGCCAGTCGCTGCCGGGCAGGCGCAGCCAGGCGCCGCCGCTGGCGACGAAATGAAAGCGCGCATCGCGCTGGGCCGGAAAGCGCAGCGACCACGGAGCGCGCACCAGGCAGCGGCCGTACTCCACGCCGTCCAGCCGCAGGCCCAGCAGGATGCGCGTGAGCGTGTCGCGCCGGTCGGGGGGGATGGTGGGCGCCGCCAGCGTGGCCAGGGCAGAAGGTCTGGAGGATTCGTCAAGCATTTCGGCTTTTCCGGCATTCAAACGCCGGGATCTTAGGCCTAAGCTCCGCGCTCTGCTTGTCCAACCTGGGATATACCCTGTGTCTTCCGCTTCCTGCACCACCTGCCCCCCCATTGCCGGCGCACCGCCGGAGCCCACCCAGGCCCATTGGCCGGCCGTCGCCGCGCTGGCGCTGGGCGTGTTCGGCCTGGTCACGGCCGAGTTCCTGCCGGCCAGCCTGCTCACGGCCATGGCCGCCGACCTGCGTGTCAGCGAGGGCACGGCCGGCCAGACCGTGACGGCCACGGCGCTGGTCGCGGCCGTGGCCGCGCCAAGCCTGCCGCTGCTCACGCGCAACCTGGACCGCCGCAGCGTGATGCTGGCGCTGACCGTGCTCCTGCTGCTGTCCAACGGCCTGGCCGTGGCGGCCACCAGCCTGCCGGCGCTGCTGGTGGCGCGCGTGCTGCTGGGCGTGGCGCTGGGCGGCTTCTGGTCGATGTCGGGCGCGCTCGCGCTGCGCCTGGTGCCGGCCGACCGCTTCGCACGCGCCATGGCGCTGATCCTGACCGGCGTGTCGGTGGCCACGGTCTGCGCCGCGCCCATCGGTGCCTGGATGGGCGAGCAATGGGGCTGGCGCAGCGCCTTCTGGGCGGCCGGTGCGGTGAGCGTGGTGACGCTGGTGTTCCAGCTCGCCACGCTGCCCGCGCTGCCCCCGCGCGACCGGCCCGACCTGCGCGTGCTGGCCGAACTGCTCACGCGGCCCGACGTGCGCGTGGCGCTCTTGGCCGTGCTGCTCGTGATCTCGGGCCACTTCGCGGGCTTCACCTACATCCGCCCGCTCATGGAGAACGTGACGCACCTGTCGGTCGGCGCGATCACGGGCGTGCTGCTGGGCTACGGCATCGGCGGCTTTTTCGGCAACCTGGTGGGCGGCGCCATCGCCGAGCGCAGCGAGCGTCGCGCCATCGTGGCCGGCGGCAGCCTGGTCGCGCTGCTGGCCGGGGTGCTGCTGCTGGGCGCCTCCTCGGTGGCCGTCACGGCGGTGGCCGTGGTGCTCTGGGGCTTCGCCTTCGGCGCGTTTCCCGTGGGTTTTCAGACCTGGATCGTGCGTGCCGCGCCCGACCAGGCCGAAGGCGCAGGCGGCCTGCTGGTCGCGGCCTTCCAGGTCGCGATCGCCAGCGGCGCCATCGGCGGCGGCCTGCTGGTCGACCATGTGGGCGCGCACGGCGGGCCCTTGTTCGCGCTGGGCTCGGTCACGCTGGGGGCGCTGCTGGTCTGGCGGTACGGGCCGCGGCCGGCGCAGGCCTGAGCGGGGCCGGTGCTGCGCCGAGAATGCGGCGCATGCGGCCCCTGCGATTCCTTGCCCTGACCCGGCGCCACCCCTCGGCTATCCTGCTACTCGTGCAGCTGGCCGGCCTCGTGCTGATCGTCACCACGCACATGGTGCGCAGCACGCCGGGGCTGACCTGGATCAGCGTGTGCATCGCGCTGCCAGCCATCGCGCTGCTGGTGCTGCAGGCGGCGTTCGACGTGCACTGGCTGCTGCCCTGGTCGGCGGCGCTGGAGGCGGTGTTCTACTTCTACGCCGTGGGCAGCCTGATCGCCTACATGCTGGGCGACCTGCGCGCTACCACCGACGAGCTGTTCGCCGCGGGCGCCACCTTCACGCTGCTGGCCTGGGCCTTCGCCCATGTGTTCGTGGTGCTGCAGGCGCTGCAGCCCGGCAGCTTCCTGGCGGCGGTGGACTCGCAGGCCCGCGCAGCTGGACCGAGCTGCTGTTCCTGAGCTTCGCGCTGCTCTCGTCCACCGGCATCGGCGACGTGATCCCGGTGCGGCCCGTGGCGCGCGCCATGGCCAGCCTGGAGATGTTCGCGGGCGTGATCTACCTGGCGGCCGTGGTGTCGCGGTTGATCGGGCTCACGCTGCAGCGGCGCTGAAGCTCAGCCGACCCGTGCGAGGTGGGCCTGCGTCCAGCGCACGATGTCGGCCGCGCCCATGGCGCCGGCCTGGCGCGCGATCTCGCGGCCGCCGCGGAACAAGGCGAGCGTGGGGATGCTGCGGATGGCGAAGCGGGCGCCCAGGGCCTGGTGCGCCTCGGTGTCGAGCTTGGCCAGCCGCACATGGGGCTGCAGCTGGGCCGCAGCCTGCTCGAAGGCCGGCGCCATCTGCCGGCAGGGGCCGCACCAGGGCGCCCAGAAGTCCACCAGCACCGGGATGTCGCTGCGGCCGATGTGGCGGTCGAAGCTGGCACCGTCCAGCGCCACGGAATGGCCCGTGAACAGCGGCTGGTGGCACTTGCCGCAGTCCGGCGCCTTGGCCAGGTCGGCCGCGGCGACGCGGTTGGTGGTGTGGCAGTGCGGGCAGACGAGGTGCAGCGGGGTGGTCATGCGGGCAGCTGCAGGGCGCCCGGCCCGATTTCAAGCCTCACTGCGGCACCAGTCCGGAAGCCTTCACGAGTTCCGCGTGCAGCCTGCTTTCCTCCGAGATGGTCTTGGCGAACTGCTCGGGCGTGGTCGGCGCAACGTCCATGCCGGCGTCGCGCAGATGGGCCTTGACCTCCTCGCTGGCCAGGATGGCGTGGATCTGCTGGTTCAGCTGGTCGATCAGCGGGCGCGGCGTGCGGGCCGGGGCCAGCATGCCGATCCAGGTCTGGAACACCATGTTGTCGATGCCGGCCTCGCGCATGGTCGGCACGTCGGCGATCAGGGGCGAACGCTGCTCGCTCATGATGGCCAGCGCCGTGAGCTTGCCGGCCTTGATGTGGGGCAGGGCCTCGGGCAGCGGCGCGAACAGCATGTCCACGTTGCCGCCCAAGAGGTCGTTGATGGCCAGCGCGCCGCCCTTGTAGGGGATGTGCACCATGCGCACCTTCATGCGCGTCTCGAACATCAGCGCCGCCAGGTGCTGGGGGCTGCCGTCGCCCGACGAGGCGTAGTTGACGGCTTCCGGCTTGGCCCGGGCCGCGGCCAGCACCGCCCCCGCGTTGGCGAACTTCTGCCGGTCCTTGACCACCAGCACCATGGACTGGTTGGCCAGCTTGGTGATGGGCGCGAAATCGGCCTGGGCGTCGTAGGGCATCTCCTTGAAGATGTGCTGGTTGGTCGTCAGGAACGAAGCCGGCGAGGCCATCAGTGTGTAGCCGTCCGGCGCGGCCTTGGCCACCAGCGGCAGGCCGATGCGGCCCGAGGCGCCGGCCCGGTTGTCCACCACGTAGGGCTGCCCGTTCAGCGCGGCCAGCTTCTGGCCCACCAGGCGCGCGATCATGTCCACGCCGCCGCCGGCCGGCAGCGCGACCATGAGCTTAACGGGATGGTCGGGGTACTTGCCCTGGGCGGCCGCCGGCAGGGCGGCGGCCAGCAGGCCGAACGTGCAGGCCAGCAGGGACAGGCGGCGGGTGGTGGTCATGGCGGCAACTCCAGGGTGGGGAATGGGCGCATCCTAGGATTCGCCTGCATTGCCGTCCATCACAGCATCAGCAACGTCGCATGCGAAAAATTCGCATGGTTGCCAAGCTCAGGCCGCCGCCACCTGCAGCACCAGCTTGCCGAAGTTGCCGCCCGCGAACAGCTTGTTCAGCGTTTCGGGGAAATGGTCCAGGCCCTGCACCACGTCTTCCTTGCTCTGCATGCGGCCGTCCTTGAGGTAGCCGGCCAGCTCGGCGATCGCCTGCGGGAAGCGGTCGGCGTAGTCGAACACCACCATGCCCTCCATGCGCGCGCGGTTCACGAGCAGGCTCAGGTAGTTCCGCGGGCCGGCGCCCGGCATGCTGTTCGCGTTGTTGTACTGGCTGATGGCGCCGCAGACGATCACGCGGGCCTTGCGCGCGAGCCTGGCCAGCACCTGGTCGAGGATCTCGCCGCCCACGTTGTCGAAGTACACGTCCACGCCGTTCGGGCAGTGCTGCTTGAGACCTTCGCGCACGGCCGATGGGCCGGCCTTGTAGTCGATGCAGGCATCGAAGCCCAGCTCCTTCACCACCCAGTCGCACTTGGCGGGGCCGCCCGCGATGCCGACCGCGCGGCAGCCCTTGATCCTGGCGAGCTGGCCGACCGTCTGCCCGACCGCGCCGGCCGCGGCCGAGACCACCACGGTCTGGCCCGGCTGCGGCTGGCCGATGTCCAGCAGGCCGAAGTAGCCCGTCATGCCCGGCATGCCCAGCACGTTGAGCCACTGGCCCACCGTGCCCAGGCGCAGGTCGATCTTCACGAGGCCCACGCGCTTCAAGGCGTCCTGCGGGACCAGCGCGTATTCCTGCACGCCCAGCGTGCCGTAGACCGTGTCGCCGACCGCGAAGGCCGGGTTCTGCGAGGAGATCACGCGGCCGACGCCGCCCGCGCGCATGACTTCGCCGATGGCCACGGGCGGGATGTAGCTCTTCGCGTCGTTGAGCCAGCCGCGCATGGCCGGGTCCAGCGAGAGCGAGAGTGTCTGCACGAGCACGCCGCCTTCGGACGGCTCGGCCACGGGCTCCGTGGTGAAGTTCCAGTGCTCGCGCGTGGCGGTGGTTTCGGGGCGTCGGGCCAGGCGGACCTGGTGGTTGACGAGGGTGGCGGTGGTCATGCGCGTGTCTCCGTGGTGGGATGGCGCGGCATGCTAGCCGGCTTCAGCCCGGTGCGGACGATCCGCGCACCACCAGCTGTCCCTCCAGCAACACCCGCCGTGCCGGGCCGGTGTGGCCCTGCAGCCGCTCGATCAGGCAGCGCGCCGCGCCTTCGCCGATGGCGTCGGTGGGTTGGGCGATGCAGGTCAGCCCCGGGCCGATCAGCGGGGCCCAGTCCGGATCGTCGAAGCCGGCGAAACCCAGGTCGCTGCCGAACTGCCAGCCGAGCTCGCGCACCGCGCGGGCCACGCGCAGCGTGACCACCGCGTTGCCGGCCACCACGGCGGGGCGGCGCTTCCTGCCGGCGCGCCGGCGCAGCGCGGCCAGGGCCGCCAGGAGCGCGGCGTCGTCGCCCTCGGCGCTTTCGAACACGCTGCCGGCCATGGGGGCCTGCAGGCAGGTGCCGAAGGCCGCCGTGCGCTCGCGCCGCGTGCTGACGCCGGCCACGGGTTCCGTCACGTACAGCAATTCCTGCCAGCCGCCGGCCTGCAGGTGGCTGCACAGCTGGGCCATGGCGCCGGCGTTGTCCAGCGCCACGAAGTCGGTCTGCATGCCGGTGTGGCGCCGGTCGATCAGCACCACGGGCTTGCCCTGGGCCGCCACGGCGTCGGGCACGCTGTGGCCGCGGCCCAGCGTGTTGAGGATGAAGCCGTCGACCTGGTAGCCGGCCAGGGCCTCGATGGCCTCGCGCTCGCGGCCCGGCTCGTTGCCCAGGTTGAACAGCATGACCAGGTAGCCGGCTTCGCGGCAGGCGCGTTCGGCCCCGCGCAGCACGGCCACGGAATAGGGGTTGGCGATGTCGGCCACGACCAGGCCGATCAGGCGCGAACGGCCGCGGCTCAGCGCCTGGGCCATGGGGCTGGGCGCGTAGCCGAGCTGGTCGATCGCGGCCTGCACGCGCGCGGCGATGTCCGGGCTCAGCAGGCGCTCGCGGTGGTTGAAGAAGCGCGAGACCGTGGCCTTGGAGACGCCCGCGGCCGCGGCGACGTCGGAGATCGTCGGGCGGCCTGCGCTCACACCTGGCGCGTGTCGTAGACGGCGCTGGGCCGCTCGCCGGCCAGCACCTGCAGCAGGTTGGTCACGGCCAGCGCGGCCATGGCATGGCGGGTCTCGGCCGTGGCCGAGCCGATGTGCGGCAGCGGCGTCACGCGCGGGTGCGTGCGCAGCGGCGAGTCGGCCGGCAGCGGCTCCTTGGCGAACACATCCAGGCCGGCCGCGCGCAGCGGGCCGTGGTCCAGCGCGTGCAGCAGCGCGGCCTCGTCCACGGTGGCGCCACGGCCGCCGTTGACGAAGATGCTGCCGGTCTTCATCTGCGCGAACAGGTCTGCGTTGAGCATGCCGCGCGTGGTGTCCGACAGCGGCAGCATGGCGACCACGAAGTCGGCGCGCGGCAGCAGTTCGGCCAGCGGCGTGTGCCGCGCCTTGCCCACGAGTTCGGGCGCCTGCGCAGCCAGGTCGACCGGGCGGCGCGCGTGGTAGAGCACCTCCATGCCGAAGCCCAGCGCGGCACGCCGCGCGATCGCCTGGCCGATGCGGCCGAAGCCCAGCAGGCCCAGGGTCTTGTGGTGCACGTCCCAGCCGTACAGGTCTTCGCCCACGCTCTTGGTCCAGCGGCCTTCACGCACGAGGTTGGCCAGCTCGACCATGCGCCGGCTGGTGGCCATGAGCAGGCCGAACACGGTGTCGGCCACGGTCTCGTCGAGCACGCCGGGCGTGTGGCACAGCACGATGCCGCGCTGTTGGAGGGCGGCCAGCGGGTAGTTGTCCACCCCGACCGAGACGCTGGACACCACGCGCAGGCGCGGCGCCTGGTCCAGCAGCGCGGGCGTGATGGGGTAGCTCGCGCCGATCAGGCCCTCGGCCTGCGGCAATGCGGCTTCGAAGGCTGCGGGGTCGGTCTTGGGGTGGGTGACGGTGACCTGGTGCCGGGCCTGCAGGCGCGCGAGCTGGTCGGGCGGCAGGGTGCCGAAGACGACGACGTTCATGGGGCGGCTTCCTCCAGTTGTGCGCGCGTGGGCAGGCCCTCGGTGTCGCCGATCACCTGCACGCAGCGTGCACCGATCCACGCGCCGCGGCGCACGGCCTCGGGCACGCTCAGGCCTTCGAGCAAGGCACTGACCACCCCGGCCGCGAAGCCGTCGCCGGCGCCCACGGTGTCCACGACCTTCTCGACAGGACAGCCCGGCACGCGGCCGGTGCCGGCCACGTCGCTGTCGTAGTAGGCACCGTCGGCGCCGAGCTTGACGACCACGAGCCTGGCGCCCTGGGCACGGTAGAAGGCGGCCACGCGTTCGGGCGCGGTCTCGCCGGTCAGGATCTCGCCTTCCTCGATGCCGGGCAGCACCCAGTCGGCGCGCGCGGCCAGGCCGTTGATGGCCTCGACCATGGCGGCGCGGCTGGGCCACAGCGTGGGCCGCAGGTTGGTGTCGAACGAAACCGTGCGGCCGGCTTCGCGCGCGATCTCCATGCTGCGGATGGCCGTGGGCAGCGTGGTGGCCGAGATGGCCGGGAACACGCCCGTGGCATGCAGGTGGCGCGCGCTGCGCAGCCAGGCCTCGTCGATGTCGGCGGGCGTCATCTGGCTCGCGGCCGAGCCCTTGCGGTGGTATTCGACGGGCGGGTCGCTGCCATCCGTCACGCGGCCCTTGAATTGAAAGCCCGTCTTCTGGCTCGCGTCGCAAACGACGTGGCCGCAGTCGATGCCCTCGGCCTGCATGCTGCGCAGCAGGTAGCGGCCCATGCTGTCCGTGCCCAGGCGGCTGGCCCAGCCGACCTTGAAGCCCAGGCGCGCCAGACCGATCGCAAAATTGGTTTCGGCACCGGCCGTGCGTTTGAGGAAGCCCGTGCAATCCTCCAGCGGGCCGGGCTGGTCGGCGACCAGCAGCATCATGGCTTCGCCGAACACGGCGACGTCGAAAGCGGTGGGAGTGCTCATAGGATCTGTCCGAGGAACTGCCGGGTCTTTTCGTGCTGCGGATGGTCGAAGAACTGCGTCGGCGCGCCCTGTTCGACGATCCTGCCTTCGGCCATGAAGATCACGCGGTCGGCCACGCTGCGCGCAAAGCCCATCTCGTGCGTGACGCACAGCATGGTCATGCCATCCTCGGCCAGCGCGATCATGGTGTCCAGCACCTCCTTGACCATCTCGGGGTCCAGCGCCGAGGTCGGCTCGTCGAACAGCATGATCTTGGGCGCCATGCACAGCGCGCGCGCAATCGCCACGCGCTGCTGCTGGCCGCCCGAGAGCTGGGCCGGGTACTTCTTGGCCTGCTCGGGGATGCGCACGCGCGTGAGGTACTGCATGGCCACCTCTTCGGCCTGCTGCTGCGTCATGCCGCGCGAGCGCATGGGGGCCAGCGTGCAGTTCTCCAAAATGGTCAGGTGCGGGAACAGGTTGAACTGCTGGAACACCATGCCAACCTCGGCCCGCACACGGTCCACGTTCTTGCCGCCGGCCGTGAGTTCGATGCCGTCCACCGTGATGGTGCCCTGCTGCACGGTCTCCAGGCGGTTGATGCAGCGGATCAGCGTGGACTTGCCCGAGCCCGAGGGGCCGCAGACCACGATGCGCTCGCCGGCCCGCACCGACAGGTCGATGCCGGTCAGTACCTGGAACTGGCCGTACCACTTGTTGACGCCCGCCATCTCGATGATGGGGGCGCCGAGGGTGTGTTGCTGCTTGGTGTTCACGTTGGCTGGTCTGGTTTTTTCAAGGCAAGGGGCGGATGCGTTGTGCGGGGGCCGAGGTCGCCGGGTGGCCTTCTCCGCGAATGTCCCCCGGCCTGGCGGCCTCCTCCTTTATTTCGCTGCGAAGGCCACCCGACACCCTCGACCCTGGACACGTCGCGTCGAACGGGTGATGCAACGCGACGCTGGTTGACCGTGTCGATGGTGTGCTCCACGCAGCGAAATAAAGGAGGAGCCGCGGGCCGCCTGCGGCCCTCGGCGGGGGACATTCGCGGAGTGGAGTACACCGTCGGCGCGGTCCCGCACCACGCTGGCCAGCTCAAAGAGCCGGAAAGTCCGTCCCCAGCCACTTCTGGTACAGCTTGTTCAACTCGCCGTTCTTCTTGTTGCGCTCGACGAACTCGTCCAGCGTCTTCTTGAGTTCGGCCTGGCCCGGCCGCATGGCGATGCCCATGACCTGCTGGCGCAGGTTGAACTTGTTCTCGTAGGTGCCGCCTGGCGCGCGCTTGGCGATCTGCGCGGCCACCGTGGTCGAGCAGCCGATCGCGTCGACCTGGCCCGACATCAGCGCCTGCATGGCTGAGGCGTCGTCGTCGAAGCGGCGGATCTCCGTGCCTTCCGGGGCAATGGCCGTGAGCGCCACATCCTGCGTGCTGGCGCGTGCCACGCCCACGCGCTTGCCCTTGAGGTCGGCGGGCTCCTTCATCTGCACCTTCTGCACACCGTACAGCACGATGGTGGCGGCCGCGTAGGGCGTGGAGAAATCCACCTGCTTGGCGCGCTCGGGCGTGACGGCCAGCGAGGCCACCAGCACGTCGACCTTGTTGGTCAGCAGGAAGGGGATGCGGTTCGGGCCGGTCACGGGCACGATGTTGGCCTTCACGCCCAGGTCCTTGGCCAGCAGCTTGGCCACGTCGGCGTCGTAGCCGTCGGGCTGGTTCTGTGCGTTGGTCGTGCCGTAGGGCGGGAAGTCCACCAGCATGCCGATGGTGATCTCGCCCTTCTTCTTGAGATCGGCCACGGTCTGTGCCGTGGCGGGCAGGGCGATGGTGCTGGCGAGGGCCAGCGCGAGAACGGTGCGGCGGGTGGTGGTCATGCGGGGTCTCCGGGGTTGACGGGGCGGATCAGCGGGCCAGCGCGGCGGCGCGGCGCTTTTCCATGCGCGCGGCCAGCAGCGACAGCGGCCAGCAGATCAGGAAGTAGACGGCGGCCACCGTGGTGAACACGTGCAGCGGCTGGAAGGTGGCGTTGTTGATGATCTGGCCGGCGCGCGTGACCTCGGTGAAGCCGATGATGGCCGCCAGCGAGGTGCCCTTGATCACCTGCACGAGGTAGCCCACGGTCGGCGGCAGCGCGATCTTGAAGGCCTGCGGCAGGATCACGAAACGCATGCGGTCCATGTACGAGAGGTTCAGCGCCAGCGCCGCCTCTTTCTGACCGCCCGGCACGGCCTGGATGCAGCCGCGCCAGATCTCGGCCAGGAAGGCCGCAGTGTTGAGCGTGAGCGCGATGCCGGCCGCCACCCAGGGATTGATGTCCAGCCCCAGCACCGGGAAGCCGAAGAAGATCAGGAACAGCTGCAGCAGCAGCGGCGTGCCCTGGAACACCTGGATGAAGCCGGTGGCCAGGAGCTGCGCGCCGCGGTGCTCTGCGGTGCGCGCCAGCGCGACCAACAGGCCCAGGATGACGCCACCGACGAAGGCGATGGCGGACAGCGCGAGCGTCCACTTCGCCGCCTCGACGATGAACAGGAATTCGGGCCAGCCGAAGGTGCGCATCTCGGCTTACCTCTTGTCCGGATAGTGGAGGAACTGGCGGTGCACGAGCTTGAACAGCGCCGAAAACGCGAGGGCCAGGCCCAGGTAGATGGCCGTCACCACGATGTAGATCTCGAAGCTGCGGAAGGTCTGCGACTGCAGCGTGGCGGCCACCGAGGTCAGGTCGTCGGCGGAGATCACCGAGACCACGGCCGAGGTCAGCATCAGCAAGATGAACTGGCTGGTCAGCGCCGGGTAGATGGCCTTGAGCGCGGGCTTCAAGATCACGAAGCGGAAGATCTCCCAGCCCTTGAGGTTCAGCGCGCGGCCGGCCTCGATCTGCCCCTTAGGAATGGACTCGATGCCGGCGCGGATGATCTCGGTGGCGTAGGCGCCCAGGTTCACGACCATGGCCGTCAGCGCGGCCTGGTAGGGCGACCAGCGCAGGCCGAACACCGGCAGCGCGAAAAAGAAGAAGAACAGCTGGACCAGGAAGGGCGTGTTGCGGATCAGCTCGATGTAGGCCTGGATCACGAAGCGCAGCCAGGCCGGCCCGCTGGTCTTGCCCCAGGCGCCCAGCACGGCGACGACGAGGCCCAGCACCGTGGCCGTGAGCGAGAGCTGCACGGTGATCCAGGTGCCCTTGAGCATCAGCGGCCAGGCGGCCAAGACCGCGTCGAACTGGAATTGGTAGTTCACGCGCCGGATTGTGAAACCGGTTTCAGTTCCTGGCGATGAGGGTTTACACGGAGATCGCCGAGCCGCCCACCTCCACGCGGTTGCGTCCGTTGGCCTTGGCGGCGTAGAGCGCCGCGTCGGCGCGCGCGATCACCGTCTCCACCGAGGTGTCGGCGCTGGACCATTGCGCCAGGCCGATGCTGATCGTGAAGGGCGGCAGGGGCTGGTCCTCGACCTGCACCGCCTGCGTGAGGATGCGCTGGCCGGCCTGCAGCGCCGCGGCCAGCGTGGTCTCGGGCATCACGATCACGAACTCCTCGCCGCCGTAGCGGGCCACCACGTCGTTGGGCCGCACCAGGGCCGACATGCGGCGGCACAGGTGCACCAGCACGCGGTCGCCCACGGGGTGGCCGTGGCTGTCGTTGATCTTCTTGAAGTGGTCCACGTCCAGCATGGCCACGCTGAAGGGCTGGCCCGTGCGCGTGCTGCGGGCGCGCTCGCGCTCCAGGCTGTCCATCAGGGCCTGGCGGTTCAGTCCGCCCGTCAGCGGATCGTGGATGGCCTGGTCCTCGATGCGCGCGCGCACGTGGTCGGAGGCTGTGGTGGCGTAGCCGATCACGAGCATGAGGTTGCAGATCGTGAAGCTGCCGGTGTAGACGATCTGCACCGCGCCCTGGGTGAGCAGGCCGGTGCTGCCCTGCGGAAACCAGGCGGCGTGCAGCGCGCGGGTGGCGTACACGGCGGCCAGGATCAGCAGCCAGGTGGAGGTCAGCGAGACGCCGATGGACCGGCCGAAACGCTCGGCCCGCGGGTGGTGCAGCAGCACCACGGCGTGGTGCGCGCTGAGGTAGGCGCACAGGCCGGCCACGACCACCGTGCGCACGCGAAAGCTGGGCTCGACGAAGATGAACCAGCTCACCAGGGCGGTGGCGACGGTCCAGGCCAGCAGCCAGGGCGCCCAGCGGATGCGCTGGCCCAGGTGCCGGTGCGTGCCGGCCAGCCAGACGATGTAGGCCATCATCAGCGCGCCGTTGCCCAGCGTGACCGTGGCCAGGTTGGATGTCCAGTCGCGCAGGCCCAGCAGGACCATGGCGCTGAACACCAGCCAGCCGCCCGCGACCCAGCTCCACAGCCCCGGGACGGGCAGCGGCGTGGCGCGTGCCAGCAGCGACAAGACAATGGCCATGAGGCCGCTCGTGATGCCGCCGATCAGGATCGTGGTGCGGGGGTCCAGCGCGTAGCCCGACATGGCGACTCACCTTCAGTCGAGGCGGAAGGCGGCCACCGCGTGGCGCAGCCGTTCGGCCTGGTCGTGCAGGCTTTGCGCGGCGGCCGTGCTCTGCTCGACCAGCGCGGCGTTCTGCTGCGTCATCTGGTCCAGCTGCGTGACCGTCGTGTTGACCTCGGCGATCTCCTGGCTCTGGCTGCGCGCTGCGGTGCTGATCTCGCCCACGATGTCGCTCACGCGCTGCACGCTGGCCACGATGTCCTGCATGGTGGTGCCGGTGGTGTGCACCAGCTGGCTGCCCGCGCCGACCCGCTCCACGCTGCTGCCGATCAATTCCTTGATCTCGCGGGCCGCCTGGCTGCTGCGCTGCGCCAGGCTGCGCACCTCGCTGGCCACCACCGCGAAGCCGCGGCCCTGCTCGCCCGCGCGGGCCGCCTCCACGGCGGCGTTGAGCGCCAGGATGTTGGTCTGGAACGCGATGCCGTCGATCACGCCGATGATGTCGGCGATGCGGCCGCTGCTGTGCTGGATCTGGTCCATGGTGGCCACCAGTTCGCCCACCACGCTGCCGCCGCGTTGCGCCACCGTGGCGGCGCCGCCGGCCAGCTGGTTGGCATGCTGGGCGGCGTCGGCCGACTGGCGCACCGCGGCCGTCAGCGTGTCGATGCTCGATGCCGAGGCCTGCAGCTTGCCCGCGGTCTGCTCGGTGCGGTGGCTCAGGTCCTGGTTGCCGGCGGCGATTTCCGAGCTCGCGGTGCTGATGTGGTCGGCGCTGGCGCGGATCTCGCGCAGCATGTGCTGCAGCTTCTCGACGAAGCCGTTGAAGCCCGCGGCGATGCCGGCCAGCTCGCGCGCGCCGCGGGCGGGCAGGCGCCGCGTGAGGTCGCCTTCGCCCGAACTCACGTCCACCATGGCCTGCTGCAGCGCGCCCAGCGGTCGCAGGCTGGCCGCCAGCACGGCGCCGATCACGAGCACGGCCACGATGGCGATGGCCACGCTGCTGATGGAGGACATCCAGACCATGCGCACCATGGCGGCCAGGGCCTCGCTGCGGTCCAGTGCCACGGCCAGGATCCAGGGCGTGCCCGGCACGTGCGCCAGCTGCACCAGGCGGGGCTGGCCGGCGATGTCCAGCGCCTCCAGGTCGCCGGCCGCCAGCAGGCGTGCCACGCGTTCGGCGGTCAGTTGCGGCGCGATGTCGGTCGCCGGCTTGCCGATCAGCTTCAAATCCTCATGCACCACCAGCCGGCCCTGGGCATCGAGCACGAAGCCGCGCGTGTTGGGCATGGGGCGGATCGAGGCCACGTTGTCGATCACGCTGTCCATGAACACGTCGCCGGCCACCACGCCGCTGACCTGGCCGCCCGCGCGCACGGCCATGGCCACGGTCAGCACGGCCTTGTTGGTGCCCAGGTCCAGGTAGGGCTGGGTGATGATGGGCGCGTCGCTGGCCAGCGCCTGCAAGTACCAGGGGCGAACGGTCGGGTCGTAGCCGGCGGGCAGCGGCTCCTCGCGCGAGAACAGGGCGCGCTTGTCGGGGAAAGCCAGATAGGCGATGTCCAGCCGGGCGGCGACCGCGGCTTGCCGCAGCCCCAGCATGGGATCGGTGGTCGTGGGCAGGGGCGCCATCGCGCGCATCACCTGCAGGCGGTTGTCCACCCACTGGGCAATGCTGTCGGCGTGCGCGCGCGCGATGGCCCGCGCGCTCGATGCCAGCGTCTGCAGGGCGTTGCTGCGCGCGATCGAGATGTTCGCTGCGGCCTGCACGCCCAGACCCAGCAAGACCAGCGCACCGGTGTACAGCATCAACCGCATCCGCAACGTCATCGACTGCTCGGCCATGTCGCTCCCCCAAGGGTTGGTCTGAAAGCCTGTGCTCTCCCCATGGCGTCCGCCGCGCTGCCGTTCTCGCGCCTGCACACCCGCGTGCGCAGGCAGGGCGAACGCACCGCGTGCGTCGCCCGTGTCTACAACAAGGAAGTTCTGGAACAGCGGAATTCGGTGCGTCTGGTTCGTTCACACGTTGACCAGACTAGGGCCGTCTGTGCACGACAGACGGCGCCTGAACTCCGTCTGTCGGCCCAGCGCTGCGGATCGTCAGCCGGCGGCCCCCCGGCTGACTGCCTAGCGGCTCACTCGGCCTTGGCGCCCGAGACGCGCACCTGCTCGGCGGCGAGCGGCATTTGGTGTTGCACGAAGCGCCAGAACGCGTCCACGCCCATGGGCTGGACCGGCAGCGAGCCCTGGTCGAGGAACTGCTTTTGCACCTCGGGGTTGCGCAGGGCCGTGGCGAGGGCCGCGTTGAGCTTGTCCAGCGCCGCGCGCGGCGTGCCGGCCGGCGCGACCAGGCCGTACCAGGAGTCGGTGGTGAAGCCCTTCACGCCGGCCTCCTCGAAGGTCGGCACCTCGGGCAGCGCGGGCAGGCGCTGCTGGGCGGCGACGGCCAGCGGGCGCAGCTTGCCCGAGCGGATGAAGGACATGGCACCCGTGGTCAGCACGAAGTCCACGCGGCCGGCCATGAGGTCGGTCATGGCCGGGGCCGTGCCCTTGAACGGGATGTGGGTCACGTCCACGCCGGTGAGCTTCTTGAAGCTGGCACCGGCCAGGTGCTGGCTGGAGCCCACGCCGCCCGAACCGTAGTTGAGCTTGCCGGGCGCGGCCCTGGCGGCGGCGAGCAGGTCGGCCACCGAGCGGAACGGCGAACCGGTCGGCACCAGCAGCACGCTGGGCGAGGTCGTGATCATGCCGATCGGCGCGAAATCCTTGATCGGGTCGTGGTTGAGCTTGGGGTACAGCGCGGAATTCAGCCCGTGCGAGGCCACCGTGGCCAGCATGATGGTGCTGCCGTCGGGCTTGGCCCGGGCCGCGGCGTCGGTGCCGATGTTGCCGCCGGCGCCGCCCTTGTTGTCGATCACGATGGACTGGCCCAGCGCCTCGGCCATGCGCTGGGCCGTGAGGCGTGCCACGTTGTCGGAGGGGCCGCCGGCCGGCCAGCCCACGATCATCGTGATCGGCCCGGCGGGCAGTGCGCCCTGGGCGGTGGCGGCGAAAGGCAGGGCGAGGGCGAAAGCGGTGAAGCCGCGGCGGGAAAGAACGTGCATGGTGCGGGTCGAAGAAGACAAGGGGATCAAGGTTTGTCCTGCCACGGCATCTCGGCCCAGAGCTTGCGAAAGCCCGCTTCGGTGGCTTCGAGTTCGGCCGCGTAGGCCGCCGGCGGGAGGTAGCGCAGCGGCGCGTACATGGCCTCGGCCTGCTGCTTGAACGCCGGGTCGGCCGCGATGGCGGCCACGGCGTCGACGAGCTTCTTGCGCACGGGCTCGGGCAGGCCCTTGGGGGCGGCCAGACCACGCAGCGAGGCCAGCTCGATCGGGATGCCCTGCTCGCGGAAGGTGGGCACCTGCGGCGCCAGCGACGATCGCTCGGCCGACATCTGGCCCAGCAGCCGGATCGGCGTGCCGCCCTTCTGGTAGGCCAGCACCTCGCCGACGTTGATGGCGCCGATCACGATCTGCTGGCCCGTGGCGGCGGCGCGCACCTCGCCCGCACCCTTGTACGGCACGTGGGTGAGTTTGGTGCCCGTCGCGCGCTCGAACAGCAGCATGGCCAGGTGGTCGTCCGAGCCCGTGCCCGTGGTGCCCACGGTCACGGCGCCGGGGTTGGCCTTGGCGTAGGCCGCGAGGCCGGCCAGCGTGGTGATGCCATTGCTGTTGTGGATGGCGAAGCCGCCCGGGTCGTCCACGAGGTTGCCGAGCAGGTCGTACTGGCTCCAGTGGAACGCGCTCTTGCGCTCGATCGGGATGGTCAGCACGTTGGGCGTGTTGATGAAGCCGATGGTGTAGCCGTCGGGTTTGGCGCGCGCCAGTTCGCCGAAGCCGATGCCGCCGCCCGCGCCGGGGCGGTTCAGCACCACCACGCTGCCGCCGATCTGCTTTTCCAGATGGCGCGCCAGGAGGCGCGCGACGAGGTCGGTGCCGCCGCCGGGGCCGTAGGCCACGATGAGTTCGATCGGCTTGGCGGGGTAGGGTGCGTCGGGTTGCGCCAGGGCGGGCTGTGCGAAGGCCGTGGCGGCGAGGCCGGCGCACAGTGCGCGGCGGGTCCAGTGCATGTTCATCTGATGTCTCCGTTGGTGGTGCCTCGGCGGGCTGTGGCGAACTCAGCGGCCGAGCGCGGCCGCGATGCGTGCGCTGGCCTGTGGCCAGACTTCGGGATTGACCAGGCGCGCGGGCCGCTGTCCGTCGGCCAGCAACTGCACGATCTGCGTCGCGGCCAGCGTGGCGTTGTTGCGCCGGGCTTCGTGCGTGACGCCGGCGGTGTGGAACGTGGCGACCACGTTGGACAGGCCGAGCAAGGGGTGGTCGGCCGGCGGCGGCTCCTGGTCCCAGACGTCCAGGCCGGCGCCGCCGAGGTGGCCGCTGGCCAGCGCCGCATGCAGCGCGGCCTCGTCGTGGATGCCGCCGCGCGCCGTGCTCACGAAGATGCTGCCGGGGCGCATGGCCGCGAAGGCCCGGGCGTCCAGCATGCCCAGCGTGCTGGCGTCGCGCGGGCAGTGCAGCGAGACGATGTCGGCGCGGCGCAGCAGTTCGTCCAGCGTCACGGCCTCGGCGCCGCGGGCGGCCATCTGCGCGGCGTCCAGCGCCGGATCCACGCCCAGCACCTGCATGCCGAAGGCGCGACCGAGCGCAGCGACGCGGCTGCCGGCATGGCCCACGCCCACGACACCCAGCGTTCGGCCGCGCAGTTCATGGCCCATGAGGTCCTCGCGGCTGAAGCTGCGCCCGGGAGCGTGCAGCAATCGGTCCGACGCGGGGATGCGGCGCAGCACGGACAGCATCAGCCCGATGGCCATCTCGGCCACCGAGTCCGCATTGCCCCCGGCCTGGTTCAGCACCGCCACGCCGGCGCGCGTGCACGCCGCGACGTCCACCGTGTCGTAGCCCGAGCCGCTGGTCGAGACGGCCAGCAGCTGCGGGCAGCGCGCGAGCAGCGGCTCGGTGACGAACCAGTGGCGCGGCAGTTCGTCCTTGGCGGCAGTGGTCTGGAGCACCTGGGCGCTGGCCAGCGCATCCCAGGCCTCGGCATCGGCGCCCTCGCGTTGGCAGGTACGCAGCGCGATGCCGGGCGCGGCCGCGACGATGCGGTCGAAGGCCGGGTCCAGCCAGAAGTCGAAGCGCACGACGCGCTTGGCGCTGCTCACAGCGCGCCCTTCTCGCGCAGCGTGCGCACGACCCAGCTGCGGTCGGCCCGGCCTTCGGCGATCGCCTGCAGCGCCTCGGCCTCGACGCGCTCGATGGCCTCCACGCGCGCGGCGATGTCCTCGGCCTCCTCGGGCGGCACGGCCAGCAGGCCGTCGCCGTCGCCGACGATGATGTCGCCGGGGCGCACCACCATGCCGTCGATGCTGACCGGCACATGCAGCTCGCCCGGGCCGTCCTTGTAGGGCCCGCGGTGCGAGACGCCGCGGGCATAGACCGGCAGGCTGTGCCGGGCGATGGTGTCGCTGTCGCGGATCAGGCCGTCGATCACGATGCCGGCCGCGCCGCGCGCGATCAGCAGGGCCAGCATGATCTCGCCGATGATGGCGTTGGGGCCCACGCCGCCGGCGTCGACCACGAGCACGTCGCCCGGCGCGCAGGTGTCGATGGCGTGGTGCACGAGCAGGTTGTCGCCCGGCCGGGTGCGCACCGTCAGCGCGCGGCCGGCGAAGCCGCCGTCACGCTGGTGGAAAGGGCGCAGCGCCGAGGTGCCCGTGGTGCGGCTCATCGCGTCGCTGATGTTGGCAACCTGGAAGCCCCGGTAGCGCGCGAGCAGCGCGTCGCTCACGGCAACGGCCGGCCGCGCATGGATGTGGAAGCCCTGGATCTTGCTCATGGGTGGTTCTCGGTGGAGGGAAAGTAGTCGGCCGGGTCCGCGACCGGGCGGATGCAGGCGGGGGTGATCTGGTCCAGCCGGGTCAGGCCCAGCATGGCCATGTCGCGCGAGATCTCCTCGCGCAGCAGCGCGATGCCGTGGGCCACGCCGGCCTGGCCGGCGACCGTGGCCGCGTAGTTGAAGGGCCGGCCCACGAACACGCAGCGCGCGCCCAGCGCGAGCGCCTTGACGGCATCCGTGCCGCGGCGCACGCCGCTGTCCAGCATCACGGGCAGGCCGGGCACGGCGCGCACGATGGCGGCCAGCACGCGCAGCGGCGCCACCGCGCCGTCGAGCTGGCGGCCGCCGTGGTTGGAGACGATGAGGCCGTCGGCACCGTGCGCGCGCGCCATCACGGCGTCCTCGGGCGTCAGGACGCCCTTGACCACGAGCTGGCCGGGCCAGCGCTGGCGGATCGCGGCCAGGTGCGGCCAGGCCAGGTGGGCGCGGTCGGAGAAGTCGCGCAGCACGCTGGGCGAGAGGATGGGCGCGCCGCGCGTGGCGTAGTTGTTCTCGAAGTGCGGCATGCCGTGGCGCAGCAGCGTCCTCAAAAACGTGCCCAGCAGCCAGCGCGGGTGGCTGATGCCCTGCCAGGCCAGCGCCAGACTGGGCTTGAGCGGCGTGGAAAAGCCCGCGCGCACGTTGTTCTCGCGGTTGGCCGCCACGGGCGTGTCCACCGTGATGACCAGGGTGCGCACACCGGCCGCCTGCACGCGGTCCAGCAGGCCGTGGATCTGTGCCATCTCGCCCGGCAGGTAGGCCTGGAACCAGGTCTGCGGCGCCGCTGCCATGACCTCTTCCAGCCGGATCAGCGAGGAGCCGCTCATGATGGCGGGCACTTTGGCCTCCTGCGCGGCCCGGGCCAGTACCACGTCGCCGCGGTAGGCCGACAGGGCCGAGATTCCCATGGGCGCGAGGCCGATGGGCGCGGCGTAGCGCTGGCCGAACAGTTCGAAACCCAGGTCCCGCTGGGCCACGTCGGCCAGCACGCGCGGACGGAAGGCCAGGTCGGCGAAGGCCCGGCGGTTCTCGGCCAGCGCGCGGTTGTCTTCCACCGCGCCACTGATGTAGGCGTAGATGGGCCGCGGCAGATGGCGCCGGGCCAGTGGCTCGAAGTCGTCCAGGGAGAGCACCTGGCGGCAGGCCCGGGGCAGGGCGGGGGTGGGAGCGGGCATGGGGCGGCCATGGTGCCCAGGCGGATGTTCAAAGAAAAGCGAAAAAAAGCGGCGCTGTCATTTCGCTTTTTAGAAAATATGGCCATGACGCTCAAGCAACTCGAAGCCTTCTACTGGGCCGCGACCTGCCTCAACTTTTCCGTCGCGGCCGAGCGGGTGCACCTGTCGGTGTCCTCCCTGTCCAAGCGCATCGCCGAGCTCGAGGCCTCGCTGGGCACGCCGCTGTTCGACCGCAGCGGCCGGGCAGCCGAGCTCACGCCGCAGGGCGAGCAGCTGCTGCCGCGCGTGCGCGCGCTGCTGCACGACGCCGCGCAGCTGCAGCAATCGGCCGGCCGCAGCGTGGGCCTGCAGGGGCGCTGCCGCATCGGCTTCGGCGAACTGAGCGGCCTGACCTGGCTGCCCAAGCTCGTGCAGAAGGTGGCCGAGCTGCACCCCGCGCTGCAGCTGGAGCCGTATGCCGACATCGGCCAGGTGCTGGAGCAGCGCATCGTGGACGGCGAACTCGACTGCGTGGTGATCGCCGGGCCCTCGTCGCGCAGCAGCCTGGCCTTCGAACAGGTGGCGCAGGTGCGCTTCGTCTGGGCCGCCAGCGCCGACTTCCTCGCGCGTGCCGGCACCGACGAACCGCAGCGCTTGGTGCGCGAGCAGTTGCTGATCGCGCTGCCCGTGGGCTCGGGCGCCACGCGCACGCTGGACGAATGGCTGGGCCGCCAGGGCCTGGGCATCGAACGGCGCCTGAGTTGCAACAGCTGGGGCGCCGTGGTCGGCATGGTGGCCGAGGGCCTGGGCTTCACCTACATGCCGCAGGGCTGGGCCGAGGCGCTGCAGGCGCGCGGTGTGCTGACCATTCTGTCGGGCGGCGGTGCGCTGGTGCCGCTGACCTACACCGTGCAATGGCGGCGCGACGATGCGCGGCCGCTCATCACCGAGATGCGCGAGATCATCCGCAGCGTGATCGATTTTCCGGCGCCGCGTTGCCTGGTCTGACTTTGGCCTGAATTTGTCTTAACTTGGGTCTTGTGAAGCCAAAGCGGGAGCCCTAGCATGCGCCGCATCGCTGAGAACACCCGGGAGACAAGCGGCGTGACGCCCTGGCAAGCCACCACTGCGGATGAAATGCGCGTGCTCGACGCGGCCTTCTGGTCGCCCGGCAGCTCGCGCCACGCGCTGGCGGCGCCGCTGGGCTTTTCGTCCAGCAAGGGCAAGGCGCTGGTCGCCGGTCTCATCGACCAGGGCCTGCTCGAGGAGGCGGGCACCCAGGCTTCGCAAGGCGGCCGGCCGGCGGAGACGCTGCGGCTGCACCACGGCCTGGGCCTGCTGCTGGGGGTGGACATCGGCGTGACCAGCCTGACCGTGGCCGTGCTGCGGCCCGACCTCAGCTTGCTGGCCCAGCACAGCGAAGACATCGACGTGCGCCGCCAGGGGCCGGGCGTGGTGCTGGCGCGCGCCGCGGCGCTGATGCGCGAACTGCTGGCGCGCAGCGGCGGCCAGGCCGCCCAGGTGCTCTCCATCGGCGTGGGCGTGCCGGGACCGGTCAATTTCGAGGCCGGCCAGCTCGTGAGCCCGCCGCTGATGCCCGACTGGGACCAGTTCTCCATCCGCGACTTCCTGCGCGACGAGTACCGCGCGCCCGTGTTCGTGGACAACGACGTGAACCTCATGGCGCTGGGCGAGCTGTGGCGCCTCAAGCGCGCGCTGCCCAACTTCATCGTGGTCAAGATCGGCACCGGCATCGGCTGCGGCATCGTCTGCCACGGCAGCGTGTACCGCGGCGCCACGGGCTCGGCCGGCGACGTGGGCCACATCAGCGTGGACCCCGAGGGCCCGCGCTGCCATTGCGGCAACCGCGGCTGCGTGGAGGCCATGGCCGCGGGGCCGGCCATCGTGCGCATGGCGCTCGAGGCGGCCGAGGCCGGCGAGAGTCCCCAACTGGCCGCGACGCTGGCCGTGCGCGGCCACCTGGCGGCCGAGGACGTGGGCGCGGCCAGCCGCGCCGGCGATGCCGCGGCCAACCGCATCCTGCAGCATGCCGGCCACCTGGTCGGGCAGATGCTGGCCGCGGTGGTGAACTTCTTCAACCCCTCGCATGTGCTGCTGGGCGGTGGCATCACGCAGGTCGGGCCGCTGTTCCTGGCGGCCGTGCGGCAAAGCGTCTACCAGCGCTCGCTGGCGCTGTCCACGCGCCAGCTGGAGGTGCAGTACGCGCCGCTGGGGGCGCAGGGCGGCGTGGTGGGGGCGGGGGCGCTGGCCATGGCAGAGGCGCTGCGGGCGCGGGGGCTGGCACCATGACGGGCAGCGTCGGCGTCGCGTTCGACGCGATCCGCAAGTCCTTCGGCCCGGTCGAGGTGCTGCACGGCATCTCGTTCAGCCTGCAGCCCGGCCGCGTGGTCGGCCTGCTCGGCGAGAACGGCGCGGGCAAGTCCACGCTCATGAAGATCCTGTCGGGCTACGAGGCGCCCACGTCCGGCACCTTGCGCGTGAACGGCCAGGCCTGCATGTTCCAGGGCCCGCGTGACGCCGAGGCGCTGGGCATCGTGCTGATCCACCAGGAGTTCAATCTGGCGGACGACCTCACGGTGGCGCAGAACATCTTCCTGGGCCACGAGAAGAAGCGCGGGCTGTTCCTCGACGACGCCGCGATGGCGCGCGAGACCGCTGCCGCGCTGGCCCAGGTCGGCCTCACGGTGCCCCCGGACCGGCGCGTGCGGGACCTGATCGTGGCCGAGAAGCAGCTCGTGGAAATCGCCAAGGCCGTGGCGCGTCGTGCGCGGCTGCTCATCATGGACGAGCCCACGGCCACGCTGACGGCGGCCGAGACCGAGCGCCTGTTCGCGCTCATCGCGCAGCTGCGCGCGGACGGCGTGACCGTGGTCTACATCTCGCACAAGCTCGACGAGGTCGAGCGCGTGACCGACGAGGTGGTCGTGATGCGCGACGGCCAGTTCGTCGCGCAGCAGCCCACGCAGGGCCTCACGCGCCAGGCCATGGCCCAGCTGATGGTCGGCCGCGAGATCGCCGACCTGTACCCGGTGCGCGACGCGCGGCCGACCGAGGGTCCGCTGGCGCTGCGCGTCGAGGATTTCAGCGTGCCGGGCTGGGCCGAGGGCTGGAGCTTCGCGGTCCGCCCCGGCGAGATCCTGGGCTTCGCGGGCCTGGTCGGCGCCGGCCGCACCGAACTGTTCGAAGGCCTGCTGGGCCTGCGCCCCGCGCGCGGCAAGGTCTGGCTGCACGGCCAGGCGCTGGCGGGCGAGGGCGGCTTCAGGAATCCGCGCGCCGCGGCCGATGCGGGCCTCACCTACCTCAGCGAGGACCGCAAGGGCCGTGGCCTGCACGTGCAGATGGGCCTGCGCGAGAACCTCACGCTGATGGCGCTGCAGCGCTACGCCAGGCCCTGGCTCGACCCGTCGGCCGAGCGCCGCGCGCTGGAACAGGCGCAGCGCGACTTCGGCATCCGCACCGGCTCGCTGGACGTGCCGGCCTCGGCGCTGTCGGGCGGCAACCAGCAAAAGCTCGCACTCGCGCGCGTGCTGCACCCGGACCCGCGCATCGTCGTGCTGGACGAGCCCACGCGCGGCGTGGACGTGGGCGCCAAGCGCGAGATCTACGAGCTCGTGCAGCGTCTGGCACGCCAGGGCCTGGCCGTGCTCGTGGTCTCGTCCGAACTCATGGAACTGATCGGCCTGGCGCACCGCGTGGCCGTGGTGCGTGCGGGCCGGCTCGTCGCCACCCTGGACGCCGACGGCCTGACCGAAGAAACCCTGATCGCCCACGCCACCGGCGTGGTGGAGCCACCGCATGTCCCAGCCTGAACCTTCCAAGTCCCCACGCAAGCTGCACGGCTGGGGCCCGGTGCTCGGCCTGGTGCTGCTGTGCATCGCGGGCACGCTGCTCAACAGCGACTTCGCGACCGTGGACAACGCGATGAACCTCCTCACGCGCACGGCCTTCATCGGCATCATCGCCGTGGGCATGTGCTTCGTGATCATCTCGGGCGGCATCGACCTCTCGGTGGGCTCCATGGCCGCGTTGATCGCGGGCTGCGTGATCCTGTTCATCAATGCCATGGGGCCGCTCACGGGCTCGCCGCTGCTGGCCGTGGTGCTGGGCGCTCTGCTGGCCATCGTGCTGGGCGCGGCCTTCGGCCTCGCGCACGGGCTGCTCATCACCAAGGGCCGCATCGAGCCCTTCATCGTGACGCTGGGCACGCTGGGCATCTTCCGCGCCTACCTGACCTGGGCCGCGGACGGTGGCGCGATCACGCTGGACAACGATCTGTCGGACCTCTACGCGCCGGTCTACTACGGCAGCCTGCTGGGCATTCCGGTGCCGGTCTGGGTGTTCCTGCTGGTGGCACTGGCCGGCGGCGTGGTGCTGAACCGCACGGCCTACGGCCGCTACGTGCAGGCCATCGGCTCCAACGAGCAGGTCGCGCGCTACGCGGCCGTGGCCGTGGACCGCGTGAAGATCCAGACCTACATGCTGCTGGGCATCTGCGTGGGCATCGCCACCTTGCTCTACGTGCCACGGCTGGGCTCGGCCTCGCCGACCACGGGCCTGCTCTGGGAGCTGGAGGCCATCGCCGCCGTGATCGTGGGCGGCACCGCCCTCAAGGGCGGCGCGGGCAGCATCACGGGCACGGTGGTCGGTGCCGTGCTGCTCTCGGTCATCAGCAACATCCTGAACCTCACCAGCATCATCAGCGTGTACCTCAACGCGGCGGTGCAGGGTTTCGTGATCATCGTCGTCGCGTTCCTGCAGCGCGGAAAGCGGTGAGTTTTGTGCCTTCAACCAACCAGGAGACTTCCGCATGATTTCCAGACGCCTCGCCCTCACGGCCATCGCCGCCGCCAGCCTCGCCCTGCCTGCCATCGCGGCCGAGCCGGTGCACCTGGGTGTGTCCATCCCGGCCGCCACGCACAGCTTCATGGGCGGCATCAACTACTGGGCCAACCAGGCCAAGAAAGACCTGGAGAAGCAGCACAAGGACCTCAAGATCACGATCCGCACAGCAGCGAATGCGCCGGAGCAGGCCAACCAGCTGCAGGACCTGTCCTCCGTCTCCAAGATCAATGCGCTGGTGGTGTTCCCGTTCGAGTCGGCCGCGCTGACCAAGCCCGTGGCCCAGGTCAAGGCCAAGGGTGCCTACGTCACGGTGGTCGACCGCGGCCTCACCGACACCAGCGCGCAGGACGCCTACGTGGCTGGCGACAACACCGCCTTCGGCAGGATCCCGGCCGAGTACATCGCCAAGAAGCTGGGCGGCAAGGGCAACGTGGTCGCGCTGCGCGGCATCGCGACCACGCTGGACAACGAGCGCATGGACGCCTTCAACGCCGTGCTCAAGAACCACCCCGACATCAAGCTGCTGGACGCCAAGTACGCCAACTGGAACCGCGACGACGCCTTCAAGGTCACGCAGGACTACCTCACGCGCTTCAAGCAGATCGATGCGGTCTGGGCCGCCGACGACGACATGGCGGTCGGCGTGCTCAAGGCCATCGACCAGGCCAAGCGCGACGACATCAAGATCGTCTTCGGCGGCGCCGGCGCCAAGGGCATGGTCAAGACCATCCTGGACGGCAAGGACAAG
The DNA here is from genome assembly GCF_014652235.1 of Pseudorhodoferax aquiterrae. GTDB lineage: Bacteria > Pseudomonadota > Gammaproteobacteria > Burkholderiales > Burkholderiaceae_C > Pseudorhodoferax > Pseudorhodoferax aquiterrae. Next base: position 418,656 of record NZ_BMYK01000001.1, read on the forward strand.
CGCATCGACGCCGACGTGAGCTACTCGCCCAAGTTCATCTACGACGCGATCAAGCTCACGGCGGAGGCGCGGCTGAAGGGTACGACGCTGCCGGCGACGACCATCATTCCCTCGGTGCTGATCACGAAGGACAACGCCAAGGACTTCTACCACCCGGACAGCCCCTTCTGACATGCGCACGCTGAAAGGTCCCGCCATCTTCCTCGCCCAGTTCCTGGGCGACGCGCCGCCGTTCGACACGCTGGATCACCTGGGCGCCTGGGCGAAAAGCCTGGGCTACGAGGGCGTGCAGCTGCCGACGGCGCCGCACATCGTCGACCTGGAGAAGGCGGCGCGCAGCCAGACCTATTGCGACGAAGTCGCAGGGACCTTGAAGGCGCACGGCCTGGCGATCACCGAGCTGTCCACGCACCTGCAGGGGCAACTCGTCGCCGTGCATCCGGCCTACGACGCGCTGTTCGACGGCTTCGCGCCCGAGGCCGTGCGCGGCACGCCGGCCGCGCGCACCGATTGGGCCATCGCCCAGATGCAGCTGGCCGCGCAGGCCAGCGAGCGCCTGGGCCTCACGGCCACGGCCACCTTCTCCGGCGCGCTGGCCTGGCCCTACCTCTACCCCTGGCCGCAGCGGCCGGCCGGGCTCGTGGAGGAGGCATTCGCCGAACTCGCGCGGCGCTGGCGGCCCATCCTGGACCAGCTCGACGCGCACGGCGTGGACGCGGCCTTCGAGCTGCACCCCGGCGAGGACCTGCACGACGGCGTGAGCTTCGAGCGCTTTCTCGCAGCGGTGGGCGAGCACCCGCGCGCGAACATCCTGTACGACCCCAGCCACTTCGTGCTGCAGCAGCTCGACTACCTGGCCTTCATCGACATCTACCACGCGCGCATCAAGGCCTTCCACGTCAAGGATGCCGAGTTCAGGCCGACGGGCAGGCAGGGCGTCTACGGCGGCTACAGCGGCTGGGTCGACCGTGCCGGGCGCTTTCGCTCGCTGGGCGACGGGCAGGTGGACTTTGGCGCGATCTTCTCCAAGCTCGCGCAACACGACTTCGCGGGCTGGGCCGTGCTGGAGTGGGAGTGCGCGCTCAAGCACCCGGAAGACGGCGCACGCGAGGGCGCGGAGTTCATCCGCCGCCACATCATCCGCGTGGCCGACCGGGCCTTCGACGACTTCGCCGGCAGCGGCGTGGACCGTGCCGCCGTGCGCGGCCTGATGGGGCTGGATCAATGAGCCGAAGGCTGCGACTGGCCATGCTGGGCGGCGGCGAGGGCGCTTTCATCGGCGCCGTGCACCGCATCGCCGCGCGGCTGGACGATTGCTATGAACTGGTGGCCGCAGCGCTCTCGTCCGACCCGGCGCGCGCGGCCGCCAGCGCCGCCGCGATCCACCTGCCGGCGGACCGCAGCTACGCCGACTGGCGCGAACTCCTCCGCGCCGAGGCCGCACGCCCCGATGGCGCCGAGGTCGTGGCCATCGTCACGCCCAACCACCTGCACGCGCCCATGGCCACGGCCGCGCTGCAGGCGGGCCTGCACGTGGTCTGCGACAAGCCGCTCGCGGTCTCGCTGGCCGAGGGGGAAGAACTTGCGCGCCTGGCGCGCCAGCACGGCCGCGTGTTCGCGCTGGCCCATGCCTACGCGGCCTACCCCATGGTGCGCCATGCACGCCACCTGGTCGCCAGTGGCGCGCTGGGCACCATCCGCCTGGTGCAGGCCGAATACCAGCAGGACTGGCTCACGCGCGCCGAGGAGCAGGCCGGCAACAAGCAGGCCGCCTGGCGCAACGATCCCGCGCAGGCCGGCCCGGCCGGCTGCCTGGGCGACATCGGCACGCACGCCTTTCAGCTGGCCTGCTTCGTGACCGGCATGGTGCCCGAGCAGCTCAGCGCCGAGCTGACCAGCTTCGTGCCGGGCCGCGTGCTCGACGACCACGTGCAGATGATGCTGCGCTATGCCAACGGCGCGCGCGGCCTGCTGTGGGCCAGCCAGGTCGCGGCGGGCTGCGAGAACGCGCTGCGGCTGCGCGTGTTCGGCACCGAGGCGTCCATCGCCTTCGACCAGGAGCAGCCGAACGAACTGTGGTTCACGCCGCTGGGTGGCGCGGCCCAGCGGCTCACGCGCGGCCGCGTGGACAGCGCCGCCGCCCGCCAGGCCACGCGCGTGCCGGCCGGCCATCCCGAGGGCTACCTGGAGGCCTTCGCCCAGGTCTACCGCGATGCGGCCGAACTGATCCGCGCGCAGGCCGAAGGCCGCCCGGCCGACGCGCAGGCGCTGCAGGTTGCGACCGTGGAGGACGGCGTGGCCGGCCACCGTTTCATCGAGGCCGTGCTGCGCAGCAGCGCGGCCGACGGACGCTGGGTGCCGCTGGGCTGAAGCCGGGCATCGGGGCGCGGGACTACACTGCGCGCGCCGCACTCTGCGGGGAGGCCCATGACCCGAACTCGCGCGACGCCCGACCGCCGCCAGCCAGGCGCCGGCCATGCGCAGATGCTGGATGAACTGTTCGAGCTGACCAAGCGGGTCGCCGATCCGGCCGAGGTGATGCGCCTGACGGCACGCCTGCTGGGGCAGCACCTGGGCGCCAGCCGCTGCGCCTACGCCCATGTCGATGCCGACCAGGACCACTTCGACCTGTTCGGCGACTACAACGACGGCGTGCCGAGCATCGTCGGGCGGTATGCCTTCTCCGATTTCGGCCCGGTGGTGCGCGACCTCATGCGGGCCGATCTTCCCTACATCAACCACGACGTGGACAGCGACCCGCGCACGGCGGGCAGCGACCTGTCGGCCTACCGCGCCACGCGCATCCAGGCCGTGATCTGCGTGCCGCTGCACCGCGACGGCCGCTTCGTGGCCGGCATGGCCGTGCACCAGGACCGGCCGCGCGTCTGGCAGGACGACGAGATCGCGCTGGTGGTCAACGTGGTGGCGCGCTGCTGGGAGTCGCTGGAACGGCTGCGCACCGAGCGCGCCTTGCGCGACGCCCACCAGCGCCTGAGCCTGGCCCTGGCGGCCGGCGAGCTGGGCGACTGGAGCTGGGACGCCAGCACCGACCACATGACCCTCAGCGACGCGGCCGCACGCCTGTACGGCCTGGAGCCAGGCAGCAGCTGGACCCGCAGCGCCATGCGCCGGCTGTTGCACCGCGACGACCGCGAGCCCGCACGGCTGGCCGCCGCCCATGCGGCCACGCAGGGCGGGCTGTACGACATCGAGTACCGCGTGCCGCGGCCCGAGGGCCTGCGTTGGGTGTCCGTGCAGGGAAAGCCCACCTATGGCGCCGAGGGCCAACTGGTCGGCATGATCGGCGTGGTGCGTGACGTCACGGCGCGGCGCCTGGCCGAGGAGCGCGCCCGCAACGAGGCGCAGACGCTGGAACTGCTGAACCAGACCGGCGCCGCGCTGGCCGGCGAGCTGGAACTCGATGCGCTGCTGCAGCGCGTCACCGACGCCGCCACGCAGCTCACGGGCGCGCGCTTCGGAGCCTTTTTCTACAACGGCGTGGACGACCAGGGCGAGGCCTACCTGCTCTACGCGCTGTCGGGCGCGCCGCGCGAGGCCTTCGAGCAGCTCGGCCATCCGCGGCCGACCACCTTGTTCGGTCCGACCTTCCGCGGCGGCCCGCCGATCCGCTGCGACGACATCCTGGCCGACCCCCGCTACGGCCAATGGGGTCCGCACCACGGTATGCCGGCGGGCCACCTGCCGGTGCGCAGCTACCTGGCCGTGGCCGTCACCTCGCGCACCGGCCAGGTGTTCGGCGGCCTGTTCTTCGGCCATCCGGAGCCGGGCCGCTTCGACGCGCGCGCCGAGCGGCTGGCCGTGGGCGTTGCCGGGCAGGCCGGCATCGCCATCGACAACGCGCGGCTGTACGCGGACGTGCAGCGCGCCAGCGCGCTCAAAGACGAGTTCCTGGCCACGCTCTCGCACGAACTGCGCACGCCGCTGTCGGCCATCCTGGGCTGGGTGCACATCCTGCGCCGGCGCTACCCCGACGCGGCGGGCGACCTGGCCAAGGGCATCGCGGTGATCGAGCGCAATGCGCGCGCGCAAAGCCAGCTCGTGGACGACCTGCTGGACATGAGCCGCATCGTCTCGGGCAAGCTGCAGCTGGACCTGCAGCCGGTGGCGCCGCAGGGCTGCATCGAGGCCGCCATCGAGACCGTGCGGCCGGCGGCCGAGGCTGCCGGCGTGCGCATCGAGACCCGGCTCGACCCGGCGGCCGGCGTGGTGTCGGCCGACGCGGTGCGGCTGCAGCAGGTGGTCTGGAACCTGTTGGCCAACGCGGTCAAGTTCACGCCGCGTGGCGGCCTGGTCTCGGTGGAACTGGCGACCGAGGGCGAGGCGCTGCGCATCGTGGTGCAGGACAGCGGCATCGGCATCGCGCCCGCGTTCCTGCCGCACATCTTCGACCGCTTCCGCCAGGCCGACGGTTCCATCACACGGCGCTTCGGCGGGCTGGGGCTGGGCCTGGCCATCGTGCGCCAGCTCGTGGAACTGCACGGCGGCAGCGTGCAAGCCAGCAGCGCCGGCGAGGGGCAGGGCAGCGCGTTCACGGTGCGCCTGCCGCGGCCGGCGGCCGGCCCGCCGCCGGCGCTGCAGGCCTTCGTGCCCTTGCCACCGGCCAGCACCGAACTGGCCGGCCTGTGCGTGCTGGTGGTGGACGACGAGGCCGACGCGCGCGAGCTGCTGCAGCGCATGCTGGCCGATGCCGGCGCCCGGGTGCTGGTGGCCGACGGTGCCGAGTCCGTGCTGCAGGCCGTCGTGCGCGCGCGGCCGCAGGTGCTGGTGTCCGACATCGGCATGCCGCTGGTGGACGGCTACGAACTGCTGCGCCGCGTGCGGGCGCTGGGGCCGGCCCAGGGTGGCGACCTGCCGGCCATCGCGCTGACGGCTTTCGCGCGCGCGGAGGACCGCGTGCGTGCGCTCAAGGCCGGCTTTCGCGCCCATGTGGCCAAGCCCGTGGAGCCGGCCGAGTTGGTGGCCACCATCGCCAGCGCCGCCGGGCGCTGAAGCTCAGGCGCCCAGCGCGGCCTCGATTTGTGCAAAGGTCTGGGCGCGCTCGTAGGTCTCCACGGGCGCGCCGAGCTGGCGCTCGATCTGCGTGGCCGAGAACATGCCGCGGATGGACAGGGGCTGGTCGGGCAGCTGCTCGCTGACCAGCAGGTGCTGGCGGCCTGCGCGCTGCAGCGTGGCCACCAGGTCGCCGACATTGGCATGCCGCACGTCGGCCAGGCGCAGCACCTGCAGGCTGGACAGCGGGTGCATGAGGTCGGCCACGCTGAGGTCGGCCACCGTGCCCTGGCCCAGGTGGCGCAGCTGCATCGGGCGCTCGCCCAGCGTGTCCTGGGTGCTGATGATGCCCAGCAGGTGCTCGCGCTCGGTCACGAACAGCAGGCGCACGCCATACGTGATCATGGCCTCGTTGGCCGCGAACAGCGTGGCCTCGGGCGCGATGCCGACGGGTTGCGTCTGCGTGAAGTCGGTCATGACCTCGAGCGCCGGGGACTCCAGCGTGACCGGTTTGCCCGGTGCCGGCCGCGCCAGCAGCGCGCGCGCCGCAAGAGGGTGGGTGCCGAGGGGCTTGAAGCTCATGCCGGTCATGGTGCGGTCCTTTGCAAGGCGGGTGGAGCGTGCCAGCGCCCTCTGGTGCAGCGGGCCCGCTCCGTCGGCCCGCGCGCCTTGTGGTGGGATGTGGCGCTGCCGGACCAGTATGCGACGCGCGGCTGGCAAGCGTCAAACCACGCGTCTCGGCGTTTTCGCTGACACGCGGGAGGCGGCCGCAGGCGTAGGCTGCGCCGGCGCATTCCGCGCCAACGACATGACGAGGAGACACCCGATGCAATCCATGCGACCCCTGTTCCTGAGCCTGCTCGCAGCGGCCACCCTGGCCGCCTGCGGTGGTGGCGACGACGACAACACCCCCGAGGACACCCGCCCGCAGGACAGCCGCAACAGCTTCGTGCCGGCCGAGCCCAATGCCACGACCTTTCCGGCCCTGGCGGCGGCGCCCAGCGACACGGTGGACCCCGGAACAACCAGCCGCTGGGCCGGCGTGCTGGGCGGCGCAGCCTACCGCATCGAGGTGCCGCAGAACTGGAACGGGCGGTTGGTCATGTACGCCCATGGCTACGCGGGCACAGGCAACACGTTGGGCGTGAGCAACCCCTCCATCCGCCGCTACCTGATCCAGCAGGGCTACGCCTGGGCCGCCTCCAGCTACAGCAAGAACTATTACGACGTGCGCGCCGGCGTGGAGGACACCAACGCGCTGGCGCTGGCGTTCAACAGCATCGCCACCGCGCGCGGGCGCACACTCTCGCCGCCGCAGCGCAGCTACATCATCGGCCACTCCATGGGCGGACACATCACGGCCGCCGCCATCGAGGCCGAGGCGCAGTCCACCGCCAACAACCGCTACCGCTACCACGGTGCGGTGCCGATGTGCGGCGTGCTCGGCGACACCGAGCTGTTCGACTACTTCACCGCGGCGCAGGTCACGGCCCAGGCGCTGGCCGGCGTGCCGCAGCAGCCGGTGGCGCAGTGGGCGGCGGTCTCGGCACAGGTCACGTCCGCACTGTTCACCAATTTCCCCTCGGCACCGACGGCACTGGGCCAGAGCTACCTGTCGGTGATCCAGAACCTGACCGGCGGGCCGCGGCCGCTGTTCGGGCTCGGCGTGGCGGTGGGCGGCTCCTTCGCGCCCGTGTGGGGCGTGTTCGGCAGCGACGGCACGGTCAACGGCATCCTCAATGCCAACGTGACGGACACCACCCGGTTCACCTACGTGATCGACGGCAACCCGACGGCCAGCGCGGCGCTCAACGCCCAGGCGCAGAAGGTGACGGCGACGCCAGACGCCAACCGGCTGCGGCGCGACGGGCTGCGCTGGATTCCGAAGACCAACGGCGAGATCGGCATTCCGGTGGTGACGCTGCACACGCTGGGAGATCTGTACGTGCCGTTCAGCATGGAGCAGATCTACCAGCGCCGCGTGGCGGCCAAGGGCAACAGCGCCTGGCTGGTGCAGCGCGCGATCCGCGGCGCCTCGCACTGCGACTTCACCGTGGCCGAGCAGGTCGAGGCCTTCGAGGCCATGGTGCAGTGGGAGCAGGGCGGTGCCAGGCCGGGCGGCGACGACGTGGTCACCGCCACCACCGTGGCGGCGCCGACCTACGGCTGCACCTACACGCGCGACACGCTGGGGCCGGACGACAGCAGCACCACGGCGCAGCTGCGTGCCGCGATCGCGCAGAGCGGTGCCAGCTGCACGCCGTAGGCGCGGTCGGTCTAGTCCAGGCCGGCCCGGCCGCGGCCGGCCTTGATCTCCGAGCGGCGGCTCTTGCCTTCCAGCCGCCGCACTTTGGAGGCCAGCGTGGGCCGCGTGGCCTTGCGCACGCGCGGCGGCCGCGACACGCTCTGCACGAGTTCGTGCAGGCGCGAGAAGGCGTCGAGCCGGTTCATCTCCTGTGTGCGGTGCTGCTGCGCCTTGAGCACCAGCACGCCGGCCTGCGTGATGCGGCTGTCGCGCAGCGCCAGCAGCCGTTCCTTCACATCCTCGGGCAGCGACGAGGCCGGGATGTCGAAGCGCAGGTGGATCGCGCTGGACACCTTGTTGACGTTTTGGCCGCCCGCGCCCTGGGCACGGATGGCCGTCACCTCGACCTCCGACTCGTCGATGGCGAGGAGCCGGCTCATTCCAGCAGCTGGCGCAGCACGTACGGCAGGATGCCGCCGTGCCGGTAGTAGTCGACCTCGATCGGCGTGTCGATGCGCAGCGTGAGATCGACCTCCTGGCGGCTGCCGTCGGCGCGCGTGATCACGAGCTTGGCATCGCTGCGCGGCGCCAGATCGGCCGCGGGCGTGATGTCGATCTGCTCGTCGCCCTTGAGGCCCAGCGACTCCCAGCTGTCGCCGTGCTTGAACTGCAGCGGCAGCACGCCCATGCCGACCAGGTTGCTGCGGTGGATGCGTTCGAAGCTCTTGGCCACCACCGCCTTGATGCCCAGGAGCTGCGTGCCCTTGGCGGCCCAGTCGCGGCTGGAACCGGTGCCGTACTCCTCGCCTGCGAAGATCACCGTGGGCGTGCCGGCCGCGATGTATTGCATGGCCGCGTCGTAGATCGGCAGCTTCTCGCCTGACGGTTGCAGCAGGGTCAGGCCGCCTTCCTCGCGCGAACCGTCGGGGCCGGCCGGGATCATGAGGTTCTTGATGCGCACGTTGGCGAAGGTGCCGCGCATCATCACGTCGTGGTTGCCGCGGCGCGCGCCGTAGCTATTGAAGTCGGCCTTTTGCACGCCGTTCTCCTGCAGCCACAGCCCGGCCGGCGCGCTGGCCTTGATCGAGCCGGCCGGCGAGATGTGGTCGGTGGTGATGGAGTCGCCGAACAGCGCCATGATGCGTGCGCCGCGCACGGCCACGGCCTCGTCGGCCGCCGGCGGGGCCAGGGCGAAATCGGCGAAGAACGGCGGCTCGGCGATGTAGGTGCTCTTGGGCCAGGTGTAGGTGGCGCCGGCCACGCCCTTGATGTTCTCCCAGAGCTTGCCGGGCTCGGTGCGGACCTTGGCGTAGTTCTCGCGGAAGGCCTTGCCGTTCATGGCGTACTTGAGCAGCGCGTGGATCTCCTCGCTGCTGGGCCAGATGTCGCCCAGGTAGACGTCCTTGCCGCCCTTGCCCTTGCCGACCGGCTCGGTCATGAGGTCTTTCAGCACGGTGCCGGCGATGGCGTAGGCCACGACCAGCGGCGGGCTGGCCAGGAAGTTGGCCTTGAGGTTGGGGTGGATGCGGGCCTCGAAGTTGCGGTTGCCCGAGAGCACGGCGGCGCAGACCAGGTCGTTCTTGGTGATGACTTCGTTGAGCTCGGGCGTGAGGTCGCCCGCGTTGCCGATGCAGGTGGTGCAGCCGTAACCGGCCAGCGCGAAGCCGAGCTTGGCCAGGTAGGGCAACAGGCCCGTCTCCGTCAGGTACTCGGTCACGATGCGCGAGCCTGGCGCGAGCGAGGTCTTGATGTGCGGCTGCACCCGCAGGCCGGCCTCCACGGCCTTCTTGGCGAGCAGGCCCGCGGCCAGCAGCACGCTGGGGTTGGAGGTGTTGGTGCAGCTCGTGATGGCGGCGATCAGCACGTCGCCGTTGCCGATCGTGATCTCGGGCGCCGCCTTGGCCGGGGCCGTGGCTTCGGCCTGGGCCGCCGCCAAGGTGGGCTTGTTGCCCTCCATCTCCATCACGGGGCGCGCCGCGCCCGCGGGCGTGGGCGGGTTCTCGGGCACCTTGTCCAGCATCGGATCCTGGGTGGTGCGCACGTGGTGCCGCGTGCCCAGCACGGCGGCCGGCTGGTTGAAGCCGTTCTCGGCCGCTGGCTTGGAGAACAGGCTCTTGAACTGGCTCGCCACCTGGCCCAGCTCGATGCGGTCCTGCGGGCGCTTGGGGCCGGCCAGGCTGGGCGTCACGTCGCCCAGGTCGAGCCTGACCACCTGGGAGTAGTCGATCTCGCCGGCCTGCGGCACGCCGAACAGGCCCTGGGCGCGGAAGTAGGCCTCGAAGGCTTCGATCTCGGCCTTGGTGCGGCCCGTGCCCTTGAAGTAATCGATGGTCTTCTCGTCCACCGGGAAGAAACCCATGGTGGCGCCGTACTCGGGCGCCATGTTGCCGATGGTGGCGCGGTCCGGCAGGGCCAGCGTGCGCGTGCCCTCGCCGAAGAACTCGACGAACTTGCCCACCACCTTGTGGCGGCGCAGGATCTCGGTCACGGTCAGCACCAGGTCGGTGGCGGTGACGCCCTCGCGCAACCGGCCCGTGAGCTCGAAGCCGACCACGTCGGGCGTCAGGAAGTAGACAGGTTGGCCCAGCATGGCGGCCTCGGCCTCGATGCCGCCCACGCCCCAGGCGACCACGCCGATGCCGTTGATCATGGTGGTGTGGCTGTCGGTGCCGACCAGGGAGTCGGGGTAGTAGACGTCGTCACGGGTCTTGTGCACGCCGCGCGCCAGGTACTCGAGGTTGACCTGGTGCACGATGCCGAAGCCGGGCGGCACCACGCCGAAGGTCTTGAAGGCCTGCATGCCCCATTTCATGAACTCGTAGCGCTCGCGGTTGCGCTGGAATTCGAGCTTCATGTTGAGGTCCAGCGCGTTCTTCTGGCCGTAGTAATCGACCATGATCGAGTGGTCGACCACCAGGTCGACCGGCACCAGCGGCTCGATGCGGCCGACCGGCTTGTTCAGGCGGGCGGCCACGCTGCGCATGGCGGCCAGGTCGGCCAACAGCGGCACGCCCGTGAAGTCCTGCAGCACCACGCGCGAGACCACGAACGGGATCTCGTCCGTGCGCTCGGCGTTGGGCGCCCAGTTGGCGAGCTGGCGCACATGTTCCTCGGCCACGCGCTTGCCGTCGCAGTTGCGCAACACCGATTCGAGCACGATGCGCAGCGACACCGGCAGCCGGTTGATCTGGGGGAATTCCTTGGCCAGCGCCGGCAGCGAGTAGAACTGCCCGGACTTGCCGGATGCGGTGGTGAACTTCTTGCGGGTGCGCGCGAATGCGTGGGCCATGCCGGATGCTCCGTTTTATCTGGGTGGTGGGGCGGCGCCGCGGCTGCGGCGGGTGCCGGAGCATCGTACTCCGCCGTTGTAACACCCGCGTCTGTGTGAACTATTTGGCACGCCACGTGCGGGGCTGCCGCAGGCCTGACCGCTCATCGCGCGCCGGGGGCCGCCTGACGCGGCTGCCGGGCGACATGCTTGTTTCGGGCGGTCTGGCGTTTAGGATGCGCTCTCCCATGCGTCGCTTTTCCCGTGGCCATTTCCACCTTCCTGCGGCCCGCGGCTTCACCATGCTCGAGCTCATGGTGGTCGTGGCCATCCTGGCCATCCTCGCGGCGCTGGCCGGGCCGAGCATGGTGCCGGTGATCGAGCGCTGGCGGGTGCGGCAGGCTGCGGAAGAGATGGTGGCGACCATGGCGTTCGCGCGCTCGGAAGCGATCAAGCGGGGGGGCAATGTGTCGGTGGCGCGCAGCACGCCCGGGACCGACCAATGCGCGCTGCCGACCGACGTGGCCGACTGGCGTTGCGGGTGGACGGTGTCCGACGGCACGACCGTGTTGCGCGAATCGCCGTTGGGCAGCGGCGTCAGCGTCACCCATGCAGCCAGTTCTGGTTCCTTCGCGTTGACGCGCTGGGGCGATCCGGCGACCGGCGGCGCTGTGACCTTCGTCGTGGCGTCGACGCGCAGCGGTTCCACCGTGCGCTCGGCGGTCTGCCTGGGTGGCGGAGGGCGCATCCGCAGCAAGGCAGGGGCCAGCACATGCAATTGATGGCACGGCGTCAGCGCGGCGTGACGCTGCTGGAATCCATGATCGCCATCGTGCTGGTGGCACTGGGCGTGCTCGGCATCCTGGGCATGCAACTGCGCACGCTGGCCGACACGCAGACCGCGGTGCGCCGCGCCCAGGCGATCCGTCTGATCGAAGATCTCGGCGAGCGCATCAAGGCCAATCCGACCTCGCTGACGGCGGCGGTCCTGGCCAACTACGCGGTGGGCTGGAACGCGGTCAGCGCCTCGCCGCCGAACTGCGCCAACGGCTGTGGGCCGGCCGACACAGCGCTGGCCGACATCGCGCAGTGGAAGGCCAATGTGGCCGCCACCATGCCGCTGGGCGAGGCCACGGTGTTCGTTGTCGCCCAGGGCGCAGCCACCAACGTGCGGCCGCAACTGGGCGTGATGGTGAGCTGGCGCGAGAACGAGCGCCAGCGCGAGGGTGCCACGGACGCCGAGAACGCGGCCTACAAGGCGCCGTTCGCGACGCCCACCGTGACCACCGGCGCCGTGACCGGCACGACCAGCGTGAGCTGCCCCGCCGACCGCATCTGCCATCTGCAGTACCTGCAGCCCACGTTGCGCTGTGCGCCCTACGTGGTGGGTGATGCGGCCGATCCGAAGCTGTATTGCCCATGAGCCGCGCCACCCAGTCCGGCGTCACGCTGCTCGAACTGCTGGTCGGGCTGGCCATCGGTCTGATGACCATTGCCGTGGCGCTGGGCGCACTGCTGATCTCGCGCGGCGTGTCCGGCACGGTCAGCGACGCCAGCCAGCTGCAGCAGCAAGGCGCCTATGCGCTGCGAGTCGTCGGCCGGCAGCTGCGGCAAGCAGGGGCGATCCGTCTGAATACGGCCTTCGGTGCTGCCGCCGGCGCAGCGGAAGATCCTGCCCAGCCTGTGGCGTTCGAAACCACCTTCGACCGCAACACGCGTACCTTGCAAAGCGATCCGACCTACGCGCTGCGCGTGGGATACCAGAACTTCACGGAAACGGTGTCGACCGCGAGCACGGCGCAGTCACTGCTCAGCGACTGCCTGGGCCGCAGTTCCACCACGGCGGCGGTGGTGCAGAGCGATTTCCGGCTGCAGCGGGCCACCGGTGCGTCGACGGGCGACCTGCTGTGCCGCGGGACGGACGGTTCCGAGGAAGCGCTGATCGGCAATGTGGCGGACTTCCGGGTGACGTACCTGGTGCAGACGCTGCCGACCGGCGGGGTCGGTGCCACGACCGTGCGCCGCGTCGCTCCAGCCGCGATGGCCACGGCGGATTGGGCTTCGGTCGTTGCGGTGGACGTCTGTCTGGAGCTTGTCGGCGATGAGAACATCGACACGGCCGGTGCGACCTACCGCAACTGCGCCCAGTCGGACGTGTCGCTGGGCAACCGCATGCGCCTGGTCCTGCGCAACACCTTCCAGCTGCGCAGCCGGGGGGCGGCGCGGTGAGGCGCGCATCTGCGGGCCCAGTGCGTGGGCGCCAGCGCGGCATCTCGCTGCTGGTGGTGATGATCGTGGTGCTGCTGTCCTCGCTGTTGGCCTTGTGGGCATTCCGGTCCTCGCTGGTCAACGAAGCCATCGTGGGCAACGACGCCGATTACCAGCGCGCATTCGAGGCCGCCCAGGCCATGATCCAGGACGCCGAGCTCGACATCCAGGGCATGCGTGCGGACGGGACGAGTTGCGTGGCCGACGTCACCAACACCAAGACCTGCCGCACGGGCACGACGGTCCGGTTCATCGACGAGATGGCCGCCTTCCAGCGTTTGGTGACGCAGCTGTCGGCCGAGACTGCCAAGTGCCTGAACGGCATCTGCCTCAAGCGCACGGGCATTCAGGACTTCTGGACTGCGAAGGCCACGCTGGATCCCATGATCGCCGACAACGTCGGTGCGCGTTACGGCGAATACACCGGCGCGTTGCCAGCCAGAGGCAGTACGGCCATGGTCAATCCGCTGTTGACCGAACGCGCGGCCGGCCGCGGGGCCTGGTACTGGATCGAGGTCATGCAGTACGCCAGCACTGGCGAATCCAGCGTTGTCTCGAACGCGTCGCAGACCATGGCGTTGAACCTGAGTCCGCGTGTGGTCTACCGCATCACCGCTGTGGCCCGGGGATTGAAGGAGGGCACGCAGGTGGTCCTGCAGTCGACCTTCGCGCGGCAGAAAGTCAGGGATTGAAGGAGGCCACGATGCGCGCACATCCCAGGGCCAGGCGCACGCTGCTGAGCGTGCTCATCGCGGCGATCGGCATGCCGTCGGCGCCGTTCGCGGCACAGTTGTCGCTGGCGCAGTTCCCCGCTGGCTCGGCCAGCCGCGCGCCAGCGCCGAACGTGATCCTCACGTTGGACGACTCCGGAAGCATGGGTTCGTCCGGAACGACGGGCTCGGGCATGCGCGAGCTCAAGACGGCTCTGCATGCCATCTTCAGTGCGACCGCGCAGGTCATTCCGGACAACTCGATCCGCCTCGGCTGGAACACCTTCAACCAGTGCCAGACCGTCAATTCGAACGTCGATGGATGCAATGCGGTCCGGGTGCTCGATCCGGCGCATCGCACCAAGTTCCTCAACTGGGTGGGGCCGGCCAACGTGGCGTCCACAGGCAACCAGTTGCGCGGTTCCGGAAACACGCCCACGCACGCGGCCTATGCGGCGGCCGGCAACTACATCCAGAGCTCCTCGGCCACGGACACCAACGGGGCCTGGGCCGCGACGCCGGGAACGACGCTGGCGCCGGTGCTGAGCTGCCGCCGCAACTACGTGATCGTGATGACGGACGGCGAGTGGAACGTCACGCCGGCAGCGCGTGCCGCCGGCACCACCGCCCCCACGGGGACTTCCGTGACCTTGCCCGACGGGGTGACGCGTTACGACGCGACCAGCGCCGAAACACAGCTGTACCGCAATCCCAATGCCACCAACTACAACAAGCTGGCGGATTTGACCTTCTACTACTGGGCCACCGATCTGAACACGAGTCTGGCGGACAACCTGAGGTTGGCGCCCAAGGTCTCCGGGGACACGGTGTACCAGAGCGGCACGGGCAGCAGCCTGAGGTCGGTGACGCTGTCGCAGACCTGGAACCCGCGCAACGATCCCGCGACCTGGCAGCACATCCAGACCTACACGATCGGTTTCCGCGATGCCGCCGAGTGGACGATCCGCCCGACCTGGGGTGACGACACGTACGCCGGCGATTTCCCTAGCCTCGTGACCGGCGCCGTCACTTGGCCGAATCCTGGCGCATCCAACGCGGCCAAGCGCATCGAGCTATGGGCCATGGCGCTGGCCGGCCGGGGTCGCTTCATCCCTGCATCGGATTCGGCCGGCCTGGTGGCGGCCTTCCAGGACATCTTCGGAGAGATCGCGGCCGACAACAGCACGCCGGTGACGAGCTTCGCCAACGCCTCGTCCTCGATCGCCTACTCGGCCACCACCCAATACACGAGCGGCTACTATGCCGACGGCTGGTACGGTTTCGTGCAGGCCGACACGGTGACGCAGGACACCAACACGGGCGGCACCACCACCACGCCCGACACCACCTGGGGCACCAAGAGCGCCTCCCCGCCCAACCTCAACACGGCGGACAAGCTCAATGCGCTGGCCGCCACCGCCACGGGCATCGCCAACCGGCTGATCCTGAGCTGGCGCGACTCGGCGGCTGCGCCCGGGCCAACATCGTTCGAGTGGGCGGCTGACGAAACCTATCTGAGTACGGCACAGAAGGACCTGCTCAAAGAGAGCACGGCGACGACAACTGCGGCCAACCTGCTTGGCCAGCAGCGGCTCAACTTCATTCGAGGGGACAGGAGTTTGGAGGGGACGACCTTGCGCACGCGCACGTCGATCCAGGGCGACATCGTCAACTCCAGCCTGTGGTACGTCGCCGATCCGGTCAGCAACTACGGCTTCGACAACTACCAGGCATTCGCCAGGAAGCATGCCAAGCGCCTCCCCATGGTCTATGTCGGCGGCAACGATGGCATGCTGCACGGCTTTTCCGGCGTGGACGGCAGCGAGAAGATCGCCTATGTGCCCAAGGGCGTGATCCAGAATCTGCCAGAGCTCACACGCAGCAGCTACACGCACCGCTACTACGTGGACGGCTCGCCTTTCAGCGGCGACGTGTTCATCCCGTTCGGCAGCAGCACCGACCCGGAATGGCGCACGCTGCTGTTCGGTACGCTGGGCGCCGGCGGCAAGGGGTATTTCGTGTTGGACGTGACCACGCCGGGCAGCACCGTCACCGGCAGCACCGCGGTGGAGTCCAACATGCTCAAGGCCAATGCCGCATCGCTCGTCGTGATGGACAAGACCTCGCCGGCCGGCTCGGCCGCGGAGGATGCCGACCTGGGCCACATCATGGTCGCCCCCGTGCTCGACGACAGCAACGCGCTCAAGACCACGCAGATCGTGCGCATGAACAACGGGCGCTGGGCTGCTGTGATGGGCAACGGCTACAACAGCACGAACGAGCGCCCGGTGCTGCTGATCCAGTACCTGGATGGCGCCAAGGAGCTGTTCAAGATCGTCGCCAGCAGCACGACGGGCGCGAGCAACGGACTGTCGGCGCCGCGCCTGGTGGACCTGGACGGCAACGGCACGCCCGATCTGGTCTATGCCGGCGATCTTCTGGGCAACCTCTGGAAGTTCGATGTGTCTGCGGCCAACCCAGCCAGCTGGAACGTGGCCTTCAGCGGGGCCGCCCTGAGCACCAGCACCACCAACAGCCTCGTGTTCAATGGCACGCCGCTGTACCGCGCGGTCTACACCAGCGGCGGTGCCAGCAAGGCGCAGCCGATCACCGCACCGCCCGTCGTGCGCGCCAACGAGCGCGGCGCCACCGGGCTGATGGTGGCGTTCGGGACCGGGCGCAACCTGACCGAGGCCGACCGGACCGACACCTCGGTGCAGAGCGTCTATTCGGTGCTGGACAACACACGCTACAAGTTGGTGTCGGGCAAGGTGGTGGTCGACACCACCGTGGTCGCGCCCGCCGCCCTCGGCAGCGGGGTGACGAACCTCGTGCAGCAAACGGTCAGCGCTACCTCCACGACGGGTTCGAACGCAAGTGCCACGCGGACGTTCTGGACGGTGAGCCAGAACGATGTGCCATACACCGGAACCGGAGCGAAGAAGGGGTGGTACATGCACTTGCCCGCCACCGGTGAGCGGGTGTTGACGCAGATGTACTTCTACGACGAGAGCAACAACATCGAGCTGATCTCGGAGGTCCCCGCCTCGGGCGGCAGCACAGCCGGGGAAACCTGTGCGGCGACGAGCACGACGGTCCAGAAGTACCGCACCCTGCTCAACATCATGGACGGCAAGCGGCCTTCGGTGCAGGTCATGGACACGAACGGCGATGGGGTCTACAACAATGCGGACGGCGGTACTTCGCGCATGACGGCATCCGGAGCCGAAAACCGGGTGACGACCCGGGCCAGCCAGATCCGCATCGGGAAAAGCGGCACCTCGTCCACGAACACCATCGACAAGCTGGCGCGCCTCCCTGAAATCCCGCTGCGCCCGAACTGGCGCCAACTGCAATGAGCCCCACACTTTCACGCCGTGCGCACGGCTTCACGCTGATCGAGGTGATGATCACGGTGGCCATCGCCGCCATCCTGGTCGCCATCGCGCTGCCCAACTACACCGAATACGTCCGCCGTGGTGCGCGGTCAGAAGCGCGGGCGGCGCTGCTGCAGACCGCGCAGTGGATGGAGCGTGCGGCGACAGCATCGGGGACATACCCGCTTTCGTCGACATACGGTACGGCCACGCTGCCAGACAACCTTGTATGGGTTCAGTCGCGCCGCTACAAAATTTCGATGGCTTCCCCGACTGACAACGACGCGGCCAACAATGGCCGCACCTTCACCTTGACCGCTACACCGCAAGGCGCCCAGGCCGGCGACAAATGCGGCAACTTCACGCTGACCCACACCGGCGTGCGGGGTGTGACGGGCACGGAGAGCGTGCAGAACTGCTGGAACCGCTGACCATCTCCGTCCACCCGACCCTGCTCGGCTGCGACTTCACGAGCAGCCCCACGCGCCGCAAACCCATCGTGCTGGCGCGCGGCCACCTCGACGGCAGCACCGTCCATGTGGACGGCTTCGAACGCTTCACCGCGCTGGCCGATTTCGGCGCCTGGCTGGCCCGGCCCGGCGACTGGGTCGGCGGCTTCGACATGCCCTTCGGCCTGCCGCGCGAACTGGTGCTCGCACTGGGCTGGCCGACCGAGTGGGCCGCGTGCATGGCCCACTATGCCGGTTTCACGCGGCCGCAATTGCGCGGCCTGTTCCAGGCCTTCTGCGCCCATCGACCGGCGGGAGGCAAGTTCGCCCACCGCGCCACCGACGGTCCGGCCGGTTCGAGCACGTCGATGAAATGGGTCAATCCCCCCGTGGCCTGGATGCTGCACGCCGGCATGCCGCTGCTGCGCGCGGCCGGCGTGCACCTGCCCGGCCTGGCCGATGGCGACCGCAGGCGCGTCGCGCTGGAAACCTATCCGGGCTTGCTGGCACGCGAGGTCTTGGGCAGGCGCAGCTACAAGAGCGACGATCCGAAGCGGCAGACGGCGGAGCGCCGGCTGGCACGCACGGACCTGCTGACGGCCCTGTGCAGCAGCGCCGGTGCGACCCGCCTGGGTCTGCGTCTGGCGCTGCCTCCAGCCGACCAGCGCGCGATCGCCGACGATGGCAGCGGCGACCTGTTGGACGCCACGCTGTGCCTGCTGCAGGCCGCCTGGGGGCAGGGCCGGTATGCGCAAGGCGACCCGCGCTACGGCATGCCGCCGACCACGGATGGGCTGGAGGGCTGGATCCTGACCGCGCCCTTCCCATCATCTGGCTGACGATTGCGCAGTTTGCATTGCTGATTCGTGGAATGCCTGCAAAAATGTGCGGGCTCGTTACACAGGGGAAGGGCCATGTCCACTGCCGATCCAAACCAGGGCCTGCGGGGCTTCGCACGCAAGTGCGTGGCGGTGGCGCGGGCGGTTGGCATCGTGCCGCCGGCCAGGCCGGCACCGCAGTGGGCACCTTGCCCGCATTGCGGCGAGCAGGCCGACCATGCCGGCCGGCGCTGCGGCCATTGCGGCGAGGTGATGACGCCGCAGTCCAAATGGGACACTGCCCAGGCCCCGCTGGAGCCGCCGGGCTGGCGCAAATAGGGGCGCGCAGGCGCGCCGCGTCGCTCAGTTGCCGGTGCCGTCGGCGCGCGAGATCACCGTCTCGTCGAGCTTGCGCGCGAGCTCCGTCACGGCCATCGCGGCCGGGCTGCCCGGGGCGTTGACCATCAGCAGCTGGCGCCGCATCACGGCTTCGCGGACGGCGGGGTCCACCGGGATGTCGCCCAGGTGGATCAGGCGCACGGAGCGGCCTGCGCCGGTCGTCACGAAGCGGTCCAGCACCTGCTGCAGCTGCGAGGTGATGGCCCGGCCGTCGCCCGGGCGGGCGGTCTGGTTGATGACCATGCGCACATGCTGGCGCTTGTGCTGGGTGGCCAGCACCTTGATGGCGGCATAGGCATCGGTCAGCGAGGTCGGCTCGGGCGTGGCCACGACCATGACTTCGGAGGCCAGGGACACCGCGAACAGCACCACGTCGGAGATGCCGGCACCAGTGTCCAGCAGCAGCACGTCGTAGTTGGGCATCACGCTGCGGATCACGCCCAGGAACTCGTCGCGCACCTCGGGCGTGAGGCGCGAGTACTCGACCATGCCCGAACCGGCCAGCAGCACCGAGAAGCCCCCCGGCGCCTTGACGATGGCCTCGGCGATGGTGGCCTTGCCAGTGAACACGTCGTGCAGCGTGATCTTGGGGTGCAGGTTGAGGACCACGTCCAGATTGGCCAGGCCCAGGTCGGCGTCCAGCACCAGCACGCGCTGGCCGCGCCGGGCAAGGGCGGCGGCCAGGTTGGCAGAAAGAAAGGTCTTGCCCACGCCGCCCTTGCCGCTGGTGACGGCCAGGACCCTGGCGCCGAGTGCCGGTGGCATGGGCGTGGGGGTGGAGGGATCGCTCATCGTGTTCCTCTTACACGGCGCCGCCGGAGGCGATGCCAGAACTCATGTCGATCCAGGCAGGATCTGCGGCGGCCAGATGGCCGAACAGCAAGTGTTTCTCCTCTGCGCTGACGGTGCTGTCGGGTTGCTCCTCCAGGCACAGCCGGTTGCGGCCACCGGTCTTGGCCTCGTAGAGCTGCTGGTCCGCCCGGTCGATCCACAGCTCGGTGGTCGAGCGGATCCATTGCAGCGCGAACGCGCCGCCGATGCTCACCGTCACGCGCAGGTCCACGCTGGGCGAGACCCGGATGGGCGAGGCCTCGATGGTGCGGCGGATGCGCTCGGCCACCACCTGGCCGAAGGCCGGCTGGCAGCTGGGCAGCACCACGGCGAACTCTTCTCCACCGTAGCGGGCCGCGGTGTCCATGGGGCGGATGCAGCTGGCCAGGGCCTGCGCCACGGCTTGCAGAACCTGGTCGCCGGCCATGTGGCCGTAGTTGTCGTTGACGGACTTGAAGTGGTCGATGTCCAGCATCAGCAGCAGCGCTGCTTCACCCGAACGGGCGACGCGGTCGATCTCGGCCTCCAGCACCTGCTCGAGCTGGCGCCGGTTGGACAGGCCGGTCAGCGCGTCCTTCAGCGAAAGCTCGTTGAGGCCGTCGATCACGGCCTGCAGGTAGGCCGAGGCGTCGCCATCGGCCGGTGGCAGCGGGGCCGTCCCCGCGCGGGCCAGCAGTGCACACGCCGCATCCAGGCGCAATTCGCGCAGGTCGACCAGGTTGGACGGGGCCGGATGGATCACAGATGGGCGTGGTGTTGAACCGGCCCAGTTTACCAGTGCGGTCCGGCTCCAGCGCCGGCAAGCGATGCCCCTGAACGGCAGAAAAGCGAGCGGATGGCCCCGTGTTTCAGGCCGGGTTCTGCATGCTCGGGTGTTGCAGCGCGGCCAGGGCTTCGGCGTCGGTGCGGTACAGGCGCAGCAGCGGGTCGGGCGCGGCGCCGGGGGCGGGCAGTTCCCCGGCACGCAGCAGCACGCGCTCGACCGGCAGCTTCATGCCGGCGATGTGCAGGCAGATGCCGCGCTCGCGCAGGCCCTTGCGCAGCTGGCCGAACATCTCGACGCCGGTGGCGTCGATGTGGTTGATGGAGAGCGCGAACACACAGACGTGGCGCACCTCCGGATGCGCGGCCAGGTGTTCCAGCACGGCGCGCTCGAAGGCGTTGGCCGAGGCGAAATCCAGCCCGCCGTCCATGCGCAGCGCGCACAGCCGGGGCGCCAGCGGCGGCAGGTGCCAGAGGTGGCGGTCGCGCAGGCTGCCGTCCGGATGCAGGCCGATCTCGATGATGCGCGGGTGCAGCCGCTGGTACAGGAAGTGCGACAGGCTCATGAGCAGGCCGGCGATCACGCCCCAGTACAGCGCGGGTGCCGACAACACGGTCACGCCGAAAGTCACGCCGGCCGTGACGGCCTCCACGCGCGAGACCCGCCACAGCTGCACGAAGGCGGCCGGCTTGACCAGGCCCATCACGGCCGCCACGACGATGGCCGCCAGCACCGCCTGCGGGACCGGGTGCAACAGCGGCGTGAACCAGACCAGGGCGGCCAGCACCACGATGACCGAGGCGATGGTGGCCCAGCCCGTGCGCGCGCCGGCGTAGAGGTTGAGCGCCGAGCGCGAGAACGACGAACTGGTCGGGAAGGCCCCGGACAGGCCGGACGCCAGCTTGGCCAGGCCCTGGCCGATCAGGTCCTGGTCCTGGTCCCAGCGCTGGCCGCCCTTCTGGCTGTCGACCTTGGCGCTGGAGGCGGTCTCCAGGAAGCTGATCAGCGTGATCACCAGGGCCGGCGCCAGCAGCCGGCTGAAGTCCTGCCAGCCCGGCCACTGCGGCAGGTACAGCTGCGGCATGCCGGCCGGCAGGGAGCCGACCACGGCGCCGCCCGCCGCCTCGAAGCCGATGGCCCAGCTGATGCCTGCAGCGGCCAGCACCACGAGCACCACGGCCGGCAGCTTGGGCGACAGCCGGCGCGACAGCACCAGCAGCACCAGCGATCCGATGCCGAACAGCGCAGCGCCCGGGTTGAGTTGCTGCGCCAGCTGCGCCGCCTGCCAGTCGGCCGGCAGGCCCAGCAGGTCACGCAGCTGCGACAACAGGATCAACACGGCCGCGGCCTGGGTGAAACCCATCAGCACCGGCGCGCTGACCACGTTGAGCAGCCAGCCGAAGCGCGCCGCGCCCAGCACCACCTGCAACAGCCCCGACAGCAGCGCCAGCCAGACGGCCAGGTTGACCCACTGCGGGCTGCCCGGCTCCGCCATGCCGGACAGGGAGGCGGCGATCAGCAGGCAGCTCAGCGCGGTGGGGCCGACCGACAGCCGCGTGGAGGCCGAAAACAGCACCGCGATGAGCGCTGGCAACAGCGAGGCGTAGATGCCGGTCACCAGCGGCATGCCGGCCAGTGCGGCATAGGCCACGCCCTGGGGGATCACCATCATGCCGACGGTCAGACCGGCGATGGCCTCGCCCTGCAGGGTGGCGCGGTCCGGCCGGGGCCACGCGAGGAACGGGAAGAAGCGGCGCCAGGGCCGGCGGACAGGGGTATGCGGGGCTTCGGGCATCATGCAGGGCGCCCGGCAAGCTGCGGGCGGCGCATTGTCCCATCGTCCGTTCTCTTCGCCTGTCGTGTTCCGTGCCCTTGCCGCCCTGTGCTGGATCCTTGCGAACCTGTGCTGCCCGCCGGCGCAGGCGGCCGAGGTCTGGTGGGGCGTGGTCAGCCACGTCAGCGACGGCGACACGCTGTGGGTGCGCCCCGCCGATGGCGGCCAGCCGCGCAAGGTCCGTATGCACGGCATCGATGCGCCGGAGTTGTGCCAGGCCTATGGTGCCGAGGCGCGTGCGGCTCTGCAGCGCCAGGTGCTCGGGCGCGCGGTGCGCGTGCAGCCGCTGCGCCATGACGATTACGGGCGCCTGCTCGCGCGCCTGTGGGCGGAGGGAGACGACGTGGCAGCCCGCATGGTGGGCGCGGGCCATGCCTGGTCGTACCGCTACCGGCACAGCTCCGGACCCTACGCCCACGAAGAGCGCGCCGCGCGTGCCGCCCGGCGCGGCCTGTTCGCCGATCCGGCGGCGCAGCGGCCCTACGCGTTCCGCCGTCAGCACGGCCCCTGCGTGTGAACCCTCAGCGGCTGGCGCAGACCGGGCAATGCGGCTGCCGGGCCACGCGCAGCGAGGTCCATTCCAGCTGCCGCGCGTCGAGCATGAGCAGGCGACCGGCCAGCGAGGGCCCGGCGCCGCTGAGCAGCTTGAGCGCTTCCACCGCCTGTAGGCTGCCGACCACACCGACCAGCGGGGCCAGCACGCCCATGGTCGCGCAGCGCACTTCCTCGGGCGCGCTGTCGGGCGGGAAGACGCAGGCATAGCAGGGCGAGGCGGCATCGCGCGGATCGAACACCGCCAGCTGTGCGTCGAAGCGGATCGCCGCGCCGGACACCAGCGGCCGGCCATGCCGCACGCAGGCCGCGTTGACGGCCTGGCGCGTGGCGAAGTTGTCGCAGCAGTCCAGCACCACGTCGGCCGTGCGCACGAGCCGGTCCAGCAGCGCCGGGTCGGCCCGCTGCGCAACCGTCTCCACCACCACCTCGGGGTTCAGCGCCGCGATGGCCGCACGCGCCGATTCGGTCTTGGGCTGGCCCAGCCGCGCCATGCCATGGGCGATCTGGCGCTGCAGGTTGGTCAGGTCGACCGCGTCGTCGTCCACCAGCGTGATGCGGCCCACGCCCGCACTGCCCAGGTACAGCGCCACCGGCGAGCCCAGCCCGCCGGCGCCGATGACCAGCGCATGGGCGTCCAGCAGGCGCTGCTGGCCCTCGATGCCGATCTCGTCGAGCAGGATGTGGCGCGAGTAGCGCAGGAGCTGGTCGTCGGTCATGCGGCGATTGTGGCCAAAAGAAAAGCCCCGCATCGCGGGGCTCTCCGTGGTGCCTGCGCACGGGCGCGGATCAGTTTTCCTTCTTCTCCGCCGGGCGCTCGACCAGGGTCTTGCTGACCAGCACCGGGCCGCCCTTGAGCTGGCTGATGGCCTGGGCCAGCTGGAAGTCCTTGTCCGAGCCGAACTCGGGCGGGCGGCGCTCTGCCACCGGCTTCTTGGCTTCCTCTTCGAGGCGCTTGCGCGCCTCTTCGCGGGCCTTCTCGCGGGCCGGGTCCTTGACTTCCGGGCCCTGGCCGCTGTTGAGGTGCTTCTCCAGGTCGGCCTCGCGCGTGCGCAGGGCGGCGAACGGGCTGCCTTCCTCGGTCTCGTCGACCATCACATCGGGCACGATGCCCTTGGCCTGGATCGAGTTGCCGCTGGGCGTGTAGTAGCGCGCCGTGGTGAGCTTCAGGCCCGTATCCGGACCCAGCGGGCGCACGGTCTGCACCGAGCCCTTGCCGAAGGTCTGGCTGCCCATGATGGTGGCGCGCTTGTGGTCCTGCAGCGCGCCGGCCACGATCTCGCTGGCCGAGGCCGAGCCTTCGTTGACGAGCACCACGATGGGTACGTTCTTGAGCGCCGCCGGCAGCCGCTTGAGCGGGTCGGCGCCACCGCGGCGCAAGTAGTACTCGGGCGCGGCCTTGTAGGTGAACTTGCTGTCGGCCAGCTGGCCGTTGGTGGAGACGACCGTCACACCCTCGGGCAGGAAGGCCGCGGAGACGGCCACGGCCGCGTCGAGCAGGCCGCCCGGGTCGTTGCGCAGGTCCAGCACCAGGCCCTTGAGGTTGGGCTCCTGCTTGTAGATCTCCTCGAGCTTGCGCGCGAAATCGTCCACCGTGCGGTCCTGGAACTGGCTCAGGCGGATCCAGGCGTAGCCCGGCTCCACGACCTTGCCCTTGACCGACTGCGTGCGGATCTCCTCGCGCGTGATCGTCACGGGGAAGCTGCGGCTCTCGTCCTTGCGGAAGATGGTCAGGTCGACCTTGGTGTTGGGCTCGCCGCGCATGCGCTTGACGGCGTCGTTCAGCGACAGGCCCTTGACGGCCGTGTCGTCGATCTTGGTGATCAGGTCGCCGGGCTTCAGGCCGGCGCGGAAGGCCGGCGAGCCCTCGATCGGCGAGACCACCTTGACCAGGCCGTCTTCCTGCGTGATCTCGATGCCCACGCCCACGAAGCGGCCAGTCGTGCCCTCGCGGAATTCCTTGAAGGACTTCTTGTCGAAGTACTGCGAGTGCGGGTCCAGGCTGGACACCATGCCGGAGATCGCGTCGCTGATCAGCTTCTTCTCGTCGACGGGCTCGACGTAGTCGCTCTTGATCATGCCGAACACGGCGGCCATCTGCTGCAGCTCCTCCAGCGGCAGGGGCGCCATGGCGCCGCGCGCCACGGTTTGCAGCGACACGGTGGTCATGGCCCCTGCCAGGGCACCGGCTGCCACCCAGCCTGCGATCTTCAGTTTCTGACCCATAGCGAGCAATCCCCAGACAGGTTCCGACAAATAAGCGATTGGAATGCCGGATCGCGGGCCGGTTCCGCTGGAACAGCGGAGAATTTTCGGCCTTTACAGGCCGTTCACTGAAATCAGGCCTTCTTGCCCTGTGCCGCCACCGCCGCCGCGGCGCGCGCCGCAGCTTCGGCATCGCCCAGATAGTAGTGGCGGATCGGCTTGAGATCGGCATCCAGCTCGTAAACCAGCGGAATTCCGTTGGGAATGTTCAGGCCCACGATGTCGGCGTCGGAGATGCCGTCCAGGTACTTGACCAGCGCGCGGATGGAGTTGCCATGCGCCGCCACCACCACCTTGCGGCCGGCCTTGATGGCCGGAGCCATCGACTCGTTCCAGAAGGGCAGCACGCGGGCCACGGTGTCCTTCAGGCATTCGGTCAGCGGCACCTGCTCGGGCGCCAGCTTGGCGTAGCGCAGGTCGCCGCGCTCGCTGCGCGGGTCGCTGGCTTCCAGGGCCGGCGGCGGCGTGTCGTAGCTGCGGCGCCAGACCAGCACCTGCTCGTCGCCGTACTGCTTGGCCATGTCGGCCTTGTTCAGTCCTTGCAATGCACCGTAGTGGCGCTCGTTCAGGCGCCAGCTGTGCACCACGGGCAGCCAGGTGCGGTCCATCTCGTCCAGCACGTGCCACAGCGTGCGCGTGGCGCGCTTGAGCACGCTGGTGTAGGCCACGTCGAACTCGTAGCCCTCGGCGCGCAGCAGGCGGCCGGCGTTCTTGGCCTGTTCGATGCCGGTGGCGGTCAGGTCCACGTCGGTCCAGCCGGTGAATCGGTTCTCGAGGTTCCAGGTCGATTCGCCGTGGCGGATCAGGACGAGTTTGTGCATGGTGGTCAAGCTTGGGAGGGCGAAAGGGAATTGGCTCGGCGCGCCGGGCGGGCCGAAACCCGGCATTTTAGAATCGCCGACCCGCCCGCCAGATCGGCTGCGGTCCCAACGAGAAAGCCTTCTGCATGAAATTCGTGATCGACAACTGGATGCTGTTCGCCGTGGCGCTGGTGTCCGCCAGCCTGCTGCTGTGGCCCATGGTTTCCGGTGCCGCCGGCGCCTCGGCACTGACGCCGGCCGGTGCCGTGCAACTGATCAACCGCGAAAAGGCGGTGGTGGTCGACGTCAGCGAGGAGGCGGAGTTCGCGACCGGCCATGTCGTCGGTGCACGCAACGTGCCCTTCGGCCAGCTCGACACCAAGCTTGCCGGCGTGGTCAAGAACAAGGGCGTGCCGCTGCTGCTGGTCTGCCCCACGGGCGCGCGTGCCAACCGTGCCGTGGCGGCCGCCAAGAAGCTGGGCTATGAGAAAGCCCAGGCCGTGGCCGGCGGCATGAAGGGCTGGCGCGACGCCGGCCTGCCGGTGGAGAAGGCGTGATGCAGGCCGTGCGCATGTACACCACGGCGGTGTGTCCCTACTGCATCCGCGCCAAGCAGGTGCTCAAGGCCAAGGGCGTGGCGCAGATCGAGGAGATCCGCGTCGACACCGATCCGGCCGAGCGCGTGAAGATGATGGAGCTGACCGGCCGTCGCACCGTGCCGCAGATCTTCATCGGCGACACCCATGTGGGCGGCTGCGACGACCTGATCGCGCTGGACAGCCGCGGCGGCCTGGTGCCGCTGCTGCAGGGAAGCTGACACGGCGCTCGGCCATAATCGCCGGCTGACTGCCGCCCGCCGCGGACGCATCCCCGGCGGGCATTTTTTGACACCCGAAAGACCTCCATGGCCGAGACCCAAGCCCAAGCCCCCGTGTTCCAGATCCAGCGCATCTACCTGAAGGAGGCATCGCTGGAGCAGCCCAATTCGCCGGCCATCCTGCTGCAGCAGGAACAGCCCCAGGTCGACATCCAGCTGGGCGTGGACGGCGCCAACGTGGCCGACGGCATCTACGAAGTCACCGTGACGGCCACCGTGCACACGCGCGTGGGCGGCGACAAGACGGTGTTCCTGGTCGAGGCCAAGCAGGCCGGCATCTTCGAAATCCGCAACCTGCCGCAGGACCAGATGGGCCCCATCATGGGCATCGCCTGCCCGCAGATCGTCTACCCCTACCTGCGCGGCAACGTGGCCGACCTGGTGCAGCGCGCCGGCTTCCCGCCCGTGCACCTGGCCGAGATCAACTTCCAGGCCATGTACGAGCAGCAGCAGGCCCAGCAGGCCACCGCCGCGAACGGCGCGGCTCCGGCCATCCAGTAAAGCCGATGAAGATCGCCGTGCTGGGCGCGGGCGCCTGGGGCACGGCACTGGCCGTGCATGCCAGCCGGCTGCCAGGGCGCAGCGTGCACCTGTGGGCGCGCGACGCCGCGCAGCTGGCGCAGATGCGCGCGCAGCGCCGCAACGCCCGCTACCTGCCCGACACGCTGCTGCCCACGCCGCTGCAGCTGGCCGACGGGCCGTTGGCGCCGCTGTGCGCGGACCAGGACCTGCTCGTCATCGCCACGCCCATGGCGGCGCTGCGTTCCATGCTGGCCGAGCTCGCGCCGCTGGGCCGGCCGCTGGCCTGGCTCTGCAAAGGCTTCGAGGCCGGCGGCGCCGGACTGCTCGGCCATGAGATCCACCAGGCCGTGGTCGGCCAGGCGCCGTTCGGCGTGCTCAGCGGCCCCAGCTTCGCGCAGGAGGTCGCGGCCGGCCAGCCGACCGCGCTGGTCGCCGCCAGCGCCGATGCGGCGCTGCGCGAGGCGCTGGTCCAGGCCTTCCACGGCCCGACCCTGCGCGTCTACAGCAGCGACGACGTTCCGGGCGTGGAGGTCGGCGGTGCCGTCAAGAACCTGCTGGCCATCGCCACCGGCCTGTGCGACGGCCTCTCGCTGGGGCTCAATGCGCGCGCGGCGCTGGTCACGCGCGGGCTGGCGGAGATGACGCGGCTGGGCCTGGCGCTGGGCGCGCGCGCGGAGACCTTCATGGGCCTGTCGGGTCTGGGCGACCTGGTGCTGACGGCCACGGGCGACCTCAGCCGCAACCGCAAGGTCGGCCTGCTGCTGGCCCGCGGCATGCGGCTGGACGAGGCCGTGGCCTCGCTGGGCCATGTGGCCGAAGGCGTCTACAGCGCGCGCACCGTGGTGCAGCGCGCGCGGGCCCTTGGGGTGGAGATGCCGATCGCCGAAAGCGTGCTGGCCCTGCTCGACGGCCAGTTGCAGCCGCAGCAGGCCGTGGCTGCGCTGATGGGCCGCGAGCCGGCGGCCGACGGCGTCTAGTCAGTTCGTGGCGGTGTAGGCCAGGCGCACGTAGATGGGTGCGAAGGCCTCGGCCTGCACGATCTCCACCAGCGTTTCCTTGCCCAGCTCCAGCAGCGCGATGAAGGTCACGACCAGCACGGTCGAGCCCTTCTCGGGGTTGAACAGCTCCTCGAACTCGACGAACTTGCGGCCCTGCAGCGTGCGCAGCACCTGGGTCATGTAGTCGCGCACCGAAAGCTCTTCGCGCGTGATCTTGTGGTGCTGCACGAGCTTGGCGCGCTTCAGGATGTCGCGCCAGGCCTCCTGCAGGTCCGCCAGGTGCACCTCGGGAAAGCGCGGCTGCAGCGATTGCTCGATGTACACCTGGGCCTTCAGGAAGTCGCGGCCGAACTGCGGCAGCGCGTTCAGGCGCGCGCCGGCCAGCTTCATCTGCTCGTATTCCAGCAGCCTGCGCACGAGCTCGGCGCGCGGATCCTCGGGCTCCTCGCCCTCGGCCACGGGCTTGGGCGGCAGCAGCATGCGCGACTTGATCTCGATCAGCATGGCGGCCATGAGCAGGTATTCGGCCGCCAGTTCGAGGTTGCGCGTGCGGATCTCGTCCACGTACGCCAGGTACTGCCGCGTGACGGCAGCCATGGGGATGTCCAGGATGTTGAAGTTCTGCTTGCGGATCAGGTAGAGCAGCAGGTCCAGCGGGCCTTCGAAGGCCTCGAGGAAGACTTCCAGCGCATCCGGCGGGATGTACAGGTCCTGCGGGATGGCGAACAGCGGCTCGCCGTACAGGCGTGCCAACGCCACCTGGTCCACCACTTCGGGCATGGACGCGCCCTCGCCGGGGGCCGGCGGCAGCAGTTCGGACTCCACGCGGCCTGGCGCCTGCGGCGATCAGTTGTTGTTGTCGGTCTGGTAGACGTAGGGCTTCTGCGCCACGCGGCCCTGGCGGAACTGGGCCCAGGCGTTGCGGTCCACGGCCTTGTCCCACAGCAGGGCGCGGCCGGCGCGCTGGCGCGCTTCCAGATCGGGCTGCTGGGCCTTGAGCTGGTCGATGAACTGCGTGGCGTCGGACTTGTAGTCGGGGCGGCGGAAGATGGACATACACTGAACCTTTCGAAGGCGCGGATTTTAAGGGGGCAGCATGGCGGCGCGATGGAACGGGATGGCGCGGTGGACCGCAGCGGCGCTGGCAGGTCTGCTGCTGCTGGGGTGCGACCCGCAACGCATCGACGCGCTGGAGGAGGGCGTGGCCACCGAGGCCGACGTGCGCAAGCAGTTCGGCGAGCCCGAGAAGATCTGGGACGCGCCGGGCGGCGGCCGTACCCTCGAGTACAACCGCCAGCCCGCCGGCCACCGCAACTACATGATCACCATCGGCCCGGACGGCAAGATGAGCGCGCTGCGCCAGGTGCTCACGCCCGAGAACTTCGCCAAGGTCCAGCCCGGCATGATGATGGAAGACGTGCGCAAGATGCTGGGCAAGCCGATGAAGATCACGCCCTACGATCTGCAGCGTGAAGTGGTCTACGACTGGCGCTACCTGCAGCCGCCGAACACCTCGATGGTGTTCAGCGTGGTCTTCAACACCGACTACCGCGTGCTGCGCACCGGCTCCATGCTCGATCCGCAGGCGCCGGAGAACAAGGTCCAGTAGCGGCGCCGCGAGGCGGCTACACCCTGCCGCTGACCGGCAGCGCCGCCCCGTGCACCGCGCGGGCCGCGTCGGACGCAAGAAACCCGATCACCTCGGCCAGCGCCTCCGGCGCCACCCAGCGCGAGGGGTCCGCCTCCGGCATGGCGGCGCGGTTGGCGGGCGTGTCGATCACCGAGGGCAGCACGCAGTTCACGTGGATGCCCTGGTCGCGCAGTTCGGCCGACATCGATTCCGTCAGCCGCACCAGCGCGCTCTTGGATGCGCAATAGCCGCCCATGTGGGCCGCGCCGCGTTGCGCGGCGCCGGCACCCACCGTCACCACGCGGCCGGTGCCCTGGGCCAGCATGCGCGGCACCACGGCGGCTGCCACGTTCAGGAAGCTGCGCGCGTTCAGGTCCATCAGGAAGTCCCAGCTGCCGGTCGCCAACTCGTGCACCGCCTCGCCCATGCGGAAGCCTCCGGCCAGGTGGCACAGCACGTCGATGCGCTGCGGTGCAGCCCAGGCAGCGTCGATGCGGGCCTGCAGCTGGGCCCGGTCCAGCAGGTCGGCGGCGACGGTCTGCGCGCCGGGCATGTCGCCGTACAGGCGCTGCAGTGCCTGCGCGTCGCGGTCCAGCAGCAGCAGGCGGGCGCCCCCTCGCTGGAAGTGGGCCGCCACGGCCTGGCCCAGCTGACCGGCGGCGCCGGTGACGAGCACGGTGGTGGTGGCCGTCGTCATGCCGGGGCTCCCTGGCGCTTGCGCGCGTGGTAGCGGCCGGTGCCACGTGTCAGCATGCGGTCGCTGGCGAGCACGTCGCCGGGCTCGTGTTCGGCCGCGCCCGTCACGCGCTGGTAGTAGGGGGCGAAATCGATCTGGGCCAGGGCCAGCAGATCGTCGAGGTGGTTCAGCACGAAGTAGCTCTCCTGGAAATCGTCGATGCGGTAGCGCGTGCGCATCACGCGCTCCAGGTCGAAACCGATGCGGTTGGGCGAATCATCCTCGACCGAGAAGCGCGTCTCGGTGGACGAGGACACGATGCCCGCGCCGTAGATGCGCGGCGCACCGCCCTCCAGCACCAGGCCGAATTCCACCGTGTACCAGTACACGCGCGCCAGCTGGTCCAGCACCCCCAGCTGCTTGGCGCGCAGGCCGCCCTGGCCGTAGGCCTGGATGAATTCGGCCATCACCGGGTTCATGAGCATGGGCACATGGCCGAACACGTCGTGGAACACGTCGGGCTCTTCCAGGTAGTCCAGCTCGTGGGGCTTGCGGATGAACTGGCCGGCGGGAAAGCGCCGGTGGGCCAGGTGCTCGAAGAACACGTCGTCGGGCACCAGGCCGGGCACGGCCACCACCTGCCAGCCGGTGCGCTGCATCAGCACCTCCGACAGCTCTTCGAAGTTCGGGATCTGGTCGGCGCTGAGCGGCAGCTCGGCCATGCCGCGCACGAACTCGGCGCAGGCGCGGCCCGGCAGCAGACGGCTCTGGCGCTCGAACAGCGTCTTCCAGACGCCGTGCTCGGCGGCCGTATAGCGCTCCCAGCCTTGGGCGATGGTCCAGTCGGGCCGGTCCGGGCGGTGGTCGCCGGCCGCCAGGCCGTGCTTGGTGGGGGCGGTGTCATGCATGGTCGTTGTCCTCGGTGGGGGCGGCCTGCTGCGCGAGGGCATCGGCCACCTGGTCCATGGTGCGTGCGAGGCGGATGTCGCGCATCGACAGGCCGTCCACGTCGTGCGTGGTCAGTGTCACGTCCACGCGGTTGTAGACGTTGGACCACTCGGGGTGGTGGTCGTTCTTCTCCGCGTGCACCGCGATCTGGCACATGAAGCCCATGGCCTGCGCGAAATCGCGGAACACGAAGCGCCGCGTGATCAGGCCGCCCCGCGCCGGGCTGGCCTGCCAGGCGGGCAGTTGCGCCAGCAGGGGTTGCAGTTGTTCGTTCGAGAGTTTCATCGTCCGTTGTTCCTTCAAGCCGCCACGGCGCTGGCCAGCACCGTGCCTTCGCAACGGCCGAAGCCGATGCGGGCCGCCCCGGGCCGCGCGCACCAGCCGCGCAGCACCACGCTGTCGCCATCCTGCAGCCAGGTGCGCACCTCGCCGTTCGGCAGCCGGACCGGCTGCGTGCCGCCGCTGGTGAGTTCGATCAGTGCGCCGGCCTGGTCCAGCGTGGGGCCGGACAGCGTGCCGCTGCCGAACAGGTCGCCGCTTTGCAGGTTGCAGCCGTTGACCGTGTGGTGCGCCACCATCTGCGCCACCGTCCAGTAGGCGTGGCGGTAGCTGGTCTGCACGATGGGGGCCGGCGCCTGGCCGGCAGCGCGCATGGTGGCGCTCTGCAGCTCCACCGCCAGCTGGATGTCGAACGCGCCGGCTGCACGGTTGTGGGCGGAGTCCAGGTAGGGCAGGGGCTGCGGGTCGCCGGCCGGCCGCTCGAAGGCCACGCGGTAGGGCGCCAGCGCCTGCAGCGTGACGATCCAGGGCGAGACCGTGGTGGCGAAGTTCTTCGACAAGAAGGGCCCCAGCGGCTGGTACTCCCAGCCCTGGATGTCGCGCGCCGACCAGTCGTTCAGCAGGCACAGGCCGAACACGTGGTCTTCGGCCTCTTCCATGGCGATGGGCTCGCCGAGCGCGTTGCCGGTGCCGATGAACACGCCCAGCTCCAGCTCGATGTCCAGCCGCTGGCACGGGCCCAGCCGGGGCGCTGCGGCGCCCGGCGCCAGGGTCTGGCCGACGGGCCGCCGAAAGCGCTGGCCCGACACGCCGATGCTGGAGGCCCGGCCGTGGTAGCCGATCGGGACCCACTTGTAGTTGGGCAGCAGCGGGTTGTCGGGACGGAACTGCCGGCCGATGTTGGTGGCGTGGTGCACCGAGGTGTAGAAGTCGGTGTAGTCGCCGATGCGCGCCGGCAGGCCGTACTCGGCCTCGGCCTGCGGCACCAGGCAGGCCTGCCAGGCGGACTGCTGCGGCGCGCCGGCGCGCAGGCCCCCGGACAGGGCTTGGCGCAGCGCGCTCCAGGCCGCCGGGCCCATGGCCATCAGGGTGTTGAGTTGCGGCTGGGCGGCTGCCGCCGCGGCCGTGGCCGCCAGGCCCTGCAGCGTGCCGCTGCGCTGCAGTGCCGCCAGGTCCAGCACTTGGTCGCCGATGGCCACGCCACCGCGGTAGGGCTCGGCCGTGCCCTGGCGGCGAAAGCTGGCGAAGGGCAGGTTCTGGATCGGAAAATCGGTGCCGGCCGCCTGGGCCGAGGCGACCCAGCTGCGCAGCGCGGGATCGTGGGTGGCGTCGATCATGCGGCGGCTCCGAGTTCGCGGGCGTGCAGGAAGGCCGCGTGCTTGGGCGCGCGTTTCGTCTTCGACCAATCCTCCAGCATCTCCCACTTCACGGCATCGAGCCGGCGGACCAGGGCTTCTTCCTCGGGGTCCGGGCAGGCCAGCTCCACGCGGTGGCCATTGGGGTCGAAGAAGTAGATGGAGTGGAAGGCACCGTGGTCGGTCACCCCCAGCACCGGCACGCCCCTGGATTCCAGATGCGCCTTGAACTGCAGCAGCTCGGCGCGGTCCTTCACGCGGAAGGCGATGTGCTGCACCCACTCGGGCGTGTTGGGGTCGCGGCCCATGGGCGGCTGCGTGGGCAGCTCGAAGAAGGCCAGCACGTTGCCGTTGCCGGCGTCCAGGAAGACGTGCATGTACGGGTCCGGCGCCTTGGTGGAGGGCACCATGTCCTCGGCGATGGCCAGCACGAAATCCATGTGGAGCATGCTCTGGTACCAGAGCACGGTTTCCTTGGCGTCCTTGCAGCGGTAGGCGACGTGGTGGATGCGGTCGATCTTCATGGGGTTGCTCCTGTTCAAGCGGGTGCGCCGGACACGTCCAGCGCCTGCACTTCGATCTCGACCGCCACGCCGAAGGCCAGCTCGGCCTGCACCAGGCTGCGCACGGGATAGCGGCCTTCCTGGAAGTAGCTGCGGTAGACCGCGTTGAACGCGGCGAAGTCGGCCAGGTCGCGCAGCCAGACGGTGGTCTTGACCACCTGGTCCAGCGTGCTGCCCAGGCCTTGCAGCGTGCGGTCGATGGTCTGCAGCACCGCATGGGTCTGCTCTTCGATGCTGCCGGTGTGGGGCTTGCCGGCGGCGTCGAACGGGATCTGGCCCGACAGCATGAGCAGGCCGGCGGCGCGCACGGCGGTGGAGAACGGCATGGGGCCGGGGGCGGGGTGGAAGGTGGCGGACATGGGCTGGGTTCAGGCAACGCCCTGCACGGAGGGCAGGGCCGGGCGGGAGGACAGGGCGCGGAAGGCGAGGTACAGCACGCCGATCCAGACCGGGATGGCCAGGGCCGAGCCGCGGATGGACGGGGTCAGCAGCATCACGCCGACCACCAGCGCCATGCCGGCCAGGCAGACGAGGTTGGACACCGGGGCGAACGGGGCGCGGAAGGCCAGCGGCGTGCCCTTGCGCACCGCGTCGCGGCGAAAGCGCATGTGCGTGACGATGATGACGACCCAGGTGATCACCAGCGCGGCCACGATCAGCGACATCAGCAGCTCGATCAGGCCGTGCGGCGCCACGTAGTTCAGCACCACGCACAGGGCGGTGGCCAGGCCCGGGTAGACGATGGCGCGCACCGGCACGCCGCGCCGGTTGACCTGCATCAGCGACTTGGGCGCATTGCCTTCGCCGGCCATGCCGTACAGCAGGCGGCTGGTGCTGTAGACCATGCTGTTGTAGACCGACAGCGTGGCGGTCAGGATCACGAAGTTCAGCACGTGGGCCGCCAGGTTCTGGCCGATGCCCGAGATCACCAGCACGAAGGGACTGTTGCTGTAGGTGTCGCCGCCGGCCTTGAGCTGGGCGACCAGGTCGGTCCAGGGCGTCAGCGACAGCAGCACGGCCATCGAGCCCACGTAGAACACCAGCACGCGCCAGACCAGCTGGTTGATGGCCTTGGGGATGACCTTGCGCGGCTGGTCGGTCTCGGCCGCCGCGAAGCCCAGCATCTCGACGCCGCCGAACGCGAACATGATGAAGGCCAGCGACATGACCAGGCCGGCGATGCCGTTGGGCATGAAGCCGCCCTGCGTCCACAGGTTGGTGACGGTCTGGGTCGGGTTGCCGGTGGTCGAGAGCAGGTAGACGCCGGTGGCGATCATGGCCACCACGGCGACGATCTTGATCAGCGCGAACCAGAACTCGAACTCGCCGTAGGCCTTGACGTTGATGAAGTTCACCGCGTTGATCAGCACGAAGAACACGGCGGCCGTGGCCCAGGTCGGCACCTGGGGCCACCAGTATTGGATGAACTTGCCGCAGGCGGTCAGCTCCAGCATGCCCACCAGCACGTACAGCGCGATGCAGTTCCAGCCCGAGAGGAAGCCCGCGAAGCGGCCCAGGTGTCGGTTGGCGAAGTAGCTGAACGAGCCGGCGTTGGGCGCCTCGACCAGCATCTCGCCCAGGAAACGCATGATCAGAAAGATCAGCGCGCCGCCGATGGCATAGCCCAGCAGCACGGCCGGGCCGGCCATCTCGATGATGCCGGCCGAGCCCAGGAACAGGCCGGTACCGATGGTGCCGCCCAGCGCGATCAGCTGGATGTGGCGGTTCTGGAGCTTGCGCTCCAGGTGGCCGCTGTGGGTGGGTGTCATGGGAATGTCTCCTCGGGTCAAGGTGGGGGGCGGCGGCTCGTGGCCGCCTTGGGAATCGCGGGATGTCGGGGGAGGGACGGCGCGGGGCGCAGGGCTTACTGCTCGGCCTTGCCGCGCCACATGTCCCAGGCCAGGGTCAGGCCGACGCCGACGTCGCGCACCGGGCGCGGCGGGATGTAGTTGGCCGTGCCCTGCACCAGGAAGTCGTCGATCAGCGGGTTCCTGTGCCCCAGGGCGTGGTCGGCGATCAGCATGCCGGCGGCCGTGTGCCGCACGATGCCCGAACCGTTGCAGCACGAGGCGGCCCAGGTCTGCGGGCCGATCTGGTCGAAGGCCGGCGCATGGTTGTGCGAGACGGCCAGCCAGCCCATCCAGAAATGCTCCAGTTCGATGGCGCCCAGCTGCGGGAAGCGGCGGCGCAGCAACTCCAGGTTCATCGCACGGGCCTCGGCGCGGCGCGCGTCGTCGGTGCGCAGCCCGGGCGAGTATTCGAATCCCTGGCGGATCATCAGCCTTCCGTCGGCGGTCAGCCGCACCGTGGAGCCGGCCACGCCGTGGGCGGGCGTCACGCCCCAGACCGGTTCGGACCCCAGCCGGGCCAGCTGCGCGGGATCCAGCCGGTGCGTGAGGCTGGCGAACAGCAGCACCGGCACCTGGCGTTCACGGAACACGCCGAAGGATTGCGAGTAGGCGTTGACGGTCAGGACCACGCGGCCGGCGCGGATGCGGCGGCCCTGGGCCGTGCGCACGTGCGGGTTCTGGTCCTTCAGCTCGACCTCGACCACCGGCGTGTTCTCGTACAGCTGCACCGGTGCGGGCAGGCTGTCGGCCAGGCCCCGTACCAGCGCGGCGGGGTTCAGCAGCCGGGTGCCCGGGGTGTAGACCGCTGCGGCGTAGTAGCTGGTGCCCAGGCGCTTGCGCAGCGCGTCGCGGTCCAGGTAGGCGTAGGGCTCGTCCCAGGCCTGCAGGTTGCGGACATAGGGCTGCAGCGCGTTCTCGGCCACCTCCTCGGTCACCGCCACGTGGTAGCGGCCGCGCCGGGCCCAGTCGCATTGGATGCGGTGTTCAGCCACGAGGTTTTCCAGCGCGTCCACGGCGAAGCGGTTGACCCGGATGACGCGCCGGCCGGCTTCGACATCGGCGTCGGACGGGGCGGAGCTGTGCGGCAGGTCGATGGCGAAGCCCGAGTTGCGGCCCGAGGCGTTCTCGCCCACCACGCCGGCGTCGACCACGGCGATGCTGGCATGAGGTTCCCGGATCGCCAGCTGGCGCGCCGCGGCCAGGCCGGCATAGCCGGCACCGATGACCAGGAAGTCGACCGACAAGTCCTGCTGCAGCGGCGCGCGCGGCTGGCGCGGGCCGAGCAGCGCGCTCCAGCCGTTGGTGTTGTCGTCGGTCGGTAGCCGGTCGATGTCGTGGGGCAAGGGTGAACTCCGCAGGATGGGCCTGGTGGGCCGGTGCGAAAATTGTGCAGTATCAATAAATTATTATTGTTTAGTGGATGACCCTATGGACAGACTGCGGGGAACAAGTTAAGGCGGCCAGCGCGGCGGGCGGCCGGCCATATCAATTTATTATTTGTGCATGACCGTTCGCCGCAGCACCACGACTTCCGACGAAGCCCGCGTCCGCACGCCGCAGAGCGAGCGCGTGGAAGCCACCCGGCGCAAGATCATCGAAGCAGCCCTGACGCTGCTGCGCGAGGAGGGGTTCAAGAGCGCTACGCTGCAGGCGATCGCGCGCCGGGCCGAGGTCAGCATGGGTGCACTGCAGCACCACTTCGAGAGCCGCGACGTGCTGATGGAGCGGCTGGTGGCCGAGGTCATGGCGCCGCTGGGCGACCAGGGCGGGGTCTGGCCGGACCCGTCGCTGCCGCTGGAGCAGCGGGCGCCGGAGTTCGTCCAGCGCGCCTGGCAGCACATCTTCGGCGCGCCGAACTACCAGACGGCCTGGAGCCTGTTCTTCGGCTGCAAGGCGATTCCGTCGCTGTTCGCGCGCATCGAGAACTACCGCGAGGAAGTGGACCGCGGCTTCTACACGCAGTTCTTCGCCACCTTCCCCGAGCTGAAGTCGCATCCCCATCCGCAGGGCGTGGCCTCGGTGGTGTTTTCCTCGCTGCGCGGTGCGGCGGTGCAGGAGCTGTTCACGGTCGATGCGGCCGAGAAGGTGGGCAGCCTGGAAGTGCTGGCCGAGCTGATCGTGGGGGCCTGCGCCCACGGCGCCCACTGAGCGACGCTGTTATTCGTTGTCGGGGGTTACCGCGTCCACGGCGGCGCCGACGGCCTTGCCGGTGACCTTGACGGCGCCGACGGCCACGTCCGCTGCGACGCCCACGGCCGTGGCCCCCACGCTGACGGCCGCACCCGCCACCGTCACCACCGCGCAGCCGCCCAGCGCCATGCAGGCCAGGGCGGCGAGCAGCGCGGCGGCGCGGCGCATCAGCGCACCCGCATGCCGGGCTGGGCGCCGGGCCAGGGCTCCAGCACGTGGATGCCGGGCTGGGCCTTCTCGTCGGCGTGGCTGGCCGCCAGCACCATGCCTTCGCTGACGCCGAACTTCATCTTGCGCGGTGCCAGGTTGGCCACCATCACGGTGAGCTTGCCGACCAGCTGCTCGGGCTGGTAGGCGCTGGCAATGCCGCTGAACACGTTGCGCGTGTGGCCTTCGCCGGCGTCCAGCGTCAGGCGCAGCAGCTTGGTCGAGCCTTCGACCTTCTCGCAGGCCACGATCTTGGCGATGCGCAGGTCGATCTTGGCGAAATCGTCGATGGTGATGGTCGGCGCGATCTCCTCGCCGCCGGGCAGCAGCTTCTCGGGCTCGGGTGCCGCGGGCGGCTCGAACAGCGCGTCGAGCTGCTTGATGTCCACGCGTTGCATCAGGTGCTGGTACACGCCGATGGCATGGCCCGCGCCCAGCAGCCGGTTGGCATCCGGCCATTGCAGTGCCTCGACCTGGAGGAAGGCCTCGACCTGCGCG
Source organism: Pseudorhodoferax aquiterrae (assembly GCF_014652235.1). Taxonomy (GTDB): domain Bacteria; phylum Pseudomonadota; class Gammaproteobacteria; order Burkholderiales; family Burkholderiaceae_C; genus Pseudorhodoferax; species Pseudorhodoferax aquiterrae. The sequence continues at coordinate 456,838 of NZ_BMYK01000001.1, forward strand.
GCCAGCGCCGGCAGCACGGGCTTCAGGTACAGCGCCAGCAGCCGGAAGGCTTCGATGCAGGTGCTGCACACATCCTGCAGGCGTGCGTCGGCACCTTCCTGCTTGGCGAGTTCCCATGGCTTGTTCGCGTCCACGTACTCGTTCACGCGGTCGGCCAGCAACATGGTCTCGCGCAGCGCGCGTGCGGTGTCGCGGCGCTCGAAGGCGTCGGCGATGTCCTCGGCCTCACGCTGCAGCGTCGCCAGCAGGGCCTGGCCGTCCGCGCCCGGCGCCCCGAGCTGGCCGGCAAAGCGCTTGGCGATGAAACCCGCCGCACGCGAGGCGATGTTGACGAACTTGCCGATCAGGTCGGCGTTCACGCGCGCCATGAAGTCGTCGCGGTTGAAGTCGATGTCCTCGTTGCGGCCGTTGAGTTTGGCGGCGATGTAGTAGCGCAGCCACTCGGCGTTCATGCCCAGGCTCAGGTACTTGAGCGGGTCCAGGCCGGTGCCGCGGCTCTTGCTCATCTTCTCGCCGTTGTTGACGGTCAGGAAGCCGTGCACGAACACGTTGTTGGGTGCCTTGCGGCCCGCGAAATGCAGCACGGCCGGCCAGAACAGCGTGTGGAAGGTGACGATGTCCTTGCCGATGAAGTGGTACTGCTCCAGTGCCGGGTCGGCCATGTAGGCGTCGAAGTCCTGGCCGCGCTTGTTCAGCAGGTTCTTCAGCGAAGCCAGGTAGCCGATGGGCGCGTCGAACCAGACGTAGAAGTACTTGCCCGGGGCGTCCGGGATCTCGATGCCGAAGTAGGGCGCCTCGCGCGAGATGTCCCAGTCCGCCAGGCCTTCGCTGGTGGTGCCGTCGGGGTTCTTGCGCACCGTGAACCACTCGCGCACCTTGTTGGCCACCTCGCTCTGCAGGCCGCTGTCGGTGATCCAGCCCTGCAGGTACTCGGCGCAGCGCGGGTCGGACAGGCTGAAGAAGAAGTGCTCGCTGGTGCGCAACTCGGGCTTGGCGCCGCTCAGCGCCGAGTAGGGGTTCTTGAGGTCGGTGGGGCTGTAGACGGCGCTGCAGACCTCGCAGTTGTCGCCGTACTGGTCCTTGGCACCGCAGTTGGGGCACTCGCCCTTGATGAAGCGGTCGGGCAGGAACATGTTCTTCTCGGGATCGAAGAACTGCTCCACGCTCTTTTGCGCGATCAGGCCGGCCGCGCGCAGCGCGCGGTAGATGTCGGCGCACAGCGCGTGGTTCTCGGCGCTGTCGGTGTGGCTCCAGTTGTCGAAGGCGACATGGAAGCCGTCCAGATACTGCTTGCGGCCCGCGGCGATGTCGGCCACGAACTGCTGGGGCGTCTTGCCGGCCTTCTCGGCCGCGATCATGATGGGTGCGCCGTGCGCGTCGTCGGCACCCACGAAGTTCACCTCCGCGCCCCGCATGCGCTGGAACCGCACCCAGATGTCGGCCTGGATGTACTCCATGATGTGGCCGATGTGGAAATTGCCGTTGGCGTACGGCAACGCGGTGGTGGCGAAGATCTTGCGCGGGGCGGACATCTGGGAGGGGCGCTTTCAGGGAAGGGCGGTGGCACTGCGCGCCGGCCGGCGCGCAAGGGACGGGTATTTTAGGAGCGGGCAGCGCCGCGCGCCCGGCTCGCTACACTTTGCGCCCCCAAAGGAGTGAATGCCAAGATGCCAGTGACGGAACAGGCGCTGACCGACGCGCTCAAGCAGGTGGTCGATCCCAACACCGGCAAGGATTTCGTATCCACCAAGCTGCTGCGCAACCTCACCGTGCAGGGCGGCGAGGTGGCGTTCGACGTCGAGCTGGGCTATCCGGCCAAGAGCCAGATCCCCGCGCTGCGCAGTGCGCTGGTGGCCGCGGCCCGCAGCGTGCCGGGCGTGGACAACGTGTCCGTCAACATCGCCAGCAAGATCACCGCCCACGCCGTGCAGCGCGGCGTACAGCTGCTGCCCGGCGTGAAGAACATCGTCGCCGTGGCCTCGGGTAAGGGCGGGGTGGGCAAGAGCACCACCTCGGCCAACCTGGCGCTGGCGCTGGCGGCCGAAGGCGCCCGCGTGGGTCTGCTGGATGCCGACATCTACGGTCCCAGCCAGGCCATGATGATGGGCTTGTCGGGCCGGCCCGAGAGCCTGGACGGCAAGACCATGGAGCCCCTGCTGGGCCATGGCGTGCAGGTCATGTCCATCGGCCTGTTGGTCGACCAGGACCAGGCCATGATCTGGCGCGGCCCCATGGCCACGCAGGCGCTCGAGCAGATGCTGCGCCAGACCCACTGGCAGGAGCTCGACTACCTGATCGTCGACCTGCCGCCCGGCACGGGCGACATCCAGCTCACGCTGAGCCAGCGCGTGCCCATGACCGGCGCCGTGATCGTCACCACGCCGCAGGACATCGCGCTGATCGACGCCAAGAAGGCTGTCAAGATGTTCGAGAAGGTCGGCGTGCCCATCCTGGGCCTGGTGGAGAACATGGCCGTGCACGTGTGCAGCAACTGCGGCCACCAGGAGCACATCTTCGGTGCCGATGGCGGAAAGCAGATGGCGGCCGAGTACAAGATGGACTACCTGGGCGCGCTGCCTCTGGCGCGGGCCATCCGCGAGCAGGCCGACAGCGGCACGCCCACCGTGGTGTCCGAGCCCGATGGCGAGCTGGCCGGCATCTACAAGGCCGTGGCGCGCCAGGTGGCAGTCGCCATCGCGCAGAAGAACAAGGACTTCTCGTCCAAGTTCCCGACCATCAAGGTGTCCAAGGACACGTGAGCCCGCGCGCGCGAGACGCAGGAGCCATGGCTACGCAGCAGGACGCCAGCAGCGGCCTTCCCGCCGGCACGCGCGGTGTGGCGGTGCAGCGCGGCGCTGGGGCGCCCGACGCCGATGGCGTGGCCGAGGAGGTGCCCGTCGCGCTCGAATACAACGGCATCTCGCATGCGGTGATGTTGGCCACGCCGCTGGACCTGGAGGACTTCGCACTCGGCTTCTCGCTGACCGAGGGCATCGTCGACAGCCGCGCCGACGTGCGCGACATCGCGCTCGTGGAGGGCTGCGGTGGGCTCACGGTGCAGTTGCAGATCGCCTCCGGCTGCTTCGCCCGGCTCAAGGACAAGCGCCGCAGTCTGGCCGGCCGCACCGGTTGCGGCCTGTGCGGTGCCGAAAGCCTGCCGCAGGCCGTGCAGCGGCCCGCGCCTCTGCAAAGCGAGGCCCGCTTCGGTGCCGCCGCCGTGTCGCAGGCCGTGCAGGCCCTGCAACAGCGCCAGCCGTTGCGCGATGCCAGCGGTGCCACGCACGCGGCCGGCTTCGCCGATGCCCAGGGCCGGCTGCTGCTGGTGCGCGAGGATGTGGGCCGCCACAACGCGCTGGACAAGCTGGTCGGCGCGTTGCTGGTGGCGCGCCAGCCGGCGCAGGACGGTTTTGTCGTGGTGACCAGCCGGGCCAGCTACGAGATGGTCGGCAAGACGGTGCGCGCCGGCAGCGCCTTGCTGGCGGCGGTCTCGGGCGTCACGGGCTTGGCGATCGACCTGGCGACCGACGCCAACCTGACGCTGGTGGGCTTCGCGCGCAGCGAACGGCTCAGCGTCTACACGCATCCCGAGCGCGTGGTCTGGGCGGCAGCGGCTTGATGGCGCGTTCCCGCTGCGGGGCGTAGGCCATGCCCACACCCTTCATCCTGTTGCTGCTGGCCATCGCCGCAGCCTGCTGGCCGCTGCCGCGCGGCGGTTGGCCCGGCCAGGTGCCGCCCTGGGCCCTGCTGTACGGGGCGGCGGTGGCCATGGCGTGGAACCGGGGCTGGCTGCAGACGCCGGCGCTGGCGGCACTGGCCGCCCTGTTCGTGCTGGCCGCCGCGGTGCCCCGCATGCAGAACCGCGCGCTGTTCGTCGTGCTCTGGCTGGCGTTGGCGGGTCTGTGCGCCGCGCTGGCCCTGCACCGCGTGCCGGGTTTCCACAACCCGGTGCTGCTGGACGGCGTGCGCTGGTCGGCCGGCGCGCGGCCGTTCACGCAGCACCTGAACTTCGACAAGGGCTCGGTGGGGCTGGCACTGCTGGTGTTGCTGGCACCACCCGCGGCGGGCAACGGCCGGCGTGCCATGGGCCTGGCGGCGGCCACCGCGCTGGCGACGGTGACGCTCGTGCTGGGCCTGGCCTGGTGGCTGGGCATGGTGCGGCCGGACCTCAAGTGGAGCCTGTCGCTGGCGCTGTTCCTGCCCGTGAACCTGCTGCTGACCTGCGTGGCCGAGGAGGCGCTGTTCCGCCTGCTCGTGCAGGACGCGCTGGCGGGCCGCTTCGGCGGCCGGACATCGGCCGGGCGCACCGCCACCGCCGTGTTGCTTTCGGCCGCGCTGTTCGGCCTGGCGCATCTGGCGGGTGGGCCGCGCATGGCCATGCTCGCGGGGCTCACGGGCCTGGGCGCGGCGCTGGCCTATGCCGCGACAGGCCGGCTCGGCCCGGCCGTGCTCGTGCACTTCGCCGTCAACGCCGTGCATGCGCTGGCCTTCACCTACCCGGCGCTGGCCGGCCGCTGAGGCCGCGCGCCGCCTCGCCGGCCGTGCGACGGCGCGAAGGGCGCGCTGTGCCGCAGGTGCCGCATCCCCACGGCGACGAGCGCCCGCACGCCCCTAAAATCGCGCCCTTTCCCTGCTTTCCGGACTCTTTCCCATGACCGCCACCATCCTGAACCGCCTGCCCGCAGGCGAGCGCGTCGGCATCGCCTTCTCGGGCGGCCTGGACACCAGCGCCGCCGTGCACTGGATGCGCGCCAAGGGCGCCATCCCCTGCGCCTACACCGCGAACCTGGGCCAGCCCGACGAGAGCGACTACGACGACATCCCGAAGAAGGCCCTGGCCTACGGCGCCGAGAAGGCCCGGTTGATCGACTGCCGTCCGCAGCTGGTGTCCGAAGGCATCGCCGCGATCCAGTCCGGCGCCTTCCACGTCAGCACCGGCGGCGCGACCTACTTCAACACCACGCCGCTGGGCCGTGCCGTCACCGGCACCGTGCTGGTGGTGGCCATGCGCGAGGACGGCGTCGACATCTGGGGCGACGGCAGCACCTACAAGGGCAACGACATCGAGCGCTTTTACCGCTACGGCCTGCTCGCCAACCCCAAGCTGCGCATCTACAAGCCCTGGCTGGACCAGCAGTTCATCGACGAGCTGGGCGGCCGCAAGGAGATGAGCGAATACCTCATCGCCAACGGCTTCGACTACAAGATGAGCGTGGAGAAGGCCTACAGCACCGACTCCAACCTGCTGGGCGCCACGCACGAGGCCAAGGACCTGGAGTTCCTGAACGCCGGCATGCACATCGTCAAGCCCATCATGGGCGTGCCATTCTGGCGCGAGGACTGCGTGGTCAAGGCCGAAACCGTCTCGGTGCGCTTCGAGGAAGGCCAGCCCGTCGCGCTGAACGGCCGCACCTTCGACAGCCCGCTGGCACTGTTCATGGAAGCCAACGCCATCGGCGGGCGCCATGGCCTGGGCATGTGCGACCAGATCGAGAACCGCATCATCGAGGCCAAGAGCCGCGGCATCTACGAGGCTCCGGGCATGGCGCTGCTGCACATCGCCTACGAGCGGCTGGTCACCGGCATCCACAACGAGGACACCATCGAGCAGTACCGCGCCAACGGCCGCAAGCTGGGCCGCCTGCTGTACCAGGGCCGCTGGTTCGACAGCCAGGCCCTGATGCTGCGCGAGACGGCCCAGCGCTGGGTCGCGCGCGCCATCACCGGCGAGGTGACGCTGGAGCTGCGCCGCGGCAACGACTACTCGCTGATGGACACCACCAGCCCCAACCTGACCTACAAGCCCGAGCGCCTGTCGATGGAGAAGGTGGAAGACGCGGCCTTCACGCCGGCCGACCGCATCGGCCAGCTGACCATGCGCAACCTGGACATCGCCGACACGCGCGACAAGCTGGGCATCTACGCGGGCGTGGGCCTGCTCGGCAAGGGCAGCGACACCGACCTGCCGCTGCTCTCGCAAGGCGAGTAAGCACCCCGCGCGAAACGGCGGCGCGCCATGACGCTGGAATTGCTGGCGGCCCTGGGCAAGGGCTTCCTGTTCGCGTTCGTGACCGTGCTGCCCATCCTCAATCCGGCCGCCGCGGCGCCGGTGTTCCTGAGTCTGACCGATGGCGCCTCCGCGCCCACGCGTGCGCTGCTGGCACGGCGCATCGCGCGCAATGTGTTCTGGCTCATGCTGGGCGCCATGCTGGTCGGCGTCTACGTGCTGGACTTCTTCGGCATCTCGCTGCCCATCGTGCGCGTGGGCGGCGGCCTCATCGTCGCGGCCAGCGCCTGGCGCCTGCTCAACACCTCGCAGACCACCAGCGAGCACCGCGCGGCGCTGGCCGAGGCCTACACGCCCGAGATGGCCAAGCGCCAGGCCTTTTACCCGCTGACTTTCCCGATCACTTCAGGGCCGGGCTCGATCACGGCCGCGATCACGGTCGGCGTCTCGCTGGCCGACCCGCGGCTGTCGCTGGCGCTGGCGCGCACGGGCGGGGCCGTGCTGGCGCTGCTGGCGGTGGGCGCGCTGGTCTACCTGGCCTACCGCTATGCCGAGCAACTGCTCAAGCCGCTGGGCGAAGCCGGCATGATCATCTTCCTGCGGCTGTCGGCCTTCATCCTGCTGTGTCTGGGCGTGCAGATCGTCTGGAACGGGGTGCAGGAGCTGGTCCTGTCACTTGTGCACGAGGCCGGCGGCTAGAATACGGCCCTTTTCGGGCGGCCGGACCGCATACGAAGCGTGCATTGCACGGCGCCGGTCCAACGGTTTGCAGGCCCTTGCTGACAGCTGCCGCGCTCTGGGCACGGCAGACTCCATCTGGCACATCGGGCCGGCACCGCCGCCATCCATCCATCCCGGTTCGCATGCGAGCGCGTCGCGCCAGCTGCTGCATGTGCGCACCCGTGCGTGCCGTCATTCGAGGAGGACACAAAACATGCAACTGATGGTCTCGGCCGGCTTCATCCTGGCCATCGTCCTATGGGGCGTGGTAGCGCCAGCCCATCTGGGTGCCGTGTTCGACGGTGCGCTGGCGCTGATCACGCGCAACTTCGGCTGGTTCTACCTTTGGCTGGTCCTCGGCCTGGTGATCGTCGCGCTGGTGCTGGCTTTCAGCCGCTACGGTGATCTCAAGCTCGGCGGCGAGGACGAAGAGCCGGAGTTCTCGGTCGGCGCCTGGTTCGCCATGCTGTTCGCCGCGGGCATGGGCATCGGGCTGGTCTTCTGGGGCGTGGCCGAGCCGGTCTCGCACTATGGCACGCCACCGCCAGGCATTGCGCCCAACACGCCGGAGGCCGCCAACGCGGCCATGCGTTACAGCTTCTTCCACTGGGGCCTGCATCCCTGGGCGGTCTACAGCGTGGTGGCCCTGGCCATCGCGTTCTTCCAGTTCCGCCGTGGCGGTTCCGCGCTGGTCAGCACCGCCGTGGAATCCTTGCCCTGGGCACCGCTGCGGCGCATCGGGCCGCTGGTCAACGTGCTGGCCGTGATCGCCACGGCATTCGGCGTGGCCGCCTCGCTCGGCATGGGCGCGCTGCAGATCAACAGCGGATTCAACGCCGTTCTCGGACTGCCCGTGAGCCAGTGGTCCCAGCTGGGCATCATCGCCGTCACGACCTTGCTGTTCATCGGCTCGGCCGTCAGCGGGGTGACCAAGGGCATCAAGTGGCTGTCCTCGTTCAATCTGCTGATGGCCGCGCTGTTGGCACTGGCGGTGTTCGTGCTCGGGCCGACCATCGCGATCATCGATACGCTGACGACCACACTGGGCAGCTACATGAGCGAGCTGGTGCGCATGAGTCTGCGCATGACGCCCTTTCGCGACAGCAGCTGGATCAGTGGCTGGACCATCTTCTACTGGGCCTGGTGGGTGTCCTGGTCGCCCTTCGTGGGCCTGTTCATCGCGCGCGTCTCGCGTGGGCGCACGGTGCGCGAATTCATTCTGGGCACCGTGGCCGCACCCACGGTGGCGGCCTTCGTCTGGTTCTCGGTGTTCGGCGGCACAGCGCTGCACCTGGAGATCATGCAGAACGTGCCGATCGCGGAGGCCGTCAAGGCCGACGTTTCCACTGCCCTGTTCGCGCTGTTCGACCAGTTGCCATTGGGCACGCTGATGTCGGGCATCGCCACCATCCTCGTGGTGGTGTTCTTCGTCACCTCGGGCGACTCGGCGGTGCTGGTGCTGGGCATGATGAGCACGGGCGGCAACGAGAACCCCAGCGCACGCGTGAAGGTCGCCTGGGGCCTGCTCGTGGCCGGCATCGCGGCCAGCCTGCTGCTGGCTGGCGGCTTGCAGTCGGTGCAGACGGCCACCATCGTTTTCGCGCTGCCGTTCACCGTCGTCATCGTGCTGATGGCCGTGGCGCTGTGGCGCGGCCTGCGCGAAGACTACGAGGCCGAGCGCCGGCGCGAGCGGGCGCTGCGCCGGCGCATGCGCGAACTGGCCGACCAGGCGCCACCGCGGGCCTGAAGCGTCGGAGAGCGCCTTGACCCTCGAACTGCTGGGTGCCTTCGGCAAGAGCTTCCTGTTCGTGTTCGCCGCGTTGCTGCCCATCCTGAATCCGGCGGCCACCGCGCCCATCTTCCTGGGGTTGACCGAAGGTGCGTCGGCCAGCACCCGCACGCTGCTGGCGCGGCGCATTGCGCGCAACATGTTCTGGCTCATGCTGGGCGCCATGCTCGTGGGCTCCTACGTGCTGGACTTCTTCGGCATCTCGCTGCCCATCGTGCGCGTGGGCGGCGGCATGATCGTGGCCGCCACCGCATGGCGGCTGCTCACGGCCACGCAGGCCACGGTGGACAGCCGCACCGAACTGGCCGAGAGCTTCACGCCAGACATGGCGCGGCGCCAGGCCTTCTACCCTTTGACCTTTCCAGTGAGTTGCGGGCCTGGCTCGATCGCCGCAGCCATCACGGTCGGCGTGTCCCTGGCCGATGCGCGGCTCTCGCTCTCGCTGGCACGCATGGGCGGTGGCGTGGTGGCGCTGTTGGCGGTCGGCGTGCTGATGTACCTGGCGTTCCGCTATGCACAGCAGTTGCTCAAACCGCTCGGTGAGGCGGGCTCCGTCATCTTCCTGCGGCTGTCGGCCTTCATCCTGCTGTGCCTAGGCGTGCAGATCGTCTGGGACGGCGTCTACGAGCTGGGCGTAGGCATGCTGCGCGACGGTCTTCTGCCGGTGAGCGCCTAGGCGACAGCCGGCTGGGGGAAACCCAGGGCGCCGCGCTGGGCGCGCTGCCCACAATGCGCAACTCCAACCGAGGAGACACCATGACCCGATTCCTGACTGCCGCCATCGGCCGCCGCACCGCCCTGGGCGGCATTGCCGGCACCCTGGCCGCCACCGCCCTGCCAGGCCGCGCCAACGAGCCCTACCCGAGCCGCCCCGTCACCATGGTCGTGCCCTACACGGCCGGCGGCTCCACCGACATCGTGGCCCGGCTCATCGCGCAGAAGCTCCAGGAGGCGCTCGGCCAGCCCTTCGTGGTCGACAACAAGGGCGGGGCGAACGGCGTGATCGGCATGGACATCGCCGCGCGCGCTGCGCCCGACGGCTACACGCTGCTCATGAACACGGCCGGTGCGCAGGCGCTGGCCCCCGTGATCTACAAGACCAAGTTCCACGCGCTGGACAGCTGGGAGCCCATCAGCCTGATCAGCTCGATCCCCTTCGTGATCGTCGCGCGCGAGGGCTTGCCGGTGAAGACCTTCGCCGACATGGTGGCCCTGGCGCGGGCCGCCAACCCGCCGCTGTCGGCCTCGTCGGGCAGCAGCATGATCGTGCTGGCCACCGACCAGCTCAAGCGCGTGATCGGCGCGCCCACGCTCATCAACGCCCAGTACAAGGGCACCTCGATGCAGGCGCAGGCCGTCGTCAAGGGTGAGGTCGACATCTCGGTGGACTCCTTCGTCACGCTGCCGCAGATCAAGGCCGGCAAGGTGCGCCCGCTCGCCGTGATCGCGCCGCAGCGCGCGGCCTCGCTGCCCGAGGTGCCCACGCTGGCCGAACTTGGGGTGAAGGACATGGACTTCGCGAGCTGGTCCGGCCTGCTGGCGCCCAAGGGCACGCCCCGGGCCATCGTCGAGCGCCTGTCGGCCGAGGTGCAGAAGATCGTGCGCACGCCCGAGATGCAGGAGCGCTTGAAGGCCATGGACCACACGCCCGTGGGCAGCGGGCCGGCCGAGTTCGCCAAGCTGATCGGCGACGACTACGCGCGCTGGCAGCGCGTGGTGAAGGAGACGGGGTTCAAGATCGAAGGATGAAGAACCTTGTAATTCTTCCATTCTCTGGAAGAATTGCAGGGATGAGTTCCGTCTCTCGCCAGATCGCCGCTGCGCTACTCCAGCATCTCGAGGAGTTCCCGGCCGTGGCGATTCTGGGGCCGCGCCAGGTCGGCAAGACGACGCTGGCGCTGGATCTTGTGCAGCAGCAGATGCGGGATGCTGCGCCGCTGTACCTGGACCTGGAGTCGCCCGCCGACCTGGCCCGCCTGAGCGACCCCGAGGCCTTCTTCGCCGCCAATGCCGACCGCCTGCTGGTGCTGGACGAAGTGCAGCGCGTACCAGGCCTGTTCATGGTGCTGCGCGGCTGCATCGACCGGCTGCGGCGTGCCGGTGCGCCTGCCGGGCGCTTCCTGTTGCTGGGTTCGGCCAGCATCGACCTGCTGGCGCAGAGTTCTGAAAGTCTGGCAGGCCGCCTGGCCTATGTGGAGCTGGCGCCCTTCATCGTCACGGAACTGTCGCTTGACGAGGCCGCCACACCCGGCTCCCTGTGGCTGCGCGGCGGCTTCCCGCAGTCCTACCTCGCGCGCAGCGACGCGGCCAGCCTGCGCTGGCGCCAGCAGTTCATCACGACCTATCTGGAGCGTGACATTCCGCAGCTGGGGCCGCGCATTCCGGCCCAGGCGCTGCGCCGGCTCTGGACCATGCTGGCCTACGAGCAGGCCCAGATGCTCAATGCGGCGCGGCTGGCCGCCTCGATGGCGGTGAGCGGCCAGACCATTGCGCGCTACCTCGACCTGCTGTGCGACCTGCTGCTCGTGCGTCGCTTGCAGCCATGGGCGCGCCAGTCCAGCAAGCGCCTGGTCAAGGCGCCCAAGGTCTATGTGCGCGACAGTGGCTTGGTGCATGCGCTGCTGGGGCTGGAGACGGCCGATGCGCTGCTCTCGCATCCGGTGGTGGGCGGCAGTTGGGAGGGCTGGATCATCGAGAACCTGCTGGCCTGCGTGCCCGCGGGCACCGAAGCCAGCTACTACCGTACGGCCGTCGGAGCCGAGATCGACCTGGTGCTGGAACTGCCAGGCGGCGGCCTGTGGGCGCTGGAGATCAAGCGCTCCAGTGCGCCGTCTGTCAGCAAGGGCTTCCACATCGCCTGCGACGACATCCAGCCCACGCGGCGGCTGGTGGTCAGCAGCGCCAACGCGCGCTTCCCGATGGCCGGCGTCATCGAGCACCTGCCGCTGCTGGACCTCATGCAGGAACTGCGCGCGGCCTGATCAGCCCCCCGGCGCGCCCTGCGTGTTCACATACAGCGCATAGACCGACTGGCTGGCCGCCATGAACAGCCGGTTGCGCTGGCGCCCGCCGAAGCACAGGTTGGCGCAGCGCTCGGGCAGCAGGATGCGGCCGATGGTGGTGCCGTCGGGCGCGAAGATGCGCACGCCGTCCTGGCCCTCGCCCGTGCCCCAGCCGGCCCACAGGTTGCCGTCCACGTCGCAGCGAAAGCCGTCGGGCGACTCCCCGTCGCCGCAGGTGTGGAACACGCGGTCGTTCGTGAGCGTGGCGCCGCCCTCCGCCACGCCGAACACGCGGATGCGCTTGGGCGAAGCGCCGGACTCGACCACGTAGAGCAGCTTCTCGTCGGGTGAGAAGGCCAGCCCGTTGGGCCGGGCGACGGCGTCGGTCACCACGGTCGTCCGGCCGGTCGCCGGGTCGAAGCGGTAGACGCATTCGGGCCGCTCGGGCGTCGCCGGCAGGCCCTCGTACCAGCCCAGGATGCCGAAGGGCGGGTCGGTGAACCAGATGCTGCCGTCGGACTTGACGACCACGTCGTTGGGCGAGTTGAGGCGCGCGCCCTCGAAGCGGTCCACCAGCGTGGTGATGCTGCCGTCGTACTCGGTGCGCACGATGCGCCGGCCCAGGTGCTCGCAGCCGACCAAGCGGCCCTGGCGGTCGCGCGTGTGGCCGTTGGCGTTGCCCGAAGGCTGGCGGAACACGCTCACCGCGCCCGTGGTCTCGTCCCACTTCATGATGCGGTCGTTCGGCACGTCGCTCCAGAGCAGGTAGCGGCCGTCGCCGAACCAGACCGGGCCCTCGGCCCAGCGCATGCCGGTGGCGATGCGCTCGACCGCGGCCGAGGTGATGCGGACCTTGGCGAAACGGGGATCCAGGACGACGACGGCGGGATCGGGGTAGCGGGTCGCGGGTTGCCACATGGTGCGGAGTTGGGAAGCGGTCGGAGCCGCGCAGTATGCCCGCCGCGCCAGGGCTTTTGGCCCGGAACCACCCGGCCGGGATAATCCCCCGCTGCTTCGGAGCTGCAATGGAACTCCCCCAGTCTGCGCGCTACGCGCTTCGCAAGCCCCCTCGCGGGGGCGCTGCCAGCGGCCCGGCGAAGCCGGTTCCGTGGCCGCTGCTGGCGTTGGGTCATGGCACGCGTGTGGAGCGTCCTGTCGTGGAGGTTGCGTGAATCAATCATTTCTCTCGCTGGGGTGGCGCACGCTGTGGCGCGACCTGCGCTCGGGCGAGCTGCGCCTGCTGCTCGTGGCGGTCACGCTGGCCGTGGCCGCGCTGACGGCCGTGGGCTTCTTCGCCGACCGGCTGCAGGGCGGCCTGCAGCGCGATGCGCGCCAGCTGATCGGCGGCGATGCCGTGGTGGCCAGCGACAACCCGACCCCGCCGGCGTTCGAGGCGCAGGCCCGCGCGCTGGGCCTGCAGACCGTCTCCACACTGGGTTTTCCGACCATGGGCCGCGCAGCCGAGGCGCAGGGTGGCGCCAGCCGGCTGGTGGCGCTCAAGGCCGTGCCGGAAGGCTATCCGCTGCGCGGCAGCCTCAAGGTGGCGCAGCAGCCGGGCGAGGAGGGGGGCAACACGCGCGAGGTCCCGGCGCGGGGGGAGGTCTGGGTCGATGCTCCGCTGCTGGCCGCGCTGGACCTCAAGATGGGCGATGCGCTGCTGCTGGGCGATGGCAGCTTCCGCATCGTGCGGATCATCGTGATCGAGCCCGACCGCGGCGGCGGCTTCATGAGCTTCGCGCCGCGCGTGATGGTCAATGCGGCCGACCTGCCGGCCACGCATCTCGTGCAGCCGGCCAGCCGCATCACCTACCGCTTCGCCGTGGCTGGCGAGGAGCCCGCCGTGCAACGCTTCACGCGCTGGGCCGATGCGCAGATCCAGTCGCGCGAGGCGCGCGGGCTGCGGCTGGAGTCGGTCGAGAGCGGCCGGCCCGAGATGCGCCAGACGCTGGACCGGGCCGAGAAATTCCTGAGTCTCGTCGCGCTGTTGTCTGCCTTGCTCTCCGCCGTGGCCGTGGCGCTGGCCGCGCGTGCGTTCGCTGCCAAACACCTGGACGACTGCGCCATGCTGCGTGTGCTGGGCCTGTCGCAGCGCACGATCGCGCTGTCCTACAGCTTCGAATTCGCGCTGGTCGGCCTGTTCGCCAGCTGCCTGGGCGTGGCATTGGGCTTCGGCGTGCACTACCTGTTCGTGCTGCTGCTGGCCGGGCTCGTCGAGGCGACCTTGCCGGCCGCCACGCTGTGGCCCGTGGCCTACGGCCTGGGCATCGGCCTCACGCTGCTGTTCGCCTTCGGCCTGCCGCCCGTGCTGCAACTGGCCAAGGTGCCGCCGCTGCGCGTGATCCGGCGCGATGTGGGGCAGCTCAAGCCTGCCTCCATCGCGGTGCTGGCGCTCGGCGTGGCCGGCTTCGCCGGCCTGCTGCTGGCCGTCAGCAGCGACCTCAAGCTGGGGCTGATCGCCGTGGGTGGCTTCGCGGGCGCGGTGCTGCTGTTCGCCGCGCTGTCCTGGGTGGCGGTCTGGCTGCTGCGCAAGAGCGTCAACGAAAGCACCGCACCGCGCTGGCTGGTGCTGGCCACGCGCCAGGTCTCGGCGCGGCCGGCCTACACCGTGGTGCAGGTCAGCGCGCTGTCGGTCGGCCTGCTGGCCCTGGTGCTGCTGGTGCTGCTGCGGACCGATCTGGTCCAGGCCTGGCGCCAGGCCACGCCGCCGGACGCGCCCAACCGCTTCGTCATCAACATCCTGCCCGAGCAGGGCGATGCCTTCCGCAAGACGCTGGAGGATGCCGGCGTGGCGAAGTACGACTGGTACCCCATGTTCCGCGGCCGCCTGGTGGCCGTGAACGACAAGCCCGTGAACCCGGCCGACTACACCGACGAGCGCGCGCAGCGCCTGGTCGACCGCGAATTCAACCTTTCGCATGCGGCCCAGAAGCCGCCGCACAACGAACTGGTCGGCGGCCGCTGGACGCCCGAGGAGCAGGGCGCCGTCAGCGTCGAGGAAGGGCTGGCGCAGACGCTTGGCCTCAAGCTGGGCGACCAGTTGCGCTTCGACGTCGGTGGCATCCCCTCGGACGCACGCATCACCTCGCTGCGCAAGGTTGACTGGGGTTCGCTGCACGCCAACTTCTTCGTGATGTACCCGGTGGCGGCCATGCCCGACCTGCCCATCACCTACCTGGCGGCCTACCGCGCGCCCGAGACGCCCGGCTTCGACAACGCGCTCGTGCGCGCCTTCCCCAACGTGACCAACGTGGACATGAGCACCGCGCTGGCCCAGGTGCAGCGCGTGTTGGACCAGGTGGTGCGCGCGGTGGAGTTCCTGTTCGGCTTCACGCTGGCGGCCGGCCTGGTGGTGCTGTTCGCCGCCATCACGGCCACGCGCGAGGAGCGCGCGCGCGAGTTCGCGATCATGCGCGCCGTGGGTGCCAGCAGCGCGCTGCTGCGCCAGGTGCAGCGCGCCGAGCTGGCTGGCGTGGGCGTGTTGGCCGGCCTCCTGGCCACGCTGGTGGCCATGGCCGTGGGCTGGGCGCTGGCGAAGTACGTGTTCGAGTTCAGCTGGTCGGGCTCGCCGTGGGTGCCGCTGGCCGGCGCGGCAGCCGGCGCCGTGCTGGCGCTCGGCGCGGGCTGGTGGGGCCTGCGCGACGTGCTGCGCCGGCCCGTGGTCGACACGCTGCGCCGCGCCGCCGCCTGATTCAGCCGTAGCGCTGCAGCGCGAAGCCTTCGCGCGGATCGGGGGGCTCGAAGTGGCGGTTGATCAGGCTGAACTGCGCATCGTCGGTCTGGAACGGATGCGTGCCGGCCGCGTTGCGCGCCTGCAGCCGCGCGCGGCAGACGGCCTCGGGCACGTCCAGCAGGTGCAGCCGGTGCGCCGCGCCGGACTGGTCGATCAGCCCGCGCATCCAGGCCCGCTGGGCCCGCGTGTTGGCCGGGAAGTCCAGCACCACCGAGACGCCGCTGCGCAGCATGGCGACCACGTGCTCGCCGAGCATGGCCTTGAGCCGGCCGGTGCGCTGCAGGTAGTCTGGCAGGGCCTGGATCTCGCCCGGGTACAGCACGGCGAGCCAGGCGTCCTCCTGCACGAGCACGGTGGCCGGTTGCGCGGCCAGGCGGCGCGCGAGCGTGGATTTGCCAGCCGCGATCCTGCCGCACAACAGGTGCAGCATGGCGGAGGCACTGGCGGGACGGGTCATGGGAGCTCCTGGTGGTGAGAACCCCAGGAGACCGTGACGACGCGCCTTCTGGGGCGGGTCGTCTTGGCTTGCAGCCGCGCGCTAACCCACCGTCCGCGGACGGCGGCGAATGGTGATGGTGCGCAGGGTGTGGGCCATGAAGGGGAGCGAGTGTAACGGCTACTCCGGGAACAGGTGCTCGGCCGCGAAGTCCACGAAGGCCCGTACCTTGGGCGAGAGCTGGCGGCTCGAGGGCCACAGCGCCGAGAACTGCCCCGCTTCGCGCGGCGCGTCGGCCAGCACCTGCACGAGCTCGCCGCGCGCGAGGGCGTCGCGCGAGCCGCGGGCCTGCTCGGCGACAGCCTGGGTTGGCGCGCCGTGGTCGTGCTGCCGGGTTCGGTCAGCGCGCTGGCCCTGGTGCTCGGCGCCTGGCGCCTGCCGGACTCGCGCAACCCGGCGGCGACACGGCTGGACGTGGCTGGCACCGTGGCCTTCACGCTGGTGCTGGGCCTGCTCCCGCTGGGCGTGCTGCAGGCGCCTGCGCAGGGCTGGGGCGCGGTGCAGGTCGTGCTGCCGCTGGCCGGCGCCGTGCTGGCTGCGCTGCTGTTCTGGCGCACCGAGGCCCGCGTCCTGCGCCGTGGCGGCCAAGCCATGCTGGACATCTCGTTGTTCCGGTATCCACGCTTCGTCGGCGTGCAGCTGCTGGCGGCCGCGCCGGCCTACGGCTTCGTCGTGCTGCTGGTGCTGCTGCCGATCCGCTTCATCGGCCTGGAAGGTCGCAGCAGCTGGGAGGCCGGGCAGTTCATGCTGCTGCTGTCCGGCCCCATCCTGCTGATGCCCGGCGTCGCCGCGCGGCTCGTGGGCCGCTGGTCGGCCGCCGCGGTCTGCGCGGCCGGGCTCGTGCTGTGCGCCGCGGGGCTGCTGTGGCTGGGCCACTGCGGGCCGACCAGCGGCCTGCGCGACTATGCCGGGCCCTTGCTCGCGATCGGCCTGGGCATCGGCCTGCCCTGGGGGCTCATGGACGGTCTGGCCGTCAGCGTGGTGCCGCGCGAGCGGGCAGGCATGGCGGCCGGCATCTTCAACACCGTGCGCGTGGCCGGCGAGGGCATTGCGCTGGCGCTGGTCGGCGCGGGCCTGGCGGCGCTGCTGGCGACCGAGCTGCGCCCGCTGTTCCCGGGCGCGGACGTGGCCCCGGCCGCACAGCGCCTGGCCACAGGCGATCTGGCGCAGGCCCTGGCCCTGCTGCCCGGCGGCACGCGCGCCGAACTGCTGCAGGCCTATGCGCGGGCCTTCGGCCTGCTCACCCAGGTGCTGGCCGGCGTCACGCTGGCCACGGCGTGCGTGGTCTTTCGGATCCTGCGCACGCCGGACCCGCACGGCGCCCAAGGCCCCTTCGCGGCCGGGCGGGGCTGATCCGGCCCAGCACCGACAATCGGCCGATGCAGACCGAGGAACAGCCCGCCTTCGCCACCCCCTTCGAATGGATCGGCGGCGAAGACAAGGTACGCGCGCTGGTCGAGCGCTTCTACGACCTCATGGACCTGGAGCCCGGCTACGCCGCGCTGCGGGCCGCCCATGGCGACAGCCTGGACAATGCGCGCCAGCGCCTGTTCTGGTTCCTGTGCGGCTGGCTGGGTGGCCCGTCCTACTACACCGACCAGTTCGGCCACCCGCGGCTGCGTGCGCGGCACATGCCCTTTTCCATCGGCATCCGCGAGCGCGACCAGTGGCTGGCCTGCATGGACCAGGCCATGGGCGAGACCGGCGTGCCCGAGGACCTGCGCACGCGGCTGAAGGACAGCTTCTTCCAGACCGCGGACTGGATGCGCAACCGCGGCGGCTAACGCCGCTCCAGCAGCAGCGCACGGAATTGCTGCGCCGCCGGCGACAGCGGCCGCGCGCGCGGCACGATCACATCGATGGCCGGCAGCCGGATCGGCAAGGTGATGGGGGCCACGCGCAGCGCGCCCAGCCGCGCGTAGTGCGCGGCCAGGGAGGCGGGCATCAGCGCCGCCATGTCCGAGCCCGCCACCAGCGCCGTCGTCACGGTGGTCGACGCGGTCTCGATGTAGTCCAGCCGCTGGTGCACGCCGGCCTCGCGCAGCGCCGCCTCGAGCCGGCCGCGCTGCGGCGAGCCCGCCGGTTGCAGCACCCAGGACCAGTCGCCCAGTTCGTGCAACTGCAGCCGCTTGCGCGCGAACGCGGGGTGGCCCTTGCGCACCACGACCTGCATGGCCTCTTCCAGCAGGGGCGTGATCGTGAACTCGTCCTCGCTGAAGCCTTCGGTGAGCCGGCCCAGCACCAGGTCCACATCGCCGCGCGCGAGCTGGGCCAGCACCACGTCGCTGGTGCCCACGGCCACGGCCAGCGCCACCTGCGGATGGCGGCGGCGGTATTCGAGCAGGGCCGGCGCCAGCAGCGCGGGCACGGCACCCGGCACCGCGGCCAGCCGCAGCGCACCCGACAGGCCCGAGCGCAACGCGCCCATCTCCTCGCGCACGGCACCGAAGTCGGTCAGCACGCGGCGGGCGTAGCGGATCAGCACCTCGCCAGCGGGCAGCGGCCGCATGCCGCGCGCGAGCCGCTCGAACAGCTTCTCGCCGAGCGACTCCTCCAGCTGCAGCAAGAGCTTGGTGGCAGCCGGTTGCGTCACGTTCATGGACTGGGCAGCGCGTCCCAGATGGCGCTCGGCGTCCAGCGCGGCCAGCAGCAGCAGCTGGCGCGGGCGCACGCGCAGCAGCAGGGCGGCATCGCTGAGGTGGGCGGGTGGTGTCATATCCAAAAGGTGATGGATTGTTCGGCATCCGCGATTGGATCGCCGCCACGGAAATCCCTAACCTCTCGGTCCACGACGGCCGCCGCTTCGAGCGGCCGCGCAGACGGAGACACCACGATGCCCCCCCACGACACCCTGGACCGGCGCCGCGCGCTGGCCCTGCTGGGCCTGCTGGCCGCCGGCGCGCCCGCCTGGGCCCAAGGCTTTCCCGACAAGCCATTGCGCATCCTGGTCGGCGCCTCGCCGGGCGGCGGCACCGACATCCTCGCGCGCGTGCTGGCCGACAAGATGGCGGCCACGCTCAAGCAGCCGGTGGTGGTGGAGAACCGGCCCGGCGCGTCCAACACCATCGCGGCCGAGCTGGCCGCGCGCGCGGCACCGGACGGCAGCACGCTGCTGCTGGCCACCAACACGGCCCAGGCCGTGGCGCCGCACATGCTCAAGCTCAAGTACGACCCGCTCAAGGATCTGCAGCCCATCGGCCTCGTGGCCGTGATGCCCAACGTGCTGGTGGTCTCCAGCACCGGGCCGTACAAGAGCGCGAAGGACGTGCAGACGGCGCTGGCGGCCAAGCCGGGCGCCCTCAAGTACGCGTCGTCCGGCATCGGCAGCACGCAGCACATCGGCGGCGAGGCCTTCGGCATGGCCACGGGCACGCGTGCCATCCACGTGCCCTACAAGGGCAGCTCGCAGGCCCACATCGACATCATCGCGGGCGAGGTCGACATGATGTTCGACAGCACCTCCTCGGCCATGAGCCAGATCCGCGCGGGCAAGCTGCGTCCGCTCGCGGTGAGCGCGCCCGCGCGCTCGGCCGAGATGCCGGACGTGCCCACGCTGGCCGAGCTCGGCATCCAGGGCGCCGACGTGTCGACCTGGTACGGGCTCTACACCACGGGCGGCACGCCGCGCGCGGCCGTGGAGCGGCTGACGGCCGACCTCGGCCAGGCCTTGCAGCTGCCCGACGTGCAGGCCCGCATCAAGGCCCTGGGCGGCGAGCTCGGCACGTTGACCGGCGAGCGCTTCGCCGAGATGAACCGCAGCGAATACGAACACTACGGCCGCCTCGTGCGCGGCGCCAACATCAAGGCGGAATGAAGAAGATGAGCACCCCCCGCATCGCCGTGCTGCTCGGCGACCCCAGCGGCGTCGGCCCCGAGATGGCCGTCAAGCTGCTCGCGCGCGAGCGCAACCGTGCGCAGGCCGAGATCCTGCTGATCGCCGACCGCGCGGCGCTGGCCTCCGGCCAGGCCATCGCCGGCCAGCCACTGGAACTGCTGCGCGTGGAGCACCTGGACGCCGTGCGCCACGAGCCGGGCCGCATCACGCTGCTGCCCTGCGACGTGCTGGAG
Organism: Pseudorhodoferax aquiterrae; assembly: GCF_014652235.1. Classification (GTDB taxonomy): domain Bacteria; phylum Pseudomonadota; class Gammaproteobacteria; order Burkholderiales; family Burkholderiaceae_C; genus Pseudorhodoferax; species Pseudorhodoferax aquiterrae. The sequence goes on from NZ_BMYK01000001.1 coordinate 476,647, forward strand.
GGCCCGCCCGTGCTCGGCGAATCCAACGAGGCCTCGGGCCGCGCCAGCATGCGCGCGCTGGACCTGGCCATCGACGCCGTGCGCGCGGGCCGCGCCGACGCCATCCTGTTCGCGCCGCTCAACAAGCATTCGCTGCGCCTCGGCGGCCTGGTGCACGAGGACGAACTGCGGCACCTGCAGGAGCGCTTCGGCGTGCGCGGCTTCACGAGCGAGTTCAACCTGACAGGTGCGCTGTGGACCTCGCGCGTGACCTCGCACATCCCGCTCAAGGACGTGGCGGCGCACATCACGGGCGAGGGCGTGGCCGATGCGGTGCGGCTCATCGACGGCGCGTTGCGCAAGGCCGGTGTGGCCAGGCCGCGCATCGCGGTCTCGGGCCTGAACCCGCACGCGGGCGACGGCGGCTCCATCGGCATGGAGGAGATCGAGATCATCGCGCCGGCCGTGCAAGGCCTGCGCGCCGAGGGCCTGGACGCGCGCGGCCCCTATTCGCCCGACACCGTGTTCATCGGTGCGCGGCGCGGCGACGTGGACGCCGTGGTTTCCATGTACCACGACCAGGGCCAGATCGCGATGAAGCTCATGGGCTTCGAGAAGGGGGTGACGCTGCATGGCGGGCTGCCCGTGCCCGTGGCCACGTCGGCGAGCGGCAGCGCCTTCGACATCGCGGGTCGCGGCATCGCGCAGATCGAGGGCCTGCAGGAGGCCTTCGACCTGTGCGTGCGCATGGCGACCGCGCGCTAGATCAGTCCACGCTGGCGCCGGACTCTTTCACGACCTTGCCCCACTTGGCGGTCTCGGCCTTGATGAAGGCGGCGAACTGCTCGGGCGTCTCGGCCACGACCTCGCCGCCCTGGGCGACGATCTTGGCCTTCACGTCAGGGTTGTTCAGCACCTTGACCAGCGCCTTGTTGAGCTGCGTGACGATGGGCGCGGGCGTGCCGGCCACGGCGAACAGGCCGAACCACGAGGTCGCCTCGTAGCCGGGCACGCCGGATTCGGCGATGGTCGGCACGTCGGGCAGCTCGGGCGAGCGCTTGGCCGTGGTCACGGCGATCGGGCGCAGCTTGCCGGCGCGCACGTGCTGGATGGCCGAGGGCATGTTGTCGAACATGATCGCGATCTGGTTGCCCAGCAGGTCGTTCACGGCCGGCGCGCTGCCCTTGTAGGGGATGTGCACCATGTCGACCTTGGCCATGGACTTGAACAGCTCGCCCGACAGGTGGATGGAGCTGCCGCTGCCCGAGGAGCCGAAGTTGACCTTGCCCGGGTTGGCCTTGGCGTAGGCGATCAGCTCGGGCACGGTCTTGAACGGCTGCGCCGGGTGGGCCACCAGCAGGTTGGGCACATTGGCCACGCGCGAGAGCGGCGCGAAGTCCTTGATCGGGTTGAAGGGCATCTTCTTGTACAGCGCCTCGTTGATGGCGTGCGTGCCCACGGTGCCCATGAACAGCGTGTAGCCGTCGGCCGGGGCGCGTGCGGCCAGCTGGCCGCCGATGTTGCCGCCCGCGCCGGCGCGGTTGTCGATGACCACGCTCTGGCCCAGCTCGGTGGAGAGCGCCTGGCCCACGATGCGGGCCAGGATGTCGGTGGTGCCACCGGCCGAGAACGGCACGATCATGGTGATGGGCTTGTTGGGGTAGGCCTGGGCGGCGGCCGGGCCGGCGGCCAGGGTGGTCGCGGCGGCGGCCACGGCCAGCAGGCTGCGGCGGGTGACGGTGTGGATGGTGGTCATGGATGCTCCTCTGAAAATGGGGGGATGGCGCGCAGGTCTCATTCCTGCACGATGGACGACGGGTGGTTGGCCAGCGGCGTGACCTTGATTTGCATGTAGGGGAACAGCGGCAGACCGCTGAGCAGGGTGTGCAGTTCGTCGTTGCTGGCGACGTCGAAGATGCTCACGTTGGCGTATTCGCCGACCACGCGCCACAGGTGGCGCCATTTGCCGGCGCGTTGCAGGTCCTGCGAGTAGGCCTTTTCGCGGCGCTTGATTTCGTCGGCCTCGGCAGGGCTGACGGTGGCGGGGATGTTCACGACCATGTGGACCATGTACAGCATGTGGGGACTCCTTGAAAAGACGATGGGGGGCGGCTCACAGATGCGGCCAGATCACCATGGTGGCGGCGTAGATGGCGCCGACCAGCAGCATGGACACCACCGTGTAGCCCATGATGTCCTTGAGCTTGAGCTTGGACAGCGCGAGCGCCGGCAGAATCCAGAACGGTTGGACCAGGTCGTTCCAGCCGTTGCCCAGCATCACCGACATGGCGGTCTGGGCCTGCGAGGCGCCCAGCTGGTGGGCCGCGTCGATCATGAACGGCCCCTGCAGCACCCAGTGGCCGCCGCCCGACGGCGCGAAGAAGTTGATGACGAAGGAGCTGACCAGGCCCCACAGCGGCAGCGTGTCGGCGGTGGACACGCTCACGAACAGGTGGGCGATGGATTCCACCAGGCCGGAGCCGTGCATGATGGCCATGATGCCGGCGTAGAAGGGGAACTGCAGGATGATCCCGCCGATCGTCTTGACGCCTTCGTTGAGTTTCTCGACGTACTTCATCGGCGTGCCCAGCAACAGCACGCCCAGGAACAGGATGAAGAAGTTGATCATGTTCAGGTCGAGGTTGCCGCCCTGCACGAAGTGCATCACCACGTAGGCCATGCCGCACAGGCCGATCAGCAGGCTGAGCAGGCGGCTGTTGTTCAGCCGGTAGGCCAGCGTCTTCTCGTCGCCCAGCAGCTGGTGTGCGTCGCCGCCCGCCTTGGCCTCGGCCGCCACGCTGGCCGGGTCCAGTTCGGTGACGGGCTCGCCGGCTTTGGGGTGCATGGTCGCGTTGAGCAGCGGCAGCGCAATCAGCACGGCCAGGCTGGTGAGCAGGATGGGCGCCGAGAAGATGGTCTCGCTCAGCGGAATCAGCCCCATCGTGCTTTCGAAGCTGTGGCCCTTGGTGGAGATCAGCACCGGGATCGTGGCGGAAAAACCCAGGCTGTACATCGTGAAGCCGGTGTAGGCCGAGGCGATGATGAGCGGGTAGTGCACGCCCTTGACCTTGAGCGCCAGCTTGCGCGCCATGATGCCGCCGATCACCAGGCCGAAGCCCCAGTTCAGGTAGCTGCCGATGCAGCCCACGAGCGTGGCGACGATGATGGCCTGGCGCGGCGTGTGCACGCGCTCGGTGATGCGGTTCAGGAAGCGGTCGACGACCGGCGCCGCGGCCAGCACATAACCCATCACGAGGATCACGGCCATCTGCGTCGTGAAGGCGAGCAGGCTCCAGAAGCCCTTGCCCCAGTCCTGCACGACGGCGGCAAGCGGGCGGCTCTCCACACCGAAGGCGAGGGCCATGGTGAGCAGCGTGAGCATGATGGCGAAGACGAACGGATCGGGCAGGTAACGCCGCATCAGCTCGGTGAAGAACGCAGTGATTTTCGACATGGAATCCGTGGAAGAGATCGGGAAGGGCGGGGTGCGGGCGCCTTCAGACGCCTGCCACGCCGACCGTCATGCCGCCGCACACGTAGAGCACCTGGCCGGTGACGAAGCCGCTGCGGGCATCGAGCAGGTAGGACACGGCATGGGCCACGTCGTCCGGCGTGCCGACCCGCTTGACCGGCACCGCGTCGATGATGGCCTGCGTGCGCGGCGCATCGGGCGGGTTGGCGCGGTCGAACAGTTCGGTGCGGATCGGCCCCGGGCCGATGGCGTTGGCCGTGATGCCATGGCGGCCCAGCTCCAGCGCCCAGACCCGCGTCATGCCGATCAGGCCGGCCTTGGTGGCCGAGTAGGCCGTGCGCAGCTCCTTGCCCAGCGCTGCGCGCGAGGACATGTTCACGACGCGGCCGAAGCCGGCGGCCTGCATGCCGGGCAGCAGGGCCTGCAGGCATTGCAGCGCGCAGCGCAGGTTCAGCGCCACGGCCAGGTCGAACTGGGCCAGCGTCTGCTCGGCCGTCTCGGCGGGCACCACGATGCCCACGTTGTTGACCAGCCGCGTGATCGGACCGCCGGCCAGCGCCTGCTGCAGCGCGCGCGCGGTCTCTTCGGGATTGGACAGGTCGGCCTGGATGCCGCCGGGCACATGGTCCACCGTGCGGTCGATGACCACGGGCTCGTAGCCGTCGGCGCGGCAGCGTTCCGCGGTGGCCGCGCCGATGCCGGCGCCGCCGCCGGTGATCAGCACGCGTTCGCGGGAAGCATGGGTTGTCATGGTTGTTCTCCTTGTTCGAGGGCGGGAAGGACCGGGGTTCAGAGGTGGCAGTGGCCGTCCACGTAGGCCTTGCGCCAGCGCGTGAGCGTCACGCGCTCGAACAGGCCGGCCGCGTGGAAGGGATCGGCCTCGATGAAACGCTGGGCTTCCTCGCGGCTGTCGAGTGCCACCACGTACAGGCCGCCGCCCAGGTCGCTGCCGTCGTCGGCCAGCTTGGCGCCGCAGGCCAGCAGCAGGTGCTTGTGCTGCTCCAGGAAGACCAGGTGCGCGGGGCGGTGCGCCTGGCGCACGGACTGGTGGTTCGGCTTGTCGAAGGTCTCGATGATGAAAGGCATGGCGGTCTCCGTGGTGCGCGGCGGTTCGCCGCAGGCCGGTGCGCGGTGGGGCCTGGGGCGCGGGACGGGGGCGGGCGGCCGCGGCCGCCCTGGCAAGCGCTAGACCGTGGCGACCGGCGTGACCGGCGAGGCCACGGCCCCGGGCAGGTTCAGCGGCGGCGCCGTCAGCAGGAAGCGGTGGCGGCCGTGCGCACGCAGCCACTGGGCCAGCGGCGTGAGATGCCACAACTCGCCCAGGTGCACACCGAGCTTGAACAGGCAGTGCTCGTGCAGCGGCAGCGCAGCGCAACAGGCCGGCCCGGCCTTGGCCGGAAAGGCCTCGACGGCATAGTTGTCGGCGGCGATGGCGGCGATCTGGCTGTCCGTGATCCATTGCAGCAGGCGCTCGTCGCGGCCGTCGAGCACAGCGCAGCTGGCGGCCAGCACCGCCGGGTCCGGGCGCTTGTGCATGCCCAGCACCACCTCGGCGAAGCCGGTGTGCAGGCACAGCATGTCGCCGGGCTCCACGACGACGCCATCGGCCTCGAGCACGCGCATGAGCTGCTCGTAGCCGACCACGGTGTAGGCGTTGCCCAGGTGGGCATGCAGGTCGACCATCACGCCGCGCCCCTGCACGCCGGTGCGCGCCATGCCTTCGATGCCCAGCGCATGCGCGGCCGAGGTGCTGACGGCGGCGCCGGCCGCGGGAACGCCCGCGTCGCGCACGTCGCTGGGGCCGGCGATGTCGCGGCCGGCGGCGAAGCCGTTGTAGTAGAGCGGCTCCGGCAGGCCGTCGCCGTCGGCATCGAACAGCGCGCCGACATGGGCGAAGCCGTCCCATTGCGTGGAGTACTGCAGGTGCAGGATCGCGAGATCGTCCGACAGCACATCGGTGCGGCCGGGCTCCAGCGCGCCGAGCAGGCAGTTGAAGTTCACGAGGCCCTTGCGCAGCAGCGGACGCAGCACCGGCGGCTGGCGGTTGGCGTTGAGCGCGTTGCCGCCGGGGTAGTCCAGCGGCAGGCTCAGCGCGAAGCTGCGCCCTGCGCGGACTTCGGCCACCCCCTGGCGCACCTTCTCGGCCGTCAGCAGGTTGAGCCGGCCCAGCTGGTCGTCCGGGCCGAAATCGCCCCAGGTCGACCCGGGCGGGCGCTGTTGCCAGCGCGGGTTGGCGGCTGCGGTGGTGGTCGTCATGGCCGTTTGCGCCGCTTCAGCCACGCAGGAACTGCGCGAGCGCCGCGTCGAAGGCCTGTGGCGCCTCGAGGTTGGACAGGTGCGAGGCCGGCACTTCCACGAGCCGGGCGCCGGCGATGGCGGACTGCATGGCCTGGGCGTCGGCCACCGTGGTCACAGGGTCGGCACTGCCGGCCACGAGCAGGGTGGGCACGGCGATGCGCGCGATGTCCGCACGCAGGTCGGCCTGGGCCAGCGCCTCGCAGCAGGCGGCATAGCCTTGCGGTGCGGTGCCGGCGATCCAGGACTGCGCCCGCTGCACTAGCGCGGGCTGGGCCGCGGTGAAGGCCTCGGTGAACCAGCGGCTGGGCGAGGAGGCCGCGAGCTCGGCCATGGCGGCGGCACCCTGTGCGCGCACCAGCGCGGCGCGCGCGGCCCAGCCTTCGGCGGTGCCGATCTTGGCGGCGCTGTTGGCGACGACCAGGCGGTCCAGCCGCTGCGGCGCGTGCACGCCCAGCCACAGGCCGGTGAAGCCGCCCATGGAGATGCCGCAGAAGTGCGCGCGCGCGATGCCGAGCGCGTCCAGGATGGCGAGCACGTCGCCGCCCAGCAGGTCGAAGCTGTAGGGGCCGGGCGAGACGGCGCTGCCGCCGTGGCCGCGCGTGTCGTAGCGCACTACGCGGTGGTCCTGGGAAAAGCGCGCCGCCTGGGCATCCCACATCTCCAGCGTCGTGCCCAGGGAGTTCGACAACACCAGTGCGGGCGCGTCGGTGGGGCCTTCGACCCGCACGCGCAGCGTGCCGCTCGGCGTCTGGACCAGGGTGTCGCTCATGCCGGCCCCGCTCACACGCGCTCGAGCACGACGGCGATGCCCTGGCCCACGCCGATGCACATGGTGGCCAGCGCATAGCGCCCGCCCGTGGCGTGCAGGCGGTTGACGGCCGTGGTGGCCAGGCGTGCGCCGCTGGCGCCCAGCGGGTGGCCCAGCGCGATGGCGCCGCCCCAGGCGTTGACGCGCTCGTCGTCGTCGGCCAGGCCCAGCAGGCGCAGCACGGCGATGCCTTGCGCGGCGAAGGCCTCGTTGAGTTCGATCACGTCCAGCTGCGCGAGCGTGAGGCCGGTCTGGGCCAGCACCTTCTCGGTGGCCGGTGCCGGGCCGATGCCCATCACGCGCGGGGCCACGCCGGCCGTGGCCATGCCCACCACGCGGGCGCGCGGCGTCAGGCCGTTCTTCTTGGCTTGCTCTTCGCTGGCCAGCAGCAGCGCGCAGGCGCCGTCGTTGACGCCGCTGGCGTTGCCGGCCGTCACCGTGCCATCGGGACGCACCACGCCCTTGAGCTTGGCGAGCGCTTCCAGGCTGGTGTCGCGCGGGTGCTCGTCCTTGTCGACGACGATGGCCTCGCCCTTTTTCTGCGGGATGGTCACGGGCGTGATCTCGCGCGCCAGGTGGCCGGCCTGCTGGGCGGCCACGGCCTTCTTCTGGCTGGCCAGGGCCATGCGGTCCTGGGCCTCGCGCTCGATCTTGTAATCCACGGCCACGTTCTCGGCCGTCTCGGGCATGGCGTCCACGCCGTACTGGGCCTTCATGAGCTTGTTGACGAAGCGCCAGCCGATGGTGGTGTCGTAGACCGCGTTGGCGCGGCTGAATGCGCTCTCGGCCTTGGGCATCACGAAGGGCGCGCGGCTCATGCTCTCCACGCCGCCGGCGATCATGAGGCCGGCCTCGCCGGACTTGATGGCGCGTGCGGCCGTGCCCACGGCGTCCAGGCCCGAGCCGCACAGTCGGTTGATGGTCGCGCCCGGTACGGCGATGGGCAGGCCGGCCAGCAGCGCCGACATGCGGGCCACGTTGCGGTTGTCCTCGCCGGCCTGGTTGGCGCAGCCGTACAGCACGTCGGTGATCTGTTCCCAGTCGACCCCGGGGTTGCGTGCCATCAGCGCCTTGAGCGGGATGGCGCCCAGGTCGTCGGTGCGCACGGACGACAGCGCGCCGCCGTAGCGGCCGAAGGGCGTGCGGATAGCGTCGCAGATGAAGGCGTGGATGCTCATGGGATCAGTCCTGGAGGAGGGGCAGGCCGACGAGCTGTTCCAGCTCGGCGTGGGACAGGCCGTCGACGGCCGAAACCAGGCGCACGCCATCGGGCGTGATGGCGAAGGTGGCGAGGTCGGTGTAGATGCGCTTGACGCAGGCCAGGCCGGTCAGCGGGTACGTGCACGCCTGCACGATCTTGCTGGCGCCCTGCTTGGTCAGCAGGTCCATCATGACCCAGGTCTGCTTGGCGCCGATGGCCAGGTCCATGGCGCCACCCACGGCCGGGATCGCGCCGGGCTCGCCCGTGCTCCAGTTGGCCAGGTCGCCCTGGGCCGAGACCTGGAAGGCGCCCAGCACGCAGATGTCCAGGTGGCCGCCGCGCATCATCGCGAAGCTGTCGGCGTGGTGGAAGTAGGCGCCGCCCGGCAGCAGCGTGACGGGCTGCTTGCCGGCGTTGATGAGGTCGTAGTCCTCGCTGCCCGCGGCGGGGGCCGGGCCCATGCCCAGGATGCCGTTCTCGCTCTGCAGGATCACTTCGCGGCCGGCCGGGATGTGGTTGGCCACCAGCGTGGGCTGGCCGATGCCCAGGTTCACGTAGGCGCCGTCGGGGATGTCCTGCGCGACCAGGCGCGCCAGCGCGTCTTTGCTGCGTTTGGTGTAGGCCATGTTCATGCCGCCTTCTTGAAGCCGGCGGCCTGCGTGGCCACGCGGTCGATCTTGACGATCTTGCTGACGAAGATGCCGGGGGTGACGATGGCCTCGGGGTCCAGCGTGCCCAGTTCCACGACCTCGTGCACCGAGGCGATGGTGCGGCGCGCGGCCATGGCCATCACGGGGCCGAAATTGCGCGCGGACATGCGGTAGGTCAGGTTGCCCCAGCGGTCGCCGCGCTCGGCCTTGACGAGGGCCACGTCGCCCTGGATCGGGTACTCCAGCACGTACTGCTTGCCGTTGATCTCGCGCGTCTCCTTGCCCTTGGCCAACTCGGTGCCGTAGGCCGTCGGGCAGAAGAAGGCGCCGATGCCGGCGCCGGCGGCGCGCATGCGTTCGGCCAGGTTGCCCTGGGGCACGATCTCCAGTTCGATCTTGCCGCTGCGGTACAGGCCGTCGAACACATGGCTGTCGACCTGCCGCGGGAAGCTGCAGATGATCTTGCGCACGCGGCCCGTGGCCAGCAGTGCCGCGAGGCCCGTGTCGCCGTTGCCCGCGTTGTTGTTGACCACGGTGAGGTCGCGCGCGCCCTGGGCGATGAGCCCGTCGATGAGCTCGGCCGGGATGCCGGCCGTGCCGAAGCCACCGATCAACACGGTGGAACCGTCGCGCACGTCCGCCAGTGCGGACGCGACGGACTCTGCAATCTTGTCGATCACTGCTCGCTCCTCAAACAAAATTTGTTCTACATGCGAACATTTGTTCGCTAAAAGAATTATAGTGAGCGCCCTCATGGCCACAGAAAACATCCCAGTCGCTTTGGCGACACCCAAGCCCGGCGACAGCTACGTGCAGTCGTTCGCGCGCGGGCTGGAAGTCATCCGTTCCTTCAGCGCCCAGGCGCCGCAGCAGACGCTGAGCGAGGTGGCGGCACGCACCGGCCTCACGCGGGCCGGGGCGCGGCGCATCCTGTTGACCTTGCAGGCCCTGGGCTATGTGGAGACCGACGGCCGGCTGTTCCGTCCCACGGCGCGGCTGCTGGACCTGGGCTTCGCCTACCTGTCCTCGCTGCCGATCTGGAACCTGGCCGAGCCCGTGATGGAAGACCTCGTGGAGCGCGTGCGCGAGTCGAGTTCGGCCGCGGTGCTCGAGGGGCTGGACATCGTCTACGTGCTGCGCGTGCCCACGCACAAGATCATGCGCACCAACCTGGGCGTGGGCTCGCGCCTGCCGGCGTTCTGGACCTCGATGGGCCGCGTGCTGCTGGCGGCTTTGCCCGAGGACCAGCTGCGCGCGCGCCTGGCCCGCGTGCCGCGCGAACGCCACACGGCCCACACCACGCTGGACGATGAAGGCCTGCTGGCCCGCATCCGGGCGGTGCGCGAACAGGGCTGGTGCCTCGTGAACCAGGAGCTGGAGGAAGGCCTGATCTCGATCGCGGCGCCGCTGGTGGATCGCGCGGGCCGCACCGTGGCTGCGCTCAACGTGAGCGGCCAGGCCAACCGCACGAGCGAGGCGCAGATGCGCGAGGAGATGCTGCCCGCACTGCTGGCCGCCGCGCAGGCCATCGGGCAGAGGATGTTGCGCGGCTGAGCCTGAAGCCTCAGGGGCTGGCCGCGTGCCCCGTGTCGATGCCCTCGGAACGCACCGGCATGGCCTGGCCGGCGATCACGCCCAGCGCGCGCAGCTTGGCGATGGCCGCGTCGTCGAAGCCGGCTTCGCGCAGCAGCGCCTCGTTGTGCTCGCCCATGCGCGGTGCCGCGCGGTGCGGCAGTTCCCGGCCCGCGACGCGGATCGGGTTGGCGATCATGCGGGCGCTGCGGCCGTCGCCGTAGGCGAAGTCCACGACGCCGTCGCGCTCGTGCACGAAGGGGTTCTGCAGCGCCTGGGCCACGTCGAACACGGGGGACACGGGCACCTTGCCCGACAGGCGCTCCAGCCACACGGCGGTGGGCTGCTGCATGAGCGCGGTGTCCAGCAGTTCCTGCACCTGGTTGCGGTTCTTCAGGCGTGCGGCGAAGGTGGCCAGCTGCGGGTTCTCCGCCCATTCCGGGTGGCCGAGTTCGCGCGCGAGCAGCGGCCAGAACTTCTCCTTGTTGCACATGATGAACAGCCAGCCATCCTGCGTGCGGTAGAGCTGGCTGGGCACCAGGCTGGGGTGGCCGCTGCGCGCCGTGCGGCCCGTGACGACATCGGCGTTGAGGTACCAGGTGCCGGGGTAGTTGAGGTTGTGCAGCGCCACGTCGAACAGCGAGGTGTCGATGTCCATGCCCTGGCCGCTCGCGCGCGCCTGCACCACGCCGGCCAGCAGGCCGAAGGCGGCTGCCAGGCCGGTCATGAGGTCGACGATGGACAGGCCGTAGCGCGTGGGCGGGCCGTCGGGCTCACCGGTCAGCGAGAGGTGGCCGGCCTCGGCCTGCATCAGGTAGTCGTAGCCGGGCCAGGCCTTGCGCGAGCCGCTGCGGCCATAGGCCGACAGGTGGGCGCAGACCAGGCGCGGGTTCGTGTCCTTCAGCTGCGCGTAGGTCAGGCCGAGCTTGTGGGGCAGGTCGCCGCGCAGGTTGTCGAGCAGCGCATCGGCGCCGGCCGCGAGCTTGCGCAGCACGGCCATGCCCTCGGGCTGCTTCAAGTCCAGCGTGAGGCTCTTCTTGTTGCGGTTGAAGGTCTGGAAGAAGTGGCTGTCGCCCTGGCCGAAGTAGTGCGGGCCGACGTGGCGGCCGACGTCGCCGCCGTCGTGGTGGTTCTCGATCTTGATGACCTCGGCACCCAGGTCGGCCAGGTAGGAGGTGCCGAAGGGGCCGGCGCCGTACTGTTCGACGGCGAGCACGCGGAGGCCGGCGAGCGGCAGGGCGGGGGTCTCGGGCATGGTGGGGCGGTTTGGTTGAATTGTGCGGACAATTGTATGGCCCGAACCAGCCCAAATGCAACCGGTGGCGCTACTGCCGCAGCTCCATGCGGTAGCTGAAGCGGTCGCTCGGGTGCACGTTGTCGGCCACCTCGACGAGGTCGCCGCTGTCGCTGTAGTAGCGCCGCACGATGCGCAGCGCGGGCGCGCCGGGTTCGCTCTGCAGGCTGGCGGCGTCGTCCGCGCTCAGCACCACGCCCTGGATTTCCTGCTCCACGCGCTGGATGGACAGCTTGTACTCGCGCTCGATCAACGCGTAGACGGCGGTCTGGCGTTCGCGCAGCCGGGCCTCGATGTCCTTGAGCATGGGGTTCAGGAAGATGCGCGTGATGCAGAAGGGCGGCGGCGCCTTGCGCGCACCGCCGGCGCCGGGCTGGTCGTGGCGCAGGCCCACGGCCAGCACCCATTCCTCGCCGGCCTCGGTGCCGAAATCCTGCGCCTGGCTGCGGCTCAGCGCGATGCGGCCCACGTAGACGATGCGCAACTCGGTGTCCTGCGCGTACTGGAGCAGGTCGGGCAGCGAGGTCGCGTCGTGCCGGTAGCGCGCCTGGCCGGGCTCGGCGATCACCACCGTGCCCACGCGCTGGCGCCGCGTGACCAGGCCGGCCGTGGACAGCAGCCGGATGGCCGCCCGCGCCGTGAAGCGGCTGATGCCGAATTGTTCGCACAGCTCGATCTCGGTCGGCAGCCGCGCGCCGACGGGGTAGCGGCCCTCGGCGATGCCGCGGCGCAGCTCGGCCGCGATGCGCTGGTAGATCGGCTGGGTGCCGCTGGCGGCCTCGGTCGCTTCGGTGTCCCCGCTGGCGTTGGGAGGGGGCTGGTCGTTCTTGTGGCGGCTCATGGCGGGAGTCTGCACCAGTTCGTGCCTGGCACCGCGTTGACAGCGTGTCGGCAGTGACTTAATAATGTCCGGACAATAATAGAAAAGAATGCCAAATGGTGCGCTCCATTCGAGCGCGGACATGCACACAGTGGACAAGGGCAGAGCATGAGCAAGAACGACAGCCGCGGCGCGGCGGACGACAGCGCCTTCGTGGACGCGGTGGAGGCCTGGGCCGAGAAGGAACTGCGGCCCGTGGCCCGCAAGTACGACCTGGCCGACGAGTACCCGCACGAGATCGTCGAGCAGATGAAGCAGCTGGGCCTGTTCGGCGCCACCATCGGCGAGGAATACGGCGGCCTGGGCCTGTCGGCCTGGACCTATGCGCAGATCGTGATCAAGGTGGCCTCGGTCTGGATGGCGCCTTCGGGCATCTTCAACTCGCACCTGATCATGGCCGCGGCCATCGAGCGCCACGGCACCGAGGAACAAAAGCGCGCCTACCTGCCGCGCATGGCCAGCGGGGAATACCGCGGCAGCATCGGCCTGACCGAGCCCAACGCCGGCTCGGACCTGCAGGCCATCCGCACGGTGGCCCGGCGCGAGGGCGATCACTACGTCGTCAACGGCAGCAAGACCTGGATCACCAACAGCATGCACGGCCACGGCACGCTGCTGCTGGTCAAGACCGATCCGCAGGCCGAGCCGCGCCACAAGGGCATGAGCCTGCTCATCGCCGACAAGGGGCCGGGCTTCAACGTGGTGGGCAAGCTCAAGAAGATGGGCTACCGCGCCATCGACACCTGCGAGCTCACGTTCGAGGACTACCGCGTGCCGGTGGGCCAGCTGGTCGGCGGCGTCGAGGGCAAGGGCTTCGTGCAGACCGCTGGCGGGCTGGAACTGGGCCGCATCAACGTGGGCGCACGCGGTGCCGGCATCGCCGAGGGCGCCTTCAAGCATGCGCTGCGCTATGCCCAGGAGCGCGAGGCCTTCGGCAAGCCGATCTGGCAGCACCAGGCGATGCAGCTCAAGCTGGCCGACATGGCCACGCAGGTGGAGGGCGCCAAGCTGCTGCTGCAGCAGGCCGCCACCAGGTACGACCGCGGCGAGCGCTGCGACCTGGAGGCCGCGATGGCCAAGCTCGCGGGCTCGGAGGCCGGCGCCGAATGCGCGCAGCAGGCCATGCGCATCTTCGGCGGCTACAGCTACGCGGTGGAGTACGAGATCGAGCGCTACTACCGCGACGCCATGCTGATGTGCATCGGCGAAGGCACGAACGAGATTCTGCGCCAGGTCATCGCCAAGCAATTGGTGGACCGGCACCGCGTATGACGACAGCCACTTTCTGGAGACCTTCCCCATGCAGACCGCCATTGAAATCAGCCCCCAGCGCTACCGTGCCTCCTATGGCCGCTACCTCGAAGACTTCCAGGTCGGCGACATCTACGAGCACCGGCCCGGCCGCACCATCACCGAGAACGACAACATCCAGTTCTCGCTGATCACGATGAACGCCCACCCCATGCACTGCGACGTGCACTTCGCGGCGCAGAGCGAGTTCGGCCAGCTGCTGGTCAACAGCGGCCTGTCGCTGGCCATCGTGCTGGGCATGACGGTCAACGACATCAGCGCGAAAGCCATCGCCAACCTGGGCTGGAAGGAGATCAAGCTGACCGCGCCGGTGTTCTGCGGCGACACGCTGTACGCGGAGTCCGAGGTGCTGGAGGTGCGCGAGTCCAGGAGCCGGCCGACCCAGGGCATCGTGACCACGCGCACGCGCGGGCTGAACCACAAGGGTGTGCAGGTCATGGAGTTCATCCGCATGTCGCTGATCCCCAAGCGTGGGCACGGCGTCGGCGACTGAGCGCGGCCCATTCCGAAACCCGAAGGAGACAAGACATGAACGCTGTTCGCAAGGCCCTGGTGGCCGCCTGCCTGTGCCTGGGCGCCAGCCTGGCGCTGGCCGCCTACCCGGACAAGCCGATCCGGCTCGTCGTGGGCTTCCCGCCGGGCCAGGCCACCGACCTCATCGCGCGGACGGCCGCCAGAAAGCTCCAGGACACGCTGGGCCAGCCCGTGATCGTGGACAACAAGCCGGGCGCCGCCGGCATCATCGGTTCGGAAACCGTGGCCAAGGCCGCACCGGACGGCTACACGCTGGTCGTGGGTTCGAGCGGCACCATGGCCATCAACCCCAGCCTGTACGCTAGGCTGCCTTACCACCCGCTCAAGGACTTCGAGCCCATCAGCCTGTTGTCGGTGGTGCCGCTGTTCCTCGCCGTGAACCCGAACTTCCCGGCCAAGACCGCGGCCGAGTTCGTGCAGCAGGCCAAGGCCGCGCCGGGCAAGATCAACTTCGGTTCGGGTGGCAGCGGCGTGACCAGCCACCTGACCATGGAACTGCTCAAGCACTCGCTGGGCATCGACCTCGTGCACGTGCCCTACAAGGGCAGCCCGGCGGCGGTGACCGACCTGGTCGGAGGCCAGATCAACACCATGATCGACACCGGGCCCGCGCTGTTGCCGCACATGCGCACGGGCAAGCTGCGCATCCTGGCCGTGGCCAGCGAGAAGCGCAATGCGGCCGCGCCGGAGGTGCCGACCATGGCGGAGGCGGGCCTGGGCAACTTCGTGGCGCCCGCCTGGGTCGGCATCGCTGCGCCCAAGGGCACGCCCAAGGAGATCGTCGAGACGCTGCACAAGGCACTGGCGGCCAACTGGCGGGACGCGCCGGACGTGCGCGAGCAACTCAATGGTCTGGGTGCCGAAGCGGCCGTCATGACGCCGGCCGAGTTCGCCAAGTACATCCAGAGCGAGATCGACAAATGGGCGCTGGCCGTCAAGCTCTCCGGCGCCAAGGTGGATTGACGGCATGGCGACGATCTCCTCCGAACTGGCGTCCTTCGCCACGGGCTTCACGCTCGATGCCGTCCCCGTCGAAGTGCGCGAGCGCGCCGCGCACCTGATGCTGGACGCGCTGGGCATCGGCCTGGCGTCCACGCAATGGGACTTCGCCCGCACCACGCTGGCCGGCCTGCGCGAGCTGGCCGGCCCCGGCGGCGACGTGCCCGTGATCGGCTGCGGCCAGAACCTGCCGCTGCGCGATGCGGTGGTCATGAACGCGCTCTTGATCCACGGGCTGGACTACGACGACACGCACCCGGCCGGCGTGATCCACGCCACCACCTCGGTGTTGCCGGCCGTGCTTGGCCTGGGCACGCGCCTGGGCAGCCGCGGCAGCGATCTGCTGGCGGGCTACGTGCTGGGCATGGAGACGGCCACGCGCATCGGCGCGGCGGCGAAGAGCGGCTTCCACCAGATCGGCTTCCACCCGACCGGCCTGGTCGGCACCTTCGGCTGCACGCTGGCGGCCGGCCGGCTGCTGCGCCTCGGCGAGCGGCAGCTGGTCGACGCCCAGGGCATCGCGCTGTCGGTGGCTTCGGGCAGCCTCGAATGCCTGGAAGACGGCGCCTGGACGAAGCGTCTGCACCCAGGCTGGGGCGCGGCCGGCGGCATCACCGCGGCCACCCTGGGCAAGCACGGCTTCGTCGGTCCCGGCGCGGCGTACGAGGGGCGCTTCGGTCTGTACGCGAGCCACCTGGGGGCCGAGCTGCTGGCCAAGGCCGACCTGTCCATGGTCACGGCAGGGCTGGGCCGGGTCTGGGAGATCATGAACGTGGCCGTCAAGCCGGTGCCGGCCTGCCACTTCACGCATGCTTTCGCCGACGCGGCCAGCCTCCTGTCCAGGGACTGGGGCGGCGCGCCGATCCGGCGCATCGTGGCGCGCGTGCCCACGGGCGCGATGAAGGCCGTCTGCGAGCCGATCGAGAAGAAGCTGCGCCCGGCCAATGCCTACGATGCGCAGTTCAGCGTGCCGTACTCGGTGGCCACGGGCCTGCGATTTGGCCGCTTCACGCTCGACGCGCTGGATCCGGCCGCCTGGCAGGACCCCGAGACCCTGCGCATCGCTGCACTGGTCGAATGCCAGAGCGACCCGGAGGCCGACTTCCCGCGCTACTTCGGCGGCGAGGTCATCGTCGAGCTGGCCGACGGCCGCACGCTGCGCCACCACGAGCCCATCAACCGCGGCGCGGCGGGACGGCCCATCGCCAATGCCGACATCGTGGCCAAGTTCCACGACAACGCCGCACGCGCGGTCGACCGCGCCCATGCCGACCACATCCTCGACGCGGTGCTGGGCATCGAGCAGGGACAAGCGGGCGCGCTGGCGCAAGTGCTGGGCCGGGTTGCGAAGGGGCGCTGAGTCTGGCGCGGGTCAGGGCGTGCACCGCGCGCCCGCTACAGTCGGCGCCCATGGAAGAACAACGATGACCGGTCCCCGGATGACCCTGGCCATCACGCTGGCCGTGCAGGCCATGGTGTCGATGGCCTTGCTGACCCTGCCGGTCATGGCGCCCGTGGTGGCCCCGGCGCTCGGTGTATCGGCCGCACTGGTCGGGGTCTACGTGGCCCTGGTCTATGCCGGCGCCATGGCCGCGAGCCTGGCGGCAGGCGCGGCCGTGGCCCGGTTCGGTGCGATCCGCGTGAGCCAGGGCGGCCTGGTGCTGTGCGCCGCGGGCCTGGCGCTGTGCGCCGTGCCGCACCCGGCCGCCAGTGCCGTCGGCGCGGTGCTGATCGGTCTGGGTTACGGGCCGATCACGCCGTCGAGCTCGCACCTGCTCAGCAAGAGCACGCCGGCGCACCGCATGTCACTGGTGTTCTCGGTCAAGCAGACCGGCGTGCCGTTGGGCGGCATGCTGGCCGGCGCGCTGGTCCCCAGCATGATGCTGCTGCTGGGCTGGCAGGGCGCGCTGCTGGCCTCGGCTGCGGCCAACCTGGGCTGCGCGGTCATCGCCCAGCCGCTGCGGGCCGAGCTCGATGCCGACCGGCAGGCCGACAAGCCCATGGCGCTGGGCAATCTCGCGCAGCCGATCCGGCTGGTGCTGGGGCATCCGGCACTCAAGATGCTGGCGGCCTGCTCCTTCGTGTTCTCGATCGCCCAGCTGTCGCTGACCACCTACCTCGTGACCTACCTCAACGAAGGTCTGGCCTACGGCCTGGTGGCGGCGGGGCTGGCGCTCTCGCTCGCGCAGCTGGGTGGCGTGGTGGGGCGCATCCTGTGGGGATGGGTGGCCGACCGCGGCATGGGCGCGCGCCGCATGCTGGCGCTGCTGGCCGCCGTGATGGCGCTCGGCAGCGCGGCCACGGCCTGGCTCTCGCCCGCCCTGCCGCAGTGGCTGGTGCTGGCCGTGCTGGTGGTGTTCGGCGCCTCGGCGATCGGCTGGAACGGTGTGTACCTGGCCGAGGTGGCACGCCAGGCGCCGCCCGGCCTGGCCGGCGTGGCCACGGGGGGCACGCTGGCGTTCACGTTCTTCGGGGTGGTGCTGGGGCCACCGGTGTTCGGGGCTTTGTCGGCCCTGTTCGGGACCTACCGCGCGGGCTATCTGGCGCTGGCGATGCCGACTGGCCTGTGCTGCGTGGCGCTGTTGCGCGCCCGGCTGTCGGCGCGGGCCGCCGATGGCGGCCGCTGAGCGCACGGTGGTGCGTGCGCGGCCTGGCTCAGGCCTGGTACTTGCGCCGTGCGCGGGCCGCCAGGCCGATGCCGCCGGCCAGCAGCAGTGCCAGCGACGAAGGCTCGGGCACTTCGTTGTCGCGATCCGTGATGATGGCGAACGACTGGGTGTCGGAATCGTTTTGCTGCAGGAAGCGGATCTCGTAGTCGGTCGAGCGGTAGTTGGGCGATATGGACGCGAAGTTGTCGTTCACGTCCTCCATGATGATGGTGTACAGCGCGTAGGAGCCGTTCGGATCGCTGTCGTACTGGTTGGGCTTGATGCCCATGCTGGCCTGCGTGCCGTCGAAGTTGGTCACCTGCCAGACGGCCAGGTTGAGGCCGTAGCCGGCGGCACTTCCGTAGTCGCCATGCATCAGGGAGGCGTAGTAGCCGTCGATCACGTAATGCAGCAGCGCCGTGGCCATGTCGATCGTGCCCGGGTTCTTGAGGAAGGGCGCAAAGGAGTCGGTCAGCGTGTATTGGTAGGCGGTGGTCCAACCCGGAAACTGCGCCGAGTGTTCGATGCAGATGGCGAACAGGGTATCGGGCAGCGTCTCGGTGCCGGATACGGTCGTGACCCCCGTCATCTCGCCCATGTAGCCGGAAAAGTAGTTGGTTGGCGTCATCGTGCCCTGGACGACGGTGGCGCCGGCGGGGGCGGTGAGAGACGCGGAAAGGGCCACGGTGGCCAGGACGCTGTGCAGGTTCATCGATATCTCCGGTGGTGCGCAAAAAGTAGCCGAAGCATACAAAAGCATGCGGATTACTTTTGTGCAGAATTTGGTGTTCGATTGGCGCCCGGCCCAGACGAATGTGATGGAGTCGACATTTTTTCTGTATGCAATCGATGAAAGGCAGACTTGAGGATGCAAGAACGCAGCTACCTGTTCGTGCCCGGTGACCGGCCCGAGCGCTTCGACAAGGCCATGGCCAGCGGCGCCCATGGTGTGATCCTGGACCTGGAAGACGCGGTGCAGCCGGAGCGCAAGCCGCACGCCCGCGAGGCCGTGCGCCAATGGCTGGCGCAGGCGCGCCAGCCGGTCTGGGTCCGCATCAATCCCGCCGACACAGCCTGGCACGCCGAGGACTGCAGCCTGCTCGCCGCACCCATGGTGCGCGGCTTGATGGTGCCCAAGGCGCAGGACGCCGAAGGCCTGGCGCAGCTGGCCGCCCGGCTGCGCCAGGACCAGTGGCTGATCCCGCTCGTGGAAACCGTGGCCGGGTGGTTCGCTGCCCAAGCCATCGCACGCGTGCCGCGCGTGCTGCGGCTGGCCTTCGGCTCCGTGGACTTCATGTCCGACTCGGGCATCCAGGGCGAGGGTGAGGAGATGCACGCCGTGCGCACGCAGCTGGTGCTGGTGTCGCGCCTGGCCGGCATCGCCGCGCCCATCGATGGTGTGTCCGTGGCCATCGACGACGCCGCGCAGCTGGACAGCGACGTGCGCCGTTCACGCCGCTTCGGCTTCGGCGCCAAGCTCTGCATCCACCCCAAGCAGGTGGCGGGTGTGCACGAGGGCTTTGCGCCGACAGCCGCCGAGGTGGCCTGGGCCGAGCGCGTGGTCGCGGCGCTGGCGGCCGGGCCGCTGGGAGCGGTCACGGTGGACGGCAAGATGGTCGACAAGCCCATCGCGCTGCTCGCGCAGACGATCCTGGCGGAAGCGCGCCCGGCCGACCCGTCCCGGTGACGCCGTTCGGCGTGGCGCCCGCCGTCTTGCGCTCAGGACTGCGGCTTGAGCAGGACCACCAGCGCGCCGGCCCCGCCTTCGTCGGCGCGGGCCTGCACGAAGGCCAGCACTTCCTGCTTCTGGATCAGCCAGGCCTGCACCTTGGACTTGAGCACCGGCACGCGGCCCGGTGAGCCCAGGCCCTTGCCATGCACCACGCGCAGACAGCGCAGGCCCTGGCGGTGGGCTTCGCGGATGAAGGCGGACAAGGCCTCGCGCGCGTCCTCACGGCGCATGCCGTGCAGGTCGAGCTCGCGCTGCAGGCTCCACTCGCCCTTGCGCAGGCGACGCGTGACGTCCAGGCCGATGCCGGGGCGGCGAAAGCTCATGGCGTCGTCCACGTCCAGCAGCGTGGTGGCGTCGAACTCGTCGCTGAGGCTCTCCAGCAGCACGCGCTGCTCGTCGAGCTGTTGCTGTACCGGGATCGGCGCGGGCTGCTCGGGCGTCAGCCGCGCGCGCACCGGCTGGCGCAGCGGCACCACCGGTCCGGCGGCGTTGGCGAACAGGTTGCGCTCGGCCTCGGCGCGGCGCTGCGCTTCGCGGCGCGCGGCCTCGCGCGCGGCGGCCAGGCGCTGCTGTTCGGCGAGGTGGCCGCGCATGGCCGCCAGGTCCTGCAGCGAGCGGGCTTTCACAGCAGCCCCCGTTCCGCTAGCGACAAGGCCTGGCCCGGCGCCACGATCACGTGGTCGAGCACGCGCACGTCGACCAGGGCCAGCGCGGCCTTGAGCTGCTGGGTGAGCAGTTCGTCGGCGCGCGAAGGCTCGGCGCAGCCGCTCGGGTGGTTGTGGGCCAGCACGACGGCGGCGGCGTGGTGGGCCAGCGCGCGCACCACCACCTCGCGCGGATAGATGTGGGCCTGGGCCAGCGATCCGCGGAACAGTTCCTCGAGCGCGATGAGACGGTGCTGGCTGTCCAGGAAGACCACCGCGAAGACTTCGTGCGGGCGGCTGGCCAGTTGCAGTTGCAGGTAGTCCTTGACCTGTTGCGGCGCGGCGAACAACGGGCGTTCGCGCAGCTGCTCGGCCAGCGCCCGGCGGGCGAGTTCGAGCACGGCCACGAGCTCGGCACGCTTGGCCGGGCCCAGGCCCTTGATGCGGCGGAGGTCGGCGGCGCTTGCGTGCAGCAGCCCTGCCAGGCCGCCGAAACCCTGCGGGGGCGGCGCGAGCAGTTCGTCGGCCATGCGGAGCACGCTCTTGCCCTGGATGCCGGTGCGCAGCAGGAGGGCCAGCAGCTCGGCATCGGCCAGCGCCTGCGGCCCGCGCGCCAGCAGCTTTTCGCGCGGCTGGGCATCGGTGGGAAGGTCTTTCAGCGCCATGGCGGGGACCCGGCGGGCCGGGTTTTTACAATGGCGCCCAGTTTATCGAGGCTCCCCATGACCCCAGATTCCGCCGCCGCGCCCGTGGTGCAACCCGGCTCCTTCCTGACCCTGCACTACCGGCTGGCCGGCCCGGGCGGCGACATCATCAACACCTTCGGCGGCAAGCCGGCCACGCTCTCGCTGGGCGCTGGCGAGTTGTCGCCGGCCGTCGAGCAGCGCCTGCTCGGCCTGGCCGAGGGCACGCACACGCAGTTCGATCTGCCTGCCGGCGCGGCCTTCGGCGAGCGCAATCCCGACATGCAGCAGTGGGTGGCGCGCAACCTGCTCGCCCAACTCGGCGACCCGGACGAGCAGTACAGCGTCGGTGACGTGGTGCAGTTCCCCACGCCCGACGGCACGGGCAGCTACGCGGGCGCCGTCATCGCGCTGAAGGACACGGCCGTGCAGTTCGATTTCAACCACCCGCTGGCGGGCCAGCCCGTGACCTTCGAGGTCCAGCTGATCGGGGTGCTTTGAGATGGCGGATGTGAACGAGATCGTGCTGGCCGAGCCGCGCGGCTTCTGTGCCGGCGTGGACCGAGCGATCGAGATCGTCGAGCGCGCGCTAGCCAAGTTCGGCGCGCCGATCTACGTGCGCCACGAGATCGTGCACAACACCTACGTGGTCAACGACCTGAAGTCGCGCGGCGCGATCTTCATCGAGGAACTCGACGAGGTGCCGCCCGGCGCCACGCTGGTGTTTTCCGCCCATGGCGTCAGCAAGGAAGTGCAGCGCGAGGCCGAGCGGCGCGGGTTCCGCATCTTCGACGCGACCTGCCCGCTCGTGACCAAGGTGCACGTGGAGGTGGCCAAGCTGCACAAGGAAGGCTTCGAGTTCATCATGATCGGCCACAAGGGGCACCCCGAGGTCGAGGGCACGATGGGCCAGCTCGACAGCGGCATCCACCTGGTCGAGGACGTGGCCGACGTGGCGCGCGTGCAGCCGGGCCAGACCGAGCGGCTGGCGGTGGTCACGCAGACCACGCTGTCGGTGGACGACGCGGCCGAGATCGCGGCCGCGGTCAAGGCGCGTTTTCCGAACGTGCGCGAGCCCAAGCAACAGGACATCTGCTATGCCACGCAGAACCGGCAGGATGCCGTCAAGGTGCTGAGCCCGCAGGTCGACATCCTGATCGTCGTGGGCAGCCCCACCAGCTCGAACAGCAACCGGCTGCGCGAGCTCGCGAAGAAGCTCGGCACCGAGAGCTACATGGTCGACAGCGCCGACGAGCTGCTGCCCGAGTGGTTCGAAGGCCGGCCGCGCGTGGGCCTCACGGCCGGCGCCTCGGCCCCGGACGTGCTGGTTCAGCAGGTGATCGAACGCCTGCGTGCGCTCGGCGCACAGACGGTCCGCAAGATGGACGGCGTGCAGGAAACCCTGAAGTTCCCGCTGCCCAAGGGGCTCAAGCTGGACGCTTGAGCCCTCTGCGGCCTACAGCACTTCGCTCGCGAAGTCCGCCAGGCGCGAACGCTCGCCGCGGGCCAGCGTGATGTGGCCGCTGTGCGGCCAGCCCTTGAACTTGTCCACCGCAAACGTCAGGCCCGACGAGCCCTCCGTGAGGTAGGGCGTGTCGATCTGCTGCAGGTTGCCCATGCAGACGATCTTGGTGCCGGGGCCCGCGCGCGTGATCAGCGTCTTCATCTGCTTGGGCGTCAGGTTCTGCGCCTCGTCGATGATCACGTACTTGTTCAGGAAGGTGCGGCCGCGCATGAAGTTCATGCTCTTGATCTTGATGCGCGAACGGATCAGCTCGTTGGTGGCCGCGCGGCCCCATTCGCCGGCGCTGGTCTCGGTCTTGGCCAGCACCTCGAGGTTGTCGTCGAGCGCGCCCATCCAGGGGCCCATCTTCTCTTCCTCGGTGCCGGGCAGGAAACCGATGTCCTCGCCCACGCTGACGGTGGCGCGCGTCATGATGATCTCGGTGTAGCGGCGGTCGTCCAGCACCTGCGTGAGGCCCGAGGCCAGCGCCATCAGCGTCTTGCCGGTGCCGGCGTTGCCGGTCAGCGTGACGAAGTCGACCTCCGGGTCGAGCAGCAGGTTCATCGCGAAGTTCTGCTCGCGGTTGCGCGTGGTCACGCCCCAGACGGCGTTCTTGAGGTGGTTGAAGTCCTTGAGCGTCTTGAGCACCGCCGTCTTGGCACGGATCTCGGTCACGCGCGCATACAGGCTGGGCTCGCCGGGCGCTTCGAAGTAGACGAACTGGTTGATGTGCAGGCTGGGCACGATGGGGCCCGCGATGCGGTAGAAGGTGTGCTGGCCCTGCTGCCAGCTTTCCACCGTCTTGCCGTGCTTGGCCCAGAAGTCGGGCGGCAGCGCCAGCGCGCCCGAGTAGAGGAACTCACCGTCCTCCAGGGTCTTGTCGTTCTGGTAGTCGTCGGCGGCCAGGCCCAGGGCCTTGGCCTTGACGCGCATGTTGATGTCCTTGGACACCAGCACCACCTCGCGCGGCGCATGCTCGCGGCGCAGCGCGTCCACCACACCCAGGATCTGGTTGTCGGCCTTGCCCTGCGGCAGAGCCGCGGGCAGCTTGTCGTCGAGCGGACGGGTCTGGAAGAACAGCTTGCCGCCAGCCTCGCGGTGGCCCGTGGCGTCCAGCGGCAGGCCCACCGCGATGTCGGCGTTCGGCACACCGGCCAAGGCGTCGAGCGTGCGGCTGGTCTGGCGCGCGTTGCGCGCCACTTCGCTCATGCCCTTCTTGTGGCCGTCGAGCTCCTCGAGCACGATCATCGGCAGGTAGATGTCGTGCTCCTCGAAGCGGAACAGGCACATCGGGTCGTGCATCAGCACGTTGGTGTCGAGCACAAAGAGTTTGGACGGGCCCGTGGCCTTGGCCGGCTTGCGTTTGCGGACCGGTGCCGGGGCCGGCGTGTCGGCGACGGCCTGGCGGCGTGCGCGTGGCGGCGGTGCATCCGCCGTCTCGCGCATCACGGGTGCGTCGATGGCTGCGCCGGTGTCGCGCAGCACTGCGACAGGTGCCTCGTCTTGCGCTTCGCGCGGCGTGTGCAGCGGCTCGTCCGAAGCTGCTTCGGTGAACCGCGCGCGTGCGACCCGCGCCGGTTTGGACGTGGCGCGTGCGGGCGCGTCGAAAGCATCAGGAGACAGGGTGGCAGCGCGCTTTGCGGGGGGCGGGGGCAGAGGCATGGGGCTTCGTGTTTCCTGGGAAGGAGCAAAAACAAAAAAGCCGCCCGGTCGCCAGGGCGGCTTTTTGGTGGGATGCGCGAGGAGCGTCTCCTAGGGGCATGAAACCATTATGCATGACCCCCGTGACAGCCCTGCGCGCCGATGACCGCAATGGTCAGACGGTCGTCTTGAGCTCCTTGACGGCCGCCAGGACTTCGTCCACATGGCCCGGCACCTTGAGCCCACGCCATTCCTGCTGCAGCGTGCCGTCGGCACCGATCAGGAAGGTGCTGCGCTCGATACCCTTGACCTTCTTGCCGTACATGATCTTGTTCTTGACCACGCCGAACATGTGGCACATCTTCTCTTCGGTATCGGCGATCAGTTCGAAGGGCAATTCCAGCTTGGCCTTGAACTCGTCGTGCGACTTCATGTTGTCGCGCGAGACACCGAAGACCGTGGCACCGGCCTTCACGAAGTCCTTGTACTTGTCCCGGAACTGCATGGCTTCGGTGGTACAACCGGGCGTGTTGTCCTTGGGGTAGAAGTACAGCACCAGGACTTGACCCAGGTGGGAGGTGTTGGAGACTTTCACGCCGCCCGTGGCGTTGGCTTCGAATTCAGGGATGAGTTTGTTGACAACGATCGCCATATGTTTGAATCTCGGGAGTCGGAAAGTGGTCGACAGCCGCGGGTATGAGGGACTGTGCAGCCCGCGCGGCAACCTTTGATTTTACCCTGAAAATGCTTTTCGCGCTCCCTTGTTACAGGGGTGCGGCAGCGGTGTGCATGCGTCACACCGCCGGCTCCAACAGCAATGCGACCACCACATCGCGGCCTTCCTGGGCCAGGATGTTGTAGGTGCGGCAAGCGGCGGCCGTGTCCATGGTCTCCACCCCAATGCGTTTGGCCATGAGGGGGCGCAGCCAGGCGGCCTGCGGAAACCGCAGCCTTGAGCCGCTGCCGAAGATCACCACCTCGCAATCGATCTCGGCCAGCTGGGCGAAGTGCTCTGCCGTGAGGTCCTCGAAGCGCGTGCAAGGCCAGGCGTCGCGCTGGCCGCGCGAGCCGATGACCACGCTGTGCTCGATGCGATCGGCCTGCACCCCGATCCAGCCCGGCCCCAGGGCGGTGATGGTCTGGACGTTGGATTTGTCGGGCTGCAGCTTCATGGGGGAGGGGAGATGTGCGGGCCGGGAATTGCCGCGAACTGTGGTCAAATTATAGGTTTTCGCTCCAACAGGCGCGCCGGTGGGGATGTTGCGCAAGCCGCCGCAGGCACGAGGTGCACCAGAGGACTCCATGAAGACCGTCCAGAAATCCGCCAAGCTTTCCAACGTCTGCTACGACATCCGCGGCCCCATCATGGACGCGGCGCGCCAGATGGAGGAAGAGGGCCAGAAGATCATCAAGCTCAACATCGGCAACCTGGCGGTGTTCGGTTTCGATTCGCCCGAAGAGATCCAGCAGGACATGATCCGCAACCTGCCGAACTCGGCCGGCTACTCGGACAGCAAGGGCATCTTCGCGGCGCGCAAGGCGGTCATGCACGAGACCCAGAAACAGGGCGTGAAGGGCGTGACGCTGGACGACATCTACCTGGGCAACGGCGCCAGCGAGCTCATCGTGATGGCCACCAACGCGCTGCTCAACGACGGCGACGAACTGCTGCTGCCCGCACCTGATTACCCGCTGTGGACGGCCGCGGTGAGCCTGTCCGGCGGCACGCCCGTGCACTACCGCTGCGACGAGGCCAATGGCTGGATGCCCGACCTCGACGACATCCGCGCCAAGATCACGCCGCAGACCAAGGGCATCGTGGTCATCAACCCGAACAACCCGACCGGCGCGCTGTATTCGGACGAACTGCTCAAGGCCCTCGTGGCCATCGCGCGCGAGCACGGCCTGGTGCTGTTCGCCGACGAGGTCTACGACAAGGTGCTCTACGACGACGTCAAGCACACGGCCATCGCCAGCCTGTCGGACGACGTGCTCACGCTGACCTTCAACTCGCTGTCCAAGAGCTACCGCAGCTGCGGCTACCGTGCCGGCTGGCTCGTGGTCTCGGGCGACAAGAAGCCTGCGCGCGACTACATCGAGGGCCTGAACATGCTCTCGAACATGCGCCTGTGCGCCAACGTGCCGGGCCAGTGGGCGATCCAGACCGCGCTGGGCGGCTACCAGAGCATCAAGGACCTCGTGCGCGAGGGCGGCCGCCTGCGCCGCCAGCGCGACCTGGCCTACGAACTCATCACGGCGATCCCGGGCGTCAGCTGCGTCAAGCCCAGCGCCGCGCTGTACATGTTCCCGCGGCTCGACCCCAAGGTCTATCCGATCGAGGACGACCAGCAGTTCATCCTCGAGATGCTGCAGGAGACCAAGGTCATGCTGGTACAGGGCACCGGCTTCAACTGGCCTTCGCCCGACCACTTCCGCATCGTGTTCCTGCCGCACGAGGACGACCTGCGCCTGGCCATCGGCCGCATCGCGGCCTTCCTCGAGCAGTACCGCAAACGCCATTCCGTTTCTTCTCCCTCCACCGCACAAGCGGCTCTCGCATGAAACCCATCCAGGTCGGCCTTCTGGGCATCGGCACCGTCGGCAGCGGTGTCTTCCACGTTCTCGCGCGCAACCAGCAGGAGATCCGGCGCCGCGCCGGCCGCGGCATCGAGATCGCGACCGTGGCCGACCTGAACGTCGAGCGCGCGCGCGAGATCGTCGGCAGCGACATCCAGGTCGTGGCCGATGCGCGCGCCGTGATCGCCGACCCCGCCATCGACATCGTGGTCGAGCTGATCGGCGGCTACGGCATCGCCAAGCAGCTCGTGTTGGAGGCCATCGCGGCCGGCAAGCATGTGGTCACGGCCAACAAGGCGCTGCTGGCCGTGCACGGCACCGAGATCTTCGCCGCGGCCCAGGCCAAGGGCGTGATCGTGGCCTTCGAGGCCGCCGTGGCCGGTGGCATCCCCATCATCAAGGCGCTGCGCGAGGGCCTCACGGCCAACCGCATCCAGTGGATCGCCGGCATCATCAACGGCACCACCAACTTCATCCTGTCGGAGATGCGCAGCAAGGGGCTGGACTTCGACGTGGTGCTCAAGGAAGCCCAGCGCCTGGGCTATGCCGAGGCCGACCCGACCTTCGACATCGAGGGCGTGGACGCCGCGCACAAGGCCACCATCATGTCGGCCATCGCCTTCGGCATCCCGGTGCAGTTCGACAAGGCCTACGTGGAAGGCATCACCAAGCTGTCGGCCCAGGACATCCGCTATGCCGAGCAACTGGGCTACCGCATCAAGCTGCTGGGCATCACCAAGCGCGTGGACAAGGGCGTGGAGCTGCGCGTGCACCCCAGCCTGGTGCCGAGCAAGCGCCTGATCGCCAATGTCGAGGGTGCGATGAACGCGGTGGTCGTGCAGGCCGATGCCGTGGGCACCACGCTGTACTACGGCAAGGGCGCCGGCAGCGAGCCGACCGCCAGTGCCGTGATCGCCGACCTGGTCGACATCACGCGCCTGGCCACGGCCGACCCCGAGCACCGCGTGCCGCACCTGGCTTTCCAGCACGACGCGCTGAGCGACCTGCAGGTGCTGCCCATGGGCGAAGTGGTCACGAGCTACTACCTGCGCCTGCGCGTGGCCGACCAGGCCGGCGTGCTGGCCAAGGTCACGGGCCTGCTGGCCGAGGCCGACATCAGCATCGACGCCGTGCTGCAGCGCGAGGCCGACGACGTGGGCGGCGAGGGCTCCACGCAGACCGACCTCATCATCCTCACGCACGACTGCCAGGAAGCGCGCATGGACGCGGCCATCGCCAAGATGCAGGCATTGCCCACGGTGCTGGCGCCGATCACGCGCATCCGCAAGGAAGAGCTCAACTGATGCGCTATCTCTCCACCCGCGGCCACCCGGACCGCAAGCGCTTCTGCGAGATCCTGCTCGAAGGCCTGGCGCCCGACGGCGGCCTGTACCTGCCCGAGCACTACCCGCAGGTCGATGCGGCGACGCTGGCGCGCTGGCGCCAGCTGCCTTACGCCGAGCTGGCCTTCGAGATCCTGTCGCTCTACATCGACGACATCCCGGCCGCCGACCTCCAGGCGCTCTGCGCCAAGACCTACACGCGCGAGGTCTTCGGCACCGAGGCCATCGTGCCGCTGCGCCCGCTCGAAGACGGCGTGTTCCTCGAGGCCCTGTCCAACGGCCCCACGCTGGCCTTCAAGGACATGGCCATGCAGCTGCTCGGCAACCTGTTCGAGTACGAACTGGGCCGGCGCGGCGAGGAACTCAACATCCTGGGCGCCACGAGCGGCGACACCGGCAGCGCGGCCGAGTACGCCATGCGCGGCAAAAAGGGTGTGCGTGTCTTCATGACCTCGCCCTACGGCCGCATGAGCCCGTTCCAGCAGGCCCAGATGTTCAGCCTGCAGGACGCCAACATCCACAACCTGGCCGTGGACGGCGTGTTCGACGACTGCCAGGACATCGTCAAGGCCGTCTCCAACGACCTCGCGTTCAAGCGCCAGTACCGCATCGGCACCGTCAACTCGATCAACTGGGCGCGCTTGCTGGCCCAGGTGGTCTACTACTTCGCGGGCTACTTCCAGGCCACGAAGGCCGAGGGTGAGCACGTCAGCTTCACGGTGCCCTCGGGCAACTTCGGCAACATCTGCGCCGGCCATGTCGCGCGCATGATGGGCCTGCCGATCGCCAAACTGGTCGTTGCCACGAACGAGAACGACGTGCTCGACGAGTTCTTCCGCACCGGCGTCTACCGCGTGCGCGGCAGCGCCGACACGCACGAGACCTCCAGCCCGTCGATGGACATCTCCAAGGCGTCCAACTTCGAGCGCTTCGTGTTCGACCTGCTGGGCCGCGACGGTGCCCGCACGGCAGCGTTGTTCGGCGCGGGCCTGGCGCAGACCGGGCGCTTCGACCTGTCGGCCGATCCGCTGTTCGCGCAGGCGGCCACGCGCTTCGGTTTCGCCAGCGGCAAGAGCACGCATGCCGACCGGCTCGCGACCATCCGCGACACCTGGGCGCGCTTCAACCAGATGATCGACACGCACACGGCCGACGGCCTCAAGGTCGCGCGCGAGCAGTTGAGCGCTGGCGTGCCCATGGTGGTGCTCGAGACCGCGCTGCCGATCAAGTTCGCCGAGACCATCGTCGAAGCCCTGGGCCGCGCGCCCGAGCGGCCCGCCAAATTCGACGGCATCGAGAACCTGCCGCGCCGCGTGCAGCGCGTGCCGGCCGACGCGGACGTCATCAAGCGCTACATCGCCGAACACTGCGCATGAGGGTCGTGGGCTTCGCCGGCTACTCCGGTGCCGGCAAGACCACGCTGATCGAGCGGTTGATTCCGCTGCTCAAAGCGCGCGGCGAGGTGGTCTCGGTCGTCAAGCACGCGCACCATGGCTTCGACATCGACACGCCCGGCAAGGACAGCTGGCGCCACCGCGAGGCCGGTGCGCAGGAGGTGGTGATCGCCTCGGACCGCCGGCTGGCCTTGCTGCGCGAGTACGCGACCGAGCAGGCGCCCACCGCGCGCGGCCTCATCGCCGAGCTGCGCCAGCCATCGGACTGGGTGCTCGTCGAAGGCTTCAAGCACGAGGACCTGCCGCGCCTGGAACTGCGCCGCGCCGGCGAGCAGCGCCCCGCGCGCTATCCCGAAGACCCGCACGTGCGCGCCGTGCTGACCGATGCGCCGGCCGCGCTCCAGCCCGCGCCCCCCTGCCCGGTGCTGGATCTGAACGACGTGCCGGCGCTGGCCCGCTGGCTGGCCGACAATGCCGGGCTGTTCGCCCTCCGCCCCGACGACGCTCCATGAACACACCCGCCGCCACGCTCAAGACCCTGGACGAAGCCCTGGCCCAGCTGCTGGGCTACGCTGCGCCGCTGGCCGCCCCCGAAACCGTGTCCACCTTCGACGCCGACCGCCGCGTGCTGGCGCGCGACGCGGTGTCCGGCCTGCAGGTGCCGCCGCTGGACAACAGCGCCATGGATGGCTACGCGCTGCGCTGTGCCGACGTGCCCGCCGCGGGCACGGTGCTGCCCGTGTCGCAGCGCATCCCGGCGGGGAGCACGGGCACCGCGCTTGCTGCCGGCACGGCCGCGCGCATCTTCACGGGAGCGCCCGTGCCCGCGGGCGCCGACGCCGTGGTCATGCAGGAAGACTGCGAACTGCGGGGCGACGGCCGCATCCAGGTGCGCACCGCGCCCACGCCGGGCCTGGCCATCCGCCGTGCCGGCGAAGACGTGGCGCTGGGCGCCACCGTGCTCGCACGCGGTACGCGGCTCACGCCGGCCGCGCTGGGCCTGGCGGCCAGCATCGGCCTGGCGGAGCTCACGGTCGCGCGGCGCCCGCGCGTGGCCCTGTTCTCCACCGGCGATGAACTCGTGATGCCGGATGAGGTGCCGCCGGCGCAGATGCGGCCCGGCGCGATCTACAACTCCAACCGCTTCTTCCTGCGCGCGCTCCTGCTGCGCCTGGGCTGCGAGGTCAGCGACCTGGGCATCGTGCCGGACCGGCTGGATGCCACCACCGAGGCGCTGCACAGCGCGGCGCAGGGCCACGACCTGGTGCTGACCAGCGGCGGCGTCTCGGTCGGCGAGGAAGACCATGTCAAGCCCGCCGTACAGGCGCTCGGCCGGCTTGAGCTCTGGCAGATCGCGATCAAGCCCGGCAAGCCCTTCGCCTACGGGTCGCTTCCTGGCGCCGCTGGCGCGGCCTGCCATTTCATCGGCCTGCCCGGCAACCCGGTGTCCAGCCTGGTCACCTTCCTGATGCTGGTGCGGCCCTTTGTGCTGCAGCTGCAGGGCGCCGCCCGCACGGCGCCCACCGCCGTCCACCTGCCGGCCGCCTTCGACTGGAAGCGCGCCGACCGGCGCCGCGAGTTCCTGCGCGCGCGCCGCAACGCCGACGGTGCGCTGGAACTGTTTCCCAACCAGAGCTCTGGCGTGCTGACCTCGGTGGCCTGGGGCGATGGCCTGGTCGACACCCCGGCCGGCCAGCCGATCGCGCGCGGCGACACCGTGCGTTTCCTGCCTTTCGAGGACCTCTGGGGATGAAGCTGTCCATCCGCTATTTCGCCTCCATCCGCGAAGGCCTGGGCCTGGGCCAGGAGGCGGTGCACACCGAGGCCGCCACCGTCGGCGCCCTGCGCGACGAACTGCTCGCGCGCGGCGGGGCCTATGCCGAACTGCTGGCCCGGGGCCGCGCCGTGCGCGTGGCCGTGGACCAGCAGATGCAGGACGAGGCTGCCGCGCTGCACGAAGGCGCCGAAGTCGCCTTCTTCCCGCCCGTCACGGGCGGCTGAGCAGGCCGTCCTCCAGCGCACGCAGGCGCTGGCGCAGCGCTGCGGAAGCCGGCGTCATCGGCGCACGCAGGCGGTCCTCCATCTGTTCGGCCTCGGCCAGCAAGGCCTTGATCGGCCCCGGATTGGGCTCGCCGAACACGGCCTGCACCCAGGGCAGCAGCGGCTGCCAGAGCGCCCGCGCCTCGGCCAGTGCGCCGGCCTGCAGGCGTTCAATCACGTGCACGAAGCGCTCGGTGTGCCGGTGCGCGCTGGACGCGATCGCCCCGCTGGCGCCCAGCGCCACGCTGCCGAAGATCTGCGCGTCCTCGCCGGCCAGCACGGCGAGCCGGCCGTCGGCGACGAGCGCAGCGGTCTTGCCCGCGTCGCCGCCGCAGTCCTTGACCGCCTGGATGCGCGGGTGCGCGGCCAGCGCCAGCAGCGTCTCCAGGCGTAGCTCCACGCCCGTGCGGTAGGGGATGTCGTAGAGCACCAGCGGCACCGGACTGGCATCGGCCAGGGTGCGGAACCAGGTCAGCAGCCCTTCCTGCGAGGGCCGGATGTAGTAAGGCGCGGCCACCAGCACGCCGGCCACCGGCCGCGTGCAGACGGCTTGCAGCTGGGCGCGCACGCCCTGCAACCGGTAGCCACCCACGCCCATCAGCACGGGCAGGCCGCCGGCCGCGGCCAGCGTCGTGTCCAGCACGGCGAGCTGCTCGTCGGCCGTCAGCGCGGCGGCCTCGCCGGTGCTGCCGCAGGGCACGAAGCCGGCCACGCCGCGGCCGGCCAGGTCGCGCACCAGTGCGGCCAGCGCGGCGTGGTCGACGCGGTCATCGGCCGTGAACGGCGTGACCAGTGGAATCCACAGGCCGGAGAACAGGGAGGAAGAAGACACAGCAATCCTTTCGATGGGAACGGGCAAGACCGGTGGGGTCGACCATCGAAGGGGGCGCGCGCGAAGCTCGTGCAGGGGGCTGCCAGGGGTTCCGTCGCACATCCGACGACGGAACCGCAGCCCCGGTCAGACGAGCAGCGGTTTGTTCGCTTTTTTCGCGCAGCAGCGGGCCACGGGTGTGGTGCTGGAGGCGATGCAAGCGGACATGGGGCGCGAGTGTACATGCGCCAAAATCGCCGCATGTCTCTTCCCCGCGTCAGCATCCAGACCGCCGACTTCGACCTCGGCGCGGAGATCGCCGCCCTGCGCGCGCAGGACGCGCGCGTCGGCGCCGTCTGCAGCTTCGTCGGCACCGTGCGCGACCGCCATCCCGATGCGCCCGGCCAGGTCACGGCCCTGGAGCTGGAGCACTACCCCGGCATGACCGAGCGCGCCATCGAGGCCATGGTGGACGCCGCCTTCGCCCGCTTTCCGCTCTACGGCGCCCGCGTGGTGCACCGCGTGGGCCCGCTGGCGCCCACCGACCAGATCGTGCTGGTGGCCGTGAGCTCGGCGCACCGCGGTGCGGCGTTCCAGGCCTGCGAATTCCTCATGGACTACCTGAAGACCCAGGCCCCGTTCTGGAAGAAGGAACAGACCCCCGAAGGCGGCCGCTGGGTCGATGCGCGCGTCAGCGACGACGCGGCCCTGGCGCGTTGGGGCATCCAGGCCCGCAACGTCTGATCCAGATCAAGCTGTCGGCGCGCACCGACAGCGCCGCCCTTGAAACAGGGGCATCCTTTCCCCATGTTCGTTGCAATTCGGAGAACTCGAACATGCGAATCGACAAGCTCACCACCAAATTCCAGGAAGCGCTGGGCGACGCCCAGTCCCTCGCGTTGGCCAACGACAACGCCTACATCACGCCGCCCCACGTGCTGGCCGCCATGCTCAAGCAGCCCGACGGCCCGCGCCCGCTGCTCGAACGCGCGGGCGCCAACGTGCAGGGCCTGCTGGCCGCAGCAGAGGGGGCCGTCAAGCGTCTGCCGCAGGTGCAGGGCCAGGAGCAGGTCCAGCCCGACCGCGACCTCGTCACGCTGCTGCAGGCCTCGGAAAAAGAAGCCTTGAAGCGCGGCGACCAGTTCATCGCCAGCGAGCTGTTCCTGCTCGCCTATGTCGACAGCAAGCTGGATTCCGCGAAGCTGCTGCGCGAGAACGGCGTCACGCGCAAGGCGCTGGAGTCGGCCATCGACGCCGTGCGCGGCGGCCAGAAGGTCGACAGCGCCGACGCCGAAGGCCAGCGCGAAGCCCTCAAGAAGTACACGCTGGACCTCACCGAGCGCGCCCGCCAGGGCAAGCTGGACCCCGTGATCGGCCGCGACGACGAGATCCGCCGTGCCATCCAGGTGCTGCAACGCCGCAGCAAGAACAACCCCGTGCTGATCGGCGAGCCCGGCGTGGGCAAGACCGCCATCGTCGAAGGCCTGGCCCAGCGCATCGTGGCCGGCGAGGTGCCCGATTCGCTCAAGAACAAGCGCGTGCTGTCGCTGGACATGGCCGCGCTGCTGGCCGGCGCCAAGTACCGCGGCGAGTTCGAGGAGCGGCTCAAGACCGTGCTCAACGAACTGGCCAAGGACGAGGGCCAGACCATCGTCTTCATCGACGAGCTGCACACCATGGTCGGCGCCGGCAAGGCCGAAGGTGCCATGGACGCCGGCAACATGCTCAAGCCTGCGCTGGCCCGTGGCGAGCTGCACTGCGTGGGTGCCACCACGCTGGACGAGTACCGCAAGTACATCGAGAAGGATGCCGCGCTCGAGCGCCGCTTCCAGAAGATCCTCGTGGGCGAGCCGAGCGTGGAGGCGACCATCGCCATCCTGCGCGGCCTGCAGGAGAAGTACGAAGTGCACCACGGCGTGGAGATCACCGACCCGGCCATCGTGGCCGCAGCCGAGCTGTCCAACCGCTACATCACCGACCGCTTCCTGCCCGACAAGGCCATCGACCTCATCGACGAGGCCGCGGCCAAGATCAAGATCGAGATCGACTCCAAGCCCGAGGCCATGGACAAGCTGGACCGCCGGCTGATCCAGCTCAAGATCGAGCGCGAGGCCGTCAAGAAGGAGAAGGACGAGGCCTCGCAGAAGCGCTTCGGACTGATCGAGGAGGAGATCGCGCGGCTCGAGCGCGAGTACGCCGACCTCGAAGAGATCTGGAAGACCGAAAAGGCCACGGCCCAGGGCTCGGCCCAGGTCAAGGAAGAGATCGACCGCGTGCGCTTCCAGATCGAGGAGTTCAAGCGCAAGGGCGATTTCAACAAGGTCGCCGAACTGCAGTACGGCAAGCTGCCCGAACTCGAGAACCGGCTCAAGGACGCGCAGGCCAAAGAGGCCGGCAAGGCCAAGGGCGGCCAGGGCCCGCAGCTGCTGCGCACCATGGTCGGCGCCGAGGAGATCGCCGAGGTGGTGGCGCGCGCCACGGGCATTCCGGTGTCCAAGCTCATGCAGGGCGAGCGCGAGAAGCTGCTGCACATGGAAGACAAGCTGCACGAGCGCGTGGTCGGCCAGGACGAGGCCATCACCGCCGTGGCGGACGCCATCCGGCGTTCGCGCGCAGGCCTGTCCGATCCGAACCGGCCGACCGGCTCCTTCCTGTTCCTGGGCCCCACGGGCGTGGGCAAGACCGAGCTGTGCAAGGCGCTGGCGGGCTTCCTGTTCGACAGCGAGGACCACCTGATCCGCATCGACATGAGCGAGTTCATGGAGAAGCACTCCGTGGCCCGCCTGATCGGCGCGCCGCCCGGGTACGTCGGCTACGACGAGGGCGGCTACCTGACCGAGGCCGTGCGGCGCAAGCCCTACAGCGTACTGCTGCTCGACGAGGTGGAGAAGGCGCACCCGGACGTGTTCAACGTGCTGCTGC
The DNA here is from genome assembly GCF_014652235.1 of Pseudorhodoferax aquiterrae. Taxonomy (GTDB): domain Bacteria; phylum Pseudomonadota; class Gammaproteobacteria; order Burkholderiales; family Burkholderiaceae_C; genus Pseudorhodoferax; species Pseudorhodoferax aquiterrae. The sequence continues at coordinate 511,584 of NZ_BMYK01000001.1, forward strand.
AGGTGCTGGACGACGGCCGCCTGACCGACGGCCAGGGCCGCACCGTGGACTTCAAGAACACCGTGATCGTGATGACCAGCAACATCGGCTCGCACCTGATCCAGAGCATGGTCGGGCGCGATGCCGAGGACATCAAGGAAGCGGTGCAGGGCGAGCTCAAGAACCACTTCCGGCCCGAGTTCCTGAACCGCATCGACGAGACCGTGGTGTTCCATGGCCTGGACGCGCAGCACATCGAGGCCATCGCCAACATCCAGATCCGCGCGCTGCGCGACCGTCTGGCGCATCTGGAACTCACGCTGGACGTTAGCCCTGCGGCGCTTGCGGAGTTGGCCAAGGTCGGCTTCGATCCGGTGTATGGTGCGCGTCCGCTCAAGCGGGCGATCCAGCAGCGCATCGAGAACCCGCTGTCCAGGCTGCTGCTCGAGGGCAAGTTCGCGCCCAAGGCAGTGATCCCTGTGGACGTGGACCCGATCCACGCACCCGGTGAGTTCCGCTTCGACCGGGTGGTGCATTGATGATGATCGCGGGCACGCAACAAAGGAGTGACGGGGCCGTGGGTGATTTCGTAGCGGGCCTCGTCCGCCTGATGTTGCAGCTCGCGCTGCTGGCCGCGGGCCTGGTCGTGGCCGCCGGCCTGGTCTTGGCCGCCGCCGTGCTGGCCGTGGTGTTCGGCCTGCGGTTGCTGTGGGCCAGGCTCACGGGCCGGCCGGTCATCCTGCGTTTTGGCGGCATGGGCGTGGACCCGGCCGCCACCTGGCGGCGCTACCGCAGCTGGCAGCAGGAGGCCACGCGCCCGCGCGGCCGCGCCGCACCGCAGACCGCGCCCGGCGAACCGCCGCCGTTCAGCCCGCCCGGCGCCATCACGCAGGACGTGGAAGACGTCCAGCCCAAGACGCCGCGCAGCTGAGCCCTTGATGCAGGTCAACGCGGCCTGCACCGCGCCATGGGAGCATGGCGCATGCCCCGAAGAACGGCGACCCGTGCCCTGACCGAAAGCCAGCGTTTCGCCGTGCGCACGGTCGGCACCGCGGCGCCGCTGCGCTGGCTCGCACGCGGCTGGGCCGACCTGTGGCGCTGCCCCTTGCCGGGGCTGCTGCACGGCCTGCTGTTGACCGCCTTCGGTGGCGCACTTGCGCTGCTGGCCCATGCGCACTTCTGGCTGCTGGCCGGGGCCTTCTCGGGCTTTCTGCTGGTCGCACCCATTGCGGCCACGGGGCTTTATGCGGTCAGCCAGGCGCTCGAGCGCGGGCAGACACCAGGGCTTGCCACGGCGCTCCAGGCCTGGCGGCCGCGCGACGGCCGGCTCGTGCTGTTCGGGGTGCTGCTCGCGCTGGCTGGCACGGGCTGGGTCGTGACTTCCGCTGCCCTCGTCACAGGCTTCGCGCCCGGTGCGGTGCAGCGCCCGGAGGACTTCCTGCGCCTGGTGGCGGCCGATGCCAGCTGGCTGTTCGAACTCTGGCTGGCGCTGGGCGCACTGCTGGCGGCGCCCGTGTTCGCATCGAGCGTCGTGGCCATTCCGATGATGCTGGACCGCCGCATCGGCGTGCTGGCGGCCGTGCTGACCAGCTGGCGCGCGGTGCTGGACAACCCCGTGCCCATGGCCTTGTGGGCCGTGCTGCTCGTGGGCCTCACCCTGGTGTCGCTGCTGCCTGCGCTCGTGGGTCTGGTGCTGGCCGCGCCCTGGCTTGCGCATGCGAGCTGGCATGCCTACCGCGACCTCGTGGACTGAAGCGCATGTTCGGCTACACCGAAGCCCAGATCGCCTGGTTCGGCATGACCTTCGGCCTGGGCGCCTTCATGCTCTACATGCTGTTCATCATCCTGCAGCTCGCGCGCGAGTCCCGGGCCGGGCGCTTCGGCACCTTCGTGCTGCTGCTGGGTCTGGGCCTGGGCATGGTCGGCTTTGCGGCCAAGGGCGTGATCAAGTTTTTTCTGAGTTGAGGCCGTACAGCCAAGGCATGTCCAGCAGCCGTTCGCCGAGCAGCCGCAGCGAGAGGTTGCGCCCCCAGCGGACCAACCCGGTGGCGTGGAAGATGCGGCCGTTGCGCAGCGCGCGCGCCTGCACGCGCGCGTTGCGTTGCCAGCGCTCCAGTGCGTAGCGCGCCAGCAGCAGCGGCACCTCGATGCCGGCCGTCTCGGCCTGGCGCAGCGCGCGGCCCAGCGCCTCGGCATCCTCGATGGCCATGCCGGCGCCCTGTGCGAGGTAGGGGCGCATGGGGTGGGCGGCATCACCGAGCAGCGCCACGCGGCCGCGCGCCTGCTCGGTGGCGGCGCGCAGCGGCGGCCGGTCGGCCAGCACCCACAGCCGCCAGGCCGGCACGGCCTGCACCAGCGCCTGCAGCGGCGCCGCGCAGCCGGCCATGGCGGCCTGCAGGTCGGCCGCGTTGGTGGCGTGGTCCCAGTCGGCCAGCGCATCGGGCGTGGCGCCCTGCCGGCCCCCGGGCGGCAGGCCGTGCACGAAGGCCACCACGTTGAGGGCCTCGCCCGCGCGCACCGGGTAGCTGACCAGGTGCAGGCGCGGCCCCAGCCAGGCCGTCACTTCGGTGCTGCGCAGCGCGGCCGGCAGCGCGGCCTGCGGCAGCAGCGCACGGTAGGCCAGGTGGCCGGTCAGGCGCGGCGCGCCGTCGCCGAGCAACTGGGCGCGCACGCCGCTCCACAGGCCGTCGGCGCCGAGCAGGGCATCGCCTTCGACGGCCTTTCCCCCGGTGCGCAGCAGCACGCGCCGGCCGTCGTCCTCGTAGCCGAGCACGCGCCGGTTGAGCGTGAGCGCGACGTCGGCCAGCGGCGCCACGGCCTGGTGCAGCAGCGCCAGCAGGTCGGCGCGGTGGATGGTGGCGTAGGGCGCGCCGTAGCGCGCGCGCATGGCGGCCAGGTCCAGCGTGGCCAGCAGCTGGCCGCTGGCGGCGTCGCGCACGCGCAGGCGCTCGGGGAAGGCGGCCACGGCCTGCAGTGCGGGGCCCAGGTCCCAGGCCTGCAGCAGCCGCACGACGTTGGGCCCCAGCTGCACGCCGGCGCCGACCTCGCTGAAGGCCGCGGCACGCTCGAACACGCGCACCTGCCAGCCCTGTCGGGCGCAGGCCAGCGCGGCGGCCAGACCGCCGATGCCGCCACCGGCGACGAGAAGCTGCTGGGGACTTGCCATGGGGCCGCGATTGTGCCGCCCCGGCGGCCTACATGGGCTTGAACAAGTGGGTGTAGAGCCGGCTCACGGCAATGCGCTCGCCCGGCCGGCCGCGCAGCCGCAGGTGCAGTCGGCCCGCCTCGTCGCGCTCCACCTGTTCGATCGCATCGGCCCGCACCACCACGGCGCGGTGCACCTGCCAGAAGCGCTGCCCGTCCAGCTGCGCCAGCAGCTGCTTGAGCGGCGTGCGGATCAGGTGCTCCTCGCCGGCGGTCAGCACGCGCACGTACTTGTCGGCCGCCTCGAAGTACAGCACCTCGTCGATGGGCACCATGCGCACCTTGGCGCCGCCGGCATCGCCGGCCGCGATGAAGCGCAGCGGCGCCGCTGGCGCTGCGCTGCCGGCCGCACCGAGCAGGCGGCGCCACTGCGCGAACTGCTGTTCCAGCGCATCGGCCGGCGCCGGTTCGGTCGCGGCCAGCGCCTGCTGCAGGCGCGCCACGGTGCGGCGCAGCCGCTCGGGCTGCACGGGCTTGAGCACGTAGTCGAGCGCCTGCGCGTCGAAGGCGCGTGCAGCGTATTCGTCGTAGGCCGTCACGAACACGAGTTGCGGCAGGCGCGCACTGTCCAGCGGCCAGCGCTCCGCCAGCTCGGCGGCCGCAGCCAGGCCGTCCTGGCCCGGCATGCGGATGTCCAGGAACAGCACGTGGGGCAGCAGGCGCAGCGCCGCGTCCACGGCGCTGTGGCCGTCGCCCGCGGTCGCCACGATCTGCAGCGCCGGCCAGGCCCGGCCCAGCTCGGCGGCCAGCGCCTGGGCCAGCAGCGGTTCGTCTTCGGCGATGAGGGCGGTGGTGGTCGGCATGGTTCTCAGAGTGGAACGACGATGCTGGCGCGCGTGCCGCCGCCGGGCTCCGCGGCAAGCGCCAGGCTGGCGCGGTCGCCGTGCAGGGTCTGCAGGCGTTCGCGCACCTGGGTCAGGCCGAAGCCGCCCGCCGTGGTGTCGGGCTCGGACAGGCCGGCGCCGGTGTCCAGCACCTGCAGGACGAGGCGGTCGCCGTCCATGGCCTGCTCGCGCCGCGCCTGCACGGTGATCGTGCCGCCCTCGACCTGGGGCTCCAGTCCGTGACGGATGGCGTTCTCCACGAGCGGCTGCAGCAGCAGCGGCGGTACCGGCACGGCCCGCAGATCCCCGGGCAGGTCGAGCGTGTAGCGCAGGCGCGGGCCCATGCGCACGGCCATGAGTTCCAGGTAGTCGGCCAGGCGCTCGAACTCCTGTGCCAGCGGGTGCAGCGTGGCGCGCGAGCCGCCCAGCGTGGCGCGCAGGTAGCTGTTGAGCCGGTCCAGCATGGCCACGGCGCGCGGCGGATCCACGGTGATCAGCACGCGCAGGTTGGCCAGCGTGTTGAAGAGCATGTGCGGCTCCAGCTGCGTCTCCAGCAGCTTGAGCTTGGCCTCGGCGGCGTCGCGTTCGGCCGCGGCGATGGCGGCGGCCAGGGCCGCTGCCTTGCCGCGCGTGTGGAAGTAGAACGAGCCGACGGCGCCCGCAGCGATCGTGATGTACAGGCCGATGGCGCCGTCGCGCGTGTCGGCCGTGCGGCTGGGATCGGCCGGGCCGATCAGTTTGTAGGCCAGCCAATCGCCCAGGTAGAAGCCGACCCCGATGCCCGCCGCCGTCAGCACCAGGCCGCGCCAGCCCCGCGGCCAGCCGTGGCCGCCCTCGGCGTCGCCATGGCAATGCGCGCGTGGCACGGCGTAGCGGCCGAACTCCATCGTGCCCCAGCACAGCGTGCCGATGCAGACGGAATAGGCCAGCTGCGACAGATAGCTGCGGTGCGGCCACATCAGCGTGGTCAGCACCGCCACCACGCAGCACAGCGCCAGCACGTGCAGGTAGTGGCGCAGGGCGTTGCGCAGGACGAGGTTCATGGAGAGCGGGGCGGTACGGCGCCCAGATTCTTGACGAAGAAGGCCACGCTGGCGCCAGGTCCGCGCTGCCGCGGGGGGCGTGCAGCCAGAGCGCTCAGGAGCTCGGCCATGGCGGCTCTCAGTCCAGCAGCTGGTAGGGACCGCCGCGCGCCAGCGCACGCTGGAACGCCGGCCGCGCGTGGATGCGGTCCAGCCAGGCCATCAACCGCGGGCGGCTGGCGTCCAGCCCGGCGCGTGCCCGGGCCGCCTCGACCGGAAAGCTCATCTGGATGTCCGCTGCGCTGAAGTCGGCGCCGGCGAACCAGTCGCGCCCGGCCAGTTCGGCTTCCAGGAAATCCAGGTGCTGCTTCAGGTTGGGCAGCACGATCGCGGCCTTGGCCTTGGCGGCGATGCCGCGCGCGATCGGCCGCACGAAAAATGGCATCTGCGCGCGCTCGATGCGGTCGAACACGAGCTTGAGCAGCAGCGGCGGCATGGCCGAGCCCTCGGCGTAGTGCATGAAGTAGCGCCAACGCACGGCCTCGGGCGTGCCCGGCGGTGGCGCCAGCCGGCCCTGGCCGTGGCGCTCGAGCAGGGTCTCCAGGATGGCGCCCGACTCGGCCAGCACCAGCCCGTCGTCGGTGGTCACCACGGGCGACTTGCCCAGCGGGTGCACGCGGCGCAGTTCGGGCGGCGCCAGCAGGGTGGCCGGGTCGCGCCGGTACTGCACGATGGCGTAGGGCAGTTCCAGTTCCTCCAGCAGCCACAGCACGCGCTGCGAACGGGAGTTCTCGAGGTGGTGGACGGTGAGCATGGCCTGCATGGTGCCCGATCAGCGCGGCGTGCCGCCGTCCAGCCGCTGGCGTTCGCGCGCGACCATGCGGTCCATGAGCGGGTTGCCCGGTGCCAGCACCCAGACCGCCAGGCCGTGGAATAGCAGGCCCAGGCCCCAGCCCAGCAGCGGGAACAGCGCCCAGTGCCGGCCGCCGGCCAGCGACAGCGCGACCAGCACGGTGTTGACGACCGCGTAGACCGTCGCGTGGGCGAACCAGCCCAGCTTGGCCTTGGCGCGGCGGCGGGCCGTCCAGTCGAGCAAGGTTTCGCCGGGAATGGGGGTGCGGGACATGGTGTGCTCCTTGAAAGAAGTGGGTGGCTCAGGCGGCGACGGTGGCGGCGTGCCGGCGCAGCGCCAGCTTCCACAGCCGCAGCGCACGGCCGGCGAAGATGCCGCTGAACAGGCCATACAGCGTGCTGATGCCGGTGGCGAAGCCGCCCTGGTGGGCCAGTTCCGGGTGCATGGCCAGCAGCACACCCACGGCGTACTTGGTCGCGAAGATGCCCATCATGAGCGCCAGCGGCACCCAGCTGCCGGGCTGGTGGAAGCGGCGGCTGGCGGGCTCGTAGCGCACGGCCGGGTGCAGCGGCAGCCGGGCGACGAAGGCCAGCGCCGCTGCCGCCGCCAGGCCCCAGCCGGCCAGCGCCAGCCAGCCCGCGTCCGAGCGGCCGAACGCGCCGGTCACGCCGTAGATGGCCAGCGCGACCATGGCCACGGGCATGGCGGTCGCGCGCAGGAGGTGGGTGCTGCCGGCCACGAGCTGCCTGGCGCCCATCCAGGCGAGCAGCGCGAACAGCGCGAACACCCAGGCGGGCGTGTGGGTCAGGATCTGGATCAGCATCGCGGGCTCCGTGGTGTTGGGTGTTGGCGCGACTGTGCGCCGGCGCCGCGTCGCATCCCAGCGCCATGCGACAGGCTGCAGCACGGCGGCGCCAGTTGCAGCGCAGCGCGACGAACGGGGAAGCCCTGGGCGCTTTACCTGGCGTTGACAGTTGCGCGCACATGCCGGCTACGATCGCCGGCTCCAATCGCACCCACGCTTGTGCCCGCCCCCGATCTCGCGCCATGGACCACCCCACGCCCGGCTCCGCTCCCTCCCGTTCCCTGGTGACGCCGCCGGCGCAGCCCCCTTCGCGCGGGCGCCGCTGGCTCGGGGCGGTGGTCACCGTGCTGGTGCTCGGGGCCCTGGTGGGCGGCAGCTACTACCTGGTCAAGCGGCCGGCCGAGGCGCCCGCGGGCTTCGGCATGGGCCCACGCCCCGGTGGCCCGCCGGGCGGGCCCGGCAGCTTCGGCATGGTGACGGTGGGCCATGCCACCGTGGCGCGCGCGCAGATCCCGGTCACGCTGGACGCGCTGGGCACGGTCACGCCCGTGGCCACGGTCACGCTCAAGCCCCAGGTCGGCGGCGTGCTGACCGAGGTGCTGTTCACCGAAGGCCAGACCGTGCGCAAGGGCCAGCTGCTGGCCCGCATCGACCCGCGCCCCTACGAGCAGGCGCTGATGCAGGCGCGCGGCACGCGCATGCGCGACGAGGCCCAGTTGCAGGCCGCCCGCGTCACGCTGGCCCGTTACCGCACCCTGTTGGGCCAGGACTCCATCGCGCGGCAGGACGTGGACACCCAGGCCGCGCTGGTGCAGCAGCTCGAAGGCACCGTCACCAGCGACAAGGCGGCGGAGGCCGCGGCGGCCGTGAACCTGGAGTTCACGCGCATCACGGCGCCGCTCGCGGGCCGGATCGGCCTGCGCACGGTGGACCCCGGCAACACCGTGGCGGCGGGCTCGACCACGGGCATCGCCGTGATCACGCAGATGAACCCCATCGACGTGCAGTTCGCGGTGCCGCAGGACCGCATCCCCGAGGTGCAGGAGCAGGTGCGCGGTAGCGCCAAGCCGGCCGTGGCCGCGCTGGACCGCACGCGCAGCGCGGTGCTGGACACCGGCAGCTTCTCCACGCTGGACAACGTGGTCGACACCACCACGGGCACGGTCAAGGCCAAGGCCCGCTTCGCCAATGCCGACGGTAAGCTGTTTCCCAGCCAGTTCGTCAACGTGCGCATGACGCTGCGCACCATCGATGCGCTGGTGGTGCCCGTGACGGCCGTGCGCACCGGCCCGCAGGGCCCCTACGTCTATGTGATCGCCGACGACCGCAGCGTCAGCATGCGCCGCGTCAAGCGCGGCGAGGCGACGGTGGACGTCGTCGCCGTGACCGAAGGCCTGCAGGCCGGCGAACTGGTCGTGACCGAGGGCGGCGACCGGCTCAGCGAAGGCTCGCGCGTGCGCCTGCAGGGCGAGGTACCGCAGGCCGGCCCGCGCAACGGCGGCGGGCGCCGCCACGGCCAGGGCGCCATGGCCCCGGGCGCGCCGGGCGCCGCTGCGTCTGCCCCAGCCAACCCGTCGGCCGCCGCGCCGGCACCGTTGCCGGCGCGCCCGGGCGCTTCCGGCACGCAACCGCCGGCCGCCACGGCAGCGCCGCCCAGCGGCCAGCCGCCGGCTGCCCAGCCCGAGTCCGCGGGCCTGCCCACGGCCGAACAGCGCCGCCGCATGCTCGATGCGGTCAAGGACGACCCCGCGAAGCTGGCCCAGCGCAAGCAGTTCCTCGAAGCGCTGGACCGGGGCGACCCGGAGGCGCTGGCGCGCTGGCAGAACCTGCAGCAGCGGCGCCGGCCGGGTTCCTGAGGCCCCGAGCCGATGAGCCCGTCCAGACCCTTCATCGAGCGCCCGGTGGCCACCGGGCTGCTGATGCTGGCCATCGTGCTGGCCGGCCTGGTCGGCCTGCGCTTCCTGCCGCTTGCCGCGCTGCCGCAGGTGGACTATCCGACCATCCAGGTGCAGACGCTCTACCCGGGCGCCAGCCCCGAGGTGATGAGCCGCACCGTCAGCGCGCCGCTGGAGCGCCAGTTCGGCCAGATGCCGGGGCTCAACCGCATGGCCTCGACCAGCGCGGCCGGCGTCTCCATCGTCACGCTGCAGTTCGACCTGGACCAGACCCTGGACGTGGCCGAGCAGCAGGTGCAGGCCGCCATCAACGCCGGCAACTCGCTGCTGCCGGCCGACCTGCCCGCGCCGCCGGTCTACGCCAAGGTCAACCCGGCCGACGCGCCCATCCTGACGCTGGCCGTGGGCAGCGACAGCCTGCCGCTGACCGAGGTGCAGAACCTCGTCAACACGCGCATGGCACAGAAGATCAGCCAGGTGGCCGGCGTGGGCCTGGTCACGCTGTCGGGCGGGCAGCGGCCGGCCGTGCGCATCCAGGCCGACACCCAGGCGCTGGCCTCTGTGGGGCTGGGCATCGACACGCTGCGCAGCGTGATCGCCGCGGCCAACGCCAACAGCGCCAAGGGCAGCTTCGACGGTCCGGCGCGCTCCTACAGCATCAACAGCAACGACCAGTTGCTGACCGCCGCCGACTACCAGAACCTCATCGTGGCCTGGAAGAACGGTGCGCCCGTGCGCATGCGCGATGTGGCGCGTGTCGTCGACGGCCCCGAGAACACGCAGTTGGGGGCGTGGGCCGGCTTGAAGGAGGGCAGCGGGGCAGACCTGCGCCCCGCCGTGATCCTGAACGTGCAGCGCCAGCCCGGTGCCAACGTGATCGCCACCGTCGACGCGATCCGGCAGCAGCTGCCCGAGCTGCAGGCCGCCCTGCCGGCCTCGCTGCGCGTGCAGGTGCTGTCCGACCGCACCACTGGCATCCGCGCCTCGGTCGAGCACGTGCAGCTGGAGCTCGTGCTGGCCGTGGTGCTGGTTGTGCTTGTGATCTTTTTCTTTCTGCACAACCTGCGCGCCACCGTGATCGCCAGCATCGCGGTGCCGATCTCGCTGATCGGCACCTGCGGGCTCATGTACCTGCTGGGCTACTCGCTGAACAACCTTTCCCTGATGGCGCTGACCATCGCCACCGGCTTCGTGGTGGACGACGCGATCGTCATGATCGAGAACATCGCGCGCTACCTGGAGGACGGCGAGAAACCCTTCGCCGCCGCGCTCAAGGGCGCGACGCAGATCGGCTTCACCATCATCTCGCTGACGGTCTCGCTGATCGCGGTGCTGATCCCGCTGTTGTTCATGGAGGACGTGGTCGGTCGGCTGTTCCGCGAGTTCGCGGTCACGCTGGCCATCACCATCCTGATCTCGGCCGTGGTCTCGCTGACCTTGGTGCCCATGATGTCGGCGCGCTGGTTGAAACCCGAGGCCGAGACCGCGACGCGCTTCGGCCATGGCGTGCAACGCTTCTTCGACAAGGTCATCGCCCGCTACGACCGCGGGCTGGTCTGGGTGCTGCGCCACCAGGCCCTCACGCTGTTCGTGGCCGTGGCCACGCTGGCACTGACCGTGCTGCTGTACGTGGCGATCCCCAAGGGCCTGTTTCCCACGCAGGACACGGGCCAGCTCAAAGTGCGGCTGGAGGCCGCGCAGGATGTCTCCTACCAGCGCATGGCCGATCTGCAGCAGGCTGCCGCGGTCGCCATCCTGGCCGACCCGCAGGTGCGCAGCGTGTCGGCCGTGGTGGGCGTGGACGCCGCCAGCAACACCATGCTGAACGTGGGCAGCATGCTCGTGAACCTGCGCGCCGACCGTGGCAACCAGCAGGAGACCATGGACAGGCTGCGCCAGCGCGTGCGCCAGGCCGTGGCCGGCGTCACGCTGTACCTGCAGCCCACGCAGGACCTGACCATCGACGCCGAGGCCGGGCCCACCGAATTCCGCCTCTCGTTGGAGGGCGTGGACACCGCGCTCGTCAACGAGTGGGCGCGCAAGCTCGTGGAACGCCTGCACGGTGCCGACCTGGCCGACCGCGTGCGCAACGCCACCACCGACGCTGGCGCCCAGGGCCTGGCGGCCTACGTGGACATCGACCGTGGCACGGCGGCGCGGCTGTCGGTCACCGCCAGTGCGGTGGACGATGCGCTCTACAGCGCCTTCGGCCAGCGCATCGTCTCCACCATCTTCACCGAGACCAACCAGTACCGCGTGATCCTGGAGGCGCAGCGCGAGGGGCTGGATTCGGTGCAGGGCCTGGGCAACCTGCAACTGCGCACGGGCAGCGGCGGCACCACACCGCTGTCGTCCTTCGCCACCGTGCGCGAGCAGCTGGCGCCGCTGCAGGTCACGCGCGTGGCGCAGTACCCGGCCGCCACGGTGGGCTTCGACACCGCGCCCGGCGTGGCGCTGGGCCGATCGGTGCAGGCCATCCGCGCGGCAGCCAGCGAGATCGGCCTGCCGGCCAGCATTTCCATGAAGTTCCTGGGCGCGGCCGGCGCCTACGAGAAATCGCTGACCAGCCAGCTCTGGCTGATCCTGGCGGCCGTGGTCTGCGTCTACATCGTGCTGGGCGTGCTGTACGAGAGCTACGTGCACCCGCTGACCATCCTGTCCACGCTGCCTTCGGCCGGCGTGGGCGCGCTGCTGATGCTGATGGTCAGCGGCCAGGACCTGGGCGTGATCGGCATCATCGGCATCATCCTGCTCATCGGCATCGTCAAGAAGAACGCGATCATGATGATCGACTTCGCGATCGACGCGGAGAGGCAGCAGGGCAAGACGCCGCAGGAAGCGATCCACCAGGCCGCGCTGCTGCGCTTTCGGCCCATCCTCATGACCACGCTGGCCGCGCTGTTCGCCGCGTTGCCGCTGATGTTCGGCTGGGGCGAGGGCGCGGAACTGCGCCGGCCTCTGGGCCTGGCGATCTTCGGCGGGCTGGTGCTGTCGCAGATCCTCACGCTGTTCACCACGCCGGTGATCTACCTCGCGTTCGACCGGCTGGGGCAGCGCTTGCGGCGCCGGCCCGGGGTGCCGGCATGAACCTCTCGCGGCCCTTCGTCGAGCGGCCCATCGCCACCGTGCTGCTGACCATCGGCGTGGCGCTGGCCGGCATCCTGGCCTTCTTCGTGCTGCCGGTGTCGCCGCTGCCGCGCGTGGACTACCCGGTGATCTCGGTCTCGGCCAGCCTGGCCGGCGCCAGCCCCTCGACCATGGCCTCCAGCGTGGCGACCCCGCTGGAGCGCCGGCTGGGCGTGATTCCGGGCGTGAACGAGATGACGTCCAGCAGCTCGACCGGCTCCACGCGCGTGACGCTGCAGTTCGACCTGGACCGCAACATCGATTCGGCCGCGCGCGAGGTGCAGGCCGCCATCAACGCCGCGCGCGCCGACTTGCCCAGCACGCTGCGCAGCAACCCGACCTACCGCAAGGCCAACCCCACGGCCTCGCCCGTCATCATCCTGGCGCTGACCTCGGAGACGCGCACGCCGGGCCAGATCTACGACGCGGTGTCCAACATCGTGAGCCAGCGCCTGTCGCAGGTCGAGGGCGTGGGCGACGTGGAAATCGGTGGCGGCTCGCTGCCGGCCGTGCGTGTGGAGCTGGACCCCTACCCGCTGAACCAGCTGGGCATCAGCACCGAAGACGTGCGCGCCGCGATCCAGGCCAACAACGCCAACCGGCCCAAGGGTGCGATCGAGGGCGAGGGGCGGCGCCTGCAGGTCTACACGCCGGCGCCGGGCCTGCGGGCGGCCGACTACCGCGATCTCGTGATCGCCTGGCGCAACGGCGCGCCGGTGAAGCTGTCCGACGTGGCGAACGTGACCGACAGCGTGGAGAACACCCGCACCGTGGGCCTGTTCAACGGCAAGCCGGCCGTGATCGTGCTGGTCACGCAGGAGCCCGGCGCCAACATCATCGAGACCGTGGACAGCGTGCGCCGCCTGCTGCCCGAACTGCGCGCCCAGTTGCCGCAGGACATCGCCGTGCAGGTCGCCTCGGACCGCACCAATTCCATCCGCGGCTCGCTGCGCGAGGTGGAGTTCACGCTGATGCTGTCGGTGGTGCTGGTGGTGCTCGTGGTGGGCGTGTTCCTGCGCCGCGCGCGCGCCACCGTGATCCCGGCCGTGGCCACCGTGGTCTCGCTGCTGGGCACCTTCGGCGTGATGTGGCTGCTGGGCTTCTCGCTCAACAACCTCTCGCTGATGGCGCTGACGGTGGCCACCGGCTTCGTGGTGGACGACGCCATCGTGGTGCTGGAGAACACGCAGCGCCACATCGAGGACGGCATGGACCGCATGGCCGCTGCGCTGCAAGGGGCGCGCGAGGTCGGTTTCACGGTGCTGTCGATCAGCCTGTCGCTGGTGGCGGTGTTCATCCCGCTGCTGTTCATGGGCGGGCAGGTGGGGCGGCTGTTCCAGGAGTTCGCGGTCACGCTGTCGGCCGCGGTGCTCATCTCGCTGGTGATCTCGCTGACCACCACGCCCATGCTCTGTGCCTTGCTGCTGCGCGCCGAAAGCCACTACGCGGCACGCAAACCGGGTCTCATCGCCGGGCCTTTCACGCGTGCCACCGAGTGGCTGTGGGAGCGCTGCCTGCGCGCCTACGCCCACAGCCTGGACTGGGCGCTGGCCAGCAAGGCGCTGGTGATGCTGTCGTTGGCCGTGGTGGTGGGCCTGAACGTCTGGCTGTTCATGCAGGTGCCCAAGGGCTTCTACCCGCAGCAGGACAACGGGCAGCTCAACGCCGGCATCCGGGCCGACCAGAGTATCTCCTCCGGCGCCCTGCGCGAGAAGCTGCAGCAGGCGGTGGACATCATCCGCGTGGACCCGGCGGTGGACACGGTGGTGGCCTTCGGCGGCGGCGGCCGGGCCGGTGGTGGCTTCATGTTCGTGAACCTCAAGCCCCTGGGCCAGGGGCGCGCCGAGAAGACGCAGGCCGTGATCGACCGGCTGCGGCCCCAACTCAACCAGTTGACGGGGCTGCGCGTGTTCCTGTTTCCCGTGCAGGACCTGCGCATGGGCGGACGCCAGAGCAATTCGACCTACCAGTACACACTCAAGAGCGATTCGCTGAGCGACCTGCGCACGTGGTCCAAGAAGCTGTCCGACCGCATGGCCGAGCTCACGCAGCTGACCGACGTGGACGGCGAATCCTCGGACAACGGCGTGGAGACCTTCGTCTCGGTGGACCGCGACGCGGCCGCGCGGCTGGGCGTGAGCACCGCGGCCGTCAACGCCGCGCTGTACAACGCCTTCGGCCAGCGCTCGGTGGCCACCATCTACAACGACCTGAACCAGTACTCGGTGATCATGGAGTGGGCGCCGCGCTTCCAACAGGCGCCGCTGGTGTTGAAAGACCTGTACGTGCCGTCCACCGTCACCACCACGACCGACAGCAGCGGCCGCAGCAGCACGAGCACCGTGCAGACCAATGCGGACAGCAGCACCGGCACTTCGACCGTGACCTCGGCCAACCCGGCTTCGCGCAACTCCTCGGCCGGCCAGGCGCTGGCCACCAGCAGCACGACCATGGTGCCGCTCTCGGCCTTCGTGCGCGTGGGCGAGCGCGCCGTGCCCAGTTCCATCAGCCACGACGACACGGAGCTGTCCAGCACGATCTCCTTCGGCCTGGCCGAGGGCGTGACGCTGGCCGAGGCGCAGCAGCTCGTCAAGCAGGCCGAGAACGACATCGCCATGCCGGTCAACGTGCGCGGCAGCTTCGCCGGCACGGCGCGTGCGGCGCAGGACACGGGTGGCCAGCAGACGCTGCTGATCGTGGCCGCCATCGTCGTCATCTACATCGTGCTGGGCGTGCTGTACGAGAGCCTGGTCCACCCGGTCACGGTGCTCAGCACGCTGCCATCGGCCGGCGTGGGTGCCGTGCTGGGCCTGCTGCTGTTCCGCATGGAGATGACCATCATCGCGTTGATCGGGCTGTTTCTGTTGATCGGCATCGTCAAGAAGAACGCCATCATGATCATCGACTTCGCGCTGGAGGCGCAGCGCGCGCGCGGCCTGTCGGCCACCGAGGCCGTGCGCGAGGCCTGCCTGCTGCGCTTTCGCCCCATCCTCATGACCACGCTGGCCGCCGCGCTGGGTGCGCTGCCGCTGGCCATCGGCTTCGGCCAGGGGGCCGAGCTGCGCCAGCCGCTGGGCGTGACCATCGTCGGTGGCCTGATCGCCAGCCAGCTGCTGACGCTCCTGACCGTTCCCGTGGTCTACGTGCTGCTGGACAAGCTGCGCCGCCCCGCCGCCAACGACCGCCTGCTCGCCCGGACCCCATGATGGCCATGCTGCCCCGCCGCTCCCTTCTCCTCGCGCTGCCCGCTGTGCTGGCCGGCTGCGCCGTGGGCCCCCGCTACGAACGGCCCGACACCGGCTTTGCCGCCGCCTTCAAGGAAGCCCCGGCCGCCGAAGGCTGGGTACCGGCCCAGCCCGGCGACGCGCTGGACCGCGGCGACTGGTGGACGCGGTTCGGCGATCCGCAACTGGACGCCCTGGCCGCGCGCGTGCAGGTCTCCAACCAGAACATCGCCGCGGCCGTGGCCAACTATGCCCAGGCCCAGGCCCTGGTGCGCGAGCAGCAGGCCGCCTTGTTGCCCACGCTGTCGCTGGAGGGCAGCGCGCGCCGCAGCGGGCCGGTGCGTGGCGGTGGTGCCTCCAGCCGCTCCTATGCGGCCAGCGTGGCGGCCGACTGGTCGCCCGACCTGTGGGGCCGGCTCGGCGAAGCGGTGAACAGCGCGCAGGCCAACGCCCAGGCCAGCGCGGCCGACCTGGCTTCGGCGCGGCTCTCGTCCATCGGCGCGCTGGCGGCCAACTACCTTGCCTTGCGCGAGGCCGATGCGGAGACCGTGCTGCTGGACGAGACCATCGCCGGCTACGAGCGCGCACTGGCGATCACGCGCAACCGCTACGACGCCGGCATCGCCGCGCAGACCGACGTGCTGCAGGCGCAGACCCAACTGCTCGGCGCCCAGGCCGAGCGCGTGGCGCTGCGGCGCTCGCGCGCCACCTACGAGCATGCCATCGCCGTGCTGGTGGGCGTGACGCCGTCGGAGTTCACCATCGCGCCGGCGGCCTGGCGCCCGGTGGTGCCGCCCGTCCCCACGGGCCTGCCCTCGTTGCTGCTGCAGCGCCGGCCCGACATCGCAGGTGCCGAGCGCGCGGTGGCGCGGGCCAATGCGCAGATCGGCATCGCGCGCGCGGCCTACTATCCCAGCATCGGCCTGTCGGCCAGCCTGGGCGGCAGCGCCAGCCGCGTGGGCGATCTCCTCGGTGCGTCCAGCCTGCTCTGGGCGCTGGGCGTGTCGGTGGCGCAGACCGTGTTCGACGGCGGCGCGCGCGACGCCGCCACCGACGCGGCCCGCGCCGCCCATGCGGCCAGCGTGGCGAGCTACCGCCAGACCGTGCTCTCGGCCTTCCAGGACGTGGAGGACCAGTTGAGCGCCACGGCCGCGCTGGCCGAACAGGAAGGCCTGCGCCGCGAGGCCTCGCAGGCGGCCGACCGCACCGAGCAGCAGATGCTGAACCGCTACCGTGCCGGCCAGGTGGGCTACAGCGAGGTGGTCAGCGCCCAGGCCTCGGCACTCAGCGCGCGCCGCACGCTGGCCCAGGTGCAGCTGGCGCGGCAGACGGCGGCCGTGTCGCTGATCCAGGCCCTGGGCGGCGGCTGGGAAGCCGACTGGCTGCGCCAGCCCTGAGTGCCTACTGCGTGGCGCAGTTGTAGTTCTGCGCCAGGTTCACATCGCCCGCGCCGCGGTAGCGCGGCCAGGCCGGGTGGTCGCACAGCGGGCGCGTGCGGCCGGGCACGCCGGCCGTGTCGGCCACGGTCTGGGCCGGCGGCACGGTGCCGCGCTCGACCCAGTTCTCCAGCGTGGTCAGCGAGTCCCAGGCGGCATTGAACACGCTGCTGGCGGCATGGCCGTACCCCGGGATCTCGTAGTAGCGCATGAAGCTGTCCACGGTGGCCGCACCCATCGCGTTGCGCAGGCGGGCCCAGTACTGCTGGGTGGCGCGCGTGCTGACCAGCGCATCGTGCGTGCCGTGCGCCATCAGGATCTTGCCGCCGCGGGCGCGGAAGGCCGACAGGTCGGTCCGGTTCGCGTCCTGGATGCCGGTCAGCGCGACGATGCGCGACTGCCAGGCGCCGGGTGCCTGCGGATCCAGCGTCAGCGCATTGAAGCTGGCGTCGCGCGTGACGAAGTACTTGAC
Source organism: Pseudorhodoferax aquiterrae (assembly GCF_014652235.1). Taxonomy (GTDB): domain Bacteria; phylum Pseudomonadota; class Gammaproteobacteria; order Burkholderiales; family Burkholderiaceae_C; genus Pseudorhodoferax; species Pseudorhodoferax aquiterrae. The sequence goes on from NZ_BMYK01000001.1 coordinate 528,424, forward strand.
CCACTGGTCCCAGAAGGTGCTGCCGTAGGGCGGCATGGTGGTGGCCGTGACGGCCGGCATCGGGTTGGCCGGCTGCTCGGTGCCCAGCGACAGCGTCAGCACCGTGGGCTGCAGCGGGCTGCTGCCGGGGTTGCCGAAGTCCGTGCCCCAGGTGTTGAAGCCGGGGTAGGTGGTCTCGCCGCTGGCCAGCGCATAGGGCAGCACCAGGGGCGTGTTGAAGGTGTTGAAGGAGGCGATCTGCGCGTCCGACAGGCAGCTGTCGCCCAGGTCCGCGCCGCCCGCGCAGCGCACGGGCGAGCCGTTCAGCGCCGCGCTGGCCAGGTTGAAGCTGGCGTTGCAGGCGGGCATGTTGCTGATCAGCCCGTCGCCCACGCCGTCCAGCCCGTCGCAGGCGGCCAGCGCGGCGTTGTAGGCCAGCTGGCGCTTGGCCCGGCTCGGGTAGGCGCCGGGCTGGGCCAGCTGGCGCGTGATGCGGCCGAACTGCAGGTCCAGCGCGGCGGCGTTCCAGGCCGGGTACAGCACGATGGCGCCGTCGAAATCCTGCGGCCAGTTGCCGACGGCCAGCAGCGCCTCGCGCCCGCCCGTGGAGCCGCCCGCGAAGTAGGTGCGCTTGGGCGCCTCGGCGTAGTGCTTGCGGATGATGGCCTTGGCCACGTCCAGCGTCTTCTTGAGCGCGTCGCCGGCGAAGTTGGCGAGCGCCTCGTCGTTGGCGCCGAAGCGGCCGTCGCGGCTGCCGTCGGCATTGGCCTGGTGGCCCGAGTCGCTGCCGAAGGTGGCGTAGCCACGGCCCAGCGGCACGGGCTGGTCGGCCGGGCCGGCCGGCACGTTGCCAAGGCCGGTGGCGATGGTGCCGTTGTAGCCGCCGCCGCCGAACATCATGGCCTTGCCGTTCCAGTTCGTGGGCAGGTTGAGCTGGAACAGGATCTTGGGCGCGTTGCTGTCCACCGGCTGGATGCTGCCCAGCACCTTGCAGTATTCGCCCACCGCGCTGGCGCCGCTGCCGGCGGCCGGCACGACCGCCGTGCTCGTGACCGTGGCGCCCTGGGTGCGCAGGCCGATGGCGCTGGCGGCCACCGTCGTGCCGTGGAGGTCGGCGCAGGCGACGGGGTCGTCGTCAGAGGAGCAGGCGGCGAGGCCGAACAAGGGCAGTAGCGCAAGCAGTAGCCGGCCCCGACGGGGCCCTGTCGTGCGTGTCATCGTTTGTCTCCGAGGATGTTGGATGCAGATCGCCCGTGGGCCGCGGGCCGCTGCCCGGCTTGCACAGGCCGTCCGCGGCAAGGCCCGGACGGGGCCCATGCTAGCGCGTGCGGCGTGCCGCGGCTCAGGGTGGCGGGGTGCGGCGCCAGACGGCGGCCAGCGCCAGGCACTTCTGCCAGGCCGTGGCGCGCTCGTCCGAGAGGATGTCCAGAAAGTCCGAAAGCTTCTTGGACTTGACCATGGTGTAGACCGTGAGCACCGTGGTCAGCACGAAGGTCACCGCGAAGATCGTGAGCCGGCGCGCCATCGAGGATTCGGCCTCGGCCAGCAGGTTCATGCCCAGGAAACCGGTGGTGACCGTGCCGATCAGGCCGAAGATGGTGACCACCGTGAGCCGCACCACGGTGTTGGCCTGGCGGCGCAGGCTGTCGCTCTCCAGGTACTGCGCCATGTCGGCGATGCGTTCCTTGACCTCGCAGTAGGTGGCGTCCAGCTTGAGGTGGCTGGCGCACATGCCCCACAGCGCGCGCACCAGCGCCTGCTCGGAGATCTCATGGAACCAGTAGCGGTGCGTGAAGCGCAGGAAGCCCTCGAAGCTGCCGCGGATCAGGCGCTTGAAGCGGCGCACGCTGTCGGCGCTGCCCACGTCCAGGTCGCGCAGCGCTTCGACCAGCTTGTCCGAGTACATGAGCAGCGCGGCCTTCTGGAAATGCGCGATCAGGAACAGCAGGAAGTGCTGGTGCCGGAACTGGGCCAGCACGCCGCGGTCGCGGCAGCCGTAGAGCACCGAGTCGGCCCGGCCCACGACGATCAGCGAATGCCCGCTGCACAGGTAGCGCGTGTCGGGCGCGGCGCCGCCGGCGCTCCAGAAGCGGTCGTAGCAAAAGCGCTGTTCGAAGTCGGCCAGGTGCTCGTCGGCGAAGGGCAGGGCGCGGTTGTCGCCCGAGCCCGTGACCAGGCCCAGGCGCACGAAGTCGGCACGCGAGAGTGCGCGCGGATCGTTGAGCGCGAGGTAGGCCATGAGCGGCATGCGGTAGTACTCGATCTGGCGGTAGCGCAGGGCACCGGGCTGGTCCGAGTAGTCGGGCACCAGCGGCTCCAGCATGGCGGCCCAGTGCGTGGCGATGCGCGGCGCGCGGTGCTCTGCCACATGGGCCAGGAAGGCCTCGCGCTGGTGCGCGTCGGAGCGGGTCAGCACCTGGCCTTGCGCGTCCAGCCATTCGGCATCGGCCAGGCTGTGCAGCGGCTGGCCGGCGGCGTCCCAGCCGGGCGGGTAACCGCGGCCGAAGCGGTACATCAACTCCTGCGCCTGTTCCAGCGTGAGGTCGTCGGCGCTGACCTCGAGGTTGAACAGAACCAGGTCCACGTCGAGGAAGAAGTACAGGTCGGCGTGGACGATGGAAAGTGTGACCGGTGCATCGCCGGGTCGGGCCGTCAGGCGCACGGCGGCGAGGTCGTGGCGGCGGAACACGCGCATCGGCGAGCCGTGTGGCGTGGCGCCGCCCATGCGCCCGTGGCGGCCCTCGCCGTACAGGAAGCGCTGCACGTAAGGCAGGAAGGTCACGAACTCGTTGTAGTGCCGTTCGTGGAAGCGGCAGGTGTCGCCCGTGTACTCGTCCACCTCCTCCTGCCAGGGCGAACCGGCCAGGAGTTCCCAAGGTTTGGCGCCGGCCGACGCGGGCAGCGGCATGAGGCGCAGCGGCCACAGCAGGACTTGATGGAAGCGGCGGACCCGGGTCGGGTCGACGGCGGCGCTGGGGCCGGTTTCCGTGGGCGTCATGGGGCGAGCGGCAGGCTGCGAAGGCGGCCAGTGTAGGCCGGGTGCGCTGCAATAATCCGCCCGCCTGTCCACTCGCCATGACCAGGAGTCCGCCATGCGTCCGCCCGCCCTGCCTGCCACCGAAGCCCAACGCATCGCCACGCTGCGCGACCTGCTGATCCTCGACACCGAACCGGAGGCGCGTTTCGACCTGATCACCGCCTACGCCGCTTCGCAGTTCAAGGTGCCGATCGCGCTCGTGAGTCTGGTCGACGCGGACCGCCAGTGGTTCAAGTCGTGCGTCGGCTTGCAGGCCAGCGAGACGCCGCGCGACATCAGCTTCTGCGGCCATGCCATCCTGCAGCCCGAGATCCTGGAGGTTCCCGATGCGACGGTGGATCCGCGCTTCGCCGACAACCCGCTGGTCTTGGGCGATCCGCACATCCGCTTCTACGCCGGCTGTCCGCTGGTCATGGCCAATGGCGAGTCGGTGGGCACGCTGTGCCTGATCGACCGCAAGCCCAAGCGCCTGAGCGCCTGGGAGCGCGAGCACCTGGCGGTGCTGGGCAAGATGGTGGCGGCCGAACTGCAGGGCGTGTCGGCCGGCACGGTGGAGGGGCGGCCGAACATCCCGGCCTTCTACGCCTGAGCGGCGCCCTCAACCCACTTCGAGCAGCTCGAACGGCCCTCCGGCAAAGGCTTGGGCCAGGCGCTTGTCCAGCGTGAGCAGGCGCATGCCATGGTGCTGGGCCAGGGCGAGCAGGTAGGCGTCCGTCGTCTGTCGCGGCCCGGTCAGCCGGCCGAAGTCGCAGGCCGTGACCGCCGGGTGCTCGGCCAGGTAGGCATGCTCGGCGTCGGCGCACAGTGCCTGCAATGCAGCATGGGCCTGCGGTGGCGACAGGGTGCGGCTGAAGATGCCGCTGGTGGAGGAGATGCGCACGAAGCCGAGCTGCGTGATGGCGCAGGTGGCCCAGGCCGCGGCGGCGTCCAGGCGCTGCACGACGGCGGCATGGGCTTCGTGCTCGACCCAGCCCAGCGCCACCAGGGTGTTCATGTCCAGCAGCACGGCCGGCTGGCGGGCTGTGCCCCAGCGCGGGCTGGCTTCGCGCACCGCCGTCGGCGGGGAAGGCGGCGGCGCGGCCCGGGCGCGACTCACAGCACGCCTTCGTCGTCGATGAGCTTGTGCAGTTGCGCGCTCGTCACCTGCGCGCCCACGGCAGCCGGTGCAATGGCCTGGAAGCGGCCGCTGCGCACGCTGGGCGGGGCGGCCTCGGTGCTGGCACGCAGGCCTTCCTGCACCAGCTGACCGAGCAGGCGCGCCATGGAGATGTTCTGGCGCAAAGCCTGTCGGCGCACGGACTCGTGCACGGCAGGGTCGAGTTCGATGGTGGTGCGCATGGATTCAAGTGAATCGGTGATTCAGCACATCGTAGCATCAGCCCATCTTCGTGGAAAGAGCGCCTCGTGAAGCCCGTGGTGCTTCCAAGTGCGGCTGCCCGCGGCGTTGGCGAAAAGCCAGCACTTCCGACCCCGACGGCGCTGCCTATGATCGGCGCATGCCCGACACCGCATCCGCCATTCCCGCCGGTTTCCGCCCCATCGACATGGGCGGCCCCTTCATCGAGGCCAATGGCCCGCTCTATGGCCGCTGGACCGGCGAGAAACTGCAGCTGGGCTTTCGCGTGGAGCGGCGCCACACCAACCCGATCGGCACCTGCCACGGTGGCATGCTCGCGAGCTTTTGCGACATGCTGTTGCCGGCCATGACCATGTACCAGGGCACGGATGGCCGGCGCAGCTTCCTGCCCACCATCAACCTGCAGATCGACTACATCGGCGCGGCGCCGCTGGGCGCCTGGGTGCAGGGCGAGGGCGAGGTGCTGCAACGCACGCGCACCATGGTGTTCGCACAGGCGCTCGTCACGGCCGACGGCGTGCCGGCGCTGCGCACGAGCGGCATCTTCCGCTACCGGCCGCCGCAGGACGATGCGCCGCTGGACTTCGATCCGCTGCGGCTGCGCGGGAACTGACGCGGCTGTCAACACGCCCGCGCGTCATGCGGGCTTCACACGGCTGTCACGGGCGGTTTCGACCATCACGGCCGCAAGCCAGCCTGCGCCAGCGAAATACACCATGCACAAAGCATGGCGGGGAAGCGTCTTGTCTTTTTCCCATCCCAGGACTCCGCCCCGATGCCTTCGATCGATCCAGAAAACATCCCTACCAACACCAGCGCCAACCCCCACTTCAACGAGCTCGTCGAACGTGCGCGCTCGCGCCGCGGCTTTCTCAAGAGCGGCCTGGCCCTGGGCGCCGTCGGCTTCTTCGGCGCGGGCCTCACGGCCTGCGGCGGCGGTGACGGCGACGGCGACGACAGCGGCCCGATGCTCGGCTTCGCGGCCGTGGCAGCCTCGACCGGCGATGACATCGTGGTGCCGGCCGGCTACAAGCATGCGGTGTTCTGCCGCTGGGGCGACCCGCTGTTCGCCAACTCGCCGGCCTGGAAACCGGATGCCTCCAACACGGCGGCCGACCAGGCCCTGCAGTTCGGCGACAACCACGACGGCATGCACTTCTTCCCGCTGTCCAACAACAGCAGCACCGAAGGCCTGCTCGTGATGAACCACGAGTACATCAACCCCGAGTTCTTCTACACCGCGGCCGAGCAGTCCGGCACCACGCCCTGGTCGCTGGAGCAGGTGCGCAAGGCCCAGCACGCCCACGGCGTGTCGGTTGCGCATGTGCGCCTCGTGAACGGCAACTGGCAGGTGGTGATCCCCTCGCCCTACAACCGCCGTATCCACATGAACACGCCGATGCAGCTGACCGGCCCCGTGCGCGGCCACGCACTGGTGCGGACCAGTGTCGACCCGGCCGGCGAGGTCTCGCTCGGCACGGTCAACAACTGCGGCAACGGCTACACCATGTGGGGCACCTACCTCACCTGCGAGGAGAACTTCAACGGCTACTTCGGCACCGCCAGCACGACGGATGTGCGCAACGCCAACATGCGCCGCTACGGGCTGTCGAGCGCGGGCTCGGGCTACCGCTGGCACGAGGAGGACCAGCGCTTCGACTACGCGGTGGAGCCGAACGAGCCCAACCGCCTGGGTTGGATCGTCGAGATCGATCCGTTCGATGCCTCGTCCACGCCCAAGAAGCGCACGGCGCTGGGCCGCATCAAGCACGAGAACGCCGCGCAGACGCTGGCCAAGGACCAGCGCGTGGTGGTCTACATGGGCGACGACCAGGCCAACGACTACGTCTACAAGTTCGTCTCGGACGGCAAGTACGTGGCCGACAACCAGCGCGCCAACGTCAACCTGCTGGAAAGCGGCACGCTGTACGTGGCCAGGTTCGGCGCCGGCGCCACGGCGGGCGACATGATGGGCACGGGCGAGTGGGTGGCCCTGGTGCCGTCCACGCCCATCGCCGGTGGCAGCACGCTGGGCGCCAAGTACGGCGACCTGGGCGGCATCCTGGTCAACACGCGCCTGGCGGCAGACGATGTCGGCGCGACCAAGATGGACCGCCCGGAGTGGGTGACGGTGCACCCGGACTCGGGCGAGGTCTACCTCACGCTGACCAACAACAGCAGCCGCAGCACGGTGGACGAGGCCAACCCGCGCACCAACAACATCTACGGCCAGATCATCCGCTGGCGCGAGACCGGCCAGGACGCGGCCGCACTGACGTTCGAGTGGGACCTGTTCGTGCTGGCCGGCAACCCGGCGCACACGGCCGGCGGCCTGCAGGCCGGATCGAGCAACATCAACGCCGACAACCTGTTCAACAGCCCGGACGGCCTGGCCTTCGACGCCGACGGGCGCCTGTGGATCCAGACCGACGGCAACTTCTCGAACCGGGGCAACTACGCCGGCATGGGCAACAACCAGATGCTGGTGGTCGACCCGAAGACCAAGGAGATTCGCCGCTTTCTGGTCGGCCCCTCGGGCTGCGAGATCACGGGCATCACCTGGACGCCGGACCAGAAGTACGTGTTCGTCAACGTGCAGCACCCGGGCGAATACGGCAGCCACCCGCGCGCACCCGCGACCGATCCCGCGGTGGACCCGCTGGCCTTCTCGCGCTGGCCCGACAACGGCGCCGGCGGGCGCCCACGTCCGGCCACGGTCGTGGTCTGGCGCGAGGATGGCGGCAAGGTCGGCACCTGAGCATTCCTTGACCTGCCGCAGAAGGGCCCCAGTGCTGCAAGGCGCCGGGGCCTTTTGGCGTGGATGGGCCGGTGCAGAATGCGCGAAACCGAGCGGAAGGACGGCGCATGACGCACGAGGTGAGGCGGTTCTTCGCGAGCCGCGCATGGATTCAGGGGACGTGGGCGCGCGATGTGGTGTTGACGGTGGCGGCCGACGGCTGCTGGCTCAACGTGCTGCCCAATGCCAGCGCCGAGCAGCAGCGCGGCGCCATGCGGCTCGGCGGCCCCGTGCTGCCGGGCATGGTCAACGCCCACAGCCACGCCTTCCAGCGCGCCATGGCCGGCCTGACGGAGCGCCGGCGCAACGGCGCGGCCGCCGAGGTCGACGACTTCTGGACCTGGCGCGAGCGCATGTACAGCGTGGCGCGGCGCATCACGCCCGGGCAACTGGAGGCCGTGGCCAGTCTGTTGTACGCCGAGCTGCTGCAGGCCGGCTACACCCAGGTCTGCGAGTTCCACTACCTGCACGGCGCGCCCGATGGACAGGCGCCAGGCCAGCCGCTCGAGATGGCACTGGCGCTCGTGCGCGCGGCGCAGCAGGTGGGCATCGGCCTGACCCTGCTGCCCACGCTGTACATGCGCGCGGGCTTCGGCGCGCCGGCATTGGACGAGGCGCAGCGTCGCTTCGCCTCCACACCGGACAGCGTGCTGCGCACGGTGGAGGCCATCGCGCGCCTGGCCGTGGATGCCGATGCCAACAAGACGAGCCCCGGCGCACTGCTGGGCGCTGGCGTGGCCGTGCATTCGCTGCGTGCCGTCGATGCCGGGGCGCTGCAGGAGGTGGCGGCGCATGCGCGCAAGGTCTCGCTGCCGCTGCACATCCATGTCGCGGAGCAGACCCAGGAGGTGGACGACTGCGTGGCCCACACCGGTCTGCGGCCCGTGGAGTGGCTGCTGCAGAACGCGCCGGTGGACGCGCGCTGGAACCTCGTGCACGCGACCCAGGCCACGGCGCAGGAGCTGCAGGGCGTGCGCCGCGCCGGCGCCTGCATCGTGCTGTGCCCCAGCACCGAGGCCGACCTGGGCGATGGCCTGTTCGACCTGGCCGGCTACATGGCACTGGGCGGGCGTTGGTCGGTCGGCTCGGACAGCCAGGTTTCGCGCCAATGGACCACCGAACTGCGCCTGCTGGAGTACCTGCAGCGCGTGCAGCTGCGCCAGCGCAACGTCGCAGCGCGGGCGGGCGGGCGCGACAGCACGGCGGCAGCCCTGTTCGACGCCGCAGTGGCGGGCGGCCGCGCCGCGACCGGCCAGCGCATCGGCGCGATCCAGGCCGGACACCGTGCCGACTTCGTGGTGCTGGACGACCAATCGCCCGCACTGCTGGGCATTCCTGCCGAGCATGTGCTCGATGCGATGGTGTTTTCCTCGCCTTCGCCGCGGCTGTGGGACGTGTTCGTCGCCGGGCAGGCGGTCGTGACGCAGGGCAGGGTAGTGGGCCGCAGCTCGACCGCACCCTTGGCACCGCAGCTGGGCGCGGCGTTCAGTGCGGCGATGGCCGCGCTCTGGCCCTGAGCTGCTGCTCGAAACAACAAAGGCCGCTTGCGCGGCCTCTTTTGCTCATGACAATGACTTGGCTGGTCGGGGTGAGAGGATTCGAACCTCCGGCCTCTACGTCCCGAACGTAGCGCTCTACCAGGCTAAGCTACACCCCGATTTGCAGTTCAGGTCTTCAAGACCTGCGCTCCAACAGCTGAGCCGCTAATTGTAGCAAAGCTTTTGTGTTGTTATTCGGCGACAGTTGCGAAATCGCTTCGATCGCGCGTTGGGCTTCGGCTGCGGCGGCTTCGCGGGTAATCTCCAGGGCGCCGGTTTCGCGCACGATGGCGATGATTTCGTCGATGTTGTCGACGGCACCGTTCTCGATCGCGACACGGATGGTGTCGCGCTGGGCGGGCGTGCCGCGCCGCATGGCGGCGATCAAGGGCAGCGTGCACTTGCCCTCGCGCAGGTCGTCGCCGAGGTTCTTGCCCATTTCCTCCGGTGCGCCGTCGTAGTCCAGCACGTCGTCGATGACCTGGAAGGCCGTGCCCAGGGCCTGGCCGTAGTCGGCACAGGCGCGCTCGATCTCCGGCGTGCTGCCGGCCAGGATGGCGGCGATGCGGGCGCTGGCCTCGAACAACTTGGCCGTCTTGGAGCGGATCACGCGCAGGTAGCCGGCTTCGTCCAGCGAGGCGTCGTGCATGTTGACGAGCTGCATGACCTCGCCTTCGGCGATCACGTTGGTCGCCTCGGCCAGGGTCTGCATGATGCGCATGTCGCCCACCTCGACCATCATCTGGAAGGCGCGCGAATACAGGAAGTCGCCGACCAGCACGCTGGCCGGGTTGCCGAAGGCCTCGTTGGCCGTGGCACGGCCGCGCCGCAGCGTGGAGTCGTCGACCACGTCGTCGTGCAGCAGGGTGGCGGTGTGGATGAACTCCACCACGGCCGCGAGCGTGAAGCGCTCGGGCGAGCGCTGCCCGAGCGCGCCGCACATCAGCAGCAGCAGCGCCGGGCGCAGCCGCTTGCCGCCCGCGGAGATGATGTACTGCGCGACCTGGCCGACGAGCGGCACATCGGAAGAGAGGCGCTTGGCGATCAGTCGATCGACTTCGCGCATGTCGTCGGCGATCAGCGCGACCGCCTCGGCGGTGCTGGAGGTGTTGACGGACAAAGGTGTGACCCAGGGTAATTGCGGCGGATTATAGGAAGCCCCTCCTGCCGCCGACCCGGCCTGTCCGTCCGTGCGCCGGTGCAGGCGCCGAGGATGCTATACTCGCGGGCTTCGCGGAAATTCGTCCGCCGAAGGCTCACCCTCTAGAGCTTAGGTAGAGGGCTCATACGAGGTTCCACATGTACGCGGTCATAAAAACCGGTGGCAAGCAGTATCGCGTTGCTTCCGGCGAGAAAATCAAAGTAGAACAGATTGCTGCGGATGTTGGCCAAGAGATCGTGATCGACCAGGTTCTCGCCGTTGGCAACGGCAGCGAGATCAAGGTAGGCACCCCCTTGGTATCCGGCGCAACCGTCACGGCAACCGTCGTGGCGCACGGCAAGCACGACAAGGTGCACATCTTCAAGATGCGCCGTCGCAAGCACTATCAGAAACGTCAAGGCCATCGCCAGCAGTTCACCGAGCTGCAAATCGGCGCGATCGCCGGTTAAAGGGGTCAGGTCATGGCACAGAAAAAAGGCGGCGGCTCTACACGCAACGGGCGCGATTCCAAGCCCAAGATGCTGGGTGTGAAGGCCTTCGGTGGTGAGCTGGTCAGCGCCGGTTCCATCATCGTGCGCCAGCGCGGCACGCGCTTCCACGCCGGCAGCAACGTCGGTGTCGGCAAGGACCACACCTTGTTCGCCCTGGTCGACGGCCACGTGTCGTTCGCCGTCAAGGGTTCGATGAACAAGCACACGGTCGTCATCACGCCGGCTGCCTGAGGACTGCGGTCCTCCGGTCCCAAGCCCCGCTCGTCGGGGCTTTGTTGTTTGGGTCTCTTCAACTTGCGAGGTGGAACATGAAGTTCGTCGATGAAGCCACGATCGATGTCGCATCCGGCGACGGTGGCAACGGCTGCGTCTCGTTCCGCCACGAGAAGTACAAGGAGTTTGGCGGGCCGAACGGCGGCGACGGCGGCCGCGGCGGTCACGTCTTCGCCGTGGCCGACCCGAACCTCAACACGCTGGTGGACTACCGCTACACCCGGCGCTACGAGGCCAAACGCGGCGAGCACGGCATGGGCTCGGACATGTTCGGTGCGGCTGGTGCCGACATCACGCTGCGCATGCCGGTGGGAACGATCATCAGCGACGCCGACACGGGCGAGCAGTTGTTCGAGCTGCTGGTGCCCGGCGAGGTGATCACCATCGCCAAGGGCGGCGACGGCGGGTTCGGCAACCTGCGTTTCAAGAGCGCGATCAACCGCGCGCCGCGCCAGAAGACACCGGGCTGGCCTGGCGAGAAGAAGCACCTCAAGCTGGAGCTCAAGGTGCTGGCCGATGTGGGCTTGCTGGGCATGCCGAACGCCGGCAAGTCCACGCTGATCTCGGCCGTGTCGAACGCGCGCCCGCGCATCGCCGACTACCCGTTCACGACCCTGCACCCCAACCTGGGCGTGGTGCGTGTCGGCCCCGAGCAGAGCTTCGTGGTGGCCGACCTGCCGGGCCTGATCGAAGGCGCGTCCGAAGGCGCCGGCCTGGGCCATCTGTTCCTGCGCCATCTGCAGCGCACGCGGCTGCTGCTGCACGTGGTCGACATGGCGCCCTTCGACGAGAACGTGGACCCGGTCGTGCAGGCGCGCGCCATCGTCAATGAACTCAAGAAGTACGACGCCACGCTGCACGGCAAGCCGCGCTGGCTGGTGCTGAACAAGCTGGACATGGTGCCGGCCGAGGAACGCGCGGCCAAGGTCAAGGACTTCGTGCGCCGCCTGCGTTTCAAGGGCCCGGTGTTCGAGATCTCGGCGCTGACGCGCGAAGGTTGCGAGACCCTGGTGCAGTCCGTGTTCCAGCACATCCATGCGGAGAAGTCGGCCGAGAACCAGCCGGTCGAGGTCGATCCGCGCTTTTCCGCATCCTCCGATTCCTGATCCGCTGCAGCCCATGACGACACCTGTCCATCCGACCCTGCTGCACGAAGCGCGGCGCATCGTCGTCAAGGTCGGCTCCAGCCTGGTCACCAACGAAGGCCGTGGCCTGGACGAAGCGGCCATCGGCGAATGGTCGCGGCAGCTGGCCGCGCTGGTGCGGGGCGATGGCGTGCGCGGCCGCGAGGTGATCATGGTGTCCAGCGGCGCGATCGCCGAAGGCATGAAGCGTCTGGGCTGGAGCACGCGCCCGCGCGAGGTGCACGCGCTGCAGGCCGCGGCCGCCGTGGGCCAGATGGGCCTGGCGCAGATGTACGAGAGCAAGCTGCGCGAGAACGGCCTGGGCAGTGCCCAGGTGCTGCTCACGCATGCCGACCTGGCCGACCGCGAGCGCTACCTGAACGCGCGCTCCACATTGCTCACGCTGCTGCAGCACGGTGTGGTGCCGGTGATCAACGAGAACGACACGGTCGTCAACGACGAGATCAAGTTCGGCGACAACGACACCCTGGGTGCGCTGGTCGCGAACCTGGTCGAGGCCGACGTGCTCGTGATCCTGACCGACCAGCGCGGCCTGTATTCCGCCGATCCGCGCAAGGACCCCGGCGCGCGCTTCATCGACGAGGCGCAGGCCGGCGATCCGGAACTCGAGGCCATGGCCGGCGGGGCCGGCTCCAGCATCGGCCGCGGCGGCATGATCACCAAGATCCTCGCGGCCAAGCGCGCAGCCGGCTCCGGCGCATCGACCGTGATCGCCTGGGGCCGCGAGCCGGACGTGCTGCTGCGCCTGGCGCAGGGCGAAGCCATCGGCACTTTGCTGGCGGCGCAGACGCAGAAGATGCAGGCGCGCAAGCAGTGGATGGCCGACCACCTGCAGCTGCGCGGTGCCGTCATCGTCGACGACGGCGCGGCGCGCAAACTGCGCGGCGAGGGCAAGAGCCTGCTGCCCATCGGCATGACAGCGGTGGAGGGCGAGTTCTCGCGCGGCGACGTGATCGCCATCCGCGACAGCCAGGGCCAGACCATTGCCCGCGGTCTCGCGAACTACGCCAGCGCCGAGGCGAGGCTGCTGTGCCGCAAGCCGTCCAGCGAGTTCGAGGCCTTGCTCGGCTACACGGCCGAGCACGAGATGGTCCACCGGGACAACCTCGTGCTGAGCCGCTGAGTTCAGTTCGGGTAGACCGTTTCAGCGGGCGATTTGAGCCGCTGCACGATGTCGCGCACCGACGTGGGACGCGCCCTGCCATCGCAGCCACCCTGGCGCGCGAAGGCCAACGGGTACTTGATGCGGCTGGACTCCCAGAGCGACTTCCACTGGGGTTGTTCCACCGGCGTCCACTTGTCGACGTTGTAGCGCGCGTAGAGCTTGTACTCGCCGGTGTCGCAGCGCAGGCCCTCGTACATCGCCGTCATGGCCCCGCTGCTGCTGCGCGCGACCATCACGTAACGCACCACGCCGTCCTTGCCGATCTGCAGCGTGGAGGGGTCGATGCCGTAACGCAGGCTGCCCTGGGCATCGACGGTCACGTCCACGAGTTTGCCCATGTCGAACGCCGGCGCGGGAAGTGCCTCGTTTTCGACCCATTCCGGCGCGTCCGGGGCGTTGCTGTTGTATTCCTTGCTGATGGACTGTGCGCTGGCCGCTGCCGCGCTCAGCGCGCCGGCGGCCAGGAGGGCCGCCAGGCGGCCGTTACGAAGAAGCATGGTTGTCGTGCGGAGCGGCGCCGAGCCGTTCGTTGCGCTCGTTGGTGTTGGGGTCGGGTTCGAAGCTGCCGCCGGGCGGCAGCTCGAACGGCTGCGCCGGCATGTCGCGGCGCGGGTCCTGGATCTCGCCCTCGCGCGCGCGCATGCTCGAACGCAGGTAGCGGTTGCGGTGGTCGTGGCGGGGCAGGTAGCGCGCCAGCTCGGTCAGCGCCATCTCGTAGACGCCGCGCTTGAATTCAACCACCACGTCCAGCGGAACCCAGTAGTCGTTCCAACGCCAGGCGTCGAACTCCGGGTGGTTGGTGGCGCGCAGGTTCAGGTCCCAGTCGTGGCCCATCAGCTGCAGCAGATACCAGATCTGCTTTTGTCCCTTGTAATGGCCGCGCGCATCGCGGCGGATGAAACGGTCTGGCACCTCGTAGCGCAACCAGTCGCGCGTGCGCGCGACGACCCGCACATGCTCCGGACGCAAACCCACTTCCTCGTGCAGTTCACGGAACATGGCCTGCTCTGGCGATTCGCCCCGGTCAATGCCCCCTTGCGGGAACTGCCATGAGTGGGTGCGAATGCGCTTGCCCCAGAACACTTGGTTCTTATGGTTGAGCAGGATGATGCCGACGTTGGGCCTGAAGCCTTCCCGGTCAAGCATAATCAAACCCCAATTTTTTAACTGAAACCATTATGCACAGCGTGGTCTGTGTATCAAGCGGCGACCCGCTCGCCACGGTTTCGGGTCTTCCCTGCCATCTCCCTCCGTCGACATGAAAGCGTCCCAGTTCCTGATTTCCACGCTCAAGGAAGCGCCCGCCGATGCCGAGGTCGTCAGCCACCAGCTCATGACGCGCGCGGGCATGGTCAAGAAGCTCGGTGCCGGCATCTACACCTACATGCCCATGGGCCTGCGCGTGATCCGCAAGGTCGAGGCCATCGTGCGCGAAGAGATGAACCGCGCCGGCGCCATCGAGATGACCATGCCCGTGGTGCAGCCCGCCGAGCTGTGGCAGGAGACGGGCCGTTTCGACAAGATGGGGCCGGAGCTGCTGCGCATCAAGGACCGGCACGAGCGCGACTACGTGGTCCAGCCGACCAGCGAGGAGGTCGTGACCGACATCGCACGCCAGGAACTGCGCAGCTACAAGCAGCTGCCCAAGAACTTCTACCAGATCCAGACCAAGTTCCGGGACGAGCGCCGGCCGCGCTTCGGCCTCATGCGTGGGCGCGAGTTCATCATGAAGGACGCCTACAGCTTCGACCGCGACCAGGCGTCTGCCAAGGCGAGCTACCAGGTCATGGCGCAGGCCTACCGCCGCATCTTCGACCGCTTCGGGCTGCGCTACCGCGCTGTGGCGGCGGACAGCGGTGCCATCGGCGGCGACCTGTCCGAGGAATTCCAGGTCATCGCCGCCACCGGCGAGGACGCCATCGTCTACTGCCCCGACAGCGAATACGCGGCCAACATGGAAAAGGCCGAGGCGCTGGCGCCCACGCAGGCCCGCGCTGCGGCGACACAGGCCATGGCCAAGACGCCCACACCGGGCAAGGCGACCTGCGCCGACGTGGCCCAACTGCTGGGCGTGCCGCTGTCCACCACCGTCAAGTCGCTGGTGCTGGCGACCGACGTCCAGGACGCCAACGGTGCAAGCACTGCGCGCATCTGGCTGCTGCTGCTGCGCGGCGACCACGACATGAACGAAGTGAAGGTCGGCAAGCTGGCGGGCATGGAGCAGGGCTTTCGCTTCGCCACGCTGGCCGAGATCGACGCGCACTTCGGCTGCCAGCCCGGCTACCTGGGCCCGGTCGGCCTGCGCCAGCCCGTGACCGTGGTGGCCGACCGCGAGGTCGCCGTGATGCACGACTGGATCTGCGGTGCCAACGCGCCCGATTTCCACATGACCGGCGTGAACTGGGGCCGCGACCTGCCCGAGCCCGACCTCGTGGCCGATCTGCGCAACGTGGTGGCCGGCGACCCCTCGCCGGACGGCAAGGGCATGCTGGCCATCGAGCGCGGCATCGAGGTGGGCCATGTGTTCTATCTGGGCACCAAGTACAGCCGCGCCATGAATGCGAGCTTCCTGGCCGAGGACGGCAAGCCGCAATTGCTGGAGATGGGCTGCTACGGCATCGGCATCACGCGGTTGCCGGCCGCGGCCATCGAGCAGAACCACGATGCGCGCGGCATCATCTGGCCCGACGCGATCGCCCCGTTCACGGTCGTCGTCTGCCCGATCGGCCCGGACCGCAGCCCGGCCGTCAAGGAAGCTGCCGACGCCCTGTACCAGGAACTGCTGGCCGCTGGCGTGGACGTGATCCTGGACGACCGCGGCGAGCGCCCGGGCGCCATGTTCGCCGACTGGGAACTGATCGGCGTGCCGCACCGCGTGACCATCGGCGACAAGGCGCTCAAGGAAGGGCAGGTCGAGTACCAGCACCGCCGTGA
This sequence comes from Pseudorhodoferax aquiterrae, assembly GCF_014652235.1. Taxonomy (GTDB): domain Bacteria; phylum Pseudomonadota; class Gammaproteobacteria; order Burkholderiales; family Burkholderiaceae_C; genus Pseudorhodoferax; species Pseudorhodoferax aquiterrae. The sequence goes on from NZ_BMYK01000001.1 coordinate 544,302, forward strand.
CGCGGCCGCCACGCGCGTGGCAACGGCTGAGATCGGGACCTTCGTAAAATCGCGCCTCTCGTCCGCCACCGCCTGACTTGAACCCTGCCGCACCGTCCCCGTCCCAAGGCCTGTCCCGCCGAAGCTTGCTGGGCGGTGCCGCCGCTGCGGGGCTGCTGGGCCACGGTGCCCCGGCCCATGCCGGCGGCCAGGTCGAGGAGCCGCTCGTCGATTCGGTGCGCAGCGCGCTGAGCGCGGCCGTGGCCCAGTCGGCACCGCCGGTGCCCGAATTCCACAGCACCGAGGCGCGCATGGCCTACCTGCGCTGGCTGGGCGCGGCCAGCCCTTTGCTTCTGCGGCGCAAGCCCGAATGGGCCGAGCGACGTGAATTCCTCGACACGGTCTGGTACGAGACCCGCCGCGCCGGCCTGGACACTGCCCTGGTGCTGGGCCTGATCGAGGTCGAGAGCAACTTCCGGCGTTTTGCCATCAGCGTGGCTGGCGCCCGCGGCTACACCCAGGTCATGCCGTTCTGGACGCGGGTGCTGGCCGACGGCGACGCGAGCCGCCTGTTCCACATGCAGACCAACCTGCGCTTCGGCTGCGTGATCCTGCGCCATTACCTGGACCGCGAGCGCGGCGACCTGTTCCTGGGCCTGGGCCGCTACAACGGATCGCGCGGCCAGGCGGCCTACCCGAATGCGGTGCTGGCCGCCCGCCGCCGCTGGGAGTTCAGCGCGTAAGTGCGGCCGGCGTGGGCGTGGCCGGATCCCGCGCGCGCGAGACCATCACCTGGTCGATCCGGAAGCTGTCCACGTCCAGCACCTCGAAGCGGAAGCCGCCCCAGGTCACCGTGTCGGTGCGCTTGGGCACGCGGCGCAGCATCACCATCATGAAGCCGGCCAGGGTCTCGTACTCCTCGGCGTGCGGCATCTCGTCGATGACGAGCGCGCGCTGCACGTCCTGGATCGGCGTGGCGCCGTCGATGAGCCAGGAATTCTCGTCGCGCTGGACGATCTGCTCCTCGTCCAACGGATAGGCGACCAATTCGCCCATCACCGTGCTCATGACGTCGTTGAGCGTGACCACGCCCACCACCAGGCTGTACTCGTTGACGATGACCGCGAAGTCCTCGTGCACGAGCCGGAACTGGTCCAGCACCTCGGCCAGCGTCAGCCGGTCCGGCACCACCAGCACCTTGCGCACGAGCGCGTCGTCCAGCAACGAGATCGACTGGTTGTTGAGCACGCGCTGGAACAGGTCCTTGGCGTCCACGTAGCCGACCACGCGGTCGATCTCGCCGTCGCAGACCGGGTAGGTGGAGAAGGGCTCGGCCGCGATGCGCAGCCGGATCACCGCGTCCGGCTCGTCGCGGCGGAAGAAGGCGATGCGGTCGCGCTGCGTCATGGCCGATGAGACCGTGCGCGTGTCGAGCTCGAACACGTTGGCAATGACCTGCTGCTCGCGCGCCGCCAGGGCGCCCGAGCGCGCGCCGGCCTCGGCCATGGCCAGGATGTCCTCGGAGGTGATGCGGTCGTCGCGCAGAGTCGGCAGGTCGAACAGCTTGAACAGGCCATCGGCCGCGCGGCTGTAGACCCAGACCAGGGGCTTGAACAGCGTCATGCAGGCCTGCATGGGCCGCACCACGCGCATGGCCAGCGCCTCGGGCTGCGTCATGCCCAGGCGCTTGGGGAACAGGTCGGCGAACAGAATGAACAGCGAGGTCGTCAGCACGAACGAGACCAGGAAGCCCGCCGTGCGCGCCTGGCCTTCGTCCAGGTCCAGCCAGCGCCACAGGTCGGCGAACAGCGGGCTCATGGCGCCCTCGCCGACGATGCCGCCCAGGATGGCGACCGCGTTCTGGCCGATCTGCACCACGGTGAAGTAGTGGCCGGGCTGCTCCTGCACCTTCATGACCAGCGCGGCGCGCGCATCGCCATCGTCCGCCAGCTGGCGCAGGCGCAGGCGCCGCGACGCCGCGAGAGAAATCTCGGCCACGGAGAAGAACGCGCTGGTCACGATCAGCGCGAACACGAGCAAGAGGCTGGTCGAGAGGCTCAGTGGACGAACCCCATGCGGCTCTTGGCGCTGGCCGGTCGCGGCAGGTCGTCCACGCGCACATGGTCGCGGCCGTCGAGTCGGGCGTTGCCAAAGCCGGTCATCAGGGCGCGGCGCATCTCGCGCGGCGCCAGCTCGGCCAGCATGTCCAGCACATCCGCCTGCGCCTCGGGCTGGAACTGCGGCCCCCAGCCGTGTTCGCTGCGGATGCCGGTGTAGAGCTGGCCGGCGATCTGCCGCGCCTGCTCCGGCGTAGGCGCCGGGATGCTGAACACGTTCATGCGGTTCAGGATGGGCTCGGGGATGGCGCGTTCGTCGTTGGCCGTGGTGATCCAGATCACCTGGCTCGCGTCGATGGCCACCTCGGCGAATTCGTCGACAAAACTTTGCGCCGTGTCGTGTTCGAGCAGGCTGTACAGCGCGCCGAGCGGGTCGTACTGCGCCTCGGTGCCGGCCTTGTCGATCTCGTCCACCACGAGCACGGGGTTGGCGTACTGGCCGTCGACCAGGGCCTCGAACACCTTGCCGGGCTTGGCGCCCTTCCATTGCGAGGAGGCGCCCGAGAGCAGCCAGCCGGCCGTCATCGAACTCATGGGCAAGAGACTCATGCCCGTGCCGAGCAGCTCGGCCAGCTTGCGTGCGAAATGGGTCTTGCCGATGCCGGGCGGCCCCAGCAGCAGCATGGGCGTGACCTCCAGGCCATCCGGGCTGTCGTGGCTCAGCGCCACATGGCGGCGCACATCGTCCAGCGCCTCGGTGAAGTTGGGCAGGCTCTGGTAGAGCGCGGCCATCTCGGGGATGCCGGAGGGCTTGACCTGGAAGCGCTCGGGCCCGCGTTCGAGCATGCGCTCGTAGGTGCTGCGCAGCTGCTCGTGTTCCTTGGATTGCAGCTTGGCCAGCTTGCGCTCCACGTCTTGCGTCTGGTAGACGCTGCGCATGCTGGCGACAGGCAGGTGGATCGGGGTGGCCGTCAAGGCCGTGCTGCGCGATTCCATCGAAGCTCCTCGTGGCAATGAAGAGAGTGACGAAACCATTTCAGCATAAGCCGTGCCAGCCTGCCAGCGCCAGGCCGCCCCCATGTCGGGCGGCAGCAACCGTCAGGCGGCCGTGGTGCCCAGCAGCTGGCGCAGTTCGCCCGATTCGTACATCTCCATCATGATGTCCGAGCCGCCGACGAACTCGCCCTTGACGTAGAGCTGGGGAATGGTCGGCCAGTTGCTGTATTCCTTGATGCCCTGGCGGATCGCGTCGTCGTCCAGCACGTTGACGGTCTTGACGTTCTTGGGGTCGACGCCGCAGGCCTTGAGCACCTGGATGGCGCGGCCCGAGAAGCCGCACATGGGGAAGCTGGCGCTGCCCTTCATGAACAGCAGGACCTCGTTGGACTTGACCAGGTCGTCGATGCGTTGTTGGGTGTCGTTCATGGGGGAATCTCCGAGCGGAAAAAGACGGTGGCGGATTATCCCGTGATCGGCCACTGCCCGCCGGAGCAGCGCGCGATGCCCGCCAGATCCCTGCGGCTGTCGACCTGCACGAAGCCCCGGGCGCGCAGCAGCGCGCAGACGGCCTCGGCCTGGTCGTGCCCATGCTCCAGCAGCAGCCAGCCGCCGGGGGGCAGGTGCGCAGGCGCATCGGCAACGATGGTGCGCAGGTCGTCCAGCCCGTCGGCGCCCGCCGCCAGGGCCGAGAGCGGCTCGTGCACGAGGGCCGCCAGGTGCGGGTCGGCATCGGCGATGTAGGGCGGGTTGGAGACCACCAGGTCGTACGGGCCGTCCACGCCCTGCAGCCAGTCGGCCTGCTGGAACTGCACGCGCAGGCCCAGACGCTGAGCATTGGCGCTGGCCACGGCCAGCGCGTCGGCGCTGCGGTCCACGGCGGCCACCAGCGCATCGGGCCGCGCATGGGCCAGCGCCAGTGCGATGGCGCCGCTGCCCGTGCCCAGGTCGAGCACGCTGCCGCCCGCCGGCAGCTGCTCCAGTGCCCATTCCACGAGCGTCTCGGTGTCGGGACGCGGCACCAGCACGCGCGCGTCGACCTGCAGCGGCAGACCGAAGAATTCCTTCTCGCCGAGCAGATAGGCCACGGGCTCGCCGGACAGCCGGCGCACGCTGTGGTCCTCGAAGCGCTGCAGCACTTCGGGCGTGGCAAGGTCGTGGTCGTGCGCGAGCAGCCAGGCACGGTCGTTGGCATCGCGGCCCAGCGCGTGCAGCAGCAACAGTTGGGCGTCCAGCCGCTCCAGGCCGCGTGCGGCCGCGGCCGCCAGGATCTGGGCAATGGTCATGGATGTTCCTTCGGCTTCGCCTTCGGAGCGAGCTTGCTTGGGGCGGCCCGGCGCGGCGCTCACGCCGCGCCGACCTCCAGCTCGGCCAACTGCTCGGCCTCGCGCGCGCCGCGCAGTGCCTGCACCACCTCCTCCAGGTCGCCCTCCATGATGAAGGACAGCTTGTAGAGCGTGAGGTTGATGCGGTGGTCGGTCAGCCGGCCCTGCGGGAAGTTGTAGGTGCGGATGCGGTCGCTGCGGTCGCCGCTGCCGATCAGCCCCTTGCGCTCGGCCGCGTCCTTGGCGGCGCGCTCGCTGCGCTCCTTTTCCTGGATGCGCGCGAGCAGCACCTGCAGCGCCTTGGCCTTGTTGCGGTGCTGCGAGCGGTCGTCCTGGCATTCGGCCACGATGCCCGTGGGCAAATGGGTGATGCGCACGGCCGAATCGGTCTTGTTGATGTGCTGGCCGCCCGCGCCGCTGGCGCGGTAGGTGTCGATGCGCAGCTCGGCCGGGTTGATCTGCACGGCCTGGGCCTCGTCGGGCTCGGCCAGCACGGCGATGGTGCAGGCGCTGGTATGGATGCGGCCCTGGGTCTCGGTCGCGGGCACGCGCTGCACGCGGTGGCCACCGGACTCGAAGCGCAAATGGCCGTAGACGTCCTCGCCGTCCACGCGCATCACCACTTCCTTGTAGCCGCCCAGCTCGCTCGGCGATTCGCTGATGAGTTCGGTCTTCCAGCCACGGCGCTCGGCGTAGCGCGTGTACATGCGCAGCAGGTCGCCCGCGAACAGCGCCGATTCGTCGCCGCCCGTGCCGGCGCGGATTTCCACGAAGGCCGCGCGGGCGTCGTCGGGGTCCTTGGGCAGCAGCATGCGCTGCAGTTCGTTCTCGAGTTCCGCGAGCTCGCCCTGGGCGCTGGCGATCTCCTCGCGCGCCATCTCGGCCATGTCGGGATCGGCCAGCATCTCCTGGGCGGCCGCCAGGTCGGCGCTGCGCTGCTGGTGGCGTGCGTAGCGGCCGGCCACCTGGGCCACGTCGGCATGCTCGCGCGACAAGGCCATGAACTGCTTCATGTCCGCCATGATGTCCTGGCGCGACAGCAGGAAGTCCAGTTCGGACAGGCGCAGCGCGTAGCGCTCGAGTTGTTGGCGGAGAAAGGGTTTCACGGGGCGACGGTCCAATGGGGGCAGGGCCGCAGCGGGCAGGCTGCGGTGCGGCGGCAAGGCGCGCCGCTAACGTTCCTTGCGCAGGAACAGGCGCGAGATGGTGTCGACCGCCTGGGCGCGGGCCTGGCCGTCGCCGGCATGCAGCTCGGCCATCGCGCCGTGCAGCATCTTCTGCGTGAGACCCTTGGCCAGTGCTTCGAGCACGGCGTCCACGTCGTCGCCGCGTGCCAGCTGCTTGCGCGCGCGGGCGAGCTCGGCCTGGCGCCAGGCGTCGGCCTGGGTGTTGAGCTGGCGGATCAACGGCACCACGCCGTGCACCGGATCGCGTTGGCCCATCCAGTGCAGGAAGCTCTGCACACCGGCGTCGATGATCACTTCGGCCTGGGCCACGGCGGCCTGGCGCTGGGCCTGGCCGGTCTGCACGACGCTGGCCAGGTCGTCCACGGTGTAGAGGAACACGTCTTCCAGACCCTTGACCTCGGGCTCGATGTCGCGCGGCACGGCCAGGTCGACCATGAACATGGGCCGGTGCTTGCGCTGCTTGAGCGCGCGCTCCACGGCGCCCAGGCCGATGATGGGCAGCGTGCTGGCCGTGCAGCTCACGATGGCGTCGAACTCGTGCAGCCGGGCGGGCAGGTCGGCCAGGCGCATCACCTCGCCGCCGAAGCGGCCGGCCAGCTTCTCGCCGCGCTCCAGCGTGCGGTTGGCGATCGCGATGGACTTGGGGCTCCTGGCCGCGAAGTGGGTGGCGGCCAGCTCGATCATCTCGCCGGCGCCGACGAACAGCACACGCACCTGACCCAGGTCTTCGAACAGCTGCGAGGCCAGGCGCACGGCGGCGGCCGCCATGCTGATGGAGTGCGCGCCGATCTCGGTGGCGGTGCGCACTTCCTTGGCGACCGAGAAGGAGCGCTGGAACAGCTGGTTCAGCGTGGAGCCCAGCGCGCCGGCCTCGTTGGCCACGCGCACGGCGTCCTTCATCTGGCCCAGGATCTGGGCCTCGCCCAACACCATGGAATCCAGCCCACTGGCCACGCGGAACACATGGCGCGCGGCCAGGCCGTCGTGCAGCGCATAGGCGTGCGAGCGCAGCAGTGCCGGGGCGACGCCGCCGGCTTGGGCCATCCAGTCCACCGTGCGGTCGATGGCCTGGGCGTCAGCCGCACAGTAGATCTCGGTGCGGTTGCAGGTGGAGATGATGGCGGCTTCGGGGCCCGACAGCGCCGAGCGCAGGCCGGCCAAGGTGGGGGCGATCTGGTCCAGCGCGAACGCAAACCGCCCGCGCAGATCGAGCGGGGCGGTGTGGTGGTTGATGCCGAGTGCCCAGACAGCCATAAGCGGCGATTATAAAATCCGGCACCTCTTTGCGTTGCTTGACCTGCGTCAAGCCCTCTGCTGTCTCCCATGGGTGTCGTCGATCTGCTGCTGCATGGGCTGGCCTTCGTGCTGCCGGCCTTCTGCGTCGCGCTGTGCACCACGCTGGTCGGCCGTCTGGGGCGCAGCGGCGGCATGCGCTGGTGGAGCGAATGGCTGCTGACTGGCGCGGCCGGCAGCCTGGCGCTGCTGGGCGCGCTCTGGGCCATGGGCCGTGACGGCAGCATCGCCGGCTATGCGGCGCTGGTGGCCTGCTGCGGCACGCTGTCCTGGCTGCTCTCGCTGCGCCGGCGCTGATTCAGCTCAACAGATCGTGGTGCGTGTGGCCTGACTCCAGCGCGTGCACGCATTCGCGCCAGGGTGGGTCGGTCGCGCTGATCAGGAAACCGTAGGCACCGTAGTCGTCGTAGCGCCGCCCGCGCATCACGGTGACCTGCAGCACCGACTGCTCGTCCGTGCCCAGGTGCACGACGACCCGACCCGCGGCCTTGAGCGGCAATTCCTCGCGCGCATGCGCCTGGAAGCCCTCGTTCGAGACGTCGACCACCTGCAGTTCCACGAGCCGGCGCTGGCCGCCGATGTCGATCTCGAGCTTGCCCTTGCACTTGAGCGAAAAGCGTGGGTGCCGGCGCAGCGTCTCCATCTGCGCCGGCGGCTGCTCCAGTGGCGGCAGCACGGCCTGGTAGGCGGGAAGGTCGTAGATCTCGTGCAGCATGGCCTTCTTGCGTGCATCGAGTCCGGCGAAGCCCTGGGTGCGCTGGTTGAAGAAGTGGTCCAGCAGCGCCGGCGTCATGACCGGGTCGTTGGTCGTGTAGTAGCGCCGCTGCGGCAGCCGGATGTTGGGCAGCTCCATCTTGAAGAAGTAGTGGTGCAGGCTCTTGCGCGGCGGCTTGCCCGCGTAGGCGCGCGCGAGCAGCGCGTCGGCCTGGCTCAGGTCCAGCGTGGCGCCCACGGCCGGTGCGCCGTTGGCGAAGTCGTAGGCCGCCACCGTCTTTTGCGGCAGCCGGCGAAAGCACAGCAGCGATTCGTAGAGTTCGATGTGGTAGGGGTTGACCGCGATGACCAGATGCCGCGTGTCGAAGAAGCGCGTGCAGTAGGTGTGCATGAACTTCATGAGTGGGAACAGGATCGCGCCACCGGTCTTGCGGTGCTTGGGGTGCACCGCCAGCGCCGAGACCTCGGCGATCTGGCCGCGCTCGGCCTCCACGCTGGACAGGTCGAACACCGCCTGCAGCGGAAAGCCGAACGGGCTCTGGCGGATCAGCGAGATCGTGCCCACCACCTCGTCGTCGTACTTGGCGCACAGCGTGGTGGTGGTCGGCAGCGCGTGGTAGATGGTGGCGCGCAGGCCCGAGGGGGCGGGCTGCATGAAGCCCACGGCCACGTAGGCGTCGTGCAAGAGCTTGAAGCAGGCCTCGAGCTCCTCGCGCGTGTCGGCAATCTTGAGCGTCAGCCGCGGGTCGGGCGCCGGGTCGCAGTCGACGAAGGAGCGGGCCACCGAAAAACGCACCGACTGGGGCATGAAGCCGATCGCCTGGCGCATGCCCTTGTGCAGCGCGCGGCGCGTGCGCGAGAGCAGGGTCTGCTTTTTGGGTCGTGGCGAGCGGGCCATGGGATGCTCCTCTCGGCAGTATCGGCTCAGCGGCCGGGCAGGTGGGCTTCGATCAAATGCCCGGCGATAGACAGTCCGCGCGGGGGGATGGGCGGCATCGCGTCGCCAGGGCCGACCCAGACGGCCTCCTCGATCTCGTTCTCGTCCAGGCGGATCTCGCCGCCCGCGTACTCGGCCGTGAACGCGATCATCAGCGAGTGCGGGAACGGCCAGGACTGGCTCGCGAAGTAGCGCAGGTCCTTGACCTGCAGGCCGACTTCCTCGAACACCTCGCGGTGGATGGCTTCCTCGACGGATTCGCCGGCCTCCAGGAAACCGGCCAGCGCCGTGTAGAAGCGGGTCGGCGAGTTGCGGTGGCGCGCCAGCAGGAGTTCGGGGCCGCGCCGCACCAGCACCATCATGGCCGGCGAAATCCGCGGATAGGCCATGTGGCCGCACGCCGGGCAGCGCATGCAGCGTTCCCCGGCCACATGCTTGGTCGGGCCGCCGCAGGCGCCGCAGAAGCGGTGCGTGCGTGCCCATTCGGCGATCTGCCAGGCCCGCCCGGCGACAGCCAGCTGGCCTTCGTCCATGGCACCGAACAGCGCGCGCAGCCGGCGCGGGCGCAGACCCTCGGGCAGCGGCGTGTCCTTGGGCAGCCAGGCCACGCGGCAATAGGCCCCGTCGAGCAGACCCACGGGCAGGAAGTCCGCAGCACGCAGGCCGAGCGCGGCGCATGCGAAGGCGCCCGGCAGGGCCAGATCGGCTTCGCCGACCAGCAGTTCGTCACCGCAGAACACGAAGTTCTGCACCAGATCCTGCTCACGCGCCGCCAGCAGTGGCGTGAACGAGGGAGGGGTTTGCAGCATGGGCGGGCATACGGGCCGTTGGAGCCCGCATGCTAACCGCCGGTGCGGATCGGCGTCAGAGTGCGAGCACCAGCGCCGCGTGGGCCTGCAGGCCGTCGCTGCCGGCGGTGTAGGGCAGGGTCACGGCGGCGCGGTCGGCCGCCTCGAGCCGGCGCCAGAGGAAGTCGCGCGCATTGCCAGGATCGCCCTCCACGTAAAGCTGCGTGGTCAGCAGTTCACGCGCGCCCAGCCGCAGCTTCACGTGGATGTGCGGCGTGCGGCCGCTGTAAGGCACGGGGCGGATCGTGCGGAAGCGCCAACGGCCCTCGGCGTCCACCGTGGTGCGGCCGAAGCCCTGGAAGGCCGGGTCCTGGCGGCTGCCGTCGCCGGGATGGTCGTAGTGGCCGGCTTCGTCGCACTGCCAGATCTCCACCTGGGCGCCGCGCACGGGGCGGCCGTCCAGGTCGCGCAGCGTGCCGTCCAGCCATGCCGGCTGGCCGCGCGTGTAGCGCCGCGCACCATTGCGCAGCAGGTCGTTGTCGGCGTCGGCCGGGAAGGCAAGCGGATAGAAGGGCCCCTCGGTCTGGGCCGGCGTGGGCCGAAGGCGCGCCACGGGCTGGGCCCGCGCGCTCAGCAGGGCCGGGCAGGCGATCAGGGCGGCAGTGAGCGTGCGGCGCGTGGGCATGGTGCTCAGATGCGGGTGGCCACGCCCAGGTTCCCGGCTACAGGAACAGCGCGTCGAAACCGTCCACGGGTTCGAAGCGCTTGTTGTGCCAGCGCAGGCGCAGCGGGCCCGGCATGGCGCGCTCGCGCACCGGATGGCGGTCGTCGCCCGGGTAGCAGACCACGCGCGTGCCGCCGTCCTCGATGCTTTCGGGCTGGATCAGCGGCGGGCGGCGCGTGCGCGCGGCAGCCACGGCTTCGTCGGCCGTGGCGTGGCGCGCGAGCTGGGCCAGCGTCATGATTTGCGGCGGTGCCATCTCGATCTCGCGGTCCCAGTAGCGCTGCAAGGCGGCGCGCGGCGACAGCCAGGTGCTATCGGTGGTCTCGAAATCGTCGTGCGTGGCCACCTGCTCGGGCGGCACCGCGGCGGCGAAGAAGCGCGTGTCGAAGCGCTTGTTCATGACCGAGGGCACGCGCGGCGTGATCCAGCGCGACCATGGCGCGAGCCGGCGCGTCTGCACCCGCAGGCCCAGTTCGGCCAGCATGGTGTTGAAGGGCGTACCGTTCTTGAGCAGGGCGGAAGCCCGGGCCAGGTCGGGCTCGCCGCCGTCGGCGGTTTCCGCCAGCAGCACGCCGGCTTCCTCGAAGGCTTCGCGCACGGCGGCCACGTACAGGCCGGCCGCGCGCGCCGCGTCCAGCTCTGCGTCGTGCAGGCTGGCGTGCAGCTGCGCGGCAGCCTGGTCGAGATGGCGTGCGGCGTCGAGCTCGGCATCGGCCGCATCGAGCTTGCCGCCCGGGAACACGTAGGCGCCGCCCAGCACGTCGGACAGCCCGTGGCGCTTCATGAGCAGCACCTCCAGGCCGGCGGCGCCGTCGCGCAGCATGACCACGGTGGAGGCCGCGCGCGGCGGCGTGTCGATGGCGTGCAGGTTCAGTTCCATGGGGTTCCCTTCGTCTCCAGTACAGTTGCCCGGCTTTTTTGTATGGCGCGCAGCAGGCTAACAGAGGCTGATGGCCCCGGCTGTCGCGCAGCTTCCACCTCGCAAGGAGACAAAGGAATGGGTCTGGATTTCAAGGGCCGTGTGGCCATCGTCACGGGCGCCGGCGGCGGTCTGGGCCGCGAGCATGCGCTGGCACTGGCCCGGCGCGGCGCCAAGGTGCTGGTCAACGACCTGGGCGGTGCGCGCGACGGCAGCGGCGGCTCGGCCAGTGCGGCGCAGGCCGTGGTCGACGAGATCGTCGCCGCCGGCGGCGAGGCGCTGGCCAACGGCGCCTCGGTCACCGACCACGCCGCCGTGGCCGCCATGGTCCAGCAGGCCGTGGACGCCTGGGGTCGCGTCGACATCCTCGTCAACAACGCCGGCATCCTGCGCGACAAGAGCTTCGCCAAGATGGAGCTGGACGATTTCCGCCTCGTCATGGACGTGCACCTGATGGGCGCCGTGCACTGCTGCAAGGCCGTGTGGCCGCTCATGACCGCGCAGAAGTACGGCCGCATCGTGATGACGAGCTCGTCCTCGGGCCTGTACGGCAACTTCGGCCAGGCCAATTACGGCGCGGCCAAGATGGCACTGGTCGGCCTCATGCAGACGCTGGCCATCGAAGGCGCCAAGCACGGCATCCACGTCAACAGCCTGGCGCCCACGGCCGCCACGCGCATGACCGAGGACCTCATGACGCCCGAGGTGCTGCGCGCGCTGGACCCGGCCGCCGTGGTGCCGGCCATGCTGGTGCTGGCCGGCGAAGACGCGCCCACGCGCACCGTGCTGTGCGCCGGTGCCGGCTCCTTCGAGGCCGCGCACGTCACGCTGACCCAGGGCCAGTGGATCGGCACCGGCGAGGACGCGCCCGAACGCCTGGCGGCCGCGCTCGATGCCGTGCGCGCACGCGAGGGGGAGACCGTGCCGCAAAGCGGCTCGGAGCAGGGCCGGCTGGAAGTCGGCCGTGCCATGGCCCAGGCAGGGCGGCAGGCCGGCTAAACCCTGTCCTGCAGGGCTTGGCGGCCTGTGATACCTTCCGGCCCCACACAGATTCCGGGGCTTGAAACAACATGGCCACAACGACCTTGCATGCCAGCACGCCCCTCACGGAGCGCGTCGGCGGCCTCACGGCCGAGCGCCTGCGCGGCATCCGCCGCGGGCTCGAGAAAGAAAGCCTGCGTGCCACGCCGAACGCCGGCCTGGCGCTGACGCCGCACCCGGCCGCATTGGGTTCGGCCCTCACGCACGAACACATCACGACCGACTTCAGCGAATCGCAGCTCGAACTCATCACCGGCGTGCACGCCGATGTGGACAGCTGCCTCGCGGAACTGCGCGAGGTGCACCAGTACGTCTACCACGTGCTGCGCGAGCAGGGCGACGAGATGCTGTGGGTCTCCAGCATGCCCTGCGGGCTGCCGACCGACGAGACCATCCCGCTGGGCCGCTACGGTTCGTCCAACGTGGGCCGCGCCAAGAGCGTCTACCGCATGGGGCTGGGCCACCGCTATGGCCGGCGCATGCAGACCATCTCGGGCATCCACTACAACTGGTCGATGCCGGGCATCGACAGCGCTGCCTACTTCGGACTGATCCGCAACTTCCGCCGCCACGCCTTCCTGCCGCTGGTGCTGTTCGGCGCATCGCCGGCCGTCTGCGCGAGCTTCGTGCAGGGCCGCGAGCATGCACTGCAGCCGTTCGGCGAGCACAGCATGTACCTGCCGCACGCGACCTCGCTGCGCATGGGGCGCCTGGGCTACCAGAGCGACGCGCAGTCCACGCTGGCCGTGAGCTACAACAGCCTGGAAGGCTACGGCGCCTCGCTGCAGGAGGCGCTGACCAAGCCCTATCCGGCCTACGAGGCCGTGGGCATCCGCAACCCGGGCGGCGACTACAACCAGCTCGCCACCAGCCTGCTGCAGATCGAGAACGAGTTCTACGGCACGATCCGGCCCAAGCGCGTGATCCGCCCGGGCGAGCGGCCGCTGCACGCGCTGCGCGAGCGCGGTGTCGAATACATCGAAGTCCGCCTGATGGACCTGGACCCGTTCGAGCCGCTCGGCATCGCGGCCTCGACCATGCGCTTTCTCGACGTGTTCCTGCTGCACTGCCTGCTCAGCGACAGCCCGCCCGATACGCCCGAGGAGATCGCCGCGCTCGCGCGCAACCAGCAGCGCGTGGCCGCGCGCGGCCGCGAGCCGGGCTTGGTGCTCGAGCAGGACGGTCGCGAGCGCGTGCTGACCGAATGGGCGCTGCAGCTCGTCGACGAGTGCACGCCCATCGCCCAGGCCATGGATGCCGCGCTCGGCGGCGAGGGCCACATGGCGGCGCTGCGCGCGGCACGTGCGGCGCTGCTGGCGCCCGAGACGCTGCCTTCGGCCCGCGTGCTCGAACATGCCACGCGCGCACACCACAGCAGCTTCACGCGCTTCACCTTGCAGCATTCGCTGCAGACGCGCGCTCAGCTGCTGGCGTTGCCATTCCCGCAGGCGCTGCGCGCGCGCTTCGTGGCGGCGTCCGACGCGTCCATCGAGGCGCAAAAGCGCATCGAGGCCAGCGACACCATGCCCTTCGACGTCTACCGCGAGGAGTATCTGCGGCCCGAGCGTCTGGGGCTGGGCCTCAAGCGCCGTGGCAGCGCTGCGGCACCGCAGGTGCTGCAGGCCGCCGCGCTCTGAACGGTTAGGGCCGGCCGGCGCGCCGGCGCCACAGGAAGTGGCCGATGAAGGCCAGGCCCAGCACCAGCGCGAACCAGCCGACGATGGCCGATTGCGCGATCGTGTCGCGCATGCCCGAGGGCGCCATGAACTGCGGCCCCAGCAGCACCGCCAGTCCGATCACGCAGCACAGCCCGCCCTTCCAGGCCAGGTCGGCTTCCTTCTTGGCGTCGCGGCTCACAGGGCCGCCGCGTCGGGCTGGTCGGCGCCAGGCACGCCGTCCTTGCGGATCGAATCGCGCTCGCGGTGGCGGTTGTCGCGGCCGCGCTCCACCGTGTGTTCCACCAGGCGCTTGAGCTTGTCGGTGGCACCGCGCACGGCCAGGTCCTGGCTGTCGCCGTCGTGGTGCACGGCCAGCGGCTGGTGGTGCGCCAACCGCGCCTCCAGGGTGCAGCGCTTGTCGGCGCTGCCGGACTTGCCACCGTTCTCGTCGGACAGGTGCATCTCCACGCGCGTGATGTCGTGGCGAAAGCGCGCCAGCTCGTCCTGCAGGTATTGCTCGGCCCAGCGGTCCAGCGATTCCTTGTTGGGCAATCCGGTCGTGTTCACTTGTACTTGCATGGGTCGGGTCTCCCGAAAACCTTTGACAGCACAGTGTGCCTGAGGCCCTGCCTCGGCCCTGTAGGAGCGCGGCGATTCCCCGTGGCCGCTCTGGTATCGTTCTTGCGTTTTTTTGCCCGCACACCCCACCAGGAGCCCCCATGTCCCGACCCTTCCTGCCTTCTGCGACCCGCCGCAGGCTCACCCAGGCCCTGGCCACGGCGGCCCTGCTGGGCGCGACCGGCCTGGCCCAGGCCCAGTCCACGGTGCGCATCCTGGTCGGCTTTCCGGCGGGCGGTGGCACCGACGTGATCGCGCGCACCCTGGCCGACAAGCTGCAGGGCGAGCTTGGCCAGAGCGTGATCGTCGACAACCGCGCTGGCGCCGGCGGCCAGATCGCGGCCAATGCACTGAAGACCGCCGCGCCCGACGGCAACACCTTCTTCCTCACCCACGACCACACCGTCTCCATCCTGCCGCTGGTCGTCAAGAACCCCGGCTTCGACCCGGCCAAGGACTTCGTGGCCGTGGCCGGCTTCGCGACCTTCGTGAACGCGCTGGCCGTGTCCGGCGGCACGCCGGCCAAGTCCATGCCCGAGTACCTGAACTGGCTCAAGGGCCAGGGCGGGCGCGGCACCATCGGCATCCCGGCACCGGCCTCGACGCCCGAATTCCTGGTCAAGGTGCTGGCCGACAAGTACAAGATGGACCTGCTGGCCGCGCCCTACCGCGGCAGCGCGCCCATGATCGCGGACATGCTGGGTAACCAGATCGGCGCGGGCATCGGCTCCGTGCCCGACTTCATCGAGAACCACAAGGCCGGCAAGATCCGCGTGGTCGGCGTGCTGGGCAACGCGCGCCAGGCCGCCATGCCCGAGGTGCCGACCTTTGCCGAGATGGGCGTGTCCGGCTTCGAGGACCTGCCCTACTACGGCATCTTCGCGCCGGCCGGCACGCCGCAGGCCGCGATCGACCGCTTCTCGGCCGCCGTGGCCAAGGTCGTCGCGCTGCCCGACGTGCGCGAGAAGCTCACGGCCATGGGCCTCACGGTGGGCTACATGCCGCAGCAGCAGCTGCACAGCCGCGAGCAGGCCTACACCAGGACCTGGGCGAAGATCATCAAGGACAGCGGCTTCCAGCCCCAGTAAGTCCTGCTAAGGCAGCCGGCGCAGCAGCTCGCCGGCTTCGGTGCGCGCCGGTTGCAGGCGCACCAGTTCATCGAGCAGATCCCGCGCGGCCGGCGCATCCACGCGCGCCAGCGCGGCCGCCATCTGCAGCAGCGGGTCGTAGGCCGGGCGGAAGTCGGCGCTCGTGCGCAGCACCTCCAGCAGCGGCTGCTGCACCTGGGCCAGCATGCGCCGCACGTCGGCGCTGGGCTGCACGGCGCGGCCCGCGGCCAGGAAGCGCGTGCGTGCCTCCCAGTAGGCGGCCAGGCGGGCGGCCGCGGCCGGCTCGGCCGTGACCAGTTCCTGCGGCGCCAGCGAAAGCTCGGCCAGCAGCGCGGCCAGGCGCTCGCGCGGCGGCGGCGCGGCCGCGTAGGTCGCGCGCGGCGCCAGGTAGGCCACGATGGGGTGGTCGTCCGTGTTGGTCGGTGCGTCGGCGGCCAGGCGCTGCAGCGCCTGCGGCCCGGCGACCAGCGTGCCGAGCACGGCGTAGGCGTCGTCCAGGCCCAGGCCAGCGGGGCTGCGCGGCCACTGGCGCGCGGCCAGCACGCGGGCCTGCAGCTGTGCGAGGTCGAAGCGGCTGCCGTCGGCGTGGCCCACCAGCCCCAGCACCGGCGTTTGCAGGCTCAGCGTCGCCAGCACCGCGCCGCCCTCGGGGAAGGCCGTGGCGAAGGCGCGCACGATGCTGCGCAGCGTGGGCAGGTCCAGCTGGTGCAGCGGCAGCCACTGGCAGAACAGGCCGCCTGCCGCCAGGCGTGCGCGCACGGCCTGGAAATGCTCGACCGTGTAGAGCGCGGCCGAGCCGCTGCGGGCCGGGTGGAAGTTGTCTGAGACGATGAGGTCGTAGTGCGCGCGGGAGGCGCGCACGAAGCGGCGCGCATCAGCCGCGACCGTACGCAGCCGGCCGCTGGGGGTGCGCTCAGTTGCCGCGAACCATGGCATGGCCGCGATCACCTCGGGCAGCAGTTCCACGGCCTCGACCTGCAGGGCCGGATCCAGCGTGGCCGCGTTCGCGGTGGTGCCGGTGCCCAGTCCCAGGAACAGCGCCGTGCGCGGGGCCGGGTGCAGCAGCAGCGGCAGCAGCGCCTGGCGTGCATCGGCCGACCAGGCGGCATTGCTGCCTTCCTGCTGCCGGTTGTCGATGCGCAGCCTGCGCGTGCCGTCGGCTTCCTCGACCACGCTGACCGCGGCCATGGAGCCTTCGCGGTAGCTCAGCACGCGGCCGCCTTCGGGCAGGTGGACGAAGGCCAGCGGCGGTGCCGCCAGCGCGAGCACGAGCACGAGCGCGGCCGCGCCGATGCCGGCCGGCAGCGCGATGCCGCGCGCATGGCCGAGCGGCCAGGCCAGCAGCAGGTAGCCGGCCGCCACCAGCAGCAGCGCGGCCTTGGCGCCCAGCGCTGGCAACAGCAGGAGGCCGAACACAAGCGGCGCTGCCGCCGCGCCCAGCGTGTTGACGCCCAACGCCAGATGCAGGCCGGTGCCGGCCGCGCGCGCCTGCGTCGCCAGGTGGCTGAACAGCGCACCCATCAGCAGCGTGGGCGGCCCGAAGGCTGCGACCGCCAGCACGGCCTCGGCCGCCAGCGCGGCGGGCATGCCGCTGCCCAGCCAGGCCAGGGCATGCGCTTTGAGCGCCTCGGCGCCCCACAGGCTTGCGGTGCCGGCCAGGCAGGCCAGCGCGAGCCACGCCGGCAGGCGCTCGCCGCGCTGCCGCGGCCGGCGTCCATGGAGCGCGGCGCCGGCCGCGCTGCCGACCAGGTAGACGGCCAGCAGCAGCGCGAAGGTGTAGACCGTGTTCTCGGCTACCTGGCTCAGCACGCGCACCACGAGCACCTCGTAGCCAATGCCCAGGAAGCCCGTGGCTGCCAGCAGCGGCAGCAGCCCGCGCGCGGTGCGCGGCGGGCTCTGCGGCTCGGCCGGCGCCTCGTCGCGCAGCAGCCGCAGCGCGGCCAGCGCGCACAGCAGGTTGAGCAGGGCGCAGACCAGGGCCGTGCGTGCCAGGCCCCAGGTCGGCACCAGCCAGAACGCGCTGGCCAGCACGCCGACCACGGCGCCGAAGGTGTTGCCCGCGTACAGCGGCGCGATGGCACCACCGCGCCAGTGCTGCGCCAGCGCGCGCTCCATGGCCGGCAGCGTGGCGCCCATGGCGGCGGTGGCCGGCAACAGCAGCGCGAAGCTGCCGCCGAAGGCCACGCCCCATTGCCACAGGGGCGATGGCTCGGCGCCGATCCACTGCAACAGCGCCTGGCCCATCGGCGCCATCGCGAACGCCAGCACCACGCTCCACAGGCCGATCGCCAGCTCGCAACCCGCGTACCAGCGGCCCGGCCGGCGGCTCGCGGCGATGCGCCGGCCCAGCAGCAGCGCCCCCGAGGCCAGGCCCCCGAAGAAGGCCGCCACCACGGCCAGCACGCCGGCCGTCTCGTGGCCCAGCCACAGCGCGCTCTGCTGCGTCCAGACGATCTGGTAGCCCAGGCCGGCGAAGCCCGAGGCCAGCATCAGCGCCAGCACCGCCGCGCGGTGAGGACCTTGCTGTCCTGCGCTCATCCGCTGAAGGAAATCCTGTAGCCCCAGGAATCCAGCCGGGTCGGGATGGCGTTGAGCGCCATGGTGATGCGGCGCGGGCCGGGGTTGGTCGGCACCGCATGCATGAGGTAGCTCGGGAACAGCACCAGGTCGCCCGGCTCGGGCTGCGGGCTGATCCACTTGTCGGCGCTGTAGGGCGTGGTGTTCACGCCGTCGTGGTCGTTCTTGAACGCGAAGTCGTGCCCGCCCGGCGACTTCATGAACACCGTGCGCGCATCGGGGTGGGTGGGCGTCAGGTAGACCACGCCCGAGATGAAGCTGTTGGCGTGGTTGTGCATGGCCTGGCGCCCGCCGGTGTCCAGCAGGTTGACCCACATCTCCTTGAGCGACCAGCCCAGCTGCTCGCCGAACATCTGCGCGCCGAACGCGCCCAGGTGCGGCGTGATGCACTGCGCGGCCTGCACCAGCAGCGGGCTGTCGCCGGGCTTGAGCATGGCCGTGTGCGAGAGCTGGCCGGACGCGTTGTTGGCGATGCCGGCGGCGCGGCTGAAGTGGCTGACCAGGCCGTCGACCAGGGCGGCATCCAGTGCCGCGGGCACGCGCAGAAAGGGCGTGGGGAACAGTCCGAAGAGCTCGTGCATCGTGCTCGGTGGGCGCGGAGGGTGGGGGAAGTTCCAAGGCAGAAATGGCGGCACCCGCCGGGTGCCGCCTGTCGGCGCGGTGGCGGGCGCCGTGTTTACGAGCGGCGACGGCGGGCAGCGGCCAGGCCCGCCAGGGCCAGGCCGAACAGCAGCGCGCTGGTCGGCTCGGGCACGGTGTTGAAGGCCAGGTCGTCGTAGGCGATGCTGGCGTCGCCGTTGAAGGTCACCGAGTAGGCAATGCCCGAGAGGTTGGCCGAGAGCTGGTCGAAGCTGCACCAACCGATGTCGGTGCAGTTGGCCGCGTTGCCGGCCAGGTCGAAGGAGGCGAGCGCGGTGCCCGTGCCGTTCAGACCGCTCCAGACCGTCAGCGCGCCCGTGGCGGCGGCGATGGAGGAGTACGAGAAGCTGAACAGGCCGGAGAAGCCCGAGGCGACGTTCATGGCCGAATCGGTGTCGGCCGCGAACATCACGCCCAACGGCGAGGGCGCGTTGGTGAAGAAGGTCGACCACGCGTCGTTCTGCAGGCCCAGTGCGCCACCGCCGAAGCGCACGCCGCTGGCGGCATAGGTGTCGCCGACCGAGGCGAAGCTCGGCGCGGACTCGAAGTCGATGGTGACCTGCGCGGCCAGGGCCGGCGCGGCGGCGAACAGGGCCAGGGCGGCCACGGGAAGAAGCTTCATTGGGAACCTCCAGGAATCGTGTTGTGGGCAGGGCGGCGCGCAAGCGCGCAGCTGTCGGCAAGGTGCAGACGCGGCCGCACTGTAGGCAGCGATCACGACAGGGCTGTGACGGTGCTGCGTGCGCCCTGCGCGACCGTCACGACGCTTTCACCGCCGCTGTCTAGGCTGGTCGGCCACCGACTTCCCTGGAGTTCCCATGCCCCCCTTCGTCCACCGCCGCGCCGCGCTGCGTGCCGGCCTGGCCTTCGGCGCCGCGCTGGCCCTGCCGCAGGCGCGCGCCTGCGAGTACTTCGCCGACAACCTGCGCATCACGCACCCCTGGTGCACGGCCACGCCGCCGGGCGCCACCTCGGCCATCGTGTCGATGGTGTTCGACCAGGTGACGCGGGCCGACCGCCTGGTCGGCGTGCAGACCATGGTCGCCGAGGGCGCGGAAATCGGCGGCCACCTGGCCCGGCCCGCGGTGGACTTCGCGATCCCCGCAGGCGCCGAGACGCACCTGAACGCGCATGGCACCTACCTCAAACTCACGGGCCTGAAGTTCCCGCTCGAGGTCGCGCGCACCTTTCCCATGGTGCTGAGCTTCGAACACGGCGGCGTGGTGCAGGCCACCCTCAACGTGGACCTGCAGCGCTTCATGTGACACAGAGCCGTCACGGCGGGGTCACGCCCCGTTCCTAGCATCGCCCGCGGTCCTGCCGCCGGCCCGAACGAGGGGGCCGCACCAAGGGGTGCAGCCAGGCGATTTCCAAAAAAGCCCAATAGGAGTCCTATGAAGAACGTGTTCAAGAAGAACCCGGTCGCGCTTGCCGCGGTCACGGTTCTGGCCACCCTGGCCCTGGCGCCGGCTGCGCATGCAGCCAAGCCGGCCGGCACCTACGTGACCGGCGACTTCCACAACCACACCACCTGCTCGGACGGCGCGATCTCCATGCAGAAGCTGGTCAAGAAGTCCACCGACAAGACCGACACGCCCTGGGGCCTGGACTGGTTCGTCCAGGCCGGCCATGGTGGCACCGGCAACCGCAACTGCACGCTGGCCGAGGACGATTCGCTGGCCACGCCCGCCTACCCGCTGGTCTACGCCGCCGACGGCAGCACCGTCATCGGCCCCAACACCACCTGGCAGAACAGCCAGCCGCCCGTGGAGCCCCAGGGCACGCCCAGCGGCACGCGCCCGAACCAGAACATGTGGCGCTGGCAGGCGATCCAGCAGTACCAGTACCCCATCACCGAGTACCTGAACGCGCTCAAGAACGTGCCGATCTTCGTCGGCATGGAGTCGGTCGTGTCCGGCCACGAGCACACCTCGATGTCCGTCATCACGGGCCAGGTGCCGGCCGCCATCGACACGCGCGCGCTGCCCACCACCAAGGGCTATACGCCGCTGGGCAACGCCAATGCGCTGTCGCAATGGGCCTACTGCTTCGACCGCGGCAACGACGGCGACCTCACGCGCGGCGGCCCCAACGGCTGGACCTGCAACGTGCCGGGCAGCGCCAACGAGGCCAGCCCGAACTGGAACGCCGGCGCTGCCAAGCTGATGGGCTCGGGCGAGGCCGGCCACATCAAGACGGTCGAGGGCATCAAGTGGATGGCCGCCTACCACCCGGACGGCAGCTACTACGTGCCGGCCCACCTGGAGCGCGCCGGCCCGTTCAATCCGAACGGCAACAACGGCTTCAACGTCGAGCACCTGCGCAACTTCAACAACGCCGGCCCGCGCATCGCGGTCGGCTTCGAATCGCAGCCCGGCCACGGCGCCTCGGACAACCGCGGCGAGTACTCGCCCAACCGCAACAGCATCGGCGGCGTGCGCGTGGACTCGGTCGGTGGCACCACCTACGGCGGCACCGGCGTCTACGCCGCGCAGATCGGCGGCGTGTGGGACGCGCTGCTCGGCGAAGGCCGCAACTGGTGGTTCTTCGGCAGCTCGGACTGGCACAACCGCGGCCAGTTCGGTCCGGACGACCGCCGCTCCACGCAGGACTTCTACCCCGGCGAGTACCAGCGCGACTTCATCATGGTGCGCAAGGGCAACGACACCAAGCTGCGCCCGCAGACCATCGTGGACGGCATCCGCAGCGGCAACAGCTTCGTGGCCACGGGCCAACTGATCGACCGCCTGGCCTTCGTCGCCTGCGCGTCCTACGCCGGCCCGGCCAGCCGCACCAACGCAGCGGTCGAAGCCATGGCCGTCAAGGCGGCGCTGGCCAACACCGACACCGACGTGGCCGGCTGCGCCACCATGGGCGAGAAGCTGCAGGTGCGTGCCGGCGCGGAGATCGTGGTCTCCATCGTCGTGCGCGACCCGGCGGGCACGAACTACGCGCCCTACACCTTCGCCAACCCCTCGCTGGCCCAGGTCGGCATCCAGCAGCCGCTGAACCGGCCCGTGCTCGACCATGTGGACGTGGTGCGCGGCCTGGTCAGCGGCTACCGCCAGCCCGGCAGCGCCGGCTACGCGGGCCAGTGGCCCAACGACTGGCTGATCAACCCGAACATGGCCAACGTGCCCGACGCCGCCAAGAACACCACGGCGGCCGTGCTGCGCACCTTCAACGAATCGAGCTGGAAGCCGGTGGCCGGCAACGCCGAGTACAAGGTCATGAGCTTTCGCATCCCGGCCGTGACGGCCTCGCAGTACCTGCGCCTGCGCGGCTCCAACCTGCCGGCCAGCGTGCCCTACGAGACCGATGCCAACGGCAACCCGCTGGCCGACGTCTACACCAACGCCGGCGACACCACGCGCCTGACCATCCCCTGCCAGGTCGCCGGCGTCAACGTGCCGGGCAACGGCGGCACCTACACCGGCACGGCCATCGACGGCTGCCCCAACCACCTGCCCACGGTGGCCGGCCAGAAGTACGTGGCCTACGACGTGGCGGCCTGGGCCGACCTGTGGTTCTACAGCAACCCGATCTTCGTCGAGGTGGCCGGTTCCACCGTGGTGGCCGGTGTCAAGTGAGCAGGGCCTGAACCCGTCCTTGTAGCGCAAGGCGCCGCGCGGCTTCGGCCTCGCGGCGCCTTGCCATGCCGGGTGGCCGCAGCCGCCCGCAGCCGATATCGAAGAGTGATTGCCATGCCTTCCAAACCGAACCGCGGCCCCAGGGCCGCGCCTGAAGCAGCAGCCCCCCGCCCGCGCTGGTGGCGCGAACCGCTGCTGCACTTCGTGGTCCTGGGCGGCCTGCTGTTCGCGGTCGACCACGCCATCGTCGGCCGCGCCGAAGACCCGCGCACCATCGTGCTGACGCAGGATGCCGACACCGAGGTGCAGGAACTGTTCAAGGCCTCCCGCGGCCGCCCGCCCAACCCCGAGGAGCTGGCCGCGCTGCGCCGCGCCTGGCTGGACAACGAAGTGCTGTACCGCGAAGGCATGGCCATGCAGGTCGACCGCGGCGACGACGCGATCCGCCAGCGCGTGATCTTCAAGGCGCTCAGCGTGCTGGAGACCGACAACAAGCTGCCGCCCTACGACGACGCCTCGCTGCGCGACTGGTTCGAGAAGCACCGGGCCAAGTACGACGAGCCCGCGCGCTTCGATTTCCGCGAGGCCGTGCTCTCGGGCGACATGACGGAGGCCGCGGCGCGCGCGCTGGCGGACCGCCTGAACACCGGCGTGCCGGGCGAGATCGGTGCCGGCCTGCGCGTGTTCAAGGGCCGGCCCCATGCCAACCTCGTGCAGAGCTACGGCGAGCCCTTTGCCAAGGCCGTGGAGGGCGCTCCGCCCGGCCGCTGGCAGGCGCTGTCCGGCAAGGACGGCTGGCGCGTGATCCAGCTGGAGGCCGTGTCGGCCGCCAGGCCCGCCGACTTCGCGGTCCTGCGCGGCGTGGTGCTGCAGGACTGGACCGACCAGGTCATGGCCGAGCAGCGCACGGCGGCCGTGCGCGCGCTGGCCGAGAAGTACACCATCCGCATCGAGGCCGAGGCGGCGAGATGAGACCACCCCCGTTTGGATTTCTCACTGCGTGTAGAAATCCCATCCCCCCTCAAGGGGGCGCCGCCGGCGGTCTGGCAGAGGTTCTATGGTCCGCGTCAAGCCGGCGAGGCC
>NZ_BMYK01000002.1:0-434700 GCF_014652235.1 Pseudorhodoferax aquiterrae
TTCCCTTTGTAGCCGCTATCAGCTTCGCCTGGGCTTAACTGACTGGCATTGGCCACCGGCCCCCTTTTTTCATGGAACGCACGGATCGAACCGCCTTGAACGTGTCATTTCTGACAGCATTCGCGCCAGCAGTCGCCAGGCAAGCTTATTGCTTGGTTCCTAGGGTAAACCCTTGGGAGCCCGCCATGATCCAGCCCCTGCACTTCCTCTGGCCGCAGCTGCTGTGGCTGATGTGGACCATCCCCGCGCTGGTCCTGGGCTACGTCTGGCTGCTGCGCAGCCGGCGCCAGCCGGCTCTGCGCTACGCCAATGTGGCGCTGGTGCGCCAGGCCCTGCAGCCCGGCCGCCTCTGGCGCCGCCACCTGCCGCCGGCCCTGCTGCTCGCCGCGCTGGCCGTGCTGCTGTTCGCCGCGGCCCGGCCCCAGGCCGCGCTGCCGCTGCCGACCGAACAGGCGACCGTGATGCTGGCTGTGGACGTTTCGCTGAGCATGCAGGCCGACGACATCAAGCCGAGCCGGCTGGATGCCGCGCGCGAGGCCGCCAAGGCCTTCGTGCGCCAGCTGCCGGACGGCGCCCGCGTGGGCGTGGTCAGCTTCGCGGGCACGGCCCAGGTGGTGCAGCCGCCGACCTACAGCCGCGAGAAGCTGCTCACGGCCATCGACGCGCTGCACCTGCAGCACGGCACGGCCATGGGCAGCGGCATCGTGGCGGCGCTGGCCGAACTGTTTCCGAACGAGGCCCTGGACCTGGGCGAGGCCGTCTTCATGCCGCTGACGGCGCACGCGCCGCGCGCCACGCCCAAGCCGGTGCCGCGGCCGCCCACCTCGGATGCCGGGCCGGCCGCCACCATCGTGCTGCTGACCGACGGGCGCAGCAACTTCGGCGTGCACCCGCTGCAGGCCGCCGACATGGCCGCCGCACGCGGCGTGCGCATCCACGCGGTGGGCCTCGGAACCGTGGACACGCCCGGCGCCGACCAGGACGACTGGTCCGTCGTGCTGCAGCTGGACGAGGGCATGCTGCGCGAGGTGACCGGCATCACCCACGGTGACTACTTCCGTGCGGGCAGCGCCGAGAGCCTGCTGCAGGTCTACGAGAAGATGGGCGCGCGGCTGCAGGTGCAGATGCGCGAGACCGAACTGGCCGGCCCGCTCGCGCTGGGCGCGCTGCTGCTGATGGCGGGTGCGGCCCTGCTGTCGCTGCTCTGGTTCCAGCGGGTCGCCTGAAAGGTCGCCGGGACGACAGACCAAGGGATGGCGCTATGCGCGGAAACGGCGGGGCTTGCTAGATTGCCCGGTCTTCCACGCTCCACGCAGACCCCATGGCCCTGATCCAGTACCTGACCCAAGTCCAGTTCGAGTTCGGCGCGATCCGCCTCTTGGCCGACGAGTGCAAGCGCATCGGCATCACGCGCCCGTTGGTCGTCACGGACGCCGGCGTGCGCGCCGTCGGCATCCTGCAAAAGGCGCTGGACGCACTGGGCGCGCTGCCCGCCGCGGTGTTCGACGAGACGCCGTCCAACCCGACCGAGGCCGCCGTGCGCGCCGCCGTCGCGCTGTACAAAAAGGGCCGGTGCGACGGCCTGATCGCCGTGGGCGGCGGCTCGTCGATCGACTGCGCCAAAGGCGTGGCCATCGCCGCCACGCACGAGGGTCCGCTCACGCACTACGCCACCATCGAAGGCGGATCGCCGCGCATCACCGAGGCGGCCGCGCCGCTGATCGCCGTGCCGACCACCAGCGGCACCGGCAGCGAGGTGGCGCGCGGCGCCATCATCATCGTGGACGACCACCGCAAGCTGGGCTTCCACAGCTGGTCGCTGATGCCCAAGGCCGCCATCTGCGACCCCGAGCTCACGCTGGGCCTGCCGCCCAAGCTCACGGCCGCGACCGGCATGGACGCCATCGCGCACTGCATGGAGACCTTCATGTCGGCCGCCTTCAACCCGCCGGCCGACGGCATCGCGCTGGACGGCCTGGAGCGGGCCTGGGCCCACATCGAGCGGGCGACCAAGGACGGCAGCGACCGCGAGGCCCGCCTCAACCTCATGAGCGCCTCCATGCAGGGCGCCATGGCCTTCCAGAAGGGGCTGGGCTGCGTGCACAGCCTCTCGCACAGCCTGGGCGGTGTGGACCCGCGGCTGCACCACGGCACGCTCAACGCGCTGTTCCTGCCGGCCGTGGTGGCCTTCAATGCGGGTGCGGAATCGGTGCAGAAGGAGCAGCGCCTGCAGCGCATGGCGCGTGCCATGCACCTGGACCAGCCCGGCGACATCGGCGAGGCGATCCGCGACATGAACGCCCGCCTGGGCCTGCCCAAGGGCCTGGCCGAGGTCGGCGTGACGCCGGCGCTGTTCGAGCAGATCATCGACGGCGCCATGGCCGACCACTGCCACAAGACCAATCCGCGGCTGGCCTCGCGCGCGGACTACCGGGCCATGCTCGAGAGCGCGATGTAGGGTTCAATCCGGCGCCGCGGCCTTGGGCCGGCGCTTGGCGGGCCTGGCCAGGATCTCGACGTAGAACTGCTGGCCGCCCTCCTTCGCCACGCCGTCGATGAGGCCGGTGATGTCCGACAGGTGCACGATGCCGGACGATGCTTCGTCGGCGCCGAAGCGGCAGTCGAAGTCCCAGAAGTCCATGCCTTCGGGCAGTGCGCGGCGGCGTTCGCGCTTGATGTACCTGCGGATGTCGTGCTTGATCGCGTCGAGCAGGCGGTCTGGGTGCTTGCCCTCGACCTGGAGTGCATATGTTTTTCTCATGGGTGATCCTAACCGGCGCGCCTGCGCGCACTGCGCGTACAGCGCGTACAGTCGGCGCCCTTTGACGAAGCAGGTGAACGAACATGGCACGCGCGAACGACTGGTCCAGCAAGCTGATGGCCTTGATCAACGGCGGCAACCCCAGCGCGGCGATCGCGCAGATCAAGGTCGCCCCCACGCTCAAGGATCTGCAGGCGCTGCAGACCATCATGAAGCTGTCCAAGATGCAGGGCCGCTACCCGAACGTGGATGCGGCCATCACGGACAACCTGGCGCTGCTGGCAGCGCCGCGGCTGCACCGCGCGCCCTGAGCCTTACCTGGCGGCTGGTGGCAGCGCGTAGGCGATCACGTAGTCGCCGCGGTCGGGCGACTGGCGCGCACCGCCGGCCGTGACCAGCACGTACTGGCGGCCGCTCTTGGGCGAGACATAGGTCATCGGGCCGCCCTGGCTGCCGACCGGCAGGCGGGCCTTCCAGACTTCCTTGCCGCTGGCGCTGTCGAAGGCGCGCAGGTAGTAGTCCTGGGTGCCGGCGAAGAACACCAGGCCGGACTGCGTGGCCAGCGAGGGGCCCAGCGTGGGCATGCCGATCGGGATCGGCAGGTGCATCTTGATGCCCAGCGGGCCGGTGTCCTGCACCGTGCCGACCGGCACCTGCCAGAGCAGCTGGCGGCTCTTGAGGTCGATCGCCGACATCGTGCCGAAGGGCGGCGCCTGGCACGGGATGCCCAGCTGCGACAGGAAGCGCTGGCGCATCGCGCCATAGGGCGTACCGGCCTGCGGCACGGCGCCCATCTCGATGCCGCTCGCGTTCTTGGGCATCTTCTCGCGCGGGATCATGTAGTTGGCCAGGCCCAGGCGCATGTCGTTGACGAACATGGTGCTGGTCGTCGGGTCGACCGACACGCTGCCCCAGTTCATGCCGCCGAGCGAGCCCGGCATCTGCAGCGCGTGGTCCAGGCCCGGCGGCGTGTAGACGCCTTCGCTGCGCATGCCCTTGAACTGGATGCGGCACAGCAGCTGGTCGAAGGGGGTGGCGCCCCACATGTCGGACTCCACGAGCGTGGTGTTGCCAATCGACGGCATGCCGACCGAGAACGGCTGCGTGGGCGCATAGCGCTCGCCCGGCAGATTGCCCTGGGGCACCGGCTTTTCCTGCACCTCGGCCAGCGGCACGCCGGTTTCGCGGTTCAGCATGAAGATCTCGCCCTGCTTGGTGGTCTGCACCAGCGCGGGGTCGGTGCCGCCCTGGGCGTTGGGCACGTCGACCAGCAGCGGCTGCGACGGCAGGTCGAAGTCCCACAGGTCGTGGTGCGTGGTCTGGAAGTGCCAGCGCACGCGGCCCGTGGCGGCGTCGAGCGCGACGATGGAGGAGCTGTACTTCTCCTCCTCGGGCGTGCGGTGCGCACCCCAGAAGTCGGGCGTGGCGTTGCCCGTGGGCAGGTAGACCAGGCCGAGCTTGGCGTCGTAGGACATGGCGGCCCAGACGTTGGGCGAACCGCGCGTGTAGGTCTGGCCTTCGGGCGGCAGCTTGGTGATGGCGGGGTTGCCCGAATCCCAGGCCCAGGCCAGTTGGCCCGTGACGGCGTCGAAGGCGCGCACCACGCCGGGCGGCTCGTCCACCGACCAGTTGTCGGCCACGCGGCCGCCCACGACCACGAGCCGGCCCGCGACCAGCGGCGTGGAGGTCTGCTGGTACCAGCCGAACGGGATCTCGCCCATGCCGACCGACAGGTCGACCGTGCCGTTCGTGCCGAAGTCGGCACAGGGCTGGCCGGTCCTGGCGTCGATCGCGATGAGGCGCGCGTCCAGCGTGGGCAGGAACAGGCGCTGGCGACAGGCGGCGGCCGGCTGCGCAGTGGCCACGGGCGCTTCGGCATCCTGGTCGAAGTAGCCCAGGCCGCGGCAGCGCTGCCAGTTGGGCGCCTTGGCCTGCGGGTCGAACTTCCAGCGCTCGGCGCCGGTGTCGGCGTCCAGCGCCAGCACACGGCCGTAGGCGGTGCAGACGTAGACCGTGTCGCCCACCTGCAGCGGCGTGTTCTGGTCTTCGGCACCCGAGCCGGTGCTCTGCGGGATGTCGCCGGTGTGGGCCGTCCAGGCCACCTGCAGCTGGCCCACGTTGGCGCGCGTGATCTGCTCCAGCGCGGCGAAGCGGCTGCCGGCCGTGGTGTTGCCCCAGTGCAGCCAGTCCTTCTGCGCGCTGCCGGGCGCCACCGGCGTGGCCGGCTGGCCGGGGTTCCGCGCGGCGACCACGGGCGCGGGCACGAAGGCATAGCCGCCCGCGGCCACCAGGGCCGCCAGCAGCAGGACCGCCACGCCATAGGCGCCTTTGCCGGGCTTGCCACCGGACGCGCGGACCAGGGCCGGATAGGCCAGCGCCATCAGCAGGCCCAGCACGCCCAAGGCCATCAGGCGCGAGACCAGCGGCCAAAAGCGCAGGCCCACGTCCGCCAGCGCCCAGAAGGCCGTGGCCAGCAGCACCAGCGCGAACAGCCAGGCGCCGGCCGGGTTGCCGCGCACGACCAGGAAACCGCTGGCCAGCAAGGCGATGCCGGCCAGCACGAAGTACCAGCTGCCACCCAGCATGGCCAGCCAGCCGCCGCCGACGGCCAGGAAAGCGCCCATGAGGAGCGTGAGCGCGCCCAGCGCGACGAGGGGCCAGCGGCGGGCCCGGGCTTGTTGTTCGGTGTCTGTCATCGGGAATCGGGGTGCTTGCAAGTCGTGCAGCGGCGCTTTGCGCGCACTGCGGCGAGCCCGGCATTGTCGCAAAACCGAGGGTTAACCCTTACTTACACCGATGGAGACCGCCTCGGCAGCAGGGACGGCGGTGCCGCGCAGCGCGTGCAGCCGGCCCTGGCCGGGCGTCGGAGGCGCCCCTGGGGCGGGGCCGCCTGTTCTCCCGCACGGCCTCCTTGCCCTTCAGCAGCGGGCGGCCAGCCACGCCAGCAAACGGCCCCGCACACCGGCCAGGCCTCGGTAGGCCAGCAC
This sequence comes from Pseudorhodoferax aquiterrae, assembly GCF_014652235.1. Classification (GTDB taxonomy): domain Bacteria; phylum Pseudomonadota; class Gammaproteobacteria; order Burkholderiales; family Burkholderiaceae_C; genus Pseudorhodoferax; species Pseudorhodoferax aquiterrae. The sequence continues at coordinate 5,749 of NZ_BMYK01000002.1, forward strand.
CGGCGCGCTCATGCTGGCGACGGCCGCATGCAGGCGCGCCGCGCGGGCCGGGATGTCGATGGCCTCGGACAGGGGCTGCACCTCGACCAGGATCGTGAACACGGCCTGCGCCGCGTCCGGCACGGGAAGGAAGGTTTGGCGTTCGGTGCGCCACCAGGCCGCGTCCAGGGGCTGGCCGTCCCAACTCCCTGCCGGCGGATGCGCGGGATGCGCCGCCAGCGCGCCGTGCGGCGTGACCGTCCACACGAAGCGCTCCCAGCGGTCCGGCCCGGCCACGAGCCGGGCCAGCCCCTGGGCGGCCTGCAGCAGCAGCGCGTTGTCGGCCACCGGCGCATGCACGTCGGCGAACGGGCGGCCGACCTTCTGCTCGGGCGCCCAATGCGAAGGCAGGGCCACGGCCAGCCAGGGGATGGCCGTGCTGGCGCTGTCCAGCACCGCGAAGTCCTCGGCGAAGGCCAGACTCAGGAGGCCGGCCAGGCGCCAGCCGGGCGACAGCGCCTGCAGGCAGGCCAGGGACCGTGCGTCGGCGCTGGCACCGAGGGCCTGCACCGCGCCATCCGCCACGGCCAGGCCCAGCGCGTGCGCCTGGGCGCGCGCGCCGTCCCAACTCCAGGCCGCCGGATGCTCGGCGGCGGCATGGCTGCACAGCGCCTGCAAGGCCGGCGCCGCATCGAAGCCGCGGGCGGCGCACAAGGCCTGCGGCGCGCGCGCCGACAGCACAGCCAGCTTGGCGTTCCAGTGCGCACTGCCAGGACGCACCGGGCTCAACTGCGCGGCGCCGGCCGCCAGCCGGCGCAGCCCGGGCTGCATGCGGAAAGGCGCCTGCACGGCGGCATCGAAATCGAAGGGCATGCCGCCATGCTCGCAGAAGCCATGCCACCGCCCCGCATCACGCCATGCGGAGACGGCATGTCACAGCAAGGCCAAGCGGGCACGCTTCCTGTATCTTCCGCCGCGCCCTGGCCGGCCCCGCGGCGCCATGCACCAAACCATGGCGGCGCGTCACGCCCGGCCGGGCGACAAAAGCCAACATTCCAGGAGTTTTCCGCATGTACTTCCCCTCCCGCATCCGCGCCTTCGCGGCCGGCGCAGCCCTGCTCGCGGCCAGCGCCATCGCCCAGGCCCAGCAGTTGCCCAATGTGGTGATCCTCGCCACCGGCGGCACCATCGCCGGCGCCGGCGCCTCGGCCGCCAACAGCGCCACCTACGCCGCGGCCAAGGTGCCCGTGGACAAACTGATCGCCGGCCTGCCCGAGATCTCCAAGGTCGCCAACGTCAAGGGCGAGCAGACCTTCCAGATCGCCTCGGAAAGCTTCACCAACGACAACCTGCTGGTGCTGGCCAGGCGTGTCTCGGCCCTGGCCAAGCAGTCCGACGTGGACGGCATCGTGGTGACGCACGGCACCGACACGCTGGAGGAGACCGCCTACTTCCTGAACCTCGTGGTGCGCACCGACAAGCCCATCGTGGTGGTCGGCTCCATGCGCCCGGGCACGGCGCTGTCGGCCGACGGCGCGCTGAACCTGTTCGACGCCGTCAACGTGGCCGCGAGCAAGGACGCCAAGGGCAAGGGCGTGCTGGTCACGATGAACGACGAGATCCAGAGCGGCCGCGACGTGGCCAAGGCCATCAACATCAAGACCGAGGCCTTCAAGAGCCAGTGGGGCCCGCTGGGCATGATCGTGGAGGGCAAGAACTACTGGTTCCGCGCGCCGGTCAAGCGCCACACCACGCAGTCGGAGTTCAACATCGACGAGATCACGGCGCTGCCGCAGGTCGACATCGCCTACGGCTACGGCAACGTGCCGGCGTCCACGGTCGAGACCATCGGCAAGGGTGCCAAGGCCATCATCCACGCCGGCACCGGCAACGGCTCGGTCGCCGACCGCGTGGTGCCCGCGCTGCAGAAGCTGCGTGCCGACGGCGTGCAGGTGATCCGCTCCTCGCGCGTGAACACCGGCGGCTTCGTGCTGCGCAACGCCGAGCAGCCCGACGACAAGTACGACTGGGTGGTCGCGCACGACCTGAACCCGCAGAAGGCCCGCATCCTGGCCATGGTCGCGCTGAGCAAGCCGCTGAGCACGGCCGACCTGCAGCGCGTGTTCTGGGAATATTGAACCACCCCGTTTGGCCGGCTCACTGCGTGTAGCCGGCCCATCCCCCTCCAGGGGCGCACCCGGCGGTCCGGCAGAGCCGGCCCCGCGGGTGCACTGGCATGGCCTGCTCCGCGGCCTCCAGAACAGCGGCGTGCCAGCCGGGTCGATCTGCTCGGAACGGCCCACACCTTGGTCTGCCGCGCCCCCTGTTCACGGGCCGCCCTGCAAAGTCAAGGGTAAACCCGTACAATTGTTAGCAAGCTAATTAATAGAGCGCTAACGATATGTCGAACCAAGCACCCAGCCTGCCGCCCGAGCGCGAGACCGCGCTGATGGCGACCACGATGCTGCTGTCGGTGCTGCAGCGGGCCTACAAGTCCACGGCCGACAAGGCCGTGGCCCACCACGGGGTCTCGGCCACCATGGCCTGGCCGCTCGTGATGATCGGCCGCCAGGGCGACGGCGTGCGCCAGGTCCAGCTGGCCGAGTTGCTGGGCATCGAGGCGGCCTCGCTGGTGCGCTCGCTCGACCAGCTGGTGGCCGCCGGCCTCGCGCAACGCCGCGAGGACCCGGCCGACCGCCGCGCCAAGACCCTGCACCTGACCCCGGCCGGCGCCACCGCGCGCGCCCAGATCGAGGCCACCTTGCACGACCTGCGGGCCAGCCTGTTCGAGGGTGTGCCCGACGAGGACGTGGCCGCCTGCCTGCGCGTGTTCGCCACGCTGGAGCAGCGCCTGGGCTGCGTGATGCCCAGCCGCGCGCCCGCCTCCACCCACCGGTCCGCGCCATGACCTTCGTGCCCGCGCTGCCGCGCTTCACGCGCGGGGAATTCGTGTTCTCGCTGAAAAGCTTCGGCGCCGCCATGCTGGCCATGTACTGCGCCAGCAGGGCCGGCCTGCCGCGCCCGTTCTGGGCGCTGCTGACGGCCTACGTGGTCGCCAATCCGCTGGCCGGCGCGGTGCGCTCCAAGGCCATTTACCGCTTCCTGGGCACACTGCTGGGCTGCACGGCCACGCTGCTGCTGGTGCCTGCGCTGTCCTCGGCGCCCGAGCTGCTGACGCTGGCACTGGCACTGTGGGTCGGCACCTGTCTGTTCTTCTCGCTGCTGGACCGCTCGCCGGCCTCCTACGTGTTCATGCTGGCCGGCTACACCGCCGCGCTGATCGGCTTTCCCTCGGTGGAGACGCCGCAAACCCTGTTCGACACGGCGACGCTGCGCGTGGAGGAGATCTGGATCGGCATCGTCTGCGCGACGCTGGTGCACAGCATCGTGCTGCCGCAGAGCCTGGCGCCCAGCGTGCTGGGCCTGCTGGACAACACGCTGCGCGACGCGCGGCGCTGGCTGGCGGACCTGCTGCGCCTGGACGGCCAGGGCAACGGTCAGTCGCTGGACCTGGACCGGCGCCGGCTCGCGGCCGACATCACGCAGTTGCGCCTGCTGTCGACCCATGTGCCCTTCGACACCACCCATTTGCGCTGGACCGCCGGCGCCATCGGCGCGATGCAGGACCGCGTGGCCGCGCTCACGCCGCTGCTGTCGGCCGTGGAAGACCGGCTGCAGGCGCTGGAGCAGGACGCGGGTGCGCTGCCCGCCGACGTGACGGCGCTGCTGGCGCGCATCGGCACCTGGCTGCAGGCCCCCCATGCGACCCCGCCCGCGCTGCTGCGCCCAGCCATCGACGCCCTGGCAGACGCCCCGGCCAGCGACTGGCAACACGCCCTGCGCATCGCCCTGGCCTGCCGCCTGGGCGAGCTGGTGGACGGCTGGGCCGCCTGCACCGCGCTGCGCCAGGAGATCGATGCCGGCCTCAAGGGCGCGGCACCCGCACGCCACCAGGCGCTGGGCCACCGCGTGCTGCACCGCGACGTGGGCATGGCGCTGTGGTCGGGCACGGCTGCGGTGCTGGTGGTGTGCCTGTGCAGCGCCTTCTGGATCCTGACCGGCTGGCCCTCGGGCGCGGTAGCGACCATGATGTCCGCGGTGCTGTGCTGCTTCTTCGCGACCATGGACGACCCGGCGCCCGCGATCAACGCTTTCCTGAAGTTCACGCTGTGGTCCATCCCGCTGTCGGCGCTGTATGTGCTGGTGCTGATGCCGCTGGTGCAGGACTTCGGCATGCTGGTGCTGATCTGCGCGCCGGCCTTCCTGGTGCTGGGCTGCTACATGGCGCGCCCGGCCACCTTCCTGGCCGCCATGGCCATGCTGATGGGCGGGCTGGGCGGCACGCTGGCCATGCACGACACCGGCAACGCCGACATCGTGGGCTTCCTGAACGCCACGCTGGCCCAGACGCTGGGCGCCGTGGCCGCAGCGCGCGTTACCGGCCTGATGCGCTCGGTCGGCACCGACTGGAGCGCGCGCCGCATCCAGCGCGCGATCTGGCGCGAGCTCGGCGAGATGGCCGCTGCGCCGCGCGCGCCGCAAGACGATGGCTACACGGTGCGCGTGCTGGACCGCATCGGCCTCCTGGCGCTGCGCATCACCACCGCCGACGGCCGCAAGGACGCCACCACCAACGATGCGCTGCGCGACCTGCGCGTGGGCAAGGACATCGTCACGCTGCAGCAGGCCCGTGCCCACCTGCCTGCCTCGGCGACGGCCCAGCTGCTGGGCGGCATCGCGGGCTTCTTCGACGCGCGCAGCCGCGGCCCGGCCAAACCCGTGCCCGCCGCGCTGCTGCCGGTGCTCGACGACACGCTGCAGGCCACGCTGGCCGCGCCGCACCCCGCGTCGCATCCCGCATCCGAATGGCGCGCCGCCGTGGCCGCGCTGGTCGGCCTGCGGCGCAACCTCTTCCCGGGCGCACAGCCCCTGGCGCAAGGAGCCACACCATGATCGGCGAGCTGAGTTTCTACGGCCTGTACATGCCCTGGCTGATGCCGCTGGCACTCGGCGCGCTGGGCGTGCTGTGGGGCCTGCGGCGCCTCCTGGCCGCCACCGGCCTGTACCGCCACATCTGGCATCCGGCGCTGTTCGACGTCGCGCTCTACGTACTGCTGCTCTACGGGCTCAGCCACGCCGCTTACCTCCTGCAAACAGGTTCACCATGAAAACCGCCTCCTTCTTCAAGCACCCCTGGACCGTGGGCAGCGCCCGCGTGCTGCTGACCCTGCTCGTGACGGCTGCCGCCATCTGGGCGGGCCTGCGGCTGTGGGACCACTACGAGGTCGCGCCCTGGACGCGCGACGGCCGCGTGCGCGCCAACATCGTGCAGATCGCGCCCGACGTCTCCGGCCTGGTCACGGCCGTGCCGGTCGCCGACAACCAGGCCGTGGCCAGCGGCACGCTGCTGTTCGAAGTCGACCGTGCGCGCTTTCTGCTCGCGCTGCGCCAGGCCCAGGCGGCGCTGGGCGCGCAGCAGGTCGCGCTGTCGCAGGCCCGGCGCGAGGACGCGCGCAACCAGGCGCTCGGCAACCTGGTCTCGCAGGAGGTGCGCGAGCAGACCCGCATGCGCGTCGAGCAGGCCCAGGCCGGCGTGGCGCAGGCCACCGTCACGCGCGACACCGCGCAGCTGAACCTCTCGCGCGCCGAGGTGCGGGCCCCGGTCGGCGGCCTGGTCACCAACCTGGACCTGCGCCAGGGCAGCTACGCCACGGCCGGCCGGCCGGCGCTGGCGCTGGTCGATGCGGCCTCACTCTATGTCGAGGGCTACTTCGAAGAGACCAAGCTGCCGCGCATTCACATCGGCGACCGCGTGCGCGTGACGCCCATGAGCGGCGGCGTGCTGGGCGGCACGGTGGAGAGCCTGTCGGCCGGCATCGCCGACCGCGACCGCTCCACCAGCGCCAACCTGCTGCCCAGCGTGACGCCCACCTTCAACTGGGTGCGCCTGGCCCAGCGCGTGCCGGTGCGCGTGCGGCTGGACCCGCTGCCCGAGGGCACGCGCCTGGTGGCCGGCCAGACCGTGACGGTGCAGGTGGTCGAGGCCGCCGCGGCGCCCAGGAGCTGAGCATGCTGCGCCAACTCACCCCGCTCGCGCTCGCTCTGGCCCTGGCCGCCTGCAGCACGGCCCCGGTCGGCCCCGACTACCACCAGCCGCCCGAGGCGCTGGCCAGCCAGCCTGCCGCGGCCCTGCCCTTCGCGGGCGCCCAGGCCGCGCCGTTCTCGGCCGAGCCGCTGCCGCAGGACTGGTGGCGGCTGTGGCACGACCCCGTAGTCGACCGGCTGGTGGGCCAGGCGCTCACGCACAACACCGACCTGCGCCAGGCCGTGGCCAACCTGGAGCGCATGCAGGCCGTCGAGATGGAAGTCGGCGGCGCCACCAAGCCCGCCATCGGCCTCCGCGGCGGCCCCTCCTACGGCCACGTCTCGGGCCTGTCGCTGCTGCAGAAGGACCATGTTCCGCCCAACGCCGTGCACTACAGCGCCAATGCCGCGCTGTCCTACCAGGTCGACTGGGTGGGCCAGATCCGCCGCGCGGTCGAGGCGGCCGAGGCCGGCACGGCCGGCGCACAGGCCGCCGTGGACCTCGTGCGCGTGAACGTGGCCGCCGCCACGGCCCGGGCCTACGCCCAGGCCTGCACCAGCGGCTTGCGGCTGCAGGCCGCGCGCAAGTCGGTGGAACTGCAACGCGAGGCGCTCGGCGTGACCGAGCGGCTGCAGCAAGCCGGCCGCGCCGGCAGCATCGACGCCGCGCGCGCCCGCGCCCAGCTGCAGCAGTTGAACGCGGCCTTGCCGCCGCTGCAGGCCGAGCGCCAGGGCGCGCTGTACCGGCTCGCCACGCTGACGGGCGCCTTGCCGCAGGACGTCCCCAAGGATGTGGCCAGCTGCGAGACGCCGCCGCAGGTGGCAGGCGCGATCCCGGTGGGTGACGGCGCCGCCCTGCTGCGGCGCCGGCCCGACATCCGCCAGGCCGAGCGCGCGCTGGCCGAGGCCACGGTGCGCATCGGCGTGGCCATCGGCGACCTGTACCCCAAGGTCACGCTGGGCCTGTCGGCCGGCTCGGTCGGCGCGGCCTCGGGCTTCGCGCGCGGCGACACCTTCAGCTGGAGCCTGGGCCCGCTGATTTCCTGGACCGTGCCCAACACCGGCGTGGCCCAGGCCCGCATCGCCCAGGCCGAGGCCGGCACGCGTGCGGCCCTGGCCCGCTTCGACGGCACCGTGCTGACGGCGCTGCGCGAGACCGAGACGGCCCTCGTGGTCTACGCGCGCGAGCTCGACCGCCATGCGGCCCTGCAGGCCGCGCGCGACGACAGCGCGAGCGTGGCAGCGCAGGCGCGCCAGCTCTACCAGAACGGCAAGACCGGCTACCTCGACGCCTTGGACGCCGAGCGCGTGATGGCGGCCAGCGAAGCGGCGCTCGCGGCTTCGGATGCGCAGCTGGCGGACGACCAGATCGGTGTGTTCCTGGCGTTGGGCGGGGGGTGGTGAGCGGTCAGTCTCGGGCCATTTGACGACAGCCGCTGGCGGCTCCAAAATGGATCACATCCGTTTTGGAGCCGTATGCCAAATCTTTCCATCAAGGACGTGCCCGACGCCTGGGCCGAAGCACTGCGCCAGCGTGCTGCGGGCAACCACCGCTCGTTGCAGGGCGAGCTGATGGCCATTCTGGAGGCCGCCGTGATGGGCACCACACCAGCAGCCACGCTGCGTACGGCAATGCCGACCGGTCATGTCCAGGGATGGAAGACGGTCGCCCAGATCGGGGCCGAACTGGACGCCAAGTACCCGACCCCTGTCACCGGCGTCCCGCTGGGCGTTGACATCATCCGGGCGGAGCGGGACGCCCGGTGAGCGCGCCACCACCGCCCTACGTGGCGGAGCCACCAGCCCATTACCTTGTGCAACCGCCACTCGTGGTGGACTGCAGCGTGGTGGCCGGCCGGGTATTCCAGGAAGCGTGGAAAGCGCAGGCGCAGGTCGCCATGGATGGCCGGACACTGCATGCGCCACACCTTCTGAACCTCGAGATTGCGAGCGTGGCACTCAAGAAGCACAGGCAGGGGCACGCGGAGATGGTGCAGGACGGCTTGGCTGCCTTCGGCCAACTGCGGATCACGCTGCACACCGTTCCGCCGGCGCTGGTACTGGACCTCGCAGTCCGCTACCAGCTCAGCGCTTACGACGCCGCCTACCTCTGGCTGGCCGCAGAGCTCAAGGCGCCGCTCGCCACCTTTGACGCGAAGCTGGGCGCGGCCGCCCAGACGCACCTCGCCAGCCTGGACTGATCAGGCTTTCAACGCCGCGAGCGCCTGCGCCGTCGCCGCATCGGCCGGAAAGAACGACTCCACCGCCAACTCCTGCAAGGTCACGTCCACCGGCGTGCCGAAGATCGTCGTGGTGCTGATGAAGCTCAGCACGCCGGCATCGGTGCGCAGCTGGAACGGCACGACCACGCTGGACAACTCGCCGCCGCCCGCCGTTGCGGCGTGGCCGGCATCGCCGACCGGGTAGGCCGCCAGTTCGTCGTGCAGCGCCTGCAGCACCGCATCGCCCGTGGCCGCGATCTGCTGTTGCAGCCGCTCCAGCAGGTGGGCGCGCCACTGCGCGAGGTTGGCGATGCGGCTGGCCAGGCCCTGCGGATGCAGCGACAGGCGCAGCACATTGACGGGCGGCTGCAGCAGCTCGGGCGCCGCGCCCGCCATCAGCAAGGGCACGATGGCATTGGCCGCAACCAGCTGCCAGTGCCGGTCCACCGCCAATGCGGGATAGGGTTCGTGCCCCTTGAGCACGAGGTCCACGGCGCGGCGCGCCGCGGCCAGTGCCGGGTCGTCCAGCCCGCGCTGGCGGTACATGGGCGCGAAACCGGCCGCCACCAGCAGCGCATTGCGCTCGCGCAACGGCACCTCCAGCCGCTCGGCCAGGCGCAGCACCATCTCGCGGCTGGGCGTGGCGCGGCCGGTCTCCACGTAGCTCAGGTGGCGCGTGGAGATCTCGGCCTCGTTGGCCAGGTCCAGCTGGCTCATGCGCCGGCGCTGGCGCCAGTGGCGCAGGTGCAGGCCGAACGGGTCGCGGGCGCCGGGCTGGCGCAGGGAGTGGGCAGGGCTGGACATGGCACCGATTCTGGCGCCAGGGCCGAGCGCGGCCATGACCTGCGAGGTCATGGCTTCGCAGCGCGGGCTGCGGAACCATGCGCTCCAACGCCAGGGAATGGTTCCAGGGCGTGCAACACCACGGAGTCCCGCCATGTCCTCGTTCTTCGCCTCGCCCCGTTTCCTGTCCCGCGTGATGTGGGTCGACGCCCTCTCCTGCGCCGCCACGGGCGTCCTGCAGGTCGGCTTCACCGACGCGCTGGCCCGGCTCACCGGCCTGCCCGGCGGCCTGCTGCTCTCCACCGGCCTGTTCCTGCTGGCCTATGCCGCGGCGGCCGCCGCGATGGCCCGACGCGCTGCGCCGCCGCGCACGCTGATCGGCCTGGTGGCCATCGGCAACTTCGGCTGGGCCGCGGCCTGCGCCGCGCTGCTGGCCAGCGGGCTGTTCGCGGTCACGGCGCTGGGCACGGCCTGGGTCGTTGCCCAGGCCGTGACCGTGGTGCTGCTGGCCGAGGCGCAATGGATGGGCCTGCGCGCCACGCGCCAGCCGCGCGCCGGCCTCGCCACGTCGGCCTGAACCGGTACCCCTCCCCTGGGGCAGGGGAGTCGAATGGGCACAATGGCTCGCCATGAGCGCCACGCCCCTGCCCCATAACCCGTCGATCTGGGCCACGCTGCGCTACCCACAGTTCCGCGCCCTGTGGAGCAGCGGCGGCATCTACTTCATCGGCAACGCCATGCAGACCATGGCCGGCGCCTGGATGATGGTGGAGCTGACCGGCTCGTCCTTCCTCGCCGCCCTGGTCCAGACGGCCGTGTTCCTGCCCATGTTCCTGCTGTCGCTGCCGGCCGGTGTGCTGGCCGACATCACGGACCGCCGCCGCCTGATCCTTACGGCCCTGGTGGTGCAGGCCGTCGCCGGCACGCTGATGGCCGTGCTGCTGCTGGCCGGCATCGGGGGGCCCGGCACGCTGCTGTTCATGATCTTCGTGGCCGGCTGCTGCACGGCGCTGCTGTCGCCGGCCTGGAACTCCACCATCGCCGATTCGGTCACGCGCGCCGATCTGCCCCAGGCCATCACCTGCGTGTCCATCGCCTACAACGCGGCGCGCGCGGTCGGCCCGGCCCTGGCCGGCCTGGTCTTCACGGCCGTCGGAGGCGCCTGGAACTTCGCGCTGGCGGTCGTCGCCGTGGTGGTCATGGCGCTCGCGATCCGCCGCTACCCGCCCAAGCCGCATCCACCCTCGCGGCTGCCGGCCGAGCGGCTGTGGGGCGGCATGATGGCCGCGCTGCGCTTCGCCTGGCATTCGCAAACCGTGCTGGCCCAGCTGGTGCGCACCGTGGCCTACAGCGGCGCGGGCTCGGCGCTGTGGGCGCTGCTGCCCACCATCGGCGCGCAGAAGCTGGGCCTGGGCGCCACGGGCTACGGCATGCTGATGGGCTGCCTGGGCACGGGCGCCGTGCTGATCGGCCTGGTCGTGGGCCAGCTGCGCCACCGCGTGGGTCTGGAAAAGCTGGTCGCCATCGGCTGCGTGGTCTACGCCGTGGTCAACCTGATCGCGGCCTTCGCGCCCTGGCCGGCCCTGGTCTACCTCGCGCTCGTGGCCGGCGGCGCGGCCTGGATGGCGGTGATGTCCACCTTCAACACCGCGACGCAGACCAGCGTGCCGCCCTGGGTGCGCTCGCGCGCGGTGGCCATGCACACGCTGTGCGCGCTGGGCTCGTTCGCGCTGGGCTCGGCCTTCTGGGGCGCCATGGCCGACATCGCAGGCCTGACCTTCACGCTGGTCGTGGCCGCGGCCGCCATGGCCGCGGGCCTGCTGCTGGGCAAGCCGTTTCCGCTGCGCATGGGCGAGGCCCAGGAGGTCACGCAGACCACGCCCTGGGACGAGCTCTACGTGTCCAAGGAGCCCGCGCCCGAGGCCGGGCCCGTGGCCATCGAGATCGGCTACCGCATCCGCGCCGAAGACGCCAGCGCCTTCCTGGAGGCCACCAGCCTGCTGCGCGCCCACCGCAAGCGCGATGGCGCGACCTTCTGGCGCGTCTACCGCGACCTGGCCGACCCCTCGCGCTACGTGGAGCGCTTCATCGTGAGCTCCTGGGCCGACTACCTGCACCAGCGCGCGCGCCACACGCAGGCCGACCACGAACTGGAAGCCCAGGTGCGCGCCTTCGTGCTGCCCGGCGAGGCGGTGGAGATGAAGCACTACCTGGCCGAAGCATGAGGTTCATCGACGCGGGCGCCGTGCATGCGGCCCTGCCCTTCCCCCACCTGATCGCCACGCTGCGCCAGGCCTTCGCCACGCCCTGCCAGGTGCCGCTGCGCCACACCCACGCGGTCGAGGATCGCTTCACCTCGTTGATCATGCCGGCCTGGACCGCGCGCCACTACGGCGTGAAGGTCATCAACATCGCGCCCGGCAATGCCGCGCTGGGCCTTCCCGGCCTGCATGCGAGCTACCTGCTGCACGACGCGGCCACGGGCGTGCCGCTGGCCCTGCTCGACGGCGACGCGATCACGGCGCGCCGCACGGTGGCGGCCTCGGCACTGGCCGCGTCCTACCTCGCGCGTGAGGATGCGCAGCACCTGCTCGTGGTCGGCGCGGGCCGGCTCGCGCGGCTGCTGCCTACGGCCTTCGCGGCCGTGCGGACCATCCGCCGCGTGACGGTCTGGGCGCGCTCGGCGCCGCAGGCCACGGCGCTGGCCGCCCGCCTGCGCGAGGATGGCTTCGACGCGCTGGCCGCGCACGACCTGGCCACCGCCTGCGCGAGCGCCGACATCGTGAGCTGCGCCACGCTGGCCACCGCGCCCGTGGTGCAGGGCGCCTGGCTCGCGCCGGGCAGCCACCTGGACCTGATCGGCAGCTTCTCGCCCCAGATGTGCGAGGCCGACGACGCCTGCTTCGCGGGCGCCGGGCTGTGGGTCGACACCGCCGAGGCACTGCAGAAAAGCGGCGACCTGCTGGGCCCGCTCGCGCGCGGCGTGGTCCGCGCCGAGGACGTGCGCGGCACGCTTTCCGATCTCGTGACGGGCGCCGCCCGGGGCCGTAGCTCGGAGGCCGAGCGCACCGTGTTCAAGGCCGTCGGCACAGCCCTCGAAGACCTCGCAGCGGCGGTTGCCGTCTTCGAGGCCGAGGCTACGCGTCGACCTTGACCTTGCCCTCGCGCACCACCTTGCCCCACTTGGCGGTCTCGCTGGCGATGAACTGCGTGAACTTCTCGCGCGTGCCGCCGCCGTCTTCCGCGCCGTAGGTGTCCAGCCGCTCCTGCACGTCGGGCATGGCCAGCACGGTGTTGACGTCGCGGTTGACCTTGTCGGCGATCGGCGTGGGCAGCTTGCCGGGGCCGACCAGGCCATACCAGGTGGTGGCCTCGAAGCCCTCGAAGCCCTGCTCCTGCATGGTCGGCACACCGGGGTGGCCCTTGGCGCGGCGCGTGCGCGTCTGCGCCACGGCCACCACCTTGCCGCTCTTCACATGCGGCGTGGCGGCCGTCATGGTCTCGAAGCTGTACTGGATCTGGTTGCCCATGAGGTCGGCCAGCAGCGGGCCGCTGCCCTTGTAGGGCACGTGCATGGCGTCCAGACCGCCCTGCAGCTTGAACATCTCCAGCGCCAGGTGCTGGGCCGAGCCGGCGCCGGCCGAGCCGAAGCTGACCTTGCCGGGTTCGGCCTTGCACAGCGCCACGATGTCCTTGAGCGCCGTGGCCTTCTGGCCCGGGCCGGCGATCAGCAGGTTGGGCGTCACGCCCACCATCACGATGGGCACGAAGTCGCGCTGCACGTCGTAGCGCAGCTTGGGCTGCAGGCTGGGCGCCAGCGCATGGCTGTTGATGTGGGCCATCAGCAGCGTGCTGCCGTCGCTGGGCTGCTGCGCCACGTATTCGGCCGCCAGCACGCCGGCCACGCCGGGCTTGTTCTCCACGATGACCGACTGGCCCCACAGGGCCGTGAGCTTTTGCGCCACCACGCGGGCCAGCGCGTCGGTGCCGCCGCCGGGCGGAAAGCCCACGACGATGCGGACCGGGCCCGAGGGCCAGTCCTGCGCGAACAGGGAGGGGGCGCCGAGCGAGGCCGCTGCGGCGCCCACGGCCTGGATCAGGGAACGTCTTTTCATCGCTTGTCTCCGGTGGTGTCGGGATGCCGTGGACGCTTCAGGCGGCGTTCTTGCGCGGCAGGGGGGCCGGATGGCGGGCGAAGTGGTCCATGGTGGCCTGCACGCCGCTGCCGGCCAGCTTCACGCCGGCGAGCTTCAGGCCCATCTCGACGCCGGCCACCATGGCCACCAGCGTCAGGTCGTTGCTGTCGCCCAGGTGGCCCATGCGGAACATGCGGCCCTTGAGCTTGCCGAGGCCCGTGCCCAGCGAGAGGTCGAAGCGTTCGTGGATCAGCTTGCGCAGCGCGTCGGCGTCCACGCCCTCGGGCGTGATCACGCCGGTCAGCACGGGCGAGTAGACGGCCGGGTCGGCGCACTGGATCGGCAGGCCCCAGGCGTTGACGCCCGCGCGCACGCCGGCGGCCCAGCGTTGGTGGCGTGCGAACACGTTCTCCAGGCCCTCGCCCAGCACCATGTCCAGCGCTTCCGAGAGGCCGTACAGCAAATTGGTGCTGGGCGTGTAGGGCCAGTAGCCGGTCTTGTTCATCTCGACGATATCGGCCCAATCGAAGAAGGCGCGCGGCAGCCTGGCCGCCTTCGACGCCTCCAGCGCGCGCGGCGACAAGGCGTTGAAGCTGATGCCGGGCGGCAGCATGAGGCCCTTCTGCGAGCCGCTGACGGTCACGTCCACGCCCCATTCGTCGTGCCGGTAGTCGGCGCTGGCCAGGCCCGAGATGCTGTCGACCATCAGCAGCGCCGGGTGGCCGGCCGCGTCGATGGCCTGGCGCACCGATGCGATGTCCGAGGTCACGCCCGTGGAAGTCTCGTTGTGCACCACGCACACGGCCTTGATCTTTTTCTCGGTGTCCTTGCGCAAGCGTGCCTCGATGAGGTCGGCCTGCACGCCGCGGCGCCAGCTGCCGGCGTTCGGCAGGTGTTCGTCGCGCCCCTCCCAGGCCAGGAACTCGGTGGCGATGCCGAGCTTGGTGGCCATCTTGTTCCACAGGCTGGCAAAGTGGCCGGTCTCGTACATCAGCACCTGGTCGCCTGGGCTCAGCGTGTTGAGCAGCGCGGCCTCCCACGCACCGGTGCCCGAGGCGGGGTAGATCACCACGGGGTGCTTCGTCTGAAAGATCTGCTGGACGCCGGAGAGCACCTTGAGGCCCAGCTGGCCGAACTCCGGCCCGCGGTGGTCGATGGTGGGCAGGCTCATGGCCCGCAGGATGCGGTCGGGCACCGGGCTGGGCCCCGGGATCTGCAGGAAATGGCGGCCGGTGGGATGGATGTCGAGCTGGAGCATGGCAGGTCCTTGGTGGTCGGCAAATTTTTGCATTCAAAAAACAATATGAGGGCATGGATAACCCTATCCTCTTTCGCATCTCACGCACATTTTTTGAATGCAAAATCCATCCGTCAGAGGAAACGCATGGCCGACATCATCGAAATCTCCCGCCTCGCGCTGCACGACCAGGTCGCCGCGCGGCTGCGCACCATGCTGGTGGAGGGCCGCATCGCGCCCGGCGCCAAGCTCAACGAACGCGAGCTCTGCGAGCAGCTGCGCGTCTCGCGCACGCCGCTGCGCGAGGCCATCAAGCTGCTGGCGGCCGAGGGCCTCGTGGACCTGCTGCCCAACCGCGGCGCCGCGGCCGTCAAGCTGACCGAGGCCGACGTGCTCAACACCTTCGAGGTGCTGGCCATGCTGGAGGGCCAATCCGGCGAACTGGCGGCGCAGCGCATCACCGATGCCGAGCTGGCCGAACTGCGCGCGCTGCACTACGAGATGCTGGCCTGCCATGCGCGGCGCGACCTGTCGGGCTACTACCGGCTCAACGCGCTGATCCACACCGCCATCAACGCCGCTGCGCGCAACCCGGTGCTGGCCAACACCTACCGCGCGATCAACGCGCGCGTGCAGTCGCTGCGCTTTCGCACCAACCAGGACGAGGCCAAGTGGCAGCACGCCGTGCAGGAGCACGAGCAGATGGTCCAGGCGCTGCAGGCGCGCGACGGCGCGGCGCTGCGCGAGGTGCTCGTGGCCCACGTGCTGCTCAAGCGCGACACCGTGCTCGCCTTGCTGCGTGCCGGCGAGGTCTACCCGGCCGCCGCCTCCAGAAAAAACTAGAGACATCCCACCATGCACATCGAACCCGCAAGCGCCCTGCTCCCGGCCGGCACCGTGCTGCCCCCCAACGAAACCTGCGAGGCGCTGGCGCGCCGGCTGCGCACGGAGACCGAGGGCGAGGTGCTGTTCGACGCGGGTTCGCGCGGCCGCTACGCGACCGACGCCTCCATCTACCAGATCATGCCGGTGGGCGTGCTGGTGCCCAGGACCGAACGCGACGTGGCCCTGGCCATCGACATCGCGCGTGATCTCAAGGTGCCCGTGCTCGCACGCGGCGGCGGCACCAGCCAGTGCGGCCAGACCACGGGCGCGGCACTGGTCATCGACCACACCAAGCACCTGCGCCGCGTGCTGGACATCGATGTGGAGGCCCGCACCGCCACCGTGGAGCCCGGTCTGGTGCTGGACCACCTCAACACGCAGCTCAAGCCGCACGGACTGTGGTACCCCGTGGACGTGTCGACCAGCGCCCAGGCCACATTGGGCGGAATGGCCGGCAACAACTCCTGCGGCTCGCGTTCCATCGCCTACGGCAACATGGTGCACAACGTGCTCGGTGCGCAGGCCTGGCTGTCCGATGGCGAACTGGTCCGCTTCGGGCCGGTGGCCGGGCTCGGTGGCCGCGGGTCCGCGATCGCCGACCACGTGCGCAGGCTCGCGGCACAGCACAGCGCCGAGATCGCCGCGCGCTGGCCCAAGGTCATGCGCCGCGTGGCCGGCTACAACCTGGACATCTTCTACAACCAGAGCGAGAAGCCCTACACCAGCGACGGCAGCGTCAACCTCGCGCACCTCTTGGTCGGCTCCGAAGGCACGCTGGCCGTCACGCGCAGCCTCACGCTGCAGCTGGCCGAGCTGCCGCGCGCCAAGGTGCTGGGCATCGTGAACTTCACGAGCTTCCACGCGGCCATGGACGCGGCCCAGCACATCGTGAAGCTCGGCCCCACGGCGGTGGAGCTGGTGGACCGCACCATGATCGAGCTGGCGCTGTCCAACCCCGCCTTCCGCCCCACGGTGGAGACCGCGCTGATCGGCCGGCCGGCCGCCATCCTGCTCGTGGAATTCGCCGGGGCCGAGAAGGCGGCGCTGCTGCCGCAGTTGCGCCAGCTGGTGGCGCTGATGGGCGACCTCGGCCTGCCCGGCAGCGTGGTGCAGATGCCCGACGAGGCCGCGCAGAAAAACCTCTGGGAGGTGCGCAAGGCGGGCCTGAACATCATGATGAGCCTCAAGGGCGACGGCAAACCCGTGAGCTTCATCGAGGATTGCGCCGTGCCCCTCGAGCACCTGGCCGAGTACACCGATGCACTGACCGAGGTCTTCGCCAAGTACGGCAGCCGCGGCACCTGGTATGCGCACGCCTCGGTCGGCACGCTGCATGTGCGGCCCATCCTGGACATGCGCACCGATGGGGGCGCCAAGATGCGCGCGATCGCCGAAGAGGCCAGCGCGCTCGTGCGCAAGTACAAGGGCGCCTTCAGCGGCGAGCATGGCGACGGCCTGTGCCGTGGAGAGTGGATCGAGTGGCAGTTCGGCCCGGCCATCAACGCCGCGTTCCGCAGCATCAAGCAGCACCTGGATCCGATCAACCTGCTGAATCCCGGCAAGATCATCGATCCGCCCAGGATGGACGACCCGGCGCTGCTGCGCTTCGCGCCGCCCGCATCACCGCGGCCCTACAAGCGCATCGAACTGAAGCCCGTGCTCGACTGGTCGGCCTGGAACGTGCAGGCCGACCCGGTCACCGAGCTCACGACGCCGCCCGGCACCGGCGGCGACAGCACGGGCGGCTTCGCCAAGGCCGTGGAGATGTGCAACAACAACGGCCACTGCCGGAAGTTCGACGCCGGCACCATGTGCCCGAGCTACCGCGTGACGCGCGACGAGCAGCACCTGACGCGCGGCCGGGCCAACACCTTGCGCCTGGCGCTCTCGGGCCAGTTGGGCCCCGATGCGCTGGCCAGCGAGGAGCTGCACGCCACCATGGACCTGTGCGTGGGCTGCAAGGGCTGCAAGCGCGACTGTCCGACCGGCGTGGACATGGCCAAGATGAAGATCGAGTTCCTGGCGCACTACAAGAAGAAGCACGGCCACACGCTCAAGGACAAGCTGATCGCGCGCCTGCCCGACTATGCGCACCTGGCCAGCAAGATGCCCTGGCTCATGAACCTGCGCAACCGCGTACCGGGGGCGGCCTGGCTGGGCGAGAAGGCGCTGGGGCTGTCGGCCAGGCGCTCGCTGCCGGCCTGGCGCAGCGACACCTTCTGGCGCGCGCGCGACGAACGTCTGTTCGCCAGCCGCGCAGCCACGCTCTCCGCGGCCCAGGCCGGCCAGAAGGCGGCCGTGCTGTTCGTCGACACCTTCAATGGCAACTTCGAGACCGAGAACGCACTGGCCGCTGCGCGCGTGTTGCGTGCCGCAGGCTACGTGCTGCACACGGTCGAGAAGGCCAGCGGCCACCACTGCTGCGGCCGCACCTACCTGGCCAGCGGCATGGTGGACGAGGCCCGCGCGAAGGTCTCCGCGCTGATCGAGGCCTTGCTGCCGTTCGCCCAGGCCGGCATCGCCATCGTGGGCCTGGAGCCGTCCTGCCTGCTCACGCTGCGCGACGAGACTTTGGTCATGGGCCTGGGCGAGAAGGCCGAGCGCGTCGCGCAGCAGGCCCTGCTGTTCGAGGAGTTCGCCGCGCGCGAGGCCAAGGCCGGCCGCTTCGCCCTCGCCCTGCGGCCCGCCGGCCAGCCCATCCTGCTGCACGGCCACTGCCACCAGAAGGCCTTCGGCGCCGTCACACCCATCCTGGAGGTGCTCAAGCTGATCCCGGGCGCCCAACCCGAACTCATCGAGAGCAGCTGCTGCGGCATGGCCGGCAGCTTCGGCTACGAGGCCGCACACTACGCCGTGTCCATGCAGATGGCCGAGGCCAGCCTGCTGCCGGCCGTACGCAAACATCCCGACGCCATCGTCGTGGCCGACGGCACGAGTTGCCGGCACCAGATCGCCGACGGCGCGCAGCGCGAGGCCGTGCACGTGGCCGTGCTGCTGGACCGCCTGCTCGCCGGGCCCGCCTGAGCCAGGCCGCCCCCCGGGCGGCGCGCAGATTTGTCTCATGCCGCGCCATGCATTGCATGCAAATCTTCTGCATTGGAAGATTGAAAACATTTGCAACAGTTTGAAAACCGGCGCGGTTTTCTCTGATGATCGCCGCGTCCAGCCGCAGGCTGGTCCACGGCATGCACCCAGCCAGACGAGACACTGGCTTTTTCCACCGGGACCCGGGTTTACCCAGCAAGGAACACAAGAATGAAGAACATCGTCCGATGGCTGCGCCGCGCGCTGCTGGTGGCAGCCGCCCTGTCCGCCACGCTGGCGGCGCAGGCCCGCACGCTCGAAGAGGTTCAGAAGGACGGCAAGATCATCATCGCGACCGAGGGGCAGTTCGCACCGTTCAACTTCTTCCAGGGCACCAAGCTCAGCGGCTTCGAGGTCGAACTGGCCGAGCTGGTGGCCAAGAAGATGGGCCTGGCGGTCGAATGGAAGGCCCTGGGCTTCGACGCGCTGCTGGCCGGCCTGCGCCAGGACCGCTGGGATCTCGTGATCGCCTCGCACGGCATCACCGAGGAGCGCGCCAAGGCGGTGACCTTCACGCGTCCGCACTACTGCTCGGGCGGCCAGGTGGTGGCCATGGATGCGGCGATCCGGACCGGTGCCGACCTGGCCGGCAAGGTGGTCGCCGTGCAGACGGGCACCACCTACCTCGAAAGCGTGAAGAAGCTGCCCGGCATCAAGGAGGTGAAGAACTTCCCGAAGGACACGGACGCGCGCTCCGCGCTGCTGAGCGGCCGCGTCGACGCCTGGGTCAGCGACCGCTTCGTGGTCAAGCAGTCCTTCGCCAGCGCGCCCAATGCGGGGCTCAAGGTGGGCGACATGGTGTTCATCGAGCAGATCGCCGCGGCGGTGGCCAAGGGCAACAGCACGCTGGCCGCCGGCTACAACAAGGCGCTGGCCGAAGTCATGGCCGATGGAAGCTACGCCGCCCTGTCGACCAGGTACTTCGGCGAAGACGTGCGCTGCAAGTAGGCCTGGGGAGACACCCCTTGAGCTGGACACTGCCTGGCTGGCCCGCCAGCTGGAGCCGGCCTGCGCGCAGCAATGCCACCATGCTGGTGGCCAGCGCCGCGCTGGTGCTGCTGCTGTGGCTGATGGCGCGCATGCTGGCCTGGGCGCCGGACCCAATCGGCCCCAACGCGCAGGCCTTCGCCGACGGCACCTGGACCACCGTGCAGCTGACGCTGGTCGCCGGCGCTGCCGGAGTCATGCTGGGCCTGCTGGCGGCGCTGGCCAAGCTCTCGCCGCTGCCGCCGCTGCGCTGGCTGGCCGCGCTGTACATCTGGGTGGTGCGCGGCACGCCGCTGCTGGTGCAGGTGCTGTTCGTCTACTTCGCGCTGCCCGCGCTGGTGCCGGCCTTCAAGGTCAGCGACTTCGCCTCGGCCTGCATCGCGCTGGCGTTCAACGTGGGGGCCTACAACGCCGAGGCGATCCGCGCGGGCCTGCAGGCCGTGCCCAGGGGCCAGGTGCAGGCGGCGCAGTCGCTGGGGATGTCGGCCTGGAGCAGCTTCGCGGGCGTCGTGTTTCCCCAGGCCATCAAGATCGCGCTGCCCTCGCTGGCCAACAACATCGTGTCGCTGCTCAAGGACTCGTCGCTGGCCTACGCGATCGGCGTGGTGGAACTGACCAACGTGGGCAACCGCCTGCAAGCCGTCACGTTCGAGCCGCTTCCGACCCTGGTCACCACGGCGCTGGTGTACCTGGCCTTGACCACTGTGCTCACACAACTGGCCGGTGCACTGGAGCACCGCTACGACGTGGAAGGGCGCAGGCCATGAGCCATCTCCCCCGCTTCCTCCCCCAAAAAAAGGCATCGCCATGAAGACAAGCACCAAGACCCTGGCCAGCCTGGCCGCCGCCGCTGCCGTCTGCCTGCCCGCCGCGGCGCAGTCGGCCAAGGACTTCGAGGAACTGCGCAACGAAGTCATGCGGCTGCGCAACGAGCTCAACGAGATCAAGGCGCAGAAGGCCGCAGCACCGGCACCTGCCGCCGTGCCGGCCGCATCGGCCAGCGCCGGCGAGGCGCTGAACGAGCGCCTGGGCGCCATCGAGCTGCGGCAGAAGGATGCGGTGGTGGCCGGCGACATCCCGGGCAGCTTCCGGCTGCCGGGCTCCGACACCTCGCTGAAGATCTACGGCTATGCCGAGCTCAACGCGATCCACGACTTCAAGGGCGACAACTCCGGCAACGACTACGCGAGCTTCCTGCCCTACGTGCCCCTGAACGGCTCGACCGCGCGCAAGAACCAGACCCTGGTCCACGCGCGCACCTCGCGCCTGGGCATCGAATCGTCCACACCCACCGCCTACGGGCCGCTGGGCATCAAGGTCGAGGGCGACTTCAACAACGACCCGCGCCTGGGCAACAGCGCCGCCGGCGAAAGCGTCGAGAGCATCCTGACGCAGATGGCCACCAACTCCTACGGGCTGCGGCTGCGCCATGCCTACGGCAGCTTCGCGGGCTTCACGATCGGGCAGACCTGGTCGACCTTCATGGACGTGGACAACGCACCCGAGACGGTGGATTTCAACGGCCCGATCGGGTCGACTTCCATGCGCCAGGGCCTGATCCGCTACACCTACAGCACGCCGGACACGGGCAACTGGACCGTGGCCCTGGAGAACCCGGACAGCTATGCCTACGACGCGACGGGCGCCGTCGTGAAGGACGGCCTGTCCACCGCGCCCGACGTGGTGCTGCGCTGGGACAAGGCCTTCGACTGGGGCGCCGCCAGCATCCGCGCCATGACGCAGCAGATCAAGGTCGTCAACGACAGCGTGCACGCCTCCAAGCGCGGCTACGGCCTGGCGGCCACCACGCTGATCAAGCTGCGTGGCGGACAGGACGCGCTGAGCCTGGGTGCGACCTACGGCGAGGGCATCGGCCGCTACTTCAACTATATCGAGGGCGCCTTCCTCGACGAAGCCCGCAACAAGATCCTGACCGAACGCGTGGGCGGCCTGGTGGTGGGCTACCAGTACAAGGCCAGCGACATCCTGCGTTTCAACTTCGTGGGCGGCTGGCAACGCAACTTCGACAATGCCTACACCGACTTCGCGCTGGCCAACGGCCTGGGCTCGGGGCGCTACGGCATCAACCGCAGCATGTACCAGCTGCACGCGGGCCTGATCTACAACCCGGTGAAGAACGTGGACCTGGGCCTGGAGTACATCCTGGGCCAGCGCAAGACGCTGACGGGCGAGAAGGGCGACCTGTCGCGCCTGAACATGCTGGCCCGCTACACCTTCAACTGACGCATGCGGCGCGACGCCCCCGGGCAGAACCATGGCGCGCCCGTCGCCTGAGCTGGCGGAGGGCCTGGCACTGGCCGGCTCGCCGCACCGCTGGGGCCTGGCGGCGCTGCTGCTCGTGACCGTGGTCTGGGGCACGACGTTCCCCGCCATGAAGGCCATGACCGGCGAGCTGCAGGCCGTGGAGATCATCACACTGCGCTTTGCCGTGGCCTCGGCCGTGCTGTGGCCCTTCTTGCGCGGCATCCGCGGCCCGGAGCTGCGCTGGGGCGGCTGGATGGGCCTCGTGATGTTCGTGGCCACGGCCTTGCAGGTCAGCGGCCTGGCACTCACGAGCAGCAACCGCAATGCCTTCATCACCGGCCTGAACGTGGTGCTGGTGCCCATCCTGGCCAGCGTGCTGGGACAGCGGCTGGGCTGGCCCGTGCTGGCCGGCGCCACCCTGTCGGTATTCGGCATGTCGGCCATGTTCTACGAGGCCGCGCCCTGGGGCCTGGGCGATACGCTGACGCTGGCCAGCGCGTTCTGCTATGCCGTCTATGTGCTGGCCTTGGAGCAATGCGGCAAGGCCATGGCGCGGGCGGGCCAGCACTGCCGGCCGGAGCGGCTGGCGGCGCTGCAGTCGCTGGCCATGCTGGGCCTGGGCTTTGCCGCAATGTGCGTGCAGCCGGGCACGGCGCTGGCGACGCTGCCAGCGCGCGTCCAGGCGCATGCCTGGCCCCTGCTCTACCTGGGCCTGGTGGCCAGCGCCGGCATGGTCTGGCTGCAGGCCTGGGGCCAGGCCCGGGTGCGGGCGGTGGAGGCGGCCCTGATGTACAGCCTGGAGCCGGTGTTCGCCGCGCTTACGGCCGTCTACTACATCCACGAGCTGATGTCCGGCCGCGCGCTGCTGGGTGCCGCCGTCATCGTGCTGGGAGTGATGGTCTCGCAATGGACCGGCAGGATGCGGAGTGCCTGATGGAACACGACTTCGTCTCGGCCTTCATCGTGCTGCTCATCGTCGCCGACCCGCTGGGCAACGTGCCGGTGGTGTTGAGCCTGCTCAAGGACGTGCCGCGGCAGCGCCGGTTGTGGGTGATCACGCGCGAATGCGCCATCGCCACCCTCATGCTGCTGCTGTTCATGCTGGGCGGCGACGCACTGCTCAAGGCCATGCGCTTGAGCCAGGTGGCGCTGGAGATCGCGGGTGGCGTGATCCTGTTCCTGATCGCGCTGGGCATGGCCTTTCCCAGCATGGGCGTGACCGTGGCCAGCGCGGAGCCCGAGGGCGAGCCGCTGCTGGTGCCGCTGGCCATTCCGCTGCTGGCGGGACCGTCGGCGCTGGCCACCGTGGTGCTGCTCGCCTCGCGCCAGCCGGACCGGGCCTGGTCGTGGACGGCGGCCATCGTCCTGGCCATGGTGGTGGTCTGGGCCGTGCTGGCCTCGGCCCAGGTGCTGTCGCGGCGGCTGGGGCCGTCCGGGCTGGTGGCGCTGGAACGCTTCATGGGCCTGCTGCTGGCCGCCATGGCTGTCGAGATGCTGATCTCGGGCGTGCAGCAGGTGATCGCCGCCGCGCCCCATGGCTGAGGCGCGGCGTGGGCCGGATCAGCCCGCCGGGCGGAACATCGGCAGCATGGCGCCGCCTTCGGCCGCCTTGAACACCAGCTCCACGCGCTGGCCGATGGCCAGTGCGTCGAGGTCGCAATCGACGATGTTGGTCATCATGGTCACGCCTTCGTCCAGCCGTACGTAGGCGATCGCGAACGGCACCGGGCCGACGCGGCGGCACACGCTGAAGCTGTAGATGGCGCCCTTGCCGGCCGAGGGCTTGAAGGCCGTGCGGTCGGACATGCAGAACGGGCACTGCGTGCGCGGGTACCAGTGCGGCTTGCCGCATTCCTCGCAGTGGCGCACCAGCAGCTGGCCGCGCGCGGTGCCGGCCCAGAAATCGGCGTTGTCGGGGTAGACGACCGGCGCGGGCCAGCTGCGGTCTTGTGCAAGCGTGCTCATCTCAAGCCCTTTCCATGATCAAGGTGGCGCTGCCGTGGCGCGAGCCGAGCAGGCCGCCCGTGCCCTGCGCGAGCGCGAGCCCGCAGTTCTTGACCTGCACGGCAGGGTGCGCTTCGCCGCGCAGCTGGCGCACGGCCTCGATGACCTTGGTGATGCCGCCGCGGTTGGCCGGGTGGTTGTTGCACAGGCCGCCGCCATCGGTGTTGACGGGCAGCTTGCCGGTGCCCGCGATCAGGTTGCCGTCGGCCACGAAGCGGCCGCCCTCGCCGCGCTTGCAAAAGCCCAGGTCTTCCAGCTGCATGAGCACGGTGATGGTGAAGCTGTCGTAGATCGAGGCGTACTGGATGTCGGCCGGCTTCACGCCCGCCTCTTCGAAGGCACGCGGGCCGGACCAGACCGCGCCGGAGTACGACAGGTCGATGTTGCCGCCCTCCTGGCCCTTGAGTGCCTCGCCCGCGCCGAGCACGTTGACGATGGGGCGCTTCAAGCTGCGCGCGATCTCGGGCCGCGTGACCACGAGGGCGCCGCCGCCGTCACTGACCACGCAGCAATCGAGCTTGTGCAGCGGGTCGGAGATCATGGGCGAATTGACGACGTCCTCGACCGTGACCACGCCCTGCAGCATGGCGTGCGGGTTGTGCTGGGCATGGTGCGACATCGCGACCTTGATCCAGGCCAGCTGCTCGGCCGTCGTGCCCCAGTCGTGCATGTGGCGCATGGCCACCATGGCGTACATGTTGACCGTGACCGGGCCGAACGGTGCCTCGAAGGGCTGGTCCGGCAGGTTGGGGCCCCAGTTGCGCGGCTGCGTGCCGCTGGAGGCCTCCGAGCGCGGCCGGCCGGCCAGCGTGATCAGCGCCACGTTGCACTTGCGGGCCGCGATGGCCTGCGCGGCATGGCCTACGTGCGCCAGGTAGGAGGAGCCGCCCATGTCGGTCGAGTCCACATGGCGCGGATGCAGGCCGATGTGGTCGGCGATGTTCAGCGCGCCCAGGCCAGGCGCGTCGCCGGCGCAGAAGTAGCCATCGACATCGTTGATCGTGAGGCCGGCGTCCAGCAGTGCGCCGCGCGCCACTTCGGCATGCAGCTGGGCCACGGTCTTGTCGGGCGCCTTGCGCGTGGGGTGTTCGTAGGCGCCGACGATGCAGGCCTGCCGTTTGATGCTCATGGCTTGTCTTCTCCCTGGGTCTGGCTTTGTTACGGCGCAGGATCTTCGCAGCGGCGCCGCGGTCCGGCCGTCTCGGCCGGGACATGCGCCGCCTCCCTCTTATTGCATCTGCTGCAGGTTGCCGATGCGCACCAGCATCTCGGTGAACATCTGTATGTCGGCGTCCAGGTCGGCGATCTCCTTGAACTCGTTGGCGTTGTGGGCCGTGTACTTCTTGCCCGGCATGGCGGGGCCGAAGTTGATCGCGTTGGGCATCTGCTTGGCCGTGGTGCTGCCGGCCGTGGACACGGGCGCGGCGGGCAGGCCCGTGGTGTCGCCGAAGATGTTGAGCAGCGTGGCCAGCCAGGCGCCCTTGGGGTCGCGCGCCATCCAGTTGCCCTGGGTGTGCGCCACCTCCACCGCGATGCCGTTGGCCGCGCCCCAGGCGCGCACCTTGGCCTGCGTGGCAGCGCTCAGCGCCTCGGGCGTGTTGCCGCGCGGCATGCGCACATTGGCCGTGACCTCGATCTTGCCCGCGGTCTCGCGCACCAGCGTGGGCGAGGCCGTCAACGGTCCCATGAAGCTGTCGGCATAGGCCAGGCCCATCTTGTTGCCCAGGTAGTCCAGGCCGAACAGGTCGGCGATGTAGCGCGTGGCCTGGGCGTAGCCGTTGTCCACCAGCGGCACGCCCGCGCCTTGCAGGAACAGCGCCAGGCGCGGCAGCGGGTTCACGCCCTCCTCGGGCCGCGAGCCATGGGCCGAGGCGCCCGTGACCTTGAGGTCGACGCCATCGGCACGCGGTGTGACTTCGATCGCGAACTTGCCTTGCGCAAGGTTCGCGGCCACGAACGCGGTGGCCGCGGTCTGCAGGCGCGCCGCCAGCGCAGCCGGTTCGGCCGACTGCAGCCGCGCCGTGGCGGTCTGCGGGATCGCATTGGCCGAGGCCGCGCCGGCCAGTGCCGTGATGTTGGCCGCGCCCGCAGCCGCCGGCCGCACCGGCGCCAGTGTGAAGCTTGCACGCAAGGCACCCGTTCCCTTCTCGGCCACGACCGCCGGGTAGCGGCTGTCGAGCACGATGTTGTACTGCGGCAGCTGGGTGTGCTGCTGGTAGTAGCGGATCGCGTCACCGCCGGTCTCCTCCGTCGTGTCGATCATGAGCCGGATCGTGCGGGCCAGCGGCAGGCCGCTCTCTTTCACGGCCTTCATCGCGTAGAGCACCGTGGCGATCGAGCCCTTGTCGTCGATGCTGCCGCGGCCGTACAGCAGACCGCCCACCCGCGTGAGTTGGAAGGGATCGAGTTTGGTGCCGTCCTCCAGCACCCATTCGCTGGCCACCACCGGCACCACGTCGGCATGCGTGAGGATGCCGAACTCCTCGCTGCCGCTGCCCGCGAGACGGACTTCGAAGACGCGGTTGTCGACGTTGCGGTATTGCAGGCCGAAGTCGGCGGCCATGCGGCCCACGAGCTGGCCGAAGGCGATGATCTGCGGGTCCTCGTGCGGCGGCACCGTGCCGCGCACCGTGGGCAGCGCGACCATGCGCGCCGTCGCGTCGATGACGGCGGCCTGGTTCAACAGCCGGTTGTGCAGGCCCAACAGGCGCGCGGTCTGCTGGAGCTCCTCGGCGCTGAGCGTGTCGCCGCGCTGGCGGCGTTCGGCCAGCGGGCGCAGCGCCGGCTGGTCTTGCGCGACCTGGGCCAGGAAGGCCGCGAAGCTGGCCGGCACGCGGCCCTGCTGCTGCGCCGCGATGCGGTCGAGGTCGGGCTTCTTGAGCGGGACGGCAGGCGCCTGGCCGGAGGGGGTGGCGCAGCCGGTGATGGCCAGCAAGGCAGCGATGCCGGCCAGCCGCAAGCGGGGTTGGAACATGGGGATCTCCTCGGGTCGAACACCCGAGCTTAGCCCCGCGGCCTCAGGGAACGGCGACCTTGACCTGGCCCGTGGCGAAGAAGCTGCGCAGGTTCTCGAGCACGAGGTCGCCCATGGCCTTGCGCGTCTCGTGCGTGCCGCTGGCCAGATGCGGCAGCAGCACGGCGTTCTCGCAGGCGATCAGGCGGGCGGGCACGCGCGGCTCGTCCTCGTACACATCCAGGCCGGCGCCCGCAATGGTCTTGTTCTCCAGGGCCTCGATCAGCGCCTCTTGATCGACCACGGTGCCGCGCGCGATGTTGATCAGGAAGCCCTTGGAGCCCAGCGCGGCGAGGATCTCGCGCGAGATCAGGTGGCGCGATTCGGCGCCGCCTGCCGCGGCCACGACCAGGAAGTCGGCCCAGCGCGCCAGCCCCGCGAGCGTGGCCTCGTAGCCGAAATCCACGCCGTCGACCGGGCGGCGGTTGTGGTAGCGCACCTCCATGTCGAAGCCGCTGGCGCGGCGCGCGATCACGCGGCCGATGCGGCCCAGGCCCACGATGCCCAACTTCTTGCCGCTCACGCGCGTAGCCAGTGGGTACGGGCCTTTGAGCCAGTCGCCCCGGCGCAGGTAGCGGTCGGAATCGGTGAAGCGCCGCGCCGCATCGATGACCAGGCCGAAGGCCGTGTCGGCCACGCAGTCGTTCAGCACGTCGGGCGTGTAGCCCACCGGGATGCCGCGCGCACGCGCGGCCGGCAGATCGACCTTGTCGAAGCCCACGCCGAAGCTGGAGATCACCTTCAGCTTGGGCAGCGCGGCGATGGTCGCGCCATCGATGCCCAGCGCGGCATTGGTCACCACGCCGACGAAACCCGCGCCTTCGCGCGCGAGGAAGGCCTTGGGATCGGCCTCGCCGGCCAGCAGATGCACGTCGTAGTCGATCGCCAGGGCTTGTTCGAGGGCAGGCAGCAGCTTGCCGAGCTGCAGGATGCGGGGTCGGGTCATGGAAGGCAGGTCCGGTCGGTTGGTGAAGGTGGAATGGTTCAGGCGGCGTGCGCCGACTCTGCCGAGGATACGGGAGCGTGCGCCAGCGCCGCGACTTCGGCCGGCGCCAGCGCCTTCATGCGGTGGTCGCTCCAGACCTGGCGCCAGCGCCGCGCGCCGGGCAGGCCATGGCGCAGGCCCATCATGTGGCGCGCGATGGCATGCCAATGGGTGCCGTGCAAGCGCGCCTCGCGCTCCATGTAGCGCAGCATTTCCTCCTCGACCCATTCCCGCGTGCGCAATGGATCCGCTGGCAGGCCGAAGAAGGCGCTATCCCACTCGGCCAGCCACCAGGGGTTGTGGTAGGCCTCGCGGCCCAGCATGGCACCGTCCAGCAGCGCCAACTGCGCGGCGACCTGCGGGGTCGTCTTGAGCCCACCGTTGATGACGATGGTCAGCGCCGGGAAATCGCGTTTGAGCTGGTGCACGAGCTCGTAGCGCAAGGGCGGAATCTCGCGGTTCTCCTTGGGCGACAAGCCTTTGAGCCAGGCGTTGCGCGCGTGCACGATGAAGGTGGTGCAACCGGCCTGGCTGACGGTGCCGACGAAGTCGCGCACGAAGCCGTAGTCTTCGCCGCGGTCGATGCCGATGCGGTGCTTGACGGTGACCGGAATGCCGACCGCATCGACCATGGCCTTCACGCCGTCGGCCACCAGTTGCGGCTCGGCCATCAGGCAGGCGCCGAAGGCACCGCGCTGCACCCGCTCCGAGGGGCAGCCGCAGTTCAGGTTGATCTCGTCGTAGCCCCACTGTTCGCCCAGGCGTGCGCAGTGCGCCAGATCGGCCGGTTCGCTGCCGCCGAGTTGCAGCGCCACAGGATGCTCGCCCGCGTCCAGCCGCAAATGCCGGTCGACGTCACCATGCAGCAGCGCGCCGGTCGTCACCATCTCGGTGTACAGGCGTGCGCGCCGCGAGAGCAGGCGGTGAAAGTAGCGGCAATGCCGGTCGGTCCAGTCCAGCATCGGGGCGACGCTGATGTGGAGCGCTTGATTTTTCTCAACCATCGGGATTCGGAAACGGGCAGGCACAGACGATGCGGGCGCCATTGTCCAGTAGATGCCATCCCCCCGTGGCGGCGGCGGTGAACGCCACGGCAGAGCCAGCGCCGCTGCACGGTGCGCCGCAACTGGCGCGAACCCACAACGAAAAAACCCGGCCGAAGCCGGGTGTGGTGGTGTCAGGACGGGAAGCCGATCAGGCTTGCTTGCGACGCCGCGCCGCGGCAAGACCGACCAGACCTAGGCCCATCAGTGCCAGCGATGCCGGCTCCGGGACCTCGGCAACCGTGATCGGATCACGTGCCCAGACGCTGATGTGGGAGATGTCCTGGTCCTTGCCCTTGTTGTTTTCGAAGTCGGTGTCCATCGTCCAGGTGCCGGTGATCGTGTAGGGCGTGCCCAGGTCGAAAGCGCCATTCATCTTCGTGAAGTCGAAGTCATAGACAGCCCAGCTGGTGCTGGACTTCACCGAGAACGCCAGATGGTCGAAGTTGCTGCGCGAGAACAGGTCGTTCGCTTCGAAGATGGCGATGATGTCCTTGCTGACTTCCAGCGTCCACGTGCCGCCGACGTCGGAGGTCTGGGTCTGGGTGTACTTCAGCACATTGGCCAGCGAGAACGGCGCGCCGCCCTGGGGCGTGACCGACGAGTAGTTCAACTGACCGGCGTTGCCATCGAGTTGGCCCAGCATGATCCAACCCGGATCAACGGCTGCGCCAGCATTCTTCAGCGGCAGCAGTTGGCTGGGCTGAATGAACTGCGTCGGGCTCAGCAGTCCGTACTGGCCGTTGAGCAGACCGTCATTGAGGTAACCGAGGTTGGGCGAGGGGCTCAGCGCGGGGCCGTCGTTGCCAGTGAACACGCCCGCACAACTCGTGGCGTTGATGGGGGTTCCCACAGACGGAATCGCGCCGCCGGAGTACGACGCTGTCGGAGTCGCACCCGTGATCTTCCAGTTCGCAACGTTGCAAGGATTGTTCGGATCAAGCGTCCCGGAGGCGCCGGAGGGGACGGGGCCGGCGATGGCCGCGGCAGAAGAGAGGCACAGTGCAGTGACAGCGAGGAAGGGTAGTTGGAATTTCATGTGAGCTCCTGTTGCAGGAAGTTACACAATTGCAATGCCTATGCCAACCAGAAAAACATGAAATTTTTCAATGACACTCGCCCAGCCAGCTTATAAGTCCTCCAAGCACGTGTAAGACAAGACGACATGCTTGTGTAAGACGTCTTCGTGCGATTGCGCCTCTGCACATGGAGGGCGCCCGTGCGGCGCTCCTCAGCAGGAGCCGCAGGATCGGTTCAATTCTCAAAACAAATGCAGCGCTGCCCTGCCACAGGAGCATGGGACAGGCGCCGAACGATCTCGCAGTGTCGTCCTGACTCGACAAGTTGCGGCACGCAAAGAAAAACGGGTCAGGACTTTTGGATCCTGACCCGTTGGTCTGCTTCTTATTTTTGGTCGGTGTGAAAGGATTCGAACCTTCGACCCCTTGCACCCCATGCAAGTGCGCTACCAGGCTGCGCCACACACCGAAGCCCACGAGTATAGCGCAGTATTCAGGGGATATCGGCGAGCAACGAACGAATTTCAAAAAGTTCACGCCGCACCTGCGCCAAACGCGCTGCCGCACCGGTCTCATCATCACCGATCAGCATCTGCTCGAACGCTTCGAACTCGATCTCGTCCGCCGTCAGAGCATCCGCTTCCACCGCATCAACGTCCGCATCCGCAGCATCCTCCTGTGGCGGTCGGCCGTGCTCCTGCAGCTTGTTGCGCGCCCCGCTGATCGTGAAGCCCTGGTCGTACAGGAGATCGCGAATGCGCCGGATCATCAGCACTTCATGGTGCTGGTAGTAGCGGCGGTTGCCGCGGCGCTTCATGGGGCGCAACTGGGTGAACTCCTGCTCCCAATAACGCAGGACATGCGGCTTGACGCCGCACAAGTCACCGACTTCACCAATGGTGAAGTAGCGTTTGGCGGGAATCGAAGGGAGGGTGTTGCCCATGAAAAGGGGACTGCTGCGCGAGGGCCGCAAAGGTTACCCCAACGACCGGCATGCGCCAAGCAAGCAGAGACGCCGCAAGGCCTGTGCGTCCGCCTTGCATGCGCGTGCTTCAGCCCTGGATCTGGTCCTTGAGTTTGTGGCTGGCGTGGAAGGTCACGACGCGGCGCGCCTTGATCGGAATGGCCTCACCGGTGCGCGGGTTGCGACCCGGCCGCGGCGCCTTCACCCGGATCTGGAAGTTGCCGAAACTGGAGATCTTCACGTCCGTACCGTTCACGAGACTGGTGGTCACCAGGTCGAAGAAGGCATCGATCATGTCCTTGGATTCGCGCTTGTTCAGGCCGATCTGCTCGAACAGCAGTTCGGCCAGCTGCGCCTTGGTCAACGCAGGCGTCTCCAGGCTTTCTACGGAAATCTTCACCGCATCTCTCCGCTCGTCGTTCATCTCGTCGAAATCAACCTGCGCCTGCATGCAAACCTCCTCAAGTGCGAAGCCGCGCGCCCACACGTTCGCCCAGGCTGGCCAGAACGCGCTGCACGCATGACTCGATCTGTTCCTCGGCAAGTGTCGCATCTCCACCGTTCAACACCAGCCGCACTGCCAGGCTTTTCTCGTCGGTTGCCAGGCCTGCGGGTACAGGCGCCCCGGGCTTGGCACGGTAGACGTCGAACAATTCGGCACGGCGCAGTACACCGCCTGCGGCAGCCGACTGGATGGCGGCCATCAGCGCGCTGTGCGTGACCGACTCCTTGACGACCACGGCAATGTCACGCTCCACGTCCTGGAAACGCGGCACGGGCTGCGCAACGGGTACGGGCTGCGCCTGCACGGCATCGAGCTCCAGCTCGAAGAGCACGGGTGCGTGCGGCAGCTCCCAGGACTGGCGCCAGCGCGGGTGCAGCTCACCGACCACACCGATCACGCGGCCGTCGAGCAGCACGCGCGCCGCGCGGCCTGGATGCAGCGCCGGATGCTCGGTGGCCTCGAACACCGCACGCCGCGGGGCGAGCAAGGCTTCCACATCCCCTTTGACGTCGTAGAAATCGACCCGCTGGCCTTTGCGCGACCAGTCCATCGTGTCGGCGTCACCGAAGGCCAGGCCCGCCACGCGCATGGGCTGATGGATGCCTTGGACCGTGGCATCTGTGGTGGCCACCGTCGCATCGCGCAGGAACACGCGACCGAGCTCGAACACGCGCACGCGGTTGGCACGGCGGTCCAGGTTGAACTTGAGCACCTGCAGCAGCGAGCCGATCAGCGAGGAGCGCATCACGCTCATGGGGCTGGCGATGGGATTGAGCAGCGCGATGGGATGGGCATTGCCATGCAAGTCGCGCTCCCAGGCGCTCTGCACGAAGCTGAAGTTGATGGTTTCCTGGTAACCCAGCGCTGCCACGCGGCGGCGCACGGCGAAACGGCTGCTGCGCGATTCGGGCAGCACGCGCGCCGTGATGGGCGCCAGCGGCGGCGTGGTCGGCAAGCGCTCATAGCCGATCAAGCGCGCCACCTCCTCGATCAGGTCTTCCTCGATCTGCAGATCGAAGCGGTGCGGCGGCGGCGTCACGGTCAACACACCCTCGCCCTCTTCCACCGGGAACGCCAGGCGACGCAATGCATCGGCGCAGTCGGCCTGCGTCAGCGGCATGCCGATCACGAGCGCAGCGCGCGCCACGCGCAGCCGCACGGGCTTTCGCGCGGGCAGCTGCAGCGTCTGGTCGTCGACGGGCCCGGCCTCGCCGCCGCAAATCTCCAGCACGAGTTGCGTGATGCGCTCGATGGTCTGCACGGTGCGGCTCGGGTCCACGCCACGCTCGAAGCGGTGGCCCGCGTCGGTGGAGAAGTTGAAGCGGCGCGAGCGGCCCTGTATCGCCTCGGGCCACCAGAACGCGGCCTCGATGTAGATGTTGCGCGTGTCGTCGGAGACGGCCGTGGCGTCGCCGCCCATGATGCCGGCCAGCGACTCGACGGCCTGTGCATCGGCGATCACGCCGACCTTGGCATCCAGCGCCACGGTGTTGCCGTTGAGCAGTTTGAGCTGCTCGCCCTCGCGTCCCCAGCGTACCACGAGGCCGCCATGGATCTTGTCCAGGTCGAAGATGTGCGAGGGCTGGCCGGCCTCGAACATCACGTAGTTGGAGATGTCCACGAGCGGCGACACGCTGCGCTGGCCGCAGCGTGCCAGGCGCTCGACCATCCAGGCGGGCGTGGTGGCCCGCGTGTTGACGCCGCGCACGATGCGGCCCGAGAAACGGCCGCACAGCTCAGGCGCCTGGACCTGCACCGGCAGGCGGTCGTCGATGCGCGGCGCGACGGGCACAGGCTCGGTCACGAGGAGCGGGCTGCCGGTCAAGGCCGCGAGTTCGCGCGCGACACCGTAGACCGACAAGCCGTGCGCCAGGTTGGGCGTGAGCTTGAGCGTCAGCAGCATGTCGTCCAGACCCAGGTGCACGCGAATGTCCTGCCCCAGAGGCGCGTCGGCGGCCAGTTCGAGCAGGCCGCCGTGGTCTTCGCTGAGCTGGAGCTCGCGCGCCGAGCACAGCATGCCCTGGCTCTCGACGCCGCGCAGCTTGCCCAGCTTGATGCGGAAGGGCTGGCCGTCCTCGCCGGGCGGCAGTTCGGCACCGACCAGTGCGCAGGGCGCCTTGATGCCGACGCGCGCATTCGGCGCGCCGCACACGATGTTGAGCAGCTCCGGCTGGCCGACGTCGACCTGGCACACGCGCAGGCGGTCGGCGTTCGGATGCTGGACGGCTTCCTTGATCTCGCCGACGACGATCTTGCTGAACGGCGGCGCGACGGGGCGGCGCTCCTCGACCTCCAGGCCGCCCATGGTCAGGGTTTCGGCCAGCTCGGCGCTGCCGATGGGCGGGTTGCAGAAGGCGCGCAGCCAGGACTCTGGGAATTGCATCGTTGTTCTCGTCTATTCGGAAAGCGGCGGGATCACTGGAACTGCGACAGGAAGCGCAGGTCGCCGTCGAAGAACAGCCGCAGGTCGTTCACGCCGTAGCGCAGCATGGTCAGCCGGTCCGGGCCCATGCCGAAGGCAAAGCCGATGTAGCGCTCGGGGTCCAGCCCCATGTTGCGCACCACGTTCGGATGCACCTGGCCGGAGCCGGCCACTTCCAGCCAGCGGCCGGCCAGCGGGCCGCTCTGGAACTGGATGTCGATCTCGGCACTGGGCTCGGTGAACGGGAAGAAGCTCGGGCGGAAACGCAGCACCAGGTCATCGCTCTCGAAGAAGGTGCGGCAGAAATCCGTGAACACGACCTTCAAGTCCTTGAAGCTCACGTTCTCGCCCAGCCACAGACCTTCGCACTGGTGGAACATGGGCGAGTGCGTGGCATCGCTGTCCACGCGGTAGGTGCGGCCCGGCGCGATCACGCGGATCTCGGGCGCCCGGGTCTGGCCCCTGGGATCGGCCGCGGCGGCTTCGAAGGCGGCGGCATGCTTGCGGATGTGCTGGTGGGCATAGCGCACCTGCATCGGGCTGGTGTGCGGTCGCAGGTTGTAGGGGATGCCGTCCTCGCCCTGGATGTCGACGTAGAACGTGTCCTGCATGGAACGCGCCGGATGGTTGGGCGGGTTGTTCAGCGAGGTGAAGCTGTGCCAGTCGCTCTCGATCTCGGGGCCGTCGGCGACGTCGAAACCCATGCTCGCGAAGATGGCCTCGATGCGCTCCAGCGTGCGCGAGACCGGATGCAGCCCACCGGCACCGCGCTGGCGGCCGGGCAGCGTCACGTCCAGCGCCTCGGCCTTCAGCTGCAGGGCCAGTTCGGCATCGGCCATGCCCTGGCGTGCGGCATTCAGTGCCGCTTCGATCGCCTGCTTGGCCTGGTTGATGGCAGCGCCGCGCGTCTTCTTCTCGTCCACGCTGAGCGCGCCCATGCCCTTCATGAGCTCGGTCAGGCGACCGGACTTGCCCAGGAAGCGCGCCTTGGCGTTCTCCAGGTCGGCCGGCGTGGTGGCGGCGGTGAAGTCCTCGCGCGCCTGCGCGACGATGGCATCCAAATCGTTCATGGGAATTCTTGGCAAATGAAAAAGGGCCGAGACTCCTGCAGGAAATCCCGGCCCCTGAGGTCCTGAGCAATGGTGGGTGAAGCCGGGCCCGAAGGCCGTCTCACCCGCGTGGCACTCAGGCCGCCAGCTTGGCCTTGACCTGCTCGACGATGCCGGCAAAAGCGGCCTTGTCGTGCACGGCGATGTCGGCCAACACCTTGCGGTCGATCTCGATCGACGCCTTCTTCAGGCCATTGGCGAACTGGCTGTAGGTCAGGCCCAGTTCACGTGCAGCGGCGTTGATACGCGCGATCCACAGCTGACGGAACACGCGCTTGCGGGTCCGACGGTCGCGGTAGGCGTATTGGCCCGCCTTCATCACCGCCTGCTTGGCGATGCGGAAGACGTTGCCGCGGCGGCCGCGGAAACCCTTGGCGAGGTTCAGAACTTTCTTGTGACGTGCACGTGCGGTGACACCACGTTTGACGCGAGGCATTGAATTACTCCTTGTTCGTCTTGAGAATCAGATGCCGCGGCCGGGCAGCATCTGCGCCATCGAGGCCATGTTGGTCTCGTGCACAGACACAGCACCACGCAGTTGGCGCTTGTTCTTGGTGGTCTTCTTGGTCAGGATGTGACGCTTGAAGGCTTGACCGCGCTTGACGGTGCCACCGGGACGAACGCGGAAGCGTTTCTTCGCCGCGCTCTTGGTCTTCATTTTGGGCATGTGACTGCTCCTTCTTGGTTGTGCTCGTGAGGCGCCGGAAACCGATCCCGGACTTGTTGGCCCCGAGCCACTTTTGGTGCGAAGGCCTGGTGGCCCTCGCGTTCAGCGCCGGCAGGCGACCAACCCGCCGACGTTGAATTCTTCGTCCTGCCTCAGGAAGCTGCGCTGGGCGCGGCTTCCGCGGCAGGCTTGGCCGCAGCCGGCTTCTTGCGCGCCGGCGCGATCATCATGATCATCTGGCGGCCTTCCAGCTTCGGAAACTGCTCGACGATGATGCTGTCGGCCAGGTCGTTGCGGATGCGCTGCAACAGCGCCATGCCCAATTCCTGGTG
Source organism: Pseudorhodoferax aquiterrae (assembly GCF_014652235.1). GTDB lineage: Bacteria > Pseudomonadota > Gammaproteobacteria > Burkholderiales > Burkholderiaceae_C > Pseudorhodoferax > Pseudorhodoferax aquiterrae. Next base: position 41,474 of record NZ_BMYK01000002.1, read on the forward strand.
CGTAATCTCGCGGCCGCGGAAGCGCAGCGTGATCTTGCATTTGTCGCCATCGGCCAGAAAGCGCCGGATGTTGCGCATCTTGATGTTGTAGTCGCCGTCGTCCGTACCCGGACGGAACTTGACTTCCTTGATCTCGATGACCGTCTGCTTGGCTTTCGCGTCGGCCGCCTTCTTCTGCTCTTGGTATTTGAACTTGCCGTAGTCCATCAACCGGCAGACGGGCGGGTTCGCCGCGGCGACGACCTCGACGAGGTCCACGTCCAGCTCGCCCGCCATGCGCAAGGCCTCGGCCAGACTCACGATGCCCAGGGGCTCGTTCTCGGGTCCGGACAGACGCACCTCCGGGGCCATGATCTCCCGGTTCAGGCGGTGCTTGCGTTCTTCGCGGTGACGACGGTCACGAAAATCAGTAGCGATGGCTCAATCCTTCAACATCAAACGCTATGTTTAAAATAGCAACAGCCGCCGTGTGCGCGCGGCCAAAACCGAACAAGGGGTCTTGCCTGACCCCGGATTCATGCCTTGGAAGCGATGTCTGCGGCAAGCTTCGCTTGGAAGTCCTGTAGCGGCATCACACCGAGGTCCAGATTGCCTCGGGCACGCACTGCGACGGCACCGGCTTCCCGCTCTTTGTCACCCACGACAAGGATGTAAGGAAGCTTTTGCATCGAATGCTCCCGTATTTTACGGGTAATCTTCTCGTTGCGCAGATCAAGCTCTACCCTAAACCCTTGATCCAGCAGCGTTTTGGCAACAGTCCGCGCGTAATCGGCCTGTCCGTCCGTGATGTTGAGGACGGAAACTTGCTTGGGCGCGAGCCACGCAGGCAGCGCGCCGGCGTGCTGCTCGATCAGGATGCCGATGAAACGCTCCAGGCTGCCGACGATGGCCCGGTGCAGCATGATGGGTCGGTGGCGCGCGCCATCCTCGCCCACGAAATCGGCGTCCAGGCGTTCAGGCAGGTTCGGATCGACCTGCATCGTTCCGCACTGCCACTGGCGGCCCAGCGCGTCCTTGAGCACGTATTCGATCTTGGGGCCATAGAAGGCGCCCTCGCCCGGCAGGTACTCGAATTCGCAGCCGGAGGCGCGCAGGCCCTCGGCCAGCGCGGCCTCGGCCTTGTCCCAACTCTCTTCGCTGCCGATCCGCTTCTCGGGGCGTGTGGACAGCTTGTAGAGAATCTCCGTGAAGCCGAAGTCCTTGTAGACCTTCTGCAGCAGCGTCGTGAAGGCCGTGACTTCGCCCTGGATCATGTCTTCGGTGCAGAAGATGTGGCCGTCGTCCTGCGTGAAGCCGCGCACGCGCATGATCCCGTGCAGGCCACCCGTGGGCTCGTTGCGGTGGCAGTTGCCGAACTCCCCGTAGCGCAGCGGCAAGTCACGGTAACTCTTGATGCCCTGCTTGAAGATCAGGATGTGGCCCGGGCAGTTCATCGGCTTGAGCGCGTAGTCGCGCTTTTCCGATTCCGTGACGAACATGTTCTCGCGGTACTTGTCCCAGTGGCCCGTCTTCTCCCACAGGCCCTTGTCCAAGATCTGCGGCCCCTTGACCTCCTGGTAGCCGTTGTCGCGGTACACGCGGCGCATGTACTGCTCGACCTCCTGCCACAGCGTCCAGCCCTTGGGATGCCAGAACACCATGCCTGGAGCGTGGTCGTCGATGTGAAACAGGTCGAGCTCGCGGCCCAGCTTGCGGTGATCGCGCTTCTCGGCCTCCTCCAGCATCGTGAGGTATTGCTGGAGCTCGTCCTTCGTGGCCCAGGCCGTGCCGTAGATGCGCTGCAGCATCTCGTTGCGGTGGTCGCCGCGCCAGTAGGCGCCGGCCACTTTCATGAGCTTGAAGAAGCGCAGCTTGCCCGTGCTGGGCACGTGCGGGCCGCGGCACAGGTCTTCGAACTTGCCTTCGCGGTACAGCGACACATCTTCGTTGGACGGGATGCTCGCGATGATCTCGGCCTTGTAATGCTCGCCCAGGCCCTCGAAATACGCGACGGCCTCGTCCCGCGGCAACACGCGGCGCACCACGGGCTCGTCCTTGGCGGCCAGTTCGGCCATCTTCTTCTCGATGGCGACCAGGTCCTCGGGCGTGAACGGGCGCTTGTACGAGAAGTCGTAGTAGAAGCCGTTCTCGATGACCGGACCGATCGTGACCTGGGCCTCGGGGAACAGCTCCTTGACGGCATAGGCCAGCAGGTGGGCCGTGGAGTGGCGGATCACCTCCAGGCCATCGGCGTCCTTGGCCGTCACGATGGACAGCGGACTGTTGGCCGTGATCTGGTGGCTCGTGTCGACGACCTTGCCGTTGATCTTGCCGGCCAAGGCCGCCTTGGCCAGGCCGGAGCCGATCGACGCAGCGACTTCGGCCACCGTGACCGGGCCGGGGAACTCGCGCTGCGAACCGTCGGGAAGCGTGATGTGGATCATGGGTTCTATGCTCATCAGGAAGAGAGATCGCGCCAACAAAAAAGCGCGGAACAAGTCCGCGCTTTTCTGGTGGGGATGCAGGCAGGCAGGCGCGAACGGACGGCCCTAAGGTCCAGTGGACGGGCCGGTGGAGGTCTCCGTCGTAGTTCGCGGTGTCATAACCAGCATGCCTTTCTCGCCCTTGTTGGTGGAAGCAAAGCGCGCATTCTAGCGGGCCGCATGAAAAAAAGGCCCCAGCAGTTGCCCACCGGAGCCCTGTCTCCTCGTTCTGTCAATCAGTGGAACTGTTCTTCCTCGGTCGAGCCGGTCAGCGCCTTGACGCTGGACGAGCCGCCCTGGATCACGGTGGTCACGTCGTCGAAGTAGCCGGCGCCGACTTCCTGCTGGTGCGAGACGAAGGTGTAGCCCTGCTCGCGCGCTGCGAATTCCGGCTCCTGCACCATCTCCACGTAGTGCTTCATGCCTTCGCCGCGTGCATAGGCATGGGCGAACTTGAAGGTGTTGTACCAGTTGACGTGAATGCCGGCCAAGGTGATGAACTGGTACTTGTAGCCCAGCGCGGACAGTTCGTCCTGGAACTTGGCGATCGTCTTGTCGTCCAGGTTCTTCTTCCAGTTGAACGAGGGCGAGCAGTTGTACGACAGCAGCTTGCCCGGGCTCTTGGCATGCACGGCCTGTGCGAACTCACGGGCGAAGCCCAGGTCCGGCGTGCCGGTTTCGCACCAGACCAGATCGGCGTAGGGCGCGTAGGCCACGCCGCGGCTGATGGCCTGCTCCAGACCGTTCTTGACGCGGTAGAAGCCTTCCTGCGTGCGCTCGCCCGTCAGGAAGGGCTTGTCGTTGGCGTCGTGGTCGGAGGTGATCAGGTTGGCCGCTTCCGCATCGGTGCGCGCCAGCACGATGGTGGAGACGCCCATCACGTCGGCGGCGAAGCGCGCGGCGATCAGCTTCTCGCAGGCCTCCTGCGTGGGGACCAGCACCTTGCCGCCCATGTGGCCGCACTTCTTGACGGCGGCCAGTTGGTCTTCGAAGTGCACGCCCGCGGCGCCGGCCGCGATCATGTTCTTCATGAGTTCGAACGCGTTCAGCACGCCGCCGAAGCCGGCTTCCGCATCGGCCACGATGGGCAGGAAGTAGTCGATGAACTCCTTGTGGCCCGGCTCGATGCCACGGCCCCACTGGATCTCGTCGGCGCGCTTGAAGGTGTTGTTGATGCGGCGGACCATGGTCGGCACCGAGTCGTAGGCGTACAACGACTGGTCGGGGTACATGGTCTCGGAGGTGTTGCCGTCGGCGGCCACCTGCCAGCCCGACAGGTACACGGCCTCCAGGCCTGCCTTGGCCTGCTGCATGGCCTGACCGGCGGAGATCGCGCCGAAGGCGTTCACGTAGCCCTTCTTGGCGCCGCCGTTGATCTTCTCCCACAGCTTGTCGGCACCGCGCTTGGCCAGCGTGTACTCGATCGGCAGCGAGCCGCGCAGGCGCACCACGTCGGCCGCGCTGTAGCCACGCTTGACGCCCTTCCAGCGCGGATTGGTCGCCCAGTCCTTTTCGAGGGCGGCGATCTGCTGTTCACGGCTGAGTTGTTCGGTGAGCGATTGGGGCATGGAAATCTCCTGAGCGTTGATGGGACGAACAAATTCTATGTCTTATATAAGACTTGATAAACCTCATATGTCTTATACAAGACAAAAAAATTCCTCTTCCTAAACAATGGCTTAAACCATGCATTTCTCAACACGAAATCAAAAGTTTCATCCCAAAACGTGGGTCAAATGAAAGCCCGGTAAATATTCCGTATTGTGAAACAGCATTTTGGTGATGCAGTGCAGCAATCCGCGTCGCGGCCATCGGCCATGATGCGCGGCTCTTCGCCCCAACTCCTACATGAGATTCGTGACCTCCTCCACCCATCGCCTCGTCGCGAGTGCCTGCCTCGCCGCCAGCATGATCCTGGTCGGCAGCTATGTCGCGCTGTCCAAACCTCTGGCGGCCGCCTTCCCGGTTCTGTTGCTGGCATGGCTGCGTTTCGGCATCGCCGCCATCGCCATGCTGCCCTGGCTGCGCAAGCCGGCCAACGAACCACCGATGCAGCCCAGCACCCGCCGCCTTGTGTTCCTGGAATCCTTCCTCGGCAACTTCCTGTTCTCCATCTGCATGATCTACGGCGTCAGCATGACGAGCGCCGTATCCGCAGGCGTAGTCATGGCGGCCATCCCGGCCGCTGTGGCCGTCGCCAGCTGGCTGCTGCTGCGCGAACGCGTCACGGGCCGCACCTGGGCAGCGGTGGCCTGCGCGGTGGTGGGCATCGGTCTGTTGGCCATTGCCAAGCCAGGCCACGACATGCCAGGCGGCGGCAGCCAAGGAAAGGCGGTGCTGGGCCACCTGCTGCTGTTCGCCGCGGTGCTGTGCGAGGCCGCGTACGCGGTCATCGGGAAGAAGCTCACGGGCACCCTGGGGCCCAAGCGCATCAGCGCACTGATCAACCTCTGGGGCCTGGCGCTCGCCACACCGTTCGGGCTGTACTTCGCCGCACAGTTCGACTTCGGCGCCGTCAGCGCGGGGCTGTGGACGCTGCTGCTGTTCTATGCCCTGGCCGCCAGCGTCTGGACCGTGTGGCTCTGGATGACCGGGCTGCGCACCATCCCAGCGGCGCAGGCTGGCGTGTTCACCGTGCTGCTGCCCGTCAGCGCCGCCTTGACGGGCGTGCTCGCGCTCGGTGAGCGGATGGGCGCCCTCGAATTGCTGGCGCTGGCGATCGCGCTGGTCGGCGTGGCCCTCGCAACGCTGCCAGGCCCCTCGGTCAGCGATCTTTGAGACGGTGCGCCGCCGGTCGCACGTTCTCCTGGCGCGCGGGTAGCACCGGCGCATGCTCGCGTGGCGCGTTCAACACGATGGAGGTCGAGGTGTCCGCCAGCACGCAGAACTTGCTCACGACCGCATCCAGGTGCGGCACATCGATCACCGCGATCTCGAGCACCCAGCTGTCCTCGCCCGTCACGTTGAAGGCATTGATGACCTCGGGTGTCTGCTCGATGAGCTTGACCACGCGCGCGTACTCGGCGCGCCCGACCCGCACGAGCGCACGGATACCGTAGCCAAGACGCGACAGGTCGAGCTCGGCGCGGTAGGCCTTGATGACCCCTGCGATCTCGAGCTTGCGCACGCGCTCGGTGACCGCCGGCTGGCTCAGATGCACCCTGCGGCCCAGCTCGGCCATGGTCATGCGGGCATCGCGCTGCAACTCCGCGAGGATCTTGTCGTCATAGGCATCGAGTGCATGGGCTTCGGCGATCATCGCAAACTCTTTAATAATCTGAAGTTGGTTGTCATTCTACTTATCAGAAATTCGAAATTTCGATGATTTTCTTTCCAACACCAATGTCGCACCAGGGAGATGCGCGCTACCAGCGCGGCAGTACCGTGCAGCCCCGCCGTGGACGCAGGCCGCGCGCCCCGCCGCGCACGCCGTGCGACGCGCTCGTCGGCACCCGCGCACGCAGCGCGTTGGCACGCGAAAAATCCTCGCCACGCAGAGCGAAAAAGGGCTTGTTCTCTCTTGGAAAGGCGTTTCTTCTCCATTAGCATCCGCTCTGCCAGTGAGGAAGGTTTTTTTCGCTGGTGACAACGCAACACCAAAAAGGAATCTCAATCATGGCAACTGCAAAGAAAGCGCCCGCGAAAGCGGCACCGGCGAAGAAGGCGGCACCGGCCGCAGCGAAGAAGGCACCGGCGGCAAAGAAGGCCGCGGCCCCCGCCAAGAAGGCTGCGGCTCCGGCAAAGAAGGCCGCAGCTCCTGCCAAGAAGGCAGCGCCGGCCAAGAAGGCCGCCGCACCTGCCAAGAAGCGCGCCGTCAACGCCGCCTTCATGAAGGCCCTGACGCCCAGCGCAGCTCTGGCTGGCGTGGTCGGTGCCGCACCGATGCCGCGCACCGAAGTGGTCAGCAAGCTGTGGGTCTACATCAAGAAGAACAAGCTGCAGGACAGCGTCAACAAGCGCATGATCAACGCCGACGCCAAGCTGAAGGAAGTCTTCGGCAAGGCCCAGGTGTCCATGTTCGAGATGGCTGGCCTGATCGGCAAGCACCTCAAGTAAGACGGCTTCCACCGTCTCTCGCAAGGCCGGCTCTGCCGGCCTTTTTCATTGGCGCTCAGGCCTTGCCAGCCCTCTTCAAAGCCGCCTGCGTGATCGCGCTCAAGGTGCCGCGCGTGGTGATGACCTCCGGGTCCAGCACCGCCTCGATCAGCGTGCCGTTCGGCCGCTCCAGCGCCGCCAGCAGCTGCGCCTCGAACTCTTCGGTGCGCGTGATGCGCACGCCGGCGTAGCCGTAGGCCTCGGCCAGCTTCACGAAATCGGGGTTGGCCAGCGCCGTGCCGCTCACATTCCGCGGGTACTCGCGCTCCTGGTGCATGCGGATGGTGCCGAACATGCCGTTGTTGAGCAGCAGGACGATGCTCTTGGCACCGCACTGCGCGGCCGTGGCGAGTTCCTGGCCGTTCATGAGGAAGTCGCCGTCTCCCGCGATCGTGAAGGCCACACGCCCCGTCGTGATGGCCGCAGCGATGGCCGCCGGCACGCCGTAGCCCATCGCGCCATTGGTCGGCGCCAGCTGCGTCTTGTGGCCCTTGGCCAGACCATGGTGGCGGAAGAAGCGGTGCATCCAGCTCGCGAAGTTGCCGGCGCCGTTGGTGACCACGGCATCGGCGGGCAGATGCTTCTGCAGCAGGCCGACGATCGCCGGCATGTCGATGTCGCCCGGCAGTGTCTGGGGTTTGAGGTTCTCCAGGTACTCGGCATTGGCGGCCTGGGTCCACTCCTCCCACGGCAGGCTGGTCGGCGCCGTCAGCACCTCGAGCGAGCGCGCCGCCGCGTTCATGGTCGCGTTGATGGCCAGGTCGGCCTGGTAGACGCGGTTGAGCTCCTCGGCGCTGGCGTGGATGTGCACCAGCTTCTGCGCGCTGCGCGGGGCCTGCAGCAGGGTGTAGCCGCCCGTGGTCATCTCGCCCAGGCGCGGACCGATCGCCACCACCAGGTCGCAGTCCTTGATGCGCTGCGCAAGCTTGGGGTTGATGCCGATGCCGATGTCGCCCGCGTACTGCGGATGCCAGTTGTCGAAGGTGTCCTGGAAGCGGAAGGCGTTGCCCACCGGCAGCTTCCAGTTCTCCGCGAAGCGCTGCAGCGCCTGCGCAGCCTGCGGCGTCCAGCCGCTGCCGCCGGCAATCACGAGCGGCTTCTTCGCCGCCAGCAGCATCTCGCGCAGCGTGCGCAGCGCGCCGGGGTCGCTCCAGGCCTGCACCGGCTCCACGCGGGGCAGCGGCGCCACCTCGACCTCCTGCACCAGCATGTCCTCGGGCAGGGCCAGCACCACGGGGCCGGGCCGGCCGTTCATGGCCGTGGCGAAGGCACGCGCCACGTACTCGGGAATGCGGCGCGCGTCGTCGATGCGCTCCACGCGCTTGGCGAAGCCCTTGGTGCTGGGGCCGAAGAAGCTCTGATAGTCGACCTCCTGGAACACCTCGCGGTCGCGCGAGTCGCTGGCCACGTCGCCGACGAACAGCACCATGGGCGTGGAATCCTGGAAGGCCGTGTGCACGCCGATCGACGCATTCGTGGCACCCGGCCCGCGCGTCACGAAGCAGACGCCGGGCCGGCCTGTCAGCTTGCCATGCGCCTCCGCCATGAAAGCGGCGCCGCCCTCCTGCCGGTTGATGACGAACTGGATGCGGTCCCGGTACGCGTGGAAGCCATCCAAGGCTGCGAGATAGCTCTCGCCCGGAACGCCGAACACGTGGCTCACGCCCTGCTCGACCAGACACTGCACCAACAAATGACCCGCGATCTGTTTGCTCATGGAATTCCTGTGGGAAGCTGCGTTGCGAAAGACGGCGGCCATTATGGGCCGAGGGTCTACACGCCTTGCCTTTATTCACCAAACAGTTAACTATTCAGCCATGAGCGCCAACCCCACCCCGACCGAACCGCGCACGCGCGACGCCGACCGCTCGCAGCTGATCATCCTGGACGCCGCGCGCGAGGAGTTCGCGCGCTACGGCCTGGCCGGCGCCCGCGTGGACCGCATCGCCGAGCGCGCCGGCGTCAACAAGCGCCTGATCTACTACTACTTCGAGAGCAAGGACGGCCTGTTCCTGGCCGTGCTGGAGCAGACCTACCTGGACATCCGCGAGGCCGAGAAGCAGCTGCACCTGGAGGAGCTGCCGCCGGCCCAGGCGATCCGCCGGCTCACCGAGTTCACCTGGGATTACTACCTCGCACACCCCGAGTTCCTGACCCTGCTCAACAGCGAAAACCTGCACCGCGGCGCGCACCTGGCGCAATCGGCCCGGGTGCGCGAGATGAACTCGCCACTGATCGACACGCTGGCCCAGATCCTGGAGCGCGGCCGCGTCGAGGGCCTGTTCCGCGGCGGCATCGATCCGCTGCAGCTGTACGTCTCCATCGCCGGCATGGCGTACTTCTACCTGTCCAACCAGCACACGCTGCGCGCCGTGTTCGGCCGCGACCTCATGACGCCCAAGGCCCAGCACGAACGCCTGTCCCACATGTGCGAGGTCGTCCTAGGGTATGTACTTAGGAGCTGAGCCAGGGCGCGCGTTGACGCCGGGAAGTTCGGGTTCCTAGAATGCGGCAATTCACCGTTTGGTGAAAACACCAGCCAACATCCGGAGACCCGACATGACCTCGACCCGCCTGGCCACCCTGCTCGCCGCCGCTCTGCTACCGGCCTTCGCCGCCGCCCAGGGCAACTACCCGAACAAGCCGATCCGCGTGGTCGTGCCGTTCGCGGCCGGCAGCACCACGGACATCATCGCGCGCGCCATCACCGACAAGATGGGCCAGAGCATGGGCCAGACCCTGGTGGTGGACAACCGCGGCGGCGCCAGCGGCACGATCGGCCAGCAGGCCGTGGCCACGGCCGCGCCGGACGGCTACACGGTCATGATCCACTCGTCCTCGCACACGGTCAGCCCGTCCACCTTCGCCAAGCTGCCCTTCGACACCGTGGCCGATTTCGCTGGCGTCACGCCAATCTCCAGCACGCCCAACGTGCTCGTGATTTCGCCGGCCAAGGGCATCAAGTCGGTGCAGGAGCTGGTGGCCAAGGCCAAGGCCGAGCCCGGCAAGCTGAACTTCGCCTCCGCCGGCCAGGGCAGCGCCACCCACCTGAACGCCGAGAAGTTCAAGATGGCCGCCCACATCGACGCGACCAACATCCCCTTCAAGGGCTCGGCCGAGGCCGTCACCGAGGTGCTGGCCGGCCGCGTGGACTACTACTTCTCGCCCATCGCGCCCGTGATCGGCCAGATCAAGGACGGCCAGCTGCTGGCGCTGGCCGTCGGCTCGCCCAAGCGCGCGAGCGCCCTGCCCGACGTGCCGACCACGGCCGAAGGCGGCGTGCCCGGCTCGGAATTCAACTTCTGGATCGGCATGATGGCCCCGGCCAAGACACCGCGCGAGATCGTCAACCGCCTGCACGACGAAGTGCTCAAGGCGCTCGCCAGTCCCGAGGTCAAGGAGCGCTTCGCCAAGCTCGGCGCCGACGCCTGGACCATGAAGCCCGAAGAGTTCGACGCCTACATCAAGACCGAGATCCAGGCCAACGCCAAGCTGGTCAAGGCAGCCGGACTCTCGCCCTCCAACTGACCGCCCCGCCCCTTTCCGTTTCCCCCTCACGTTCGCAGGAAGTCCGCTATGCCTACCCAACGCCTTGGTCTGATCATGCACGGTGTCACCGGCCGCATGGGCATGAACCAGCACCTGATCCGCTCCATCGTCGCCATCCGCAACCAGGGCGGTGTCACGCTGTCGAACGGCGACAAGGTGATGCCCGACCCCATCCTGATCGGCCGCAACGCCGAGAAGATCGAGGCACTGGCCAAGGCCCATGGCATCGCCCGCTGGGGCACCAACCTGGAAGCGGCCCTCGCCAACAAAGACGACACGGTGTTCTTCGACGCCGGCACCACGCAGATGCGCCCCACGCTGCTGGCCCAGGCGCTGCGCGCCGGCAAGCACGTCTACTGCGAAAAGCCCATCGCCACCACGCTGGCCGAGGCCATGGAGATCGCCAAGACGGCCAGCAAGTCCGGCCTCAAGCACGGCGCCGTGCAGGACAAGCTGTTCCTGCCCGGCCTGCGCAAGCTGGACATGCTGCGCCGCGCCGGCTTCTTCGGGCGCATGCTGTCGGTGCGCCTGGAGTTCGGCTACTGGGTGTTCGAAGGCGACCTGCAGCCGATCCAGCGCCCGAGCTGGAACTACCGCGCCGAAGACGGCGGCGGCATGATCCTGGACATGATGTGCCACTGGCGCTACGTGCTGGACAACCTGTTCGGCGAGGTCCAATCCGTCTCCTGCCTGGCCGCCACGCACATCCCCAAGCGCTGGGACGAGGCCGGCAAGGAATACACGGCCACGGCCGACGACGCGGCCTATGCCACCTGCCAGCTCAAGGGCCACGGCGGCGAGGATGTCATTGCCCAGCTGAACATGAGCTGGGCCACGCGCGTGCGCCGCGACGACCTCGTGACCTTCCATGTCGATGGCACGCACGGCTCGGCTGTGGCGGGCCTCACGGACTGCCGGGCCCAGAGCCGCGTGACCACGCCGCGCCCGGTCTGGAACCCGGACGTCAAGCAGACCATGAACTTCTTCGACCAGTGGCAGGACGTGCCCGATTCCATGGTCTACGACAACGGCTTCAAGATCCAGTGGGAGCACTTCATCCGCCACGTGGTCGAAGACGCACCCTACAGCTGGACCTTGCCCGAGGGCGCCAAGGGCGTGCAGCTGGTCGAGGCCGCGCTGCAGTCGCACAAGGAACGCCGCTGGGTCGACGTGCCCGAACTGAAGGTCTGACGCCATGGCGCTCTCGATCCAACTCCCCACGCCGCAAGGCCTGGCCGACTACACCTTGCGCGGCCAGCCGCTGGCCCGCCCGCCGGCCGGCCTGAAGTTCAACCGCATCGCCTACTCGGCCGCGCACGTGGTGGCCGACCCGCTGGCCGCGGTCGATCCCTGGCTCACGGCCGCCGTGGACTGGGACGCCACCATCGCCTACCGCCAGCACCTGTGGTCGCTGGGCCTGGGGGTGGCCGAGGCCATGGACACGGCCCAGCGCGGCATGGGCCTGGACTGGCCCACCTCGCTGGAGCTGATCCGCCGCTCGCTGGACGCGGCCCGAGACCACCCCGGCGCCTTCGTGGCCTCGGGCTGCGGCACCGACCACCTGGACATCGACAGCGTCAAGAGCGTGGACGACGTGATCCGCGGCTACGAAGAGCAGATGGCCGCCATCGAGAAGCTCGGCGGCAAGCTCATCATCATGGCCAGCCGCGCGCTGGCCCGCGTGGCCAAGAGCCCGGCCGACTACGAGCGCGTGTACGGCCGCATCCTGTCGCAGGCCAAGCAGCCCGTGGTGCTGCACTGGCTGGGCCCGATGTTCGATCCGGCCCTGGCGGGCTACTGGGGCAGCGACGACGCCGACGCAGCCATGGATACCGCCCTGGCCGTGATCGCTGTCCATCCGGCCAAGGTCGACGGCATCAAGATCTCCCTGCTCGACAAGGACAAGGAGATCGCCATGCGCCGGCGCCTGCCCGCGGGCGTGCGCATGTACACGGGCGACGACTTCAACTATGCCGAGCTGATCGCCGGCGACGGCTGGGGCAGCGCGCCGACCCACGGACAGAGCGATGCGCTGCTGGGCATCTTCGACGCGATCGCGCCGGCCGCCAGTGCCGGCCTGGGTGCGCTGGCCCAGGGAGACCTGGAGCGCTTCCACGCCATCCTGGGCCCCACGGTGCCGCTGTCGCGCCACATCTTCGCGGCGCCCACACGCTTCTACAAGACGGGCGTGGTGTTCATGGCCTGGCTCAACGGCCACCAGAAGCACTTCAGCATGGTCGGTGGCCAACAGAGCACGCGCTCGCTGCAGCACCTGGCAGAACTGTTCCGCCTGGCCGATGCGGCCAACGTGCTGGAGCAACCCGAACTGGCCGTGCAGCGCATGCGCGCGCTGCTGGCGGTCCACGGCATCGCTTGAGCCCCGGGGCCGCAGGCGCGGCCCCCACCACAGTTGGAGACAGACATGCACGCCTTTTCACGCCGCGCCCTGACGGCCCTCGCCCTCGCACTGCCATTCACGGCCGCATTGGCCAACGACTACCCCAACAAGCCCGTGCGCGTGATCATCCCGTTCCCGCCGGGCGGCACGCTGGACACCGTGGGCCGATTGCTCGCGCAAAAGCTCAGCGAGCAGACCGGCCAGAACTTCATCGTCGACAACCGGCCCGGCGGCAACGCCACCATCGGTGCGGGCGCGGTGGCCAAGTCGCCGGCCGATGGCTACACGCTGCTGTTCAACGCCTCGACCTTCACGACCTCCACGCACTTCCTGAAGACGCCGCCCTACGACCCGCTGACCGACTTCACGCCGATCGCCCTGGTGGCCAAGGCGCCGCTGTCGGTCTCGGTCAACAAGGACCTGCCCATCACCGACGTCAAGTCGCTGATCTCGCATGCCAAGGCCAACCCCGGCAAGCTCAGCTTCGCGGTCGGCTCGATCGCCTCGGCCGGGCATTTCTCGACCGAGCTCATCAAGAGCAGCGCGGGCCTGAACCTGCAGATCGTCCCCTACAAGGGCTCGGCCCCGGCCTACCAGGATCTCGTTGGCGGGCAGATCGCCGGCTTCGTCGACCCGGTGCTGGGTGCGACCTCGTTCTACAAGAGCGGCATGCTCAAGATCATCGCCGTGACCTCCAAGACGCGGCTGCCCACGCTGCCCGATGTGCCCACGGTCGGCGAGACCATCCCCGGCTACGAGTTCTACAGCTGGTACGGCCTGTGGGGCCCGGCGAAGCTGCCGGCCGAGATCACGGCCAAGCTCAACGCCGAAGTCAACAAGGCGCTGGCCGGCGAGATGAAGGAACGGCTGACCAGCCAGGGCATCCTGCTCGGCGGCGGCAGCCCCGAGGAGTTCGCGCGTTTCCAGAAGGACGACACGGCGCGCGCGTTCAAGACGATTGCCGATGCCAACATCCGCCCCGAGTGAAGCGCGTGAGGCCCGCGCCGTCGTGACCGGCAGCAGCGCCGGCATCGGCGCCGCGATCGCCCGGGCCCTGCTCGGGCAGGGCTGGGCCGTGACGGGCATGGATCGCGCGGCAGCCACCATCGACCATGCGGGCTACCGCCATGTGCAGGTGGACCTGGCCGACGGCATGGCCACCGAAGCGGCCGCCCGCGCGGCCGAGGGTGTGCAGGCCTTCGTGCACGCCGCCGGCGTGCTGCGCGTGGCACCGCTGGGCCGCCTGCAGCCCGAGGACGGCGCCCGCATGTGGCAGCTGCACGTGGACGCACCGAGCCGCATCGCCAACATCCTGCTGCCCGCCATGGCCAGCGCCGGCCACGGCCGCGTGGTGCTGATCGGCAGCCGCGTGGCCAGCGGCGTGGCCAGCCGCAGCCAGTACGCCGCCACCAAGGCCGCCATGCTGGCACTGGCACGCAGCTGGGCGGCCGAGGTCGTGGCCCAGGGCGTCACGGTCAACGTGGTCTCGCCGGCCGCCACGCGCACCGGCATGCTGGACGATCCGGCGCGCCAGACCGAACAACCCAAGCTGCCGCCCATGGGCCGGCTCATCGAACCCGACGAGATCGCCGCGCTCGTGGGCTTCCTGCTCTCGCCCGCAGCCGCGCCCATCACGGGCCAGGACATCCGCGTCTGCGGCGGGGCATCGCTGTGAGGGGCGCTCCGGTCGGCCTGATCGGCCTGGGCCTCGTGGGCCAGGCCATCGCCCAGCGCCTGCGCGCGGCCGGCATGCCTGTGCTGGGCCACGACATCCGGCCAGAAGCGCGTGCGGGCTTCACAGCGCAGGGCTTCGACGCGGCCGACAGCGCGCGCACGCTGGGCGAACGCTGCGACCGTGTGGTTCTCGCCGTGTTCGACACGGCCGGTGTCATCGACAGCGTGGAGGGCGCGACAGGCCTGCTGGCGGGCACGGCGCCGCGCACGCAACTGCTCATCGATTGCTCCACGGGCGAGCCCGACCAGCTGCAAGCCCTGGCCGGCCGGCTCGCCGCGCGCGGCCTGGGCTTCGTCGAAGCGCCGCTGTCCGGCTCCAGCGAACAGATCGCGGCCGGCCAGGCCACCATGCTGGTCGGCACCGATGCGGCCACCCTGGTCCGCGCCGCGCCGCTGCTGGACTGCATCGCCGCCACCCGCGTGCACGTGGGCGGCCCCGGCATGGGCGCGCGCGCCAAGCTGGCCACCAACCTCGTGCTGGGCCTGAACCGCGCCGTGTTGGCGGAAGGCATGGTCTTCGCCGAGCGGCTGGGCATCGCGCCCGCGGCCTTCCTCGAACTCGTGCTGGCCACGCCCGCGCGCTCGGGCGCGGCCGAGGCCAAGGGCCGCATGATGGTCGAGGAACGCTTCGCGCCGCAGTCGCGCATCCGCCAGCACCTCAAGGACGTGGACCTGATGCTGGCCGCGGCGGCGGCGCAAGGCCAGGCCCTGCCGCTGTCCCAGACCCACGCCGCCCTCATGCGCGCGGCCATCGCGGCCGGTGACGGCGAACTCGACAACGCCGCCATCGTGCGCCAGCTGCGCCGCGAGCGCATTCCCCCTTCTTCATCCTGAACCGCCCACCCCATGCGCGACTTCTCCTCCAGCCACGAATGGCTGTCCATGAACACCGCCACCGTGCGCAAGCAGTGGCAGCTGCCGCAAATCATCGACGAGTGCGCGCGCCGCGGCATCCGCGCCATCAGCCCCTGGCGCGACCAGGTGGCGGCCGCCGGCCTGCAGGCCACGCGCCGCCAGCTGAAGGAGCACGGCATGCAGCTGTCGGGCTACTGCCGCGGCGGCTTCTACACCGCCGCCGACCAGGCTGGCCTGGCCGTTGCGCTGGACGACAACCGCCGCGCCATCGACGAGGCCAAAACCTTGGACGCGGCCTGTCTCGTGCTCGTCGTCGGTTCGCTGCCCGGCGCGCTCTCGGGCAAGCCCCAGTACACCGACATCGCACGCGCGCGCAACGAAGTGCGCGACGGCATCGCCGCCTCGCTGGAGTACGCCCGCGAGGTCGGCATGCCGCTGGCCATCGAGCCGCTGCACCCCATGCAGGCCGCCGAGCGCGCCTGCATCAACACGCTGGAGCACGCGCTGGACCTGTGCGACGCGCTCGACCCCGGCCAGACCGGCATGCTGGGCGTGGCCATGGACGTCTACCACTGCTGGTGGGACCCCAAACTCGAGCAGCAGATCGCGCGCGCCGGCGACGCGGAGCACACGCGCCTTCTGGCCTACCACGTGTGCGACTGGCTCACGCCCACGCGCGACCTGCTCAACGACCGCGGCATGATGGGCGACGGCGTGGTGGAGCTGAAAAAGATCCGTGGATGGGTCGAGCAGGCCGGTTTCGCGGGCTTCGCCGAGGTCGAGATCTTCTCGGAGCGCGACTGGTGGCAGCGGCCCGGTGGCGAAGTGCTGGACACCTGCGTCGCACGCCACAAGAGCGCGGTATAAACCGCGCCGTGCATTCCGCTCCCCCGACCCACGCCGCCGCCAACCGACGCGGCATCTGGATGATGGTGGGGGCCATGGCGGGCTTCGTCGTCAACGACGCCATCGTCAAGCATGTGAGCGAGGCCATGCCCTCGGCGCAGCTGATCTTCCTGCGCGGTGCGCTGGCCTCGCTGCTGGTGCTGGGCATGGCCGTTCTGCTGGGTGCCGGTGCACAGCTGCGGCACGTGGTGCACCGCCGCGTGGCGTCGCGGGCCTTGGTCGATGCCTGCGCCACGGTGATGTACCTGCTGTCGCTGTTCCACCTGCCGCTCGGCAATGCCACGGCCATCAACCTTGCGGCGCCGCTGTTCATGGTGGTGTTCGCCGTCTGGTTCCTGCACGAGCGCCCGGGCGCCGCACGCTGGCTCGCGGTCGCCGTGGGGTTCGCCGGCGTGCTGTGCGTGGTGCAGCCGGCGGGCGACGGATTCAACGCCTGGGCACTGCTGTGCCTGGCGGGCACGCTGTTCCACGCCACGCGCGACCTGCTGACGCGGCGCATCGACCCGGCCATTCCCTCCATCGTCGTCACCCTGTCGACGGCGCTGGCCGTCACGCTGCTGGCCGGGGCGCTGTCGCTGTTCCAAGGGTGGCGGCCCTTCGCCCTGGTGCACCTGGCCTGGCTCGGGGCGGCCGCGGTGTTCCTCGTGGCCGGCTACTTCCTGATCATCCAGTGCATGCGCCAGGGCGAGGTGTCGCTCACGGCACCATTCCGCTATTCGGCCTTGTTGTTCGCCGTGCTGCTGGGGTATGTGGTCTGGGGCGACGTGCCGAACGCTTGGGCATGGTGCGGCATCGCGCTGCTGCTGGGCTCCGGGCTATATGTGGTGCACGACCAGCGCGGCCGCACCGCGCGGGCGCAGCGCCTGGCACTGGACGCCTCGACCGACTGATTTCGGCGCGGCCCTTGAAACCATCCAATCACCATCCATATGGATGGCAGGAGGATGTTTCATGGCGACCACCGTTTCCATTCCACGCGTCAGCGAATCCGAAAAACTGACCATCAACCTCGGCTACGTCGACCTGGGCCAGGTCGACCTGCTGGTCGCCGAGGGCTTCTACGCCAACCGCAGCGACTTCATCCGCACCGCCATCCGCAACCAACTGGCCTTGCATGGGGACGCGCTGCGCCAGGTCGTTGCCCGCAAGATGCTGGTGCTTGGACTACAACAGTTCTCGGTCGCCGACCTCACGCGGGCCAAAGCGGCGGGCGAGAAACTGCAGATCAGGGTGCTGGGCCTGGCCAGCATCGCGCCCGATGTGCCAGCAGAACTTGCGGCGGAGACCATCGAATCCATCACCGTGCTGGGCGCATTGCATGCGAGCCCGGCCGTCCGCGCCGCGCTGGCCGGACGCATCACCTGAGAACACCCACCATGAAGAACCCCTTCACCGATCTGTTCGGCGAGGCCACACGGCTGACACAAGGCGGCCAGTTGCACGCGGCCACCGAGTTGATCCAGAGGACCTTGCGCGAAGCCGGGCTGGGCGGCCCGGCCGCCCCGCCGCCGCAACCTCCCGACGACATGGTCATCGACGCCGAAAGCCGCGTCGTGCCCGACGGCACCCCGCCGCCCTCTCCAGGCCCATCGGCGTCCCCGGCCGCGCCGGAGCAATGGCTGCGCGGCAGCTTCGCCCACCGCGGCCGCACGCTGGACTACCGACTCTACGTGCCGCCGACCGCGGCCGGACCTGCGCCCGCGCCACGGCCGCTGGTCGTCATGCTGCACGGCTGTACCCAGGATGCGCAGGACTTCGCGACCGGCACCCGCATGAACGCGCTGGCGCGCGAGGCCGGCGTGCTGGTGCTCTATCCCGAGCAACCGCAGCAGGCCAACGCGCACCGCTGCTGGAACTGGTTCAAGGCCCAGCACCAGCGGCGCGACCGGGGCGAGCCCGATCTGCTGGCTGCGCTGACGCGCAAGATCGCTGCCGAACACGCGGTCGACGCGTCGCGCATCTACGTTGCGGGCCTATCGGCAGGTGGGGCCATGGCCGACATCCTGGGGCACAGCCACCCCGATGTGTTCGCGGCCATCGGTGTGCACTCGGGCCTGCCGCAGGGGGTTGCCTCTGACCTGCCGGCCGCGCTGGCCGCCATGCGCAGCGGGCCCGCGACCCCAGCCGCGGGCAAGCCCCAAGGCCTTCCTGCCATCGTGTTCCATGGCGACGCCGATAGCACCGTGCACCCTGCGAACGGGGCGGCCCTTGCCGCAGCGGCGGCCCGCGCGCAGGGCGATGGACAAGCCGAGACCACCCGGGGCCGCGCGCCCGGCGGCCAGTCCTTCACACGCACGGTCCACCGCACGCCGGACGGCCGCTCGGTCGTGGAGCATTGGGTGGTCCACGGCCTGGGCCATGCCTGGTCGGGCGGCAGTGCGCAGGGCAGCCACACGGCACCGGGCGGCGTGGATGCCAGCGCCGAGATGCTGCGCTTCTTCCTGTCGCACAGGCGTCCATAGACGCCACGGGGCGGCTGCGCGCGGCCTAGAATTGCGCGGCGCCGGCCTCTGCGGCCGGCGCAAAGCGTTCTCAGGGCGGGGTGCAATTCCCCACCGGCGGTGATGGCGGGGCAACCCGCACAAGCCCGCGAGCGCCTCGCACCGCACGGTGCGAGGGTCAGCAGATCCGGTGCCAATCCGGAGCCGACGGTCACAGTCCGGATGAAAGAGAGCGCGATCGCGGGTTTCCGCGCGCGTCCGCCATGGCCGCGCGCGGGCCATGCGCTCGTGCGCCCTGATTCAGGCCAACCTTGTTCCAAGGAAACACCATGAGTCAGCTCAACGACCTTCCTCTCTCCTCCCACAGCGGCAGCGAACAGCGCCGCATCGCCTTCGTCGAGGCACAGTGGCATGCCGACATCGTGCACCAGGCGCGCGACGCCTTCCTGGCCGAGATGGAGCGCCAGGGCGTGCCGCGCGCGCGCATCGACGTGCTCGACGTGCCCGGCGCCTTCGAGATCCCGCTGCACGCCAAGCGCCTGGCCCAGTCGGGCCGCTACGCCGCCGTGGTCTGCTGCGCGCTGGTCGTCGACGGCGGCATCTACCGCCATGAGTTCGTGGCCAACACCGTGGTCAGCCGCCTGATGGACCTGCAGCTCGAGACGGGCGTGCCCATGATCTCGGCCGTGCTGACGCCGCACCATTTCCACGAGCATGTGGAGCACCGCAAGTACTTCCACCAGCATTTCGCGGTGAAAGGCACGGAGGCGGCGCAGGCCTGCGTGCAAACCATCGCGGGCCTGCAGCGCCTGGACGCGCTGCTCGCCGGCTAACGTCGCAGCAGCTCGGGCAGGGCGGACGCCAGGGCCGCCATGCCCGCTACCGTCAGCCGCCCCAGCACGGGGCGGCGGAAGGCGCCTCGGACACTCAGGCCGGCGCCAGGGCCGTGCGCCGCACGCGGCCCACGTTGAACGCGCTGGCGATCATGACCGCCTGCACCACGGCCAGGCCGATGAAGATGCTGCGGTACTGGTGCTGGTCCATGAGCGTGCCGAAGATCAAGGGCGCGATGGCCTGGCCGATGTCCAGGCCCGAATACACCACACCGTAGACGCGGCCGCTGGCATTGGCCGGCGTGGCGCGCTTGACGATCATGTCGCGCGAGGGCCCGGCGATGCCGGCGCCCAGGCCCATCAGGCCGAACAGCACCGGCACCATCCAGGCGGGCGGGTGCGCCAGGCCCAGCGCCAGCGCGATGCAGGCCGCAAAGCCGAAGCCCAGCGCCACCAGCTTCTCACAGCGCGTGGGGTCAGCCACCAGGAAGCCGCCCGCCACCATGGCCAGCGCGCTGCAGACCATGTAGACCGTCAGGCACAGCGCAGCCTGCGCCACGGGCACGGCATGCAGCTCGCGCGCAGCGCCGGGCGCGAACACCTGCACGATGCCCAGCACCACGGCATAGAAGAAGAAGAAACCGAAGCACATCCAGACCGCCGGGATGCGCAGGAAGCCGAAGCTGCTGTCGGCCGCACCGCCGCCCGCCTTGGCCGGCGCCGCGGGCAGCGCCAGCTTGTCGCGGTTCAGCAGCAGCAGCGCCAGCACCGCGAACGCGAAGAGGCCGGCGCAGACCAGCGCCACGCGCCAGGAGGTCGCGATCGTGATCGGCACCAGCATGGCCGGCGCCACCGCCCAGCCCAGGCTGCCCGTGATGCCGTGCACGCTGTAGCCGTGGCCCAGCCGCGCGGCGCTGACCTTGCGGTTCAGCAGCGTGTAGTCGACCGGATGGAACACCCCGTTGCCGATGCCGGCCACGATGGAAAACGCGGCCAGCATCCAGTAGTGCGTGCTCAGCGAATAGCCGAAAGCCGCCAGCCCCAGCAGCGCCAGCCCGCCGAACAGCACGGGCCGCGGGCCGAAGCGGTCGACCACGAAGCCCGAGGCCGCCTGCACCGCGCAGGAGGTCACGAAGAACAGCGTCATCAGGAAGCCGAGCTCGGCATAGCCCACGCCGAAGTCGTCCTTGAGCCAGGGGAACAGCGGCGCCAGCAGCAGCTGGCTGAAGTGGCTGACCAGGTGGGCGATGCCGACCAGGCCGATCACGTGCGCGTCTTGTCTCAGGCTCACCCGGCCCGCCGGCAGGGAGTCCGCTGTTGTCGTCGTCATGGGGCCGGATGCTACGCCTGCAGAAATGCGACGAAAGGACAGAGTTCGTCGAATACCGGACAATCCGCGCCATGGCCCAGCGACATCCCCGCCTGGAACCGGTGGGCGACACCCATCCCTTCACACCCGATGCGGCACGCCCGGTCCGCGTGCGCGCGCGCACCATGCCGGCCGACACCCACTTCGAGCCGCACCGCCATCCCTGGGCCCAGCTGGCCTTCTGCGCCACCGGCACGCTGCGCGTGCGCGCGTTGCCCGAAGGCGATGAAAGCGAGCGGCGCGAGGAGCTGACCTACATCGTGCCGCCCTCGCGCGCGGTCTGGATCGCGCCGGGCCAGCTGCACTGCATCGACGTGCTGGAAGCGGCCGAATTCCGCACGCTGTACCTGCACGCCAGCCTCACACCCGCCGGCTGGAGCGGCAGCCGCATGATCGTGGCCTCGCCGCTGCTGCGCGAATGCGTGCAGGGGCTGGACGCCCAGCCGCTGCGGCCGGCGCGCGAAGCCTTGCTGATGCAGCTCGTGCACGACGAGATCACCCATGCCGACCCGCAGGCCCTGGCCGTGCCCATGCCGCATGCGCAGCTGGGCGACAAGCGCCTGCGCGCGCTGTGCGAGGCCGTGGTGCGGGCGCCCGCCGCGCGCACCACCCTGGCCGCATGGGCGGCCGACGTGGGCGCCAGCGAGCGCACCATCGCGCGGCTGTTCCAGGCCGAGCTGGGCACGAGCTACCAGCAGTGGCGCCAGCAGGCGGCACTGGCCCACGCGCTGCCGCTGCTGGTCCAGGGCGCCTCGGTCGCCCAGGTGGCAGCCGCCACGGGCTACGCGAGCGACAGCGCGTTCTCGGCCATGTTCAAGGCCGCCATGGGCCAGCCGCCGAGCAGCTTCCAGGGCCGCTGATGCGCCGATCCATCGCTTTTCCGACTGGAAAACGATGAACTTAAATCGCTTTTGGATCAGCCGGCTTGCTCCCAGAATCGCGGTCGACCTGCCCATCCACCCGACCGAGGCCCCGACATGAAGCACTTTTTCTCCCTGACGATCGCCATGGCGGCCGCCCTGGCCTGCGGCCATGCAGCCGCGCAGTCCGACACGCTGGCCAAGATCAAGTCCAGCGGCGCCATCACCATCGGCGCACGCGACAGCCAGATCCCGTTCTCCTACAAGCCCACGGGCAGCGGCGATCCGACCGGCTTCACGAACGACATCTGCCTGAAGATCGTCGATGCGGTCAAGGCCCAGCTCGCGTTGCCCAAGCTCGAGGTGCGCTACATGATCCTGACCTCGACCAACCGCATTCCGCTGCTCAACAACGGCTCGGTCGACCTGGACTGCGCCACCACCACCAACACCGTGCAGCGTCAGCAGCAGGTGGCCTTCGCGCCCAGCCACTTCGTGACCAGCATCACGGCGGCCGTCAAGAAGAACTCGGGCATCCACAGCTTCGCCGACCTGAACGGCAAGACCGTCTCCACCGTGGCCGGCAGCACCGGTGTGCAGCTGCTCCGCGCGTACAAGCGCTCGGGCAACATCGAGGTGCAGGACCTCGCGGCCAAGGACACGGCGGACGGCTTCCTCATGATGGCCTCGGGCCGCACTGCGGCCTACATCCTGGACGACGTGCAGCTGGCCGGGTTCATCGCCACCGCGCCCAACCCGGAGGAGTTCAAGATCCTCACGCAGGAATCGCTGCGCCAGGAACCCTACGGCATCATGTACCGCAAGGACGACCCGGCCTTCAAGGCGCTGGTCGACAAGACCGTGACCGAGATCATGACCTCGGGCGCGATCAACGAGATCTACGCCAAGTGGTTCCTGCGGCCGATTCCGCCGAGCAACGCCAACCTGAACTTCCCGATGACCGACGCGGTCAAGGAAATCTACAAGAACCCCAACAGCAACGGCGTCTGATCAGTCGCCCTGGAACATGCGCGAGAAGTCGCAGCTCTCCTGAGCCAGCATGACGACCGAAGCCAGCAGCGAACTGCGGTGCTCGCCCTTGTACATCGCCACGTAGGGCACGGACGGCAGCGCCGGCGTCACGTCCAGCACCGCGAGCAGGCCGCTCTGCACCATGGGCGCGACGGCCTCGCGCGGCAGGTAGCTCACGCCCAGGCCCGAGATCGTCAGGCCCATCAGCGCCACGAGGTTGTGGACCACGATGGGCCTGGCCGGCTGCACGCCCAGGTTCCTCATCCAGCTGTCGTAGAGCAGGCCCGTGCCCGAGCGCGACCCCTGCAGCAGCAGTTGGTGCTGGGCCAGTTCGTGCAAACGGATGCGCCGGCCGGCCTCGACCAGGCCGGGCTTGCACATCCAGGCGCTCTCGACCGTGCCGACCCGCTTGCTCGGGATGCGCGTGTCGGCGAAGGCATCGGGCACGACCACCAGGTCGAGCTCGTCGGCCAGCACCTTCTCGCGCAGGTTCACGCTGCTGTCCACGTCGGGCTCCAGCGTGACCCGCGGGTAGTGCACCTGCATCAGTTCGACCCAGCGCGGCAGCCAGGTCATGGCGGTGAGCTCGGTCACGCCGATGCGCACGCGGCGCGCGACCACCTCGGCCCGGCCGAACTGCTCGATGGCCGCGTTGCGCTGGTCCAAGAGGCCCTTGGCCAGCAGGAACATCTCCTCGCCCTTGTCGGTAAGCCGGGCCGAGCGCTGGCTGCGGTCGAACAACGCGGTGTCGAAGGCCTGCTCGAGTTCGTGCACGCGCTTGGACACGGCCGACTGCGAGGTGTGCAGCTTCTGCGCCGCCAGCGCGAAGCTGCCGAGCTCGCCGATCCAGTACAGCGCCTCGAGTTGCTTGAAGGTCATCATGGCCCAGCGCTCATCCATCACTTTGACTCAACCGATCCTACCCATGACCGCCTCCAAAGGTGAACTGTTTCCCGACGCGCTGCAGGCGCAGATCAAGGCCCGCTTCCTGCACGTGGACCACGACATCACGGGCCGCGAGCGGCTGTTCTTCGACAACGCGGGTGGCTCGTTCCGGCTCAAGGCAGCGGTCGAGCAGTTCGCGCGCATCGACGCCGTGCCCGACAACCCCGAGCGCATCCACGAAACCGCGGTGTTCCTGCAGCAGGTGCAGGCAAAAGGCACGCAGGATCTGCGCACCGTGCTCAACGCCGAGGGCGGCAGCGTCTATGCCGCGCTGACGGCTTCGGGCGCCATGTTCGACATGGTGCGCGCCATCGCCGAGAACGTGGCCGGCAGCAACATGGTCACCACCGTGCTGGAGCACCCCTCCTCGTTCGACGCCATGCAGCTGTACGCCCAGCGCACCGGCCGCGAACTGCGCGTGGCGCCGTCCAACCCGGTCACGGGCGGCATCGACGTGGACGCGATCTGCCGCCTCGTCGACGCCGACACCGCGCTGCTCAGCGTGATCTACGCCTCGAACATCTCGGGCGCCAAGCTGGACATCGCCGAGATCGTGCGGCGCGCGCGCGCGATCAAACCGGACCTCTACATCGTCGTCGATGCCGTGCAGCACGCGCCGCACGGCCTGATCGATCTGGCGAAGACGCCGGTGGACGGCATCAACATCGCGCCCTACAAGTTCTTCGGCTGCCGCGGCTCGGGCCTGGCCTGGCTGTCGGACCGCGCCGCCCTGTTGCCGCACCACAAGCTTGCAGCCAAGAAGCCCGACTTCTGGGACCTGGGGAGCGCCGCGCCCTGGCAATTCGCGGTCATGAGCGAGATCGTCGACTACGTCGCCTGGCTGGGTGCGCAGTCCGGCGCAGCGGGCGACCGGCGCGCGCTGTTCGTGCGCGGCATCGAGAAGATCGAACTGCACGAGCGCGCGCTGCTGCACCGTCTGCTCGAAGGCAGTGCGTCTGCGCCGGGCCTGCGCCGCCAGCGCGGCGTGCAGGTGTTCCTGGACCACGAGGACCTGAGCCGGCGCGACCTGATTCTGGCCATCGGCATCGCCGGCCTGGAGCATGCGCAGGCCGTGCGCGAGTACGAGCAGCGCGGCGT
The DNA here is from genome assembly GCF_014652235.1 of Pseudorhodoferax aquiterrae. Taxonomy (GTDB): domain Bacteria; phylum Pseudomonadota; class Gammaproteobacteria; order Burkholderiales; family Burkholderiaceae_C; genus Pseudorhodoferax; species Pseudorhodoferax aquiterrae. The sequence continues at coordinate 66,051 of NZ_BMYK01000002.1, forward strand.
GGTGGTCTACGAGCGCGTGGCCACCAGCCTGTACTCCAAGCGCATGCTGGAGTCGTTCGGGCTGGCCGGCGCCGTGCGCGTGTCGCCGCTGCACTGCCACGGCACGGCCGACGTGGACCGCTTCCTGCGCACCACGCAGGAGATCGCCGCGGCCTTCGCCTGAATCAGGCCGCCAGCGCCACCCCGCCCGCAAGCCGTTCGGCGACGGTGGCGCGCACGGCGGCGGGCGCCTCCTGCAGCAGCGCCGGCCAGTCGGCCTGGGCCTGGCGCACCAGCTGGCGCGCGATGCGCAGCAGGTTGGGCACGCGCAGCAGGCGGGCGGCCTTGAGCATGGCCTCCAGCTGGTCCCAGCCGAAGGCGCGCAGGCGCGCGTCGATGGCGCGGTTGACGGCGTAGTCGTTCGGGCCGACCTCGGCGAACAGCGCGCTCACGCAGACCGGGTCGTACAGCGGCGCCAGCACGGGCTGGTGCGCGTCGGGGTACAGCAGCGCCCAGTTCTTGAGGTGGGCGTCGGTGTTGCCCATCAGGACGAAGGCAACGAAGCGCCCCAGAAACTCGCGCACGTCGGCCACTGGCCGGGCCGAGTAGCGGTCCAGCACCTGCAGCATGGTGGCGTAGTCGCGCACCATCTCGCGGCCGTACTTGTGCTGCGGCGGGTACTGCAGGGCCTGGGCGAATTCCTCCATGTGGATGCGCTGCCCTTCGGGCCCGCGGTCGAAGCGCGGCACGGCCAGGATCTGCGCGAAGGGAACCTGCTCGGGCAGTTCGGCATCGGTGCGCGAGATCATGCGGGCCTGGGCGCAGGACAGGCCCAGTGCCTCGCACAGCCGGTAGCCCGCCATCTCGTTGGCCACCAGCTCGGGGTGCCGCGCGGTCGGCAGCTTGAGGATGAAGGCACCGGCCTGGCCATGCCGGCGCACGACGTAGCGCCGGCCATCCTGCACGGCCGAGAACTTGGTCACCACGCCGGGCAAGGCCGCCGCGTCCTCCACCGGCTCCTCGACGAAGCCGGGCTCCAGCACGTCCAGGCCCAGCGCCGTGTGCCAGTGGCGCACCACGTCGGGGATGCCCTCGCGCGCGGGCACGGGCTCGACCTCGATCGCGCCCATGAGGTCGTGGCCGGCCGCCGCCAGCAGTTCGAACTCGTCGTCAGGGCTGCAGCGGCGCTCGCGCGCCAGCCGCTCGCGGTTGTGGCCTTCGGGCAGCAGGTTGGCGAACCAGGGCGGCCAGCGCCCACCCAGCTGCACCAGGCGCGCATCGTGCGGCGCAGCGAGGATCGCGCGCGTGTCCTCCTCGCGCGCGCCGCGCAGCGCCAGCGACAGCGTCGGGCGCGCCGGGTCGGCGATGTAGTCGGCATCGAACGAGGCGCGCAGGATGTCGCCGTACTGCGAGAGGTAGCCGATCGCCCTGCGGCTGCGGTCCGGCAGGTGCAGGTGCATGCGCAGGTAGCGGATCGCGGTGCTCATGGATGGCCCCTTCGGCCTGCGGCCTGCCCTGCCGGGGAGAAGCGGGCTTGCCTGGGACGGGCCGGCGCTGCGCTCACCCGGGCGTCCCGTCGTGCTGGCGGCCGATGGCATCGACCACCGAGGGCGGCGCCCCGGCGCCGGCGGGTTGTGCCAGCAGGCGCCCCCCCGCACGCACGAAGGCCTCCAGCTCCGGCCGCAGCGCGGACGGCACGGCCAGCGCCTCCAGGCCGAGGACCCGCGCCATTTCGAGCAGCGAGGACAGGCGTGGATCGATGTCGCCGCTCTCGATGCGCTGGACCGTCATGCGCGACAGCCCGGCTGCCTCGGCCAGCGCGGCCTGCGTCATGCCCCGGCGCTTGCGGGCGTCTGCCAACTGGGCAACGATGCTCATTGAACTACTCTTTCTTGTCTGAAAGATTATTTATGATAGCTTAACTCCAGGATCGTGCGTCAGGAAATACGCTTTTCTTAAGAAAAGCATATTCCATGAATCATCTGCAGGCTTCCTAGTGGAAATGAAGGCGTCGCGACACAGCCCTGCCCGCCCTTGTCCTACAGGGTCGCGCGCCCTCGCAAGGTACACCTGAAGCCTGTCCCTTGTCCCACCACCACCATGAACGCCACGCGCTGGACCAGCGGCAACGAGTTGGAACTCCTGGAGAACGGCGAAGAGTTCTTCCCCCGCGTGTTCGACGCCATTGCCAACGCCCGCCAGGAAGTGGTGCTGGAAACCTTCATCCTGTTCGAGGACAAGGTCGGGCTGGCCTTGCACGAGGCCCTGCTCCAGGCCGCACGGCGCGGCGTGCAGATCGACGTGACCATCGACGGCTTCGGTTCGCCCGACCTGTCGGACCGCTTCATCGGCAGCCTGTGCGAGGCTGGCGTGCGCGTGCACGTGTTCGACCCGGGCCTGCGCATCTGGAAGTGGCGCACCAACATGCTGCGGCGCATGCACCGCAAGATCGTCGTCGTCGATGCCGAGGTGGCTTTCATCGGCGGCATCAACTACTCGGCCGACCATCTGATGGACTTCGGCCCGCAGGCCAAGCAGGACTACTCGGTGCGCATCCGCGGCCCGCTGGTCGGCGACATCCACCGCTTCGTGCACGCCATGCTGGCCGAAGGACTGCGCCACCAGCAGGGCGTGCGGCGCTGGTTCCGCCACCGGCCGCTGATGCGCCAACGTGCCCGGGCGCTGCCCCCGGCCGGCGACGCCCAGGCCATGCTGGTCACGCGCGACAACACGCGCCACACCAACGACATCGAGCGCTACTACCGGCTCGCCATCCGCGCCGCGCGCGAGCACGTGACGATCGCCAACGCCTACTTCTTCCCCGGCTACCGCCTGATCCGCGAACTGCGGCGCGCCGCGCAGCGCGGTGTGCAGGTGCGCCTGATCCTGCAGGGCGAGCCCGACATGCCCATCGTCAAGGTGGCGGCCCGCATGCTCTACCACCACCTCGTGCGCGGTGGCGTGCAGGTGTACGAATACTGCGAGCGCCCGCTGCACGGCAAGGTGGCCGTGGTGGACGACCGCTGGGCCACGGTCGGCTCCAGCAATCTCGACCCATTGAGCCTGGCGCTGAACCTGGAGGCCAACGTGCTGATCCACGACCGTGCGTTCAACCAGACCCTGCGCGCCCGGCTGGACCACCTGGTGGACAACGCCTGCACCCAGATCGACCGCGACACCATCGGCGAGCCGAGCGCCTGGCAATTGCTGCGCAGCTACGTGGTGTTCCACGTGCTGCGCCGCTACCCGGGCTGGCTGGGCGGCCTGCCGCGCCACACCCCCCGGCTCGTGCCCGCGCTGGAAACCGATGGCCTGGTCGAGGCCTGCCCCACGCCAGCGCGCGAGGGCGCGCCATGAGCGCGGTGGCGGCCGAGACGGCACCCCGCCGCCCCGCCCTGCGCGCGCGTGCCTGGTGGCCCTGGCTGCGCAAGGCGTTCTGGGCGGCCTTCTTCGCGCTGCTGGCCTACCTGCTCGTCAACCAGGCCCGCAACATCGCCTGGAACGAGGTGGCGCAGACGCTGCGCGACCTGCCCCTGCCCGTGCTGCTGGCCGCGGGTGGCCTGGCCTGCGCCAGCCACCTGCTGTACGCCACCTTCGATCTGCTCGGCCGCCGCGCCGTCGGCCACCGGCTGCCGGCGTCCCAGGTCATGCTGGTCACCTTCATCAGCTACGCCTTCAACCTCAACATGGGCGCGCTGGTGGGCGGCGTCGCGTCGCGCTACCGGCTGTACGGGCGGCTGGGGCTGGGCGAGATGCAGGTCACGCGCATCATGGCCCTCAGCATGGTCACCAACTGGCTGGGCTACCTGCTGCTGGGCGGCCTGGCCTTCGCGCTGTTTCCGCTGCCGCTGCCCAGCGAATGGGACATCAGCGATGCGGTGCTGCAGATCGCCGGGGCGCTGCTGGCCGCCGTGGCCCTGGGCTACGTGGCGGCCTGCGCTTTGCTGCGCCGGCGCAGGCTCACGCTGCGGGGCCAGACCTTCGCGCTGCCTTCGGGCCGCACGGCGCTGCTGCAGCTGGCCATGTCCTGCCTGAACTGGTCGCTGATTGCCGGCACCATCTTCGTGCTGCTGCAGGGCCAGTTGCCCTACGTGACCGTGCTCACCGTGCTGCTGCTGGCCGCCGTGGCCGGCGTGGTGACCCACGTGCCGGCAGGACTGGGCGTGCTCGAGGCGGTGTTCGTCGCGCTGCTGGGCACGCAGCTCGCGCCGGCCCAGCTGATCGGCACGCTGCTCGCTTACCGCGCGCTGTACTACCTGGCGCCACTGGCATTGGCCGTGCTCGCCTTCCTCGTCTTCGAGATCCGCCACAAGGACCGCACCCGCAACGCATGACCCAGGCCACCGACTTTTCCTTCGCTCCGCTGCTCGACGCCCGATCGTCGGCCTTGTTCCTGGACTTCGACGGCACCCTGGTGGAGCTGGCGCCCGAGCCCGACGCCATCGTGATCCCGCCCGACCTCGTGCCGCTGCTGGCCGGGCTGCGCGAACGTCTGGGCGGTGCGCTGGCCGTGGTCTCGGGCCGCGCCGTCGGCGCCATCGACACCTTTCTGCACCCGCTGGACCTGCCCGTGGCCGGCGTGCACGGCAGCGAGCGCCGCGCCGCCGATGGCAACCTGGTGCTGTTGCCCACGCCCTCGCTGGACACCGTGGAGCAGGCCGCCGCCAAGCTGCTGCACGACCACCCGGCCCTGGCCGTGGAGCCCAAGCGCGGCGCCGTGGCGCTGCACTACCGCCAGGCTCCGCAGCTGCAGGATCTGTGCCGGCGCACCATGGAAGCCGCCGTCGCGGCCTCGCCCGGGGTCACGCTGCTGCACGGCAAGATGGTCTTCGAGGCCAAGTCCTCGCTGGCCAACAAGGGCAAGGCGCTCGGTGCCTTCCTCGAGGAGGCGCCGTTCGCCGGCCGCAAACCCGTGTTCCTGGGCGACGACACCACCGACGAACCCGGTTTCCAGGTCGCGCAGCAGCTGGGCGGCACCGGCATCAAGGTCGGGCCCGGCGAAACGCTGGCACGGCACCGCATCGCCGGCCCCGCCGCGGTGCGCGCCGGCCTCGCCGCTTGGCTCGCCCTGTGAGATCCGCCCTCCATCCCAACGCCAGCCAAGAAAAGGAACAACGCGTGGCCCGTCTCGTGTGTATCTCCAACCGTGTCGCCGACCCCCGCAAGACCGAGGCCGGCGGTCTCGCCGTGGCCCTGTCCGGCGCACTGCAGGCCAACGGCGGCATGTGGTTCGGCTGGAGCGGCAAGATCCTGCCCGAGGACGGCGCCACGCCGGCCGATACGCCCGTGCACCAGCAGCAGGCCGGCAACGTCACGCTGGCCACGCTGGACCTGTCGCGGTGGGACCACGACGCCTACTACCTGGGCTACTCCAACGCCGTGCTGTGGCCCGTCTTCCACTACCGGCTGGACCTGGCGGACTTCGACACCGGCTACATCGATGGCTACCGCCGCGTGAACCAGCTGTTCGCGGCCAAGCTCATGCCGCTGCTCAAGGAAGACGACATCGTCTGGGTGCACGACTACCACCTGATCCCGCTGGCCAGCGAGCTGCGCGCCCTGGGCTGCCGCAACAAGATCGGCTTCTTCCTGCACATCCCGCTGCCGCCGGCGCAGATCTTCACGGCCATTCCGGCGCACGACTGGCTGGCCCAGGCCCTGTTCGCCTACGACCTGGTGGGGTTCCAGAGCGAGGCCGACCTGGAGCACTTCAACCGCTACGTGGCCACCGAGGCACGTGCCGAAGACCGCGACGGCGACGGCCGCCGTTGGCGCGCTTTCGGCCGCACGCTGCGCACGGCGGCTTTTCCGATCGGCATCGACGTGGCCGAGTTCGACGCCCTCACGCATGCACACGACGCCACCGAGATGTACCGCCGCATGCGCGAGGAGTATTCACGCCGCCAGTTGCTGGTCGGCGTGGACCGGCTGGACTACTCCAAGGGCTTGCCGCAGCGCCTGCGTGCCTTTCGCGAGTTGCTGCGCAGGCACCCGGACAACATCCGCCGCGCCACGCTCATCCAGATCGCCGCGCCCAGCCGCGAAGACGTGGACGCCTACGGCGACATCCTGCGCGAACTCGAAAGCCTGGCCGGCTCCATGAACGGCGACTTCGGCGAACTCGACTGGATCCCGGTGCGCTACATGCACCGCACCATGGCGCGCAAGCGCCTGCCCGGCCTGTACCGCGCCGCGCGCGTGGCCCTGGTCACGCCGCTGCGTGACGGCATGAACCTGGTGGCCAAGGAGTTCGTCGCGGCCCAGGACCCCGAAGACCCGGGCGTGCTGGTGCTGTCGCGCTTCGCCGGCGCGATGGAGCAGATGCGCGAGGGTGCGGTGCTGGTCAATCCCTACGACAGCCAGGCCACGGCCGACGCCATCCAGTTCGCGCTGCAGCTGCCCTTGGCCGAGCGCCGCCGCCGCCACCAGACCCTGATGGCCACGATCCGCCGCTGCGACGTGCATTGGTGGTGCCAGGCCTTCCTGGACGAGCTGGCCAGTGCCGACGCAGAGCAGACCGGGCCCGACTGGCTGCGCCTGTAAGGCGGCCTTTCTCCGCCAAGCTGCGGACGGCATGGTGCGGCGCCGCTTGACGCGCGCGCCCAGCCTTCCACAATCGCCGGCCAATGCAAGTCCCGGAATCCGGCTCCGCCCCTCTGGAAGCTGCCCAGCGGCGGCGCGGACCGGCAACGCTGCTGCGGCGCCGCACCCTGCGCGAATGGGCACTGTGGGTCCTGGTCTGGCTGCTCGTGCTCGCCCTGGCCTGGCATGCGAGCTGGCGTGCGCGCGAGCGCACCATCGCGCAGGACATGCTGCGCCTGCAGGGCCAGGCGCAGGCGGTCGAGATCCACCTCACGCGCCACCTGATCGCCATCAGCGCAGCGCTGGGGGGCGCGCGCCAGCTGCTGCCCCAGGAGCCGGCCGCCGTGCCTGCGGTTCCGCCCGCCCTGAAACTGCTGGTGGACGCCATGCCCGGCGTGCGCGGACTGCAGATCACCGACCGCGACGGCCGCGTGCTGGCCGCCAGCCAACCCGAGCTGACCGACCGGGACGTCAGCACCCGGGCCTACTTCAAGGCCGTACGCGACGGCGCCGATCCCAACACCTTGTATGTATCGCCTCCGTTTCGCTCCGTGCTGGGCAACTTCACGACCGCCCTGTCGCGCACACTGCACGATGCGGACGGCCGCTTCGCCGGGGTGATCAGCGCGTCCTTCGACGTGGACTACTTCGAGATCGTGTTGCGCGCCCTGCTCTACGCCGCCGATGCGCGCGCCACCATCGCGCACGGCGACGGCCCCATCATCGTGAGTTCGCCGCTGGAGGATGCGCAGATCGGCCTGGACCTGAACCAGCCGGACTCGCTGTTCCGCCTGCACATGCAGAGCGGCCGCATGCACAACCTGCTGCAGGGCCGCATGCTGGACCAGGACGAGCTGCGCATGGTGGCCCTGCGCGCCGTGGAACCGGCGGCGCTGGTGCTGGACCGCCCGCTCGTGGTGCACATGAGCCGGCGCACCGACGCCGTGCTGGCGCCTTGGCGGGCCGAGCTGCGCACCGAGGCGCTGCTGCTGGCGCTGACCATGGCCGTCAGCGCGGTCTGGCTGCGCTGGCACCAGGGCCGGCGCCAGCTGCAGGAGCGCACCGAGCGCAACGCCGCCCAGGCCGAACGCGAGAGCGCGCGCCGGCTCGAGTTCGGCCTGCGCGGCGCCGACCTGGGCCTGTGGGAATGGAACCTGGCGGAGGACACCATCACCGTCAACGCCCGCGAGATGGAGATGCTGGGCTACCCGCCCACCGACGAGCCCCTGCGGGCGGAGTTCTGGCGCGGGCTGCTGCATCCGGACGACCAGGCCGAGGCCGCGCAGGCGATCGCGGCCCATCTGCGCAACGAGACCCCGAGCTACCGGCTCGAGCACCGCTACCGCCACCGCGACGGCCACTGGGTATGGGTGCTGACCCATGCCATGGTGATGCAGCGCAACGCCCGCGGCAAGCCACTGCGCGTGGTCGGAACGCACCTGGACATCTCCGAGCGCAAGCGCTCGCAGCTCGAGCTCGAGCGCATGAATGCCCAGCTGGCCGCGCTGTCGCTGACCGACGGGCTCACCGGTGTGGCCAACCGCCGCCAGTTCGACCAGACCCTGGCCCTGGAATGGGCGCGCGGCCTGCGCAACCACCAGCCGCTGGCGCTGCTGATGCTCGATGTGGACCACTTCAAGCGCTACAACGACCATCTGGGCCACCCCGAGGGCGATGCCGCGCTGCGCGCCGTGGCCCAGGTGCTGTCGGCCTGCCTGCGCACGCCGGTGGAAAAGCTCATGCGCTACGGCGGCGAGGAGTTCGCGGTGCTGCTCATCGACGCCGATGCGCGGGCCGGCGCCCGTGTGGCGCAGCGCTGCCTGGATGCCATCGCCCAGGCCCGACTGCCGCATCCGGACTCGCCGCTGTCGCCCTGGATCAGCCTGAGCATCGGCGTCGCCAGCCTGGTGCCGCAGCCCGGGCATGTGCAGGAGCAGCTCGTGATGGCGGCCGACGCCGCGCTCTACCGCGCCAAGCAGCAGGGCCGCGCGCGCTACGAGCTGGCCACCGAGGACGACGCGCTCAAGCGCCCGACCGGCATGCAGCCGCTCACGCCGTGACCGCCGGCTGGCGCGCGTCCACCCAGTAGGCCGCCACGGGCAGCGCCTGCAGCGCATCGGCCAGCCGCAGCGGCCCGCGCGGCAGCCGGCGCTGCACATGGCCCATGAGTTCCAGCGCCGTCACGTCGCCCGCGCTGCCGCTCCAATCCTTGAAGGCCGGCGTCAGGTCCACGCTCGCATCGCCCCAGCAGGCCTCGCCCACGGGCGCCGCGTCGGCGCTTTTGAGCAAGCGCGCGAACAGGCGCGCCGCCAGCACCACGAGCAGACCCTGCGGCGTGCGCCGCGCATAGGCCACCACATGCTCGCGCGCGCGGCCGGTGCCGCGCAGCGGGATGTAGGCCCCGTCGCGCAGCAGGGCCGGATCTTCGCGGCGCAGCGCGAGCAGCCGCCAGGTGGCCCAGAGCTTGAGCCGGCCATCGGCAGGCGTGGCCGACATGCGTGCCAGCCCGGCCAGGCGGTCGGGCTCGGCGGCCAGCAGCAGCGCCTCGTGCGCGGCCAGCGTGCCCTGTCGCAAGGCATAGTCCACCGGGCGCCGGTTGTCGGGATCGACCAGGCTCAGGTCCTGCATCTCGTTGCCCTGGTAGATGTCGGGCACGCCGGGCGAGGTGAACTTGAGCACCACCATGGACAGGCTGTTGAGCGCGCCGAACCAGGCCAGCTGTTTCGCCAGCGCACGCAGATCGGACAGCGCCGGGTTGGGCGCCAGCCGGCCCAGCAGCCCGTCGATGAAGGCCTGCAGCGCCTGCTCGTACTCCTCGTCCGGCCGCACCCAGCTCGTGCGCAGCTTGGCCTCGCGCGCGGCCTTGGCCATGTACTGGCCCACGCGCGTGCGCAGCGTGGCCAGGGCGTCGGCGTCGATCTCCCCGTCCGGCAGCACACCCAGCAGCACCTGGTAGAGCAGCAGCTCGTCGTCGCGCGAGGGCGCCGTGCCGCCGGGCAGCTCGCGGCGCAGCGAGCGCGTGAGCTGGTGCCAGCGCATGAGGCCCAGGCGCCACAGCGCCGGCCGTTCGGACAGCACGGCGATGCGGTTGCGCACGTCTTCCGAACGCTTGTTGTCGTGCGTGGAGGTCGCCAGCATGGTGTGCGGCCAGCGCGCCGCGCGGTCGCTGCTGGCGCCGTGGAAGGCGGCCAGCGTGAGGCCCTGGGCGGTCGGGTCGCCGCCGACCTCGTTGAGCGAGACCAGCTGCAGGTAGCGGTAGAACACGCAGTCCTCCACGCCCTTGGCCGCCAGCGGCGCGCAGAACTGCTGGAAGCGCCAGGCGAAGCGCCGCACCGGCAGCAGCGCATCGGCGTCGCTGCCGGCCGCAGGTTCGCCCAGCAGGCAGGCACGCAGGAAGTCGAACACGCTGGTGTCGGCGATGGCCGTGCGCCGGCGCGCCTGGGCGATGGCCCAGTCGATGAACCGGCGGTCTTCCTCGCCCGCCGCCTCGACCACGTAGGTGCGGTAGACCGGCATGCCGGCGGCGGTCTCGGCCACTGCCGTGCGCAGCGTGGTGAAGCCGAAGTCGCGCGTGCGCCGGTTGGTGCCGGCGATGCGCTTGAGCTGCGTGACCAGCAGGTTGAGCTCGGCGCCCAGCGCGCCGTAGGCCACGGCGAGCTTGGCGTCGAACACCATGTCGTCCAGGCCGCCCTTGGCACCGGTGAAGCCGCGCCAGACGCGCTCCATGCGCGCAGCCTGGCTGCGGTCGCTGAACAGGCTGTTGAGCAATGCGCCGAAGCGGTAGCCCGTGGTGCCGTGCAGCCGCCAGTCCGCCGGCATGTCGGCATGGGCGGCGGTGATCTTCTCGGCCACGACGTAGAGGGGCAGCCCCTCGGCCGGCGCGGGCTCGTCGGGCCGCAGCTGGGCGCGCCTGCGCGCATGGCCGTCCTGCAGCCGCGCGAAGTACTGCGCCGGGTCGCGCAGCCCATCCGGGTGGTCGATGCGCAGGCCGTCGACGATGCCCGCGGCCGTGAGGTCCAGCGCCAGCGCGTGCGTGGCCTCGAACACCTCCTCGGCCTCCACGCGCAGCGCGGCCAGCTCGTTGATGTCGAAGAAGCGCCGGTAGTTGATCTCGTCGGCCGCGACGCGCCAAAAGCCCAGGCGCCAGGGCTGGGCCTCGAGCAGCGCATGCAGCCCGTCGTGGCCGGGCTGCTGGTTCAGGCGCTCCAGTGCGGCAACGATGGCCGGGCCGACGGGGCGGCGCTGCGCCAGCAGCTCCTGCAGACCCTGGCGCAGGCGGCCCGCGGCCGCCGCACGCTCGCGCGCACCGGCGGCGCCGCGGTCCTCGCGCGGCGGCATGGCGTCGGCGCGCTCGGCCAACGCCGTGAGGCCCTCGGCCGTGTCGGCGTCCTCGGCCTGGTCGGCGGCCAGGCGCAGCACCGCGCCCCAACTGGCCGGGTCGGTCGGAAAGCCGTGCTCGAAGTAGCGCAGCACGAAGCGCCCGCCCTCTTCCTCCCAAGCCAGCTGCAGCTGGCCCTGGTCCAGCACCTCGCCATAGGGCGCGCCCAGCACGGGCAGCAGCACCTTGCCGGCCATGGCCGCATCCATGGGACGCCAGTCGATGTCGAAGAAGCCGGCATAGGCCGAGGCCTGGCCGTGCGTGAGCACGTCGGACCACCAGGGGTTGTCGCTGCCGATCACGCCCATGTGGTTGGGCACGATGTCCAGCAGCAGCTGCAGGCCCAAGGCGCGCGCCGCCAGCGCGAAGCGCTCGAAGCCCTCGCGGCCGCCGAGCTCGGGGTTGATCTCGCGCGGGTCGGCCACGTCGTAGCCGTGCATGCTGCCCGGCCGCGCGCGCGTGATGGGCGAGCAATAGACATGGCTCACGCCCAGCGCTTGCAGATAGGGCAGGATGGCCTGGGCGGCGGCGAAGTCGAAGTCCTTGTGCAGTTGCAGGCGGTAGGTGGCGCGGGGAATGGAAGCGGTCATGGAGTGTGCAGGCTCACGCGGACGGACCAGGGCGGCAGATCCGCCCCGGCATGGGTGCTGTAGATGCGCTGGCCGGCGCTGGCCGGCGCCGCGAAGGGCTGGTCCTGCAGGTTGGCCTGCAGCTCCCAGCGGGCGCCGTCGGCCAGCGGCCACACGACGTGCACGAAGCCATCGGCGCCCAGCGAGCGCCCTCCATGCGGCGCGCCGGCCAGCCGCGGCACGAGGTGCGCGTGGCGCAGCGCGAGCAGCCGGCCCACGAACGCGAGGCGCTCGCGGTGCGGCGAGGTTTCCCGCTCGGACCAGCGCAGCTTGGAGGCGGCGAAGGTGGCCTCGGCATTCGGGTCGGGAATGCGCGCGCGCGCGGCCTCGTCGGCGAAGGCCGCGAAGCGCTGGAACTCGGCGCGCCGGCCCTGGCGCACGGCCTCGGCCAGCTCGCCGCCGAAGTCGCAGAAGAACAGGAAGGGCGTGGACGCCGCGAACTCCTCGCCCATGAACAGCATGGGGATGTGCGGCGCCAGCAGCACGCAGGCGTAGAGCGCCTCCAGCCTGTGCGCATCGGTGAGCCGGTCCAGGCGCTCGCCCAGCGCGCGGTTGCCGACCTGGTCGTGGTTCTGCAGGAAGGAGATGAAGGCCGTGGGCGGCAGCTGGCCGCTGGGCTCGCCGCGCGCCACGCCCAGGTGCGGCGACACCTGGCCCTGGTAGATGTAGCCCTCGGCCAGCGCGCGGCCCAGCAGCTGTGCGGGCGCCTGCGCGTAGTCGGCGTAGTAGCCGTCGGTCTCGCCGGTCAGCAGCACGTGGGCGGCGTTGTGCACGTCGTCGTTCCACTGCGCCGTGGCCGCGCCTGCCGGCCGCAAGCGCTGGGCCTGGTTGTGCTCGTTCTCCAGCACGAGGTGCACCTGGCGCGCGCGGCCGGGACCCTGCGCGATGGCCTGGGCGATCTCCTCGACGATGGGCAGGGCCGAGTCGTCGCGGATCTGGTGCACGGCATCCAGCCGCAGGCCGTCGGCGTGGAACTCCTCGATCCAGTACAGCGCGTTGGCCACCATGAAACCCCGCACGGCCGCGTTGTGCTCGCCGTCGTAATTGATGGCGGCGCCCCAGGGGGTCTGGTGGGCGGGGTTGAAGAACTGCGGGCAGTAGCCGTGCAGGTAGTTGCCGTCGGGACCGAAGTGGTTGTAGACCACGTCGACGAGCACCATGAGGCCCAGCCCATGGGCACGGTCGACCAGCGCGCGCAGGTCGTCGGGCGTGCCGAAGCTGCTCTCGGGCGCGAACAGCAGCACCCCGTCGTAGCCCCAGTTGCGCCCGCCCGGCGTGTCCGCGAGCGGCATCAGTTCGATGGCCGTGACGCCCAGGGCCGCCAGTTCGGCCAGCCGCTCGGCCGCGGCCGCGAACGTGCCCTCGGGCGTGAAGGCACCCACGTGCAGCTCGTAGATCACCGCTTCGTGCCAGGGCCGGCCGCGCCAGGCGGCGTCCTGCCAGACGTAGGCCCTGGGATCGACCACCGCGCTGGCGCCATGCACGTCGTCGGGGTTGGACCGCGAGGCCGGGTCCGGCACCGGCATGCCGCCGTCGAAGCGGTAACGGTAGCGCGTGCCGGCGCCGGCCGCGGGAACCACCGCCTCATGCCAGCCATCGGCCAACGCCTGCATGGCATGGGCGCCGCCGGGCTCCAGCAGCACCTCGGCCTGGCGCGCGCCAGGCGCCCACACACGGAACCGCACCCCGCCCGCGGCCAGGACCTGCGCACCGAAGTCCATGTCAGTTTCCCATTGCGCAGGCGCGCCACCCGCAGGGCACTGAGCCGGCGCGCAAGCAAAGGTTCGGAAGGCCGCGGAGCAGGCCATGCCAGCGCAGCCGCGGAACTGGCTCTGCCAGGCCGCCGGGTGCGCCCCCTGGAGGGGGGATGGGACTTCCACACGAAGTGAGAAGTCCAAACGGGGGTGGTCTCATTTGCGGGGGTCGTCCTTGGACGGCCACCAGCGTTCGAGCTGGGCCGCAGCCCAGTCCTTGCCACCCAGGCCGAAGGCCAGCGCCAGCGCCAGCACCACGCCGCCCAGGATCAGCAGGAAGGCGTCGCGCACGATGCTGCCGCCCACGCCCATCTGGTCCAGCGCGATCATGACCACGAAGGCCAGGATGGCGTAGTAGGCGATGCGGCCCAGGGCCTGGCCGTCGCGCATGCCCACGCCCTTGCAGTAGGTGGCCACCGCATTGGACAAAAAGCGCGCGAAATAGGCGCCGAAGGCCAGCACCAGCAAGGCCACGATCAGCTGCGGCACGAACAGCATCACGCGGCTCAGCAGCTCGGTCACGTGGGTGAGACCCAGGCCGTTGAAGGCCACGATCAGCGCGGCCAGGATCACCACCCAGTAGGCCAGCACGCCCAGCACACCGATGGTGTCGATGTGCGTGCCGCCCTGCTGCAAAAAGCCGTCCAGGCCCGCGCGCTTGGTCACGATGTGGAAGTTGATCGCGCGCAGGCCTTTCTCCACCGCGAAGCGCACGGCCTTGGCCACGAGGAAACCGGCCACCAGCACGAGCAGCGCGATGGCCAGGCGCGGCAGAAAGGCGCCGGTCTGGATCAGAAACGCCCGCACGGGCTCCAGCATCACATTGATTTGTTCCATGGGCTTCCTTTCGCGTCAGGCGGCGGGGGTCTGGGCCAGGGCCAGGATGCCCGCCAGCGGGATGCCGACCCAGTCCGGCCGGTTCTCGAGTTCGTAGCGCAGTTCGTACAAGGCCTTTTGCAGTTCGAACAGCGCAAGCAGGCTCAGCGCCTGGTCCGAGACGGCCAGCGGCGTGCCGGCCAGCGTGTCGCGGTAGCTCTGCAGGAAGGCGGCGCGCGAGGCGGCCTCCCAGGCGCGCGCGGGCCCGGCCATGGGCGCGGCCTCCTCGGGCGTATGGGCGGCCTGGCGCAGCGCCACGGCACGTGCGTAATCGAAGGAGCGCAACATGCCGGCCACGTCGCGCAGCGGCGACTGCTTGGCGCGGCGCTCCGCGAATTCGCGGCCGGGCTCGCCTTCGAAGTCGACGATCACGAAGTCGTTGCGCGTGAGCAGCACCTGGCCCAGGTGGTAGTCGCCGTGGATGCGGATCTTGCGGCCCTCGTTCTCCAGCACACCACCGGCGGCGATGCGCTGCGCAAGCGCCGTGCTGGAGGCCAGCACGGCCCGCGCATCGTCCTGCACGCCGGCAGGCAGGCGGCCCAGCGCGCCTTGCAGCAGATCCAGGCTTTGCTGCAGGTCAGCCTGGGTCTGCTCGCGCCAGGCCACCACGTCGGCCGTGGCCAACGGCTCGGGGTCGAAGGCGGCGTCGCCGCTCTGCGTGCCCAGGGCCAGGTGCAGCTCGGCGGTGCGCCGGCCAAGGGTCTGCATGAGCGCGATGTGGGCGCCATGCACGTCGTCGGGCATGGCCGCGGCCACAGGCGTGCGCAGCTCTTCGAGGTGCCGCTCCAGGTAGGCCACGAGGTAAGCCCAGCCGTCGCCCTGGTTCTCGATGTGGGCCTGCAGCAGCGCCAGGGTGCTGATGCTGCCGTCGGCAGCCACGAACTCCACCGCCCCTGCCACCGGTGCGCATTGCGCGAACTTCGCGGCCTCGGTCAGGAAGCGGCCGACCTCGAACTCGGGGTTCACGCCCTTGCGGATGCGCCGGTAGCCCTTCAGGAACAGGCGCTCGTCCACCATGACGATGGTGTTGCTGCTCTGTGCCTGCGGCCGCGCCACGGGCAGCTGCTGCACGTCGGTGCCGGCCAACTCGGCGAAGGCCTTGGTCGGCACGAAGCGGATGCTGCCCGTGCCGGTGGCCAGCGCACGGCCCGCGCCGATGGCGGCGATCACGGCGCGGCAGAAGCGCTCGTCGGCGAAGGCATCGGCCATGTAGCCGACCTCGGCCTGCTGGCGCACGCGGGCCACGGCCGCCGGGCCGAAGGCGCGGTAGCGCTCTTCCTCGCGCTCTTCCCAGGCCAGCGCGAGGGGCGCGAAGTAGACCGAGTCGGGCGGGCCGTCGAGCTCCACGAGCGGCAGCAGCCAGCCGTCGTCACCCTGCTCCCACAACGCGTGCTGGACCATGCGTGCGCGCTGCACCGGCGTGCCCTTGCTCGCATACCAGCGCTGGGCCTCGATGTGGCGCGGCAGGATCTCGCTCTCGAACTGCTGGCGCGTCTTGACGGCCATGCCGATGCGCCAGGGCACGACCTGGTCGCGGAACAGGCTGTTCCAGCCGTCGAACAGCACGAGCACGGGCCGGTCTTCGGCCGGCAGCATCTCCTGGTGCCAGCTCGGAACGGCCACGTCGGTCGCCAGGCGCAGCCAGTAGAAGCCGTGCGCGGCAATCGTCATGAGGTAGGGCAGCTCGCCGATCGGCGGGAACGCGGTGCGGCCCAGCATCTCCACCGGCACGCGGCCCTTGAAGGCCGAGAGGTCCAGCTCGGCCGGCTGGGCCGAGCGCGCGAGGTTGACCACGCACAGGATCACCTCGTCGCCGTAGACGCGCAGGTAGGCCAGGATCTTGCGGTTGCCGGGTTTGAGGAACAGCAGGTCACCGCGGCCGAAGGCTCGGCTGGTGGCGCGCACGGCCAGCATGCGGCGCATCCAGTTCAAGAGCGAGGCCGGCTCGCGCTGCTGCTGCTCGACGTTGAGCGCCTCGTAGCCATAGATGGCGTCCATGATGGGCGGCAGGTACAGGCGCTGCGGGTCGGCGCGCGAGAAGCCGGCGTTGCGGTCCGGGCTCCACTGCATGGGCGTGCGCACGCCGTTGCGGTCACCCACGAACACGTTGTCGCCCATGCCGATCTCGTCGCCGTAGTAGACGATGGGCGAGCCGCGCATGGACAGCAGCATGCTGTTCATGAGCTTGATGCGGTCGCTGTCGTTGTCCATCAGCGGCGCCAGCCGCCGACGGATGCCCACGTTGATGCGCGCACGCGGATCGGCCGCGTAGGTGCTGTACATGTAGTCGCGCTCCTTGCTGGTCACCATCTCCAGCGTGAGCTCGTCGTGGTTGCGCAGGAAGATGGCCCACTGGCAGCTCTGCGGGATGTCCGGCGTCTGCTGCATGATCTCGATGAGCGGGAAGCGGTCTTCCTGGGCGATGGCCATGTACATGCGCGGCATCAGCGGGAAGTGGTAGGCCATGTGGCACTCGTCCCCCTCGCCGAAGTACTCGCGCACGTCCTCGGGCCACTGGTTGGCCTCGGCCAGCAGGAAGCGGTTCGGGTAGTTGGCGTCGATGGCCGCGCGCAGCTGCTTCAGGATGGCGTGGGTCTCTGGCAGGTTCTCGTTGTTCGTGCCCTCGCGCTCGATCAGGTAGGGGATGGCGTCGAGCCGGAAGCCGTCCACGCCCAGGTCCAGCCAGAAGCGCATGACCTCGAACACGGCCTCCAGCACGGCCGGGTTGTCGAAGTTGAGGTCGGGCTGGTGGCTGAAGAAGCGGTGCCAGAAGTAGGCCTTGGCGACCGGGTCGTAGGTCCAGTTGCTGGTCTCGGTGTCGGTGAAGATGATGCGCGTGCCCTGGTACTTCTGGTCGCTGTCGCTCCAGACGTAGAAGTCGCGCTCGGGCGAGCCCGGCGGCGCCTTGCGCGCGCGCTGGAACCAGGGGTGCTGGTCCGAGGTGTGGTTGATGACCAGCTCGGTGATGACCTTGAGGTCGCGCTTGTGCGCCTCGGCCAGCATCTCCTTGAAGTCGTCCAGCGTGCCATACTGCGGGTGCACGTCCATGTAGCTGGAGATGTCGTAGCCGTCGTCGCGCAGCGGCGAGGGGTAGAAGGGCATCAGCCAGATGGTGTTGACGCCCAGGTCCTTGACGTAGTCGAGCTTGCTCGTCACGCCCTTGAAGTCGCCCACGCCGTCGGCGTTCGAATCGACGAAGGCCTTGACGTTGAGCTGGTAGATCACCGCGTCCTGGTACCACAGGGCTTCGTCGGTGACCGGAGTGACCGGGCCCTGCCCGGCCTCGGACAGGTGCGGGATGCTGTCGGCTGCTGCCGCCTGTTCTGGATTCTTCATGCGTTCCCTCTGACTTCGATCACATGGGCCGGCATCTGCGACGGGACCAGCATCACGAAGTTGCCGCCGTCCTGCCAGGCGAAGGACTGGTCCGTGAGCAGATCGTGCGCCACGAAGCTGCCGCCCTGCACGCCTAGCCAGGCCGCGTCCACGTGCACCCAGCCGGTCTGCGTGAAGGTGGCGTCGATGTTCACCACCGTGATCACGGCCTCGCCGCCCGCCGGGTCGCGCTTGGCATAGGCGATCAGGTAGGGGTTGCTGGTGTCGAAGAAGCGCAGCGTGGCGTTGGAGTGCAGCGCCGCATGCTCCTTGCGGATGCGGTTCACGGTGGCGATGAAGCCGGCGATGCTGTCCGGCCGGTCCAGCGTGAGCTCGCCCCAGTGGCGGATCTGGTACTTCTCGGAGTCCATGTACTCCTCGCTGCCCGGCTTGACCGGCTCGCCCTGCAGCAGCTCGTACGGCGGGCCGTAGATGCCGTAGCTGGCCGACAGCGTGGCCGCCAGCACCAGCCGCGCCATGAAGATCGAGCGCGGGCCGTGGTGCAGGTGCTCGTTGAGGATGTCGGGCGTGTTGGGCCAGGCATTGGGGCGGTAGTAGTCCTTGCCCGGCCCGTGGGCCAGCTCCTCGAAGTACTCCATCAGTTCATGGCGGTTGTTGCGCCAGGTGAAGTAGGTGTAGCTCTGCGAGAAGCCCAGCTTGGCCAGGCGGTGCATGACCTTGGGCCGCGTGAAGGCCTCGGCGAGGAAGAGCACGTCCGGGTGCTCGGCCTTCACCGCGCCGATCACCCACTCCCAGAACGCGAAGGCCTTGGTGTGCGGGTTGTCGACGCGGAAGATGCGCACGCCTTGCGCGATCCAGTGGTCGAACACGCTCTTGAGCTCCAGCCACATGGCCTGCCAGTCCGGCGTCTCGAAGTCGAAGGGGTAGATGTCCTGGTACTTCTTGGGCGGGTTCTCGGCGTACTGCACGCTGCCGTCGGGCCGCTTGCGGAACCAGTCCGGGTGCGCCTTCACGTAGGGGTGGTCGGGGGCGCACTGGAACGCGATGTCCAGCGCCAGTTCGATGCCCAGCGCGTTGGCCGCGCGCACGAGTTCGCGGAAGTCGTCCATGGTGCCGAGCGCGGGCAGCACGTCCTTGTGGCCGCCCTCGTCGGCGCCGATGGCCCAGGGGCTGCCCACGTCGCCTTCCTGCGCGACGAGCGTGTTGTTGCGGCCCTTGCGGCGCGCGCGGCCGATCGGATGGATGGGCGGCAGGTACAGCACGTCGAAACCCATGGCGGCCACGTAGGGCAGGCGCGCCTGCACGTCCTTGAAGGTGCCGTGGCGGCCCTCCTCCAGCGCGGCCGAACGCGGGAACATCTCGTACCAGGTGCTGAAGGCGGCGCGCTCGCGGTCGACTACGAGGGGCAGGCCCTCCTCGCTCCACCAGACGGCGTGGCGGCGGTCGGGCCAGCGGTCGGCCAAGGCGGCCAGGTCCTCGCTGAGCGCGGCGGCCTTGATGGACGCCACCTCCTGCGAGACCGAATCCATTTCGGCAATGGTGGCGCGGCCGGCCTGCTCGGCCCGGCTGCGCAGGTTCTCGGCCAGGCCGGCCAGCCGGCTGCGGTCCTCGCCCTCGGCACGCTCGGCGGCCTGGCGCACGAGCTCGGCGCCGACGCGCGCAGCGATCAGGATGTCGGCCAGGTCCACGCGCCGCACCAGCTCAGCGCGCCAGGACTGGAAGTGGTCGACCCAGGCGCAGACCGTGTAGCGCCAGCGGCCCTGTGCATCCGGCGTGCAGCGGGCCGACCAGACATCGTTGCCCTCGGCCTGCATCTCGGCCTCCTGCCAGGCGCCGCTGCCCTCCTTGCGCCAGCACAGGCGGGCGCGCACCTTGTCGTGGCCATCGGTGAAGACGTGGGCCGTGACGTCCAGCGCCTCGCCGACCACGCGCTTGACCGCGAACCGGCCCGCATCGACCTGGGGCAACACCGCATCGATGACGGCGCGGGCCTGGCCCTGCTGCGGCAGGTCCGGCAGCGGCACGGCCGGTGCGGGCGGCACCACGGCGGGATCGGCGCCTGGCGCCGCGGGTTTGGCGCGTGCGCGCCGGGGCTTCTTGTCGGCTTGGGATTCAGTCGGCATGGGCATCGGGTTCCAGGCGGAACATCAGGGTGGACAGCGGCGGCAGGGTCAGCACCAGCGAATGGGCCTGGCCGTGCGCGCCATGGGGTTCGGTCTGCACGCCTCCTTGGTTGCCCAGACCGGAGCCGCCGTAGTCGCGCGCATCGGTGTTGACCAGTTCGCGCCACAGGCCCGGCTGCGGCACGCCGAGCCGGTAACCCTGGCGCGGCACGGGCGTGAGGTTGGCCACGACGAGCACAGGAGGGTCGCCATCCAGGCCCTTGCGCAGAAACGCGAACACGCTGGCCTGGCTGTCGTCGTTCGCGACCCAGGCGAAGCCTTCGGCGGCGAAGTCCTGCCGGTGCAGCGCGGGCTCGCCGCGGTAGACCCGGTTCAGGTCGCCGACCAGGCGCGCCACGCCTTCGTGCAGGGGTTCGCGCGACTGCGCCCAGTCCAGCTCGCCCTCGTGCGCCCACTCGCGGCCCTGGCCAAACTCGCCGCCCATGAACAGCAGCTTCTTGCCCGGATGCCCCCACATGAAGCCGAACAGCGCGCGCAGGTTGGCGAACTTCTGCCAGGCGTCGCCCGGCATCCGGCCCAGCAGCGAGCCCTTGCCGTAGACCACCTCGTCGTGCGAGAGCGGAAGCACGAAGCGCTCGTGGAAGGCGTAGACCAGCGAGAAACTCAGCTGGCCCTGGTGGTGACGGCGGTAGACCGGGTCCAGGCCGAAGTACTTCAGCGTGTCGTGCATCCAGCCCATGTTCCACTTCATCGAGAAGCCCAGGCCGCCCTCCTCCGCCGGGTGCGAGACGCCGGGCCAGGCCGTGGACTCCTCGGCGATGACGAGCGCGCCGGGCTGCTCGCGCGCCACGGCCGCGTTGAGCATGCGCAGGAAGTGCACGGCCTCCAGGTTCTCGCGGCCACCGAACTGGTTGGGGATCCACTCACCGTGCTTGCGCGCGTAGTCCAGGTACAGCATGGAGGCCACGGCGTCCACGCGCAGCGCATCGAAGTGGTACTCGCGCAGCCAGAACAGCGCCGAGGACAAGAGGAAGCTGCGCACCTCGTTGCGGCCGTAGTTGAAGATGCTGGAATTCCACTCGGGGTGGAAGCCCTGGCGCGGGTCGGCATGCTCGTACAGGTGCGTGCCGTCGAAGGCCTGCAGCCCGTGCGCGTCGGTCGGAAAGTGCGAGGGCACCCAGTCCAGGATCACGCCGATGCCCAGGCCGTGCAGGTGGTCGATGAAGTACTTCAGGTCCTGCGGCGTGCCGTAGCGTGCGGTGGGCGCGAAGTAGCCCGTGGTCTGGTAGCCCCAGGAGCCGTAGAACGGGTGCTCGGTCACGGGCATGAGCTCCACGTGGGTGAAGCCCATGGCCTGCACGTGCTCGCCCAGCGCATGGGCCAGCGCGCGCCAGCCCAGGAATTGGCCGTTGTCGCGGCGCCAGGAGCCGGGATGCACCTCGTAGATCGACAGCGGCGCGCCAGCGGCCTGGCGTTCGGCGCGGGCCGCCAGCCACTGCGCGTCGCTCCATTCGAAGTCCAGCGACCACAGGCGCGAGGCCGTGGCCGGTGGCAGCTCGGCCAGCATCGCATAGGGATCGGCCTTGTCCAGCGCCTGGCCTGCGGCCGTCACGATGCGGTACTTGTAGCTCTGACCATGCCGCGCGGCGGGGGCGTCGCCCTCCCAGATGCCGCTGCCGTCTGCGCGTGGCACCAGCGGTTCGGCGTCGGCTTGCCAGGCGTTCCACTCTCCGATCACGCTGACGGCACGGGCGTTGGGCGCCCACACCGCGAAGTGCGCGCCCTCGCCGCCCGGGCGCAGCGCGGCGCCGAGACGGCCGGCCAGGGCCGTGTGCGTGCCCTCGCGGAAGTAGTGCAGATCCTGGTCCGCCAGCGCGGCGGCGTTCGAAGGCGTGGCTGCGGTGTGCTGCATCGACACGACTGTGCCGGATGCACCCTGTGGCCACGAGCGGACAGCTGCCGCAGCGCGTGTAGGCCGAGGCCCCGCACGGACGCACGGCGGTGGTACAACCGGGGTTCCGCTGCCCTCTTCCCTCCGCCGCCACCATGAACGAAGAAATCGGCCAGGTATTCGTCGTCGACTGGTCCTTTCTGCTGATCCTGGCGGGCCTCGCGGCCATCACGGTGGCGCTGTTCGTCCGCCGCGCCCGCATGAAGCGGCGCGCCCGCCACGACGAGCGACGCAAGCGCCGGCGCGAGTACCGGGCCTGGCTGCGCAACAGCGGCGTGCAGCCACTGGGCAACGACGAGGACAATGACCCCGCGGGACGCTGAACCGCCCGGGTTGCCACCGATGTCACGCCGCTGACACATTGCTAGGCTCTGCCCCGGCCCTCGGACCCGCATCCGAGGGCCGTCTTCCTTGTTCCGCACCAGGCGCAGCGCCATGAAAACCATCCACAACATCCTCGTCGCCGGCGCCCTGCTGGCGGCTTCCGCGGGCGCTTCGGCCCAACAGGTCAACGTCATCTGCTCGGTGCAGGCCGACTGGTGCAACATGATCGCCACGGTCTATGCCAAGACCACGGGCGTGAAGATCAACCTGGCGTTGAAGGGCTCGGGCGAGGCCCTGGCCCAGCTGATCGCCGAGAAGGACAACCCCAAGACCGACGTCTGGTTCGGCGGCACGGGCGACCCGCACCTGCAGGCCGCCGAGCAAGGCCTCACGCTGGAATACAAGTCGCCTTCCCTGCCGCAACTCTACCCCTGGGCGCAGCAGCAGGCCCAGCAATCCGGCTTCAAGACCGTGGGCATCTACTCCGGGCCGCTGGGCTTCGGCTACAACACCGAGCTGCTGGCCAAGAAGAAGCTGGCCGCCCCCAAGGCCTGGGCCGACCTGCTCAAGCCCGAGTACAAGGGCGACATCCAGGTTGCCAACCCGGCCTCCAGCGGCACGGCCTACACCATGATCGCCACGCTGGTGCAGCTCATGGGCGAGGACAAGGCCTTCGACTACCTCAAGGGCCTGCACAGGAACGTGGGCCAGTACACGCGCTCGGGCACCGGCCCGATCAAGGCCGTGGCGCGCGGCGAGACCGCCGTGTCCATCAGCTTCGTGCACGACGCGCCGCAGGAGCGCATGCAGGGCTTCCCGGTCGAGACTTCCACGCCCAGCGAGGGCACGGGCGCGGAGATCGGCTCCATGAGCATCATCAAGGGCGCGCGCAACCTCGAGCAGGCCAAGAAGTTCTACGAGTGGGCGCTGACGCCCGGCGCCCAGGCCTTCGGCGCGGCCGCCAAGCAGTACCAGTTGCCCTCCAACAAGGCCACGGTGGTCGATCCCAACGTGCCGGACTTCAAGAAGATCAAGATGATCGACTACGACTACAAGAAGTACGGCGCGAGCGCGGAGCGGCGCCGTCTGATCGCGCGCTGGGAGAAGGAAGTCAACGCACTGCCGCGGTAAGCACGTGACGAGGCGACCGAACGGCGCGGTGTGGTGGTGCACCGCGGCCGGCCTGCTGGCGTATGTGCTGCTGCCCTGGTACGCGATCCAGGACACCAGCTGGTACCAGGCCCTGCCGGGCATCTTCTCCGAAGGCGATGCAGCCAACGGCCTGCTGCAGGCCCTGGCGCAGAACCGACCCTGGCTGCTGGTCGGCCTGGCCGGCCTCGTGCTCTGCGCCATCGGTGCGCTCAAGGCGCCTGGCCGCGGCCAGGGGCGTTGGCTGCTGGCAGGCGGCCTGCTCGGCGCCCTGGGCCTGGCGCTCACGGGCTTCACGATCGGCGCGCGCGGCTGGAGCGTCGCGGCACTGAACACCCTCTTCGGCGAACTCGCGGCCAACCAGTTCGGCATCGGCGCGGGTGGCTTCGTCGCGCTGACCGCGCTGGTCCTGCTGGCCGCCTTCGGCCTGGCCCGGATGGGCTTGTTCCGCGGCGACCTGTTCGTCTCCGGCGCAGTCATCGGCTGCGGCGTGCTGCTGGCCTTGTTCATCGCCTACCCGGTCGGCAAGGCGCTGGCCGGCGCCTTCGTGCTGGAGGACGGCGGCTGGTCGGTGCTCGCATTCTTCCAGCGGGTGTTCACCGAGCGCATCTGGGGCCTGGGTTGCCTGGCTGGCGGCACGGCCTGCGGCGTGGCGTGGAACACGCTGCTGCTCGCGCTGCTGACGGCCACCGGCACCACCGTCCTCGGCACCATGATGGCGCTGATGGCCGAGCGCGGCAGCAGCCGCCTTCAGGGGCCGTTGCGCGTGATCGCGCTGCTGCCCATCATCACGCCGCCGTTCGTCGTGGGCCTGGGCCTGATCCTGCTGTTCGGCCGCGCCGGTGTGGTCAATCAGGTGCTGGAGAGCTGGTTCGGCATCGCGCCCACGCGCTGGTTCTACGGCCTGCCCGGCATCCTGACGGCACAGCTGTTCGCGTTCACGCCCATCGCCTTCATGATCATGCGTGGCGTGGTGCAGGGCATCGCGCCCAGCCTGGAGGAAGCTGCCCAGATGCTGCGTGCCGACCGGCGCCGCGCGTTCTTCACGGTCACGCTGCCGCTGCTCAAGCCCGGGCTGGCCAACGCCTTCCTGGTCGGCTTCATCGAGAGCATCGCCGACTTCGGCAACCCGGTGGTGGTGGGCGGGCAGTACAGCGTGCTGTCCACCGACATCTTCTTCGCCATCGTCGGCGCGCAGTACGACGCCGGCCGCGCGGCCTCGCTGGCCTGGGTGCTGACGGTCTTCGCGCTGGCGGTGTTCGCGCTGCAGCGCGGCGTGCTGGGCAAGCAGAACTACACCACCGTGAGCGGCAAGGGCGATGCCGGCATCGCCATGCCCTTGCCCGACAGCGTGCGCCGCGCCTGCCACAGCGTGGCCCTGCCCTGGATCGCCTTCACCGTGGTGGTCTACCTGTTCGCGTTCGCGGGCGGCTTCGTGCAGACCTGGGGCCGCGACTACACGCCCACGCTCAAGCACTTCCACACCGCCTTCGCGCTGGAATGGGGGCAATTCGGCCTGGTCTGGGCCGGCACGGCCTGGAACTCGCTGATCACCACCGTAAAGCTGGCGGGCATCTCGGCGCCGATCACGGCGGCGCTGGGCCTGCTCATCGCCTGGCTGCTCGCGCGCAACGAGTTCAAGGGCCAGGGCGCCTTCGAGTTCGCCGCACTGCTGGCCTTCGCGATCCCGGGCACGGTGCTGGGCGTGAGCTACATCCTGGCGTTCAACGTGCCGCCGCTGGAACTCACGGGCACCGGCCTCGTGATCGTGCTGTGCTTCATGTTCCGCAACCTGCCGGTGGGCGTGCGGGCCGGCACGGCGGCCTTCAAGCAATTGGACCGCTCGCTCGACGAGGCCTCGCTGATGCTGCGCGCCTCCACCACGCAGACGCTGTTCCGCGTGGTGCTGCCGCTGCTCAAGCCGGCGCTGGTGGCGGCCCTGGTCTACAGCTTCGTGCGGGCCATGACCACCGTGAGCGCCGTGATCTTCCTGGTCACGGCCGAGAACGAGCTGGCCACCACCTACATCATCGGCCGCGTGGGCAACGGCGACTACGGCGTGGCGCTGGCGTACTGCACGGTGCTGATCGTGCTGATGTCGCTGGCCATCGCGCTGATCCAGTTCCTGGTCGGCGAACGCAAGCTGGGCCGGCGCAAAGTGCCGGTGCACCAGGGGCACCACAAGATGGAGTCCGTATGAACGGCATCGAATTTCGCAACGTCACCAAGCGCTACGGCACGGACGCCAGCGCGCCGCTGGCCGTCAAGGGCATCAGCTTCGAGGTGCCGCAGGGCACGCTGACCACCATCCTGGGCCCTTCGGGCTGCGGCAAGACCACCACGCTGCGCATGATCGCGGGGCTGGAGTCGCCGACCGGCGGCCAGATCTTCATGGGCGGGCGCGACGTGACCACGCTGGGCCCGGGCGAGCGCAACGTCTCGATGATGTTCCAGAGCTATGCGCTGTTCCCGCACATGAACGTGGTGGAGAACGTGGCCTACGGCCTGCGCATGGGCGGCATGGCCAAGCCCGAGGCGGCGGCACGCGCGAGCGATGCGCTCAAGGGCGTGGGTCTGGTCGGCTTCGACACACGGCTGCCCAGCGAGCTCTCGGGTGGCCAGCAGCAGCGCGTGGCACTGGCCCGCGCGCTGGTGCTGGAGCCCGCCGTGCTGCTGTTCGACGAGCCGCTCTCCAACCTCGACGCGCGGCTGCGCCGCGAGATGCGCGAGGAGATCCGCGCGATCCAGCAGCGCCTGCAGCTCACGGTGGCCTATGTCACGCACGACCAGAGCGAGGCGCTGGCAGTCTCGGACCAGATCATCGTGATGGACCACGGCGTGATCGCCCAGCGCGGCACGCCCGAGGAGCTGTACAGCCGGCCGCAGAGCGAGTTCGTGGCCGGCTTCATGGGCGAGGCCATGGTGTTCCCGGCCGAGGCCCGGGCCGATGGCCAGGTCGCGCTGGGGCCGCTGCGGCTCACGCCCAGGCACCCGGTGACAGCCGGCCCGGTCAAGGTGGCCGTGCGGCCCGAAGCCTGGCAGATCGGTGCGCCGGGCGGCCTGCCCGCTACGCTGCGCAAGGCGGCCTACCTGGGCGGCTTCTACGAGTACGGCTTCGAGACGCCGCTGGGCCCGGTGTTCGTGGTGTCGTCCGACCTGGAGCGCGTGCTCGCGCCGGGCGCGGAGACCGCGCTGGGCCTGGGCCGGCACGGCGTGTCGGTGGTGCGACAGCCGGGCTGAAGCGCGCGGCCACGGCCCCTTTCGAGAACACCGCCATGCAGGACTACTACGCCGCCCGCGCACGGGAATACGACCGCATCTATGCCAAGCCGGAGCGCCAGGACAACCTGCGCCGCATGGAGTCCTGGCTGCCCGGCGTGCTGGCCGGGCGCCGCGTGCTGGAGCTGGCATGCGGCACGGGGTACTGGACGCGGTTCTATGCCGCCGCCGCGCAGAGCGTGCTGGGCATCGACAGCGCGCAGCAGACCCTGGACATCGCCCGTGCGCGCCTGCCGTCCAGCGTCCAGCTGCTGCAGGGCGATGCCTACCGCCTGCCCCAGTTCGATGCGCCCTTCGACGCGGCCTTCGCCGGCTTCTGGTGGTCGCACATCCCGCAGCGGCGCATCGCGGGGTTCCTGCACGGTCTGCATGCCGCGCTGCAACCGGGCGCCAGGGTCGTGTTCATGGACAACCGCTTCGTGCCGGGCAGCAGCACCCCGGTGGCCGAGCGCGATGCCGATGGCGACAGCTTCCAGCTGCGCACGCTGGACGATGGCTCGGTGCACCGCGTGCTCAAGAACTTCCCGTCCGCCGAGGCCTTGCTGGCCGCCGTCGAACCCTTTGCGGCCCAGGCCAGCTACCACCAGTGGCGCTTCTTCTGGGCGCTGGAGTACACGCTGCGCTAGCAGCGCGCCCGTTCAGAAACTCTTGCTGACCCGCAGCTGCGAGTAGGTGCCGTTTTTGGCGTTGCGCGACTGCACGGTGGCCATGTGCTGCAGCGTGAGCACCACGTCCAGCACCGGGACGCGCGTGGTCCAGAACAGGCCGGCATTGGTGGACCGGTAGCGGCTCGGGCCCCAGCGGTTGTTGCGGTCGTCCTGGAACTGCTGGACATGGACCACGTGCACGCCGATCGGTCCCAGGCGCGTCATGGTCCCGGCCGCGCCCTCCAGGCTGGCCCAGTTGCCGCTGCGCAGGTCGTTGTCGCGGTTGCGCGTGTTCAGGCCCACGGTGACGCGGCCCGCCAGCGCGATGTCGGGCCGCGGCAGATAGACCAGCTGGGCCGCGGGCCGCAGCGTGTAGAAGTTGCCGAAGCCGACGTCGGGGCCCGAGGCCTCGCTGTAGCGGCCCGTCGGCAGCACCAGCGAGGCCCCGGCCAGCACGCGCAGCTGGTCCGTGGCATGGCGCCAGCCCGCGTGCAGTTCCATGTCGCCGATGCCGGACACGCGGCCGCCCTCGGCCGCCGCCATGGAGGCCACGGTGTTCTGGAACTGCGTGTCGAAGCCGGCCTGCACGGCCGCCTGCGTCGCCGCAGGCACGGCCGGGTTCCAGTTCAGCGTCGGCGCGGTGGCCTGTGCGCCGAAGCCCTGCTTCTTGATGCCGTACGGCAGGTTCATGGCCAGCGCCAGCCGGCCGCCGCCATAGCGTGCCGCGCTGAGCCAGGCCAGGCCCAGGTTCCACTGCACGAGCGAGCCGCGCGCTTCGATGACGCCGGTGGCCGGGCCATACGTCGGGTACAGCGCCGCCGGTGCGGGTGCCGGCAACGGCAGCGTGCCGCCTGGCAGGGTCTGCGTGAGCCGCTCGCCGTCGTTGCCCGTGATCTTGTGGATGTCCACGCGCGTGAGCGCGATGCCGCCCGTCAGGCCCTGCAGGTCGGGCGGCGCGAAGATCTCGCCCCCCAGGCTGCCGGCCAGGTTGTAGCGCACCTGGAAATCCTCGCCGGCCTGGGCCGCGGGGAGCGCGGCGATGGTGCAGGCGAAGGACAGCGTGAGCCGGGCGATGGCGTTCATGGTGGTGGGCGTGGGTGCGGACGAAGAAGGCGCGGCACCTTAGCACCGGGTTGCAATTTGTCACATCGTCTGTCGCCGGCGAACGACAACCCCGATCAACAACCAGGCGCGGGTGTGTGCGACACCCCTGCGGAATCAGGCCTGCGGGCTGCTGCGCCGCTGCAACATGTACAGGGCCGGACCATCGGGCGTGGCGACCACGCCGATGCGCTGGAAACCCGCTTTCTCGTAGCAGCGGATTGCGCGGGCGTTGTCCGGTGCAGGATCGGTCTGCACGGCGCTGACCAGCGGATCGCCGAACAGTTGCGCCACGAGCGTGCGCACCAGCCGCGTGCCCAGGCCCTGGCCCAGCAACGCGGCATCGGCGATGGACTGGTCGATGCCGCGCACGCCGGGGTCGGTCTCGTCCTCCCACCAGCCGCCGCCCGCGCCCATCGCCACGTAGCTCTGCGCATAGGCAAAGGGCACGTCGTCCAGCAGGCCGATCCAGGGCGTGACGCGCTCGGCGGCCAGGGCCTGCAGGTCGTACTGCTCCCGCACCTCGGCCCAGGACGGCCGTGCACCGCCCCACCAGCGCACGATGTGCGGCCGGTTGAGCCAGTCGTGCAGCAGCGGCAAGTCCTGCGCAGTCATGGGACGCAGGCACACGCTCGGGGGTGGCAGGGAGCACATGGTCTGCGAGGGCATTGCGGCATCATGCCGCAGACGCCATGCGGCCAGGGCCGCAGGCTACGCCGCCAGCGCCGCGCGCAGCGCCTGCAGGCACCGCGCGTTGTCCTCGTCGGTGCCGACCGTGATGCGCAGGAACTGCGTGAAGCCGGGCTCCTTCCAGGGCTTGACGATCACACCGGCCGCCAGCAACGCCTCGTTCACGGGGCCGTTGGGCCGCCCCAGGTCCACGAACAGGAAGTTCGTGGCCGAAGGCGCCACGCGCAGGCCCAGGGCCTCGATCGCCTGCAGCATGCCATCGCGCTGCACCACGGTGCGCGCCACGGACTGGCGCATGTGGGCTTCGTCTTCGAGCGCGGCGCGCGCGGCCAGCTGGGCGGCGATGTTCACGCCGAAGGGCGTGCGCACGCGGTCCAGCAGTTGCACGAGTGCGGCATCGCAGGCGATGCCGTAGCCCACGCGCAGCCCGGCCAGGCCCCAGGCCTTGGAGAAGGTGCGCAGAACGATCCAGGCGCCGCCCCAGTCGCGCAGCATGGGCAGCGCATCGGGAAAGCCCGGCGTGAGGCGCGCGTACTCCACATAGGCCTCGTCGACGACCAGCAGCGTGCCGGCCGGCGTGGCATCGAGCAGCCGCGCGAAGGCGGCGGTGTCGAACAGGCAGCCGACCGGGTTGGAGGGATTGGCCAGCATCGCGATCTTGGGGCCGCGCGCGAGCGCGGCGCACCAGGCGTCCACGTCGAAGCCAAGCGCGGGCGTGAGGTCCAGCAGCTCGACTTCGGCGCCCATCATGCGCGGGTAGATCTCGTGCAGGCCGAAGGCCGGGCGCTGCGTCAGCACGCGCTCGCCGGGCGAGAGCAGCGCCAGGCAGAGCATGTGCAGGATGGACTCGGAGCCGTTGCCCACGACGATCTGGGCGGGCGTGGCGCCGCTGCGGCGTGCCAGCGCCTCGCGCAGGGCCTGGCTGTCCGCGTCCGAGTACCAGTGCACCTGCTGTGCCAGGCCGGCCAGCGCCTCGGCCACGCGCGGGCTGGGGCCGTAGGGGTTCTCGTTGCTGCCCAGCCGCGCGATGCGGTCCACGCCATAGCGCGCGCGCACGGCTGCGGACGAGAGGCCGGCGTTGTAGACCGGCAGCGGCGGCACCTCGGGGCGGGCCAGTGCGAGGATCTCGGATGCCATGTCAGTCGAAGATCTTTCCGGGGTTCATGAGGTTCAGAGGGTCGAGCGCCGCTTTCACGGCGCGCATGGCCGCCAGTTCGGCCGCTGTGCGGCTGCGCTCCAGATAGGGCTTCTTGTGCAGGCCGATGCCGTGCTCGGCCGAGACGCTGCCCGCGAAGTCGCCGACCAGTCCGTAGACCAGCTGTTCCAAGGCCTCCACCTCGCCGCCGATGGTCGACGCATCGGTGGAGACATGCAGATTGCTGTCGCCGATGTGGCCGAAGAACACGCTGGCATGGCCGGGCCAGCGCGCGTCGAGCGCGGCGCGGCAGGCGATCGCGAAGCGGCCGATCTCGGCCATGGGCAGGCTCACGTCGAAGTTGACGGGCGGGTGCATGTTCGTGGGCAGCTCGGCCGTGGCCTCGCGGATCTTCCAGAACGCACGTGCCTGGGCTTCGGACTGGGCGATCGCGGCGTCCAGCACCAGGCGCTCCTGCAAGGCGGGGGCCAGCACGTCCTCGAGCGCGGTCTGCAGTTGGGCCGCATCGGGGCCGTCGAGGTCGACCAGGGCCAGCAGCGGGTGCGGCGCATCGAAGGGCTCGCGCAGCTGTTGCCAGGCGAGCGAGGCCTGCACGAAGTCGCGCCACATGAGTTCGAAGGCCGCCAGGCCCGCGCCGGCACGCCGCTGCAGGCGCGCCAGCAGCGCGAGCGCGGCCTCGTAGTCGGCCACGGCGGCCAGCATGGTCGTGCGGGCGCTGGGTGCCGGATGCAGGCGCAGCAGCGCGCGCGTGACCACGCCCAGCGTGCCCTCGGCGCCGATGAAGAACTGCTTGAGGTCGTAGCCCGTGTTGTTCTTCTGCATGGGGCGCAGCATGGGCAGCACGGACCCGTCGGCCAGCACCACCTCCAGGCCCAGCGTCTGCTCGCGCATCATGCCGAAGCGCAGCACACCGTTGCCGCCTGCGTTGGTGGCCAGCGCGCCGCCGACCTGGGCCGAGCCACGCGCGCCGAAGTCCACGCCGAACAGCAGGCCCTGGGCGGCCGCGGCTTCCTGGATGGACTGGACGGTGGCGCCGGCCTGCACCGTCAGCGTGCGCGTGGCGGCGTCCACCTGTTCGATGGCCTGCATGCGGTCCAGCGACAGGGCCACACCGTGCGCCAGCGGTTGGGCCGCGCCAGCCAGCCCGGTCATGCCGCCCTGCGGCACGACGGGCACGCGGTGCTGCATGCACAGCTGCAGTGCGGCGCTGACCTGCTCCGTGCTGCGCGGGCGCAGCAGCGCGAGCGGGCGCACGGGCGGCACGCCGCTCCAGTCCGTCAGCCGGTGCGCGGGGATGGCCTCGCCGGTCGCAACGGCGTCGTCGCCCAGCGCCGCGCGCAAGGCGGAGAGCAGCGCGCTCACCGTGGCGCTTCGGCGAAGTCGAGCACGGCCTGCAGCATGCGTTGCAGGTGCGGCTGCACGCCGGCCGCCACGGCCGGCAGGTAGTCGAAGGGCAAGGCCTCCTGCATGTAGCTGCTCTGCGTCATCTCCAGCTGCACGGCGTGCTGGCCGTCCTGCGGCCGGCCGTGGTGGCGCGTGATGTAGCCGCCCGTGAAGCGGCCGTTCAGCACGCTGGTGTAGCCAGCAGCGTCCTTGGCAATGGCCAGCAACCGCTCCGCCAGAACCGGGTCGCAGCTGGCGCCCTGGGCGGTGCCCAGGTTGAGGTCGGGCAGCTTGCCCTCGAAGAAGCGCGGCAGCACGGAGCGGATCGAATGCGCGTCCCACAGCATGGCGATGCCGTGCTCCGTCTTGATGCGCGCGAGCTCCTCGGCCAGCTTGGCGTGGTAGGGGTGCCAGATGGCGTCGCGGCGCGCGGCGATCTCGGCCGCGCCGGGCTGGTCGGCCACATCCCCGTAGACGGGCGTGTCGTCGAAGGTGTCGACCGGGCACAGGCCCGTCACGCTCTGGCCCGGGTACAGGCTCGCGCCGTCCGGCGGGCGGTTCAGGTCGATCACGTAGCGCGAGTGCGTGGCCACGAGCACCGAGGCGCCCAGCGCATCGGCGAAGTCGTACAGCCGCTCCAGGTGCCAGTCGGTGTCGGGCACATGGCGCGCCTCGGCCGTGAAGCGCGCGGCCAATGCGGGCGGCACGTGGGTGCCGACATGGGGCATGGAGATGAGCAGCGGGCGGCTGCCCTGGCGGAAGCGGAACGGCGGTTCGGTGGTGGAAAAGCTCATGGGCTGTCCTTGAGAAGTTGGGTGCGGGCTGCGACCAGGCCGCGCCTGGCGTTCAGGTGCGCAGCATGGCGGCCGGCGCGCACGCGCGCCTGGCCGGCCACGTGGACGCTGCCGACCGCGCTCGTGCGGTGGCTCGCGAACACATGGGCCGACAGCATGTCGGCAGCCTGCAGGCCGGCCAGTGCCGGAT
This sequence comes from Pseudorhodoferax aquiterrae, assembly GCF_014652235.1. Lineage (GTDB taxonomy): Bacteria > Pseudomonadota > Gammaproteobacteria > Burkholderiales > Burkholderiaceae_C > Pseudorhodoferax > Pseudorhodoferax aquiterrae. Next base: position 98,372 of record NZ_BMYK01000002.1, read on the forward strand.
GCTCTGCGCCCAGCGTCACGAAATCGGCCTGCTGGCCTGCGGCCAGCCCGGCCACCGGGCGGGCAGACGCCTGCGCGCCGCCGGCCACCGCGGCCAGGGTCATGGCGGTGGCGACCTGCGGCTGCGCGGGCGTCGCCATCACGTTGCGACGGCGCGTGGCCAGGCGCTGGCCGTATTCGAGCAGCATGAGTTCCTCGGCCGCGTTGACGCAGGCGTGGCTGTCCGAGCCCACGCCCCAGGCGCCGCCCGCGGCCTGCCAGGCCGGCCCGTCGAACAGGCCGTCGCCCAGGTTGGCCTCGGTGCTGGGGCACAGGCCGGCGACGGCACCGCTGGCGGCGGCGCGGCGGTATTCGTCGGCATCCATGTGCGTGGCGTGCACCAGGCACCAGCGCGCGTCCACGGGCGCATGGTCCAGCAGCCAGGCCACGGGGCGCTGGCCGCTCCAGGCGATGCAGTCATCCACCTCCTGGGTCTGCTCGGCGATGTGGATGTGCACGGGGGCCGTGGCGTCCTGCGCGTGCAGGCCGGCCACGGCCGCGCGCAGCGCATCGGGCGGCACGGCGCGCAGCGAGTGCGGCGCCAGGCCCAGGCGGGCACCCTGGGCGGCGCAGAGCGGGCGCAAGCGCTCCAGCAGGCGCAGCATGTTGTCGGTGGCGCGGATGAAGCGGCGCTGGCCCTCCCCCGGTGGCTTGCCGCCGAAGCCGCTGGTCTGGTAGAGCACGGGCAAGAGCGTGAGGCCGATGCCGGCCTGCTTTGCGGCGCGCAGCAGGGCCAGTGCGAGTTCGGCATCGTCGGCATAGGCCGCGCCGCCGCGGTCATGGTGCACGTAGTGGAACTCGCAGACGCTGGTGTAGCCGGCCTCCAGCATCTCCACGTACAGGCCAAAGGCGATGGCCTCGAGCAGGGCCGGGTCGAGCTTGTTCGCGAAGCGGTACATCAGCGTGCGCCAGCTCCAGAAACTGTCCTCGGCCGCGCCGCGGTACTCGGTCAGGCCGGCCATGCCGCGCTGGAAGGCGTGCGAGTGCAGGTTGGGCAGGCCGGGCAGCACGGGACCTTCGGCCTGCGCGACGCCTTCGGGGCGTGCGGCATCGGGCTGCACGTGCACGAGCGTGCCGGCCGCATCCCAGCGCAGCAGCACGTTGCGCGCCCAGCCTGCGGGCAGCAGTGCGTCGGCTGCGAACAGCGCGCTCATACAGCGCCCTCTGCGATACGGCCTTGGCGCACGACCGCGCGCACCGGGCGCTGGCCGAACCAGTAGGCCAACTCGGCCGCGTCCTGCAGATCCCACAGCACGAAGTTCGCCGGGCGGCCGGCCGCGATGGCACCGTGAGAATCCTGCAGGCCCAGCGCGTGCGCCGCGTGCACGGTGATGCCGGCGATCGCCTCGGGCACCGTGAGCCGGAACAGCGTGCAGGCCATGTTGGCCATCAGCAGCAGGGACAGCGCCGGCGAGGTGCCGGGGTTGTGGTCGGTGGAGACGGCCATGGGCACGCCGGCGGCGCGCAGCGCCGCGATGGGCGGCAGCTGCGTGTCGCGCAGCGTGTAGTAGGCGCCCGGCAGCAGCACGGCCACCGTGCCGGCCGCCGCCATCGCGGCGACGCCCTCTGGCGACAGGTGCTCGATGTGGTCGCAGGACAGCGCGCCGTAGCGCGCGGCGAGCGCCGCGCCGCCCATGTCCGACAGCTGCTCGGCATGCAGCTTGACCGGGATGGAGAGGGCCTGCGCGGCCTGGAACACCTGCTCGGTCTCGGCCAGCGAGAACGCGATGCGCTCGCAGAACACGTCGACCGCATCGACCAGGCCTTCGGCATGCAGGGCCGGCAGCATCTCGCGGCAGACCAGGTCGGTGTAGTCCTGGCTGCGTCCTTCAAACTCCGGCGGCAGCGCGTGCGCGCCCAGGAAGGTGGTGCGCACGGTCACGCCGTGGGCAGCCGCCAGGCGCCGCGCCACGCGCAGCTGCTTGCGCTCGTGCGCGAGCGCAAGACCGTAGCCCGACTTGATCTCGATCGCGCAGACGCCTTCGGCCAGCAGGCTGCGCAGCCGCGCCGAGGCGCTCGCGAAGAGTTCGTCCTCGCTGGCCGCGCGCGTGGCGCGCACGCTGGAGACGATGCCACCGCCGGCTTTGGCCACCTCCTCGTAGCTCGCGCCGGCCAGGCGCATCGCGAACTCGTTCGCGCGCTGGCCGCCATAGACCAGGTGGGTGTGGCAGTCCACGAGGCCGGGCGTGACGAGCGCGCCCTGCCCTGCGTGGCCCGGCAGATCGGCACATTCGGTGGGCACGGCATCGGGTGCGCCGGTCCAGGCGATCCGGCCGTCCTGCACGGCGATGGCGCAAGGCTGGCCGTCCAGGCGCGTGAGGCCGGTCCACAGGCCGTCGGCCGAAGGCAGGGTGTCGAAAGAAGGCATGGGGTTTCCTATCGGGCTGGATGCCATTGCACGGCCAGCAGGGCGGCGTCGGCGTCCGCGGTGTCGAGCGGCCAGCCCGTGGCGGCATCGCTCCACCACAGGCCCTGTCCGGGCGCGAGCGCTTCGCTGCCCGCGCGCCAACGGCCGCGCCAGGCCAGCAACAGGCCGTGCGCTGCGGCGGGCAGTTCCGCGCCACGGTGCAGCACATGGAGCGCGGCGCGCAGCCGGCCGCGCCGCGTCATCACGTTGAAGTCGCTGGAGGGGCCGCCCAGCAGCGTGCAATCGACGCGCGCGTCGCCGCTGAACGCGAAGGGTGCCAGCGGCGTGGCGAGGCGGTGCTCCAGGTCCTCTCCGTGCAGGCGCACGCCATCGCCCTCGAGCAGCGTGATGATGCGGTCCACGCCCGCAAAGGTCGAGAACGGGCCGCTGGCCGCGATGCTGGCGACCGAGACGCGCCAGTCGAAGCCCTCGAAGCCCGCACCGGGCGGCCAGCTCGCGATCTCGCGCGTGCTGCCGCCGCCGTTCTTCCAGGGCGTGGCAGGCAGGTCCGCCACGTCGAAACGCTGCACTGTGGAGCTCATCGCACCAGCCCTCCCTGGCTCAAGCGCCGTTCGAAATGCCGCAGCACCAGCATCACGGTGCCGGTCAGCGCGAAGTACACGGCGGCGATCGCGAGGTAGACCTCCAGCGAGCGGTAGGACACGCTGATGATCTTCTGCCCCTCGTGCATCACGTCGTGGATGGTCAAGAGCGAGACCAGGGCCGAGTTCTTGATCAGCGCGATGAACTCGTTGCCCAGCGGCGGGATCATGCGCACCACGGCCTGCGGCAGGATGATGTGGCGCATGGCCGTGGGTGCCGTCATGCCCAGCGATTGTGCGGCCAGGGTCTGGCCCGGGGCTATGGACTGGATGGCGCCGCGCACGATCTCCGACACATAGGCACCCGAATAGACGCCCAGGCCCAGCACGCCGCACAGGAAGGCCGGCAGCAGCAGGCCGAAGTGCGGCAGGCCGAAGAACAGGATGAACAGCTGCACCAAGAGCGGCGTGCCGCGCACCACCGTCACGTAGGCCGTGCATGCGGCGTAGAGCCAGCGGCGCTGCGGGTTCAGGCGGCCGATGCCGACCACAAGGCCCAACGCGCAGCCCAGCAGCAGCGCGCAGACCGTGATCTCGATGGTGACCAGCGTGCCGCGCGCGAGCGCGTCCCAGCCGCCCCAGACGGGGGAGAAGTCGAGGTCCATGTCAGTGGTTCATGGAAAGAAGCGACGAGGGCCGAGCGAAGCGATGGCCCGGATGTGACCCCGCTCCCGGGACCCCTGTGCCCACGCCGAGGAGCGCAGTGGACTGGGCGGCGCGGGGAACCTCGCGCTTTGTGAACTGACTCATTGCACTTGTTCGAGCCGAGTGAACGCAGTGAACGGTGCGAGTTGTGCAATGCGCCCAGGCCGCGAGCACCGCAGGTTGCCCGGAGCGCCAGCGGAGGGTCGGGGGCACCGGGGTCGCCCTTTCTTTGGTTACTTTCTTTCGGCGAAACGAAAGAAAGTGACTGCACTGCCGGGGGCATATCCCGGCCTCTGGTGCTTGTGCGATCACTACGTCTGATCGGAGTGAGGAGGTGGGGGCTTCACCCCCACACCCCGACTTACTTTCTCTTGCTTCGCCAAGAGAAAGTAAGCAAAGAGAAGGCGACCCCGGTGCCCCTGTCCCTCCGCTAACGCTCCGGGCAACCTGCGGTGCTCGCGCCATGGGCTGCATTGCGCAACTCGCACCGTTCGCTTCGCTCACTACGCTCGAACAAGCGCAATGAGTCAGATGTTGAAGCGCGAGGTTCCCCGCGCAGCCCATGGCGCTGCGCTCCTCGGCAGAGGCACAGGGGAAACAGCCATTCGGGCCATCGCTGCGCTCGGCCTGGGACTCGGGCCTTCGCTGCGCTCGGCCTGCGCGCGCGCGCATCATGGCGTGACCGGGAACCACTTCTTCACGATGGCCGCATAGCTGCCATCGGCCTTGAGCTTGGCGATCGCCTCGTTCACCGCCTTGGTCAGTTCGGGCGTGTCCTTGCGGATCGCCATGCCGTACTCCTCGGTCGTGAGCTGCTCGGGCAGCACCTTGAGGCCCGGGCGCGTGCGCACGTACTGGTAGGCGGCCGGCTTGCCCGTGACGGCGGCATCGCTGCGGCCCACGTCCACGAGGTTGAACATCTCCTGGTTCTTCTCGACCTCGACGAGCTGCACCTTGGGATGGGCTTCCTTGAGGTAGCTCACCGACTTGGTGCCGACCTGCACGCTGACCTTCTTGCCGGCCAGGTCGGCCGGCGACTTGATCGTCGCGTTGTCGGCCTTGACCATGGCGACCAGGCCGCCCGCGTAATAAGGATCGGTGAAGTCCACCACCTTCTTGCGTTCGTCGGTGATGTAGATGGCCGACACGGCCATGTCCACGCGCTTGGAGACCAGGGCCGGGATCAGGCCCTTGAAGTCGATGTCCACCCACTCGACCTTGCGGCCCATCTGCTTGCCGATGGCCTCTACGAGCTCGGTGTCGAAGCCCGTGCGCTGGCCGTTCTCGAAGAACTCCATGGGCGGGAAGGTGGCGTCGGTGGCGACCTTGAGCACGGCCTGGGCGTGGGCGCCGAAGACGGCGGACGACAGCAGGGCCAGGGCGAGCAGATGGCGGCGAAGAGTCATGGGGTTTTCCGTGGGAAAGGTGAAGGAGCGAAACAGCTAGCAGGATCGGGGCCGGGTGTTCAGCCCACCAGGCGCGGGAACAGCGCATGGTCCATGGGTGCGCCGGCCGGCAGTTCGTCGGCCAGCCCTGGGAAGTCGGGTGAGGTGGTCCAGCGCCGCGGCGCATGGCGGATGTCGTCGCCCAGGAAGCGGACCGAGAACACGCGGCGGCGCTGCGTGCCATCCACGCCGGCGGCCGCGTGCAGGGTCAGCATGTGGAAGCAGACGAAGTCGCCCGGTGCGATGTCCCAGCCCAGGATGGGGAAGCGCTCGCGCGCTGCCTCGATGTCGGGCAGGTCCGCCAGGCTGCCTTCGGGGAACCACCTGGCCTGGTGGTCCATGAAGGTGCGCGGCATGAGCCAGGGGCCGCGGTGCGAGCCGGCCACGAACTCCAGCGTGGACGCGCGCGGCACCGGATCGACGGGGATCCACATGCTCACGTTCTGCATGCCGTCGATGTTGTAGTAGGGCTGGTCCTGGTGCCAGGGCGTCTTCTGCCGCGTGCCGGGCTCCTTGACCAGCAGGTGGTCGTGGTAGAGCCGCACTTCGCGCGATCCCATCAGGCGCTGGGCCAGCAGGGCCAGCGGCGTCTCGTGGATGAAGCGGCGGTAGGCGGCGATCTCCTGCCAGTTGCAGAAATCCTCGAAGAAGCGACCCGGGTCGTCGGGGCGGCTTGCCACCTTGCCGCGCGGGCTGGGCGCGGCAAGGTTCTGGGCTATGCCTTGCGCCAGCAGCGCCAGCTCATCGGCCGTCAGCAGCTGGCGGACGACGCAGGCGCCGTCGCGCTGGAACTGCTCCACCGTCGCGTCGTCCACGCGCTCGGCGACGCGCCGGCGCAGCGTTTCGGTGTCGGGCAGGCCGGCCATGGCTCACTTCACCATCGGCAGCTTGAGACCGAACTTCTTGGCCGTCGCAATCGCGAGTTCGTAGCCTGCGTCGGCATGGCGCATCACACCGGAGCCGCAGTCGTTGACGAGCACGCGGGCCAGCCGCTTGTCGGCTGCCTCGGTGCCATCGCACACGATGACCATGCCCGCGTGCTGCGAGTAGCCCATGCCCACGCCGCCGCCGTGGTGCAGGCTGACCCAGGTGGCGCCGCCCGCGGTGTTGAGCAGCGCGTTGAGCAGCGGCCAGTCGCTCACTGCGTCGGTGCCGTCGCGCATGCCCTCGGTCTCGCGGTTGGGGCTGGCGACCGAACCCGTGTCCAGGTGGTCGCGGCCGATCACGATGGGGGCCTTGAGCTCGCCCGTGCGCACCATCTCGTTGAAGGCCAGGCCCGCGAGGTGCCGCTCGCCCAGGCCCAGCCAGCAGATGCGCGCCGGCAGGCCCTGGAAGGCGATGCGTTCGCGCGCCATGTCCAGCCAGCGGTGCGTGTGCTTGTTCTCGGGAAACAGCTCCTTGATCTTGGCGTCGGTCTTGTAGATGTCCTCCGGGTCGCCCGAGAGCGCGACCCAGCGGAACGGGCCCTTGCCCTCGCAGAACAGCGGGCGGATGTAGGCCGGCACGAAGCCCGGGAAGTCGAAGGCGTTCTGCACGCCTTCATCGAACGCCACCTGGCGGATGTTGTTGCCGTAGTCCACGGTGGGCACGCCCATGGCTTGGAAGTCCAGCATGGCCTGCACGTGCTGCGCGCAGCTGCGCGCGGCGGCGGTCTTCAGCGCGGCATGCTGGGCCGGGTCGGCCATCGCGGCCTTCCACTGCGGCACGGTCCAGCCCGCCGGCAGGTAGCCGTGGATCAGGTCGTGTGCCGAGGTCTGGTCGGTCACGAGGTCGGGCCTGAGGCCACCGGCCTTGGCGCGCCGGACGAGTTCGGGCAGCACCTCGGCCGCGTTGCCCAGCAGCGCGATCGACACCGCCTCCCTGGCCGCCGTGTGCTGGCGCAGCAGTTCGATGGCGTGGTCGATGTCGCGTGCCTGCTTGTCGACGTAGCGCGTGCGCAGCCGGAAGTCGATCGAGCTCTGCTGGCATTCGATGGTCAGCGAGCAGGCGCCCGCCAGCGTGGCCGCCAGCGGCTGCGCGCCGCCCATGCCGCCCAGGCCGGCCGTCAGGATCCATTTGCCGGACAGGTCGTTGGCGTAATGCTGGCGACCGGCTTCGACGAAGGTCTCGAAGGTGCCCTGCACGATGCCCTGGCTGCCGATGTAGATCCAGCTGCCCGCCGTCATCTGGCCGTACATGAAGAGGCCCTTGCGGTCCAGCTCGTTGAAGTGCTCCCAAGTACCCCACTTGGGCACGAGGTTGGAGTTGGCCAGCAGCACGCGCGGCGCGTCGGCATGGGTCTTGAACACGCCGACCGGCTTGCCCGACTGCACGAGCAGGGTCTCGTCCTCGTCCAGGTCCTTGAGCGAGGCCAGGATCTGGTCGAAGCATTCCCAGTTGCGCGCCGCGCGGCCGATGCCGCCGTAGACCACGAGGTCCTCGGGCCGCTCGGCCACGTCGGGGTGCAGGTTGTTCTGGATCATGCGGAACGGCGCCTCGGTCAGCCAGCTTTTGCAGGTGAGCGCGGTGCCCGTGGGCGCGGCGATCCTGCGGCTGGGGTCGTGGCGGGTGCCGATCTCGGCGACGAAGGGTGCGGGTGCGTTCATGGCGGTCTCCTCGGGGTGTTCAGGCGTGGCTGGGCAGGATGGCGGTGACGGCGGTAGGCCAGGGGCGGCCCTGGGCACCCAGGGCCCATTGCCGCATGGATTGCACGTCGGGCGCAAGGTAGCGGTCCTGTTCGATGAAGCCCACGTGGGCGCGGATCGCGTCGAACTCGGCCTCCATGAGCGGGCTGGACTTCAGCTCGTGTTTCAGCTCGATGCCCTGGCAGGCGGCCATGGCCTCGATGCCCACGACCACGGCCGTGTTGTCCACCATGTCGGCCAGGCGGCGCGCGGCGAAGGTGGCCATGGACACATGGTCTTCCTGGTTGGCCGAGGTCGGCAAACTGTCCACGCTGGCCGGGTGCGCGAGCGACTTGTTCTCCGACGCGAGCGCCGCGGCCGTGACCTGGGCGATCATGAAGCCGGAGTTGACGCCGCCGTCGCGCACGAGGAAGGGGGGCAGGTTTGATAAGCCCGAATCCAGCAGCAGCGCCATGCGGCGCTCGGAGATCGCGCCGACCTCCGCCACCGCGAGCGCGATGATGTCGGCCGCGAAGGCCACGGGCTCGGCGTGGAAGTTGCCGCCCGAGATGACCTCACCCGTGTCGGTGAAGACCAGCGGGTTGTCCGATGCGGCATTGGCCTCGATCACGAGCACGCGCGCGGCATGGGCCAGGTTGTCCAGGCAGGCGCCCATGACCTGCGGAATGCAGCGGATCGAGTACGGGTCCTGCACGCGGCCGCAGTTGGCATGGCCCGGGATGATCTCGCTGCCTTCGAGCAAGGTGCGCACGGCGCCCGCCACCGCGATCTGGCCGCTCTGGCCGCGCGCGGCATGGATGCGCGCATCGAAGGGCTTGATCGAGCCCTGGATGGCTTCGAGCGACAGCGCGCCGGCCATGAGGCCCGCGGCGAACACGTTCTCGGCGCCGAACAGGCCGGACAGCGCGAGCGCGGTCGAGACCTGGGTGCCGTTCAGGAGCGCCAGGCCCTCCTTGGGGCCCAGCACGAAGGGCTCCAGGCCGATGGCGCGCATGGCCTCACGGCCGGACACCACGCGGCCGTCCGCCAACTCCGCCTCGCCCTCCCCGATCAGCACGCAGGCCAGGTGGGCTAGCGGCGCGAGGTCGCCCGAAGCGCCGACCGAGCCCTTGGCCGGGATGCGCGGGACCACGCCCGCGTTGAACAGGGCCAGCAGCGCATCGACGATCTCGGGTCGGACGCCCGAGTGCCCGCGCGCCAGGCTCACGGCCTTGGTGGCCAGCACCAGCCGCACGACGCTGGCCGCGAGCGGCACGCCCGTGCCGACCGCGTGCGAGAGCACCAGATTGCGCTGCAACTCGGCCAGGCGCCCGGGAGGGATCACCGTCTGCGCGAGCTTGCCGAAGCCGGTGTTGATGCCGTAGACCACGGCACCGGCATCGAGGATGGACTGGACGGTGGCTTGCGCGGCCATCAGGCCGGCACGCGCGCCCGCGTCCAGCGCCAGCCGCACGCCGCCGGCGTGGATGCGCCGCAACGGGGCCAGGCCCACATCGCCGGGCGAAAGCGTCAAGGTGTCGGTTTCAGTGCTCATCGCATTTCCTGTCTATACAAGTACGGGCGAAAAAAACTCAGGCCAGGCACCTCCGTTGCGTTCTGCGAATGCAACGGTCGCGCTGGTCGGTGCCCCAGCGGCATTCGCGCTGGCGTCGATCCCCGCTGCGCGGGGCCCCTCGCCGCGTGCGCTCATGCAAGCCCCTGGTTCCCATCGTTGCGCAGCCGGCTGCCCAGCCGGTAGCGCGAGGCCGGGTGCAGGCAGCGCACCAGCGTTATGGTCTGGCCGCGCGCCCAGGTGCGGCGCGTCAGCAGCAGGCAGGGTTCGGCCTGGTCCATGGCCAGGCGCTCGGCCTGCTCGGGCGTGGGCAGCACCGCGTCCACGAGGTGCTCGATCTGGTCGAACGGCACGTTGCGCACCAGGTACTCGCTGGGCGGCATGGCCGAGAAGTCCTGCTCGAGGAAGGCCGGCACGAGGCGCGGGTTCACGTAGCGGTCTTCCAGCTGCACGGGCACGCCGTCCTCCAGGTGCAGGCAGACGCAGTGCACCAGGGATTCGCCCATGCGCACGTCCATCCAGACCGCGACATCGGGCGAGGCCGCCACGCGCTCGGCGGCGAGCAGCTGGAAGCCGTAGTCGTGGCCGCGGCCGCGGATCTCGCTGGCGATGTTGGCGATCTGCAGCAGCGTGGACTGCGGCTTGGCCTCGGCCACGAAGCTGCCCACGCCGGCCACGCGCACGACGCGGCCCTGGTCCATGAGCTCGCGCAGCGCGCGGTTGGCCGTCATGCGCGAGATGCCGAACTGCGCCACGAGTTCGTGCTCGGACGGCAGCCGGTGCCCGGCCGGCCACTCACCGCTCTGGATGCGGCGCGTGATGTGCTCCTTGACCTGCTCGTACAACGCCAGCGCGGGCGCCGCATCGGAGTGCGCGGGCGTGCGGCGGGTGGTCGCGGAGGCGGGCTTCATCTCAATGTTCCGCAGCGGCCATGGACTCGGCGCGGATCTCTTCCGTGAGCCGGGCCTTGAGTTCCATGAATTCCGGCGTGGTCTTGACCGTGTAGTGGCGCGGGTGCGGCAGGTCCACGGCGATCTCTGTCTTGATGCGGCCCGGCCGCGCGCTGAACACGGCCACACGGCTGGCCATGAAGATGGCCTCGTCGATGTCGTGGGTCACGAACAGCACGGTCTTCTGCTCGGCCTCCCAGATGCCCAGCAGCAGCTCCTGCATGAGCACGCGGGTCTGGTTGTCCAGCGCGCCGAAGGGCTCGTCCATGAGCAGGATCTTGGGGTCGTTGGCCAGCGCGCGTGCGATCGCCGTGCGCTGCTGCATGCCGCCCGAGAGCTGCTTGGGAAAGTGCTGCTCGAAGCCGCGCAGGCCGACCTTGGCGATGAAGTAGGCCGCCCGCTCCTTCTGCTGCGCCTCGGGCAGGCCGCGCTCGCGCAGGCCGAAGCGGATGTTCTGCTCGATGTTGAGCCAGGGGAACAGCGTGTAGCTCTGGAACACCATGCCGCGGTCGGCGCCGGGGCCTGCGATGGTCTGGCCGTCCAGCAGCACCTGGCCGCTGGTCGGATAGTCCAGACCCGCGACGATGCGCAGCAGCGTGGACTTGCCGCAGCCCGAAGGGCCCAGGATGGTCACGAAGTCGTTTTTGCGGACCTCGAAGTCCACCGGCTGCAAGGCCTGGGTGGATTGGCCGCCCGGGCTGGTGAAGGTGCGCGAGACGCCGCGGATGGAAAGTTGATTGCTCATCACAGGCTCGCCCAGGCGAACAGCTTCCTGTTGACCGCCTTGAAGATGAAGTCGGAGACCAGCCCGATCAGGCCGATCACGATGATGCCGAAGATGATCTGGCCGGTGTTCAGCAGCGCCTGGCTGTCGGTGATCATGTGGCCGATGCCCGAGGACGAGCCGATCAGCTCGGCCACGATCACGTAGGTCCAGGCCCAGCCCAGCACCAGGCGCAGTGTCTCGGCGATGCCGGGCGCGGCGCCCGGGATCAGCACGCGGCGCACGATGCCGGCGCTGTCGGCGCCCAGCGTGTAGGCGGCCTCCACGAGGTCCTTGCGCGCGCCGCCCACCGTCACGGCCACCATCAGGATGATCTGGAACACCGAACCGATGAAGATCACGAGCAGTTTCTGCGTCTCGCCGATGCCGGCCCACAGGATCAGCAGCGGGATGAAGGCCGAGGCCGGCAGGTAGCGGCAGAACGAGACGAAGGGCTCGAGGAAGGCTTCCACCGGCTTGTAGGCGCCCATCGCGATGCCCAGCGGCACGGCGATCACGGCGGCCAGGATGAAGCCGCCCAGCACGCGCCAGACCGTCATGCCGATGTCGTGGAGGAAGCCGTACTCGGTGAACAGCAGCCAGGCCTCCTGCACCATGGTGATGGGGCTGGCCAGGAAGGTCGGCGAGACGTAGCCGCCCAGCGTGAAGAACGCCCAGACGGCCACGAACAGCACGAAGAAGGCCAGGCCCAGCAGCCAGCGGGCCGTGGGGCTGACGGGCTCCAACGGCACCATGCCGCGGCGCCGGCGCGCCGGGGCTGCCGGCATGGCCGCGGGTGCGGCGGTCGCGGCCGGAGAGAGAACGCGGGTGGTGTCGCTGGCCATCGCTTTACTTGATGTAGCTGGCGTCGTACATGGCGGCCCAGTTGTCGGGCTGCTTGCGGATCACGCCGGCCTCCTGCAGGATGACCGCGGCCTCCTTCATGAAGGTCTCCAGCTCACCGGCGAAGAACTTCTGGTTGGCCGCCTTGTCCTGCCAGCGCAGGAAGCTCGCGGACTTGGCGAAGGCTTCGCCGCTCTGCTTGACGGCACCGCCCATGATCTCGTTGGCCTTGGCCGTGTCGCCCTTGATCATGTCCAGGGCCTGGAAGTACGAATCGGCCAGGGCCTTGGCGGCCGTGCCGTTGGCCTTGAGCCAGTCGGGCGCGCAGCCCAGCGTGTCCTGGATGTGCGGCAAGTCCAGCGTGGTCGCGAGGATCTTGCCGGCGGCGGCGTTGTCGCGCACGGTCGAGAGATAGGGCTCGTAGGTCACGGCGGCGTCGTTCTGGCCGGTCACGAAGGACTGGGCGGCGGCCTGCGGCGCCAGCGTGACGGTCTTGACGTCCTTCACGCTCATGCCGTTCTTGCTGAGCATCCAGGCCAGCGTGAAGTACGGGGCCGTGCCGGGTGCGTCCACGGCCACGGTCTTGCCCTTGAGGTCGGCGAAGCTCTTGATGTCGTTGCGCACGGCGATGCCGTCGGCGCCGTAGGACTTGTCGAGCTGGAAGATCTGCACGATGGGCACGCCGTTGGTGTTCCAGGCCACGTGGGTTTCCACGGTGGTGGCGGCGCACTGGATGGACTTGGAGGCCAGGGCCAGGTGGCGGTCCTTCTGCGGAATCATCTTGATCTCCACGTCCAGCCCGTTCTTCTTGAAGATGCCGGCCTTGTCGGCCAGCGTGAGCGGCGCGAAGCCGGTCCAGCCGGACATGCCGATCACGACCTTGGTCTGGGCCGCGGCGCCCTGGGCCAACGTGGCCAGCACGCCGGCAGCCAGCACGGTGGCGATCTTGGTGAAAACTGTCTTGGCCATGCGGCCCTCCTGGTTGGGGTTGAACGCTTCGGAACGCGGGCAGCGCCGGTACACCCCGGGGCAAGGGCACGCGCCGCGCAGTCTCATTCGCCTGAGCAGACCTGTATATACAGACTAACCCGCAAGTATCCCCAATTTGGGGCGCACTTCGGGCCGGGCTGGTGCGCGGTCACCGGGACGGTGCCTGCGCGGGCAGGGTGCCGGCGAATGAGAGCGTCTATGCAGGGAGCGTGCCAGTCTTGAAACACATCGAACTTGCGCACATAACATGTGCAAGTTGGAGGTTTCCATGAACATCACGCTTTCCGTTGATGAGCAGGTCGCGCAACGCGCGCGCGCGGCTGCGCAGAAGATGGGCAAGAGCCTGAACCAGGCCGTGCGCGACTACCTCGAGCAGTTGGCGGGCAGCGCCCAGCGTGAACAGCAATGGGCCCAGTTCGAGCAGAGTTGCCTGGAGGCCTCCACCCGGTTGGACGGCTGGCGCTTCGACCGTGACGAAGTCAACGCGCGCTGAGCCATGGCCGAGCGCGGGGCCGGGTGCGCATCGTCAATCCGTTCGCAGGCGCTCCAGCCTGAGTCAGCCCTGCCGGGCCAGCAACGCGCCCCCCCTGCTCCACGTGCGTGGTGGCGATGCCTTCGCGCGCTCAGAGATCCAGGCCCATGCGGCCGAAGTCGTCGCGGCCGATGCGCGCGGTCACCGCCAGGTCGGCGTTCCAGCTGGCGATGCAGACGACTTCGCCCATCTGGCTTCAGTCCTTGCTACGGTCCAGCGCGAACGCGGCCATCTGCGCCTCGATGCGCGCCAGCTCGGCCTCGTCCAGCGCCACCAGCGGCGGACGCACACGCCGCCAGCCGGCATCCTGCTCGAGGATGGCCATGATGGCCTTGAAGGCGGCCGTCATGCCGTAGCCGCCCAGGATGTCCAGGAAGGCACGCACGCGTTGCAGATCGCGTTGCGCCGCCTCGTCGCCGCGGGCCACGGCCAGGCGGCCGACCAGGTGCGGCATCACGTTGGCGATGCCGCTCACGGCGCCCAGGCTGCCGCGGGCGCCCATGGTGGGCAGGTCGGGCTCGTTGCCCACCCAGACCTGCATGCCGGGCATGAAGGCCTCGGCATAGGCCACGGAGTCGGCGCGCGTGCAGCCGCTGTCCTTCAGGCCGACGATGGTCTCGGGATACAGCAGGCGCAGCGTGGAGATGACCTGGTGCGACAGGGGTACGCCAGAGACCTGGGGAATGTGGTACAGCACCGCGCGCAGGCGGGCGTCGGCCACGCCGTCGATCACGTAGCGGTAGGCGTCGATGATGCCCTGGTCGGGTACGCCCTTGAGGAAGAACGGCGGCAGGATCAGGCAGCGCGTGGCGCCGACCGACAGCGCATGGCGCGTGAGGGCCAAAGTGTCCGGGAGTGCGGCGCAGCTGGTCGAGACCAGGATGCGCTCGGCGGGCACGCCGCCGGCGATCAGGCCTTCCAGCGCGGCCTTGCGTTCGGCCACCGTGAACGAGGGACCCTCGCCCGTGGTGCCGAAGGGCGTGACGCCGGCGCAGCCGCCGTCGATCAAGGTCCTGGCATGCCGCGCGAACTTGGGGGTGTCGATGCCGAGGTCGGCGTTCAGGGGCGTCAGCAGTGCGGGCCAGATGCCGGCATGGGGTACGGGGGTGCTCATGGGATGACTTTCGGGTCGGTGGAATCAGGTGGAGCTGCCGAACTGCGCGTCCAGCTGCTGGTGGTGCGCGAGGCCCACGGTGTCGGCGAAGGCGGCATAGGACAGGCCGGGCTGCGCCAGCGCGCCGGGCGTACCGCCGGCCTGCAACGCGGCCAGCGATTCCTGCACCGCGCGGGCGGCACTGAACAGGGCCGTGACGGCGTAGAAGACCATGGCAAAGCCCATGGCCTGCAGCGCGGGCGCCGTCAAGGCAACGGCCGGCGTGCCGTCGACGATGGACACGACCTTGGGCCCGGTCACACGGCGCGCGACGGCCTCGACCTCGGCCACGGTCTTGATGCCGTCCACGAAGACGAGGTCCACGCCCGCGTCCTGGTAGCGCTGGGCACGCGACACCGCCGCGTCGATGCCGGCCGCCGGCAGCGCGTCGGTGCGGCCGATGATGAGCAGGCCGTCGCCTGCGCGCGCCTGCACGGCGCAGCGCAGGCGGCGAGCGTTCTCTGCCGCATCGATCAGGCGGATGCCGGCCATCTGGCCGCAGCGCTTGGGCGCGACCTGGTCCTCCAGGTGGATGGCCGCGACACCGGCCTGCACGTACTCGTGCACCGTGCGTTCGATGTTGGACGGGCCGCCGTAGCCCGTGTCGGCATCGGCGACCACGGGGATGCCGACCGCGCGCACCATGTCGCGCGCGTGCGTGGTCATCTCGGTCTGCGTGAGCAGGCCGATGTCGGGCTGGCCCAGCCGCGTGGCCGTGGCGCCGAAGCCCGTCATGTAGATCGCCGGGAAGCCCGCGCGTTCGACCAGGCGGGCGCTGAGGCTGTCGTAGGCGCCGGGCGCCTGGACGATGGTGCCGCTGGCGAGTAGGTTTTGGAGTGTGGCTGCGGGGTGGGGCATGGGTTCAACTCATCATGAGCCCGCCATCGACGTTGATGGCCTGGCCTGTCATGTAGTCCGATTCCGGCGCGGCCAGGAAACCCGCGACGTCGGCCACGTCCTCGGGCCGCTGCGGCCGCCCCAGCGGGATGCCGGCAATGCGCTGCTGCCAGATCTGGCCTTCGCCCAAGCCTTGCAGTGCGCCCCAGTCGCGGTCCATGCCGCGCCACATCTCGCTCTCCACCAGGCCCGGGCAGATCGCGTTGACCGTGAGGTGCGGCGCGCACGCGATGGCGGCCGACTGCGTAAGGCTCAGCACGGCGGCCTTGCTGGCACGGTAGTGCGGGATCACGGCCGCGATCGGGCCGGCGCCCGGTCGGCCGGCGATCGAGGCCATGGTGATGATCTTGCCGCGCGGCCGCCCTTGCGCCAGTGGCACCTGCTGCAGCATCTGGCGCGCGGCGGCCTGCAGGCTCAGGAAGCAGCCCTTGACGTTGACGCCCAGCATCCGGTCCCAGTCAGCGCCTTCGAGTTCGAGCAGCGGCTTCAACTGCATGATGCCGGCGTTGCAGACCATCACGTCCAGCCGGCCGTGTTCGGCCACGGTGCGCTCCACGAGCTGGCGGCACTGCGCGGCGTCGGTCACGTCGGCCTGAACGCCCAGCGCCCCGATCTCGTCGGCCGCGTGCTGGCAGCGTGCGGCGTCGATGTCGGACACCACGACGCGCGCGCCTTGCGCGGCGAACTTGCGCGCCACGGCCAGGCCGATGCCCTGGCCCGAACCGGTGACGGCGACGACCAGTCCTGGCGTCATACGGGCTTCTTGCGAACCAAGGGCTGGTCCTGCACATAGGTGCGGTTCCAGACCGGCGAGATCACGAGTTCGTTCACGCAAACATGCGCGGGCGCCTCCGCGATGAAACGGATCGTGCGGCCCAGGTCGGCCTCCTGCAGCATGCGGGCCTTGTCGGCCTCGGTCGGCTGCACCGGCCGCTTCTTGAGGATGGGCGTGGCCACTTCGCCCGGGCACAGCGCCGTGGCGCGCAGGCCGTTCACGCACTCCTCGATGTTGAAGGAATGCGTGAGCGCCATCATCGCGGCCTTGCTCGACGTGTAGGCCGGGCCTGTCATGTATTCGTAGTGGAAGCCCGCGAACGAGGCCACGTTGATGACCGTGCCCTGCCCGCGCGCGCGCATGCCCTGGACGACGGCCAGCGTGCAGTAGGTCGCGCCATTCAGGTTGATCCCCACCACGTCGGCGAAGGTCTCGGCATCGGTGTCGCACCAGTAGCGCTTGGGGTAGTTGAGCCCCGCGCTGTTGACCAGGATGTCGACCCGGCCGAACGCGGCCTGGATCGCATCCGCCACGGCGTTCACGTCCTTGGCGTCGGCCACGTTCAGCGGCCTGGCCGTGATGCTGCCGGCCGGCGCGCCGCGCGCTTGCGCCTCCACGATGGCCGCGTCCAGCTTGGCCGCATCGCGGCCCGAAATGACGACACGCGCACCGGCCTTGGCCAGGTCCACCGCACCGGCCAGGCCGATGCCGCTGCCGCCGCCCGTGACCCAGGCGACCTGTCCTTCCAACAGTCCGCTCACTTGCACCCCCTTCGGCCTGCGGCCTGTCCCCCCGAGGGGGAGCGAGCTTGCTTGGGGCGGCCCGGCGCGGCGCTCATTGGCCGCGGATCCGCTTGAGTTCCTCGGTCACCAGCGCGATCGGCTCGTCGCCGATGGCCTTGGCATGGCGCTCGTAGATGACCTTGGTCTTCTCGCGGATGCGCGCGGTCTCGGCGGGGCTGATCTCGTTCACGGCCATGCCCTTGCCGCGCAGGTTGTCCACGCTCTTGGCCTCCATGGCGCGGTTGGCGCGGCGCTGTTCCGCGCGGCCGACCACGGCGCATTCCTTGAGCACGGCGTGCTCCTGCTCCGACAGGCCGTCCCAGACCTTCTTGGAGAACAGCACCAGCGTGGGGCTGTAGGCGTGCTTGGACAGCGTGAGGTACTTCTGCACCTCGTAGAACTTCATGTTCTCGATGTTGGTGAACGGGTTCTCCTGGCCGTCGACGGTCCTGGTTTCCAGCGCCGAATAGACCTCGGTGAAGGCCATGGGCACGGCATTGCTGCCCAGAGTCTTGAAGGTGTCCAGGTAGACGTTGTTCTGCATCACGCGCATCTTCACGCCCTCGAAGTCCTCGACCTTGGTGATCGGTCGCTTGGAGTTCGTCGTGTGGCGAAAGCCGTTCTCCCACCAAGCCAGGTTGACGAGGCCCACGGCCGGCATCTTGGCCGAGAACCAGTCGCCGACCTTGCCGTCCAGCAGCTGGTCGGCCTCGGCCGCGGTGTTGAACAGGAACGGCAGGTCGAACACGCCCAGCGCCGGCACGATGGACACCACGGGCGCCGTGGAGGTCAGCACCATGTCGATGGAGCCCGTGCGCACGCTCTGCGTGCTGGTCAGGTCGCTGCCCAGCGCGCCGTCCCAGAAGGGCTGGATCTTCATCTTGCCGCCGGACTTCTCCAGCGTGCAGGCGCCCATGGCGGCCAGGCCGTTGCCCATGGGATGCTCCTTGCTCACGCCGTTGGAGACGCGGAAGTTGCGGTTCTGGAACTGGGCGCTGGCAGTACCTGCGGCCAGGGCCAGGGTGGCGGCGGCCACGGCGGTCAGGGCAACGCGGGAAATGTTCTTCATGTTCATGTCTCCGGGAGTGAAAAGAAGGAAATCAGCTCAGCCAGCGCAAGGGCACGAGCACGAGGTCGGGGAACAGCACGAGCAGGAAGAGCACGATGAGTTCGGCCCACAGGAAGGGCCACAGCCCTTTCATGAGCTCGCCCATCGAGATCTTGGCCACCCCGCACATCACGTTGAGCACGATGCCCACGGGCGGCGTGATCAGGCCGATCGCGTTGTTCATGATGAACAGCACGCCGAAGTACACGGGGTCGATGCCGGCCTCCTTGATCACGGGCATCAACACCGGCGTGAGGATCATCAGCGTGGGCGCGAAGTCCAGTGCCGTGCCGACGATGACCACGATCACCATGATCACGAACATCAGCACGATCTTGTTGAACATGAAGGGCTGCAGCATGGCCGAGACCTGTTGCGGCACTTCGGACGTGGTGATGAGCCAGGCCGACACCAGGGCCGCGGCGATCAGGAACACCACCACGGCCGTGCTCTTGGCGGCCGACACCAGCAGCGGGTAGAGCTGGCGCAGCGGCAGTTCGCGGTAGACGAAGGCCCCGAGGATGAAGGCGTAGACGCAGGCGACCACGCCGGCCTCGGTCGGCGTGAAGATGCCGAACTTGAGGCCACCGATGATGCCCAGCGGCATCAGCAGCGCCCAGATGCCGTCGACCGCGGCGCGGCCGCGCTGGGCCATGCTTTGGCGCGGCAGCACGGCCACCTTGTCGCGCCGAGCCACCCACTGCCAGGCCACCAGCAACGACAGGCCCATCAGGATGCCCGGGAAGATGCCCGCGAGGAACAGCTTGCCGATGGACACGTTGGCGATCACGCCGAACACGATCAGGCCGATGGACGGCGGAATCACGGGCGCGATCACGCCGCCAGCGGCGATCAGGCCGGCCGAACGCGGCACGTCGTAGCCGGCGCGGCGCATCATGGGGATCAGCAGCGCGCCGATCGCGGCTGCGTCGGCCGCGGCGCTGCCCGAGATCGCGGCCATCATGACCGAGGCGAAGATGGCGACGAAGCCCAGGCCGCCGCGCAGATGGCCGACCCAGGCCAGCGCGACGTTCACGATGCGCTTGGAGATGCCGCCCGCATTCATGAGCTCGCCGGCCAGCATGAAGAACGGGATCGCCAGCAGCGGGAAACTGTCCGCCCCCTCGATGAGCTTTTGCGACAGGATGGTGGTGTCGATCTGGCCCTGGGCGACCATCAGCGCGGCGCCGCAGACCAGCAGCGCGAACGCGATCGGCAGGCCCAGCAGCATGGCGCCGAGCAGCGAGAAGGTGAAGACGGCGATCGTCATGCTTTGGCCTCCACGGGCGTGCCGTGCGGCGCTTCCTCGCTCTCGCTGACGGCGACCAGTTCGTCGTCGCGGATGCGCCCTGTGGCGATGCGCCACAGCGTGCGCAGCGCCATCAGGCCGATGGCGCCGGCCGTGAGGTAGGACACGCCGAACACCCAGATCATGGGCAGGCCCGTGACGGGCGCAGCCGTGGTGGCGTTGATCTCGTGCTGCACCCAGGTGCCGCGGAACATCATGAAGCAGCACAGCAGCGTGAGCCCCTGGCACAGTGCCAGGCAGACCAGCTTGCCGCGGCGGCCGAGCTTGCTGACAAGGGCGTCCATGCCCAGGTGCGCTCCCTCGCGCATCGCGACGATGGCGCCGATGAAGGTCAGCCAGATGAAGAAGAAGCGCGACAGCTCCTCCGACACCTGGATGCCCGAGTTGAAGGCATAGCGCAGCAGCACGTTGCCGAACACCATGAGCACCATGCCCAGCAGCAGCGCTGCGAGCACGGCCTCGATGGCCTTGAACACGCGGTCCATCAGATCACCTTGCCTGGGTTCAGCAGGTTCTGGGGATCGAGTGCGGCCTTCAGCGTGCGCATGAGCGCGATCTCCTCGGGGCTGCGCGCGTACGACAGGTAGGGCTTCTTCGCCGTGCCAATGCCGTGCTCGGCCGAGATGCTGCCCTGGAAGTCGCGCACGGTGCTGTAGATCACCTCGTCCATGCGCTTCTTGGGTTGCTCCTCGATCGACAGGCCCTCCACCCAGGCCACGAGGTGCACGTTGCCATCGCCGATGTGGCCGTAGTAGACGCTCTGGCAGCCCGGAATCTGGGCCAGCAGCGCGGCCTTGCACTGCGCAGCGAAGGCGTCCATGTCGCGCACGGCGAGCGCCACGTCGTAGGAGACGTGGGGGCCGAGTGCCTGGAAGAATTCGGAGCAGGCATCGCGCAGCGCCCAGAACGACTGCGTGTCGGCGACGGACTGGGCCAGCGCGGCGTCGGCCAGGCCACCGTCGCCGGCGAACTGCTCCAGCCAGGCGGCGAAGCGTGGGCCGTCCACGGCCTCGTCCGTGCCCTGGGCCTCCACGAGCACGTAGAAGCCATGGTCGCCGGCCACGGGCGGGCGCACGCCCACGCGCTGGGTGACGACTTCCCAGTAGTCGGGCCACATGACCTCGAAGGCCGAGAGCAGCGGCCCCAGACCGCGGCGCGCGGCGCCCAGCAGGCGCACGACGGACGCGTAGTCCGGCAGCGCGCACAGCGCCGACATCGTGCAGCCCGGCTGCGGATGCAGCTTGAGCACGATGCGCGTGATGATGCCCAGCGTGCCTTCGCTGCCGATGAACAACTGCTTCAGGTCGTAGCCCGCGTTGTTCTTCATCATCTTGTTCAGACTGGTCACGACGGTGCCGTCGGGCAGCACCCATTCCAGACCCAGCACCAGTTCGCGCGCCATGCCGTAGCGGATCACGCGGTTGCCGCCAGCATTGGTCGACAGGTTGCCGCCGATCGCGCAGGAGCCGCGCGAACCCAGGTCCAGCGCGAAGTACAGGCCGGCGTCGCTTGCTGCGCGCTGCACCGCCTCCAGCGGCGTGCCGGCGCGTACGGTCATGGTGGCGCTGTCGGGGTCGATCTCCTCCACGCCCACCAGCCGCTCCAGCGACAGCGCGACCCAGCCGTCTTCCGGCCGGGCACCGCCACACAGGCCGGTCAGCCCGCCCTGGGGCACGACGGGCAGGCCAGCCTCACGGCAGGCGCGCAGCGCGGCCGAGACGCCGGCCGCGTCCACCGGGCGGACCACGGCGAGCGGGTTCGTCGGCGACTGCGTGCTCCAGTCGTTGCGGTTGCGCTCGGGCACGTCGGCGCCAATCAGCACCGTGGCGGCGCCCAACTGGTCACGCAGCCGGGTCAGCACTTCGATGGCGCGGGCCGCGTCTGCGCCCGCCAGGATGGTCGTGTTCATGGCGGGCAAGTATCCTTGTATGTAAGGTACTAAAGCACTAGTACAAATACCGATGGCAGAATGCACGGGCCCCGCGCGGGGAATCGGTTTGTTCTGCGAGACTCGGACGCCCTTGCTCCCGACGGGCGCAGCCACAGGAGACCGCGCCGTGAGCGCACCCAGTTTCAAGATCGAAGCACCCCGCTCGCTGGCGACCCAGGTCGCCCAGCGGCTGCGCGAAGCCATCGTCGACGGCCAGTTCGCGCTGGGCGAGATGATTCCGGAGGAGCAACTCGCCAGCTCGTTCGGCGTGAGCCGCACGCCCGTGCGCGAGGCGTTGAACCAGTTGCAGCTGCTAGGCCTGGTGGCCGTCAAGCCGCAGCGCGGCAGCTATGTGTTCGAGGCGACCGAAGCCGATGTGGAGGCGCTCTGCGAGTTCCGCATGCTGATCGAGCCGCGCGCCGCCGAGCTGGCCTTTCGGCATGCGCGCACAGAGACCATCGCCGAGGTCCAGGCCGCCATCGCCGAGATGACGGCCGCGCGCAAGAGCAAGGACGGTGTGCGCTACAGCCGCGCCGACACGCGGCTGCACGAGGCCTTCGTCCTGCACTGCGGCAACAGCTACCTGCAGGCCGCCTACGCCACGGCCGGCGCCAAGATCGCCGCATTGCGCACGCACCTGTCGGCTCCGGCCGATGTGCTGCGCCCGGCCGGCTACGAGCAGCACCAGCAGTTGCTAGCCCACTTCAGCGCCGGCGACTTCGCGGCCTTCGACGCGCTCATGCGCGTGCACGTGGCCGGCACGCGCGAGAACTACGTGGCCAGCCTGAAGGCGCGGCGCGCGGCCGCAGCCTGAAACACGCTCAGAGGCGCTGCAGTTGGCCGAGCGCCTCGAGCAGCCGGTCCAGCTCGGTGGACTTGTCGTAGATGCCGTCGATGCGCAGGGCCGCGCAGCGCTCGCGGATGCTGGGCGTGGCGTAGTTGCTCAGCACGTAGACGCGCTGGCCGGCACCGCGCTGCTCGAAGGCCCGGGCCACGCCCAGGCCGGAACCCTGCACGAGGAACAGGTCGACCAGGGCCACGTCCCAGGCCGCGCGGCGCATGGCGCCGATGGCCGCGGCCTCGCCATCGGCCCAGTCCACGACCTGCGCGCCCAGCACCTCTTCCAGCATCTCCTGCATGCTCTGGCGGATGAGGGGGTTGTCTTCCACGAGGAAGATGCGCAGCGGCATGGAGCGATGGCCTGTGGTTGGACTGCATGCTAGCGCCGCGCGGCCCCGCTTGATGTAGGTCAAGCGCGCTTCGTCCCCTCCGCACGCCTGCCGCAGGCGCCGCTCGGTCACAATGCCGGCCGCTGGCGCCAATGCGCGAACGGGGACAACAGGGTGTGAGCCGCGGTCTGTCGGTCTATCTGGATCTGCTGCGTTTTCTCGCGGCGCTCGCGGTGTTCGTGCTGCACGCGAGCTTCGAACGCTTCTCGGGCGGGCTGCCCTTCCTGTGGCGCTTCGCCATCTTCGGCCACGACGCGGTGATGCTGTTCTTCGTGCTGTCCGGTTTCGTGATCGCCCATGTGGCCACGCGCGAAGCCGCCACCCCGGGCGGCTACGCGGCCGCGCGGCTGGCGCGGCTGTGGTCGGTCTGCGTGCCGGCCCTGCTGCTGACCCTGGTGGTCGACGGGATCGGCCTTCGCCTGGCGCCTCACCTGTACGACTTCTCGTGGTACGGACACGACCACCCGGCCGCACGCACCGTCGCCAGCCTGCTGTTCGCCAACGAGCTCTGGTTCTGGTCCCTGCAACCGTTCTCCAACACGCCGTACTGGTCGGTCGGCTACGAGTTCTGGTACTACGTGCTGTTCGGCACCTGGCTGTTCACGCGCGGGCACGCTCGCTGGCTGGCCTGCGGGCTCGTCGCGCTCGTGATGGGCCCCAAGATCGCACTGCTGCTGCCGGTGTGGCTGGCCGGCGTCTGGGCCTACCGCACGCCGCTCGCGCAGCGCCTGTCGCCGCTCGCGGCCGGCCTGCTGTGCGCGGCCACGCTGGCGGGCTACCTGGCCTACCGCGACTCGGCCCTGCCCCAGGACCTGGCCCGGTTCACGGCGCAATGGCTGGGCAGTAACGCCGCCAAGCCACTGGGCTGGTCGGCGAACTTCCTGGCGGACTACCTGGTGGGGGCGCTGGTCGCGCTGCATTTCGTGGGCGCGCGGCGCCTGCTGCAGGACGACGCGGCCGTGCCACCGGGCCTGGAACGTGCCATCCGCACGCTGGCCGGCCACACCTTCGCGCTGTACCTGTTCCACAACCCGCTGCTGCAGTTCTTCGGCGCACTGGCGCACTGGCTCGGCTGGTGGGAACAGCGCGCGCTGCCCGTCGTGCTGGGGCCGCTGATCGTGGTGTGGCTGCTCGGCGCGCGGACCGAGCGCCTGAAGGGCCCGCTCAAGGCCGCGCTGCTGCGGGCCTTCGCGCGCCGGGCGCGGGCGGGCTGAGGTCCTGTCCTTCAGTGCGCTGCGCTCTCCGCCTCCTGCAGCAGCCGCCACATCACCTTGCCGCTGCCGCTCTTGGGCAGGGCATCGGCGAACTGCACCTGGCGCGGCACCTTGTAGGCCGCCATGTTGTCGCGGCACCAGGCGATGATGTCCTCGGCCGTGGTGTCCCTGTGCGTGGCACGCAGCACCACCACGGCCTTGACCGATTCACCGCGGTAGGCGTCCTGCGTGGCGATGATGCAGGCCTCCTGCACGGCGGGGTGGCGGTACATCAGCAGCTCCACTTCGGCGGGCCAGACCTTAAAGCCGCTCGCATTGATCATGCGCTTCAGGCGGTCGGTCAGGAAGAAGTAGCCGTCCTCGTCCATGCGGCCCATGTCGCCGGTGCGGAAGAAACGCTTGCCCTCGAATTCGATGAAGGCGGCCGCGGTGGCCTCCGGCTGCTTCCAGTAGCCATGGAAGACCTGCGGGCCGTGCACGATGATCTCGCCGGACTCGCCGGCCGGCAGCTCCTGCAGGCTGTCGGGGTCGACCACGCGCGCATCGGTCGAGGGGATCGGAATGCCCAGGCACTGCTGCTTGGGCCGTTCGAAGGGGTTGGTGTGGGTGGGCGCGGCCGTCTCGGTCAGGCCGTAGCCTTCCTGGTAGCGCAGGCCGTACTGTTCCTCCAGGCGCTGGGCGATGGCCTGCGGCATCGCGGCGCCGCCGCCGCCGATCTGCTGCAGGCTCGTGAGGTCGTACTGCGGCAGGTTCGGGCTGGCGAGCAGGTCCACCACCATGGTGGGGATGTTGGTCCAGCTCGTGACCTTCCAGCGCGAGATCAGGTGGCCGGCCACGTCGCGGTCCCAGCGCGGCATCAGCACCAGCGTGGCACCGACGCTGATGGCCGTGTGCATCATGCTCACGATGCCGGTGATGTGGAACATGGGCACCACGGCCAGCACCACCGATTCCGAATTCGCGCAGGACCACAGCGTGCTGGACACCACGTTGTGCATGAGGTTGCTGTGGTGGTGGATGCAGCCCTTGGGCAGGCCTGTCGTGCCGCTGGTGTAGGGCAACAGCGCCATGTCGTTGGCCCCCACCGTGTGCGCGGGCGCGGGCAGGCCCTGCGCCAGCAGCGCGTCCCAGGCGTGCACGGCGCCGCCGGCCAGGGCCGGCAGCGCATGCCGCGTCAGCAGCCAGTCGCGCCAGGCCGGCGCCATGGCCGGGCCGTCGGCCGCCGCGGCGTCGAAGGCGTCGGTGAACTGCGAGACGATGAGGTGCGCCAGGCGCTGCGGCGGCGGCAGTTCGTCGCTGGCCCGGGCCAGCGCGCCAGCCAGGTCGCCGGTGGTGATGGCCACCTTGGCATCGGCATCGACGAGGTAGTGCTTGAGCTCCTCGGCCTTGTTCATGGGGTTGATCGGCACCACCACGGCGTTGGCGCGCAGGATCGCGAAATGCGCCACCACGAGCTGCGGGCAGTTCTGCATGAACAGCGCCACGCGGTCGCCGCGCTGCACACCTTGCGCGGCCAGCGCGCCGGCCAGGACCTCGACCTGCGCGACAAGTGCGGCATAGGTCGTCACGCGGTCGAAGAACACCAGGGCCGGCTTGTCCGGGTAGCGCGCCGCACTGGTCGCCAGGTTGTGCCACAGCGAGGTCGCCGGCACGGTCAGTGCACGCGGCACGCGCGAGGGCCAGAACTTGTGGTGGGGGCGGTCGGCAGTCAGGGACATGGGCAAGAGCCAGCAGTGGTCGAAACCGGCGAGCGTAGGCCAGAAAACCGAGGGCGCGCTCCGGGATGCCCCTTAGGGCCTGTCGGGCCCGGGACAGCGCACCCCCTCCTACACTGCGGGCCCATGGCTCCACCCTCACCCACCGCGCTGGTGCTTACCGGTGGCGGCGCCCGGGCCGCCTACCAGGTCGGCGTGCTGCAGGCCCTGGCGCAGCTGCGGCAGGGCAGCGCACAGGCCGCCGCGGGCAATCCCTTCCCCATCATCGTCGGCACCTCGGCCGGCGCCATCAACGCCGCGGCGCTGGCCTGCGGCACCGACGACTTCGACGCGGCCGTGGCCGCCATCGCCGAGGTCTGGGCGCATTTCAGGACTGAACAGGTCTACCGCGCCGATGCGCTGGATCTGCTGGACACGCCGGGCCGCGCGCGCATGCTCTGGGGCGTGGCCCGGCTGCTGGCGCGCTGGCGCCAGGCCCAACCGCACAGCCTGCTCGACAACCGGCCGCTGGCCGAACTGCTGCAGCGCCTGGTGCCGCTGGACCGGCTGCCCGCGCTGCTGCAGGCCGGCCATCTGCAGGCGCTGGCCGTCACCGCGTCGAGCTACAGCGCCGGCGACCATTGCACCTTCTACCAATCGGCGGTGCCCATGGAGCCCTGGATGCGCTCGCAGCGCCGCGCCGTGCCCGGGCCGATCGCGCACGCCCACCTGCTGGCCTCCTCGGCCATCCCCTTCGTGTTCCCGGCGACCGCGATCGGCACCGAAGAGGCGGCGGAGTACTTCGGCGACGGCTCGATGCGCCAGGCCGCGCCGCTTTCGCCCGCGATCCACCTGGGCGCCGCGCGCATCCTGGCCGTCGGCGCGGGCCGGCTGCAGGAACCGCGCGGCAGCAGCCCCACGCTGCACACCGGCCGGCCCACGGCGGCGCAGATCGCCGGCCACGCGCTGTCGAGCATCTTCCTGGACGCGCTGGGCGTGGACGTGGAACGGCTGCAGCGCATCAACCAGACGCTGGCCCTGGTGCCGCCCGACGCGCGCGAGCGCACGGCGCTGCGGCCCGTGGAACTGCTCTTGATCGCGCCCTCGCAGCGGCTGGACGCCATCGCCGCGCGCCATGCGCAGGCGCTGCCGGGCGTGGTGCGCCGGCTGTTCGCGGCCGGCGGCCCGCCTGTGCGCGCGGCCACGCAGTCTGCGGCGTTTGCGAGCTACCTGCTGTTCGACGCCGGCTTCACGGGCGAGCTCATGGCGCTGGGCCGCGCCGACACGCTGGCGCAAGCCGCGCAGGTGCGCGCATTCCTGGGCTGGGACTGACTCAGTAGCCCGCCGCCAGGCCGGTGTTGCGGCGCGGATCGTTGGCGCCGAAGTAGCGCTTGCCGGGCACGGGCTTGGCGTCCAGCGCGGGCGCGCCGACCAGGATCACGGCCAGGTGGTTGGCCGGCTGGGGCCCTGCGAACTGGTGGCCCCAGCCTTCCAGGATACGGCGCGTGTCGGGCGAGAGCATGCGCGCTTCCACGTTGGTGGGCGCGGGCAGCCACTGCTGGTGGAAGCGCGGCGCGTCCACCGCCTCCTGCACCGTCATGCCGTAGTCCAGCACGTTGAGGATGGTGTGCAGCACGGCCGTGATGATGCGGCTGCCGCCCGGCGTGCCGACCACCATGAGCGGCTGGCCGTCCTTGCCCGTCACGATGGTCGGGCTCATCGACGACAGCGGCCGCTTGCCGGGCGCGATCGCATTGGCCTCGCCCTGCACCAGGCCGTACAGGTTGGGCACGCCGACCTTGACCGTGAAGTCGTCCATCTCGTTGTTGAGCAACACGCCGGTGCCGGCGGCCGTGACCTTGGCGCCGAACCAGTCGTTCAGCGTGTAGGTGACCGAGACCGCGTTGCCCCACTTGTCGGTGATCGAGTAGTGCGTGGTGTTGCTGCCCTCGTGCGGCGCCACGCCGGGCTTGAGCGCACGGCTGTCGGCCGCCTTGTCGGGCGCGATGCTGGCGCGGATGCGCGCCGCATAGTCCTTGGACAGCAGCCGCTCGAGCGGGTTCTTGACGAAGTCCGGATCGCCCAGGTAGCTGTTGCGGTCCACGTAGGCATGGCGCATGGCCTCGATCTGGTAGTGCACGCCCTGGGCCGCGCCCCAGCCCAGGTCCTTGAGCGGGTAGCCTTCCAGGATGTTGAGGATCTCGCAGATCACCACGCCGCCCGAGCTCGGCGGCGGCGCCGAGACGATGCCGTAGCCGCGGTAGCTGCACTCCACGGGCTTGAGCTCGCGCGTCCTGTACTGGTCCAGGTCGGCCTGCGTGATGATGCCCTTGCCCGCCTGGCTGGAAGCCACGATGGCCGCGCCCACCGGGCCCTTGTAGAAGCCGTCCGTGCCGCGCTCGCTGATGGCCTGCAGCGTGGCGGCCAGGTCGCGCTGCACCAGCCGCTGCCCGGCCTGGAAGGGCTCGCCGCGGTTCAGGAAGATCTCGGCCGTGGGCGCATCGCGCCGGAAGTCCGTGGTGGCCGTGGCCAGCAGGTCGATGTCGCCCTGCTCCAGCACGAAGCCTTCGCGCGCGAGCTTGATGGACGGTGCGATCAGCGTGGCGCGCTGCTGCGTGCCGTACTTCTCGCGCGCGTACTCCAGGCCCGAGACCGAGCCGGGCACGCCCACGGCCAGGTGGCCCAGCGTGCTCGCGCCTTTGATCACGTTGCCGTCCTTGTCCAGGTACATGTTGGCCGTGGCGGCCAGCGGCGCCTTCTCGCGGAAGTCGAGGAAGGTGCTGCGGCCGTCGGCCAGCCGGATGGTCATGAAGCCACCGCCGCCCAGGTTGCCGGCGGCCGGATAGACCACGGCCAGCGCATAGCCCACGGCCACGGCGGCATCGATGGCGTTGCCACCGTCCTTGAGCACGTCCACGCCCACGCGCGTGGCCAGGTGCTGGGCCGAGACGACCATGCCGTTCTCGGCCGCGACCGGCGTGGGCGAGGCGGCCAGCGCGGCACTGGTGCAGACGGCCGCGCAGCCAGCGGCGCAGACGCTAAGGGAAAGGGTCCAACGCATCGAAAGTCTCCTGTTGTTTGCATACGGTGCGGGACCGTGATTCTGCTGCGCTTTCGCGTGTGCAAGGGCGCGCTCGACAGGAGTTACATCTGATGGACCTCAGGCCTCGGGCGTGATCCCCAACTCGGTACAGAGCCGCGCCACGGTGGCCTTGAGCGCGGCCACCTCGCCTTCGAGCCGCTGCACCTGCGCACGCAGGGCCGGCACCTCGCCGGCCGGATCGGCTGCCGCCGGCGACTCCAAGGCGGCGGCCGCCTCGGGCGCGTCGCCCGACAGCAGATGCATCCAGCGGTTCTCGCGCGCGCCCGGCAACCGGGCCAGCCGCGCCACGAGGGCACCGGCCGGCCGCTCGGCCAGTTCCTCGAGGAAGGCCTCGACCGAGGAGATGTCGGCGAAGTTGTGCATGCGGTCGCTCGCGATGCGCAGTTCGCCGGCCGTCTGCGGCCCGCGCAACAACAGCACCGCGAGCAAGGCCTGGGACTGCGAGGGGATGCGCAGCACGCCATCGGCGTTGTGGGCGTAGCGCATCGCGCGGCCGCCGCTGGTCTCGTTGACGAGGGCCATGCCGCGCAGCGTGGCCAGCGCGTCCTGCACCTGGGCCTCGGTCAGCTCCATGACCGGGTGGCGGCTGGTCTTCTGGTTGCAGCCGGCCACCAGGCTGTTCAGCGTGAGCGGGTAGGTGTCGGGCACGGTGCGCTGCTTTTCGATCAGCACGCCCAGCACGCGCGCCTCGGCCAGCGAGAGGATGGGCACGCTCATGCGGAGGCCTTGATCCTGGCGATGAGTGCCTGCGTGAACTGTGCCGTGCCGGCCTGGCCGCCCAGGTCGCCGGTGCGCACCTGGTCGACGTTGAGGGTCGCGTCGATGGCCTCGCGCAGCCTGCGTGCCAGGTCGGGCAACTGCACATGCTCCAGCATCAGCGCCGCCGCCAGCATGATGGCCACCGGGTTCGCGATGCCCTTGCCCGCGATGTCGGGCGCCGAGCCGTGCACGGCCTCGAAGATCGCCGCGTCCTTGCCGATGTTGGCGCCGGGCGCCATGCCCAGGCCGCCGACCAGGCCGGCCACCAGGTCCGACAGGATGTCGCCGAACAGGTTGGTCGTGACCAGCATGTCGAACTGCCAGGGGTTCAGCACCAGCTTCATCGCGCAGGCGTCGACGATCACGGTTTCCAGCTGGAACTTGCCCTGGTAGCGCTCTGCATAGAGCCGCTCGCCGGTCTCCAGGAAGATGCCGGTCAGCGCCTTCATGATGTTGGCCTTGTGCACCAGCGTGACCTTCTTGCGGCCGGTGGCCACCGCTGTGTCGAACGCATATTCGAGGATGCGCCGGCTGCCGGCCCGCGTGTTGATGCCCGTGGCCATGGCCACGGCGTGCGGGTCGTCGTCGATCTGCACGTAGTGCTCGTGGCCGATGTACAGGCCTTCGAGGTTCTCGCGCACCACCAGCAGGTCGATCTTGTCGAAGCGCCCTCCGGGGATGAGCGTGCGCGCCGGGCGCAGGTTGGCATAGAGCTGGAACTCCTCGCGCAGCCGCACGTTGGACGAGCGGTAGCCGCCGCCCGAGGGCGTCTCCAGCGGCCCCTTGAGCGCCAGCCGCGTGCGGCGGATGCTGTCCAGCGTGGCCTGGGGCAGCGGGTCGCCTGCGGCCTGCACACCGCCCAGGCCGGCGATCTGGCGGTCCCAGGCAAAGGGTGCGCCCAGCGCGTCGAGCGCGGCGACGGTGGCCTCGACGATCTCGGGGCCGATGCCGTCGCCGGGGATCAGGGTGGCGGGGATGGTTGTGCTCATGGTGGCGCTCCTGTGGCGTCGTGGAACTTGCGCGGCAGCATACCCGGCGCTGGTGCCGCTGCCGCAAGTCCGCAACCGACGCGGGGCCGTCCACGTACACTGCCGCGCCGGCCCCCGCCTCCCCACCCCCGCATGAACGAATCCGATCCGGCCCTGCCGTTTTCCGCCCTGGGCCTCGTGCCCGCGCTGGCGCAGGCCGCGGCCACCCAGGGCTACGCCCAGCCCACGCCCGTGCAGGCGGCCGCCATTCCGCTGCTGTTGCAGGGCCGTGACCTGCGCGCCAGCGCACCCACCGGCTCGGGCAAGACCGCCGCCTTCGTGCTGCCGCTGCTGCAGGCCTGGATGCAGACACCGCGCCAGCAGCCGCGCCGCCTGCACACGCTGGTGCTGGTGCCCACGCGCGAACTAGCCACCCAGGTGGCCGAACAGGTGCAGGCCCTGGCGGCCGGGCTGCCCGAACCACCGCGCCTGGTGCGCGCCATCGGCGGTGTCTCCATCAACCCGCAGATGCTGGCGCTGCGCGGCGGCGCCGACATCGTGGTCGCCACGCCGGGCCGCGCGCTCGACTTGGTCACGCGCCACGCGCTGCGCCCGGACGGCCTGCGCGCGCTGGTGCTGGACGAGGCCGACCGGCTGCTCGACCTGGGCTTCGCCGACGAGCTGCAGCTGCTGCTGCGCCGCCTGCCCGCCGCGCGCCAGACGCTGCTGTTTTCCGCCACCTTCCCGCCGGCCGTGCAAGCGCTGGCCGACGGGCTGCTGCGCGCGCCGGCCCAGGTGGAAGCACCGGCGCAGCTGGCCGCCCTGCCCGACATCGCCCAGCGTGCCATCGTGGTCGACACCGGCCGGCGCACGCAGCTGCTGCGCCACCTGATCGCTGCGCACGGCTGGCCGCAGGTGCTGGTCTTCGTCGCCACCAAGCTGGCCTGCGAGACCGTGGCCGCCAAGCTGCGCAAAGCGGGCCTGGCGGCCGAGCCGCTGCACGGCCAGCTGAGCCAGGGCAAGCGCAGCCAGGTGCTGGCCGACTTCAAGGCCGCGCGCGTGCAGGTGATGGTGGCGACCGACCTGGCCGCGCGCGGCATCGACATCGCGCAGCTGCCGGCCGTCGTCAACTTCGATTTGGCGCGCTCGCCCACAGAACACGTGCATCGGATCGGCCGCACCGGCCGCGCCGGTGCCAGCGGCGTGGCGCTGAGCTTCGTGCCGGCCGCGGCCGAGGCGCATTTCCGGCTGATCGAGAAGCGCCAGGGCCTGGCCGTGCCGCGCGAGCAGGTGCCGGGCTTCGAGGCCACGGAAGCGGCACCGCCCGTGGTCTCCGATCCGCAGGGCGGCATCAAGGGCCGCCGGCCCAGCAAGAAGGACAAGCTGCGCGCGGCCGCTGCTGCCGCCGCGGCCAAGCCATGAACCTGCAGTTCCTGCTGTTCGAGCACAGCGAGGGCGGCGACGGCACCGGCCTGTTCGAAGCCATGGCCGCGGTGCGGCCCGCGCAGGCCGCTGCCGTGCAAGCCGAGATCGCCGCCGTGCTGGATTGGGCCCAGGCGCAGTTCGGCCCAGCGGCGCCCGTGGAAGACGGCGGCGACTGGCACGCCGAACTGCAAAGGAGCGAGGAACCCGATGGCAGCGGCGCACCGCGCCAGGTGTTCAGCCTGTCGCTGGCCGGATCGGCGGCGTTCTCCGCCGCCTTCGAGCAACATTTCGCGGATGCACTGGCCTGAAGATCGCCGCCGCACCATGGCATCCGACCACGCCCCTGCCGAACAGCGGCTGACCGAACTGCCCGACTGCTTCTTCGCCAACGACCCGCGGGGCCGAACCCCATCCGACAACACGCCGCGGCCTTGCGAGGCCACGGCATCCAGGACACCCATGGCCGAACAGACCATCACCACCGCCACCTACAAGCTCTACCCCTCGCCGCGCAACCGCGAGCGCACGCTGTTCGCGCATGAGGTCTTCGTGCCCTATCCCTACGCGCTGGTGGACCCGCCCAGCTACGACCCGCAGGGCCGCTGGACCCTGTTCGCCGCGCACCGGTTGACCGATGGCAAGAACGGCCAGCTCGTGACCTTCGAGCTGCAGGCCGACGCCGCGCGCTTCGAGGCGCGCTTCACGCCCGACTGATGCTCACTGCGCGGCGGCCTGCCCCATGGCGGCCGTGTTGACCTCGCGGATCTGCTGCTGCAGCTTGCGGAAGGCGGCCGATTCGCGCAGCAGCTTGCCGGCCTGGCTGCGCAGCCTGTCCACCGCCTCGTCGGGCAGCATGAAGCTGGTCGGCAGTTCCATGAAGTAGCGCCGCTCGGCCGGGTCGGCGATGGCGTCGAAGCTCACGTCGATGGCATCGAAGGTGATGCGCGGCACCTGCGCCTCGGCCTGCGCCTGCGTCATGCCCTCCAGGCGCTTTTGCGCGATCTGGTAGTCGCGCCGGTTGGCCCAGCGCTGGGCGATGTCCTTGAGCAGCTCCACCGACTCGTAGGAGAAATGGTCGATCGGCACGCTGGACGATTGCAGCAGCTGCGCCACGAAGCCGGGCGGCGTGGGGCTGCGGTCCCAGTCGGTGCTGGGCGCCGAGCGCGAGTTCACGGCGATCACCACCACATGGCGCAACTGGTCAAAGTCCAGCTCCTTCTGGAAGTTCGGGCTGGCTTCCATCTGCTCGAAGGCCTCGATCATGCCGCGCAGGCCCAGGTTGTCGGAGACGCCGCCGTCCACCGTGTGGATGTAGGGCCGGGCCTGGCTGTCCTGTAGCTCGCGGATGTCGCGGTACCTCAGCAGCGCGCGGCCGGCCGGCCGGGCCGTGTTGTCGGCCCGCGCCACGTCCTGCACCCAGGCCGGCAACGGCGCATTGCAGTTGCCGCCGTAGTTGCGCCAGGTCACGGGCGAGAGCACCACCGGCACGGCCGAGGAGGTGGCGGCCGCACGCGCCAGCCGCACCCCGCCCAGGTCCGAGCACATCAGGTCGAAGTTGTCCTGCGAGAACTCGAAGCGCGCGCCCGTCGACAGGTCCGTGCCCGTGACCAGTGCCACGGGCGTGGCCAGGCGCTGCAGGTCGGCGAAGGTCGCGCCCTGGAACAGGATCTCGTCGTAGTAGTCGGCCGCCAGCTCCGAACGCCCGTAGGTGGCGCTGCCCAGTGCGCCCCAGTGGCGCGGGCTCAGCGCGCGCGAGATGAGCTCGCCCTGCACATCCCGCTTGAGGAAGCGTGGCTCGAACTCGGTGAACAGGCGCTCGCCGTACAGCGCATAGGCCAGCGCCGTGAAGCTGCCGCCCGAGACGCCGGCGATCAGGTCCACCTCGTCGAGGAAGCGGTGGGTCTGCCCCTCGACCACGATGGGCGTGCGGCGCAGTTCCTCCAGCACGCCATAGGAGAACGCCGCAGCCCGCGTGCCACCGCCCGAGAAGGCGAGCAGCACCAGCGCACGCGGGTTGTTCCCCGGCAATCTCCGCTTGAGCAAGGGCATCACGCTGTAGCCCTGGCTGGCCTGCGGCTGCGTCACGGGCGCGTTCACGGGCGCCATGGCCGTGCACGCGGCCAGCGCCAAGCTGCCGGCCGCCAGGCCCACCCGGCCCGCGAACCGTCCCAATCTGTCGAATCCCAGCATCTCCACCCCTCTTCTGCATACAAATCTTCCACACGGAAGACATGTCCGCAGAATACAGGACGGCGCGGCTACAGGCCGCCGGCCACCTTCAGCACGCTGCCCGTGACATAGGACGCCTTGTCCGACAGCAGCCAGACGATGGCCTCGGCGATTTCGGGCGCCTCGCCCGGGCGGCGCATGGGGATGCGCGCGGCCACGCGCTGTGGCCGGCCCGGTTCGCCGGCCGTGGCATGGATCTCGGTCAGCGTGGTGCCGGGCGACACCGCGTTCACGCGGATGCCCTCTTCGGCCAGTTCCTTGGCCAGGCCCACGGTGAAGGCCTCGACCGCGGCCTTGGACGCGGCATAGTGCACGTACTCGCCCGGCGCGCCCAGCGTGGCGGCGATCGACGAGACATTCACCACCACGCCGCCCTGCCCGGCCGCGCACCAGCGCCGCACCGCCTGCTGGGTCAGCAGCATGGTGCCCAGCACGTTCACGTCCAGCACCTGCTGCAGGGTCGCGCGCGTGGCCTGCGCGAAGCCGCCCAGCGGCCCGGTGATGCCGGCGTTGTTGACCAGCCCGCGCAGCGGCGGCAGGGCCGGCGGCAGCCGGTCCAGCAAAGACTCGGCCACGTCCGGGTCGCCCACGTCGGCCTGCAGGCAATCGGCCTGCCCACCCGCGGCGCGGATCTGCGCGACCAGCGCCTCCGCCGCCGCCGGCTGCGTGGCGTAGGTGATGCACACGGCATGTCCGGACGCCGCGGCCAGCCTGGCCGTCGCTGCGCCGATGCCGCGGCTGCCGCCGGTGATGAGCACGGTGCCGGTCTCGTTCATGGAAATGCTCTCCTCTGCAAGGAATGGGAGGGGCCGCAGCGCCCGCTCCGTGGTGGCGACTCTAACCGCCGCCCCACCGCCCAGGCATGCGCAAGCCGCATGGCTGCGGGCCTGCCTTTGCATGCCGCGCGCAGGCGCGGCGCCGCACACTGCAAGCGCACCCGGGAGAACGCCATGCACCAGGAACTGACATTGGACCAAGCCTGCCGCCGCCTGCACCTGCCTGCAGGCGCGGTCCTGCACTGCCACGCGGGCCAACTGTGGCTGACGCGCGAAATCCCGGCGGACGGTGGCCCCAGCCCCGACATCGTGCTGCAGCCCGGCCAGCACCACCGGGTCGAGCGGGCCGGCCCGCACTTCCTCACGCATCTGCGCGGCAGCGGCCGGGCCGTGCGCTGCAGCCTGGAGTTGCCCGTGCCCGGCCCCGCAGGCCGCAACGTCTTCAGCTGGGGCTGAGCGCCGCCGTGCCGGCGGCCTCGGCGCGGACCCACTCGGCCACGCGCTGCACATCGGCGCGCGGCGCCGGCTCGGCCTGCAGCAGCCAGAACGCGTACGGGCTGGGCCGCGGGGCTTGTCCGGCCAACAGCGCGAGCTGACCGCCCGCCAGCAGCGGCTGCAGCAGTTCCAGCCGGCCCAGCGCCACGCCCTGCCCGGCCAGCGCGGCATGGATCACCTGGTCGTACTGGTTCAGCCGCAGCATGGCCGGGCGGGCCCGCCCGCGCGCCGCGCCCCTGGCCAGCGTCCAGCCGCGCCATTGCAGCCAGGGCCGCGGATCGTCCAGCTCCAGCAAAGCCATGCGCGCCAGCGCGCCAGGGTCGCGCGCCGCCTCTTCCACGAGACGCGGGTGCGCCACGGGGGCCAGCGTCTCGCCGAACAGCCGCACGGCGTCGGCCGGCGCATCGGCCGCGCTGCAGTAGCGCAGCGCCAAGTCGATGCCGTCGGCACGCAGGTCGCTGAGCTGGTTGCTGGCCGACAGCCGCACGTCCAGCCGCGGGTGCAGCTGCTGCAGCGCCGCCAGCCGCGGCAGCAGCCACAGGCCGACCACGCCCACGCTGGCCGTGACGGTGACGGGCCGGCGTTCCTCGCTGCGGCGCAGCTCGCCCATCACGTCCTGCAACTGCTGCAGGGCCCCGTCGGCGCTGCGGAACAGGCGCTCGCCCTCGGGCGTGAAGGCCACGCCGCGGTGCTGGCGCAGGAACAGCCTGCAGCCCAGCTGTTCCTCGAGCTGGTTGACCTGCCGGCTCACGGCCGACTGCGTGAGACACAGGTCGTCGGCAGCCTGCGTGATGCTCAGGCGCCGGCCGACCGCGACGAAGCCCTTGAGCAGATCCAGGGACGACAGGCGCACGAGAGGCATGGACATGGCCCATTGTGCGGCCGCGCCGTCCTGCGGTGCCATGCGCATGGTGCATGGCTGGCGCGCCAAATCATCAATTGTGCGGGTGCCGCCCGGCGCGTCCAATCGTTGCCATGCGATCTTCCTCCCCTCCTTCCTCCGATCCGCGGCCCTGGTGGACCCAGGCCTGGGTGCTGGTCCTGGCCGGCGGCCTGGTCATGGGCCTGGCCCTGGGCGTGCGCCACGTGCAAGGCCTGTTCATGCTGCCCATGACGCAGGACCGCGGCTGGACCCGCGAGACCTTCGCGCTGGCCCTGGCCGTGCAGAACCTGGTCTGGGGCCTGGCCCAGCCCTTCACGGGCATGCTGGCCGACCGCTTCGGCGCCACGCGCGTGGTGGCCGCCGGGCTGGTGCTCTATGCGCTGGGCTTGGCCGGCATGGCCTGGGCGCCGACCGCCACCGCGCTGGTGCTGACCAGCGGCGTGTGCATCGGCATCGCGCTGTCGGGCACGGCCTTCGGCGTCGTCTACGCGGCGCTGAGCCGGCTCGTGCCGCCCGCGCGGCGCGGCTGGGCGCTGGGCTTGGCCGGCGCGGTCGGCGGCCTGGGGCAGTTCGCGCTGGTGCCCGGAACCCAGGGCCTGATCGCGGGCTGGGGCTGGTCGGCCGCGCTGGCCGTGCTGTCGGTCGCCGCCGCGCTGCTGCTGCCGCTGGCCTGGCCGCTCGACGACCGCAGGGCCGCAGCCACCGCCACGCAAGGCGAAGCCCTGCCGCTGGGCCGCGCCGTGCGCGAGGCCTTCGCCCAGCCCGGCTTCTGGCTGCTCAACCTGGGTTTTCTCGCCTGCGGCTTCCAGCTGGCCTTCATCGCCGGCCATCTGCCGGCCTACCTGCTGGACCGCGGCCTGCGCGCCAGCGACGGTGTGGCGGCGCTGGCCATCATCGCGCTGACCAACGTGGCCGGCACCTATGCCGCCGGGCTGCTCGGTGCGCGCTGGAGCAGGAAACGCCTGCTGGCCGGCGTCTACCTCGCGCGCAGTGCGGCCATGGCGCTGTTCGTTCAGGCGCCGCTGTCCAGCGCCAGCCTGTACGCCTTCGCCGCCGCCATGGGCCTGCTCTGGCTGGGCACGCTGCCGCTGACCAATGGCATCGTGGCCCAGGTGTTCGGCGTGCGCTACCTGGGCACCCTCTTCGGCTTCGTGTTCCTGGGCCACCAGATCGGCGGCTTCCTGGGCGTGTGGCTGGGCGGCCTGGTGTTCGAGGCCACGCGCTCGTACGGGCCGGTCTGGCTCATCGCCATGGGCCTGGGCGTGCTGGCCGCCGCGCTGCACTGGCCCATCGACGAGCGGCCGCTGCTGCGGCCGGCCGCCGCGTGAAGGGGCCGGTCCTGTGGGCGCTGGCCCTGGCTGGCTGTTGCGCGGCACTGGCACCGGCCTGGCGCGATCCGACGCTGGCCCAGGCCTGGCTCACGCTCGCCACCTTGTGCGGCGGCTGATCACAGCTCCGCCGCGGCCCAGGCCGCCTGGATGTCGGCCGCCAGCCGCAGCAGCAGGCCGACATGGTTCTCGTCGCCCTCCTGGGCGGACGCGGCCGGCACCGGAAAGCTCACATTGAGCGCGTACAGGTCGCCACCGGGCGTGCGCAGCGGCGCCGCCACCGAGACCATGCCGGCCTGCCACTGCGCCCGGCAAAACCCCTGCGCGCGCACGCTGGCCAGCGCCGCGTCCACAGCGCGCTGCTGCGCCGGCCAGCCGGCGCCATGGGCCAGGCGCAAGCGCGCCAGCAGCGCCCGGCGCTCGGGCGCGGCCATGCCGGCCAGGAAGGCGCAGCCCAGTGCCGTGCTCGAGATCGGGATGCGCGAACCCGGCACGATGCGCCGGAACATGCCCAGCCGGCTCAGCCGCACCGAATCGAGGTAGACCATCTCCAGCTGGTCGGCCATGGCCAGGCCGACGTTGACGCGCCGCCCCTCGGCGAGCGAGCGCATCAGCGGCAACGCCAGTTCCAGCGCGCGCTCGGAGGCACGGTAGACCAGGGCCAGCGTGAGGCACACGGCGCCCAGCCGGTAGCCCTGCTGCTGGTGGTCGTAGGCCAGGAAGCCTGCGTCCACCAGCGAGCGCGTGAGCCGGCTCACGGTCGGGCGCGGCAGGCCGCTGCGTTCGGCCAGTTCGGCATTGCCGAGCGTGCGCCCGCCGAGCCGGAAGGCGCGCAGCAAAGCCAGCCCACGCTCCAGCGAGTGGCTGCCCGGCGTGCTGCGCACGAAGCTGCGCGAAGCCCGCGTGCGGCTGCGCGTGGAAGGTTCGGAGCCCATGGGCACGATTTCTGCAATTTCAGACAACGAAATTGTCGCCTTGTTCGTGGCGGCCCGCGCCCCAATACTGCGCCCGACCCCGACGACCACGGAGACAAGGGATGGATTTCAAGGAACTGCACTACAGCGTTGCCGAACGCGTCGCGCTGCTGTGCCTGCAGCGGCCCGAGCGCATGAACGCCTGGACGCCGACGCTGGAGACCGAGTTGCGCCAGGCGCTGGCCCTGGCGGAGCAGGACGACGCCGTGCGCTGCATCGTGCTGACCGGCGCGGGCCGTGCCTTCTGCGCCGGCATGGACATGGAGGTGCTGCGCGCCAGCGGCGACGGCGAGCGCAGCGGCCCGCTGGCCGAAGGCCGGCGCTACGCCTTCATGGACCGCATCGACAAACCGCTGGTGGCCGCGATCAACGGCGCGGCCGCCGGCGTGGGCCTGTGCCTGGCGCTGTACTGCGACCTGCGCTTCGTGGCCGCGGGCGCCAAGCTCGCGGCGCCCTATGCGCGGCGCGGCCTGGCGGCCGAACACGGCAGTGCCTGGCTGCTGCCACGGCTCATCGGCCCCATGCATGCGGCGGACCTGCTGCTGAGCGGCCGCACGCTGCTGGCCGAGGAGGCCGAGCGCATGGGCCTGGCCCGCATGCTGCCGGCCGAAGGCTTCCTCGAGGCCGTGCTGGAGCGCGCGCGGGACCTGGCCAACGCCACCTCGCCGCGCTCGGTGCGCACCATGAAGCGCCAGCTGCGCGCGGCCCGCACACAGACGCTGCTGGAGGCCACCGACCTGGCCGACCGCGAGATCGCCGCCTGCCGCGGCACCGAGGACTTCCGCGAGGGCGTGCAGCACTTCATCGAGAAGCGCGCGCCCCGCTTCACCGGACGATGAACATGGCACCCTTCGCTGCAGCACAACCCCTGAAGGGCATCCGCGTGGTCGAGATCGCGCAGAACATCGCCGGCCCCTACGCCGGCGAGATCCTGTCGGCCCTGGGCGCCGACGTGGTCAAGGTCGAGCGTCCCGGCACGGGCGACGACGCGCGCGGCTGGGGCCCGCCGTTCTGGCGCGGCACGGCCACCACCTTCCAGGCCATGAACCATGGCAAGAAGAGCATCACGCTGGACCTCAAGGACCCGGCCGACCTGCAATGGCTGCACGGCTTCGTCGCCGAGGCCGACGTGTTCGTGCAGAACATGCGGCCCGGTGCACTGGCCGAGCTGCAGCTGGGCCCCGAGCTCCTGTGCGCGGCCAACCCACGGCTGGTGTACTGCGCGCTGACGGCCTTCGGCCACAAGGGCCCCAAGCACCTGGCGCCGGGCTACGAGCCCATGGTGCAGGCCTATGCGGGCCTGTTCAGCGTCAACGGCACCGAGGACGGCCCGCCGGCGCGCGTGGGCATGCAGGTGCTGGACCTGGGCAGCGGGATCTGGGCCGCGCTGGGCTGCATCGCGGCCCTGCTCCAGCGCACGGCCACGGGCCGGGGCTGCGTGGTCGACACCTCGCTGTTCGAGACCGCGCTGGGCTGGCTGCAGGTGTCCATGGCGGGCTTCCAGGCCACCGGCCAGCAACCGGCGCGCCACCGCAGCGGCAATCCCAATGTGGTGGTGTTCCAGGCCCTGCCCACGGCCGACGGCGAGGTGGTGGTCGCGGCTGCCAACGACCGGCTGTTCGCCAAGCTCGCGCGCCTGGTCGGCCACGCCGAATGGGCGGCCGACCCGCGCTACGCCAGCAACGCGCTGCGGGTGCAGCACAAGGCCGAGCTGCTGCCGCAGCTGCAGGCGCTGTTCCGCCAGCGCAGCACCGGCGACTGGATCGCCGCCTTGGAGGATGCCGGCATCCCCTGCGGGCCGATCCAGGACTTCGCCCAGGTCATGGCCGAGCCGCAGACCGAGGCCATCGGCATCTTCCAGAACATCCCCGACGTCGACCTGCGCGTGGTCGGCCTGCCGTTGTCCTTCGACGGCCAGCGCCCGCCCGTGCGCGGCCGCGCGCCCGAACTGGGCGAGCACAACCGCGACATCCGGGGCTGAACCCACCCAACGACAAGGAGACAAGCATGGACAGAAGACAGTGGCTCCAGGGCCTGGCGGCGCTGCCGCTGGCCGCGGCCCTTCCCGCACAGGCGCAGGACAAGCCGATCCAGATCATCGTTCCCTTCGGCCCCGGCGGCTCGGGCGACATCTCCGCGCGCATGCTGTCGGAGTTCCTCACCCGGAAGACCGGCCGCGCCGTGGTCGTGGACAACAAGCCCGGCGGCAACGGCATCATCGGCGTGGAGGCCGCCCGCACCGCGCCGGCCGACGGCTCGGTGCTGCTGCTGGCCACCACCTCCACGCACCTGGCCAACCCGGCGCTATTCCACAAGCTGCCCTACGACCCCGGCAAGGACTTCCGCCTGGTCGGCTCCTTCGGCCCGGGCTCGACCTATCTGCTGGTGCGGCCGGACGCACCCTATAAGACGCTGCAGGACTTCGTGCGCGCGGCCAAGGCCGCGCCCGGCCAACTCAACTACGGCCACTTCAACGCCACCTCCAAGGTCACGGCCGCGCTGTTCGCGCACGAGGCCGGCATCGCGCTCACGGCGATCCCCTACAAGCAGGTCGGCCAGGCCATGTCCGAGCTCATGGCGGGCCAGATCCAGGTGGTGTTCACCGACACCGTGCAGGGCGACTCCTTCGTCGCCTCGGGCCAGCTGCGCGCGCTGGCCGTGCACAGCGATGCGCGGCTCAAGCGCTACCCCGAGTTGCCGCGCATCGCCGAGAGCATCCCCAACTTCACGATCCGCGGCGGTTTCCTGGGCATCGCCGTGCCGGCGGCCACGCCGCTGGCCGTGCAGCAGCAGCTCAACGGCTGGATCAACGAGGCCGTGACCACCGACCCGATCAAGTCGCGGCTGGAGGGTTTCGCGTTCACACCGGCCAGCGTGAGCCTGGAGCAGCTCGCGGCCTTCGAGCGCGAGGAGCGCGCCAAGTGGAAGCAGTACGTGGACATCGCGAAGATCGAAGTGCAATGACGGACATCGCCCAACTGCCATCCGGCCACGACCATGTGGCCCTGCTGGAGATCCGCCGCCCGCCGCACAACCACGCCAGCCTGGAGATGCTGCGCGCGCTGGCCGACCGGCTGGAAGCGTTCGACGCGGACCCCGCCGTGCGCTGCACAGTGTTGGCGGCCGCGGGACGCGTGTTCTGCGCCGGCGCGGACTTCAGCGGCGGCGCGCAGGACCCGGCCGCGTTTTACGTGCAGGCCATGCGCCTGTTCCGCACCCACAAGCCCATGGTGGCCGCGGTACAGGGAGCGGCCATCGGCGCGGGGCTGGGCCTGGCCGTGGCCGCCGACTTCCGCGTGGGCTGCGCGCCTGCGCGCTTCTCGGCCAACTTCAACCGGCTCGGCTTCCATCCGGGTTTCGGCCTCAGCGCCACCTTGCCGCGCCTGCTCGGCCCGCAACAGGCCGCCCTGCTGCTGTACACGGGCCGGCGCATCGGCGGCGAGGAGGCGCTGCGCATCGGCCTCATCGATACGCTCGTCGCCGAAGACCAGGTCCGCGCCGCCGCACTCGCGCTGGCGGCGGAGATCGCCGCATCGGCGCCGCTCGCGGTGACCAGCACGCGCGCCACCTTGCGCCGCGGCCTGGCGGCCGCTGTCGAAGAGATCAACCGGCACGAACGCGAAATGCAGCAGATCCACTACGCGACGGCCGACTTCCGCGAAGGCGTGCGCGCGATGGCGGAGCGGCGGCTGCCGCGCTTCGAAGGCCGCTGAAAGCGCTCAGAGGGTGTTTCCGAAATGAATAGGCCCACGCCGGGGTGCCCTGCGGCCATGGGCAAGGCGCGACACCCAGGCCGTACTGATGCCCGGCCAAGTGGCGCAACGCAGCCCATGGCCGCAGGGCGCCCCGGCCCGAGGGGTGTGGCCCCAGGGCACCCCCACTCGGCGTTGCAAGGCTTGTGCGGGCAGACAGCCCGCACGGCGCCTTGCGCCTCGTTGGCCGCGCCCTGGGGCCACACGTGGGCCTATTGATTTCGGAAACACCCTCTCAGACGCCGCGCGCGGCCAGTGCCAGCAGGTCCTCGGCCGCCAGCGGCTTGGCGAACAGGTAGCCCTGGTACATGCGGCAGCCGGCCGCCAGCAGCACGGCGCGCTGCTCGGCAGTCTCCACACCTTCGGCCACGACGGCCAGGCCCAGACTGGCCCCCAGCGCGATCACGGTGCGCACGATGGCCGCGTCGTTCGGGTCGGCCAGCAGGTCGCGCACGAAGGACTGGTCGATCTTGAGCTGGTCCAGCGGCAGCCGCTTGAGGTAGGAGAGCGAGGAGTAGCCGGTGCCGAAATCGTCCAGCGAGAAGCGCACGCCCAGCGCCTTGAGCGCGCCCATCTTGTTGACGATGGCGTCCAGGTCGCGCGCGACCACGCTCTCGGTCAGCTCCAGCTTGAGCCGGGCCGGATCGGCGTCGCTGCTGTGCAGCGCATCCAGCACCTGGCCCACGAAGTCCGGATGGTGGAACTGGCGCGCGCTGACGTTCACGGCCATCACCGCCTGGCCCAGCGGCGTGCCGGGCCGCCAGCTGGCCAGTTCGCGGCAGGCCGTGCGCAGCACCCACTCGCCCAGCGCGTAGATGCTGCCGCTGTCC
This sequence comes from Pseudorhodoferax aquiterrae, assembly GCF_014652235.1. GTDB lineage: Bacteria > Pseudomonadota > Gammaproteobacteria > Burkholderiales > Burkholderiaceae_C > Pseudorhodoferax > Pseudorhodoferax aquiterrae. The sequence continues at coordinate 141,376 of NZ_BMYK01000002.1, forward strand.
TCGGCCAGCGCGATGAAGACCGCCGGCGACACCGGCCCGCGCTCGGGGTGGATCCAGCGGCACAGCGCCTCGGCGCCCACCAGCGCGCCGTCGGCATCGATCTGCGGCTGGTACAGCAGCGTGAGCTCGTTGCGCGGCACGGCCTGGCGCAACGCGGCCTCCAGCTGGGCGCGCTCGGCCACGCGGCTGCGCAGGCCTTCGTCGAACAGGCGGAAGGTGCTGCGCCCGTCGTGCTTGGCCAGCTCCATGGCCGAATCGGCCCGCGCCAGCAGTTCCTCCAGCGTCAGCGCCTCGCGGCCGAACACCGCGATGCCCATGCTGGCCGAGCAGTACAGCTCGCGCCCCCCGATCTGGGACGGCACGGCCAGCATGCGCAGCACGCTGCGGCAGCGGTCCTGCGCCAAGCGCTGGGCTTCTTCCTCGTCCTGGCCCAGCGCGTCCAGCAGCACGATGAACTCGTCGGCATGCAGGCGTGCCACCAGGTGCTCGGGTGCCACCGCGTCGCGCAGGCGCTGCGCCACCTCGCGCAGCACGGCATCGCCGCTGCGGTGGCCCCAGTTGTCGTTGATGGCCTTGAAGCGGTCCAGGTCCAGCAGGATGGCTGCGCCCACCATGCCGCGGGCCTGGGCAGCCCCGAGCAGCTGCGTGGCTTCCTTCACGAACAGGCTGCGGTTCGGCAGGCCGGTCAGCGGGTCGTAGTAAGCCAGGCGATGCAATTGCTCCTGCGAGGTGCGGCGCGAACTGATGTCCTGCAGCGTGAAGAAGCGCTCGGCCTCGTGCTCGCCCGCGCCGGGCGTGCTCAGCAGCAGCCAGCGCGGCGCGGCATCGTCGGGCCCGGCCAGGCGGAACTCGTATTCGAGCGCCTGCGGTGCGGCCTCGCCCAGGCACAGCGCCTCGACGCGCTGGCGCTGGCGCGCGTCGACGCAGGCGAGGAAGCGGTCGAAGTCCAGCCGCTCGGTCGGCGGCAGGCCCAGCAGCCGCGCGCAGGCCAGCGACAGATGGCAGATGCGGGCCGCGCGCTCGACGCGGAAGTGCCCCAGCGCCGCAACGCGCTGCGCCTCCAGCAGCACGCGCTCGCTCTCCTGCAAGGCCTGCAGCGTGCGCATGCGCGCGGTGATGTCGCGCGAGAGCACGATGAAGCGTGCCTGCGCCGGATCAGGGTGTTCGCTCTTGCAGGCCACCGACAGTTCGAACCAGCGCGCCTCGCCCTTGATCTGCACTTCCAGCCGCAGGCCGGCGCTGCGCCCATGCATGCGCGCCAGAGCCAGCGCCTGCAGCACGGTGGCGGCCGCAGCGGGCGGCAACACCTCCTGCGCGGTGCGGCCGATGATCTGCGCGGGCGGCGCGATCAGGCCGTCCAGGCGGCGCGCGCGCAAGGCCAGGTAGCGTCCCTCGCCGTCCATCTCGACCAGCAGGTCGGGGATGGCGTTGAGCGTGCCGGCGATCTCGGCCGAGAGTGCGCGCGCCTCGCCGCTCATCTGCAGCGCGAGCCGCTGCGCACGGTTGCGCGCATGCAGCAGCAGGAACACGATGACCCCGCCCGACAGGCTCAACAGCAGGCCGGTCAGCGCCAGCCCGTGGTGCGCGCCGGCGCGGTGCTGCGCGACGAAGGCCGGCGTCGGCGCGAGCACATAGGTCCAGTTGCGGCCGCCGAAGCTGGCCACACGGCGCACGGCATCGCCCGTGGACGCGGCGCCGTCGAACAGGGCCGGCTTGCCGTCCAGCAGTCCGAACAGGTGGCTGGCCTCGCTGGGCTCTTCGCCATCGAACACCTGCAGGCGCAGGCCGGGCATGAGCTCGGCGGCGACCGGCGCCAGCAGTTCGCGCAGACGGAACGGCCCGTCGGCCCAGCCCACGGGCGCCACGTCCGGCCGACCCTGGCCAGGCGCAGGGACCTGCGGCAGGTAGACCGGCAGGTACATCACGAAGCCCGGTTCAGGCGGGCCACCGGCGTCCTGGGCCAACTGCAGCTTGCCCGTCAACGCCAGCGCGCCCGAGGCCATGGACTGCTCGATCGCGGCACGGGCCGTGGGCACGGTCAGCACGTCCAGGCCCAGCGCGCCCCGGTTGCCGGGCGTGGGCGGCTCCATGAACAGGATGGGCGCATACGCCGGGCGCTGCCCTGGCGGGCGCAGCACCAGGCCGGAGGCATCGAAGGCGGCTGCCACGGCGTGGCGGGGGCCGCCGGCACCGTCCAGGTGGGCGACGAATCCCACGCCCTGCAGGCCTGGTGCCGTGCGCTGCAGCGCCAGCGAGGCCGCGAAGGCCTGGAACTCGGCGGCATCGACGCCATCCGAACCCTCGAAGAAACCCTTGACGCCACGCAGCACGAGTTCGAACGCGCGCAGCTGGGTCTGTACATTGGCCACGGCGCGGTCGGCCTCGTGGGACACCAACGCATGCAGCGCCAGCTCCGCATCGCTCTGCCGGTCCTGCAGGTACAGCCAGGGGACGAGCGCCAGCACCGCGCTGGTGAGCCCCGCGGCGAGCGCGGGCCGCAGCCACGAGACAGTGGTGGCCACCGCGGCTGGCGGCGCGGTCCGGCGTTCGGGCGCGGATGGGCTGGGTGTGGTCATGCTGCCTGCGCCCGAGCCCCTTTCCACGAAAACGGGTGGCTTCGGCTACCGAGCTATCTGCATCATAAGTGATCGAATCGCGGAAAACATACGTGCAAACCACGCGCAGTTTGGTGGCAACAACAGTCCAGTGCCGCTCTCTGAATCGGCAGTCCCACTTGCGCATGTTCGGCCTGTCGCTGCAAGCCAATCCTGGAGCAGGTCCGGCGGCCGTGGACCATGGCAGAGCCGCTGATGTGCAAATCTGCTTTCCGATCGAGCTGCCCGGTGCCGGGCCGGACCTGCCGGCCCGCGCGCGCGCTCAGCGCGCTTCGTAAAGCCGGCGCAGCTCGCGCTTGAGCAGCTTGCCGCTGGGGTTCTTGGGCAGCGCGTCGACGAAGTGCACGCGCTTGGGCACCTTGAAGTGCGCGAGCCGCTCCGAGGCCGCCGCGACCAGGCCGGCTTCGTCCAGGGCGCTGCCCGGGCGGCGCACGACCACGGCCGTGACGGCCTCGATCCACTTCGGGTCGGGCAGGCCGATCACGGCGACCTCGGACACGCCTTCGATCGTGTAGAGCACCTCTTCCACCTCGCGGCTGGCCACGTTCTCGCCACCGGTCTTGATCATGTCCTTCTTGCGGTCCACCACCGTGAGGTAGCCCTCTTCGTCGAGCAAGCCGAGGTCGCCGCTGTGGAACCAGCCGCCCTCGAAGGCGGCGGCGGTGCGCTCGGGGTCGCGGTAGTAGCCGCTGAGCAGCTGCGGCGAGCGGTGCACGATCTCGCCGACCTGGCCGACCGCCACGTCCTGCATCGCGTCGTCGACCACACGCGTCTCCACGTTCAGCGTGGCGCGGCCGGCCGAGCCGGCCTTGCGCAGCTGGTCCTCGGGCGGCAGCACCGTGGCCACGGGCGCGATCTCGGTCTGGCCGTACAGGTTCCACAGCCGCGTGCCGGGCAGGCGGCGCAGGATCTCCTTGAGCACCTCCACGGGCATGATGGAGGCGCCGTAGTAGCCCTTGGCCAGCGCCGACAGGTCGGTGGCGTCGAACTGCGGCGCGCGCAGCAGGCCGATCCAGACCGTGGGCGGCGCGAAGAACGAGGTGATGCGCTCGCGCGCCATCAGCGCGAGCAGGTTGTCGGGCGTGGGCTTGCCCGTGATCACGTTGGTCGCGCCCACGTAGATGCAGGGGCCCAGGAACACGTCGAGCTGGGCGCAGTGGTACAGCGGCAGCGCATGCAGCACGCGGTCGCCCTGGGCGATCTCGGCATCCACCAGGCAGCTCACGTACTCGGCGATCACGGCCGCGTGCGTGAGCATCGCGCCCTTGGGCCGCGACTCGGTGCCGCTGGTGTAGATGATCTGGGCCAGCGCGTCGGCCTCCAGCGCCGGCTCCACCAGGGCTGCGGCGTCGGCCAGCAGCGCATCGAAGGGCAGCAGGCCCGGGACGGCCTCGGACGCATCCTCGGCCGGCAGCCAGACCCGGTGGCGCACGGCCGTGCCGTCGGCGGCCTGCAGTGCGACCGCGGCCGAGGCCGTGTCCACGCACAGCACGCTGGCGCCGGCATGCTCCAGGATGTAGCGCACTTCCTCGGCGTTCAGCATGAAGTTGACGGGCACCAGCACCGCGCCCAGCCGCGCCACCGCATAGCGCAGCGCGGCGAAGGCGTGGGAGTTGCGCGACACCACGGCGACCCGGTCGCCCGGCGCCACGCCCAGGCCGGCCAGTCCCGCGGCCAGGCGGCTGCAGATGTCGTCGAATTGCGCATAGGTCCAGCTCACGGCGCCGCAGCGGATGGCGGTGCGCTCGGGGTAACGCCGGCGCGTGCGCCGCAGCAGGTCGGCGATGGTGTGGCGGCGCGGGGACGGGGTGGACATCGGCATGGGTCTCCTGGTGGTGTGTGCGGATGCACGGGCGGTGCGTCCGGGGTTGAGGCTGTGCATGCTATGGCGGATTCCGCTGGCGCTGTGTCACCCGTAAGATGGCCGGATGAGCACCACACCCCTCGAGGTTCTACCGCGCGACCTCTCCGCCTACCGCCAGGGCAACACCGGCGTCGACTACGTGCACCGCTTCGCATCCGGCAAGCCCGGGCCGCACGTGCTCATCAACGCGCTCACGCACGGCAACGAGATCTGCGGCATGGTCGCGGCCACGCACCTGCTGGACACCGGCGTGCGGCCGAAGATCGGCACGCTGACGGTGAGCTTCGCCAACGTGGCGGCCTACGAGAGCTTCGACATCGAGCGCCCCTTCGACAGCCGCCAGCTCGTGCACAACATGAACCGCATCTGGTCCACCGAGTGGCTGGACGGCGCCGAAGACAGCCCCGAGTTGCAGCGCGCCCGCGCCTTGCGCGGCGTGGTCGAGGCGGCCGACCACATCCTGGACATCCACTCCACGAGCCAGGCCGTGCCGCCGTTCTGGGTCTATCCGTCCTTCTCGCGCAACGCGGATGTGGCGCTGGCCATCGGCCGGCCGGCGCTGCACCTGGTCATGCCGCGGGGCCTGGGCTCGGGCACGCCGCTGATCCAGTACGGCCCGCACGGCAGCGAGGGGCCGGGGCCGGGTGTGGCGCTGGTGGCCGAGTGCGGCCAGCATTTCCAGCAGGCCGCGTCCGACCTGGCGACGGCCGTGACGCTGGACTTCCTCGCGCACTTCGGCCTCGTCGATGCGCCCGCCAAGGCACCGGCCCAGCCGCAGCTGCGCTTCGAGCTGCTGGAAACGCACCTGGTGCGCACCACGGACTTCCATTTCACGCGGCCGCTGATCGGGCTGGAGAGCTTCGCGCAGGGCGAACTCATCGCCACCGACGGGCCGCACGCCATCGTCGCGCCCTGCAACGACTGCACGGTCTTCATGCCCACGCGCGAACCCATCGTGGGGCGCGAGGCCGTGTACCTGACCCGGCCGCTGGACTGAGGCGCTAGCCGCCCAGGCCGACGAACAGGTTCTGCACGTCGTCGTTGGCGTCGATGGCGGCCAGGAAGGCCTCGACTTCCTCGAGCTCCGCGACCGACAGGCTGGCCGGGTCGATCGGGTTTTTCGCCTTGTAGCCCAGCTTGGCCGACAGCACCGTGAAACCCTGGGCCGGCAGCGCGCGGCTGACCAGGTCCAGGTCGCCCGGGTCGGTCAGGAACAGCGTGCTGCCCTCCTCATGGCCCGGTTCGAAGTCCTGGGCGCCGGCCTCGATGGCGGCCAGTTCCGGGTCGGCTCCAGGGGTGGCGGGTTCGGCCTCGATCATGCCCACATGGTCGAAGTCCCAGGACACCGAGCCCGAGGTGCCGAGCTGGCCCTTGCGGAACAGCACGCGCATCTCGGGTGCCGTGCGGTTCACGTTGTCGGTCAGGCACTCCACCATCACCGGCACGCGGTGCGGCGCGAAGCCCTCGTAGATCACATGGTCGAAGTGCACGGCCTCGCCGGTCAGGCCCGCGCCCTTCTTGATCGCACGGTCCAGCGTGTCCTTGGGCATGGAGGCCTTGCGCGCCTGCTCCACCACCAGGCGCAGCCTGGCATTGCTGGCCGGGTCGGCGCCGGCGCGCGCGGCCAGCATGATGTCCTTGGCCAGCTTGCTGAACAGCCTGCCCTTGGCATTGGCCACGAGCTCCTTGCCCTTCGATTTCCACTGTGCGCCCATGTCGCCTCTCCTTGAAGAAACCCGGTATTAGGCCACGGCGGCCGCCGCGGCCGGCTTTCAGCCCCGCTTCAGTTTCGCGCCGCCGGCCTCGGGATAATCCGCGGCCAAAGGACACAACCATGCGACTGCTTCTGGTCGAAGACGACACCATGATCGGCGAGACCGTGCTCGACCTGCTGCGGGCCGAGCACTTCGCCGTGGACTGGGTGCGCGACGGCGAGATGGCCGACACCGCGCTCAAGGCCGAGCGCTACGACCTGGTGCTGCTGGACCTGGGCCTGCCCAAGCGCGACGGTCTGGAGGTGCTGCGCGCGCTGCGCGCGCGCCAGGACACGGTGCCCGTGCTGATCCTGACCGCGCGCGACGCCGTGGCCGAGCGCGTGGCCGGCCTGAACGCCGGTGCCGACGACTACGTGCTCAAGCCCTACGACCTGGACGAGCTGCTGGCCCGCATCCACGCGCTGATCCGTCGCGCCCATGGCCGGGCCGACCCCGTGGTGCGCTACCAGGACGTGGCGCTGAACCCGGTCACACGCGAGGCCAGCAAAGCCGGCGAACCCATCGTGCTGTCGGCCCGCGAATGGGCCGTGCTGGAGACGCTGATGGCCCGGCCCGGCGTGGTGTTCTCGCGCGCCCAGCTCGAGGAAAAGCTCTACGGTTGGAAGGACGACATCAGTTCCAACGCGGTGGAGGTCTACATCCACGGCCTGCGCAAGAAGCTCGGCCCGGGCCTGATCCAGAACGTGCGCGGCCTGGGTTACCTGATGCCCAAAGAATGACGCAGGCGCGCCACTCGCTCCAGCGCCGGCTGCTGGCCACGGTGATGACGGTCATCGTGCTGGCCGCCGCCGTGCTGGCCGGCACGGCCTGGCGCAGCGCGCTGCGCCAGGCCGACGAGATGTTCGACTACCACCTGCAGCAGATGGCGCATGCGCTGCGCGGCGGCCTGCCGCTGGCGCCGCCCACGCTGGAGGCCGATGGCAGCGACGAATACCTGGTGCAGATCTGGGGCCGCGACGGCGTGCAGCTGTTCCGCTCCGTGCCCACGCCGCTGCCGCCGCGCGCCGTGCTGGGCTTTTCCGACGCGCGGCTGGACGGCGTGCACTACCGCGTCTACAGCGTGCAGACGCCGTACCAGACCATCCAGATCGCGCAGAACCGGGACGCGCGCCAGGCCCGGGCGCGCGCATTGGCGCTGCGCGCCACGCTGCCCATGGCGCTGATGGCGCCGCCGCTCATGCTGCTGGCCTGGTGGGGCATCCGCCGCTCGCTGGCGCCGCTGGCACGCACGCGGGCCGAGGTCGCGGTGCGCGCGGCCGACGACCTCTCGCCGCTGCAGGCCGCCGGCCTGCCCGACGAGGTGCTGCCGCTGGTGGACGAGATCAACGCGCTGTTCGGCCGGCTCGACCAGGCCTTCGCGGCGCAGCGCGCCTTTGTCGCCAATGCCGCGCACGAACTGCGTTCGCCGCTGGCCGCTCTCAAGCTGCAGGCCCAGGCCGTGGAGCGCGCCGCCGACGACGGCGCCCGCGCCACCGCGCTGGCGCGGCTGCAGCAGGGCATCGACCGCGCGATCCGGCTCATGCAGCAGCTGCTGCTGCTGGCCCGCCAGGAGGCGGCCGTGCAGGACAGCGCGCCGCTGCCGCCGCTAGCGCTGGCGCCGCTGGCACGCCAAGCCGTGGCGGACGCGCTGCCGCAGGCCCAGGCGCGCGGCATCGACCTGGGCCTGGACATCGAAGGCCATGGCGAGGGTGACGAGGCCGCCCTGCCCGCCGTGCGCGGCGATGCCGATGCGCTGGCCATCCTGTTGCGCAACCTGCTGGACAACGCCATCAAGTACAGCCCCGAGGGCGGCCGCGTCGACGTGGTGCTGGGCCCGCTGCGCGTGGCCGTGCACGACAACGGCCCGGGCATCGCGCCGGCCGAGCGCGCCCGCGTGTTCGAGCGCTTCTACCGCAGCCCCGATGCCGCGGCCGGCGGCAGCGGACTGGGCCTGACCATCGCGCACGCGATCGCCGAACGCCACGGTGCGACACTGGCGCTGGACTCCTCCACGCGCCTGGGCGGCCTGGCCGCCACGCTGCGCTTTCCCCCTGACTCCCCCCCTGCATGACCGATACCGCTGCCGCGCCCCTGCCCTACGCCAACATCCGCATCGTCGAGTTCACCCACATGGTGATGGGCCCGACCTGCGGCATGCTGCTGGGCGACCTGGGCGCCGAGGTGATCAAGGTCGAACCCATCGAGGGCGACAGCACGCGCCGGCTGCTCGGCGCGGGGGCGGGCTTCTTCCCGGCCTTCAACCGCAACAAGAAGAGCATCGCGCTGGACCTGAAGCAGCCCGAGGGCCGCGAGGCCGCGCTCAAGCTCGTGGCGACGGCCGACATCGTGAGCGAGAACTTCAAGCCCGGCACCATGGCCAAGCTCGGCCTGGACTACGCTAGCGTGAAGAAGCTGAACCCCGGCGTGGTCTACGTCAGCCACAAGGGCTTCCTGCCCGGCCCGTACGAGAACCGCACGGCGCTGGACGAAGTGGTGCAGATGATGGGCGGCCTGGCCTACATGACCGGCCGCGCAGGCGATCCGCTGCGCGCGGGCAGCAGCGTCAACGACATCATGGGCGGCATGTTCGGCGCGATCGGCGCCATGGCCGCGCTGCGCCAGCGCGAGCAGACCGGCCTGGGCTGCGAGGTGCAGTCCGCGCTGTTCGAGAACAACGTGTTCCTGGTCATGCAGCACATGATGCAGTTCGCGGCCACTGGCCGCGCGGCCAACCCCATGCCCAGCCGCATCTCGGCCTGGGCCGTCTACGACGTGTTCACCGTGAAGGACGGCGCGCAGATCTTCCTGGCCGTCGTCAGCGACAAGCAGTGGACGGTGTTCTGCCAGGCCTTCGGCCTGCAGGAGCTCCTGGCCGACCCGCGCCTGGCCAGCAACAACGACCGCGTGCTCGCGCGCGACTGGCTGATGCCCCTGCTGCGCTCGCACCTGGCCGGGCACAGCGCGGCCGAACTGGCCGCCAGGTTCGAAGCCCACGAACTGCCGTTCGCGCCGATCGCCAAGCCGCAGGAGCTGTTCGACGACCCGCACCTGAACGCCAGTGGCGGCTTCGGCCAGCTGCGCATGAACGACGGCCAGATGGCCAAGGTGCCGCTGCTGCCCTTCACGCTGGACGGGCAGCGGCCCGGCATCCGGCTGCAGCCGCCCGCGGCCGGCGAGCATGGCGAGGCGCTGCTGCGCGAACTGGGCTACGGCGCGGCCGAGATCGCCGCGCTGCGCGCGCGCGGCATCACCGCAGGCTGACGAAGGCGCCGCCCTCCACCACGACGAAGTGCAGCGGCGGCCGGCTGTCGCCGAAGCGGTCGATCGCGATGGCGCGTTGCAGGCCCTGGTAGGGGCCGTGGCGCAGCACGGCCTCTTTGAGGCTTTCGCCGCGCTCTGCACGTTCCATGGCCTGCGCCAGCACCATGACGGCATCGTAGGAGCCCAGCGCGCCGAAGCCAGGCTCGCGCTCGTAGCGCGCGCGGTAGCTGCGCTGGAACGCCTGGTAGCGCGCCGTGCGGTCCGAGGGGTCGTAGGGCAAGGCCGTCAGCAGGCCTTCGACCGCGCGCCCGCCCAGTTCGAGCAGTGCGTCGGCGGCGGCCCATTCGGCCGCGGCCAGCGGCACAGCGGAACCCTGCTTGCGCACCTGCTGGGCGAGCAGCGCCGCATCGGCACCGCGGCCGATGAACAGCAGCGCGTCGGACGGGTGCCGCAGCAGCGCGCGCGCCACGGCGCTGGACGACAGCGCGGGCCCGGAGACGTAGGCCACCTCTGCCGCCACCTGTCCACCCAGGGCCGCCAGGCTGATGCGGAAGGCGCTCAGCCAGGGACCGGAATAGGCCGCGTTGGCCTGGTCGAAGGCCACCGCCACGCGCCGCTGGCCGCGCCCGACCAGCAGCTCGGCGTAGGCCCGCGCGGAGTCGGCCAGCGCACCGTTCAGACGGATGAAGTGGTCGTCGCGGCCGCCGAGTTCGGGCGCGTTGGCCGTCGGGCTCACGAGCAAGGTGCCGGCGGCATCGGCCTGCGGCAGCACGGCCAGCGCCTGGGTGCTCGTGAACGGACCGACCACGGCCCGCACGCGGGCCGACAGCAGCGCGGCGGCCATGGCCTGGGCGTGGTCCTTGTCGAGGGCGATGTCGCGCACGACCAGTTCCAGCGGGCGCCCGTGCACGCCGCCGGCGCGGTTGAGCTCCTCCACGGCCAGCATGGCACCGTTGCGCCCGTCCTCGCTCACGCTGAAGCCCTGGGTCGCCGCGCCGCCCAGGAAGCCGATGCGCACCGGCGTGCCGCCGTTGCAGGCCGCCAGGGCTGCAGCGGCCAGGAACACCATGCGGCACATCCAGGACCGCATGTGGCGCAGGTGTGCGGCGCGGCACGTCATGGCGACGTCGTCCTAGAACCGGCGACGGTGTCGGCGGGCCGGTTGTGCCCGCCCGTGCGCGGGGCATCGGTCGGCAGGCGCAGCACGAAGCTGGCGCCGGCACCGAGGACGCTGTGCACGGTCAGCGTGCCCCCCAGCACATTGACCACTGCGTTGTAGCTGATGTGCAGACCCAGCCCGGTGCCGCCACGCCCCATGCGCGTGGTCATGAAGGGCTCGAAGATGCGGTCGATGTGCTCGGGCGCGATGCCCCTGCCGTCGTCCTGCACGTGCAGCCAGACCCAGCCCTCGTCCTCGCGGCCGGCCGAGATCCGCACCGTGCCGTGGTCGCGCCCGTCGAAGCCGTGCAGCACCGCGTTCTGGATCAGGTTGCCGATGGTCTGGCCCAGCGCGCCGGGGTAGCTGTCCAGCACCAGACCGCTGGCCGGCACGTCCACCTCGATGCGGTAAGGCGTGCGGTGAAAGCTCGGGCGCAGGCTCACCACCATCTCGTGCACCACCTCGCCGACCTCGAAGCGCCGGCGCTGCGCGCTGGTCTGGTCCACCGCCACCTGCTTGAAGCTGTGGACCAGCTCGGCCGCGCGACGCAGGTTGCGCCCCGCGATGTCCACGCCCTGCGCGATGCTCTCCAGCATCTGGTCCAGCGCGCTGCGCCGCACGCCCGAGCGCATCGCCTCTTGGAAACCGCGCAAGGCATCGCCCATCGCGCTGACGGCCATCACGCCGTTGCCCAGCGGCGTGTTCAGTTCGTGCGCCACGCCGGCCACCAGGCCGCCCAGCGCCGCCATCTTCTCGGCCTGGACCAGGTCGTCCTGCGCCGCGCGCAGCTGCTCCACCGTCCGGGACAGCGCGGCGTTGGCGCCGGCCAGGGCCTCGGTGCGTTGCTGCACCCGGCTCTCGAGCTGCTGGTTCAACTCGCGCAGCTCGCGCTCGACGAGGCGCATCGGGCCCACGTCCATGGTGGCCCAGACCATCAGCCGTGCGCTGGGCAACTGGGCCCGCCGGGCATGCAGGCTGACCTGCACGGGGCTGCCGTCGCTGCGGCGCAGGCACAGGTCGCCGACCGGTTCGCCGCGCTCGATGGTGCCGCGCAGGCCCGCGCGCAGCTGCGGGTCGGCCAGCAGGCCGAGCTCCCGCGGAAGCCGCTGCAGCACGTCCTCGCGGCGGTAGCGGAACTCCTTGCACCAGGCCCGGTTGACGTCCAGCAGGCGGTCGTCGTCGTCGGTGTCGCTCACGGCCATCGGCACCGGCGAGGCGTGGAAGATCGCCTGCGACTTGCGCTCCCGCGCCTGCAGCGCACCGGTCAGGGATTCCAGGTCGCAGGCCAGCCGGTTGAATTCCGCCACCGAGCTGCGCGGCCAGGGATCCTCGCCGTCGTTGCCGCTGCCGCTGCGGTCGGCGCGTTCGATGATGCGGTCCAGCGGGCGCGCCATGCGCGTGGCCCAGAACGGCGCCACCAGCAGCGCGATCACCAGGCTGCCGAGCAGCACGGCGACCACGGACAGCACCAGCGTGCGCACCTGGGGATGGGCCCATCCGACCGGCATGCGGCCGACGAAGTACCAGTCGAGCGCGGCCGAATGCGAGACCGTGGCGTGGAACTGCGTGCCCCCGTGCTCGAAGCGCTCCACGGGTGGCTGCTCGCGCAGCATGCCGCGCATCAGCGGCCAGTTGCGGATGTTGAGCGTGCCGACATCCTGGCCCTGCTGGCTGTCGGCGATGATCTCGCCGGTGCGGTCGACCACCCATACCGACGCGGCGCGCGTGCCCGCCGCCACCCGCACGGCATCGACGAGCGCGCCCAGCTGCACCTCGGCCAGCAGCACGTCGCCGTGCCGGTCGCTCAAGGCCACCCCCACGGTGGACCGGCCGTCCAGCACCGACACATGGGTGCCGCGCCAGACCAGCGTCGGCCGGCCGGCGACCGCGCGGAACAGCGGGTCGGCCGACAGGTCGCTGCCCAGCACATCCTCACGCTGGTGGCGCAGCGCGGGCGGCAGGCCCGCCGCGACCACGCGCCCCTGCGGCGACAGGCGGTAGATGGCGCGCAGCACGCGGCCATCGCCCACGCCCTGGTCCAGCACCGCATCGGCGGTCTGCGGTGGCGCCGCATCGATCAGCGCTTCCAGCAGCGCAAGCCGGCGCCGCTGCGCCTGCAGCACCAGTTCCATGCGGGCCCGCATCTCGGCCACCTCGCGCTGCTGCGCGGCGTGGCTGCGGGCCTCGATGCGCGGAACCTGGTAGGCCAGCAGGCCGCCCAGCACGAGCACGAAGGTCAGCAGCATGGCCACCACCAGCAGCGCGGCCAGGTGGCTGCGCAGGCGCAGGACGGGCCAGGCCGGGCGCTTCATGGCAGCGGCTCGAAGCGGCCGCCTTGCACGACCCGGAAATACGCCTGGCGCGCGGCATCACCGAAGCGGTCGAAGGCGATGCTCTGCTGCAGGCCTTGGTAGGGGCCCTGGCGCAGCACGGCGTTGCGGGCCGATTCGCCCGGCCGCGCCTGCGCCAGCGCGCGCGCCACCACGGTCATCGCGTCGTAGGCGGCGATGCTGCGGTAGTTGGGTTCGGTGCCGAAGCGCGCCACATAGGCTTGGTGGAAGCCGCGGTAGGCGGCGCCCTCGTCGTCCAGCCGCGCGGCGGATGCCAGCACCAGGCCCTCCACGGCGCTGCCGCCCGCCTCCAGCAGCGAGCGGTCCTCGGCCCAGTCCGGGGCCACCATCGGCAGCTTCGCATGCAGCTTGGCCGCCTGCTGGGCCAGCCGCGCCGCGTCCACGCCATTGGCCACGAACACCAGGCCGTCGGGGCCGGCGGCCAGCAGCGTGCGCACCGCGGCGTAGGCCGTCGGATCCGCGGCCACGCCGAACTCGGTGTCCGCCACGATGTGCCCGCCCAGGGCCGTGAAGGCCTGCACGAAGGCATCGCGCCAGCCGCCGTTGTTGCTGGCATTGCGCATGTCGGTGGCCAGCGCCAGCCGGCGGTGGCCGCGCGCATGCAGCATGCCGGCGTAGTCGCTGGCGCTCGCGCGCGTGCTGCGGTTCAGCAGCAGCAGCTGGTCGTCGCGTTCCCTGAGCGCCGCGTCGGTGGAGGTGGGGCACAGCAACAGCACGCCGGCCGCGTCGAACAGCGGCAGCATGCGGGCCGCGACGGGGCTGGAGAACGGGCCGATGACCAGCGCCACGCCGGCATCGCGCAGCGCGCGCACCGCCGCGGCCTCGGTCGCGGGCGTGGCGCCGCTGTCGCGCACCAGCAGTTCGACCGGCCGCCCGCCGATGCCGCCGCCGGCGTTGAGCCTCTCGGCCGCCAGCAGCGCGCCGTTGCGCCCGTCCACGTTGAAACGGGCATTGCGGCCGCTGAAATCGGCCAGCAGGCCGATGCGCACCGGCGCCGCGGGCATGCACCCGGCCAGCAGCGCCAGCGCCAGGCAGGTGGCGACCCGGCACGCGTTCAGGGCAGCAGCCATCCGGAGTCCTTGGGCGCGTCCGGCGCGACGACCGGCAGGCGCATCGCGAAGCACGCCCCCTGGCCCATCACGCTGTCCACCGTGAGCGTCCCGCCCAGCAGCTTGGTCACCGCGTTGGAGGCGATGTGCAGCCCCAGGCCGCCGCCGCCATGTCCCGTCCGGGTCGTGACGAAGGGCTCGAAGAGGCGGTCGAGCTGCCCGGCCGCGATGCCGCGCCCGTCGTCGACCACATGCAGCCAGATGCGCCCGTCGCCGCCGGGCCGGTCCTCGCGCCCTGCCGTGATGCGCACCGTGCCGCGCGTGCGGCCTTCGAAGCCGTGCACGACCGCGTTCTCGATCAGGTGGCCCAGCGCCTGGCCCAGCGCGCCGGGATAGCTGTCCATGCGCAAGCCGCTGGCCGGCACGTCCACCTCGATGCGCCAGGGCTGGCTGGCGAAGCTGGGCTTGAGGCTCACCACCATCTCGTGCACCACCTCGCTGAGCTCGAAGCTGCGCCGCTGTGCGCTGGTCTGGTCCACCGCCACCTGTTTGAAGCTGTGCACCAGCTCGGCCGCGCGCCGCAGGTTGCGCCCTGCGATGGCCACGCCCTGGCCCAGGCTCTCGACCAGCTGGACCAGGTCGCGCCGCCGCAGGCCCTCCTGCGCGGCCGCCTGGAAGCTGCGCGTGGCGTCGCCCATCGCGCTGACGGCCATCACGCCGTTGCCCAGCGGGGTATGGAGCTCGTGCGCGACGCCGGCGACCAGCTTGCCCAGCGCCGCCATCTTCTCGGCGCGCACCAGTTCACGCTGGGCCGCGCGCAGGCGGGCGGCGGTCTGCGACAGCTCGGCATTGGAGCGGCCCAGCGCCTCGGTGCGCTGCTGCACGGAGGCCTCCAGCTGCCGGTTCAGGCCGCGCAGCTGCTGCTGCATGCGGCGCATGGGGCCGATGTCGATGCTGGCCCAGATCAGCCAGCGCTCGCCGCCCACGCTGGCGCGCCGGCCATAGATCTGGCACAGCATCGTCTCGCCGTTGGCGCGCCGCAGCCGGCCTTCGCCGACCAGGCCGTCGTCCTGCAGGCGGGCGACCAGCTCGGCGCTTTCGGCTGCGGTGAACAGGCCGAGTTCCACGCCGGTGCGGCCGATGACATCCTCCCGGCGGTGCTGCAAGGCCTGGCACCAGGCTTCGTTGGCATCGAGCAGGCGCATGCCGTGGTCGGCATCGGTCACCGCCATCGGCACCGGCGCGGCGTTGAAGATGGCCAGGAAGGTCAGCTCGCGCTCGCGCAGCGCGACGGCCATGGCCGCCAGGTGGCGCGAGAGCCGGTCGTACTCCGCGACCCGACAGTCCGGACCGGCCGGCCTGTCCGGGCCGGCCGGGCTGGCGCCGCGCATGGTCTGCGTGGCCCGCGCGACGATGGTCTGCAGCGGCCGCGCCAGATAGCCGGCCCAGAACGGTGCCATCAGCAGTCCGATGCCCAGGCTGGCGAAGAAGGCCACGCCGACGCCCAGCACCAGATTGCTCACGTCCGCGTTGGCCAGACCGACCGGCGCATGGCCGATGAAGTACCAGCCCAGGGCCGGCGAGTGCGCGGTCGCCACCCGGAACGCCCCGGCCGGGAAGGGGAAGATCCGGCTGCCGTCGCTGCCCTCGCGCACCGCCTGCATCAGCGGCCAGTTGCGGATGTTGACCTTGCCCGCGTCGCGGCCGCCGACGGTGTCGGCGATGATCTCGCCGTCGGGGTCGACCACCCAGACCGAGGACGGGCTTGCGCCGGCCGCCGTGTCCATGGTGTCCAGCAGCGTGCCGATCGGAACCTCGGCGAGCAGCGTTTCGCCGGCCGGCGAACGGTAGGCCAGCCCGGCGGTCAGGCGGCCGGTCAGCACCGAGAGGTAGCGGCCGCTCCAGACCACGCCCGGCCCGGGGCCGAGCGCGCGCAGCAGGCTGCTGCCGGACAGGTCGCTGCCCAGCAGGTCGCCGCGCCGCGCGCGCAGGGACTCGGGCAGGCCGACGGCGGTCACGCGGCCCTGCGGCGAGACGCGGAAGACCGCGCTCAGCATGGCGCCGTCGTCCACGCCCTCGTCCAGCACCCTGTCGGCATGTGCCGCAGCCGGGCCTTGCAGCAGCGCGGCCAGCAGCTCCAGCCGGTCCTGCCGCGTGCCCAGCAGCAGCTCCATGCGCGCACCGAGTTCCTGCACCTCGTGGAGCAGGGACTGCTGGCTCTCGCGCTCCAGGCCCGGGATCCGGTAGGCCAGTACGGCGCCGCCGGCCAGCACCAGCGTCAGCAGCATGCTCGTCAGCAACAGGGCCGACAGGTGGCTGCGCAGCGTCCAGACGCCCCAACGGCCGCGGGCCAGCATCAGGGGCTCAATCGCATGGATGGGCGGCCAGCCAGCGGCCGAGCGCATCGAAGGCCATGGGCTTGGCGTACAGGTAGCCTTGCACCTCGTCGCAGCCCAGCTGGCGCAGCAGGCCGGCCTGGTTCGGCGTTTCCACACCTTCGGCCAGCACCTGCATGCCCAGGCGCCGGCCCAGCGGCACGATCATCTCGGCGACGCGGGCGCCGCCACCGCCGGCCTCGAGCGCCGAGACGAAGGCCCGGTCGATCTTCAAGCGGTCGGCCGGCAGGCGATCCAGGTAGGACAGCGAGGAAAAGCCGGTGCCGAAATCGTCGATGGCCACGGCGATGCCGCGCGCCCGGATCTCGTGCAGCAGGCCTGTCACGCGCTCCAGGCCCAGCATCGCCACGGACTCGGTGATCTCCAGTTCCAGCGCCTGCGGCGGCAGCTGCGCCAGCGCCAGTGCTTCGTCGACCTGGTCCAGGAAGTCGGCTTGCGCGAATTGCAGCGGCGACACGTTGACGGCCATGCGCAGCCGGCTGTCCGGCGCGCGCAGGCGCGCCAGCGCCTGCAGCGCTGCCCGCAGCACCCAGCGGCCGATCCGCACGATCAGGCCCGACTGCTCGGCCACCGGAACGAACTGGGCCGGCGAGACGAAGCGCCCCTCCTCGGTCTGCCAGCGCAGCAAGGCCTCGGCGCCCACCGCACGGCCGCTGGCCAAGGACAGTTGCGGCTGAAACGCCAGCTGCAGCTGCTCGCGGTCGACCGCCAGGCGCAGGTCGTGCAGCAGCCGCGTGCTTCGGCGCGTGGCCTCGCCGACTTCGGGCGAGTAGTACTGCGCGCCGCTCTGGCCGGCGGACTTGGCCTGCTTGAGCGCGATCGCCGCGTTCTTGGCGAGGTCGGCGCCGCCGGGCTGGCCATCGTCCCAGCGCGCCAGTCCCATGGACACGGAGACCGGGCGGGCCACGCCATCGACCTCGAACGGCGGCGCCAGCAGGATGTTCAGATGCCCGGGCTCGACGGCGACTTCGGGGCCCCAGACGCCGAAAGTGTCGCCGGTGACGCGCACCAGCAGGCAGCCGGGCGGCAGGCTGCGCGCCAGGCGCTGCGCGATGGCCGCCAGCAGCTGGTCGCCGTAGGCATGGCCGAACATGTCGTTGGTGGCGGAGAAGTGGTCGACGTCGAGCAAGGCGAGCACATGGCCCCGCGCGGCGCCGGCAGCGCCGGCGGCATCGATGTGCTCGACCAGCGCCAAGCGGTTGGGCAGGCCCAGCGAACGGTCGACGAAGGCCTGCTCGCGCAGCCGCGTGAGCAGATCCAGGTTGGCCGCGCTGAGCGCCAGGTTGGCGCACAGCACGTTCAGCAGGCGCGCGCGCACGCCGTCCGTCGGCCGGTCGGTCTCCAGCAGGATGGCCAGGTCGCGGCCCGCGCGGCCGGGCAGGAACAGGGCCAGCCGGCGGTCCGCCAGCACGTGGCGCCGCCCGCTCAGTGCGCGTTCCAGGAAGGCGGCGGCCTCGCGGTCCGGCAGTTCCCGCAGCACGCGGCCCTTCTGCGCGGCATGCACGCCGGCCGCCGCCAGCACCACCGCGTAAGCCATCTCGCTGCGCACGTCCCCCACGCACACCAGGCCTTCGGTCGGCAGGTCGAGCAGGTTCGCGGCCTCGGCGAGCGCCGCTTCGGCGAAGCCGTGCAGGTCCTCACGGACCATGAGCCGGCCACTGGCCTGAACGATCTGCTCCAGGCCGCGCCGGCCGGCCTCCACGCGCCGCAGATGCTGGTAAGAACGGATGGCCGTCGTCAGCGCCACGTACAGGCGCTCGCGCGTGAGCTCGCCCTTGGTCTTGTAATCGTTGATGTCGTAGCGGCGAATGGTCTCGATCTCGGGGGCATGGCCGGGCTGTCCGGTGTGCAGCACGATGCGCACGTGGGCCAGCCCCAGGTCGCGGCGGATGCGGTCCACGGTGACCAGGCCGGCCTGCTCCGTTTCCATGACCACGTCGAGCAGGACCACGGCGATGTCGCGCTCACGGGCCAGCAGTTCCAGCGCCGCAGCACCCGAATGGGCATGGAACAACTGCAGCGGCCGCCCTTCGATCTGCAGGCCGCGCAGGCCGTAGCGCATGCTCTCGTGCACGTCCTGCGCGTCGTCGACGATGAGGATGCGCCAGGGCCGCAGCGTGGTATCCGCCGCCGAAGGCGGCGGTTCGTCGTCGGGGACGAACTCCAGTGGATCTTCATCGTTCATGGGGATGCCCATTGCGCACAAACGCGGCCATGGGATGGACGAGTTGACAACGATGCCATTGCACCATCAGGGAAATTCGCTGACAACAAGACAGGCACCGACACATGCAATGTGTACATCACGAGCGACAGCACCCGGGAAGAGCGGCGTACAAGACACGGTCCAGCCCTTTCCTTGACGCTATGGCGCCCGCGGCGGCAGCCGCATCTCGAAGCAGGCCCCTTCGCCAGGCGCACTGCACAGCTTCAGGCTGCCGCCCAGCAGGTTCTCGACGGCAGCCTGGCTGATGTGCAGTCCCAGTCCGATGCCGCCCTTGCCCAAGCGGGCCGTCATGAACGGCTCGAACAGGCGGTCCTGTTGGGCGGCCGCGATGCCGCAGCCGTCGTCGGCCACACGCAGCCAGATGCGGCCGTCCTCGCCCGGCCCATCGCTGCGCCCGCCCGTGATGCGCACCGTGCCGTGCGCGCGTCCTTCGAAGCCGTGCTGCACGGCGTTCTGGACCAGGTTGCCCAGCGCCTGGCCCAGCGCGCCGGGGTAGCTGTCCAGCAGCAGCCCGCACGCAGGGACCTGCACGTCGATGCGGTAGGGCGTGCGCGCAAAGCTCGGTGTGAGGCTGGCCACCATTTCGCGCACCACGTCGCCCAGCTCGAAGCTGCGCCGCTGCGCGCTGGTCTGGTCCACCGCCACCTGCTTGAAGCTGTGCACCAGGTGGGCGGCCCGGCGCAGATTGCGCCCGGCGATGTCGGTGGCCTGCTCCACCTGCTCGAGCGTGCGCAGCAGCACGCTGCGCCGCAGCCCGCCGGCCTGCGCCGCGCGCAGGGACCGGCCGGCCTCGGCCATGGCGCTCACCGCCATCACGCCATTGCCCAGCGGCGTGTTCAGCTCGTGGGCGACCCCGGCCACCAGGCCGCCGAGCGCCGCCATCTTCTCGGCGCGCACCAGTTCGTCCTGCGCCGTGCGCAGCTGCTCCACGGTGGCGGACAGCTCGGCGTTGGCGGCGGCCAGCGCCTCGGTGCGCTGCGCCACGCGCTCGCCCAGTTGCTGGTTCATCTCGCGCAGTTGCTGTTCGATGCGCCGCTGCGGTCCGATGTCCATGATGGCCCAGATCACGAGATCCTGCGACGCCAGCGCGACGCGCTGCGCGGACACCTGGGCCTGCATGGGTTCGCCATCGCCGCGCAGCAGCACGGTCTCGGCGCTGGCGCGCTGCCCCTGCATGCGGCCCAGCAGGGCGCTGCGCTGCGCCTCGGTCCACAGGCCGATCTCGGTGGCGGTGCGGCCCAGCACCTGGTCGCGGCTGCTGCGCAGTTCACGGCACCAGGCCTCGTTGACGTCCAGCAGCCGGTACGCGTTGGCCGCGTCGGTCACGCTCATCGGCACCGGCGAGGCGTTGAAGATCGCCAGGAACTTGCGTTCGCGCTCCTGCAGCGCCTCGGCCATGCTCTGCAGGTCGCCCGCCAGGCGGTTGAACTCCGCCACATGGCCGCGCGGCCAGTCGCCGCTGACCGGCTCGCCGCGGGTGGTCCGTTCGGCGCGGCGCACGATGCGCTGCAGCGGCCGCGTCAGCCGCTGCGCCCAGAACGGCGCCATCAGCAGTCCGACCAACAGGCAGCCGGCGAGCGAGCTCACCATGTAGGACACCAGCTGCCGCACGCGCGGATTGGCCCAGCCGGTCGGTGCCTGGCCCACGAAGTCCCAGCCGAGCACCGCGGAATGCGCGACGGCGGCATGGTAGGTCCGGCCCTCGTGGCGGAAGATCGGCTCGGCCGCGCGGCCCTGCAGCCGGGCCTGCATCAGCGGCCAGGCCCGGATGTTCAGAGGCCCTTGTTCGCGGCCGCCGCCGGTGTCGACGATCACGTCGCCGTTGCGGTCGACCACCCACAGGGTCGCGGCGCGGCGGCCTGCCGCCACCCGCACCGCCTGCAGCAGCACGGCGGGGGACACCTCGGCGACCAGCACCTGGCCAGCGGCATCGCGCACCGCGAGCGCGGCGACGCGCCCACCGCCCCGCAACGACATGTGGCGGCCGCTCCAGACCACGGCCGGGCCACGGCGCACCGCCTGGAACAGCGCATTGGCGGACAGGTCGCTGCCGATCAGTTCGTGCCGCCGCCGCAACCATTCGCCTCCCAGCCCGGCCGCCAGCACGCGGCCGTCCGCCGAGAGGCGGTAGACGGCATCCAGGGGCAGGCCGGCGCGCAGGCCTTCGTCGAGCAGGCGCTCGGCCTGCCCGGCTGGCGCGTCCCTGGCCAGCGTGTCCAGCAGCTCGAGCCGGTTCTGCGCCGTGCCGAGCAAGAGCTCCAGCCGGCCCGCGAGCTGCTCCACATGCGCCTGCAGTTCCGCCTGCGTGGCGCGCTCGATGGCCGGCAGCCGCGCGAGCAGGATCGCGGCCCCCGCCACGGCGAAGGTCACCAGCATCGTGACCACCAGCAGCGCGGACAGATGGCTGCGCATGCGCCACACGCGTGGCCGGGGCCGGCCCGCCACCCGGCCGCGCCGGCCCATCCCCTGCGGCGCGGTCCTCATGCGGCCGCCTCGTCGGCCGTTCGCGCCGGCGGTGCGGCGGTGCGCGGCGCGGTCTGCGGCAGCCGCAGCTCGAAGCAGGCGCCCTGGCCCGGCACGCTGCTCACCGTCAGCGTCCCGCCCAGCAGGTTCACGACCGCGTTGTAGCTGATGTGCAGGCCCAGTCCGGTGCCGCCCTGGCCCATCTTGGTGGTCATGAACGGATCGAAGATGCGGCCGATGTGCTCGGGCGCGATGCCGCGGCCGTCGTCGCTCACGCGCAGCCAGATCCGGCCCTCTTCCGCGCGGCCGGCCGTGATGCGCACGGTGCCGCGCGCGCGGCCGTCGAACCCGTGCAGCACCGCGTTCTGCAAGAGGTTGCCCAGCACCTGGCCCAGCGGCCCCGGATAGCTGTCCAGCCGCAGGCCTTGCGCCGGCACCGCGGTCTCGATGCGGTAGGGTGTGCGCGCGAAGGTCGGCCGCAGGCTCACCACCATCTCGTGCACCACCTCGGCCAGTTCGAAGCTGCGGCGCCGGGCGCTGGCCTGGTCCACCGCCACCTGCTTGAAGTTGCGCACCAGGTCGGCGGCCCGTCCGAGGTTGCGCGCGGCGATGTCGCAGCCCTGCTCGATGCTGTCGAGCCAGTGCTGCAGGTCGGCCCGCCGCAGCCCGGACTGCAGGGCCGCCCGCAGGCGGCGCGTCGCGTCGTCCATGGCGCTGATGGCCATGACACCATTGCCCAGCGGCGTGTTGAGCTCATGCGCCACACCGGCCACCAGACCGCCCAGCGCCGCCATCTTCTCCGAGCGCACCAGCTCGGCCTGCGCGGCGCGCAGGCGCACCAGCGTGGCCGACAGCTCCTCGTTGGACGCCGCGAGCGCCTCGGCGCGCTGCGCCACGCGCGCCTCCAGGTCGTGGTTGGCGCTGCGCAGCTCCTGTTCCACGCGGCGCAGCGGGCCGATGTTGATGCTGCCCCAGACCACCAGGCGCTGTTCGCGGAAGGTCAGCATCCGGCCGAAGGACTTGAACAGCTTGACCTCGCCGCTCTTGCAGACGATCTCGATCTCGCCACTGAGCGCGCCATCCTGCGTGCCGGCCAGCAGCGCGTCGCGTCGCATCGGCGATTCCCACAGGCCGAGTTCGAGCGAGTTCAGGCCCACGGCCTCCGCGCGCGTGTAGCCGACCTCCTCGGTCCAGACGTCGTTCACGTCCAGCAGCGTGTGTCCCTCGTCCGCGTCGACCACGGCCATCGGCACGGGTGCCACGTTGAACAAGGCCTGCAGCTTGTGCTCGCGTTCCTGCAGGGCGGCGGCCATGGCCTGCAGGTTCGCCGCCAGGCTGTTGAACTCGGCCACGGGACCGCGCGGCCAGTCGCGGCCGAGCGCCTGGCCGGTCGTGGTCAGGGCGGCGCGCTGCACGATCTCCTGCAGTGCGCGCACCAGCCGGTGGGCCCAGAACGGGGCGGCCAGCAGGCCCACCGCCAGGGCGGCGGCGAAGCTGAGCAGCGCATAGCGCAGGGCGCGTTGCACGCCGGCGGAGTGCAGCCCGCGCGGGATGGTGCCCACCACATACCAGTCCAGCGTCGGCGCCGGCGCAAGCGCCGCCTGCAGGCTGCGCCCTTCGAACTCGACGGCCGAGGGCAGCTCCTGCCCGCGCAGGGCGGCCTGCAGCAGCGGCCAGTTCTGCAGGTTCAGCCGGCCCATCTGGCGACCCTCGGTGTCGGCCACCACTTCGCCGCTGCGGTCGACCACCCACAGGGCGGACGCGCCGGCGCCGGCCAGCGCCTGCAGGTCGTGCAGCAGCGTGGCGATCGGCACCTCGCCGATCAACACGCGGCCCGCGGCATCGCGGTGCGCCACCCCGACGACCAGCGTGCCGGACAGCGCCGACAGCAGGCGCCCGCTCCAGGCGGTTGGTCGCTCGGCGTCGACGGCCTGGAACAGCGCGCTGGCGGACAGGTCGCTGCCCACCAGCTCGGCGCCGTGCGCCGGCATGTCCGCCGACAGTCCGACCGCTTCGACGCGCCCCGTCGGCGAGACCAGGTACACGGCGCGGAACATGCGGCCGCTGCCGACATCGGCATCGAGCAGCGCCGTCGCCGCCTCGGCCGGCTTGCCGCGCAGCAGCGTGGCGATCAGCTCCAGCCGCGACTGGCGCGCACCGAGCAGCAGCTCCAGCCGCTCGGAGACGTCGGCCACCTCCTGCCGCAGGTCCTGCAGCGCCCCGGCCTCGATGTCGGGCACGCGCCAGACCAGCGCGACGACGCTGACCAGCGCGAAGGTCAGCACCATGGTCACCAGCAGCAGCGCCGACAGGTGGTGGCGCAACTGCCAGACCCGCGCGGTCCTCATGGCGCGGCCCCTTTCATCGCAGCGGCTGGTAGCGGCCGTCCTGCACCACGACGAAGCTCGGCGCCCGCGTGGTGTCGCCGAAGCCGTCGAAGCCGATCGGCTGCTGCAGGCCGTCGTAAGGGCCGTGCCGCAGCACCGCCTGCTTGAGCGATTCGCCGGCGCGGCTGCGCGCAGCGGCCTGCACCAGGACCGTGACGGCATCGTGCGCGATGGCCGCGTGGTAGCCCGGCCCCCGGCCGAAGCGTGCCTGGTAGGCGGCGACGAAGGCCAGGTAGCGCGCGCTGGTGCTGCTGCGGTCGTGCATCTGGCCGACCAGCACGCCTTCGACCGCGCGGCCGCCCAGCGCGATCAGGGCCTCGCCGCCGGCGGCGTCGGCCACGGCCATCGGCAGCCCTGGCGCCTGCCTTTGCGCCTGCTGCGCGAGCCGCACGGCATCGACGCTGCCGCAGGCGAAGACCAGGCCGTCCGGCCGCTGCTGCAGCATCTCGCGCACGACGTCGCCGTAGGCCGTGGCAGCGTCGGAGGCGAAGTCCACCGTCGCCGCCACGGCGCCGCCGAGCGCCTGGAAGGCGGCGCAGAACTCGTCGCGCCAGGCCACCGCGTAGACCGCGTTGCGCGGGTCGGTGGCGGTGGCCACGGCCATGCGCCGGTGGCCGCGCTGCCACAGCAGCTGGGCATAGGCACGGGTGGTGTCGCGCGTGCAGGGGCTCAGCATCAGCAGCATGTCGTCCTTGCCGGCCAGCACCGAGGCGGTGGCGTTCGGGCTGACCAGCAGCAGGCCCGCCTGCGTGGCCTGCGGCAACACGGCGATGGCGATGGCGCTGGCGAACGGGCCGACCACGGCCTGCACCTGCGCTGCCACCAGGTTCTCCATGGCCTTGCGCGCGGTGGCAGGGTCGTCGCCGTTGTCCTGCACCACGAGTTCGAGCGGGCGCCCGCCGGTGTCGCCCGCCGCGTTGACCTGCTCGACCGCCAGGATGGCGCCGTTGCGCCCGTCCACGCTGGTCGCCGCGCCGCGGCCGGACAGGCCGGCCAGGAAGCCGATCCTGGACAGTCCCCGCGCCTGGCAGCCTGCCAGGCCGGCAAGACCCGCCAGGCCGGCGACCAGGGCACGCCGCCTCACGCAAGCGTCTCCCGCTGCGCCAGCCAGTCCGCAAAGCCGTCCAGCGGCATGGGCTTGCCGTACAGATAGCCCTGCACCTCGTCGCAGCCGAGCTGGCGCAGCGCCTGCGCCTGCGCAGGGGTCTCCACGCCTTCGGCCAGCACCTGCATGCCGAGCCGGTGGCCCAGCGGGACGATCATCTCGGCGATGCGCGCGGTGGTGTCGCCCGAGTCCAGCGCCGAGACGAAGGCACGGTCGATCTTGAGCCGGTCGGCCGGCAGACGGTCCAGGTAGGACAGCGAGGAGAAGCCGGTGCCGAAGTCGTCGATCGCCACGGCGATGCCGCGCGCCTTGATCTGGTGCAGCAGCGCGGAGACGCGCTCCATGCCCATCACGGCCACCGATTCCGTGATCTCCAGTTCCAGGCAGCTGGGCGGCAGCCCGGCATCGTGCAGGGCCTGGTCCACCTGGGCCAGGAACTGCGGCTGCGCGAACTGCAGCGGCGACACGTTGACCGCCATGCGCAGGCCGTCCTGCTGCGCGCGCAGCCGCGCCAGGGCCTGCAGCGCGGTGCGCAGCACCCAGTGGCCGATCGGCACGATCAGGCCGGATTGCTCGGCCACCGGAATGAACTCGGCGGGCGAGACGAAGCGCCCGTCGTCCGTGCGCCAGCGCAGCAGCGCCTCGGCGCCGATGACCCGGTCCTGGGCCAGCGCGAGCTGGGGCTGGTAGACGAGGAACAGGCTCTCGCGGTCGAAGGCCTGCTGCAGCCCGTGCAGCAAACGGGTGCGCTCGCGCGTGACGATCCCGACCTCGGCCGTGTAGTAGTGCGCGCGCCCCAGGCCGCTCGCCTTGGCCTGCTTCAGCGCGATCAGCGCGTTCTTGAACAGCTCCTGACCGGCGCCGGCCGCGTTCTCGCTGCGCGCCAGCCCGATGGAGAACGACATCGGTCGCGCGACGCCTTCGACCAGGTAGGGCGCTTCCAGCAAGGCCGCGAGCCGCGCCGGGACCAGCTCGGATGCCGGTCCCCAGACGCCGAAGGTGTCGCCGGCCACGCGCGCAAGCAGGCAGTGCGGCGGCAGGCCGCCGGCCAGGCGCCGGGCGATGGCCTGCAACAGCAGATCGCCGTAGGCGTAGCCGAACATGTCGTTGGTCTCGGCGAAGCGGTCGATGTCCAGCAGGGCCAGGACCTGGCCCTCGTCGCGGCCCGCGGCCGCCTCCTGGTCGATGTGCTGCAGCAGGGCCATGCGGTTGGGCAGGTCCAGCAGGCGGTCGCGGAAGGCGTGCGCACGCAAACGCGCCAGCAGATCGATGTTGGCCGCGCTCAGCGAGATGTTGGAGCAGAACACGTTGAGCAGCCGCACGTCGACGTCGCGCAAGGGCTTCCCCGCGCGCACGAAGGCGGCGAAGTCGTTGCCATCCTGGCCGGCGAAGAACAGCGTCAGGTGCTGGGGCTCCAGCAGGTTGCGGCGCTGGGACAGCGCGCGCGTCAGGCAGTCGGCGACCACGGCGTCGCCGATGTCGGCGATGTCCCGGTCCATCAGGCCGGCGAAGGCGCCGGCCGCGGCGATCACGGTGCACTGCCTGGCGGCGCCGCGCTCGGTCGTGCGGCGCGAGGCGCAGACCAGCCCCTCGGGCAGCACGCCGATCAGGCTGGCGATCTGGGTGATCACGCCTTCGGCGAAGGTGCGCAAACCCTGCTCGGCCAGGAACTGGTTGCTGGCCTCGACGATCTTCTCCAGCCCGCGCCGGCTGGCGTCCAGGCGCTGCAGCTGGTCGTACGAACGGATCGCGGTCGTCAAGGCCGTGTACAGCTTGACCCGCGTGAGCTCGCTCTTGGTCTTGTAGTCGTTGATGTCGTAGCGCCGGATCGTCTCGATCTCCGGCGCATGGCCCGGCTGGCCGGTGCGCAGCACGATGCGCACATGGGCCAGGCCCAGCTCGCCGCGGATGCGGTCCACCGTGACCAGGCCGGCCTCCTCGCTTTCCATCACCACGTCCAGCAGGATCACCGCGACGTCGCGTTCGCGGCCGAGGATCTGCACCGCCTCGGTGCCCGAATAGGCGTGCAGCAGCTGCAGCGGCCGCCCCTCGATCTCCATGCCGCGCAGGCCGAAGGCCGTGCTCTCGTGGACATCGGCATCGTCGTCGACCACCAGGATGCGCCAGGGCGCTGATTCTTGTGGCTCCGTCGGCTCCGGCCCCTCGCCGTCGTCGACGAATTCCAGTATGTCGTGGTCGTTCATTTCCCGCATTGCGCACTTGCGCAGGTTTCTTGGGCGGCTGTCGCCGCAAAGGCCCGCGATTGCACCAGGGCTGGCCCATACGCGTCAGCTGCTAGTTCTGACAGTAAGCGATTGCAACAGTGCGTCACAGCCTTAAGTCCGGTCTAAGTCTGCCTCCCCATCATTTCGGACATCCGCAAAACACTTGAAGGATGGATGCCATGACCGACCGACTCGACCGCTCTTCCGTGAAAAATTCCCGCCTTGTGCTGGCGCTTTTGGCCGCCGGTGCCATCGGCGGCGCGGGTGTCGGGCTGGCGCGCACCGAACTGGCGCACGCCACTCCGTCACCAACCGTTACAACTTCGGTGCCCGTTGCCGTGAGCCTGCCCGACTTTTCCCAGATCACGCGCCAGTACGGGCCGGCCGTGGTCAACATCAGCGTGACCGGCACGGGCGATGCGTCGGACGCCGAGCAGGCCGCGCAGCGCGACGACCCGTTCGGCAACGACCCCTTCTTCGAGTTCTTCCGCCGCTTCCAGCAGCCGGGCCAGGGCCCCGGGCGCGCGCCGCGCGGCGAAGCGCCGCTGGTGCGCGGCCAGGGCTCGGGCTTCATCGTCAGCGCCGACGGCACCATCCTGACCAATGCGCACGTGGTCAAGGGCGCCAAGGAGGTCACGGTCAAGCTGACCGACCGGCGCGAGTTCCAGGCCAAGGTGCTGGGCGCCGATCCGCGCACCGACGTGGCCGTGCTCAAGATCGACGCCAGGAACCTGCCCGTGGTGAAGATCGGTTCGCCGGCCGAACTGCAGAGCGGCGAATGGGTGCTGGCCATCGGTTCGCCGTTCGGCTTCGAGAACACGGTGACGGCCGGCGTGGTCAGCGCCAAGGGCCGCTCGCTGCCCAGCGACAGCGCGGTCTCCTTCATCCAGACCGACGTGGCCGTGAACCCGGGCAACTCGGGCGGCCCGCTGTTCAACACGCGCGGCGAGGTGGTCGGGATCAACTCGCAGATCTACAGCCGCACGGGCGGCTACCAGGGCGTGTCGTTCGCGATCCCGATCGATCTGGCCCAGCGCATCCAGCAGCAGATCGTGCAGCACGGCAAGGTCGAGCATGCGCGGCTGGGCGTGGCCATCCAGGAGGTCAACCAGACACTGGCCGACTCCTTCAAGCTGGACAAGCCCGAGGGCGCGCTGGTGGCCAGCGTCGAAAAAGGCGGCCCGGCCGACAAGGCCGGCCTGCAGCCGGGCGACGTGATCCGCGCCATCGACGGCAAGACCATCGTGGCCTCGGGCGACCTGCCGGCCGCGATCGGCCTGTCGGCCCCCGGCGACACGGTGAAGCTGGACGTCTGGCGCAAGGGCAGCGCGCAGGAGATCCGCGCCAAGCTGGGCGGCGCCAAGGACCAGGCCGTGGCCGCCGCCACGCCCGACGCCGCGGCCCAGGGCCGGCTGGGCCTGGCACTGCGCGCCCTGCAACCGCAGGAGCGCCAGGCCGCCGGTGTGGCCGAGGGTGGGCTGGTGGTCGAGCAGGTCGGCGGCGCCGCGGCCCGGGCCGGCGTCGAGGCCGGCGACGTGCTGCTGGCCATCAACGGCACGCCGGTCAGCAGCACCGAGCAGGCGCGCGCCGCCGTGGCCAAGGCCGACAAGTCGGTGGCGCTGCTGATCCAGCGCGGCGAGGACAAGATCTTCGTGCCCGTGCGGCTCGGTTGATGCCCGGGCTAGGCCTGTAGGCCGGCGACTACGGCCGCCAGCGCCCCGCCGCCGCGTGCGCGCGGGGCACCGGCCGTCAACCCGGCAGGACGCGGCGAGCGACCATGGCGTCACAAACCACAAAGGAGATCATGACCATGGCTTCCCCCGACACCCCGCAGCGCCCCGCAGAACCCACGCCCGCCCGCCCGGCCCACACCGACAGCATGCTCGAGTCCCTGGGCAAGGCCATCACCGATCCGGTGCGCGAATCGGCCGGCGATACCGACGAAGCGACGCGCCAGGCCCGTGCGCGGGCGCAGGTCCGGGCCGACGCCGAAGCGGCACGCGAGGCCGAGGAAGAGGCCCGCGAACGCGCCGAGGAAGAGCGCGCCCGCGTGCGCCCGCAGTCGCCGCCTTCGCCGGTGCAGGGCCGCTGATGCCACCGGCCTAAGATCGCGCCATGTCCGCACCCTACACCTCCGACGAACCCGGCCGCGCCGAGGTCGATGCCATGTGCGGCCCCGTGCTGCTCGAATTCGGCGACAACTTCTGCGGCTTCTGCCGCGCCGCCCAGCCCGCCATCGCGCGCGCGCTCGAGGAGCGGCCCGACGTGCGCCACATCAAGGTCGCCGATGGCCGCGGCCGGCCGCTGGGCCGCTCCTTCGGCGTGAAGCTGTGGCCCACGCTGGTGTTCCTGCAGGACGGCCGCGAGGTCGAGCGGCTGGTGCGCCCCGTCGATCACCATCCGGTGGCCAAGGCCTTGCGGGCCCTGGGCGACGGCGCGGCTTAAGCTTCGCGCCGCCCCGCGGACGGGGCTCCCTGAAGCTGCCGAGAATCCCATGACCACTGAAGAAACCCGGGCCATCCTGTCGCTGGCCCTCATGGCCGCCTTCGTCGACGGCGACAAGCACGCGCGCGAGCGCGCCGAAATCCGCCGCATCGCCGACAACCTGGCCCAGGCCGATGGCGTGCACCTGCCCGCGCTGGTGCAGGACGTGCTCATGAAGCGCGTGCAGCTGGAACACATCGCCGCCGCGCTGCCCGGCGCCGACGCGCGCCAGCTGGCCTACGAGATGGCGGTCTGCGTCTGCGATGCCGATGGCCTGCACTCGCCGGCCGAGCTGCGCTTCCTCGAACAGGCCAAGGCCGCCCTCGCGTTGGCACCCGCCGCGGCCGACGGCTTCCTGCAGCAGGCCGACGCCGTGGCCGCCGCACCGCTGGCCGAGGCGGCGCCTGCGCCCGTCCGCCCCACGGTGGACGAGGCCGCGCTCGACAAGAGCATCCTGAACGCCGCCATCCTCAACGGTGCGCTGGAGCTGCTGCCCGAGAGTCTGTCCACCATGGCCATCATCCCGCTGCAGATGCGCCTGGTGTTCAACGTGGGCAAGGCGCACGGCTACGAGCTGGACAGCGGCCACATCAAGGATTTCCTGGCCACCGTCGGCGTGGGCCTGACCTCGCAGTACCTGGAACAGGCCGGCCGCAAGCTGCTGGGCGGCCTGCTCGGCAAGCTGGGCGGCGGGCTGCTGGGCGGTGTCGGCAAGCAGGCCGTCAGTTCGGGCATGAGCTTCGCCACCACCTACGCGTTGGGCCACGTGGCCAAGCGCTACTACGCGGGCGGCCGCGTGCTGTCCACGCAATTGCTCAAGGACAGCTACGCCAGCCTGACCCAGCAGGCCCAGGGCCTGCACCAGCAGTACCTGCCGCAGATGCGCGAGCAGGCGCGCACGCTGGACGCGGCCAAGGTCATGGCCCTGGTCCGCGGACGGTAGGCGCGCTCAGGCCGAAAGGCGTGGTGCGCGCGCCGCGTCGGCCTCGGCGATCCGGAACGCCGCCACCATCTCGATGAGCCGGCCGGCCTGATGGCGCAGGCTTTGCGCGGCGGCCGTGGACTCCTCGACCAGCGCGGCGTTCTGCTGCGTCATCTGGTCCAGCTCGCCGACGGCGGTGTTGACCTGCGCGATGCCCTGGCTCTGCTCGCGCGCGGCGGCGGAGATCTGCGCCATGGTGTCGGACACGCGCTGCACGCCGGCCACGATCTCCTGCATCGAACCACCCGCGGCCTGCACCTGGCGCGTGCCGACGTCGACGCGCTCCACGCTCGCGCCGATCAGGTCCTTGACCTCGCGCGCCGCGGCCGCGCTGCGCTGCGCGAGGTGGCGCACCTCGCCCGCCACCACCGCGAAGCCACGCCCCTGCTCGCCGGCGCGCGCGGCCTCCACGGCCGCGTTGAGGGCCAGGATGTTGGTCTGGAACGCGATGCCGTCGATGGTGCCGATGATGTCCACGATGCGGTGGCTGCTGGCATTGATCTCGCCCATGGTGGCCACGACCTCGGCCACCACCTCGCCGCCGCGCCGCGCGGCGTCGGCCACCGTGGTCGCCAGCTGGTTGGCCTGCACCGCGGCATCGGCGCTCTGCTGGACGGTGGCGGTCAGCTGGTCCATGGAACTGGCGGTCTGCTGCAGGTTGGACGCAGTCTGCTCGGTGCGGCCGGACAGGTCGGCGTTGCCGGCCGCTACCTCGCCCGAACTCACGCCGATGGCGTCCGAGGTCTGGCGCACTTCGCCGACGATGGCCGCGAGCGACAGCCGCATCTGCTCCAGCGCGTCCAGCAGTTCGGCCAGCTCGTCGGTGCCGTCCTGGACGGCGATGCGCTGCGTGAGGTCGCCGGCCGCGATCGCCTGCGCCAGGTCGCGCGCCTGCACGATGGGGGCGGTGATGGAGTGCGAATTGGCCAACGTGGCCGGCACCACGGCCACCACCACCACGGCCAGCACGGCACCGAAGATCCACTGCACACGCTGGGCCGTGGCTTCGAAGTCCGCCCGCGTCTGCGCGATGCCGCGTTCGAGCGCCTGCTCCATCGCATCGACCTGCGCCATCGCAGCCTCCATGCGCTGCGTCGCGGGCTCGAGCAGCCGCTCCGGCGTGGCCAGGCCATCGTGCGTGCCCGCCTGCACCTGGTCCAGCACGGGAACGGCCGCGGCCGCATAGGCATCCAGACCCTCGCGCGCCGCGCGCGCGGCCTGCTGCACGGTGCCCGCCGCGCTGGCGGCCAACACATCCAGCGCGGCGCGGGCCTGCCGCAGCGCCTCGGTCCACTGGCCACGCTGCTGCGCTGCGCGCGCGGTGTCGGCGAAGGCGGCCAGCACATCCTTCTCCTGGCGGCGCGCCAGGTGCATGGCGGCGCGCAGGTCGCCCAGCGCGGCGAGCTCCTGCGCACCCTCGGTCATGAAGCGCAGGCTCTGCGTCTGCAGCTGCCGCTGGCCGACCAGGGCGGCCACGGCGATCAGCGCGAACAGGCCGAGCACCACGACGATGGCGGCACGCATGCGCAGGCGGATGGAAAAGCGGCGCATGAGCTGGATGGGCGAAAGCACGCACGAACTCCTTTTCGGGACAAATGGACTGGGGATGGCTGGCCCGCGATGAGGCGCGGCAAGCATAGGTGCGCAACACGCGCAGGCCTGTGCTATACGTGCCATCCATGCCGCCCAAACCACCGTTCACGCTGAATCTGCGCAGCTACGGCCTGGCCGCGGACGAGCACCGCCACGACCATGCGCAACTCGTGCTGCCGCTGGCCGGCCGCCTGCTGCTGGACATCGGCGGGCGCGAGCGCCTGCTCGGCCAGGGCCAGGCCGCCTTCGTCGAGACCGGCATGCGGCACACCCAGGTGTCCCACGAGCGTAACCAGGCGCTGATCCTGGACCTTGATGCACATCAAGTGCCGCTGCCATTGCTGGAACGGCTGGCGGCGCAGCCCTACCAGCCGATCGCGCCGGCGGCGTGGCGGCTGGTGGACTACATGGGCCTGGTGCTGCAGGGCGGCCCGGCCACCACGGGCCAGTTGCAGCATTGGGTGCCGTTGCTGCTGGACCAGCTCGGCCAGCAGGCGCCGCGCGCGGTGTCGCGGCTCGGCGCATTGCTGGCCAGGGTGCAGGCCGAGCCCGGTGCGCCCTGGACGGCCGAGCGCATGGCGCAGGAGGTGCACCTGAGCGTGAGCCGGCTGCATGCCCTGTTCCGCAGCGAACTCGGCAGCACGCCCGCGGCCTGGCTGCAGCAGCAGCGGCTGGAGCGCGTGCGCGACTGGCTGGTCGGCACCGACCGGCCCATCGCCGAACTCGCGCTGGCGG
Organism: Pseudorhodoferax aquiterrae; assembly: GCF_014652235.1. Lineage (GTDB taxonomy): Bacteria > Pseudomonadota > Gammaproteobacteria > Burkholderiales > Burkholderiaceae_C > Pseudorhodoferax > Pseudorhodoferax aquiterrae. The sequence goes on from NZ_BMYK01000002.1 coordinate 174,026, forward strand.
CCGGCTACGCCGACCAGAACGCGCTGACGCGCGCGATGCGGCGCGCCACCGGCAGCACGCCGGCCGCGATCCGGCGCGCGGCGCGAGACGCGGCCTAAAAGTCAGCAGCCACGGCCGAGACGGCTGACGGCCAGGCACGCCACAGTGCGGCCATGCCTTCTTCGCGTTCGTCCACTGCGGCCCAGGGCACCTGGGCCGGCATCCTGTGCGGCATGGCCGCAGGGGCCCTCTGGGGCCTGGTCTTCCTCGCGCCCGAGCTCGCGCACGGCTTCACGCCGCTGCAGCTGACGGCCGGCCGCTTCCTGGCCTACGGCCTCTTCGCCTGCGCGCTGCTGCTGCCACGCTGGCGCCGGCTGGCCGCGCAGCTGGGCCGCGCCGACTGGGCCCTGCTCGCACGCCTGGCACTGCTGGGCAACACGCTGTACTACGTGCTGCTGGCCAGCGCCGTGCAGCAAGGCGGCATCGCCATGACCTCGCTCGTGATCGGCTTCCTGCCGGTGGCCGTGACCGTGATCGGCAGCCGTGCCGCGGGCGCCGTGCCGCTGCGCCGGCTGGCACCCTCGCTGCTGTGCGGACTGGCCGGCATCCTCAGCATCGGCTGGCAATCGCTGGCGGGCGCTGCCGGCGCCTCGCCGCTCGCGCTGCTCTGCGCCATCGGCGCGCTGGCCTGCTGGACGGCCTACGCCGTCGGCAACGCGCGCGCGCTCGCGCAGCGCCCCCAGGTCTCGGTGCAGGACTGGAACCTCGCCACCGGCGTGGTCACCGGGGCGCAGGCCCTGCTGCTGCTGCCGTTCGCGCTGCTGTTGGACACGCGCGTGCACACCGGCGCCGACTGGGCGCGCCTGGCCGGCGTGGTGCTGGGCGTGGCGCTGGCCGCGTCCATCGTCGGCAACGCGCTGTGGAACCGCATGAGCCGGCTGCTGCCGCTGACCCTGGTCGGCCAGATGATCCTGTTCGAGACGCTGTTCGCGCTGCTCTACGGCTTTCTGTGGGAATGGCGCACGCCGCGCGCGGCCGAGTGGCTGGCCATGGCCTGCGTGGCCGCCAGCGTGCTGAGCTGCGTGCATGCGCACCGCCGCCCTGCGCCCAGCGGCTATGCTGCGGCCGCATGACAGTGCCCACCGACGACGCCTTCGCACAAGCCAAGACCCTGTTCCTCGATGCCGTGGCCCTGACCGAAGCGGGCCGGCATGCCGAGGCTGAAACGCGGCTCGAAGCCGCCGCCGCCCTGGTACCGGACCGCCCCTCCACGCTGCTGAACCTGGGCGTGGTGCGCCTGCGCCTGGGCCGCCCCGGCGAGGCGCTGCGCGCGCTCGATGCCCTGGCGACGCTGGAGCCCGCCAACCCAGCCGGGCGCTTCCAGCGCGCGCTGGCGCTCAACCAGCTCGGCCGCCACGCCGAGGCGCTGGCGCTGCTGGACGCGCTGCTCGCCGAACACCCGGCCACCGCCGCCGCCCACCAGCTGCGCGGGCAGACGCTGCAGGCGCTCGAGCGCCATGCCGACGCCCTGCCCGCCTACGAGCGCGCCGTGGCGCTCGCCCCGGCCCTGGCCGAAGCCCAGCTGTTGCTGGGGCAGCTGCTGCGCGACCTGCAGCGCCCCGCCGCCGCGCGCAACGCCTTCGAGCAGGCGCTGGCCGCCGGTGCGGACGCCGCGCTGTGCCGCTACTTCCTGGCCGGCCTGGGCGCGGGCGAGACGCCCACCAGCGCCCCGCCGGCCTATGTGCGCGGCCTGTTCGACAGCTACGCCGACGACTTCGAGCCGCATCTGCTGGACGTGCTGCGCTACCGCGGCCACGAGGCCGTGGCGCAGGCCGCCGCGGCGGCGCTGGCCGGCACGCCGGTGGAGGCCGCGCTCGACCTGGGCTGCGGCACCGGCCTGTGCGGCCCGCTGCTGCGCCCGCTGGCGCGCCGCCTGCACGGCCTGGACCTCTCGCCCACCATGCTGGCCCAGGCGCGCGCCCGCGGCTGCTACGACGCGCTGGTGCAGGCCGATCTGGCAGCGCACCTGCAGCAGACGCCCGAGCGCTACGGCCTCGTCGCCGCAGCCGACGTGTTCATCTACGTGGGCGCGCTCGATGCGGTGTTCGCCGGCGTGCGGCGCGTGCTGCAGCCGGGCGGCGTGTTCGCCTTCTCGGTGGAACGGTCCGACGGGGCGGACCTGCAGTTGCGCCCCAGCCTGCGCTACGCGCACGGCGCGGCGCACCTGCGCGCGCTGGCCGCGCGGCACGGCCTGGCCATCGTGCAGGAGCAGGCCCTGGTGCTGCGCGAGGACCAGCGCCAGCCGATCCAGGGCCTGGTGCTGTGCCTGCGTGCGCCCGCGCCGGCCTCGGCGGCCTGAACGCGGAACATTCGGGCGCGGCCGGACTCCATCGCCGGTCCCGCGCGCCGCGCCGGCTGCGGGCGCCATGCATCCCTTCATCCGACCCTTGTCCCAGGAGAGCCCAGATGAGCCTTGCACGCAGATCCTTCCTCGGTGCCGCACTCGGTGCCGCCGCCTTCGCCCGCCATGCCTGGGCCCAGTCCGACACCAAGGCCTACCAGCCCCAGGTCGGCCAGGGCGGCAAGGACGTGGTGTGGGTGCCGACCTCGCAGGCGCTGGTCGACCGCATGCTGGACATGGCCGGCCTCACGCCGCAGGACCGGCTGGTCGACCTGGGCTCGGGCGACGGCCGCCTCGTGATCACGGCGGCCAAGCGCGGCGCGCGGGCGCGCGGCATCGAATACAACCCCGACATGGTGGCGCTGTCCCGGCGTGCCGCCGAGGCCGAAGGCGTGGCCGCGCGCGCCACCTTCGAGCAGGCCGACATCTTCGAATCGAACTTCTCCGAGGCCACGGTGGTCACGCTGTTCCTGCTGCCCAACCTGAACATGCGGCTGCGGCCCACCTTGCTGAACATGGCGCCCGGCACGCGGGTGCTGTCCAACTCCTTCACGATGGAGGACTGGGAGCCCGACGACGCGTTCAACGTGGTCGAGGGCTGCTCGGGCTACTGCAATGCGCTCAAGTGGGTGGTGCCGGCCAAGGTCGGCGGCACCTGGCAGCTGGGCAGCGAGCGGCTGGTGCTCACGCAGAACTTCCAGAAGCTGGAGGGGCGGCTGGGCGCCTCCTCGCCGCTGGCCGCCGCGCGGATGGACGGGGCCAACATCCGCTTCACGGCCGGCGGGCGGACTTATACGGGGCAGGTCGCGGGGAACGCGATGCGCGGCACCGTCGACGGTGCCGCGTGGACCGCCACGCGCGTGGCGGGTTAAAGCTTCAGGCGGTTGCGGGCTGCTGCTGCGGCGGGCGCTGCGGCGCCACGGCCTTCTCCGCCACCGCGTTGCGCGCCGACAGGTTGATCGGTGCGGCGGTCGGCAGGCCGTCGAAGTCCGTCCACTGGTGGCGCTCGAAGTCGTAGAGCTTGCAGGTGCGCAGCGTGCGCAGCATGGAGAACAGCGACAGCGGCTCCACCACCAGCCGGTTGCCCAGCAGTGCGTTCATGCGCTTTTGCGCCGGCAGCAGCATGTAGCTCGGAATGCCGTGGTGCGCATGGTGGGCGGCATGGCAATAGACGTTGTTGACCATCTTGCTGAACCAGTCGGGCGTGGTCAGCACGGTGGAGCACAGTTCGGGCGCGTAGTCGCCGGAGCGCACGATGTCGCCCTTGAACCAGGGGATGTTGGGGTGCGTGTGCATCAGGTACAGCGTGGCGCTGCTGATCCAGAAGTGCAGCATCAGCGGGCCGAACCAGCCCAGCAGCACGGCCGTGCCGGCCTCGATGGGCGCAATGCGCGGCGCCGCCAGCGCCAGGAAGGCCACCATGCCGCCATGGAACAGCACGAGCGGCACGGCATAGGCCATGGACACGCCGCGTTGCTCCACCGGCGTGCGCGGGTTGGGCCACACGCGCGTGGGAATCCAGCGCACCAGCCAGTAGACGAACAGGCCGAACACGTTGGGCGCGCGGCACAGGCGCTCGGCCAGTTGCTGCAGCGGGCTCAGCGCGTCGTACTCGGCCTTGGAGAACGGGCGGTAGAAGTCGAAGTGGTCGCCGTTGGTCCGCGGGTGGTGCACATGGTTGTGGTCGTGCGTCCACATGCGGTAGTTCTGCACCGAGGGCACGCCCAGGGCCAGCGCCGCGATCCAGTTCCAGCGGCGGCTGGCGAACAGGGTGCGGTGCGAGGCGTCGTGCGCCAGCGTGTACATGGAGGTCAACCGGATGCCCAGCAGCACGCTGGCCAGGATCTTCCAGCCGATGGCGGGCGCGAACAGCACGGCCGCCCACAGGCCCCAGTACAGCGCACCATCGCGCAGCAGCAGCAGCGCGCCGCTCTTGTTGCGCGGCGTCGCGAAGACGGACAGCTCGCGGATCAGCTGCCCCCGCGAGATCGCGGGTGGCGTGGCGGACAACGGCGCGGCGGTGGATCGCATCGGAACTCCCTGTAACTTGTTGTGACACGAAGCCCGAATTTGAGCCTGCCACAGGCCGATTCGATGTGCCGATAAACAGGGGAAAACCAGCCCCTTTCCTAAAATGCTGCAGCGCAACAACATCGGCTACCATCGGCACTGGAGAGAACAAGCACGTGGGCAACGACCAAGCCTTTGCCGAGCTGGGCCTGCCCAGCGACGCCAGCGAAGCCGAGATCAAGGCCGCCTGGCGCCGCCTGGCGTCGCGCTGGCATCCGGACCGCAATGCCAGTGCCCAGGCCGTGGCGCGCATGCAGCGCATCAACCAGGCCTTCGAGGCGATCCAGCGCGCGCGCCAGGGCAGTGAGGGTGCTGCGCAGCCCGCCGCCGCACCCGAGCCCCCGCCGCCGCCCGCACCGGCCCGGCCGGCCCATCCGCCGATCCACCGCAAGCTCAAGCTGACGCTGGAAGAAGCCGCAGCCGGCTGCATCAAGGCACTGCGCGGCAGCTTCACGCCCACCTGCCAGCACTGCGAGGGCCTGGGCCACCGCGTGCTGGGCAGCCGCTGCCGGCGCTGCCGCGGCAGCGGCACCTTCGTGCGGCCCACCGCCTGGTTCGGCTGGCCCGGCCAGCCCGAGGACTGCGAGGACTGCGGCGCCACGGGCATCGCGCGCGAGCTTTGCGCGCCCTGCGAAGGCAGCGGCACGCTGGCCGAACAGCGCTACGAAGTGCAGGTGCGCATCCCGCCCGGGGTGCGCGACGGCGACCTGCTGCATGTGGCGGCGCGCCGCGCGCCGGCCGACCTGGAAGTGCAGGTGGGCGTGGCGGCGCACCCGCTCTTCACGCTGCAGGACGACGGCAGCCTGCATTGCAGGCTGCCGGTCGATGGCTTCGCCTGGATGGCCAACCGCAGCGTGTCCGTGCCCACGCTGGACGGCGTGCAGCCGCTGGCCTTGCAGCGCGGCCGCCAGCGTTACGAATTGCCTGGCCAGGGCTTTCCGCAGCGCCACCGCGGGCCGCGCGGCTTGCAGGTGGTGGAGGTCGAGCCGGTGTTCCCAGAGAAGTTCAGCACCGACCAGGACATCCTGCTCGACCAGCTGATCGCCAGCTGCGCTGCCGCGCAGCCGCGGCTGGCCGAATGGCAGCGTACGCTGCGTACGCGCGAGCGCAAGCGGCCACGCGGCTGAGCTAACCTCGGCGGCCAGAAGAAGGACCGCCAGCGTGACGCTCAAACCTCTGTTTCCCGCCCTCCTCGTCGCCGCATTGGCCGCGCCCGCGGCCCAGGCCCTGCAGATCACCGCGGTCACGCCGCAAGGCGAAGTCGCCCAGGCGCGTCAGGTGGTCGTGCGCTTCGACCAGGATGCCACCCGCTTCGGCGATGCCCGCGCCGCCGCGCCAGCCACCGTGCGTTGCGCGGACGAGGCCGCCGGCCGCGGCACCGGCCGCTGGAACAACGCGCGCGAATGGGTCTGGCAGTTCGAGAACGACCTGCCGCCCGGCCAGCGCTGCGAAGTGGCGGCCAGCACCGGCCTGGAACTCACGGGCCGCACGCGCTTCACGTTCCAGACCATGGGGCCCGTGGTGCGCAGCACCTGGCCCTACGGCGGCCAGGTCGACGAGCAGCAGTTCTTCGTGCTGCGGCTGAACGGCCCGGCCACGCCGGAGAGCGTACGCGCCCATGTCTGGTGCGCTGTCGAGGGCATTGGCGAACGCGTGCCCGTGCGCCTGGTCGAGGGCGCCGAGCGCACGGCGCTGCTCAAGGCGCGCCGGCTCGAACAGGAGGCCGCCAAGTCGCCGCTGGCCGTGCAGACGCTGGCCTGCAACCGGCGCCTGCCGCCCTCGGCCGACCTGCAGATCGTCTACGGGCCGGGTGTGGCCACGCCCAGCGGCGTCGCCACCCGCTCGGAGAAGCGCTTCGACTTCCGGGTGCGCGCCCCCTTCACGGCCAGCTTCAGCTGCGAGCGCGAGAACGCCCAGGCCGATTGCCTGCCGATCCGCCCGCTGCGGCTGCAGTTCAATGCCCCCGTGCCGCGCGCGCAGGCCGAGGCCATCCGGCTGCAGGGCGGTGGCCGCAGCATCGCTCCGCAGATCGACGACAGCACCGATGCGCTCGTCGACGGCCTGCGCTTCGACCCGCCGTTCACCGAAAGCACCGACTGGCAGCTGACCCTGCCCGCCAAGCTGCGCGATGCCTCCGACCGGCCGCTGGAGAACGCCGACAGCTTCCCGCTCGCGGTGCGCACCGGCGCCATGCCGCCGCTGGCCAAGTTCGCCTCCGCGCCCTTCGGCATCGTCGAGCGCCTGGCCGAGCCCGACGGCCCTCCCCTGCTGCCCGTCACCGTGCGCCGCATCGAGGCTGCGCCCGGCGTGGGCGCGCTGCGCATCGCCGACGGCCAGGTGGCCACGCTGCGTCCGCAAAGCGATGCCGAGATCCTGGCCTGGTGGCGCAAGGTGCAGCGCTACGACCGCTTCCAGGTCGAGCGCAAACAGGCCGCTGCCGACCTGAAACAGCCGCTGCCGCGCGTGGTCGATCCCGACCAGAAGGGCTGGGTGCAGTCGCGCATGCTGTCGCTGCTGGCCGGGCAGACCGGCGTGCAGCAGCTGAAGCTGCCGGCCGCGGACGGCAAGGACCCGCGGCCCTTCGAAGTCGTCGGCATCCCGATGACGCCGGGCTTCCATGTGGTCGAGATCGCCTCGCGCCAGCTTGGCGCCGCGCTGCTGGACGAACGCTACGGCCCCGAGCGGACCATGGTCGTGCGCACGGCCGCACTGGTCACCAATTTGGGCGTGCATTTCAAGCTCGGCCGCGAGAACGCGCTGGCCTGGGTCACGGCGCTGGACAGCGGCAAGCCGGTGGCCGGCGCGCGCGTGGCCGTCAGCGACTGCCGCGGCCGCGAAGTCGCCAGCGGCCAGACCGATGCCCAGGGCATGGTGCAGCTCCGCGGCCTGTCGCCCGAGCCGCCCTCCTGCGCGCAGGACGAAGGCGCGGCCGCCTGGTTCGTCACGGCCCGCGCGCGCGGCGCCGACGGCGTGGAGGACCTGGCCTTCACCTTCAGCGACTGGAACCGCGGCATCGAGCCCTGGCGCTTCGACCTGCCGACCAGCCAGGAGGTGGCGCCCGACCTGCGCGCCCACACCATCCTGGACCGCACGCTGCTGCGCGCCGGCGAGACCGTGGGCATGAAGCACCTGCTGCGCACCGAGACCAGCGCCGGTCTGGCGCCGGCCGCCTGGCGCCCGACCACCTTGCGCATCACCCACGTGGGCAGCGGCCAGCAATTCGAGCAGCCACTGGCCTGGCGCGACACGGCCACGGGCGGGCGCAGCGCCGAGAGCAGCTTGCAGCTGCCGCGCGCGGCCAAGCTCGGCGCGTACCAGATCGCACTCGTGGGCATCGAGCAGGAGGCCGAGCGCAGCCTGGTGTCGGGCGGCTTCCGCGTGGAGGAGTTCCGCCTGCCCGTCATGGAAGGCCGCGTGACGCCTGCCACCAGCGGACCCTTGGTGCAGCCCGGCGCGCTGGCGGCCAACGTGCAGGTCAACTACGTGGCCGGTGGCGGCGCGGCCAGGCTGCCCGTGGAAGTCTCTGCGCTGCTGCGCGAGCGCTGGCTGCAGTTCGACGGCTACGACGCTTTCAGCTTCGCGCCGCCGCGCGACCGGCACCAGGGCAACTCCGACGAAGGCGAAGAAGAATCCGAGGCCGCCAACGGCCCGCGCGTGATCGCCAACAAACTGCCCGTGACGCTGGATGCCCAGGGCGCGGGCCGTGTCGCGCTGCCCGAGATCCCGGCCGCGCCGCGCGCGCAGGAGCTGCTGCTGGAAGCCCGCTACGCCGACCCGAACGGCGAGATCCAGACCCTGCGCGGCACGCACACGGTCTGGCCGGCCGGCGTGGTGGCGGGCCTCAAGACCGAGGGCTGGGTCTCCGCGCGCGGCAAGGTGCAGCTGCAGGCGCTGGCGCTGGACCTGGCCGGCAAGCCCAAAGCCGGCGTGGCGCTGGAGGTGCGCGCCCAGGCCCATGTGGCCACCACCAGCCGCAAGCGCATGGTGGGCGGCTTCTACACCTACGACACCAAGCGCGAGACCCGAGACCTGGGCAGCGTCTGCAGCGGCAAGAGCGATGCGCGCGGGCTTCTGCTCTGCGAGGCCCAGCTGGGCCAGGGCGGCGAGGTCGAGCTGGTGGTCACGGCCAAGGACGAGGCCGGCCGCAGCGTGCAGGCCGCCAGCTCCGTCTGGGTCACGCGCCAGGGCGAACTCTGGTTCGGTGGCGAGAACCATGACCGCATCGACCTCTTGCCCGAGCAGCGCACGCTGAACCCCGGCGACACCGCCGTGCTGCAGGTGCGCATGCCGTTCCGCCAGGCCACGGCCCTGGTCACCGTGGAGCGCGAAGGCGTGCTCTGGCACGAGGTCGTTGAACTCAGCGGGCAGGACCCGACGCTGCGCCTGAAGGTGCAGGACGGCTGGGGACCCAACGTCTACGTCAGCGCGCTGGTGCTGCGTGGCCGGCTGCGCGAGGTGCCCTGGTACTCGTTCTTCACCTGGGGCTACAAGGCGCCGCGCAGCTGGTGGAGCGCGTTCTGGAACAGCCGCGGCGAGGTGGTGGCACCGAGCGCGATGGTGGACCTGTCCAAGCCCGCCTTCCGGCTCGGCGTGGCCGAGCTCCAGGTGGGCACGCGCGCGCACCGCATCGACGTGCAGGTGCAGCCCGAGCGCGCGAGCTACCAGGTGCGCGAGCGCGTGCAGGTGCGCATCAGTGCCAAGCTGCCGGATGGCAAGCCGGCCGCGGGCGCCGAGGTGGCGCTGGCCGCCGTCGACCAGGCCTTGCTGGAATTGGCACCCAACGACAGCTGGGACCTGCTGGACGCCATGTTCCAGCGCCGCGCCTGGGGCGTGCAGACCGCCACGGCGCAAATGGAAATCATCGGCCGGCGCCACTACGGCCGCAAGGCGGTGCCGGCCGGCGGCGGCGGCGGGCGCAACCCCACGCGCGAGCTGCTGGACACGCTGCTGCTCTGGAACCCGCGCGTGGTGCTGGACGCGCAAGGCCAGGCCACCGTGGAGGTGCCGCTCAACGACGCCTTGACGACCTTCCGCATCGTCGCCGTGGCCGACAGCGGCCAGGCCCTGTTCGGCACCGGCCAGGCCAGCGTGCGCACCACGCAGGATCTGCAGATCATCAGCGGCCTGCCCCCGCTGGTGCGCGAGGACGACCGCTTCCGCGCCCAGTTCACCTTGCGCAACACCACGGCCAAGGCCATGCGCGTGGAGTTCAAGCCGCGGGCGACGCTGCTGGAACTCACACCCCAGACCATCGAGATCCCGCCGAACGAGGCGCGTGAGGCGATCTGGGACGTGGTGGCGCCGACGCAACTGGCGCACACGCGCGCCGAGGCCATCCTGTGGGAAGTCGAGGCGCGCGACCTTGCGGGCCATGCGCGCGACGCACTCAAGGCCAGCCAGCGCATCGTGCCGGCCGTGCCCATCGCGGTGCAGCAGGCCACGCTGGTGCAGCTGGACGGGCCGTTCACGCAGCCCGTGCAGCCGCCGGCCCAGGCCCTGCTCACCAACGGCAAACCGCGCGGCGGCCTCTCGCTCGCGCTGCAGCCACGCTTGGCCGACGGCCTGCCCGGCGTGCGCGACTGGTTCCAGCGCTACCCCTATACGTGCCTGGAGCAGAGCAGCAGCCGCGCGCTGGGCCTGGAAGACGAAGCGCTATGGAAAGGCGTGGTGGCCCAGCTGCCCACCTACCTGGACAGCGACGGCCTGGCCAACTACTTCCCGCCGCGCGATGGCGAGGCCGCGCGCGGCAGCGACACGCTGACGGCCTATCTGCTGGCCGTGAGCCACGAGGCGGCCGCGCTGGACCCGCGCTTCGCGCTGCCCGAGCCCATCCGCCGCCAGATGGAGGACGGCCTGCTGGCCTTCGTCGAAGGCCGCCTGCAGCGCAGCTTTTGGAGCCCGCGCGCCGACCTGGACGTGCGCAAGCTCGCGGCGCTGGAGGCGCTGTCGCGCAGCGGCCGCGCGCAGGGCCGCATGCTGGCCAGCCTGACCATCGCGCCCGAGCAGTGGCCCACCCATGCGCTGCTGGACTGGCTGCAAATTCTGCAGCGCGTGGCCGATGTGCCGCAGCGCGCCCAGCGGCTGGAGCAGGCCCAGCAGCTGCTGCGCACGCGGCTCGCGTTCTCGGGCACGCGCGTGGGTTTCTCCACCGAGCAGAGCGACGCCTGGTGGTGGCTGATGGCCAACACCGACGCCAACGCCGCGCGGCTGCTGCTCGCGGTACAGAACGAGGCCGGCTGGCAGGCCGACATGGGCCGGCTGGCCAGCGGCATCATCGCGCGCCAGCAGCGCGGCGCCTGGCAGACCACCACGGCCAACCTGTGGGGCAGCCTGGCACTGCGCAAGTTCTCCGCGAAGTACGAGGCCGATCTGGTCACGGGCAGCACGCGCGCGCAGCTGGGCAGCGAGAGCGTGCGCGCCGACTGGCCGGGCAAGGGCGCGCCTGCGGCCCAGTTCCTGCCCTGGCCCGGCATGGGCGCCGCCACCCTGCAGGCCACGCACGAAGGCAGCGGCAAGCCCTGGCTCACGCTGCAGTCGCTGGCCGCCGTGCAAGTGAAGGCGCCGTTCGACGGCGGCTACCGCATCGCGCGCGAGGTGGTGCCCGTCGAGCAGGCCCGGCCTGGCCGCTTCACGCGCGGCGACATCCTGCGCATCAACCTCACGGTGACGGCCGCGCAGGACATGAGCTGGGTCGTGCTGTCCGACCCGGTGCCGGGCGGCGCGACCATCCTGGGCAGCGGCCTGGGACGGGACTCCGCTATCGCCAGCCAGGGCGAGCGGCGTGGTGGCAACGCCTGGCCGGCCTTCGAGGAACGCGGCTTCGAGGCCTTCCGCAGCTACTACGGCTTCCTGCCCAAGGGCGAGCTCAAGACCAGCTACACGGTGCGGCTCAACAACGTGGGCGAGTTCGCGCTGCCGCCCACGCGCGTGGAGGCCATGTATGCGCCCGAGATGTTCGGCGAGCTGCCGAATGCGCGGGTGAAGGTGGAGGCGCCGTGAAGATCTGGCTGGGTCTGGCGCTGGCGTGCATGGGCACACTGGCGATGGCCCTGCCCTCCTACGACGAGGTCCGCACCGCGCACCGGCCGTCGGAAACCCTGGTGCTCGCGCGCGACGGCCAGCTGCTGCAGCGCGTGCGCACCGACGCCAGCGTGCGGCGCGGCCCCTGGGTCGCGCTGGCCGAGGTCTCGCCCGCACTGCGCACGGCGCTGGTGTTGAGCGAAGACCGGGCGTTCTGGCAGCACAGCGGCGTGGACTGGCGCGCCGTCTCGGCCGCGGCCTGGGCCAACCTCTGGAACCAGCGCACGCGCGGCGCCTCCACGCTGACCATGCAGCTGGCCGGCCTGCTGGACGAAGACTGGCGCGCCGGCCCCGGTGGCCGCAGCATCGGCCAGAAGCTGGGCCAGGCCGTCGCCGCACAGCGGCTGGAGCGCAGCTGGCGCAAGGACCAGATCCTGGAGGCCTACCTGAACCTGGTGCCGCTGCGCGGCGAGATCGTCGGCATCGAAGCGCTCGCACGCAGCCTGTTCGGCAAGGCGCCGCACGGGCTGGACGCACGCGAGGCGGCCATCACCGCGGCCCTGGTGCGCGGGCCTAACGCGGCGCCCGCCGTGGTCGCGCGGCGCGCCTGCACCGTGCTCAAGGACAGCACGGGCGCGACCGACTGCGCTGGCCTGGAGCTGCTGACGCTGGGCGCGCTGCAGCGCCGCAGCTGGTTCGCCAGCGAAGGCATCGCGCCGCACCTCGCGCGCCGCCTGCTGCAGGAGGACGGCAGCGGCGCCACCAGCCTGCGCAGCAGCCTGGACGCCGGCCTGCAGCGCTTTGCCCAGCAGCAGCTGGCCCAGCACCTGCGCGAACTGCGCGGGCGCAACGTGGAAGACGGCGCCCTCGTGGTGCTGGACAACGCCAGCGGCGAGGTGCTGGCCTGGGTCGGCTCCTCGGGTGCGTTGAGCCGCGCGGCCGAGGTCGACGGCGTGCTTGCGCTGCGTCAGCCCGGCTCCACGCTCAAGCCCTTCCTGTACGCCCAGGCCATCGCCGAGGGCCGGCTCACGGCCGCCTCACTGCTGGAGGACGCGCCCACGCACATCGCCACGCCCGCCGGCCTGTACATCCCGCAGAACTACGACCGCCGCTTCAAGGGCTGGGTCTCGGTCCGCACGGCGCTGGCCTCCTCGCTCAACGTGCCGGCCGTGCGCACGCTGGTCATGGTCTCGCCCGATGCCTTCGCAAGGCAGCTGCAGGCCCTGGGCCTGGCGCTCGCGCACGGTGGCGACTACTACGGCACCAGCCTGGCATTGGGCAGCGCCGAGGTCTCCCTGCTGGCGCTGACCAACGCCTACCGCGCGCTGGCCAACGGCGGCCATGCCGGCCCCGTGCGCCTGCGGCCCGGCCCTCCGCCCGCGCCCGGCCCGGCCGTGCTCGACGCGCGCGCGGCCTTCGTCGTCGGCGACATCCTGGCCGATCCGCTGGCGCGCGCCATGACCTTCGGCACCGACAGCGTGCTGGCCACGCGCGGCTGGGCGGCCGTGAAGACCGGCACCAGCAAGGACATGCGCGACAACTGGGCCGTCGGCTGGTCCGAGCGCTACACCGTGGGCGTGTGGGTCGGCAACGCGGGCGGCGCGGCGATGTGGGACGTCAGCGGCACCAGCGGCGCGGCGCCCATCTGGGCCGCGCTCATGCAGCAGTTGCACCGGCAGGCGCCGAGCCGCGCGCCGCGCGCGCCGGCGGGTCTGGAGCAGGCGGCCGTGCGTTTCGGCGATGCGCTGGAGGCACCCCGGCGCGAATGGTTCCTGCCCGGCACGGCCCAGCCCCTGTTCGCGTTGGCCCGGCCGGCCGACGACCGCGCCGCCACGCCGCGCATCCTGGCGCCCGTGGACGGCAGCATCGTCGCGCTGGACCCCGACATCCCGCCCGCCCACCAGCGCCTGTGGCTGCGCGCCCAAGGCGTGGATGCGCGCTGGCGCATGGACGGCAAGCCGCTGGGCCGCGGCCGCGAACTGGCCTGGCTGCCCTGGCCAGGCCGGCACCAGTTGCAGCTGGTCGACGGCACGGGCGCCGTGCTGGACGAGGTGCGCATCGAAGTACGCGGCGCGGCCGTCAAGGCGCGTGGAAAGGCCCCGCCACAGCCATAACCGGAACGGCATGTAGCCAGTCTTCTATTTCATTGGCCCCGCATGCTCCTGGCCGCCCACAATGCGCCCGGCCCGTGCCCCACGGCCAAGAACAATCGACGGAGACAGACACATGCAACGCGCCATCTCGACGCGCCGCAGCGCCCTGCTGCTGGCCCTCGCCACCACCTTCGCCGCCGCCTTGCCGGCCCTGGCCCAGGGCGACTACCCGAACAAGCCCGTCACGCTGGTCGTGCCCTACCCGGCCGGCGGCGCCAACGATGCGGTTGCCCGCCTGGTCGGCCAGAAGATGGCCGAGGGGCTCAAGCAGCCCGTCATCATCGACAACAAGCCCGGCGCCGGCACCACCATCGGCACGGCCCTGGTCGCCAAGGCCCCGGCCGACGGCTACACCGTGGTGCTGGGCTCGCTGGCCAGCCATGCCGTGGCGCCGCATCTGTACGGCAAGCCGGGCTACCACGCCATCGACGACTTCGCGCCCATCGGCACCATTGGCCTCGCGCCCATCGTGCTGGTCGTGGCCAAGGACGCGCCCTATGCCGATCTCAAGTCCGTGGTCGATGCGGCCAAGGCCAAGCCCGACATGCTGACCTACGGTTCCTCGGGCAATGGCTCGCCGCTGCACCTGCCCGGCGAGCTGTTCAAGCAATCGGCCCACATCAAGGTCACGCACGTGCCCTACAAGGGCGGCAACGCCCACACCATGGACCTCATGGGCGGGCGGCTCGACATGATCCTGGACACCGCGACCAGCGCCGTGCCCATGGTCAAGGGCGACAAGGTGCGCCCGCTGGCCGTGGCCGCGTCCCAGCGCATGGCCGAGTTTCCGAACGTGCCGACCTTCGCCGAGGCCGGCTACCCCGGCTTCGAGGTCAGCGCCTGGTATGCGCTCTACGCGCCGGCCAAGACGCCCAAGCCCGTGCTCGATCGCCTCAACGCCGAACTGGCCGCGGCGCTCAAGACCGCCGAGGTCTCCGACAAGCTCAGGAACCTGGGCGTGCGCCCGGTCAGCGGCAGCGCCGCCGAACTCGCCGCCTTCACGAAATCCGAGTACGACCGCTACGAGAAGGTCATGCGCGAAGGCAACATCCGCATCGATTGACATGCCTCGCTTCACCACGCTCGTCACCGCCGCCCAATGGACCCTTGAGGCCGAGCGCATCGTGCAGGCGGCCGGAGGCGAGATCGCCTACCTGGAAGGCGCCGTCACCGAAGAACGGCTGGGCGAGCGCCTGGCCGCCACGCGCGCCGAGGCACTCGTGCTGCGTGGCTCGCCACCCGTCACGGCGCGCGTGCTGGCGGCATCGCCGGCCCTGCGCATCGTGGCCAAGAACGGCGCCGGCGTGGACAGCGTGGACCTGGCCGAGGCCGGCCGCCGCGGCATCGCCGTGGCCGTGGCGCCCGGAGCCAACGCCTATGCCGTGGCCGAGCACGCGCTGGCCATGATGCTGGCGCTGGTGCGCGGCCTGCCGCAGCTGGACCGTTCGCTGCGCGCCGGCGGCTGGGCCGACGCGGCCTACCGCGGCCGCGACTTCCGCGGCTGCGCGGTCGGCATCGTGGGCTATGGCGCGATCGGCCGGCACACGGCGCAGCTGGCCGCCATGCTCGGCGCCCAGGTCTGCGTGCTGCGCCGCCGCGGCACAGCCGACGGTTTCGCGGTCGAGGCAGACCTGCTGCGCCTGGCCGCGCGCGTGGACGTGCTGAGCCTGCACTGCCCGCTGACCGAGGCCACGCGCGGGCTGGTCGGCGCGCGCGAACTCGCGGCGCTGCGCCCGGGCGCCATTCTCGTCAACACCGCGCGCGGCGCTGTCGTAGACGAAGCGGCTCTGGTCGCAGCGCTGCAGTCCGGCCACCTGGCCGGGGCGGGCCTGGACACCTTCGCCACCGAACCGCTGCCCGCCGACAGCCCGCTGCGCCACATGGACCAGGTGATTCTCACGCCGCATGTGGCCGGCGTGACGCGCGATGCCGCGGCCCGGGTCTCCATGCTGACGGCAGCCAACGTGGTCGACCACCTGGCCGGGCGGGCCTTGCCGCCAGGCCACTGCATCAACGCCTGACGACAAGCCACGCCATCAGCGCCCGGCGGGTGCTGATGGCAAAGGCCGCTATGTCGCCATCGCCATCAGGCCATCGACAGAAAGCGTGCAGATCGAAGATTTTTTCTTGCATCGGCACGGAGGAGGCCTGACGCGCAGCCGGGCGCCTCAGCATGCACCCTTGGCGGCTCGCGGGCGCGGCGCCGGTGCCGGGGCATCGCTGGCCGCCACCTGCCGCAGGCACTCCATCAGCGCCGCAGCGGCCGGCGTGCGTACCCGGTTGCGCAGCGTGATGATGCCCACCGGCGGCAGTTCGATCGGCACCTTGAGCGGCAGCACCTTGACCAGCCCCTCGCGCGCGTAGTGCTGCGCCACGCCCTGCGCCAGAAAGCCCACGGCCGGCCGCTCGCGCACGAAGGACAGCGTGACCAGGAACGAGGCCGTCTCCACTATGTCCGCCGGCGGCGCGAGCCGGTGCTTGTAGAACTGCTGCTCGAGCTTGATGCGCGAGGACGCCCAGGGCGGCGGCACCACCCAGGGCTGGCCTGCCAGGTCGCGCCAGTGCGGCTTGGCGATGCCGGCCAGCGCATGGTCGGGCCGCACGACGATGGCCATGGGCTCGCGGTACAGCGCCTCGGTTTCCAGGTCGGGCGAGGCATAGCCCGGCTCCAGCCGGCCGACGAACAAGTCGAGCTCGCCCACGCGCAGGCGCGGCAGCAGCCGCGTGAGATCGCCCTCCTCCACCAGCACCGTCGTCAGTGCCGAGCGCTGCTTGAGCAGCTGCACGGCCTGCACCAGCGGCCCCGGTGTGGCGACCACCATGGCGCCCACGGCCACGCGGCCGGCGCCACCGCTGGCCACGGCGGCGATCTCGTCCTGCGTGCGCGCGTAGTCGGCCAGCACCGAGCGCGCGAAGCGCACCACCGTGAGGCCGTAGGCCGTGGGCTCGGTGCCGCGCGTGGAGCGCACGAACAGGTTGAGCCCGAACATGCGCTCGATCTCGGCCAGCGTCTTGGACACTGCCGGCTGCGTGACCGACAGGAACTCCGCGGCGCGGCCCAGGTGCCGGAACTGGTCGAGCGCCACCAGCAATTGCAGGTGGCGCAGCTTGAGGTTGGAGCGCAGCACGCGGTCGATGTCGGCCATGCGGCGAGCATAACGGAGAGGTTATGAAGGCAGTCTCCTAATTCATTGGATCGGAATCCAAGCCCTGAACACAATGCGCGGCTCCAACGATCCAAACGTCCCCTGGAGACAAGATGAAAGCTTCCCGCCGCCGGCTGCTGCTCGGCTCTTTGGCCGCCGCCGCGCTGCCGCTGCCCGCCCTGCGTAGCGCCCATGCCGCCAGCTTCCCCGAACGCCCGATCACCTTCATCTGCCCCTGGCCGGCCGGCGGCACCGCCGACCAGTCCATGCGCGCGCTGTGCCAGGTGGCCAGCACCGTGCTGGGCCAGGCCATCGCGGTGGAGAACCGCGTCGGCGCCTCCGGCATGATCGGCGCCAAGGTCTTGGCCTCGGCCAGGCCCGACGGCTACACCATCGGCCAGATCCCGATCTCGGTCACGCGTTTCTCGCAGCTGGGCATGCTGCAGGCCGACCCGCGCAAGGACTACAGCTACATCGCGCGCAGCTCGGGCCAGACCTTCGGCATCGCCGTGCCCAGCAACTCGCCCTACAAAACGCTGGCCGGGTTCGTGGCCTACGCCAAGGCCAATCCCGGCAAGCTGACCTACGCGCACGCCGGCATCGGCGGCGCCACGCACGTGGGCATGGAGGAGTTCGCCAGCGTGGCCGGCGTGCAGTTCAACCACGTGCCGTTCAAGGGCGGCGCCGAGGCGCTGCAGGGCGTGCTGGGCGGCCATGTGGACGCACTGGCCGATTCCAGCTCCTGGGCGCCGCATGTGGAGTCGGGCAAGCTGCGCCTCCTGGCCACCTGGGGCGAGCAGCGCACGCCGCGCTTCAAGGACACGCCCACGCTGCGCGAGCTCGGCTACAACGTGGTCGTCGACGCGCCCAACGGCATCGGTGCGCCCAAGGGCCTGGACCCGGCCATCGCCGCGAAGCTGCGCGATGCCTTCCGCCAGGCCGTGGCCAGCCCCGAGTTCAAGGCCGTGGCAGAGCGCATCGACGCGCCCATCCTGTATCTGGACGGCCCGGACTACGAGAAGTACGTGCACCAGGTCTATGCACGCGAGACCGTGCTGATCGACAAACTCAAGCTGCGCGAGATGATGCGATGAACACCGCCACGGCAGGACTGCTGCTGCACCTGCACCCCAACGACAACGTGCTGGTCGCCAAGGCGCCCCTGGCCCTGGGCCAGGAGCTGCCCGGCCTCAAGGTGCGCACGCGCGCCCAGGTGCCGGCCGGCCACAAGATCGCCGCGCGCCGCATCGCCGCCGGCGAGCCCGTGCGCAAGTACGACACCGTGATCGGCGTCGCCACGCGCGACCTGGAGCCCGGCGACTACGTGCACAGCCACAACATTGCGCTGGTCGACTACTACCGCGATCCGGCCTTCGGTGCCGACGTGCGGCCGGTGGACTACCTGCCCGAGCACCAGCGCGCCAGCTTCCAGGGATTCGTGCGCGAGGACGGGCGCGTGGGCACGCGCAACTTCATCGGCATCCTGTCCTCGGTGAACTGCTCGGCCACCGTCATCAAGAACATCGCCGCGCACTTCACGCCCGAGCGGCTGGCGGCCTTTCCCCACCTGGACGGCGTGGTCGCGTTCGCGCAGACCAGCGGCTGCGGCATGTCCTCGCCCAGCGAGCACTTCGACGTGCTGCGCCGCACGCTGGCCGGCTACGCGCGCCACCCCAACCTGGCCGGCGTGCTGATCGTGGGCCTGGGCTGCGAGCGCAACCAGGTCGACGGACTGGTCGAATCGCAGGGGCTGGAGCGCAGCAAGCTGATGCGCACGCTGGTCATGCAGGACGTGGGCGGCACGCGCGCCACCATCGCGGCCGGCGTCCAGGCCATCGAGGAGATGCTGCCCATGGCCGATGCCGCGCGCCGCAGCACCGTGAGCGCGGCCCACCTCAAGATCGGCCTGGAGTGCGGCGGATCGGACGGCTTCTCGGGCATCACCTGCAACCCCGCGCTCGGCGCGGCCATGGACATCCTGGTGCGCCACGGCGGCACGGCCATCCTGTCGGAGACGCCCGAGATCCACGGCGTGGAGTTCATGCTCACGCGCCGCGCCGTCACGCCCGAAGTCGGCCAGAAGCTGCTGGACCGCCTGGCCTGGTGGGAGCGGTACACGGCCGGCCAGAACGCGCAGTTCAACGGCGTGGTGGGCCACGGCAACCAGGCCGGCGGCCTGGCCAACATCTTCGAGAAATCGCTGGGTTCGGCCATGAAGGGCGGCACCACGCCGCTGCAGGCCGTCTACGAGTACGCCGAACCCATCACGACGAGCGGCTTCGTGTTCATGGACTCGCCGGGCTACGACCCGGTGGCCTCCACGGGCCAGATCGCCAGCGGCGCCAACCTGATCTGCTTCACGACCGGGCGCGGCTCCATGTTCGGCAGCAAGCCCGCGCCGACGATCAAGCTGGCCAGCAACACGCCGATGTACCAGCGGCTCGAAGAAGACATGGACATCAACTGCGGCCTGATCGTCGACGGTGAGATGACCGTACCGCAGATGGGCGAGCGCATCTTCCAGCAGATCCTGCGCCACGCCTCCGGCGAACGGACCAAGAGCGAAGGCCTCGGCCTGGGCGACCACGAATTCGTGCCCTGGCACCTGGGCATCGTCAGTTGAACATTCCATCCATGAGCTTGAACCTTTCCGACAGCGCGCTGCTGCGCAGCGCCAATTTCATCGCGGGCCAATGGCGCGAGCCCAGCGGCCCGCGCCTGGCAGTGACCGACCCGGCCACTGGTGCCCTCATCACCAAGGTGCCGGACTCCGGTTCCGACGAAGCGCGCGCGGCGGTCGATGCGGCCCACGCCGCCTTCGCCAGCTGGCGCAAAGTCCCGGCCAAGCAGCGGGCCCAGATCGTGCGCCGCTGGAACGATCTCGTGCTCGCGCACCAGGACGACCTTGGCAAGCTGATCTCCCGCGAACAAGGCAAGCCGCTGGCCGAGGGCAAGGGCGAGGTCGCCTACGCCGCCAGCTACATCGCCTGGTTCGCCGAAGAGGCGACGCGCATGAACGGCGAGGTAATCCCCACGCCGGTGCCGGGCCGGCGCATGTTCGCGCTCAAGGAGCCGGTCGGCGTGGTGGCCGCCATCACGCCCTGGAACTTCCCGGCCGCGATGATCGCGCGCAAGATCGCGCCCGCCCTGGCCGCAGGATGCACCGTGGTCTGCAAGCCCGCGGAAGACACGCCGCTGACCTCGCTCGCGCTCGTGCATCTGGCCGAGCAGGCGGGCGTGCCGGCCGGCGTGCTGAACATCGTGACGGCCTCGCGCGAGCGCACGCCCGAGGTGGTGGACGTCTGGCTGGACGACGCCCGCGTGCGCAAGATCACCTTCACGGGCTCCACGCCCGTGGGCAAGCACCTGGCGCGGCGCTCGGCCGACACGCTCAAGAAGCTCTCGCTGGAGCTGGGTGGCAACGCGCCCTTCATCGTGTTCGAAGACGCCGACCTGGACGCGGCCGTCGACGGCCTCATGGCGTCCAAGTTCCGCAACGGCGGCCAGACCTGCGTGTGCCCGAACCGCGTGTTCGTGCACGACACCGTGCACGACGCCTTCGCCGACAAGCTGGCCACGCGCGTCGCGGCGCTCCAGGTCGGCCCGGCCACGGACCCGGCCTCGCAGATCGGCCCCATGATCAACGCCCGCGCGGTCGAGAAGATCGAACGCCATGTGCAGGACGCCCTCGCGCGCGGCGCCAGGGTTCTGACGGGCGGCAGGCTGCTGCCGGATCTGGGCCCCACCTACTACGCACCCACCGTGCTGACCGGCGCCGACGCCACGATGGCCTGCAGCTGCGAGGAGACCTTCGGCCCCGTGGTGCCGCTCACGCGCTTCGCCAGCGAGGCCGAGGTGCTCGCCGCAGCCAACGACACGCCCTTCGGCCTGGCCGGCTACTTCTACAGCCAGGACGTGCGCCGCATCTGGCGCATGGCCGATGCCTTGGAGACCGGCATCGTCGGCATCAACGAAGGCGCGATCTCGGCCGAGGCCGCGCCCTTCGGCGGCGTCAAGGAATCGGGCTACGGCCGCGAGGGCTCGGTGCACGGGCTCGAGGACTACCTGCACACCAAGTACATCTGCCAAGGCCAGCTGGACTGACCATGCCCAACGCATTCAAGCAAGCCCTGGCCGCGCGCCAGGCCCAGGTCGGCCTGTGGCTGTCCATGGCCACCCCCTACACCGCCGAGGCCTGCGCCACGGCCGGCTTCCAATGGCTGCTGATCGACGGCGAGCATGCGCCCAACGACGTGCGCAGCACCCTGGCACAGCTGCAGGCCGTGGCGCCCTATGGCGCCCAGCCCGTGGTGCGCGCCGTCGAGGGCCAGACCGCGCTGATCAAGCAGCTGCTGGACATCGGTGTGCAGAACCTGCTCGTGCCCATGGTCGACACGCCCGAGCAGGCCGCCGCGCTCGTGGCCGCCACGCGCTACCCGCCTGAGGGCGTGCGCGGCGTGGGCGCGGCCGTGGCGCGGGCTTCGCGCTGGGGCGCGCGGCGCGACTACCTCAACGAGGCCAATGGCGAGATCTGCCTGCTGGTGCAGGCCGAGACCGTGGCCGCGCTCAAGAACCTCGAGGCCATCTGCGCCGTCGACGGCGTGGACGGCGTGTTCATCGGCCCGGCCGACCTGGCCGCCTCCATGGGCCACCGCGGCTACCCGGGCCACCCCGCCGTGCAGGCCGCGATCGAGCAGGCCATCGCGACCATCGTCGCGAGCGGCAAGGCGGCCGGCACGCTGACCGGCGACGCCAAGCTGGCGCGCCGCTACCTGGAACTGGGCGCGAGCTTCGTCGCCGTCGGCATCGACATCACGCTGATGGTGCAAGCCGCGCGCAAGCTCTCGGCCGATTTCGGCCTGGGCGCGGCCCCGGCCCCCGCCCCCGGCGGCAACGCCTACTGAAAGCACACAAGACCATGAGTACCCACAACAAAACGCTGCGCATCGCCAGCATCCCCGGCGACGGCATCGGCCAGGAAGTCATGCCCGAGGGCCTGCGCGTGCTGGAAGCTGCTGCCGGCCGCTTCGGCTTCGAACTGCAAGTGACGCCCATCGCGTGGGCCAGCTGCGACTACTACCAACAGCACGGCCAGATGATGCCGGACGACTGGAAGGCCCAGCTGCAGGCGCAGGACGCCATCCTGTTCGGTGCGGTCGGCTGGCCCGCCACCGTGCCCGACCATGTTTCTCTGTGGGGCTCGCTGCTGAAGTTCCGGCGCGAGTTCGACCAGTACATCAACCTGCGGCCTGCGCGCCTGTTCGAGGGCGTGCCCTGCCCGCTGGCCGGGCGCCAGGCCGGCGACATCGATTTCTACATCGTGCGCGAGAACACCGAGGGCGAGTACACCAACCTGGGCGGCACCATGTACCCGGGCACGGAGCGCGAGATCGTGATCCAGGAATCGGTGTTCAGCCGCTTCGGCACCGACCGCGTGCTCAAGTACGCGTTCGAACTCGCGCAGTCGCGCCAGCGCAAGCACCTGACGGTGGCCACCAAGAGCAACGGCATCGCGATCAGCATGCCCTGGTGGGACGGCCGCGCCGACGCGGTGGGCCAGGCCTACCCCGAGGTCACGGTGGACAAGCAGCACATCGACATCCTGACCGCGCGCTTCGTGCTGCAGCCGCAGCGCTTCGATGTGGTCGTCGCCAGCAACCTGTTCGGCGACATCCTGTCGGACCTGGGCCCGGCCTGCACCGGCACGATCGGCCTGGCGCCTTCGGCCAACCTGAACCCCGAGCGCAGCTTCCCCTCGCTGTTCGAACCCGTGCACGGCTCGGCGCCCGACATCTTCGGCCAGAACATCGCCAACCCGGTCGCCATGGTCTGGTCGGCCGCGCTGATGCTGGACTTTCTGGGCCAGCGTGAGGCGCACGACGCCATCGTGCGCGCGATCGAACAAGTGCTGCGCGAGGGCCCGCGCACGCGCGACCTCGGCGGCCAGGCCTCGACCACCGAGCTCGGCCAGGCGCTGGCGCAGGCCGTGGCCACCGCCTGAGCCCAGGCCTACGCGCGGCGCCGCGGCCGCGCCTGCCCGGCCAGCTGCGCCGTGATCTTCGCCGCTTCGGCTGCCATGGCCTGCACCACCTCGGGCACGCGGCTGGCCGGCATGCGCGCCGTGACGGTGGCCACGGCGATGCCGGCGATGGTGCGGCCTTCGGCGTCGCGCACGGGCACGGCCACGGCGCGCGAGCCGGGCACCACGCCCACGGCCGCGAAGGCATGGTCCTGCCGGCGCACACGGGCCGCCCGGCGCAGCAGTTCGTCGGGATCGATCTGCATGGCCAGCAGGCGCTGGCGGTTGCGCTGCACCACCGCGTGCATCTCCTCCTCGGGCAACGAGGCCAGCAACACCAGGCCGCTGACACCCACGCCCAGCGGCCGGCGCGCACCGACCTCGATCGACAGCACCTTGACCGGGTAGCTACCCACGCAGCGCGCCAGGCACACGGAGTCGTCGCCGTTGCGGATGGTCAGGAAGGTGGTGTCGCCCAGCGACTCGCCGAGCGCGCGCAGGTGCGGCTCCGCCAGGCCGCGCAGCGGAAAGCGCGCACGCCGCGCCAGGCCGAGCAGCGCGACCTCGCCGCCGATCAGGTAGCGCCGCGTGGCCGGGTCCTGCTCGCAGGCGCCCTCCTCCACCAGCACGCGCAGGATGCGGTGCGCCGTCGGCCGGTTCAACCCGCAGGCACGCACCACGTCGACGAGGCGCACGCCCAGCTCCTGGCCTGCCGCCACGATACGCAGCACGGCCAGCGCGCGGCGGATGCTTTGCGCGCCGTCGGTGCTGCGGGCGGGCGCCTCGGCGCTCACGGCATCTCGGCCTTGGCCGTCTGCGGCACGGCGCGCAGGGTGACGATCTCGCCCAGCGTCGCGTAGTTCGGCCCGCCGATGCGGCACACCGGATCGAGCTCCTTGGTCTGCACCTTGCCGTCGCGGTACAGGCCGTCGCGGAGGTGGAACACCGTGATCTCGCCGACGACGAACTCGGCACCGGTGCTGCCGAACTCGATCACGCGGTCGAGCCGGCATTCCATGGCCACGGGCGCGTCCAGCAGGCGCGGCGTGCGCACGCTGACGCCGGGAGCCGTGGCCAGGCCCAGCAATTCGGCCTCGCTGACATCGGGCGCATGCTCCACGCTGCTCTCGTGGATGGCGTGCAGCTGGCCGCTGTGGCCGATGTTCACCACGAACTCGCGCATGGCGTGGATGTTGGCCCCCGTGTCCTTGCGCACGCCGCGCTTGCGGCCGATGTTCACGCCCAGCATGGGCGGCTTGTTCGAGACGAAGGTGAAGCACGAGAACGGCGCGAGGTTGACCACGCCGTCCTCGTTGAGCGTGGTGATCCAGGCGATGGGCCTCGGCACGACCACGCCGGACAGCAGGCGGTAGGTGGCTTCGGGGGTCAGGGCGTCGGCGGGGATCTGCATGCGTGCTGGTCTCGGTGGAGGGGATGGCGGGATTGTCCGGACAGCGCCGGGCCGCGGGCGAGGCCCACATCGCGCAAACGTCCATAGTGTGGAACAAACGCGCGTTATTGCTTTGCAGCAAATCCGGCCCGCTCCGTAGAGTCCAGACCATGCGGCGCCGGCTTCGGCGCCGTTGCCGCTTTTGCACCAACACGAGGAGAGACATCGGATGAAAGCCCTGACCCTGCTGGCCACGACGGCCATCGCCTTCGGCCAGTTCAGCGCAGCCGCCTACGCGCAGGCGCCCGCCCAGAACTGGCCCGACAAGCCCGTGCGCCTGGTGCTGCCCTATCCGCCCGGCGGCAACGTCGACAGCGCCGCGCGTGTCATCAGCGAGCAGTTGCAGCAGGTCTTCAAGCAGCCCTTCATCGTCGACAACAAGCCCGGTGCAGGCGGTCTGATCGCGGGCGAGCAGGTGGCCAAGGCCGCGCCCGACGGCTACACCTTCTTCATGGGTGCCAACGGCCCCATCCTGTTCTCGCCGCTGATCTTCCGGCGCGCGGCCTACGACTGGAAGAAGGACTTCACGCCGGTGGGCTCGGTGTCGTTCACGCCGCTGCTGCTGCAGGTCAACCCCAAGCTTCCGTACAAGACCTTCGGCGAGTTCCTGGCCGCGGCCAAGAGCGCGCCGGGCCGCATCACCATGGCCTCGCCCGGTGCAGGCACGACCAACCACCTCGTCAGCGAGTACCTGCAGAGCGCCACGGGCGCGAAATGGACGACCGCCCACTACAAGGGCAACGCACCGGCCACCACCGACCTGCTGGGCGGCCAGGTGGACTTCAACTTCGACCAGCTGTCGGTGGCCCAGCCCTTCATCGCGCAGGGGCGCACGCGCGCGCTCGTGGTGACCTCGGCCAAGCGCCTGCCCAGCCTGCCCGAGGTGCCCACGCTCGCCGAGTCCGGCTTTCCAGGCTTCAGCGCCGAGACCTTCACGGGCGTGATGGCGCCGGCCGGCACGCCCAAGGACATCGTCGTGAAGTTCTCGGCCGCGCTGCAAAAGATCCTGGCGGACAAGGCGGTGCAGGACAAGTTCGTGAACCTGGGTGCCGAGGCGCGCGGCATGACACCCGAGCAGTTCGGCCAGTTCCTTGCCAAGGAGGACGCGCAATGGACCCAGGTCATCAAGGCTTCCAACATCTCCGCGGAATGAACATGGACCACACCCGCCTCTCACGCGGCGCCCCTGCGGGCCGCACCAGCATCTACGTCGAGGGCTTCAGCCACAAGAACCCCATCCCCGCGGGCTGCCGCATCGGCCCGCTGCTCATGAGCGGCAGCATCCAGGGCAACGACCCGGCCACGGGCAAGCCGGCCGCCACGATCGAGGACCAGTGCCGCTTCATGCTGGACAACGTGCGCCGCATCGTCGAGGCCGCCGGCGGCAGCACGGACGACATCGTCAAGCTCACGGTCTGGATGAAGGACCGCACGCAGCGGCCCGCGCTCAACGTGCCCTGGCTGGAGATGTTCCCCGACGCCGCCACGCGCCCGGCCCGCCACACCATGCAGGCCGACCTCGACATGGGCAAGCTCATCGAGTGCGACTTCACCGCTTACATCCTTTGAACCCCCCAGTCTCCGCGCTGCGCGCTCCGCCAACCCCCCTCCGCTGCGCGAGGGGGGGCGCACCCGGCGGCCTGGCAGAGCCAGATCCGCGGGTGCACTGGCGCGGCCTGCTCCGCGGCCATCGGGACCGCGCCTGGCAAGCAGCAGCCGATCCCAGCGAATTGCATCGCTTAGAGGAACCCATGTCCGACTACCTCCCCTTCGACCCGCACCCACGCGCCCCCAGCCCCCTGCCGCCGGCCCTGGCCTGCGACAGCCAGTTCCATGTGTTCGGCCCGCCCGCGCAGTACCCCGTGCGGCCCGGCGCGGCCTACACCATGCCGACAGCGACCTGGCAGGTTGCGCAGGCCCTGCACCGCACCCTGGGCATCCAGCGCGGCGTGATCGTGCAGGCCACGACCTACGGCGCCGACCACACCGTGGTGCTGGACGCGCTGGCCGGGCTGAACGGCAGCGGCCCGCGCAACTACCTGGCCTGCGCCAATGCCGCCGTGCTCAGCGAGCGCGACGACGCCTACCTGCACAAGCTGCACGACGCCGGCGTGCGCGGTGCGCGCTTCACGCGCGCCGGCCTGGGCATCAGCCTCACGCCTGCCGAGCAGCAGCGCGCCTTCGACCGCTGCCGCGAGCTGGGCTGGTACGTGAAGGTGCAGCCCGAGGCCAGCGGCATTGCCGAACAGATCGCGGCCTTCGAGCACCTGGAGATTCCCGTGCTGATCGACCACATGGGCCGGCCCGACCTGGCCCGGGGCGAGGCCGATCCGGGCCTGGCCAAGCTCGTCGAACTGCTGGGCCGCGGCAACTTCTGGGTCATGCTGTCGCTGTCGGAGAAGACCTCCAAGGCCGGCTTCCCGTGGGACGACGTGGTGCCGCTCGCGCGCCGGCTGATCCGCGCCGCGCCGGAGCGCTGCGTCTGGGGCAGCGACTGGCCGCACCCGGTCTCGGTCAAGCAGCCGCCCAACGAGGGCGACCTGCTGGAGCTGGTCTACCGCTTCGCGCCCGACGCCGCCACGCTGCACAAGCTGCTCGTCAGCAACCCCGCCACCTTCTTCGGCTTCGACACCCCATGAAACTCGTCACCTACCGTTCCCAGGGCACCGTGCGCTGGGGCGCCGCGATCGAGGGCGGCATCGTCGACCTGTCGCGCCGCCTGCCCGGCATCGCCTCGGTCAAGGCCCTGCTCGAAGGCGGCGCGGCCGCACTGCAGCAGGCGCGTGCCGCGCTGGCCGGCGCGCAGCCGGATCTGCAGCTGTCCGACGTGCAACTGCTCGTGCCCGTGCAGCAGCCCGAGAAGATCCTGTGCATCGGCGTGAACTACGCGCACCGCAACGCCGAATACAAGGACGGCAGCGCGCTGCCCCAGCATCCCAGCATCTTCGTGCGCTTTCCCGACTCCTTCGTCGGCCACGGCGAGGCGCTGCTGGCGCCGCCCGAGTCGCAGCAGCTGGACTACGAGGGCGAGATCGTCATCGCCATCGGCCGCAGCGTGCGCCGCGCCGCCTCGCGCGAAGAGGCGCTGGCCGCCATCGGCGGGCTGACCATCATGAACGAGGGCACCATCCGCGACTGGGTGCACCACGCCAAGTTCAACGTCACGCAGGGCAAGAACTGGCAGGGCTCGGGCGCCATCGGCCCCTGGATCGTCACGGCCGACGAGTTCGCAGGCGGCTACGGCGACCTGCGGCTCTCGACCCACGTGAACGGCGAGCTGCGCCAGGACGACACCACGGCGAACCTGATGTTCGACTTCGCGCACCTCGTCACCTACCTGTCGACCTTCATCACGCTCAAGCCCGGCGACCTGATCGCCACCGGCACGCCCATCGGCGCCGGCGTGCGCTTCGACCCGCCGCGCTTCCTGAAGGCCGGCGACCGCGTGGAGGTCACGGTGGCCGGCATCGGCACGCTGTCCAACCCCGTGTGCGACGAGGAGGTCACGCGATGAGCCTGGACACCGCCACCATCGAGGCCATCGCCGCGCAGCTGCAGCAGGCCGAGGAGACGCGCCAGCCCTGCCCCATCGTGTCGCTGCAGCACCCAGGCATGCAGATCGAGGACGCCTATGCGGTCCAGGCCGCCTGGATGGCACTCAAGCAGCGCGCGGGCCGCCGTGTGAAGGGCCACAAGATCGGCCTCACCTCCAAGGCCATGCAGCGCGCGGTCGGCATCGACGAGCCCGACTTCGGCGTGCTGCTGGACGACATGTTCCTGCGCGACGGCGCCGTGGTCCCGACCGAGCGCTACCTGGCGCTGCGCATCGAGGCCGAGCTGGCCTTCGTGCTCGACAAGCCGCTGGCGGGGCCCGACTGCACGCTGTTCGACGTGCTCGATGCCACGGCCTATGTGACCCCGGCGCTCGAGATCCTGGACGCGCGCATGCACCGCGTGGACCCCGCCACGAAGCAGCTGCGCACCGTGCTCGACACCATCTCCGACAACGCCGCCAATTGCGCGCTGGTGCTGGGCGGCCGGCCGTTCAAGCCGCAGCTCGTCGATGCCGACATGCGCCGCATCGGCGCCATCGTCAGCAAGAACGGCGAGGTCGAGGAAACCGGCCTGGCGGCCGGCGTGCTGAACCATCCGGGCTACGGCATCGCCTGGCTGGCCAACCGGCTGCACCGCTACGGCGTGACGCTGCAGCCCGGCGAGGTGGTGCTGGCCGGCTCCTTCATCCGCCCGATCGAGGTGGCCAAGGGCGATACCATCGTCGCGGACTACGGTGACTTCGGCACGGTGTCGTGCCACTTCGGATGAACAAACACATGGGCAACCCCTTCAAGGCCGCACTGGCCGCCGGCCAGCCGCAGATCGGCCTGTGGCTCTCGCTGGCCGAGGCTTACACGGCCGAGATCTGTGCCACGGCCGGCTTCGACTGGCTGCTCATCGATGGCGAGCACGCACCCAACGACCTGCGCAGCATCCTCGCGCAGTTGCAGGCCGTGGCGCCCTACCGCGGCCAGCCCGTGGTGCGCGCCGTGGAGGGCAGCACGGCGCTGATCAAGCAGCTGCTGGACATCGGCGCGCGCAGCCTCTTGATCCCCATGGTCGACACGGCCGAGCAGGCGCGCGCCATGGTGGCCGCCACGCGCTACCCGCCCGAGGGCGTGCGCGGCGTGGGCTCGGCCATCGCGCGCGCCTCAGGTTTCAATGCGCGCACGCACTACCTGGACGAGGCGAACGACGAGGTCTGCCTGCTCGTGCAGGCCGAGACCGCGGCGGCGCTGCGCAACCTCGATGCGATCTGCCGCGTCGACGGCGTGCACGGTGTGTTCATCGGCCCGGCCGACCTGGCCGCCTCCATGGGCCACCGCGGCAACCCGGGCCACCCCGAGGTGCAGGCCGCCATCGAGAACGGCATCGCCACCATCGTCGCCAGCGGCAAGGCTGCCGGCATCCTGACCGGTGACGCGGCGCTGGCGCGCCGCTACCTCGCACTGGGGGCGCGTTT
Organism: Pseudorhodoferax aquiterrae; assembly: GCF_014652235.1. Lineage (GTDB taxonomy): Bacteria > Pseudomonadota > Gammaproteobacteria > Burkholderiales > Burkholderiaceae_C > Pseudorhodoferax > Pseudorhodoferax aquiterrae. The sequence goes on from NZ_BMYK01000002.1 coordinate 203,281, forward strand.
CGTGGCGGTGGGCGTGGACGTGAGCCTGCTGGCCCAGGCCACGCGCCGCCTGGCGGCGGACTTCGGCCTGGGCGCGAACGGGCGGCCAGGCCAGGGTTCCGGCTACTGAGCGCTTTGGCCGCCGCGCAATCGCGTGGCATGTATGCACTTCACAAAATCCGGCCGACTGTGCGAAATTCATCACATCGGCCGGATTGATCACTGCATTTGTGTGAAATAAGAGCGGTTGGCTTTCTATAGTTGCGCGGTCGCTGCACCTGTTGCAGCCCTCCATCAGCCCGGGCCCAGGGGATGCCGACCTCGCCGCTTTCACCGTCGCTCAGCCCGTTTTCCGACACCACCGCGCTGGAGTTCCTGTGCATGGGCCTGGCCGTGTTGCTGGCCTTGCTCGCGTGGTTCGCATGGCGGCAATGGCGGGCGCTGCGCGGCGTCCGCAACGATGTGGTGCAGCTGCGCGACGAGGCCGCGGCGCTGCGCCGCCAGCGGGCCGCCGATGCCGCCGCCGCATCGGAACTGGACAGCCAGCGGACAGCAGCCCGACAGGCCGGGCAACGCCAGGCCCTGTACGCCTCGCTGATCAACGCCATGCCCGGCGCGGCCTACCGCTGCACGGCCGACGACAGCTGGACCGTGCTGTTCATCAGCGAGGCCATCCAGGGGCTGTCGGGCTGGTCGCCCGCCGACTACCTCGCTTCGCCCGCGCTGTTGCGCGAACTGGTGCATCCGCAGGAGCATGCGCGCGTCACCGCCGAGGTGCAGGCCGCGATCGATGCCGACCGCAGCTACACGCTCGAGTACCGCGCCGTGCACCGCAATGGCCGTGTCTTCTGGGCCTGGGAACGCGGCAAGGCCCAGCGCGACGCCAGCGGCCGCGTGCTCTGGCTGGAAGGCGTGGTGGTGGACATCAGCGAACGCAAGGCCATGGAGCAGGCGCTGCGCGACGCCAAGGACCGTGCCGAACAGGCCGTGGCGGCCAAGACCCAGTTCCTGGCCAACATGGGCCACGAGGTCCGCACGCCGCTCAACGCCATCATCGGCTTCTCCGAGATCGTGCTGCGCAACGAGCTCGACAGCCTGCAGCGCCAATACATGTTCAAGGTGCGCCAGGCCGCCACCACGTTGCTGCGGCTCATGAACGACATCCTGGACATGGCCAAGCTCGAACGCAGCCAGCTGCAGTGCGTGGCGGCGGATTTCTCGTTGCGCGACCTGGCGCAGCAGGCCCTCGCCGCCCAGCGCCAGGCTGCCGAACACAAGGGCCTGGCCCTGCGGCTGGACACGGAGCCCGGCCTCGGCGACGCGTTCTGCGGCGACGCAGCGCGCTTGCGCCAGGTGCTGGACAAGTTGCTGGACAACGCCGTCAAGTTCACCGAGCAGGGCACGGTGCGGCTGCAGCTGGCACACCAGCAGGGGCAGGTGCTGCTGGCCGTGCACGACACCGGCATCGGCATCGCCGAGCACGACCAGGCCCGCATCTTCGAAGCCTTCTCCCAGGCCGATGGATCGGCCAGCCGGCGTTTCGGCGGCACGGGCCTGGGCATCACGCTGGCCCGCCAGCTGGTCGAACACATGGGTGGCACGCTGACCGTGCACAGCGCCCCCGGCCAGGGCAGCGTGTTCCGTGTGCTGGTGCCGCTGGCCGATGCCGCGCTGGCGCCGGCCGCGCCGGTCAGCGCCAGCACGGAGCACGAAACCGAATTGCCGGCCGCGATGCAGGCCCTGTTCGACGATGGGCCGGCCCAGGACGAACAGCCCTGGCACGACTCGCTCCGTGCCACCGTGCATGCGCTGCGCAACGGCGACCAGAGCGACACCGATCTGCCGCTGCTGCTGCAGCGCCTGCGCGGCCGGGGCCTGGCGCACCACGCGGCCCAGGTGGAGCATGCGCTGGCGCGGTTCGACCTGGACCGTGCGGCCGAGCTGCTGGAAACGCTGCCGGCGCGCGTTTAGCCGCCCATGCGCATGAAGCCGGCGAAGAAGCCGGCCAGCGCCTGGTGCGCGTCCAGCGGCAGCACCTGCGCGACATACTGGTCGGGCCGCACCACCACCAGCGCGCCACCGGTGCGGTCGATGCCGCGCAGCGCATAGATGTCCTGGCCCGGCCTGCCGTCGGCCGCGAAGACCTTCTCGTAGTCGATGAGGCCATGCCGGCCCTTGCGCGGCAACAGCAGCGCCGGCATGGTCTCCAGCGCCAGCGCGTCGTGCCGCTGCGGAAAGATGGCGCGCAGGTCGAACACGGCGTCCACATCCTGGCCGGCCGGCGTGTAGCGGCGCACGGGCGAGTCCGGCGCTTCGGCCAGGAAGCGGCACAGCGCGCGCAGGCCGCCCTTTTCGTCCCGGTGGTCGTCGGTGCCGGCGAAGGCATAGAGCCGCCAGCGGCCATCGGCGCGCGCCACATGGCCCAGCTGCAGCGGCCGGGCGTCGGCCACCCGCACCACGGGCGCGGAATGAAAGCGCGTGCCGACCCCGAAGCCGCTGGCCAGCGCCTGGTGCGTGCTGTCGCCGCAGACCAGGGACGGCCGGTACTGCGTGCCCACGCCGGCCGTGAAGCGGCCGTGCTGCTCGAAATAGCGTTGGAAGGCCTTGGGGTCCACGCCGCCCGTGCCGCCCTCGGCGGGCCGGTCGCTGAACATGCGCGCCCAGTCGCGGTCGAAGTCGATGAGCTGCTGGGCCACGGCCTGGCGCTCCTCGGTGTAACTCGCCAGCAGCGCTGGCGCGCATTGGCCGCGCAGCACGGCCGCGAGCTTCCAGCCCAGGTTGAAGCTGTCCTGCATGGAGACGTTCATGCCCTGCCCGGCCTTGGGGCTGTGCGTGTGGCAGGCGTCGCCGGCGATGAACACGCGCGGCAGCTGCTGGTCGGCGCGTCCGGCCGGCACGTCGTCGTAGCGGTCGCAGATGCGCTGGCCGATCTCGTAGACCGACCACCAGGGCACGTCCTTCACCTCCAGCCGGTAGGGATGCAGGATGCGCTGCGCCGCGGCGACCAGCTGCTCCAGCGTGATGCCGCGCTGCGCGGCGCGCTCGTCCTCGCCGAGCTTGTCCATCTCCACGTACAGGCGCACCAGGTAGCCGCCCTCGCGCGGGATCACGAGCAGGTTGCCGTGCTCGGACTGCACGGCCACCTTGCTGCGGATGTCCGGAAAATCGGTGACCGCGAGCAGGTCCATCACGCCCCAGGCCTGGTTGGCCGAATCGCCCACGAGCTGGCGGCCGATGGCCTTGCGCACCGCGCTGCGCGCGCCGTCGCAGCCGACCACGTAGCGCGCGCGCACGGTTTCCGGCTGCTGCGCGCCGGCGCGCGCCAACCGCACGGTCACGGGGTGGTCGGCGGCCGCGGGATCGACCGCCACGTCCAGCACGCTGCGGCCGTAGTAGGGTTCCATGCGGCGGGGCGAGCGGCGCATCTGCTGCAGGTAGAAATCGTGCACGCGGGCCTGGTTCAGCACCACGTGGGGGAACTCCGACAGCCCGTCCGGCGTGTCCTGCACGCGGCCATGGCGCACGATGCCGCCCTGCTCCGCGTCCGGCTTCCAGAAGGTCACCTCGTTGATCCAGCAGGCTTCCTCCAGCACCTGCTGGCTGAAGCCGAAGGCCTCGAACATCTCCATGGTGCGACAGGCGATGCCATCGGCCTGGCCCAGCTGCAGCGGGCCGTCCTTGGCCTCGACGATGCAGGTGTGGATGTCGCCAAAGGCCGCCAGCTGCGCGGCCAGCGTGAGGCCGGCCGGACCGCAACCCACGATCAGCACGTCCACCGCGGCCGGCACTGCGTCCGTGTTCGGCGGCGCCGCGCCCCATGCGGGCAACACACGCGGGTCACCGGCTTGGAAGCCGTCGAGATGGAATTGCATGCCATGTCTCCTGTTCAGGGTGAGATTTCCGTACGCATCAATATTATCAGCATACGTATTATTTGTGCAATGGGAGAATGGGCGCCATGAAGAAGACCAGCGCCAGCCAGCCGACGCCCGCCATCGACCTGCGCCAGCAACCCGGCCACAGCATCCGGCGCCTGCAGCAGATCGCGTTCGCCGTGTTCATGCAGGAGGCGGCCAGCGCGGGGACCACGCCGGTGCAGTACGCGGTGCTGCAAACGCTGTCGGACCAACCCGGCATCGACCAGCGCACGCTGGCCCGAGCCGTGAGCCTGGACACCTCGACCATCGGCGGCGTGGTCGACCGGCTGGAGGCGCGCGCCCTGCTCGCACGCAGCCTGTCGCCGCAGGACCGGCGCGTGCGGCTGCTGCACCTGACGGAGGCGGGCGAAGCGCTGCGCCGGGAACTGCTGCCCACCATGCTGCAGGCCCAGCAGCGCATGCTGGACCCACTGACCGAGACCGAGCGCCGGCAGTTCATGGACATGGTGCAGCGCGTCATCGCCCACCATGCCAGCGTGGACGACAGCGCCGCGCCCGAGGGCTGACACCGCTCGGCAGCAGCGCCACGCCTTCCGTCAGCGCGAGGCCTGGGCAGCGTGGCGGCGGCCGCTGGGCACCACCACAATCGCGCGTTTACCCCTTCGGAAAGAGAGCGCGCATGCCCACGCCCAAGTACCGCCTCGTCACCCGCAGCGACTTCGACGGCCTCGTCTGCGCCGTGCTGCTGAACGAGCTGGACATGATCGACGACATCCTGTTCGTCCATCCCAAGGACATGCAGGACGGCAAGATCGCGATCACCGACCGCGACATCACGACCAACCTGCCCTACGTGGCCGGCGCGCACCTGGCCTTCGACCACCACCTGTCGGAAACCATCCGCAACCAGGATGCGGGCAGCAACCACATCATCGACGCCAACGCGCCATCGGCAGCGCGCGTGGTCTACGACCACTACGGCGGCAAACAGCGTTTCGCGAACATCTCCGACGAGATGATGGAGGCCGTGGACAAGGCCGACTCGGCGCAGTACGCGCGCGACGAGATCCTCGCCCCGACGGGCTGGGTGCTGCTGAACTACCTGATGGACGCGCGCACGGGCCTGGGCCGCTTCCGCGAGTTCCGCATCAGCAACTACGCGCTGATGATGGACCTCATCCGCTACTGCCGGGACCACACGATCGACCAGATCCTCGAGCTGCCGGACGTCAAGGAACGCGTGGACCTGTACGACGAACACGCCGCCAAGGCGCGCGAGCAGATCCTGCGCTGCGGCAAGGTGCACGGCGACGTGGTGGTGCTGGACCTGCGCCAGGAAGAAACCATCTGGGCCGTGAACCGCTTCATGGTCTATGCCCTGTTCCCGCGCGCCAAGGTGTCCGTCCACGTGATGTGGGGCGTGCAGAAGCAAAACACCGTGCTCGCCACCGGCAAGTCCATCCTGGACCGCAGCAGCCAGGCCAACATCGGCGAGCTGATGCTGCAGTACGGCGGCGGCGGTCACCAGGCCGCCGGCACCTGCCAGGTCGACAACGCGCAGGCCGACGCCACGCTGCGCGAGGTGGTCGAGAAGATCAACGCGGCGGGCTGAGGCCGCCGCGCCCCGGCCTCACTTCGGATCGAGGGGGGCCGCCACGGCCAGTTCGGCCAGCTTCAGCGCGCCCTGCAGCGAGCGCGCACCGGCGATGAAGCGGCCGTTGTGGCAGAACACCGCGTCGGCCACGCCGCTGGCCTGCGCCAGTTCGGCATCGCGCAGGCCGGCCCAGGCGCGCGGCAGATCCTTGCGCGCCTGGAACGACTGCGGCTCCACCGTCACCACATGCAGCTGGTGCTGCTGGTCGCTGGCGTCGGGGTAGACCACGAACCACAGGTCCGGCATCTCGGCACCGGCCACCTCGCGCCAGGGCAGGCCGCCGCGCGGCAGCTGCAGCACGCGGCCGTCCAGCAGCGTCTGCGCTTCGCGCACCTGCTGCGCGCCCTGGTGGCGCGCACGCTGCTGGTCCAGCGCGGCCAGCAGCAGCTGCGTCACAAGCGCCACCGCCTGCTCGAAGCGCGCCAATGCCGCCGCGTCATCCTCGGCGGCACTGCCGCGCCGGTCCCAGGGCAGGTTGAACTGCGCCAGCAACGCCGACAGGCCGAACAGGCCCGGCGCGGCATTGGCCGCGCCAGTGTCGGCCCGGTCCAGGTGCTGCACCAGCTCCCGGTCCAGGCTGTCGGCGATCGCCCGGGCCTGCACGGCATCGGCCACGCCGCACTGCTGCACGACCAGGGACTGGCCGTGCGCCGCCCAGACCAGGCCGGCACTGGCGTAGACCACCCCGCTGGCGCGCGCGCCGTCGAAGCCACGCTGGTGGTGGTCGAAGCGGCCGCGCGCGGCGTCCCATTCGCCGCCCACGTCGACGGCGAAATCGGCCGCGGCGATCAGCGCCGCGTCGCGCGTGCGCAGCAGCCGCGCCTGGGGATGGAGCAGCCGCAGCACGGCCACGCCGAACACGTCGTCCGCGTGGAAGGAGCCGTTGTGGGTGGCGATGGTGGTGGGGGTGTTCATCGTGGGGTTCTCGTGAAGAAAAAAGGGCCGGGAGCATCCGCTCCCAGCCCTTCGTGCCGACGGTCGGAGGATCAGGCCTTCAGTGCCGCCAGCGCGTCGTTCAGCGTCTTGCTCGGGCGCATCACGGCCGCGGCCTTGGCCTCGTCCAGCTTGTAGTAGCCGCCGATGTCCGCGGGCTTGCCCTGCACTTCGAGCAGTTCCTTGGCGATGGTGGCTTCCTGCTCGGTCAGCGCCTTGGCCAGCGGCGCGAACTTGGCCGCCAGCTCGGCGTCCTCGGTCTGGGCGGCCAGTTCCTGCGCCCAGTACAGCGCGATGTAGAAATGGCTGCCGCGGTTGTCGATCTGGCCGGTCTTGGGGCTCGGGCCCTTGTTGTTGTCCAGCAGCTTGCCGGTGGCCGCGTCCAGCGCCTTGGCCACGATCTTGGCCTTGGGGTTGTTGTTCTTGATGCCCAGCTCTTCCAGGCTCACGGCCAGCGCCAGGAATTCGCCCAGCGAATCCCAGCGCAGGTGGTTCTCTTCCACCAGCTGCTGCACGTGCTTGGGCGCGGAGCCGCCGGCACCGGTTTCGTACATGCCGCCACCGGCCATCAGCGGCACGATGGACAGCATCTTGGCCGAGGTGCCCAGTTCCATGATGGGGAACAGGTCGGTCAGGTAGTCGCGCAGGATGTTGCCCGTGGCGCTGATGGTGTCCAGGCCGCGGATCACGCGCTCCAGCGTATAACGCATCGCACGCACCTGGCTCATGATCTGGATGTCCAGGCCGGCCGTGTTGTGCTCGTGCAGGTACATCTTGACCTTGGTGATCATCTGCGCCTCGTGCGGGCGGTACTGGTCGAGCCAGAACACCACGGGCATGCCCGAGTTGCGCGCGCGCGTGACGGCCAGCTTGACCCAGTCGCGGATGGCAGCGTCCTTGGTCTGGCACATGCGCCAGATGTCGCCCTTCTCCACGTTCTGGCTCAGCAGCACCTCGCCGGTGTTGAGGTCGGTGATGTTGGCCACGCCGTCCTCGGGCACTTCGAAGGTCTTGTCGTGCGAGCCGTATTCCTCGGCCTGCTGGGCCATCAGACCGACGTTGGGCACCGTGCCCATGGTCTTGGGATCGAAGGCGCCGTGCCACTTGCAGAAGTTGATGATCTCCTGGTAGATGCGGGCGAAGGTCGATTCGGGCATCACGGCCTTCACGTCCTTCAGGCGGCCATCGGCACCCCACATCTTGCCGCCGTTGCGGATCATGGCCGGCATGGAGGCGTCCACGATGATGTCGTTGGGCGAGTGGAAGTTGGTGATGCCCTTGGCCGAGTCGACCATGGCCAGCTCGGGCCGGCCTTCGTGGCAGGCGTGCAGGTCGCGCTTGATCTCGTCCTGCTTGCTCTGCGGCAGCGCGGCGATCTTGGTGTACAGATCGACCATGCCGTTGTTGACGTTGACGCCCAGTTCCTCGAACAGCTTGGCGTGCTTCTCGAAGGCATCCTTGTAGAAGATCTTCACGCAGTGGCCGAACACGATGGGGTGCGAGACCTTCATCATGGTGGCCTTCACGTGCAGCGAGAACATCACGCCGGTCTTGTGCGCGTCCTCGATCTCCTTTTCGTAGAAGGCCACCAGCGCCTTCTTGCTCATGAACATGGAGTCGATGATCTCGCGGTCCAGCAGGGAGACCTTGGGCTTGAGCACGATGGCCTTGCCGCTCTTGGTGATGAGCTCCATCTTCACGTCGCGCGCCTTGTCCAGCGTCATCGACTTCTCACCGTGGTAGAAGTCGCCGGCGTGCATGTGGGAGACGTGCGAACGGGAGGCCTGGCTCCACTCGGCCATGCTGTGCGGGTTCTTGCGTGCGTACTCCTTGACGGCCTTGGGCGCGCGGCGGTCGGAGTTGCCTTCGCGCAGCACCGGGTTCACGGCCGAGCCCGTGCACTTGTTGTAGCGCGCGCGGATGTCCTTCTCCTCGTCCGTCTTCGGGTTCTCGGGGAAGTCGGGAATCTTGTAGCCCTTGTCCTGCAGTTCCTTGATGGCGGCCTTGAGCTGGGCCACCGAGGCGCTGATGTTGGGCAGCTTGATGATGTTGGCCTGCGGCTTGAGCGTGAGCTTGCCCAGCTCCGTCAGGTTGTCCGGCACGCGCTGGTCTTCGCTCAGGTACTCGGGGAACTGGCCCAGGATGCGGCCGGCCACCGAGATGTCGCTGGTTTCCACGTCGATGCCGGCCGGTGCGGCGAAGGCCTGCACGATGGGCAGGAAGGAATGCGTCGCCAGCAGCGGCGCCTCGTCGGTGAGGGTGTAGATGATCTTGGGTTTGGTCTCTGCCATGACGGATTCCTAGGCGGTGGTGAAACGGTGAAAAAAGACGGTGGTCAGGCGATGGCCTTCTCGAACAGGCCGCGCGCGATGACCTTGAGCGCGAGGGTTTCCTCGGCGCCCTCGAAGATGGACAGCACGCGGGCGTCCACGAAGTAGCGGCTCACGGGCGTCTCCTCGGCATAGCCCATGCCGCCGTGCAGTTGCAGCGCATCGCGCGTGAGCAATTCTGCCGAACGGCAGGCCAGCAGCTTGATCTGCGCGGCCTCGATGCGGCCGTCGGCCGCCTCGAGCCGGTTGCCCACGGCATAGGCGGTCTGGCGGCAGGCGGCCAGGCGCGCGGCCATCTGGGCCAGCCGGGCCTGCGTGAGCGGGAAGTCGATGAGCAGCTGGCCGAAGACCTTGCGGTCCTGCGTGGTGCGCAGCGCCTCGCGCAGCGCCGCGCGCATCACGCCGGTGGCGCGCGCAGATGTCTGCATGCGCCCGCCGACCATGCCGGCCATGTTGAAGTAAAAGCCCTTGCCCAGGCCGGCCTCGCCGCCCAGCACATGGCTGTCCGGCACGAAGAAGTCCTCGAACGCGAGCTCGTAGGAATGCATGCCGCGGTAGCCGATGGTCGGGATGGCCTTGCCGCGCAGGCGGCCGCCGCCTTCGGGCTGGAAGTCGAAAGCGTGGTCCTCGGTCGAGGGCTTCTCGACCAGCAGGATGGACAGGCCCTTGTAGCCGGCGGCCCTGTCGGGGTCGGTGCGTGCCACGACCATGAGCAGGCCGGCCTTGCCGGCGAAGGTGCACCAGGTCTTGGCACCGTCCAGCCGCCAGCCGCCGGGCACGCGCGTGGCCTTGAGCGCCAGGCTGGCCACGTCCGAGCCATGGTCGGGCTCGGTCATCGCGATCGCGCAGAGCGGCTCCCCGGCCGCGATCTTCGGCAGGAAGTGCTGCTTCTGTTCCTCGGTGCCGCCGGCGAGCAGCGCGCGCGAGAGGATCTCGGGCCGCGTGATCAGGCTGCCGGCCGCGCCCAGGGAGGCCTCGGACAAGGCCTCGGTCACGGCGATCATCATGGCCGTGTCGTCGTGCTGGCCCGGGGCGCTGCCGCCGTATTCGTGCGGGATCGACAGGCCGAACACGCCCATCTCGCGCAGCGGGCCGAGGATGGTTTCGGGGACGGTCAGGTCCTGCGCATGGATCGCGGCGGCCAGCGGCGCGACCACATCCACGCCGAAGCGGTGGAACGCGTCGCGCGCCATCGCCACCTCCTCGCTGACGGCGACGGGACCGATCTCCGACTCTGCGGCGGCCAGGGCGCGCGTGGCCGCCGTCAGCGCGGCGGGACCGGCGGCGGCGCGGCGCAGCGCCGGCCACTGCGGATCGGCGGCCCAGGCGTGCAGCGGCGTTGCGTCCAGGTCGGCGTCGATGGCCACGGCGTCGAGCCGGCCCTGCACGGAGCGCATGGCCTCGGTCGCGAACAGCAGGGCCAGCGCCCGGTCCAGCCCGGCGGGGGCCGGCGCCTGCAGCACGGTCCGTACGGCCAGCAGTTCGGCGCTGGCCCAGGCCAGCTCGTACGACACCCCCTGCGCCGCATCGAGGGCCGCTGCGTCGAGCCTGCCGGAGCCGGCGCTGCAGCGCTGTGCGACGGCCAGCACAGCGGCATCGAACAGGGCTTGCAGGCCGCCAAGCAGGCGGCGCGCGGCATCGACAAGGTCCTTTTCGGACGTCATGGAAAGGGGCTCCAAGGGGGGTGGGTCGGGGGCGATGATAGCGACAGGGCAGACCACCCCTGTGCCAATCGGTGCAAATGCACCGGGTGTATACCATTGCGCGGCCGCGCCGGTTGTCGCCACGGCAGCACGTATGCTCGCCCGGGTGACCCCGCCGCCCCCGCCCCGCCGCATCGCCCACCTGGACATGGACGCGTTCTACGCCTCCGTCGAACTGCTGCGCTATCCGCAGTTGAAAGGCTTGCCCGTGGTGATCGGCGGCGGGCGGCGCCGGGCCGACAGCGTGCTGGCACGGGGCGCGGACCTGCCGCTGGACCAGTTCCCGCGGCTGGGCGACTACAAGGGCCGCGGCGTCATCACCACCGCCACCTACCCTGCGCGCGCCTTCGGCGTGGGCTCGGCCATGGGCATGATGAAGGCGGCCAAGCTGTGCCCCCAGGCCATCCTGCTGCCCGTCGACTTCGACGAGTACCGGCGCTTCTCGCGCGCCTTCAAGAGCACCATCCTCGAGATCGCGCCACTCATGGAAGACCGCGGCGTGGACGAGGTCTACATCGACTTCACGGAAGTGCCCGGCGGGCAGCGCGAAGGCGGCCGCGTGCTGGCACGGCTGATCCAGAAGTCCATCTTCGAGCGCACGGGCCTGACCTGTTCGATCGGCGTGGCGCCCAACAAGCTCATTGCCAAGATGGCCAGCGAATTCGACAAGCCCAATGGCATCTCCATCGTGCACGAAGCCGATCTCGAACCCCGCATCTGGCCGCTGCCCGCGCGCAAGATCAACGGCATCGGCCCCAAGGCCGACGCCAGGCTACAGGCCCTGGGCATCACGACCATCGGCGACCTCGCGGCCAAGGACCGTGCCTGGCTCATCGAGCACTTCGGCCGCGCCTACGGCGCCTGGATGCACGAGGCAGCCTGGGGCCGCGACAACCGGCCCGTGGTCACCGAGAGCGAACCCGTCTCCATGAGCCGCGAGACCACCTTCGACCGCGACCTGCACGCCGTGCGCGACCGGGCCGAACTCTCGGCCATCTTCACGCAGCTGTGCGAGAAGGTCGCCGAAGACCTGCAGCGCAAGGGCTACGTGGGCAAGACCATCGGCATCAAGCTGCGCTTCGACGACTTCAGGATCGCCACGCGGGACCAGACCATCGCGCAGCACACGGCCGATGCGCGGCAGATCCGCCAGGCGGCAGGCCAGTGCTTGAAGCGCGTGCCGCTGGAGCGGCGGCTGCGGCTGCTGGGGGTGCGCGTGGGCTCGCTGGCCAAGCCGGCCGAGCTCGCGCTGCGCACCGAAGCGCCAACGCCCGTGACGGGCGAGCTCTTCTGAGCCGGCCGCAATGCAAAGATTTGCGAAGTAAGGGCATTCGCCCCGGTGGCGCGCCGCGCCATCCTTAGAATCTTCAGTCAATACAAATCATTCTCATCCTCTCTGCGCAGCCGGCCTGCCCGGCATGCCGCAGCGCCACGGTCACGCCGGCCGTGCGCCGTTTTCTTCAACCACTTGGGAGATTGCATGAACAACCGACGTACTGCTGCACGCTGGGCGCGCCCGCTCCAGACGGTCCTGGCCGCGTCCATGGCGCTGGGCCTGGCGGCCTGCGCCTCGGGCCCGCAGTTCGACGCCAACGATGCCGCGTTCAAGGGCCGCATCGCCGTGACCGACACGCCCGTGGTACTGGCCGGTCAGCCCGTGACGCTGGCGGGCCGCGACTTCAAGCCGGGCCAGAAGGTCACGGTGAGCTATGGCGGCGTGGTGCTGGGCCAGACCGCCACGGCCGACAAGGACGGCAACTTCCGCACCCAGTTCGTGCTGCCGGCCGATGCCGACGTGGGCCGCTACAACCTGGTCGCGAGCGCCGCCGAGCCGGCCGCCTCGCTGCTGGTGCCGCTCAAGATCTCGCCGAACGTGCCGCTGTCGGGCCAGGAGCGCTTCAAGGTGCAACTGCAGCCGCTGGTGCCCGGTCTGTACCAGGCCGGCTACTCGGCCAGGACCGACCGCGTGTTCGTGACCTCCGCCGTGGGCCGCCCGCCCATCACGCGCAGCGAGCTTGTGAAGGTCAACGCGCAGACGCTGGCGATCGAGCAGCGCGTGACCGCCCCTGTGGCGCCAAGCCGTCCCGCCGCGCCGGCTCCAGCCGCCAACGCCCTGCCCGGCCTGTACGCGGTCTACGGCGTGGGCGTGGACGATGCCAACGGCAACGTCTGGGTGACCAACACGCGCCAGGACACGGTGGCCGTGTACCGCCAGTCCGACCTCGCCATCGTCAAGCAGTTCGAGCCCGGCCTGGTGCCGCATGCGCGCGACATCCTCGTGGACGGCGTGCAGGGCAAGGCCTACGCCTCGCCGGTTGGCGACCCGCAGATCGCCGTGTTCAGCACCAAGGCCCCGGCCCTGCTCAAGAACATCCCGATCCAGACCGGCATCCGCGGCCCGCAGGCCAAGCCCTTTTCGCCCATGAGCCTGGCGCTGGACCAGGCGGGCAGCCGCCTGTTCGTCGTGAGCGCGGGCGGCGAGGTGGCCATCGTCAACACCCGCACCGACACCGTCGAGAAGGTGTTCCCGGTCGAGACCGCCGTGTCGGCCTCCGGCATCGCCTACGATGCGCAGAGCGACCGCATCTTCGTCGCGGCCCAGGGCTCGGACAACGTGGTCATCGTCGATGCCAAGACCGGCAAGACGCTGCACGACGTGAAGGTCGGCGCCGGCACGCTGAACGTGAGCTTCGACCCCGTGCGCCGTCTGGTCTACGCCGCCAACCGCGCAAGCGACACCGTGACCATCCTCGATCCGGACGGCAAGATCGTCGGCAACCTGGACGTGGGCAGCTTCCCCAACCACATCGCGCTGGACGGCAAGGGCACGGCCTTCACGGTCAACAAGGCGCGCAGCGCGGACGACGGCGAAGGCGACCGCATCGGCCGCATCACGGTGCGCTGAGCAGCATCGCGCGCACCCGGCAGAACGCCCCGGTCTCCGGGGCGTTTTTCCTTGTCAGGCGGAACAAAAGCGCAGCACGCGCTGCGCCGCGACCATGACCACCGAGGCATGGTCTTCGTCGGGGAAGATGCGGAACGCGAGCCGCTCCGCCCCCAGCCAGGCCGTCATGTCCTCGGCCAACGCCTGGGCGCTGGCGACCATGCGGCGCTGCGCGCGCCGCGCGACCAGCTGGTCGTAGCCGGGCTGCTGGCGCTGCCAAGGCGGCACCGCGTCCTCCCAGGCACCGGCGGCCATGAACACGCGCGGGTCCGGCTGGCCCGGCAGGGCCGCGGCGAGCGCCGCACGCAGCCCGGCCTCGTCCCACCAGACCGAGGGGCTGACGGCGGCCCAGGTACGGAACGCTCGCGGCCGTGCGGCCAGGGCCTGCAGCACGAAGTGGCCGGCGAGCGAATGGCCGAACAGGGTCTGGCCTGCGCTGTCCAGCGGCAGTTCGGCGCGCAGCGCAGGCAGGAGTTCGTCGGCGATGAAGGCCAGGAAACCGGATGCGCCCCCCACTCCGTCCGCCACCGATCCATCGGCGGACGGACCCGCGGTGAAGTCGCGCCGGCGCAGCGGCTCGGCGAACAACGCGTCGCCATCGTGCGCGATGCCGACCACGGCGGTCGGCACGATGCCGGTCGCGTCGGGCCGCCGGCTGGAGCGGCGCACGAGTTCCACGAAGGTCCCGAACAGCGCGTTGGCGTCGAGCACATACACGGCGGGGAAGCCGCCGGGCGGCGGCGTGCCGGGCGGCACCCAGACGCTGATGCGGTAGGTCTGGCCATTGGCCCGGGCTTGCCAGCGCCGCGTCCGCGCACCCGGCACCTCGACGCTGGACCAGGCGCCGCTCACAGCACCTCGTCCACCATGATCTGCAGCCCGCCGCGCGAGCAATGCTCCACGCGCGCCTGCACGCCGTAGACCCGGGCCAGCGACGCAGGCGTGATGGCCTCGCCCGGCGTGCCCGTGGCCACGACCGCCCCCTGCGACAGCATCACGATGCCGTCGGACCAGCGCGCCGCGATCTGCAGGTCGTGCAGGACCATGATGGCGATCATGCCGCGCTCGCGCGCGAGTTCCTGCACCAGCCGCATCACACGCAGCTGGTGCTGCAGGTCGAGCGCGCTGATGGGCTCGTCGAGCAGCAGCACGCGCGGCGCGCGCACCAGGGCCTGGGCCAGCGAGACCAGCTGGCGCTGGCCGCCGGACAGATGGTCCAGCCCTTCCATCGCCAGGTGCAGGATGCCCACGCGCTCGAGGATGGCCACGGCGCGCCGCTGGGCGGCGTCGTGGCTGTCCCCGTCCGGATGGCCCGTGGCCGAGGCCTGCAGGGCACCCAGCACGCTTTCGAGCACCGACAGCGCCACGCCCTGCGGCAGCGTCTGCGGCATGTAGGTCACGCGGCGCGCATGCTCGGCCAGCGGCAGGCCCACGAGTTCCTCGCCGCCCAGGCGCACCGAACCGCTGGCCGGCTGCAGGCCGGCCAGCGCGCGCATCAGCGTGCTCTTGCCGGCCGCATTGGGGCCGACCAGGGAATGCACCTCGCCGGCGCGCAGGTCGGGCAGGTCCAGCCCGCGGATGATCTGGCGCGCGCGGTAGCCCGTGGCCAGGCCGCGCACCTGCAATGTGTCGCTCCGCGTCATGCGCGATCCCGGCTGCGGAAGATCAGGAACAGGAATACCGGCACGCCCACGATGGCCGTCACGATGCCCACCGGCATGATCGCGCCCGGCACCAGCGTCTTGCTGGCCACCGAGGCCAGCGACATCACCAGCGCCCCGCACAGCACGCTGGCCGGCAGCAGGAAGCGGTGGTCCTCGCCGAGCAGCAGCCGCGCCATGTGCGGACCCACCAGGCCGATGAAGCCGATGGTGCCCGCGAAGGCCACCGAGGTCGCGGCCAGCAGGCTCACGCGCAGCAGCGCGAGAAAGCGCAGCCGGCCCACGTCCACGCCGAAGCTGCGCGCGCGGTCCTCGCCCAGGCGCAGCGAGGTCAGCCGCCCGGCCGCCAGCAGCGAGAACGGCAGCACCAGCACCAGCACCTCGGCCAGCACGCCGACGTGGCTCCAGGTCGCGCGCGACAGCGAGCCCATGCTCCAGAACACGAGCTGCTGCAGCGCCTCCTGCGAAGACAGGAACTGCACCAGCGCGACCAGCGCATTGAACGCGAACACCAGCGCGATGCCCAGCAGCACCACGGTCTCCACCCCCGCGCCGCGGCGACGCGCCATGAGTTGCAGCAGCAGCACCGAGCCGAACGCGAACACGAAGGCGTTGAGCGGCACCATCCACTGCAGCGGCACCCAGGGCAGGCTGATGCCCAGCACGATGGCCAGCGCCGCGCCGAACGAGGCGGCCGAGGACACGCCCAGCGTGAAGGGGCTGGCCAGCGGGTTGTTCAGAATGGTCTGCATCTCGGCGCCGGCCAGCGACAGCGCGGCGCCGACCAGCACGGCCATCAGCGCATAGGGCAGGCGCACCTGCCAGACGATGGCCTGCTGCGGCAGGCTCAGGCTCTCCGGCGCGAGGATGCCGCCCAGCACTTGGGCGGCCGTCAGCGACGAGGGGCCGGTCACGAGGTCCAGCGCGAAGGCCGCCACGCACAGCAGCGCCAGGCCCGCCACGATCAGCATGCGGCGCACGACCAGGCGCCGGTAGGCCGCGAGCACATCGCCCGCGCTCAGGGGCAGCGTCGCGCTCATCGCAGCGCAGTCCAGCCCGCGCCCTGGTATGGCACGGCCAGGAACCGGCGGTTGATCTCGGCCAGCGTCTTCGCCGGGTCCACGTCCTGGAACAGTTCGGGGTGGATCCAGGTCGCGAAGGCCTCGATCGCGACGATGTCGATCGGCGAGTTGATGAGCTGGTGGGCCAGGCCGAAGCTCCGGCCGCTCTTGACGGCCGACAGCTGGGCGATGGCCTGGCGCTGCGTCACGGCGGCCAGCGAGGCGCGCGCACGCGCTGCGTCGTAACCCGCACCCAGCACCAGGCCGCCGCTCTTTTCCAGGTGGGCGCCGCCCGTGGCGATGTAGACCTGGGGGTCGCGCGACATCACGTACTCGATGTTGAGCTTGCCGGTCGGCGCCTTGAGTACGTCGGCGCCGATGTTGTGGCCGCCCACGAAGTCGATGTACTCGCCCATGTTGCCCTTGCCCGGCGAGTTGCAGCAGTCGCCCGTCATGCCCGCGTGGGCCTCCAGGAACACCGTGGGCCGGGCCGTGGGCGCAAGTCGGGCCACGCGCTGGGCAATCCTGTCCAGGTGTGCGCGGCGCAAGGCGATGAAGGCTTCGGCCTTGGCCTGGCCGCCCGTCAGCTGGCCCAGGATGCGCAGGCTGGGCTCCTGGTTCCGGAACGGGTTGTCGAAGAAGTCGATGAACACCACCGGGATGCCGGCCGCCTGCAGCTGCGCCGCCTGCGCCTGGGAAGGACCCGAGCCCACGGAAACCACGGCCACGTCGGGCGCGGCGGCCAGCACGGCCTCCAGGTTGAAGCTGCCGGCCGAGGACGCTACCTGCGGCACGTTGCGCAGCGCCGGGAACCTCGCGACGTACTGCGCATAGCTCGCCTCGCCGATGCGGTGCACGTCGCGGGGCCAGGCGGCCAGCCATTGCACGGGGTCGGGCTGGATCAGCGACAGCGCGACCAGGAAGCGGCCATCGTCGATGGAAATCTTGCGCACCTGGTCGGGCACGCGCACCTTGCGGCCGTTCAGATCGGTGAGTTCGGCCGCGGCCGCTACACCGAGGGACGCGAGCAGGGCCGCCAGCACCAGGCCGCAGGCCACCACGGTGCGGTACAGGCTAGTTTTCAAGAACGATTCCTATCTACAACGCAAACCGCGCATGTTGCCACAGGGCCCGCGCGCAGCGCCGGCACCGCCCCACGCCAATGCAAAGTATTGCGAAGCAAAGGCCTGATGCACCCGATGGGCATGGACGGCACCTAGAATGTCTCAGTACAAATAATTCTCATCTACAAGCCGGACCGATCCTGCGATCGGCCTCCGTGGAGGGCATGGCGCCGGCAGACGCCCGATGCGCCGGCCGCATGCCTTGACTGTTTTTCGATCCTTGGCCTGTTCCATTCCTTCGTTCTCGGTTTCCGCACCGCGCCGCAGCCTGCTGCTGACGCTGGCAGCCATCGGCCTGCAGGCCTGCACGGCGGCTCCGCCGGCCGCCACGCCCTACCGCAGCGAAAGCTTCGGCCTGGCGTCGGCCGACGGTCAGCGCCACTACCGCGTGCAGCTGCTGCTGCCCGACGCCAGGCCGCCGGCCAGAGGCCATCCGCTGCTCGTCATGCTGGACGGCAATGCCGCCTTCGACGCGCTCGGCCACGAACTGCTGGCCCGCCAGGCGCAAAGCAGCCCGCTGGCCATCGCCACGCTGGGCTACGAGACCGCGCAGGGCCTGGACCTCGCGGCCCGCGCCTTCGACTACACGCCGCCCGTGCCCGGCGAAACCCCGACCTGGGACGATGCCCGGCGCCAGCGCCCGGGCGGTGGCGCGGACCTGTTCCTGGACCTCGTGGCGCAGCAGGTGCTGCCCGAGCTCCATCGCCGTGCGCCCTGCGATCCTGCGCGCACGACACTCTGGGGCCATTCCTACGGCGGCCTGCTCGCGCTCTACACGCTGTTCACGCGGCCGCAGCTGTTCACGCGCTACGCCGCGGCCGATCCCTCGCTCTGGTGGCATGACGGCTACCTGCTGTCGGTCGAACAACGCGCGCGGCCGCTCCCTCCCGGCCGGCCCACGCAGCTGCTGCTGATGGCCGGCGGCGCCGGCACGGCCACGCGGTCGCAGCGGCCCGGCATGGACGGGGAGGCCCGCAACCGCCGCGCGATGCTCAGCGAAGCCACACCCCAGCTCGCAGAACGCCAGGCCCGGCGCGCCGGCCTGGCGACGACCTACCAGCCGTTCCCGGGCGTCGGCCACGGGCCGATGCGGCCAGCTTCCATCCCGCCCACGCTGGCCTTCGCCGCTGCCTGAACATGGACGCCACCTCCACCCCCACCGCCGTGCGCGCCGCGCCGCCGCCCATGGGCCCGCTGGTGTTCGCCGCGCTGACCGGCACCATGGCCATGATGGCCTTCGTCGCCGTGGTCGGCCCCATCGTGCGCCGGCTCGCGCTGCCCGAATGGGTGGCCGGCCTGTCGGTCACGGCCGGCGGCCTGCTCTGGATGCTGCTGGCACGCTGGTGGGGCGGCGTGGGCGACCGGCGCGGCCGCAAGCCCGTGCTGCTGGTCGGTTTCGCGGCCTTCGCCCTGGCCTACTGGGTGCTGGCGGCGGGCATCGACCTCGCGCTGCACCAGAAGATCGGCGGCCTGGCCGCGCTGGCCCTGCTGGTCGGCGCGCGCGCCGCCATCGGCGCCTTCTACGCCGCGGTGCCGCCGACCGCGGCCGCCGTGGTGGCCGACCACACGCTGCCGCGCGAACGCCCCGTCGCCATGGCCAAGCTGGGCTCGGCCAACGCCATGGGCCTGGTGCTCGGCCCCGCAGCGGCCGGCTGGCTGGCCGGGCGTGACCTGGCGCTTGCCTTGTACGCGGCGGCCGCGCTGCCCGTGATCGCGCTGGCGGTCGTCTGGCTGGCGCTGCCGGGGGGCAGGCCCGCGGCGCAGCGCCCGCCGGGCGCCAAGCCCATGGGCCTGTTCGACAAGCGGCTGCGCGTGGCCGCGCTGACCGGCTTCGCGGCCATGGGCTCGGTCGCCATCGCCCAGGTGCTGGTCGGCTTCTACGCGATCGACCGGCTGGCCCTGCCCGTGGACCAGGGCGCGCGTGTGGCCGGCCTCGCGCTGACCTGCGTGGGCTGCGCGCTGATCGTCTCGCAGCAATGCGTGATGCGTTGGAAGACCGTGCCGCCGGCGCGCTGGATCGTGCTGGGCGCCGTCATCGCCGGCAGCGGCTTCGCCAGCGTGGCGGCCGTGCAATCGCAAGGCATGCTGCTGGGCAGCTATGGCGTGGCCGCGTTCGGCATGGGCCTGATCTTCCCCAACTTCCAGGCCATGGCCGCCAATGCCGTGCAGCCGCACGAGCAGGGTGCGGCCGCCGGCACGCTGTCGGCCGCCCAGGGCCTGGGCATGGTGCTCGGCCCCATGGCCGGCACGCTGCTGTACCGGGTCTCGCCGGCCCTGCCCTACCTGCTGGTGGGCGCGGGGCTCTGGGCCCTGGCGATCTTCTCCTTCGCGCGCCTGCGGCGCGCGGCGACCGCATGACCGATCCACTGATTCCCTTGCGCCAGACCTGGCCCGCCGATCTGGTCGCGCGCTACCGCGCGGCCGGCCACTGGCGCGGCGAAACCTTCCCCGCCATGCTGCGCGATCGCGCCGCCCGCTTTGCCGAGCGCACCGCCATCGTCGGCGGCGACGCGCGCTGGACCTATGCCGAGCTGGCCCGCCGCGCCGAGGCCATCGCCGCCGGCCTGCTGGCGCGCGGCCTGCAGCCCGGCGAGCGCGTGGTCGTGCAGCTGGGCAACATCCCGGCGTTCTACGCCGTGGTGTTCGGCCTGTTCCGCGCCGGTCTGGTGCCGGTCTACGCCCTGCCCGCGCACCGCAGCACCGAGATCGCCCACTTCGTGAAGAAGGCCCAGGCCTCGGCCTATGTGGTGGCCGACCGCTACGACGGCTTCGACCACCGGCCGCTCGCGCGCGAGATCCTCGCCATGGATCTGGGCCTGCGCGAGGTCATCGTGGTCGGCGATGCCCAGGAGTTCACGGCACTGGACAGCCTGGCCGGCGACCCGGCCGCGCTGCCCCGGCAGGACCCGGACCCGCAGTCGGTCGCCTTCCTGCAGATTTCGGGCGGCTCCACGGGTCTCTCGAAGCTGATCCCGCGCACGCACGACGACTACATCTACAGCTTCCGCGCCTCCAACACCATTTGCGGCATCACGCAGGATTCGGTTTATCTGGTCGCGTTGCCGGCCGCGCACAACTTCCCGATGAGCTCGCCTGGCGCGCTGGGCGTGCTGTATGCCGGCGGCACCGTGGTGCTGTCGCCCTCGCCCTCGCCGGACCAGGCCTTCCCGCTCATCGAACGCGAACGCGTGACCGACCTCGGCCTGGTGCCGCCGCTCGCGCTGCTGTGGGCCCAGGCCGCGGCGACCACGCCGCACGACCTGTCCAGCCTGCGCGTGCTGCAGGTCGGCGGTGCCAAGCTCACGCCCGAGGCCGCGCGGCGCGTGGTCGCCGGCCTGCCTGTGAAACTGCAGCAGGTCTTCGGCATGGCCGAGGGCCTGGTCAACTACACGCGGCTGGACGACGACGAGGACACCATCCTCGGCACCCAGGGCCGCCCCATCAGCCCCGACGACGAGGTGCTCGTCGTCGACGACGCCGGCCAGCCGGTGCCCGACGGCACGGTGGGCCATCTGCTCACGCGCGGCCCCTACACCATCCGCGGCTACCACAACGACGAGGCCGCCAACGCGCGCAGCTTCACGGCCGACGGCTTCTACCGCACCGGCGACATGGTGCTGCGCAAGCCGGGCGGCTACCTCGTGGTGCAGGGCCGCGCGCACGACCACATCAACCGCGCGGGCGAGAAGATCTCGGCCGAAGAGGTGGAAGACCACCTGCTGGCCCACCCGCAGGTCTTCGACGTGGCCGTGGTCTCCATCCCCGATGAGTATCTGGGCGAGCGCATCTGCGCCTTCGTGATCCCGCACGGGGAGAAGCCGCGCCCGCCCGAGGTCAAGGCCTGGATGCGCGGCCGCGGCGTGGCGGCCTTCAAGATCCCGGACCAGATCGTCTTCGTGCCGGCCTTCGACCAGACCGCCGTCGGCAAGACCAGCCGCAAGGAACTGCGCGCGCGCTTGCGCGCCGACTTTCTGGCCAGCGAAACCAAGTGACCCATGCCTGAAGCTTTGACCCTGGAGCGCATGCGCGCCGACGTGGCCCGCATGCTGCGCGAAGACCCCGCCGACATCGGCCTGGACGACAACCTCATGGACTGGGGCCTGGACTCCATGCGCCTGCTCAACCTCGTGCTGGCCTGGAACGAGGCCGGCCTGCAGCTGGACCTCTCGGAGATCGGCGCGGAAACCACCTTGAACGGCTGGTGGAAGCTGGTCCGGCAACGCCAGGCATGAGTGCCGACAACGCGCGCGACACCGCGCCGTGGCCGCTGACCGAGGCCCAGAGCGGGCTGTGGTACGCCCAGCAGCTCGCCCCCGCCAACCCGGCCTTCAACTGCGGCCACGCGCTGTGGATCGATGGCCCGCTCGATGCGGCAGCGTTCGCCGCCGCCGCCGCGCAGGCCGCAGCCGAGTGCGAGTCGCTCGCGCTCGCGCTGCGCGACACGCCCGACGGGCCGCGGCAGTGGATCGACCCCGCGCGCCGCCCGGCTCTGCAGCACATCGACCTCTCGGGCCACGGCGACGCCGCCGCGCGCGCGCGGGCCGCCATGGACGCCGACATGCAGACGCCGCTGGACACCGCGCGCGACGCGCTGGCCGTGCAGCGCCTGTACCGCCTCGCGCCCGACCGCCACTGCTGGTACCAGCGCGCGCACCACCTGGCCAGCGACGGCTACGGCATGGCGTTGTGGAGCCAGCGCCTCGCCGAGCTCTACACCGAACAGCTGGGGCAGAGCCCGGCCCGCACGCCGCTGGCGCCATTCGCGCAGCTGATCGCCGAGGACGCGGCCTACCGCGTAGCAGCGAAGCGCGACCAGGATGCCGCCTACTGGCGCGATGCCTTCACGCCCATGCCCGAGGTCGCCGGCCTCGCCACCGGCCGCGCCCATGCGGCCCACCACTGCCACCGCGAGGCCGTGCCACTGGACGCCGACCTGCGCGCCGCGCTGCTCGCCAAGGCCCAGGCCCTGGACACCAGTTGGCCCGACCTGCTGACGGCATGGACCGCGCTGTACTGCCTGCGCATGGCCACGGCCGAGGCCACGGTGCTGGGCATCCCGTTCATGGGCCGGCTCGGCAGCGCCGGCGCGCGCGCCAGCGCCACCACCATGAACGTGCTGCCGCTCGCGGTGCGCGCCACGCCGGGCCAGCCGCTCACGGACTTCACGGAGCGGATGGTGCGCGCGCAGACGCGTGCGCGCCGCCACGGCCGCTACCGCAGCGAGCAGCTGCGCCGCGACCTGAACCTGTTGGGCGGCCAGCGCCGGCTGCATGCCGCACTCATCAACGTGCAGCCCTTCTACAGGCCGCTGGTGCTGCCGGGCCTGGCCACGCGGCTCGAGATCCTGGGCACCGGCCCCATCGACGACCTGACCATCGGTTTCCGTGGCGACGGCGTGCAACAGCTCGACCTGGAGATCGAGGCCAACCCCCATCTGTACAGCGCCGAGGCCGTGGCCGGGCACCTGGCGCGGCTGCCCGCCTTCCTGCGCGCGGCCCTGGCCGCCGAGCGCGTGGACGACATGCCGCTGGCCAGCCCCGAGGAGGCACGGCGCCACCTGTTCGCGCTCAACGCCACCGACCATGCCGTGCCCGCCACCACGCTGGCCGCGCTGATCGAGGCGCAGATGGCGGCGCGGCCCCAGGCCGTGGCGCTGGGATTCCAGGGCGCCAGCCTGAGCTACGCCGAGCTGGAGCAGCGCTCGCGCGCCCTCGCGCTGACGCTGCGCGCGCGTGGGGTGGGCCGCGACAGCCTGGTGGCCGTGGCGCTGCCGCGCTCGCTGGAATTGCTGGTCGCGCTCGTGGCCGTGCTGCGCGCGGGCGGCGCCTACCTGCCGCTGGACCTCGCGCACCCGCCCGAGCGGCTGGCACGCGTGGTCGCGCTGTCGCAGCCGGTCTGCGCGCTCGTGCGTGCCGAAGATGCGGCCCGCCTGCCGCCCGGGTTGCCACGCCTGCGCACGGCCGACTGGCCGCAGCAAGCCGACGCTGCAATCGACGTCCCACCCGCCCCCGGCGACGCCGCCTACGTGATCTACACCTCCGGTTCCACGGGCGAACCCAAGGGCGTGCTCGTCGAGCACCGGGCCATCGTCAACCGGCTCGAATGGATGCGCCAGCACTACGGCTTCACGCCCGACGAGCGCATCCTGCAGAAGACGCCGGCCACCTTCGACGTCTCGGTCTGGGAGTTCTTCCTGCCGCTCACCACAGGCTGCACCCTCGTCATCGCGCCGCCCGAGGCGCACCGCGACCCGGCCGCGCTCGCGCGGATCATCCGCGACGAACGCATCGGCACCTGCCACTTCGTGCCCTCCATGCTGGCCGCCTTCCTGGCGCACCCAGCGGCGCGCGGCCTCGTGATGCAGCGCATCTTCTGCAGCGGCGAGGAACTGCCCGCGCCGCTGCGCGACCGGCTGCACGCCACGCTCACGAGCGAACTGCACAACCTCTACGGCCCGACCGAGGCCGCGGTGGACGTGAGCCACTGGCCGGCCAGCGCGGACGACCACAGCCGCCCCGTGCCGATCGGCCGGCCGGTGTGGAACACGCGGCTGTACGTGCTGGACGCGCGCATGCGCCCGCAGCCGCCCGGTGTGGCCGGCGACCTCTACCTGGGCGGCGTGCAGCTCGCGCGCGGCTACCTGGGCCGGGACGATCTCACGCAAGAGCGCTTCCTGCCCGACCCGCACCGCCCGGGCGAACGCCTCTACAAGACCGGCGACCTCGCACGCTGGCGCGCCGAGGACGGCGCCGTGGTCTTCCTGGGCCGCAGCGACCACCAGGTCAAGCTGCGCGGCCTGCGCATCGAGCTCGGCGAGATCGAGGCCGCGCTGCATGCCACCGGCCTGGTCGCGCGCGCCGAGGTGCTGCTGCGCGAGGACCACGCGGGCGACAAGCGCCTCGTGGCCTATGTGCAGCTCAACGCCGACGGTGCCGCGGCCTCGGCCGAAGAGCTGCGCCGGCGCCTGGCCGCGCGCCTGCCCGACTACATGCTGCCCGCGGCCACCGTGGCGCTGTCGGACTGGCCCGTCACCGCCAACGGCAAGCTCGACCGGCATGCGCTGCCGGCGCCACGCTTCGCCGACGGCGCTGGCGCGGGCCGTGCGCCGCAGACCGCCACCGAAGAGGCCATCGCCGCACTGTTCGCCGAACTGCTGCGCCTGTCCGCGGGCACGCCGGTGGGTGCCGAGGCGGACTTCTTCGCGCTCGGCGGCGACTCGCTGTCGGCCGTGCAGCTGCTGCTGCGGATCGAGGAGCGCTGGCACCGCAACCCGGGCCTGGGCACGCTGTTCGAAGCACCCACGGTGGCGGCGCTGGCCGCGGCCATCGACGGCGAGGCCGTGCGTTTCGACAGCGGCCTCAAGCCCGTCATCCGGCTGGCCGCCGGCGATGCGGCGCAGGCCCCGCTGTTCGTCGTCCACCCGGCCGGCGGCATCGCCTGGGGTTACCGGCTGCTGGCGCGCAGCCTGGCGCCCACGCGCAGCGTCTGGGGCCTGCAGTCGCCCGCGCTCGCGCCCGAGCATCCTCTGCCCGAGAGCATCGCCGCGCTGGCGCAGGACTACGCACAGCGCGTCGCCGCGCTGCAGCCCACGGGCGCCATCCACCTGGCCGGCTGGTCGGTCGGCGGCATCATCGCCCAGGCCATGGCGGTGGCGCTGCAACAGCTGGGCCGCAGCGTCGGCCTGGTCGCGCTGCTGGACGCCTACCCCGCGGACTGCTGGCGCGACGAGCCCGCGCCCACGCCGCTGCAGGCGCTGCGCGCGCTGCTGGCCATCGCGGGCTACGACCCCGAGGGCCACCCTGAACTGGACACGCGCGACAAGGTCGTGGACTTCCTGCGCGCGGGCGACAACACGCTCGGCAAGCTGCCCGCCGCCGCGCTGGACGGCGTGGTGCGCGTGGTGACCGACACCAACCGGCTGATCCGCCAGCACCGCCACGCCCGCATGGCGGGCACGCTGACCCATGTGCGCGCCGCGCGCGACCATGCCGGCAAGCCGCAATTGCAAGCCGCGCGCTGGCGGGACTACGCCGACCACGTCGAGACCCTGGAGGTGCCCTTCATGCATGCGCAGATGACGGGTGCCGAGGCCACGGCGCTGATCGCGCCGCTGCTGGCGGCAAGGATGGCGCCATGGGCATGATGCGCGAAGACCTGTCGCGCCCGGCCGCGCAGCCCGGCGACGCCGGCACGCGCATGCTGCTGCTCTCGCACCAGGGCGGCCTGCTCAGCGAAGGCGTGCAGGCGCAGCTGGCCGTGCCGGCCGCGCAGCTGGGCGCCGCGGTCGCGCGGCACTTCGCGGGCGCCGCATCGGACGCCAAGCTGGTCGGCGCCCTGCCCTTCGACCGCCACGCGTCCGCCCACCTGCTCGCGCCGCGCCGCGTGCGCGATGCCGACACCGCGAATGCCTGGCTGCACTGCATGGCCCGGCAGGCCGAGGCAACGCGGGGCTGGTCGCTGCAGGCCGAACCCGCACGCGCCGGCTACGAAGCCGCCGTGGCGCAGGCCGTGCAGCGCCTGCAGCAAGGCCACGGCCTGCACAAGCTCGTACTGGCCCGCACCCTGCATGCACGCAGCGCCACGCCCATCAGCCCCTGGTGGCTGGCCCGGCGCCTGGCCGGCGACCCCGGCGTGCTGCGTTACGTGCTGCCGCTGCCGGTGCAGGCCGACGCCGCGCCGGCCTGGCTGGTCGGCGCCACGCCCGAGTTGCTGCTCTCGCGCCGCGGCGCCAGCGTCGTCAGCGAGCCGCTGGCCGGCTCCGCCGCGCGCGGACCCGATCGCGCCGCCAGCGAAGCCCGTGCCGCGGCCCTGCGCGACTCGGCCAAGGACCTGGGCGAGCACCGCTACGTGGTGCAGGCCATCGCCGACCTGCTCGCGCCGCTGTGCCGCCAGCTGCGCGTGCCGGCCACGCCGGCGCTGCACGCCACGGCCAGCATGTGGCACCTGGGCACGCGCATCGAGGGCGAGCTCAAGGACGCTTCGCCCGACAACCTGCCGCAGACCAGCAGCGCCGCGCTGGCCGCGCTGCTGCATCCCACGCCCGCCGTGTGCGGCACGCCGCGCGCTGCGGCGGCCGAGGCCATCGCCGCGCTGGAATCCGTGCCGCGCGGCTTCTACGCCGGCGCGGTGGGCTGGTGCGATGCGGCCGGCGACGGCGCCTGGCACGTGGCGCTGCGCTGCGCCCACGTGCAGGGCCACGAAGCCCGGCTGTTCGCCGGCGCCGGCATCGTCGCCGATTCCACGCCGCAGGCAGAGGCCGCCGAGACGCGCGCAAAATTCAACGCCATGCTCCACGCGCTGGACATCCCGTCCGCGCTGTTCCCGCCAGACCGATGACCGACACCCCACGCCGCCTGCCCAGCATCCCCGCCTACGCGCTGCCGCGCGCCGACGAACTGCCGCCCGCGCGCGCGCCCTGGCGCCTGGACGCGTCCCGCGCCGCGCTGCTCGTGCACGACATGCAGGACTACTTCCTCGCAGCCTTCCCGCCCGCAGCCGAACCGCTGCGCAGCGCAACGGCCCACCTCGCGCAGCTGCTCGCCTGGGCCCGCGCGGCCGACGTGCCGGTGTTCTACACGGCCCAGCACGGCAACCAGGACCGGCGCGACCGCGGCCTGCAGGCCGAGCTCTGGGGCCCGGGCATGCGCGCCATCCCCGAGCACGAGCGCATCGTGGCCGATCTGGCGCCGCAGCCCGGCGACCAGGTGCTGACCAAGCACCGCTACAGCGCCTTCCAGCGCAGCAACCTGGAGACGCTGATGCGCGTGCGCGACCGCGACCAGCTCGTCATCACAGGCGTGTATGCCCACATCGGCTGCCTCTGCACGGCGGCCGAAGCCTTCCAGCGCGACATCGAGCCCTTCTTCGTGGCCGACGCGCTGGCCGACTTCTCGCGCGACAAGCACGACATGGCCTTGCAGTGGGTGGCGGCCACCTGCGGCCAGGTGCTGACCACCGCGCAACTGCTGGCGGCGGCCTGAGCATGGCCCCGCTCTGCCGCACCGTCCTGCTGACCTGCGCCGCGGCCTTCGCGCTGCAAGCCCAGGCCCAAAGCCCGCATCCGCTGCTGACGCCGCCCGCGGCGCAGCGCTATCCCGAGGAACTGGCCCGCGAGATGCAGCGCATCGCCGCGGGCACCACCACGCCCGAACGCGCCAAACAACTGGTGGCCGCGCTGGCGAAGAACCTGGCGCAGCAGCGCGAGGGCATCCGCACCCTGGTGGTGCCCGAGCGACCCATCGCCGGCCAGTTGTCGGCCGTGGCCATCCTGCCGCCCAGCAGCAAGCCCGGCGTGCCCATCGGCGTGTGCCTGCAGCAGGGCGTGGTGGGCGACGAGGGTCAGATGACCCACACCAACCTCGGCATGCTGCAGATTGCCAGCGACGGCTCGGTCGCGCCGCACCTGTGGACCGGCGAGCGCGTCGGCGCCGAGGTGGACGGCAAGCTGCAGGCGGCCTGCGCGCCCTACCGCGCCGGCTACATCGAGTACATCCGCAGCGCCGCGCCCGGTTGAACGGCTACTGCCGGGGCCCGTACTTCATCTCGCGCAGTTCCCCTTCGCGGAACTGCAGGATGGTGATGAACTGCCCGATGCCGGGCTTGTAGGTCCATTCCTCGACCATGTCGCAGGCCACGTGCGGCGGCCGGCCCACCGTGCTGGGCGCGATCCCGATGGGCTTGCAGAAGCTGTCCTTGGCGGCCGGCGCGCCGCACTTGGACTCGATCACGAACTTGGTCTCGCCGATCTGCGCGAAGTCGCGGCCACAGCGCAGGGATTGGGCACTGGCGTGCATGCCCCAGCACAGCAGCACACAGGCCAAGATCAATGGCTTCGGCATGACAACACTCCTTCTTTCTCACGCGGCCGATGGTAAGCGGCCCTCCCGCTTGCCCTGCGTTGGACCGGGCACATGCCATCTGTGGCAAGCTTGGCCCATTCGCCAATGCGCCGCACCACGCCATGTCCATTTCGCTCGAAGCACTGGAGACTGAACTCCTGCGTCTGCCGACCGCCGAACGCGCACGCCTGCTGGACCGGGTGGTGGCCAGCCTGGACGCGGATGCCGAACGCGACCGCGCCTGGGATGCCATCGCCGCCAGCCGTGACGCCGAGATCTCCGACAGCACTGCCGCCGAAGTCGACGGACGTGCGTTCACAGCGCAGCTGCGCGAAGAATTGAAGTGAGCTTCACGCTGCATCCCGCAGCGGGGCAGGACTTGGCCGAGGCCGCCCGCTTCTACCGGCGTGAGGCCGGACGCGGCGTTGCATTGCGCTTCCTGGCCGAATTCGACAGGGTGGCCATGCTCCTGGCTCGTGAGCCGGGCCTGGGAACGCCGACCAGCGAAGAACGACGCTGGTTCCCCTCCAAGGGTTTCCTTATTCCCTGATCTACCGCGCGACCGGGGCCGGCGTGCGGATTCTCGTCGTCAGGCACCAGCATCGCGATCCAGCCTACGGCGGCACACGCCGCTGAGCGCCGGTTCAAGCCCGCAGCACCTGCGCCAAGGCCGCATCGAAAGCCGCGGCCCGCTCGTACTGCACCCAGTGCCCTGCGTCGTCGATCAGCGTCAGCCCCTGGAAGCGCGGTCCGCGCGCGAAGGCCTCGGCCAGCAGGTCCATGCGGCCCGTGTACAGCACGTCCTCGCGCCCGTAGATCGCCCAGACCGGGCAGCGCACCTGCTGCAGCGCGTCCTTGAGCGCCTCGGTGCGCGCCAGCCGGCGCCGCTGCATGCGGTCGCGCACCACGTTGGCGCTGTGCAGGGCCAGCGCGAGCGCGTCGATGGACTCGGCACGGTGCAGCATCAGCACCGCGAGGTTGTGGCGGTGCACGGCGGTGCGGGCGGCTTCGTCTTCCAGATGGCGCCAGCCGCGCAGCACGATGCGGCCCGCGTCGGACACGCCCATGGCCGGCGCACCGACCACGACCAGCCGCGCCGCGCGCTCCGGGTGCGCAGCCGCCAGCAGGCCAGCCGTGAGGCCGCCGAACGAGAAGCCGACGAGGTCGCAGCGCCGGGCGCCCAGCAGTTCGGCCAGGCCCTGCTCCAGCGCCGGCGCCACGTCGTCGGCATCGCCGCCGCCCGGCGGGCGGGCCGAGTCGCCGAAGCCCGGCAGGTCGGGCACCAGCACCTGGCGGCCGGCCGCGACCAGGGCATCGATGTTGCGCACCCAGTGGGTCCAGCTGCCGCTGCCGCCATGCAGCAGCACCACGGGGGCGGACGGGCCGGCATCGGTCGGGCCCCAGCGGTGCCACTGGATGTGGCCGTCGCCGCAGGGCGTCTGCAAGGCCTGGGCCGCGGCCTCCAGCCGCGGGATCGGATCGGGAAGAACGGACATCGCCGGTTTATACCGCCGCACCTTTCATGTCCATGTCACCAAGGCTGACGAGCATGGCGTCCATCCTTTCACTGACCCCTTTGGAGTTTCGATGACGATGTGGCGCAAGGGCCTGGTGGCCGTGGCAGTGGCGACGCTGGTGGTGGCCTGTGGCGGTTCCGACGACAACGGCGAGCCGCTGGACCTGACCATCCTGCACATCAACGACCACCATTCCACGCTGGACAGCAAGGCCAAGACGCTCAAGCTCTCGGCCGGTGGTGCTGCGGCACAGGACGTGACCGTGGATGCCGGCGGCTTCGCGCGCGTGGCCGCGGCCATCGCCGAACTGGCCGCCGTTTCGCCCAACGTGCTCAAGCTGCACGCCGGCGATGCGCAGACCGGCACGCTGTACTTCAACCGCGCCGGCGCCGACGGCGAGGCCGATGCGGCCATGATGAACACCGTCTGCTTCGACGCGTTCACGCTGGGCAACCACGAGTTCGACAAGGGCGACAGCGGCCTGAAGGCCTTCATCGACCGCCTGCACGCCGGCAGTTGCCAGACGCCGGTGCTGAGCGCCAACGTGCAGTTCGGCGCCAACTCGGCGCTGAGCCCGAGCCGCGCCCCGGGCCTGGTGCGCCCGTCCACCGTGGTCGAGCGCGGCGGCCAGAAGATCGGCATCGTGGGCCTCACGATCGCCGGCAAGACCAAGGCCTCGTCCAGTCCCGATGCCGACACCACCTTCGAGGACGAGGCCGTGGCCGCCCAGCGCGAGATCGACAGGCTGCGCTCCCAGGGCATCAACAAGATCATCGTCATGAGCCACATCGGCTACCAGTACGACCAGGAAGTCATCGCCAGGCTGTCGGGCGTGGACGTGGTCGTGGGCGGCGACTCGCACACGCTGCTGGGCCCGGATGCGCTGCGCACGACCGGCGTCGGCACACCGGGCGGTGCCTATCCCACGCGCCTGGCCGACAAGGACGGCAAGAACGTCTGCCTGGTCCAGGCCTGGGAGTACGCCCAGGTCGTCGGTGAGCTCAAGGTCCGCTTCGACGCCAAGGGCGAGGTCACGGCGTGCAACGGCACGCCGCATGTGCTGATCGGCAACGACTACCGCATCGGCACCAGCCTTGCCGCTCCTGCCGCCACCGATGCCCAGCGCAGCGCCATCGCGGCCAGCGTGGCGGCCACGGGCTTCCTGCGCGTGACCACGCCGCAGGCCGCGGCCGTGGCCGTGTTGCAGCCCTTCAAGGACAAGGTGGCCGTGTTCAACCAGACCCAGGTGGCCGTGGCGCCCCAGGAACTGTGCTCGCGCCGCGTGCCCGGTGGTCCCGGCTCGGCCGACTACGGCCGTTCCAGTGCGGCCTGTACCGCCGAAGGCAGCGTGAGCGTGCGCGGCGGCGACATCCAGCAGCTCGTGGCCCAGGCCTACCTCGAGGTGGCCAACGCCAGGTACGGCGGCGCCGACATCACGCTGCAAAGCGGCGGCGGCGTGCGCGTTCCGCTGCAGGGCACGGTCACGGCAGCCCAGGCGATCGCCGTGCTGCCCTTCGGCAACATGCTGTTCCGCCTGGACGTGACGGGCCAGGAGGTCAAGAGCATGCTGGAGGACGGCCTCGAAGCGGTCTACGGCGCGGGCGGCTCGACCGGCCCCTACCCCTACACGGGCGGCATGCGCTTCGACGTGGATGCCCGCGCCGCCTTCGGCGCGCGCGTGTCCGGCATCGAGGTGCGCGACAACGCCACGGGCAACTGGGTGGCGCTGGACCTGGCCCGGACCTACAAGCTGTTCGTGCTGAGCTTCAACGCGACCGGGGGCGACGGCTACAAGACCTTGGCCGCCGTGCCCGCCGCCCGCCGCCTGGACATCGGCGTGCTCGACGCCGACGTGTTCTTCAGCTACATCGAGGGCCTGCCCAAGGACGGCGCAACCGGCCTGCCCACGCTGGGCCGCCTGCCGCACACGCTGTACAGCACCAAGAGCTTCGTCGGCCTGAACTGACTGTTCTTTGCCATGGAGGTCTGAGGCAGTTGCTCAGGCCATGCATGTCCCCGAGGCGGCGTTCAATGGGGCGAAGGTTGAGACAGAGCATCTGCAGATGCGCCCCCCGCTGGCAGCGTCCGCCATCGAGGTCCGGGACAAGCCGCGGGGACTTCCTGTGTCGGCCGCTCTGGCAGTTGCGATGCATGCCAGTTGGCTTTGCGCCCATTGCAGTCGGCCGCTTGGCTCGCGGCCAACGACAGCTCCGCAACAACGCGGGTTGGTCCTGCCTTTTGCCGGCTTTGCATTCGCAGGCCTCCCGTGCTCACGCGCTGCTACTTCGGCGCCCCGATCCGGTCAACCCTGGCTTTGTGCCCACGCGCTTCGGTGCCTCGGACTGCATCAAGCCCAAGTCCTTGATCGTCGTGGCCGCGAAGTCAATGAAGGCCGCCACCGCACGGGGTAGCTGCCGGCGGCTGTGGTACACGAAGTGCACACCGGTCGCCCCCGATGCGTACTCGGGTAGCACCTCTTGAAGCTGCCCAGCAGCCACATGCGGAGCCGTGAACGCGGACGGAAGCAAGGCAATGCCCAGACCGGCAAGCGCCCCTGCGAGCTGTGCCGACGCGGTGTTGACTTGAAACGGCCCATCCACTTCCACT
This sequence comes from Pseudorhodoferax aquiterrae, assembly GCF_014652235.1. Classification (GTDB taxonomy): domain Bacteria; phylum Pseudomonadota; class Gammaproteobacteria; order Burkholderiales; family Burkholderiaceae_C; genus Pseudorhodoferax; species Pseudorhodoferax aquiterrae. The sequence goes on from NZ_BMYK01000002.1 coordinate 235,510, forward strand.
GGGGCCGAAGCCCGCTTCGCGCCCCCCAGTCGCCAGATGGCGCGTGGGCCGCCACGCTGCGGGGACGTGATGCAGTCGTGCGCTTCGAGGTCGCGGGGGTGTGCGGGCACCCCGCGCGCGGCCAGGTACTTGGGGCTGGCCACCAGCGTTGCGTGGCTTGTGCCGAGCTTGCGGGCGATGAGGGAAGGATCACGGTCGCCGCTACGCATGGCGATGTCGATCCCCTCGCCCAGCAGATCTACGCGCGCATCGTTCAGCTCGAACTCCAGCCGTACCCGTGGATGTGCTTGCGTGAACCGGGCCACCGCATCAGCCGGGAACCAGTTGAAGAAGTCCACGGGTACCGCCACGCGGACACGGCCAGCGATTTCGCCCGCATCGTCCGTCACCTGGCCGGCGACGCGCAACAGCGCGTCGATCTGGTCGGAGGACTCGGCGAAGAAGTTGCGGCCGGCATCCGTCAGCACCAGGCGCCGGGTCGTGCGCTGCATGAGCCGTGTGCCCAATGCCTCTTCCAGTGCCAGCACGTGCCGGCTGGCCGTGCTCGGCGGCATCCCGAGGCGCCGGCCAGCCTCGGCGAAGCTTCCCGCGCGAACCACATTGACGAAAAGTGCGATGTCGTTCAAATCCATGTCATTACCACCAAGGATGCACGAGTGCATCTCATTCTGTCATCTTTACAGCAAATAGGGCGGTTCGTACATTGCCCTTCGACGGTGCGAACCGCCATCGGATCGAAGGCGATCCACCCCTTAACTTTCTTCTCAGGAGCTGAACCATGAACATGTCTTCCACCGACTTTCAGGGCGCCGTGGCGCTCGCCGGCCGCGTCCTTCTTGCTGCCATCTTTTTCATCAGTGGCCTGAGCAAGATCGCCGATCCTGCTGCGACCATCAACTACCTGCAGGCCGTGGGCATGCCGATGCCGGTCCTGGCGTATGGGCTCACCGTGCTGCTCGAAGTCGTGGGCGGCCTCTTCCTGTTCCTGGGCTACCGGGTGCGTCCCGCAGCCGTGGCGTTGGCGGTGTTCAGCGTGGTGGCCGCAGCCCTCTTTCACAACCAGCTCGGCGACCAGAACCAGTTCGCCCACTTCCTCAAGAACGTCTCGATGTCCGGCGGCTTGCTGTTGATGGCGGCCTTGGGCGCCGGCTCGCTGAGCTTCGACAGCCGGCGCGAGACGGCCAGTGCGCCGGCGCATCGGATCGCCTGAACACCCTCCATCCCCCGCACAAGGGCCGGCGCGTGAGCGCCGGCCCTTTTCGCTTTTGCGCTTGCTGGAGCTGGGGAAGGCTTCAACAACACCCGTTCATTACACACACAGATGCACGAGTGCATCCCACCCTGCCATCTTTATCAATTCTCTTTGGATTTCTAAAGTTGATTCCAACGGTGCACATCCGCACCGTCATCCACCCCCAAGGAGCCACCATGACCACCGTTTCCATCATCGTCGGCAGCACCCGCGATGGCCGCTTTTCCGACGCACCCGCACGCTGGATCAAGAACCACCTGGACCAGCGCCCTGGCCTGACCGCACGCGTCCTGGACCTGCGCGACTACGAGCTTCCGTTCTTCGACAGCGCCGTGCTGCCCGGCATCCCTGGCCGGCCTGCCTACGAGAACGAAGCCGTGCGCCGCTGGACCGAGCAGATCGCCACGTCCGATGCCTTCGTGGTAGCGACGGCCGAATACAACTACGGCCCCCCTGCGGTCCTCAAGAACGCCCTGGATTGGGTCTACCCCGAGTGGCACCGCAAGCCCATCAGCTTCGTGAGCTGGGGCAGCGTCGGCGGCGCACGTGCTGTGCAGCAGCTCCGCGAGATTTCCATCGAGCTGCAGATGGCCCCGATCCGCAACGCCGTGCACATCCCGGTCGGCGCGATCTACGCCCACTTCCAAGGCAAGACCGACGATATCGAGGCCGCGCTGAAAGCGCAGGACGACCAGGCCGGCCGCATGGTCGATGACCTCCTTTGGTGGTCCAACGCCCTCAAGACCGCACGCACCGCCGCTTGACCCAAGGAGACCGACATGTCTGTTGTTGCTGAAAACGTCGCTGTCCAACAGCGCCAGATCGCCCGCCGCACCCATGGTCGCCGCAATGGTCCGGCGGTCCGCCTGATGAGCCCGTCCGACCTGGGGCAGCTCCTCAAGCCGTTCGTGTTCCTGGACTTCTTTGACATGCAGGGGCCGCCCTTCGTGGGCGCGCTGCACCCCCATTCGGGCATCGCCACGCTGTCCTACCTGATCGACGGCCGCATGGACCTGATCGACCCGGAGGGCAACACGGTGGTCATGCCTGGCGGTGGCGTGGAGTGGATGCAGGCCGGGCGCGGCATGTGGCACGGCGGCAGCGTCGGCGACGAGAAGCAAGGGCGCGTGCGCGGCTTTCAGCTCTGGGTCGCCCTGCCGCCCGAGCTGGAACTTGGCCCGACCGCCTCGGCCTTCCAGTCGACCGAGGACATCGTCAGCACGGGTCCGGCGCGCGTTCTGCTGGGCAGCTACGAGGGCGTCACGAGCGCCATCCAGGCCCCCTCGCCGATGAACTTCCTCGCGGTCAAGCTCCAGGCCGGTGAGCGCTGGACGTACACGCCACCGCGCACGCACACGGTGCTATGGGCGTCCCCGGTGGAGGGCGGCTTGCTGGCCGATGGCCACCGCCTGCAGCCGGAGGAACTGGTTGCCTTCGAGCAGTCGAACGCGCCCGTCGAATTCGAGGCGCTGACGGACACGCAATTCATCCTGGGCTCGGGCGTCCCGCACCCGCACGACCTGGCACTGGGCTACTACTCCGTCCACACGTCGCCGGCGGCGCTGGAAGTGGGCGAGGCCCACATCCAGACGATCGGCAAGCGCCTGGTCGTCGAGGGGCGGCTCAACCCCCGCTATCTCTGAGCGCGACAGCAACATGGCCATTCGTCAACCTCTCCCCCAAGCCGCCCTGGCCCAACTGTTCACCGATGCGCGGTCGCACCACCATTGGAGCGACAAGCCGGTATCGGATGACGACCTGCGCGCCCTCTACGAGCTGGTCAAGTGGGGGCCTACCAGCGGCAACCTGCAGCCGGCGCGCATCGTGTTCGTGCGGTCGGAAGAAGGCCGGCGCAAGCTCTTTCCCGCGTTGGAGGGGATGGGCAGCAACCCCGAGCAGGTCAGGGCGGCGCCAGTGACCGCCATCGTTGCCCAGAATGCCAAGTTCTACGACGAAGCGCCCCGGCTGTTTCCACGCACGAACTTCAAACCGGTGTTCGAGGCCGACCCTTCGTTCGCCGAGTCCATCGCCTTTCGCAGCAGCTCGCTCACCGGGGCCTACCTCGTGCTGGCAGCGCGGGGCCTGGGCCTGGATGTCTGCCCCATGTCGGGCTTCCACAACGCGATCCTGGACGCGGCCTTCTTCAAAGGCACGTCGTGGAAAGCGAACTTCATTTGCACCATCGGCTACGGCGACGACGCAAGGCTCTATCCGCGCGACCCGCGGCTGAGCTTCGACGAAGCCTGCCGGCTTACGTGATCGACCCCATCGGAAAGAACAGGACCATGACCAGCATCGGCATCATCGGCGCAGGGCAGATCGGCGGCGCCATCGCCCAGCAACTCGCACGCCTGAACATCGAGGCGACCATTTCCAACAGCCAGGGGCCGCACAGCCTGCGTGAGCTTGTGGCGCAGCTCGGCCCATCGATCACGGCGGGCACGCGCGAAGAGGCGGCCGCCAAAGACATCGTGTTCGTGGCGGTGCCCTGGCTCAAGCTGCCCCAGGCGCTGGCCGGCCTGCCGGACTTCGGTGGCCGCATCGTGGTGGACACGAACAACCCTCTGCAGAAGCAGCCGCTGCCGCCCATCGACATCTGCGACAGCGCCTCGACGGCGCTGGTGGCCGAGATGGTGCCGGGTGCGCGCGTGGTGAAGGCGTTCAACCATCACGCGTTCTGGAACCTGGCAGCAGACCCGACGAAGGAAGGCGGCCAGCGCATCCTGTTCTACGCGGGCGACGATGCGTGGGCCAAGGCCGAGATCGCGGCGTTGATCGAACGCCTGGGATTCTTCGGCGTGGACATGGGCGACATCGAGAAGGGCAGTCGCCTGTTCCAGCCACCGGGTGGCCCGCTCGCCGGGCCGAACCTCGTGAAGATGGAACTGCGCGCATGAAGGCGCTGCTCACCCCTTTGACGCTGGGCCGGGTTCAGCTTCAAAACCGGATCGTGATGGCACCGATGACCCGTGCACGTGCCAACACAGACGGCACGCCGGGCAAGCTGGCGGCCGAATACTACGGACAGCGCGCAAGCGTCGGCCTGGTCATCACCGAAGGCACGCAGCCATCGGATGATGGGCAGGGCTATCCGGCCACGCCCGGCATCTACATCGATGCGCATGTCGCCGGCTGGCAGGAGGTCACTGCGGCCATCCATGCCGGGGGCGCCCGCGTGTTCTTCCAGCTCATGCATGCGGGCCGGATGTCCCACCCGGACAACACGCCCCACCACCGCCAGGGCGTAGCGCCGTCAGCGGTCGCGCCCGGCGAGCAGATCTTCACGCTGGCAGGCATGCAGGACATTCCGATGCCGCGCGCTCTTCTGACCGAGGAGATTCCCGCGACCATCAACGAGTACCGCCACGCGGCTCGGCGGGCCGTCGATGCCGGCGGTGACGGTGTGGAAATCCATGGCGTGGCCTACCTGATCCACCAGTTTCTGGCTTTGAGCGCGAACAGGCGGACCGACCGGTACGGCGGCGCACTGCAGCACCGTGCGCGCTTCGCCATCGAGGTCGCGCAAGCTATCGTCGCCGAGATCGGCGCCGACCGCACGGGCATCCGGCTTTCCCCTGGCTTCACCGGCATGGGCCTGCACCATGGCGACGAAGGCCCGGACCTCTACAGGTATTTCGTGGGCGAACTCGACAAGCTCGGCCTGGCCTACCTGCACATCGTGCACTACGGCGACGAAGCGCTGCTGTCGGATTTGCGCAAGCTCTGGCACCAGGCACTGATCCTGAACCGGCCAGAGCGAGCACGCGAAGACTTCGGCAAGGACGTGGCCTCGGGCCTGGCTGATCTGGAGTCCTATGGTCAGATGACCTTGGCCAACCCCGACTTCATCGCACGCTTGAAGGCAGGCGCACCGCTGAACACCGCAGACCGAGCCACCTACTTCGGCAGCAGCCCCGAGGGCTACGCCGTGGGGTACACGGACTATCCGGCACTGCACCGTTCCTGAGAGCGCCTTGGCGGCCATGGCAGCCGCTGTAGGCCCTGGCCCTGCCCCCACTGGCCATCTGCTGGCCAGTGGGGGCTGGGCCTGCACTGCGTCATTGCACGGCCGGGAAATCGATCACCGTGTCATTGACCCGGTTCACCAGGTTGGTGAAGGTGATGGCAGCGATGGCCAATGCGATTTCGATCAACTGGCGTTCCGAATAGCCGGCGGCCTGCACAGCCTGCACATCGGCAGCGGGGACCGTGCCCTGCGTGGACACCAGCGTCCGCACGTAGTGCAGCAGCGCATCCAGCTTGTCCTGGCCGGTGTCGCCGCCGGTGCGGATCTGGCGCAGCGCATCGGGCGCGAGACCGGCCATCTTGCCCATGAGAGAGTGAGCCGCGACGCAGTAGTCGCACCCTGCGTGGGCGCTCACGGCCAGCTTGATGGTCTCGACTTCGCTGCGCGACAGCGAGGTCTTGCCCAGTGCCTGGTCCAGCGCGAGGATCGCTGCAAGGCTTTCCGGGCTGTGGGTGCCAACGGTGGCGTAGGCGTTCGGCACCTTGCCGACAGCCTTGGTGATGCCGGCGAACAGCGTGGCGGCGAGACCTTCGGCCTGGGCGGGATGGATGGCAGAGAGACGAGACATGGTCATTTCCTTGGTTGTTCAGACCGGTGTTGGTCTGGAAGCAAGTTTGAACCTGTTGCTTGATATCATGAATGCCATCTAGTGCCACATTCATGCTCAGTCGTATCAAATGGATGCCTTGAGCCGCGTACTTGCCTTGGTGCCCGTCACGGGGCGCGTGGACGTTCGATGCCACTTCGGCGGGCCATGGCGCATCGAGCAGGGGGCCGCTGATGCGCGCGAAATCCAGTACCACGTGCTGCTGCGCGGGACGGCTTGGCTGGACGATCCGGCGGGCGAGCCGCTGACGTTGAGGCCCGGCGACATCGTGATGTTCCCCGGGGGCGAGGCCCATCGCTTGCATGACGGCAGTGGGCGACCGCCTGCCGCATCGACCATCACCAAGCGCGACCACCTGGTGGTCATGAGCACTGCTGCCGACGCCGCCTCCACCGATGTTCTGTGCGGGCGGTTCTATGTCCCAGGCTCGTCCACGCAACTGCTGCTGCGTCATCTGCCAAAACGCCTGGTGGTCCACAGCGTGCAGGCCGACATGCTCGCAGCGCCTGATCAGGACGCACAGGCATCCGTTGCCGGTTCACGGCTGGCCAGGTTGATCGAGCTGATGCGTGAGGAAGCCTTGGAACAGGGGCCTGGCAGCGAGGCGATGCTGAACCACCTGTCGGCCGCACTATTCGGCTTGGCGCTGCGGTTGGGCAGCCTGGTTGACACGGCGCCACAGGGCCTGTTGGCCCTCGCGTGCAACCGCCAGTTGCAGCCGGCGCTGACAGCACTTTTTGAGCAGCCGGAGGCCGCGTGGTCGCTGCCCCGTCTCGCCGAGCTTTGCAGCATGTCGCGCGCGACGTTCATCCGGCATTTCGACGGGGCGTTTGGCCGCTCGGCGAGCGATCTGCTGACCGAGATCCGCATGACCATTGCGGGCCGCAAGCTCGAAGCCACACGGTTGTCGGTTGCCGAGATTGGCGAGGCCGTTGGATACCAGTCGGATGCAGCGTTCCAGCGTGCTTTCAAGAAGCACAGCGGGGTAACGCCTGCGCGGTGGCGCGTGCAGGCGCGTGAGGGGTCGGCTTCACGTTGAGCGGCACCTGTAGGCGGGATGGGCGCAGGACCTATGCGGCCCAGCGGACGCGGCCATTCGCGAACAACAGGCTTCGAAGGTACGGCGTCCAACCCGTAGTGAGTTGCAGTGGGCTCGGCCACAAGTCTTGCACCACCTCCCATAGCTCTGCCGATCAAAAGCAGTCTCTCGGAGCGGCTCGCCGAGCGGCTGCTCCTGGCCGTGAGCAGCTTCCCAACCGCCGCTTGCGCCAGCAACTCAGCTTGCTGCCCCCCTCGCCTCAGACATCAATGCGTTGACTCAGACGTGGATGCGCTGTCCCCAACATCCTTGGCAAACAACACCGACGCCCTGGCGCCGGTCTACGCCGGCAGCCTCAGCGTGAACACCACGTAAGGCTCGGCGTAGGCGTATTCGAGTTCGCCGCCATGCGCGCGCGCGATCTGGCGCGCAATGTACAGCCCCAGTCCCAGGCCGTCGCCGCTGGCCTGCAGGCCGGCCGCACCGGGCTGGAAGGGGTCGAACAAGGCCGCCAGCACCGGCGCCACGATCTCGGGCGCCACGTTGCTGACCTCCAGTACCGCGGCCTCGCCCTCGCGGCGCAGCTGCACCACCACGGCTTCGTCCGCCGCACCGTGGCGGGCGGCGTTGCCGACCAGGCAGACCAGCAGTTGGCGCAGCCGCGCCGCATGGCCGTCGAGCGCCAGGCTGCGCGGCCACTCGCGCACGAAACGCTGCGCCGGCTGGGCCGACTGCAGCTCGTCGACCACGGCCTGCAACAGCTGGGCGAGATCCACCGGCGCCAGTGCCAGATCCAGGCCGGTGCCGCCGCGCACGCGGGCCGCGTCCAGCACCTGGGCCACCAGGCGCTGCATGCGGCTGCCAGCGGGCTGCGGGTCGACGGGTTCGGGTGCGGCACCATCCACACCCGCGCTCAGCAAGGCCAGCAAGTGGCTGCGCGCGCGGTCCAGGTCGGCGCTGCGTGCGGCGCTGGCGCGCGCCAGTTCGCTCAGCAAGGGCCGGGCGATCTCCAGGTCGGTCTCGCTCCAGGGCACGCAGCGGCCGCGCACGGTTTCCTTCCAGACCTCGAAACTGCCGCGCGGCGTGAGCCGCGGCCCGAGCGGCCCGTGGCGGTACACCTTGTCGGGCCGGCCGCCCCAGGCGATGGTCTCGACCTCTTCCTTGCGCAGCAGCACGAGCCAGCCGTCGGTCGCATCGGAAAAGCGCAGCGCGAGCAGGCCGCACCAGGGCCCCAGGGCCTCGCGCAGCGCCGGCGGCATGCCGTCCAGGTTGTCGCAGTGCCACAGGCCGCTGTGCAGCGGCGTCTGCGCGGCCAGGAAGGGCAGCAGCTCGCGCGCAACCTCGGGCGCCACGCCCGTGGCCGCCAGCACGCGCCCGCGCTCGGCGAGCACCAGGCCATGGGCCTGCAGCATGCCGGTCAACGCCTCGGCCTGGCCCGCCAGTGCCTGTGCCCCTTCTTCGGCATGCAGCAAGGTCTCGATGGCGTGCGCCCGCGCGTCCGCGGCCGCCGCGACACGCGCGGCACTGGCCCGCGCCAGCGCGGTCTGCACGTCGGCGGCCAGCACATGGGCCAGCACGTCGCAGGCGCTGCGCACGCGGTAGGGCACGTGGTGCGGGCGCATGTGGTGGCAGGCCAGCATGCCCCACAGCCGGCCCTGCACGACGATGGAGATGCTCATGGACGCGGCCACACCCATGTTCGTGAGGTACTCGATGTGCACGGGCGAGACGGCGCGCAGCACGCTGTGCGAGAGGTCCAGCGGCGCACCGCCTTCCTCCAGCGCCTCGATGGGCACGGCCTGGCTGCCCACCTCGACGATGGTGCGCAGCGTGTTGAGCAGGTACAGCCGGCGCGCCTGGGCCGGGATGTCGCTGGCCGGATAGCGCCGGCCCGCGAAGGGCTCCAGCGCTGGGTCGCGCGCCTCGGTCACCACGTCGCCGCTGTCGTCGTGGCGGAAGCGGTAGGCCATCACACGGTCGAAGCCGGTCAGCGCGCGCACCTCCTGCACGGCCACGGCCAGCAGATCGTCCACCGTGCGCTGGCGCTTGAGCCGCACCAGTGCCTTGTGGCCCTTGAAGGCGTCGTCGGCCAGCAGCGCCGCCTCGTCGCCCAGCCGTTCGAGTTCCAGCAGCAGCAACACCCCCTGGCGGTGGCCGATCAGCTCGAACGCCGCGCCGGCCAGCGCGACCTCGATGGCCACGGGCTGCGATCCGTCGGCCTCGCCCGCCAGGCATTCCTGCACCAGGCCCTGCATGGCAGGGTCGGCGGCGAAACAGGTCTGACCGAGCGGCTGTCCCAGCGCCGGCGCCGCGGCCCCCAGCATGTCGGCGGCGTTGGTGCTGCGGTGCGACAGCCGGCCGTCGGCACCGAAGGCCAGCAGCACCCCGTGCGACTGGATCCGGCCCGGGATGTGGATGGGCTCCTGGTCGCAGTTGGACAGGCCCAGCGGTTCGGCCGGCGTGTTCATCGGATCGCGCCCGCCTGCCGGAAGCGTGCCAGCAGATCTTCGAAGGCCCAGCAGGCAGCCAGGCTGGCAGCAGCGACGTCGGCCGGCTCCACGAGCGCCGCGCGCAGCGCTTGCAGGAAGCCGTTCCAGTGCGTGCCGGTACCTGCGCCGCGGCCCTCCAGGTAGCGCAGCGGCGCATCGACGCCGGCGCGGCGCAGGCGTTGGTGCAGCACGCGGCCGCCCAGCTGCGAACCTTCCACCACATAGGCCACGCCCCAGGCGCAGGCCTGGCTGTCCGAGGGCGGCCGGGCTTGGCCGGCGGACGCACCGGCCAGGCCGGCGTCGGCCAGGTCGGCGCGCAGCGGCTCGAGCAGGCCCTGGCCCCAACCGACGCGTTGCAGCAGCGCAGCAAGGTCCGACAGCCAGCCGTGCAGCACGCACAGGTGCTGGTGGTAGCGCTCCAGGGATTGGGTGGCATCGACTGGCTGGGCCAGCGGCAGCTGGCTGTCCAGTTGAGCGTGCAGCGCCTGCGTGGCACTGCGCAGCGCCTGCACGGGATCAACCGCTGCAGCCGCCTGCATGGCGTCGTTTGACAAGGAAGGAATCGCCCCCGGGCGAGATGGAAAAGTAACGGGGGCCAATGGTAATGCCGCGCCCCGCGGCGCCCTACGTCATTTGATGGACCGGCGCCGGCGCGCGAGTGCCCATCCTGCCGCGGCCAGGCCCAGCAGCGCCAGCAAGGGAGGCTCGGGCACCTCGTTGCCGGGCGCGAAGCCCAGCTGCAGGCTGGCCACGCGCTGCAGCAGCTCCGCCTCGCGCCCGCTGATGCCCAGGTCGCGCGCGGCGATCTCGCCGGCACCGAAGGCGGCCGGGTCCAGGCCGGTCAGCGTGCCGTACAGCGTCAGCGCGCTGAGGTAGGAGCCGTACAGGCTGGCGTGGGTGCCGTCGTCCCACCACAGGTCGGGCAGGCCGTCCGTGCCGGCATCGGGCGCGTAGTGGTTGGCCGTGGCCACGCCCATGGCCAGCGCGAGCATGAAGGCCTCGCCCACGGGCGCCACGGCGGTGATGCCGCCGCTGCCGTCGGCACCGGCATCCTGCGCGGCCTGGGCATAGGCGTCGCGCAGGTCGGCCGTCATGTCCTGCAGCGAGGCGTAGAACGAGGGGGCCGGCTGGTCCGTGAAGCTGACGGCGCCGGTCACGGGATCGGTCACCGTGGTGAAGGGCGCGTTGACGAGGTTGGGCCGGGCCCAGGTCTGGTACAGGTAGACCTCGGTGTCGGCGCTGGCGTTCGGGTTGGCCGGGATCTCGCGCAGGTTGCCGCAGGTGCCGGTGGAGGCGCCCGTGATCGCAGCGCAGGCGGCATTGCTGCCGCCGATCAGTTCGCGCTCGCGGTAGGCCAGGGCCTGGCCCTGGTGGATGTAGTTCTCCAGCAGGTTCACGTAGGTGTTGAAGTAGGCCGGGTTGGAGGCGAGGCCGGCCTGCTTGGGCAGCGGCTCGTCGCTCTGCTCCTGCAGCACGACCTTGCTCCAGGCCTGGCTGGCGACGTTGCCGCGCAGGTCCCAGCCGGCCGGGTTGCTGTTGAGGAAGTGGCCGCGCAGCGAGGCCGCATTGCGCGTGGACAGCGCCACCTGGTAATCCAGCCCGGCCTGCACGGTGAGCTGCTTGAAGATGCCGGCCACGCCGCCCCAGGGGTGCGGCTCGAAGGCATTGCTGCCGGTGCTGTTGGCGGCCGCCATCGGCGCCGTGAGGTCGCGCACGTTGGCGGCGTTGTAGCCCATCACCGGGTCGACGCGGCCGAAGGTGTAGCTGTTGCCGACGAACAGCACGCTGATGGGTTCGGCCTGGGCGGCCGCGCAGGCCAGCAGGGCCGGCAGTGCCAGGGCGCGCAGCGTGGCGCGCGCGGTGGTGCGGTGCATGGATCTGTCTCCGTGTCGTTGGGGCGCCGATGCTAGGGCGGCCCCCGCCACGGATCAAATATCTGAAACCGCTGCGCCGCATACGTTCTGCATATGCGGTGCGGTGCGTTGTCGGCTACTGCCGCGCCGTGCGCACGTTGGCCGGCACCGCGCCCGGATGGCTGGTGCGCCAGGGGTTGATGTCCAGTCCGCCGCGCCGCGTGTAGCGCGCGTAGACCGTCAGCTTGACCGGCCGGCAGCGGCGCCAGATGTCCATGAAGATGCGCTCCACGCACTGCTCGTGGAACTCGTTGTGGTTGCGAAAGCTCACGATGTACTGCAGCAGGCCAGCCTGGTCGATCTGCGGGCCGGAGTAGCTGATCTGCACGCTGCCCCAGTCGGGCTGGCCCGTGACCAGGCAGTTGCTCTTGAGCAGGTCGGAGGTCAGCACCTCGGTGACGGGCGATTCGTCGAAGGCGGCGGTCAGCAGCGAGGGATCGGGCTGGTACTGCGTGCACTCCAGGTCCAGCCGGTCCAGGCTCAGCCCGTCGAGTTCGTGGATGGGCTGCTGGTCGAACTGCTCGGGCAGCAGCACGCGCACGCCCACCGTGGCCGGCGTCTCGCTGCCGCGCCAGACCGCTTCGGAGATGTCGGCGCGCAGGCGCGCACGGACATCGTCCACGCTGTCGAACTTCGTGTTCGTGAAGCTGCCCAGGTAGAGCTTGAAGGACTTGCTCTCGACGATGTTGGGCGTCTCGCAGGGGATGGTGAACTGCACCAGTGCCACCTGCGGCTTGCCGCGCGGGTTGAGCCAGCTCAGCTCGTAGGCCGTCCAGAGGTCGGCACCGAAGAAGGGCGTCCTGCCGTCGGCACCGATCTCGGCACGCTTGTCCGCACGGGCGATCGGGAACAGCAGCGAGGCGTCGTACTGGTCGGCATAGGGAGAGGCCTTGCCGAGCGGGGATTGTTCAGGCGAATTCACGTTCTCTGAGCCACTTCGTGGCGATCCATTTTTCACCGGCCAGCACCGGCGAGCCGCCATGCAGGGTGCGCGTGCTCGGGTGCGGCCGGTCGTAACTGAAGAAGACGGCGTTGCCGCGCTTGGGCGCGACCTCCAGGTGCAGGTCGGGAAACACCGTGCCGCCGCCGCGCTCGGGCTCGCCCAGGTACATCACGAGCGTGCCCACGCGCTGCCCGCCGCGCTTGAGGATGGTCGGCGTGCCGGGCTCGGCCGGGTCGAAGTAGTCGTAGTGCGGCTTGTACTCGGCGCCCGGGCCGTAGCGCAGGATCTGCAGGCCCTCGCCGTTCTCCACCGGCCAGCGCAGCAGGGCCGCGATGCGCGCCTCGATGCGCGTGATGAGTTCGGTCTCGCCGCGCTGGAAGAACATGCCGTCGCTGGTGCGGTCGACGTTGATCTCCTCGCCGCCCGTCTTGGTGGCCACCGTGCGCGAGCGCGCCAGGCGCGGGTTCGCCAGCGCGATGAGTTCCTCGCACTCGGCGTCCGACAGCAGGCTGCCGAAGACCACGATGCGCGGTTGCAGTTGGGCGCTCAGCACATGCACGCGGCGGTCCGCGGCCTGCAGGTACAGCGGCGAATCGTCCAGCGCGGGCTCGGGCACGGTCACCGCGGGCGGCAGGCCGGCCGCCACCGCGTTCTGCTCGAGGTGCTCGCGCAGCGTGTTCTCCAGGGCTTCGATGGCCACGTCTTCGTCCCAGCCGGCGTCGCGCATGGCCTTGAGCACCGCATCGGGCGCATGGCCGGCCTGGGCCTGTTCCACGATCCACTGGCGCAGCTGCGGCGTGACGGCCTGGGTCGGTGCGTTGGCGGACATGCGGCTCCTTTCTCTTCGGTTCAATCAGCGCGGCGCCGGAACACCAGCCGGTTCGGTTCGGACACGTCGGCGTCGTAGGCATAGCCTTCCAGGTCGAACTGGCGCAGCTTGGCCGGCGTGGCGATGCGGTGGGTGATGGCGTAGCGCGCCATGAGGCCGCGCGCGCGCTTGGCGAAGAAGCTGACGACCTTGTAGCCGCCGCCCTTGTACTCCTCGAACACGCACTCGACGACGCGGGCCTGCAGGACCTTGCGGTCCACGGCCTTGAAGTACTCCTGCGAGGCCAGGTTCACGACCACGGGGTGCTTGCTGCCCGCCAGTTCGGCGTCCAGGTACTCGGCCAGCCGGCCGCCCCAGAACTGGTAGAGGTTGCTGCCACGCTCGGTGGCCAGGGCCGTGCCCATCTCAAGGCGGTAGGGCTGCATGCGGTCCAGCGGGCGCAGCACGCCATACAGGCCCGAGAGGATGCGCAAATGCTTTTGCGCCCAGCGCAGGTCTTCGGCCGGCATGGCGCGTGCGTCCAGGCCGCCGTAGACGTCACCGTCAAAGGCCAGCACCGCCGGGCGCGAATTGCGCGCCGTGGCGCGCGGGCTGTGCGCCTGGTAGCGCGCGACATTGAGCGCGGCCAGCGCATCGCTGAGGTCCATGAGCTCGGCGATCTGCTGCGGCGACTTCTCGCGCAGCACGGCGATGAGCTCGGCCGTCTGCTCGGCGAACAGCGGCTGGGTGGGCGAGACCGGCGTGGCCGGGCTCTCGTAGTCGAGCGACTTGGCGGGTGACAGCAGGAACAGCATGCGTGGCGGAGAAGTGCAGCCCGAAATTATCCGGCACGCACAGAAGGCCCTTCCCAGGCGCCTGTTGCCGGGTCGCTTGCACAACTTCGGCCACGCCACATCCTCAGATTTGCGCAAGACCGTGTACACAAACATCGACATTTGTTTCCGATTGAACCAGTCGTTGACACGCTCTTGGCGCCCCTTGAGCATGCGTCGCACGCAAATGCTGCGTGCAGCGGGAGAACGTCGTGGCCCGAGCAGACAAGGTATTCGAGCTGGCTTGCGCCTGGTTCCGTGCTGCCGTCGACCGGGCGATCGGCCAGCTCCCCGCAGCGCAGCAGGAACCGGCCGCGCGACTGCTCTGGCAGACGCTCGGCCTGGCCAACCCCGACCAGCCCTTGTCGGCCGACACCGACCTGTCCGCATTCCGCGACGTCGGCAGCGACCGCGAATCGCTGGCCACCGCGGCCCAGATCGCGGCCGAAGTGCTGGTCGCGCTGGACCAGCTCCGGGACGCCGTGGCCGCGCTGGACGGCGGCATGCCAGGCCCGGCACTGGCAAGCATCGGCTCCGTCATGCGCCAGGTCCAGGACCTGTACCGCACCCCTGCGCAGGGCCGCTATCCGAGCGCCTTCAGCCTGGGCAAGATGCTGCTGACGCTCAGCGGCGATGCGCACGCCCCAGGGCCGGCCGCCGGATTGCAGGGGCCCGGACTGGCACGCCTGCTGGGCGCCCGTACGGCCGCCGAGATCGCCAGCACGCAGACCGCGCTGGCCTGGCTCTGCCTGGTCGCAGGCGGCATGATGGACCGCTCCTTCGCGAAGCCTTCCCGCGACACCGCAGCGGCCATGCTGTTGGGCGGCCTCCCGGCGCTCGGCCCCACCGCACCGCGCGTGCAATTGCCGCTGCAGCCCGGAGGTACGGGCGGCGTGGCGATCGGCTTGCACACCGATGCGCCCACCGGCCTGCAGGCCACGCTGCAGTTGGGCGTGGATGGCACGCCGCAGCACGAGGGGCAGGACTTCCCTCTGACGCTGAAGGCCAGTGCCGGCGTCACCACCTTCCTGCCGGTCGACCCGCCAGGGCCGCTGCGCACCAGCGGCGACTTCATGCTGGAGATCGCGCTTGCCCGCAGCCAGGCTGCGGGCACGCTCGTCATCGGCCCCCACCGCGGCGCCAGCCTGCGCATCGGCGGGCTCGGCGTCGGCCTGAAGCTGCACAGTGGCGCGCCGCTGCTGCACCTGTTCGCCCGCCAGGTCCGCGCGGAACTGGCGCCCGAGGACAGCTTCCTGAAGCAGGTGCTGGGCGACAGCGTCGCGCTGGACTTCTCCATCGAGGCCCAGGCCGATCAGTTCGGCGGGCTGCGCCTGCAGAACGGCTCCGGCCTGGCCGCCAGCCTGGCCGTGCCCACCGCACCGACCGGACCGTTCAGGGTGCAGCTGATCCATCTGGGTCTCACGCCCAGAGATGGCAGCTTCCTGCAGCTGCAAGCCGAGCTGTCGGCCTCGTTCGGCGTGGAGCTCGGTCCGTTCCAGGCCAGCATCGATCGCCTGGGCTTGCAGCTGGAACTCGACTGCCGCGGCGAGGTCCCTACCCTGGCCTTCGCCCTCGGGCCACCCAGCGGCATCGGCCTGGCTTTGGACTCGGGGGCCGTCAAGGGCGGCGGCTACCTCGGGGTCGAAGCGGGGGGCGGCTACACGGGCGTGCTGGAGTTGCAGCTGCTGGCCGTCGGCGTCAAGGCCATCGCCCTCCTCGATCCCCGCAGCGAAGCCGGCTTCTCGCTGCTGCTGCTGATGTACGGGCAGTTCCCGCCGGTGCAGCTGTCCTTCGGTTTCACGCTCACTGGCGTGGGCGGGCTGATCGGCGTGCACCACACCTTCGACCGCCAGGCGGTGTCGCAGGGCTTGGGCAATGGCGCACTGGACAGCATCCTGTTTCCGAAGAACCCCGTGGCCGAGGCGCCGCGCATCATCGCCACATTGCGCACGCTGTTCCCGGTCAAGAAAGACGGCTTTGTCATTGGCCCCATGCTGGAACTTGGCTGGGGCACGCCCAGCCTGGTCCAGGTGCGCATGGGCCTCGTCATCGCGCCGGCGGAAGGAACGATCGCCATCCTCGGCCAGATGGTCGTGCAGTTGCCACCGCTGGTCGCCGCGGAACTCGCGCTGCTGCGCCTGCAGATGGACTTCGATGGCTGGGTCACGCTGGACCCGCTGTCCATCGGCTGCAACGCCGTGCTGCGCAATTCGCGCGTGGGCGTCGTCACGATCACGGGGCAGTTCGCGTTCCGGGCCCAATTCGGTGCCCGGCCCGGCTTTCTGGTCAGCGCAGGCGGCTTCCATCCGCGCTTCAAGGAGGTGCCGGGCGATCTGCCGGTGCCGTTTCGCCGCGCCGGCGCGGCCTTCGACATCGGCATCGTCGGCATTTCTTTCAAGGGCTACTTCGCCATCACCTCGGCCACGGTGCAGATGGGTTCGGAGCTGCGCATCTGGGCCGACCTCGGCGCGGCCAGCGTCGAAGGCGGGTGGAGCTTCGACGCGATCTGCGAGCTGCAGCCGCGTTTTCGCTTCCAGGTCGACCTGAGCGCCTTCCTGGCCCTGCAGGTGTTCGGCGGCGACCTGGCCAGCGTCCACGTGACGGGCATGCTGAGCGGCCCGGGGCGTTGGCGCATCCGCGGGCGCGGCGTGTTCGAGCTGCCGCTGCTGCCCGACATCCACATCGACATCGACGAGGCCTGGGGCACGGACCGCGACACGCCTGCCGTCACGGTGCCCCTGGCGGACCTGCTCGCCGCCGAGATCGGCGCACCGGCCAACTGGAACGCCCAACTGCCCCAAGGCGGCGAGGCCTGCATCACGGTGGCCGGCATCCAAGGCGTGCCCGGCCTGCTCGCGCACCCCCTCGGCACCCTGGTGTTCCAGCAGAAACTCGTGCCCTTGGAGCTGCGGCTGGACAAGCTCGGCAGCAGCCGGATCGCGGGTGCCAACGAGTTCTTCGGCCCCAGGCTGGTGCTGGCGGCCTCGCCGGACAAGGCCGGCATGGAACAGCAAGTACAACCGCTGCGCGACTTCTTCGCCGCCGCCCAGTTCCTCGAGCTGAGCGAGAGCGAGCGGCTGGACAAGCCCTCCTTCGAATCGCTGCCGGCCGGCTACGCGCTGCGCGACAGCGGCTTTGCCATGGGCGCGCCAGCCACGGTCGCCATGGGCTACGAGGAAGCCGATCTCGGGGCCGCGCTGCCGCCGCTCCGCAGTGCGCGCCACCTCGGCCAGGTCGCATTCGTCGAGGCCTTGGATGCACAGCTGCTGCACTTCGGCGCGGCCGGTCGCTCCAGCCTGCGCGACAAGCGCATGCACCAGCCGCCCGTGCAGGCGGCCGTGCGGGTCCAGCCCGCGCCCGTCGTCGCCACCGCGCGCGCCACGCTGGGTCCGCTGGCCCAGGCGGTGCCGCAGACCAGTGTGTGGCAGGCCAGCCAGGCGCTGGCCGCGACCCATCCCGGCAGCGCGCGGCGGAGCGTGCAAGTGGCCGAGGTGGCCGAGCTATCCGAGTGGCTGTGACACGCCTGCAGGAAGGTCCCCATGCCCATCGCCTACCAATTCCTGCCCTGGGTCCGGCGCGGCCTGGCCCGTGCCGTGCAGGCGGCCGACACGCCTGCCGCCGCGGCCCGCCCGCAGATCAGCGTCGGCCTCACCCTGCAGGCCCGCGAGCACGGCCAGGGCCCCGGCGTCGTGTCCGGGCAAATCGACCTGAGCCTGTACGGGCCAGGCGACGTGATCGGCATCGACCCGCGGCTCGTGGTGCGCACCGAGCCCCGCGCCGGCACGCGCAACTTCGAGCCCAACTACCTCGCCGCCATCGATTTCGACCCACCGGATTTCCCCTGGATGATGACGCCGCTCGCGGCCACGGGGCAACGCCTGCGGCCCTGGCTGGTGCTGGTGGTGCTGCGCAGCACGGCAGCGACGCAGCCGCGGCTGCAGCCCGGCGCCCCGCTGCCCAGCCTGTCCCTGACAGCCGAGCAGGTCGTCCGCGAGTTGCCCGACCTGGCCGACGCCGCGCTGTGGGCCCATGGGCAGGCCGTCTCGGAACATGGCGCCGATGCGGTGGGCCAGCTCGGCAACGAATTGCAGCAACGGCCCGAGCGCAACGTCTCGCGCCTGGTCTGCCCGCGCCGGCTGGAGCCGGGCACGGCCTACATCGCCTGCGTGGTGCCGGCATTCGAGGTTGGCCGGCTGCGCGGCCTGGGCAAGCCCGTGGCGGCCGACGCCACGCTGGCACCCGCATGGAACCATGCCCAGCCCAACGCGACCGAGCTGCCGGTCTACCACCACTGGTCCTTCGGCACCGGCCCGGTGGGCGACATCGAATCCCTGGCACGGCGCATCCGCACACCGGACAAGTACGCGCACGACACGGCGCTGCGCGCGCAGCTGGGCCACATCGGCGAGATGCCCGTGGCCGTGGACGCCGACTACCTGCTGTTCGACGGCCCGGCGCCAGGCCGGACCCTGTTCGAGGGTGCGCTGGTCTCGCTGGGCTTCCAGCCCGACAAGGTCGACATGCCATCGGCCAGCAAGCTCCAGGCCATGCTGGACAGCGGCCCGGCGCTGGCCAGCGCCGGCAGCCCGCAGGCCGCCAGGGCGCCCACGTTGTCGCCACCGCTCTATGGCGCCTACCCGGCCCGGCGCCACCAGGTGCAGCTGGGCCTGTGCAACACCCGGTGGCTGGACCAGCTGAACCTGCAACCGCGCTACCGCCTGGCCGCCGGCTGGGGCGCGGAGATCGTGCGGCGCCACCAGGACGAGTTCATGCAGGCGGCCTGGGAACAGGTCGGCGAAGTGCTGGCGGCTGAGCGTGCGTTCTCGCTGAGCCGCCTGGCACGCGACGTGCTCAAGGCGGTGGAGCGCCGCCACCTGGCACGCCTGCCGGAGCACCGCCTGCTGGCAGTGCTGGCGCCGGCGCGCGGCCGGCTCCAGCTCGGCGTGGCCGAGAGCCTGTTCGGCCGCATCGAGAACAGCACGCTGCCGGCAGAGCTCTTCGACGGCGCAATGCGGCGCTTCAGCGCACCGACCCGGCCCGCGTTGCGCCTGGCTCGCTGGCGCACGCGCGATGCGGTGCTGCCGAGCCCGGCGCAGCAGCTGAAGAACCTGTTCACGCAGTTCGCCGACGCGAGCCATCACCTGGCGCGCATCGACCCCAACCGGTTCGTGCCCGACGGCCTGCAGGGCAGCCGCTCGTTCGACGCCATTCCGATGCCTGCCGACCTGTCGCAGTCCATCGACCTGAAAGAGTACCTCGGCATCGAGGGCAGCATCACGGGCGCCGAGCTGCAGCAGCTGCGCCATCGCACCGCCGCCGCGCGCGAGGCCGCCGAACGCGCCAAGCCCGCGCCCGCGCAGCTGGGCGACATCTGGACCACCGGCATCCTGACGGAAGTGCACAGGCGGCGCCTGCGGGAACTGCAATCCGCATCGGGCCAGCCACTGGACATGGCGGCCGTGGAAAGGTTGCTGCAGCAGGCCAGCAAGAGCCGTGTCGATGGCGTGCTGGTCAGCGTGTCGGTCAGCGGGCGCGTCAACGCCCAGGGCCTGCAGCTGCAAGCTGCCAGCGGCCAGATCCGGCGGGCCGGTGCGCTGCTGGGCCCGCCACCGAGCGACCCCGGCCGCATGCCCGGCGGGCGCACCGCCCAGACCCTGGCCCGGGTGCCGCTGGCGCCGTTGCACCAATACGGCCTCGCGGCGCTGTGGTCCGGCATGCCGGTCGACACGCTGGGCCAGGGCAGCGCAGTGGTCGAGTTGCGCTTTCACAAAGGCCGCTTCACGCCGGCATCGGAACCGGCCCCGCCGGTGCCGTCCGACAGGATCCACACCGTGACCCTGCCGCCGCTGGAAAAGCGCCCGGCCGTGCTGGCGCGCTATGCGCAGGCCTTCCGCGACTACCACGGGCTGAAGGAATCCGTGCAGCACTCGCGCTCCATCGCCGTCGCGCCCGTGGACCTCGCCCGCGCGCAGACGGTGGCACAGGTGCGGGCGCGCGTGGATCCGGCCAACACCGTGCCGCAGCGGCTGGCCACGACCTTGACGCTGGGCGGCCAGGCCGTCGCCTTCGACGCCGCACGCGGGCTGGTCGGGCCAGCCCTGCAAACGCGGTTGGATCTGGCTCTGACGCCCAACCTGCGCCTCGTCACCCCCCTGGCATGGGACCGCGTGATGGCCTATCCGCATCTGACCATGCCACTGTCGCGCAAGCTCGAGCGCATCGCACCCGAAGTCTTCCTCCCTGGCGTGGGCGCGCTGCCGGACGACTTCATCATGGCCGTCAGCACCAACCCGCGCTTCGTCGAGGCGCTGATGCTGGGAGCCAACCACGAGATGGGCCGCGAGCTGCTGTGGCAGGGCTTTCCGACCGACCAGCGCGGCACGCCCCTGCGCCACTTCTGGCAGCGGCTGGACGGTGCGACCGACATCGACCCCATCCACCAATGGGGGCCCAGGCCATTGGGTAGCCAGCCGGGCAGCGCGGCGATGTTGGTGTTGCTGGTCCGTGGCCAACTGCTCGAGCGCTTTCCCAACCTGTCGATCTACGCCTACCCCAAGGCACCGAACGACAAGCGGCCCGGCGGTGACAGCCCGGCCGAGATGGACCCGAACGCCATCGAACGCCCCGTCCTGCGCGGGCACCTGGGCAGCGACATCACCTACGTCGGCTTCGGCCCCAGCATCCGCCCCGAGGAAGGCGAGCTGCGGAACTGGTTCTTCGTGCTGGAGGAGCACATGACCGAGCCGCGTTTTGGCTTCGACGACCCGGACGGCCCGCGCCGCCAGGGCCCTGGCTGGATGGACGTGGATTGGAGCGAGGTCGGCGTGGCCGCCGGCCAGTGCTTCAGCGGAGCAGACCTGCGCAGGGCGCCACCGGCCCGAAGCCAGCCGGATTGGACCGAGCCACACGCAGCCCTGGTGGCCGAAGCGCTGCTGCAGCGCCCGTTCCGCGGCTACTACGCCGGCAGCAAGCTGGTCCCGCGGTGAAGAAGGACGGAGAGAGGGAGCGCACATGCCACGCCTGGAACTCGATCTGAGCGAGATCAACACGCTGCGCGCTGAGCTCGAGCGCATGGCCAGGGAACAACGCACGCTGGACGTGCAACTGGCGCACAAGGCCGCGCAGGCGCGGGCGCTGCAGCGCACGAATGCGGCCTCGGCGTCGCAGCTGGCCGCGTTGCAAGCGGAGCTGGCGCAGTTGCGCACGCAGCGCGGCGCGGCGCGGCAGCGCGCCGAGACGCTGCAGCGCACACTGGCGGAACGCATCGGCAAGCTGGAGCAATGGCAGCATCGGCAGGGCCCCGAAGCGATGGCACAGGCGCTGGACGGCAGCCAGCCGATCGCCATGTTCCCGGTGCGGCTGGAAACGCGCTACGTCCCCGATGCGAACGCCAGCACCGCGCTGCGCGTGCGCATCTATCCCGATACATTGCACGTGGTGCACCATGCCGACGGGCTGACCGACGCCGAACGCGAAGCCGGCACGGCGCTCTGGCAGGCACGCTTCGCACGGCAAGGCGAGGCCCAAGCGCAGCGCGACCTCGTACAGGCGCTGGGCCGTGGCCGCGCGCGGTGGGTCGAGCGCGCGCTGACGCCGCTCAATGCCGCGCAGGCCGGCGAGCCCGGCGCGATGCCGCAGTTCCCCGAGGTGCCGGCCATCGACGCACGCGCCAAGGCCACGCACGCACGCCTGCTGCCGGTCCGCTGGTGCGCCATCGGCTACGCCGCCGAACCCAAGCTCGGCACGCAGGTGGAGGTGTTCCGGGTGTGGGGACGCAACGTCCCGGACACCTTGCCGATGTCGCCAGACTGGGAAAGCCTGGAAGAACACGCAGAGGGCCTGGTCGATGGCGAGCGGCGATGGATGGTGGATTTCGACGCAGCCCTCGCCCGGGGCATGGCCTTGCAGGTCACGCAGCAGAACGTGACCGTGCCCTGGTTCCAGCTGGCCACGCACACACTGGTGCGGCTGCTCGTGGTCGGTCTGGACTGGAGCCGTGATGCGACCCAGACCGCCGCCGAAGTGGGCGCACTGCTGGCCGCGCAGCGCGATTCGCAAGGCCTGGGCTTCGTGCCGCCCGGCACGCCGACCAACAACACCGAGGCCGCGCCGTCCGGCTACAGCCCCAGCGCCGAGCATGCCGCGCCCACCGATACGGCCCAGTCCGCGGCGCCGCAGCAGAGCGACGCACTGCAACTGCTCTGCCATGCCCTGGGCATCGCCGAGGACAGCATCGGCGCCGACGGCATCGCCGGCGCCGATCTGCGCGACCAGCGCACCGCGCTGCACATGATGAACGTGCTGTGGCGCGGCACCATCGGCAACTACCTGATGTCGCTGTGGAACCTGGAGGACGCGAGCGAGCGCCAGATGCACATCCGACCGGCCACCCTGTATGCGCTGCGCGAGTACGCCGTCGCTTACGTGCGGCCGGCCGGGGCCCTGCCGGTGCTGCGCGTGGGCAAGCAGCCCTATGGCGTGCTGCCTGTCGTGGGCAGCGCCTACACCGAAGCCGGCGCGACGGCGGCAGAGCTGGGCATCTCCAGGCTGTTGGCCTTCCTGCGGCCGATGTGGGAACTGGCACGCGCCGAAGTGCCACTGTTGCGCACCGGCGACATGGACAAAGCCAAGGACATGCTGCAGACCGCTCCGTGGTCGCAGGTGGCGTACTACCGTGACGAGGCCGTGGGCGGAGCGTCCTACTACACCACGCCCTTCGGCACGCAGCCGAACATGCTGGCCCGCCGCATCTTCCTGCACTATGGTGCCGCGAACTTCGACAGCACCCCCATCGTCACCCGCCTGTTCCTGGCCGACCCGCCGCATCGGGCCAAGCAGCTGGCCGGCGTGCCCTGGGTGCTGGCCGATGCCGCGCTGCCGACGCGCGAAGCCGCGCCCGACAGCCCGCTGCCCGCAGGCGCCGGCAACTACCTCGCGCGCATGGCCGAGGTGCTGGGCGGCCCCGCCCGCACGGCCGACCTGCTGCTCAAGCAGTTCCAGAGCGGCCCGGCCCTGCTGCAGTCGCTGGCGGCCTTCTCGGTCGACCTGGAGCGCCACGACGCGGCCGAGCGCTTCGCCGTGCAGAGCGTCCTTGTCGAGAAGGCGACCAGCCAATGGGCCGCACAGACGGTCCATGTCGAACGGCCTGAGCCGACCGCCGCCGGTGTCGAATTGCACACGCCGCAGCAGCTGGAACAGCTGGTGCTGCCGGACGTGACGGGGACCCAGACGCTCGGCGAGTACGTGATGCAGAGCCTGGCCCTGGGCCGTCCGGCCACTGCAGGCGCCGAACCCGTGCGCGGGCCAGGGACGGAGTCCGTTCGCATCCTGGCCTTGCCGCAGGACCTGCTGGCCGGTTCGGTGCGCGAGCTGCGTCCGCAAGTGCGCAGCGTGGCGGCCGTCAAGAGCAGCCTGGCCGAGCTCGCCACGCGCCCGGTGGGTGAGCTGAACATCGCCTTGCGCGGTACGCTGGACGTCTTCTCGTACCGCCTGGACGCCTGGTACACCGCGCGCGCCAGCCGTCGCCTGGCCCTGGTCCGCGGACGCCAGCCCGGCGGCCTGTACGTGGGCGGCTTCGGTTGGGTCGAGCAGTTGCGGCCGAACGTGCGGCCCGCCAGCGAGGGGCATATCCTGGCGCCCTCTCTGGCCCAGGCCGCCACGGCCGCCATCCTGCGCAGCGGGGCCATCGCCAACCGCAGTGGCGGCGCGGCAACGAACGAGGACGGCGATGCCTTCCAGATCCAGCTGGACAGCCGCCGCACACGCCGCGCCCAGGAGATCCTGCAAGGCCTCACACAGGACCAGCCGCTGGCCGCGTTGTACGGCTACCGCATCGAGCGCGCCTTGCGCGATGCGCAGCTGGGCAGGCTGATCTGGCCACTGCGCCTGGCCTACCCCTGGCGGCCGGCCGGCACGGGGCCCGGGGACGAACCGGCCGAGGCGGTCGCTGCACGCGACGTGGTCGATGGCGTGGCACTGCTGGCGGCGTGGCAGGAGGGGAACAACGAGGCGCGCCTGTACCTGTCCGGAATCCAGGTCAACGGGACCCGGCCCTTCCTGGGCCTGCTGCGCACCGACCCCCCGAATGCCGAAGGCGGATTGCAGAGCGCCGAACGCGAAGCCTTCGAACACGCGCTGCAGGATGCGATCGCGCTCGCCGATGCCGTGGCCGATCTGCTGATGGCCGAAGGCGTGCACCAGATCGTGCAGGGCAACTTCGAGCGCGCCGGCGCGGCCATGGGCATCGTGGACAAGCAGAGCCGGCCGATCGCGCCCGAGGTGGCGCGCACGCCGCGCAGCGGCGTGGCGTACACCCAGCGCTTCGCCGTGCTGTGCCCGCTGGACACGGCGTCGGCCTGGCCCTCGGACCGGCGCTCACGCGCCGAACCCGCTCTGGAGGCCTGGCTGGCCCACATGTTGGGCGCGCCTTCGCGCTGGCGCATCGCCGCGCGCGTGCACCGCGGCGACGCAATGGACGCGCAACCCCTCGTGCTGGGCCTGCAGGCGCTCGGCTGGTCGGCCCTGAGCGTGGTGCTGGGCGCGACGGATCTGGCCGGCGCAGCGCAGGCGCGCCATGGCGACACCGGTCTGCGTGCACGGCTGCTGCAGGCCCTGTCGCAGCAGCTGGCCGACGCAGCGAGCGTGACCGGCCTGGACATCCTGCCCGATGGCGACGCCTCCGGCGCGCCGGGCCTGGGTGCGCTCGAAGCACTCTGCACCACGCTGCGCGCCGTGCTCGACCACATGCACCCGGCCACGCGCAAGGACCTGGCCGTGCCGCAGGACAGCATCGAACAGCTGCTGCCCGACCAAGGGGAATATCCGGGCGTGGACCTGGCCGAACTGCAGGCCCGCGCGGCCCATCTGCGCGCCGATTTCATCGCCGCCAAGGACGCCCTGGCCGCCAGCACCGGCGCCGACGCACTGCTGGCACAACTGGTCGCGTTCGAGGACTTCCTGCCCGCCGCCAGCTGGCCGCCGCAGGTGGCTGCCATCGATGCGCCGCAGTCCGATCCGTCCACCCGCGCAGCCCGCGCCGACGCCGCGCGCGCAGCGCTGGCCGCCTTGCTCCAGGCGCGGCTGCAGGAACTCGACCCCCCGCCACCGGCGGACGATGCGCCACCGCCCACGCATGGCCAGCAGGTGCAGCGTGCGCTGGACCAGATCCGCCTGTTGCTGGGGCGCGGCTTTCCGGTCCTGCCACGCTTCACGCTGGGCGGCTATGCCGCCGCGTTCAACGACGCGCTGGCCGCCCAGGATGCGCTGACCCTGAACGATCCCTGGCAGGTGACCGGCTGGATGACCGGCATGGCACGGGTGCGCGAGGGCCTGGACCGTTTTGCCGGCGCGCTGGCAGCGCACGAGACGCTCGTGGACTTCAGCGCCCCTGGCGACTTCCAGGTCGTTCAGTATCCGCACGTCCCGGGCCGGGCCTGGGCCGCGCTGCCGCACGCCTGGACACAGGCAGTGGGCACCGTTGCCGATCTTCAGAAGGTGCCCGAGGAGCTGCGCGACTTCATTGCCGGCGAAGGCACGGCATTCCAGCAGTTCAGCCGCGACTGGCCCAGGCCCAGCCTGGCGCTGGCGCTGCATACGCCGGGCGGCCGCGCGCCCGTGCAGGCCGACACGCCACTGGCCGGTTTCGTCTGCGACGAGTGGCCGGAGACCGTGCCCGACCGGTTCCAGACCGCGGGCATTGCCTTCCACCACGACGCGCCGGGCGCACGGCCGCCGCAGAGCATTCTGCTGGCCGTTCCGCCGCACGCCGAACAGGCGCATTGGGAATTCGACCAGGTGGTCGACACCGTGCACGAGGCGTTCAGGCTGGCGCGCCTGCGGGCCGTGCGCCCGCGCGATCTGGGCAGCGGCCTGGGCGAGTTGCTGCCGGCCAACCGCCTGCCGCAAAACCTGACCGATGCGCTGCCCAGCGTGCGCTGGCTGGACCTCACGCAAAAGGCCTGGGTCAACCTGCAGGCGAGTCACTTGGGCATGGCGCAGCAGGCCTCTGGTGTGGTGCCGCTGGGCAAGATCTAGGAGAGCGACATGGCCCTCATCCTCAAAAGCGACCAGCGCAGCGTGGCGCCCAGCGCCGTCGGGAACTGGACAGCGCTGGCGGCAGCCGGCGTGGCCCCGCCGTCCGTGACCGGCTTCACGCGCCTGGAGACGCAGCCCACCACCATCGGCCTGCAGCAAGGCCTGCAGGCCGCTGTGGCCGACCCTTTGTGGATGCTCGCCCGGCAATGGCAGTTCAACGAGTTCCAGGGCGAAGACGCCGGCACCCCGCTGTCGGTCTCGTGCACGGTCACCGGCAACCCGGTACGGCAGTTCCGCCCCGGCAGCAAGAAGGACGCACAGCCGTGGAAGATGCTGCCGGCCGGCGGTGCGCCGATCCAGGCGCGGGTCGAAGCCGAACCCGTCTGGCGCCGCCACCCCCGCCTGCGCGGCGAAGCCGGGCTGCAGCTGCTGCGGCGCGCCGGCCCCGCATTGCGCAATGCCGTGCTGCAGGCGTATCCGCTGACGCTGGCAACACCCGCCGATCCGGCCGCCGACCCCGCCGGCCTGCTCTGGTCCAGCGTGCTGCACGGCCGCACGGTCGATGCCCAGGCCCTGGCAAGCGACCTGGAGCCGCTGCGCGGCGCCGATCGCCGGCTCACCGGTCTGCCCGCATCCCTGTCGGCCATGGACGGCTCGGCCCTGGGCATTCTGGACACCTGGCTGGCCTGGCTGGATGGCCTGGTCTTCGAGGGCGCGGCCGACAACCCGGCCTGGCAAGGCGAGCGTTTCGAGTACGCCTTCGCGCTCGGCACCGGCGCTGTCGCCCTGGAGGCGGCCGAGTACACCGACGGCCATGTGGATTGGGAGGAGTTCCAGGCCGAGCCGATGGTGTCGCGCGTCAGGCCGCGGCAGACCACCTTCGCTGTCGCGCAGCGCCATCCGTCGCCGGTGCGCTACCCCGGCATGCCGGCCGACCGCTACTGGGAATTCGAGGACGGCAGGGTCAACTTCGCGGGTGCCGAGGCCGGCGCCACCGACCTGCTGCGCCTGAGCGTGAGCGAATTCGCGCTGACCTTCGGCAACGACTGGTTCATGCTGCCGGTGCGCTTGCCTGTGGGCGCGCTGTACGCGGTCACCAGCTTTCAGGTCATCGACAGTTTCGGCGTGACCAGCACGCCTGGCGCCGTTGCCGACAACGCGCAGACGCCCTGGCACATGTTCACGCTGACGCACCCGGCTCGGCTGCCAGGCGATCTCGGCAACGCCTTGTTCCTGCCCGACAGCGTGGAGGACGTGCTGCACGGCGCACCGCTCGAACACACCCTGGTGGTGCGCGACGAGATGGCCAACCTGGCATGGGCGATCGAAAAGAAGGTGCAAGGCACGTCGGGCGAGCCATTGGACCGCGACCAGGAAGCCAGGGCCCTGGCCTTTCAGCAGCAGCTCGACTTCGCTGCAGGTGACCCCCAGGTCGTGTACCGCCTGGCCACGCCCGTCCCCGCGAACTGGACGCCGCTGTTGCCGGTGCGGCGCCAGGGGCTGCAGCCAGGCGCGCCTGTGGACATCCACCTGGAGCGCGCGGGCATGAAGCGCTTCTACCCCGCGCCCGCGGCGCTGGGTCGGCCCGATCCGGCCTACAGCGACTTCCTGGACGGGCTGGACGCGCAGCCGAACTTCATCACCCCGCTACCGGTGGCCGATGCGGTCCATGTGCGCGCCTACGTGTTCCACCCGCGCGGCCATTTGCTGCGGCAGGATCCGGACCGGCCGATGCCCGATGCCGAACGGCAGTGGCTGGAGGAAGAGGAGGTCCCACGCATCGGGGCAACCCTGCGCCGCACGTTCCAGTACGCACGCAGCGCCGATGGGCGCAGCTGGCTGTGGGTGGGCCGCAGCAAGACCGCAGGCCGGGGCGAAGCCAGCAGCCAGTTGCGCTTCGATGTCGCCGTGAAGGCCGCGGCACGCCAATAGGCGGCCAGTCCCCACCAGATCCATCCATGCCGGTGCAGCGCGCCACGACCCGCGCCAGACGGCCCCACCTCAACCCAGGAGCGACACCATGCACCACTTCTTCCGCGATGCAGTCCTCGCCGCAGCCATGGCTTGTGCAGCCCCGGCCTTCGCCGCGCCCGTCACCCTCCACGCGGGCCAGGAACTGGTCTGGAACGTGGACTTGACGAACATGCTGCCGGGTGCGCCACCGTTCTCGTCTGTGCGCATCGGGAACGACACGTCGAACACGACCGCCACCGGTTCGTGGGAGTTCTTCGCCGAGCACGACATGCAAGGTGCCATGTTCGACAGCGTGCAGGCTCTGAACCTCAGTTCATTGCTCCTCTGGGAGCCAGCCGCGCGCGACGGCATCTTCTCGGTTCGCGTGGCGGTGACCAGCGGATCGGTCGATCTCGATCTCTGGGCGAGCGGCGACTTGAACGGCGTCGGCAGCGCTGTCGTCAGGTGGGAACCGGAGGCCACCGAGGTGCCCGAGCCTACCACGCTCTCGCTGGCCTGCCTGGGCCTGCTGACGGCAGCGGCCATGCGTCGTCGCGCATTGCGTTGCCGCCGACACCCACGCAACACGTAGCCCTTCAGCCAGCACCAGATCCACCCAAGCCGATGCGGCGCGCCGCCCGGCATCACCTCAACACAGGAGCGACACCATGAGCTACTTCCTCCGCAATGCAGTCCTTGCGGCCGCCATCGCCTGCGTGCCCCCGGCCTTCGCGACGCCGGTCACACTCCAGGCCGGCCAGGAGCTGGTCTGGAACGTGGACCTGACGAACACACTGCCAGGCACGCCGCCATTCACCTCGGCGAGCATTCTCACAGGCATCAATTCGCTCCCGGCGGCCGCCGGGTCATGGGAGTTCTTCGCGGACCACGACATGCAGGGCGGCATGGTCGGCGACCCGCAGGCTCTGGCCATCAACTCGTGGACCAGTTGGGATGCGGCCTTGTTCGACGGCATTTTTTCGGTGCGCGTCGCGGTGGCCAGCGGATCCGTCGATCTCGATCTCCGCGCGCTCGGCTGGTTGAACACCGTCCGCGGCGCCATCGTCAATTGGGAGCCCGCCCCCCAGGAGGTGCCCGAACCGGCCACGCTTTCCTTGGCCTGCCTGGGCCTGCTCGCGGCAGCGGCCCTGCGTCGGCGCAGATCGGACTGAGGGTGTTTTCGACATCAACAAGCCCACTTGCGGCCGTGGGCTGCGTGGCGGCCGGGCCGAAGGCGATCTCGGGCGCGATGCTCGGGTGAACGGTGCCGGCCAGGTCGATCTGGCCCTCGCCTTCGCAGAGCTGCAGCGTCAAGTCCCAGATCGTGCGGCTCGTGAAGCCGAGCTTGTGGCCGCGCGGCTGCTCGCCACGCCCGCTGCGCAGCCCGCGCACGGCCAGGGCGCAGCGCTGCCGTGGTGCGCAAGAAGGGCGCGAGGCGTCATGCCCCCAGGCCCAACAGCCGCATCGCGTTGCCCTTCAGGATGCCCGGCATCACCTCGGGCTTGAACCCTGCTTCCTCCGAATCCTTGAGCCAGCGCTCCGGCGAGATCAGCGGCCAGTCGCTCGCGAACAGCACGCGGTCCTTGAGCAAGGTGTTGGCGTACTGGATCAGTTGCTTCGGAAAGTACTTGGGGCTCCAGCCCGACAGGTCGATCCAGACGTTGGGCTTGTGCGTGGCCACCGACAAGGCCTCGTCCTGCCACGGAAAGCTCGGGTGCGCCATGACGATCTGCATGTCCGGGAAGTCGATCGCCACGTCGTCCAGGTGCATGGGGTTGCTGTACTCGAGCCGCAGGCCGCCACCGCAGCGCATGCCCGAGCCGATGCCGCTGTGGCCGGTGTGGAAGATCGCGGGCAGCTTGTGCTCATTGATGACCTCGTAGATCGGCCAGGCCATCTTGTCGTAGGGGTGGAACCCCTGCACCGTGGGGTGGAACTTGAAGCCCTTCACGCCGTGCTCCTCGATGAGTCTGCGCGCCTCGCGCGCACCCATCCTGCCCTTGTGCGGGTCGATGCTCGCGAACGCGATCATGATGTCCGGGTTCTTTTGCGCGGCCTCGGCGATCTCCTCGTTCGGAATGCGCCGGCGGCCCAGGTTGGACTCGCTGTCCACGCCGAACATCACGAAGCCGATCTTGCGCTCGCGGTAGTAGTCGATGCTCTCCTGAATGGTCGGGCGGCGGCTGGAGCGGAAGTACTTGTCGGCCGCGCGGTCGTACTCCTCGCCGTAGTTGTCGAAAGGGTTCCAGCAGCTGATCTCGGCATGCGTGTGCGTGTCGATGGCGATGAGGTTGGTGCAGTCCACGGGGGTCTCCGCTTCTAGGGGTAAGTACTAGGAATTCGGCAGGCGCGATCGCCTTGATTTGGTTATTTTTCATAACCATAATCGATCCACCTCCAGGATGCAATCATGACCCACCCCGACCTTTCCTTCGAACGCCAGGACGACATCGCCATCGTGCGTCTGAACCGCGCCGCCAAGCGCAATGCGCTCAACGACGGCCTGATCCTCGCGCTGCGCGACTGCTTCCAGAACCTGCCCGAGGGCGTGCGCGCGGTGGTGGTCGACGGCGCCGGCGAGCACTTCTGCGCCGGGCTGGATCTGTCGGAACTCAAGGAGCGCGACGCAGGCCAGGGCGTGCTGCACTCGCGCATGTGGCACCAGGCACTCGATGGCGTGCAGTTCGGCACCGTGCCCGTGGTCGCCGCGCTGCACGGCGCCGTGGTCGGCGGCGGCCTGGAACTGGCCAGCGCCTGCCACATCCGCGTGGCCGACGAGACCACCTTCTACGCACTGCCCGAGGGCACGCGCGGCATCTTCGTGGGCGGCGGCGGCTCGGTGCGCATCCCCAAGCTGATCGGCGTGGCGCGCATGACCGACATGATGATGACGGGCCGCGTCTACAAGGCCGCCGAAGGCGAGCGCGCGGGCTTCGCACAGTACCTCGTGCCGCCGGGCCAGGCCCTGGCCAAGGCCATCGAACTGGCCCAGCGCATTGCGACCAATGCACCGCTGACCAACTACGCGCTCATGCACGCCCTGCCCCGCATCGCCGAGCAGCCGGCCGACCACGGCCTGTTCACCGAAGCGCTGATGGCCGGCATCGCGCAGGATGCGCCCGCTGCCAAGGAACGCGTGCGCGCCTTCCTGGAAGGCCGTGCCGCCAAGGTCTCGAAAGACTGACCCCGCCCCTTTTCGGAGGACGACATGACGCAGAACGATGCGGCTGCCGCAGGCAGCCTGGGCGGAGCCTTGCCCAAATACCGCCCGCTGGCCTTCGGCGTGACACGCGCCAGCATCCGCGAGGCCGCAGGCGGCGTGCGCTACGTGCAGGCCGAGACACCGCTCACGCCCTATGCGCACCGCATGACGGACCGGCTGCTGCACTGGGCCCAGGCCACGCCCGAGCGGAGCTTCATGGCGCAGCGCGCCAGGCGCGCGGATGGCACGCGCGGCGACTGGGTGCATCTCTCGTACCGCGACATGCTGGCCCAGGCCCGCGCCATCGGCCAGGCCCTGCTCGCGCGCGGCCTGTCGGCCGAGCGGCCCGTGGCCATCCTCGCGGAGAACAGCCTGGACCACGCACTCGTGGCCTTCGGTTGCCTGCTCGTGGGCATCCCGCACTGCCCGGTGTCGCCGCCCTACGCGCTGGTCAGCAAGGACTACGAGAAGCTGCGCCACGTGATGGGCACATTGACGCCGGGCCTCGTGTTCGCCAGCGATGCGCGCTATGCCGCGGCCATCGCCGCCACGGTGCCGGCCGATGTGGAGGTGGTGCTGGGCGAAGGTGCCCTGCAAGGCCGCGCCAGCACGCCGCTGGCCGCGTTGCTGGACACCGTGCCCACGGCCGCGGTGGACGAGGCCATGGCCCACATCCACCCGGGCACCATCACCAAGTTCCTGTTCACCTCGGGCTCGACCAAGAATCCCAAGGCCGTCATCAACACCCACCGCATGTGGTGCGCCAACCAGCAGCAGATGCGGCTGTCCATCCCGGCGCTGGGCGAGGAGCCACCCGTGCTCGTCGACTGGCTGCCCTGGAACCACACCTTCGGCGGCAACCACAACATCGGCATCGCGCTGGACAACGGCGGCACGCTCTACATCGACGAGGGCAAGCCCACGCCGGCCGGCATCGCCGAGACGCTGCGCAACCTGCGCGAGATCGCGCCCACGGTGTACTTCAACGTGCCCACGGGCTTCGAGGCCATCGCCGACGCGATGGAGACGGACCCGGTGCTGCGCAGGAACCTGCTGTCGCGCGCCCGCATGTTCTTCTACGCCGGCGCCGCGCTGCCGCAGGCCGTGTGGGACAAGCTCAACCGCATCCAGGAGGCCGAGATCGGCGGGCGCCTGGTGATGGGCACGGGCCTCGGAATGACCGAGTCCGGCCCCTTCGCGCTGTACATCACGCGGCCCCAGGTGGCCACGGGCGACCTGGGTCTGCCGGCGGCGGGCATGGAGCTCAAGCTCGTGCCGACCGACGGCAAGACCGAGATCCGCTACCGCGGCCCCAACGTCACGCCGGGCTACTGGCGCATGCCCGACGCCACGCACGAGTCCTTCGACGAAGAAGGCTTCTTCTGCACGGGCGACGCCGTGGAGTGGATCGACCCTGCCAACCCGCACCTGGGCCTGCGCTTCGACGGCCGCATCGCCGAGGACTTCAAGCTCGCCACGGGCACCTTCGTGAGCGTGGGTCCGCTGCGCGCCAAGATCACGGCCTACGGCGCGCCCTATGTGCAGGACGCGGTGCTGACGGGCCTGAACCTCAAGGAAGTCGGTGCGCTGATCTTCCCGACCCAGGCCGTGCGCGAACTGGCCCGGCTGCCGGCCGACGCGCCCATGGCCGAGGTGCTCGCGCACCACGCCGTGCAGGCGCATTTCCAGCACGTGATCGACAAGCTTGCAGCCGACGCCACCGGCAGCGCCAACCGCATCGCGCGCGCCGTGCTCGTGGCCGAGCCGCCGTCCATCGACAAGGGCGAGGTGACCGACAAGGGCTCGATCAACCAGCGCGCCGTGCTCAAGCACCGCGACGCCGCGGTGCAGGCGCTGCACGGCGGCACCCTGCCCCACACCATCACCCCGCGTTAGGAGAACCCACCCATGAAGATCGAAGCACAGGCCGCCCTCGTCACGGGCGGCGCATCCGGCCTGGGCGAGGCCACGGCCCGCGAACTGGCCCGTTTGGGCGCCAGGGTCGCGGTGCTGGACCGCAACCTCGACCGCGCCCGGCAGGTCGCGGCCGAGATCGGAGGCACGGCCCACGCCTGCGACATCACCGACACCGCGAGCGTGGAGGCCGCGCTGGATGCGGCCGCCGCGGCGCACGGCCCGGCGCGCATCCTCATGAACGTGGCCGGCATCGGCTCGGCCAAGCGCATCGTGGGCAAGGACGGCCAGGCCGCGCCGCTGGAGGACTTCGCCCGCGTGATCAACGTCAACCTGCTCGGCACCTACAACATCAGCCGCCTGTTCGCGGCGCGCTGCGCCAGGCTCGATCCACTCGGCGGTGGCGAGCGCGGCGTCATGGTGTTCACGGCCTCGGTCGCGGCCTTCGACGGCCAGGTCGGCCAGCAGGCCTACAGCGCATCCAAGGGTGGCCTGGTCGGCATGACGCTGCCGATGGCGCGCGACCTCGCGCAGCACGGCATCCGGGTCTGCACCGTGGCGCCAGGCATCTTCGCCACGCCGCTGCTGCTGGAGCTGCCCGAGCCGGTGCAGCAATCGCTGGCCGCATCCATCCCGTTCCCGCCGCGCCTGGGCAAGCCTTCGGAGTTCGCCGAGCTGGCCTGCCACATCGTCACCAACGGCCACCTGAACGGCGAGGTCATCCGTCTGGATGGCGCGCTGCGCATGGCCCCCCGCTGATCCACCCCGAGGAGACAACCCCATGCACCACCGTCGACACTTCCTGCACGCCCTGGCCGGCACCGCCGCCCTCGGCGCGCTCTCGCCGCTGTCCGCGCTCGCCCAGGCGCTGGACCAGGTCAAGATCATGTACGGCTTTCCGGCCGGCAGCGCAGGCGACAGCGTGGCGCGCCGCGTGGCCGAGAAGCTGGGCGGCACGCCCTACAGCAAGAACCCGGGCTATGTGGAGAACAAGCCCGGCGCGGGCGGCCGCATCGCCGTGGAGTCGCTCAAGGCCGCGCCGGCCGACGGCTCGGTGCTGACGCTGGCGCCCGTCTCGGCCCTGGCGGTCTATCCCTACATCTATCCCAAGCTCAGCTACAAGCCCGAGGAGGTCACGCAGGTCTCCATCGGCGCCATCATGTTCCACGGTCTGGCCGTGGGGCCGGCCGTGCCGGCCGAAGTCAAGACGCTCAAGGACTTCCTGGCCTGGGCCAAGGCCAACCCCGAGAAAGCCAGCTATGGTTCGCCGGGCGCGGGTTCCATGCCGCACCTGCTGGGCGCGCTGCTGGGCATCCGCGCGGGCGTGGAACTCAAGCACGTGCCCTACCGCGGCACCGTGCCCAGCATCACCGACCTCGTGGGCGGCCAGATCGCCGCCGCCATGAACCCCAGCGGCGACTACCTGCAGTACATGAAGACCGGCCGCGTGCGCGTGCTGGCCACTTCGGGCAAGAAGCGCTCGCCCTACCTGCCGGACGTGCCGACCTTCACCGAGCTGGGCTACCCCGATGTGACCTCGGAGGAATGGTTCGGCTTCTACGCACCGGCGAAGACGCCGGCCGCCACCATCGCCGCCGCCAATGCCGCGATCACGGCGGCGCTGAAGGACAAGACCGTCATCGACGCGCTGGCCATCGTGGGCCTGGTCGCGCACGGCAGCACGCCGCAGGAGATGGCGGCCGACCAGAAAGCCGAGTTCGAGCGCTGGGGTCCGCTCGTCAAGCAGATCGGCTTCACGGCCGAATCCTGATCCCCTGATCCCACCCACCACCACCGGAGGAGACACCAGATGCCACAGAGCAAACTCACCCTCGCCGCCGCGCTCGCGCCGGCCCTGTTGCTGGCCGCCTGCGGCTCGGGTGACGACGACCTGCCGCAGCTGGCCGCGGCCACGCCCGCCGCGCTGCAGTCCTGTACCGACCTCGCGGGCCGGATCGCATTTGCGAACACCACCATCACGGCGTCCGAAGCCATCGCGGCCGGCACGCTCAAGGTTGCCGGCAAGGACGTGCCCGCGCACTGCCGCGTGACCGGCCGCATGTTCGACCGCGTGAGCGCCGTGGACGGCCAGAGCTACGCCATCGGCTTCGAGATGCGGCTGCCCAACAACTGGAACGGCCGCTTCTTCTACCAGGCCAACGGCGGCCTGGACGGCAGCGTGGGCACGGCCGCCGGCGGCATCGGCGGCGGCGGCCCGCTGGACAACGCGTTGAACAAGGGTTTCGCCGTGCTGAGCTCGGACGCCGGCCATGCAGGATCCCTGGGTCCCTTCTTCGGCCTGGACCCGCAGGCGCGACTGGACTACGGCTACCAGGCCGTCGGCAAGCTCACGCCCATGGCGAAGAGCGCCATCCAGACCGCCTACGGCAAGGCGCCCGACCGCAGCTACCTGGGCGGCTGCTCCAATGGCGGGCGCCACGCCATGGTGGCGGCCTCGCGCTATGCCGAGCAGTACGACGGCATCCTCGCCGGCAATCCCGGCACGCGGCTGCCGCGCGCGGCGATCGCCAACATCGCTGGCGCCAAGACCTATGCCGCGCTCGCGACGACGGCGGGCAACCTGGGCACCGGCTTCACGCAGGCCGAACGCACGCTGGTGAGCCAGGCGGTGCTGGCCAAATGCGATGCGCTCGACGGCGCCAGCGACGGCCTCGTGCAGGACACGGCCGCCTGCCAGGCCGCCTTCGACCTGGCCCGCGACCTGCCCACCTGCAGCGGCGCACGCGACGGCAGTTGCCTCAGCGCGGAGCAGAAGTCCGGCATCGTCGCGCTCTTCAAGGGCGCGACGACGGAAAGCGGCACGAAGATCTACGCCAGCTTCCCCTACGACAACGGGCTGCAGACGAACGGCTGGGCCGGCTGGAAGTTCAGCAACTCGCTGACGCTGGACACGGGCGCCGTGGGCTTCGTCTGGCAGGTGCCGCCGGAGGACCGCAGCAGCTTCAACGGCACGAACTTCGCGCTCACGGGCAACCTGGACAGCATGCTGGCCAAGGTGCAGGCCACCAATGCCACCTACACCGAGAGTGCGCTGTCGTTCATGCTGCCGGTCAACTACGGCCAGCTGCCCACGCTCAAGAACCGCGGCGCCAAGCTCATGGTCTACCACGGCACGGCCGACCCGATCTTCTCGAGCGACGACACGGTGGACTGGTACCAGGCCCTGCGGCGGGACAATGGCGGCGATGCCTCCGATTTCGCCCGTCTGTTCCTCGTGCCGGGCATGAACCACTGCAGCGGCGGCCCGGCCACCGAGCAGTTCGACATGCTCGACGCGCTGGTCAACTGGGTGGAAAAGGGCGAGGCGCCCGAACGCGTGATCGCCAGCGCGCGCGGCGCCGGCAATGCCGGCGGCTTGAACGCCGATGTGCCCGCGGACTGGGCTGCCGACCGCACCCGCCCGCTGTGCCCCTACCCCCAGGTCGCCCGCTACAACGGCAGCGGCAGCCTGGAACTCGCCAGCAGCTTCAGCTGCAAGTAAGCCCTTCCCGCACCGAACCGCCATGGACTACCTGCCCCGCCCCGACGACACCCGCTTCCTGCTGCACGAGGTGCTGGACGCAGGACCGCAATGGCGCGCCTTGCCGGCCTTCGCCGAGGTCGACGACGCGCTGGCGGACCAGGTGCTGGAAGAGGCCGGCAAGTTCGTGGCCGAGGCCATCGCGCCGCTGAACCGTACGGGCGACGAGGTGGGCTGCCGCTTCGAGGCCGGCGCCGTCACGGCGCCGCCCGGCTTCCGCGCAGCCTACCAGGCGTTCTGGCAGGCGGGCTGGCCGGCGCTGTCGGCCGACCAGGCCCACGGCGGGCAAGGCCTGCCCGCCGTGCTCGAAGCGGTACTCTACGAATGGCTGTCGGCTGCCAACCAGGGCTTCACGATGGCGCCCGGCCTGCTGCACGGCGCCTACGAGTGCCTGAAGCACCACGGCAGCCCGGAATTGAAGGACCGCTACTTGGCCAGGCTGGCCAGCGGCGAATGGCTGGCGACGATGTGCCTGACCGAAGCCCACGCCGGCAGCGACCTGGGCCTGGTGCGCACGCGCGCCGTGCCGCAGGCCGATGGCGCGCTGCGTGTGAGCGGCAGCAAGATGTTCATCTCGGGCGGCGAGCACGATCTTTCGGACAACATCGTGCACCTCGTGCTGTGCAGAGTGCCGGATGCGCCGCCCGGGCCCAAGGGCCTGTCGCTGGCCCTGGTGCCCAAGGTCCTGCCCAACGGTCAGCGCAACGCGGTCTCGTGCGAGCGCATCGAGGAAAAGATGGGCCTGCACGGCAGCCCCACCTGCGTCATGCGCTTCGAGGACGCGACGGGCTGGCTGATCGGCGAGCCCGGCCGCGGACTGGCGGCCATGTTCGTGATGATGAACGCCGCCCGGCTGCACGTGGCGCTGCAGGGCATCGGCATCCTGGACGCGGCCTGGCAAAAGGCCAGCGCCTACGCAGCCGAGCGCCGGCAGATGCGCGCGCCGGGCGCCACCGGCCCCGAACCCAGCCCCATCGCCGAGCACCCGGCCATCGCGCGCATCCTGGACACCCAGCGCGCCTGGATCGACGGTGCACGCCTGCTGGCCTACCGCACCGGCCTGCGGCTGGACCTGGCCCGCCATGCCGAAGACCCCAAGACCCGCGCCGCGTCCCAGCGCTGGTGCGCGCTGGCCACGCCCGTCCTCAAGGCGGCCTGCACACAGCAGGGTTTCGAGGGCGCAAGCGCCTGTCTGCAGGTGTTCGGCGGGCACGGCTATGTGCGCGAATGGGGCATCGAGCAGCATGTGCGCGACGTGCGCGTGGCCATGATTTACGAGGGCACGAACGAGATCCAGGCCATCGACCTGCTGGTGCGCAAGGTGCTGCCCGATGCGGGGGCCGACTTCTCGGCCATGCTGCTGGAGCTGCGCGACGAACTCGACGCCTCGCGCGAGGCCGATGCCGATGCCCAGCGCCGCCTGGCCCAGCTGCGCTACCTGGCCACCAGCGTGGCGCTGGCGGCCAAGGCCCAGCCGCGCCTGGCCTACGAGGTGGCCGACGACTTCCTGCGAGTGACCGCGCTGGCCTTGCTGGCCTGGGCCTGGGCGCGCATCGAGGCCAGCGCAGCGGACGACACGCGCTGGACGCAGCCCGCAGCCGCCTTCCGCCGCTGGGTGCTGCCGGAATTCGACATGCGGCTCACCATGGTCAAGCAGGCGGCGCAGGCCGTGGCCCAGAGCGCCGCGGCCTGAACGCCACAATCGGCGCATGGCCCGCGCACGCAAGACTCCCCCGCCCGCCCCCGCACCCAGTTTCGAGCCGCTGGACACCAGCGTGCTGGAAGGCCTGATCGGCTACAACGCCCGCCGGGCCGCCATCGCCATCGGCGGCGTGTTCTTCGAGCGCATGGCGCCCTACGGGCTCACGCAGGCGGATTTCTCGGTGCTGGCCCTGCTCGCGCACAACCCGGGCGCGACCTCGCGCCAGCTCTGCGCCACGCTGGACATCCTGCCGCCCAATTTCGTGAACCTGATCGCCGCGCTGGACCGGCGCGGCCTCATCGAACGCCGGCCGCACCCGCGCGACGGCCGCGCCGTCGGCCTGCACCTGACCGAGGCCGGCCATGCGCTCGCGCAGGAAACCGAGAAGGTCGTCGTGGAACTGGAGAACGAACTGGCGGGGCGGCTCACGGAGCGCGAGCGCGCGACCGTACAGCGGCTGCTGCAGAAGTTCTACCTGCGCGGCGAGCGCTGAACGCCCGCCGCTGCTGCGGCTCAGCCGCCGATCACGCCGCAGGCGATGCGTGCCCCGCCACCGCCCAGCGGGGCCGGGTGGTCGGCATGGTTGTCGCCACCGGCATGCACCATCAGCGCGCGTTGGCGCACGTCGGCCAGCTTCAGGCGCGGGCCCAGCACGGGCGCGGTGGCGCTGCCGTCGGCCGCGACGTACAGCGGCGGCAAGTCTCCCAGGTGGCCGTCGCTCCAGGGCTCGCCATGCTTCTTGGTGCCCGCGGGATCCAGGTGACCGCCGGCGCCGCCGGCCGGCACGACGTTGCCCGCGCTCTCGCTGGGCACGCACGAGGGGTTCTCGTGCACATGAAAGCCGTGCAGGCCGGGCGGCAGGCCCTTGAGTGCGGGATAGAAGGCCAGGCCGTAGGCGGTCTCGACGATGCGGACCGTGCCCACGTCGGCACCTGCGCCCTGCTTGTCGGCGATGTGCAGAGGCACCGTGGTCTCGGCGGCGAAGGCGGTCGAGGCGGCCAGCAGCGCGCCAGCGGCCATGAGCAGTGGTTTCATCGTCAAATCTCCGGGTCGTCACGTTGAAGAAGCATGGCTGACCGACACGGCGCGCGCCGCGCGGCCCGCACGCGCCGCACCGCCAGCGCCCGGCCTGGCTGGCGGCATGGTACCCAGGCGCCGCGGCCGCGCAGGGAGCCCGCATCGTGCATCCGGTGGATGCCCGCACCGGCCAGGGCCCGCCGGCAGACAGCCCCTAAAATCGCCGCCTTCGCGTTCCCGCCCCGCCGTGCCCGCGCGGCACCGCCTCCCGTCTGGATTTCCCATGAGCGACACCCCCGAACAACCCGGCCTGGCCGAACTGTCCAAGTCCTTTGAACCTGCCGCCCTCGAGGCCTACTGGGGGCCCGAATGGGAGCGCCGCGGCCTCGGCGCCGCGGGCGTGCGCGGCACGGGCGTGCCCGATGCGAACGCGCCCTCCTTCGCGATCCAGCTGCCGCCGCCCAACGTCACGGGCACGCTGCACATGGGCCATGCGTTCAACCAGACCATCATGGACGCGCTGACGCGCCACCACCGCATGGCGGGCTTCAACACGGCCTGGGTGCCCGGCACCGACCACGCCGGCATCGCCACGCAGATCGTGGTGGAGCGCCAGCTGCAGGAGCAGGGCATCAGCCGCCACGACCTGGGCCGCGCCGCGTTCACGGCCAAGGTCTGGGAGTGGAAGCAGCAATCGGGCAACACCATCACCACGCAGATGCGCCGCATGGGCGACAGCGTGGACTGGAGCCGCGAGTACTTCACGATGGACAACAAGCTGTCCAGGGTCGTGACCGACACCTTCGTGAAGCTCTACGAGCAGGGCCTGATCTACCGCGGCAAGCGCCTCGTGAACTGGGACCCCAAGCTGCAGTCCGCCGTGTCCGACCTGGAGGTCGAGAGCGAGGAGAAGGACGGCTCGCTGTGGCACATCGCCTACCCGCTGGCCGACGGCTCGGGCAGCCTCACCGTGGCGACCACGCGGCCCGAGACCATGCTGGGCGACGTGGCCGTGATGGTGCACCCTGAGGACGAGCGCTACACGCATTTGATCGGCAAGACCGTGGTGCTGCCGCTGGTGGGGCGCGAGATCCCCGTCATCGCCGACGACTACGTGGACAAGGCCTTCGGCACGGGCGTCGTGAAGGTGACGCCCGCGCACGACGTGAACGACTATGCCGTGGGCCAGCGCCACAAGCTGCCCATGATCTGCGTGCTGACGCTGCAGGCCACCATCAACGACGAGGCGCCCGAGAAGTACCGCGGCCTGAACCGCTTCGTGGCACGCAAGGCCATCGTGGCCGACCTCGAGGCCATCGGCGCGCTGGTGGAAACCAAGAAGCACAAGCTCACGGTGCCAATCTGCACGCGCACGGGCGAGGTGGTCGAGCCCATGCTGACCGACCAGTGGTTCGTCGCCATGACCAAGGTCTCGGAGCAGGATCCGACCGGCAAGAGCATCGCCCAGAAGGCCATCGACGCCGTCAAGAGTGGCGAGGTGCGCTTCGTGCCCGAGAACTGGGTCAACACCTACGACCAGTGGATGGGCAACATCCAGGACTGGTGCATCAGCCGCCAGCTCTGGTGGGGCCACCAGATCCCGGCCTGGTACGACGAGGACGGCAAGGTCTACGTGGCGCGCAGCGAGGCCGATGCGCAGGCCCAGGCGCCGGGCAAGACACTGCGCCGCGACGAGGACGTGCTGGACACCTGGTATTCCTCGGCGCTGGTGCCGTTCAGCACCATGGGATGGCCGGAGCAGACCGACGCGCCCACCGACGACTACAACCTGTACCTGCCCTCCACCGTGCTCGTGACGGGCTACGACATCATCTTCTTCTGGGTCGCCCGGATGATCATGATGACGACCCACTTCACGGGCCGCGTGCCGTTCAGGCACGTCTACATCCACGGCCTGGTGCGCGATGCGCAGGGCAAGAAGATGAGCAAGTCCGAGGGCAACGTGCTGGATCCGGTGGACCTCATCGACGGCATCGCGCTGGCCCCGCTGCTGGACAAGCGCACCACCGGCCTGCGCAAGCCCGAGACCGCGCCCCAGGTGCGCAAGAACACCGAGAAGGAGTTCCCCGAAGGCATCCCGGCCTACGGCGCGGACGCGCTGCGCTTCACCTTCGCGGCACTGGCCTCGCTGGGCCGCAGCATCAACTTCGACAGCAAGCGCTGCGAGGGCTACCGCAACTTCTGCAACAAGCTCTGGAACGCCACGCGCTTCGTGCTGATGCACTGCGAAGGCCGCGACTGCGGCCTGGCCGAGCACACCAAGGAGCAGTGCCAGCCTGGCGGTGAATTCCACGGCTACATGCGTTTCAGCCAGGCCGACCGCTGGATCAGCTCGGTGCTGCAGCAGGTCGAGGCCGAGATCGCCAAGGGCTTCGCCGAGTACCGCCTGGACAACGTGGCCAATGCGCTCTACGACCTCGTCTGGAACCAGTTCTGCGACTGGTACCTGGAGATTGCCAAAGTGCAGATCCAGACCGGCAGCAAGGCCGAGCAGCGCGCCACGCGGCGCACGCTGATCCGCACGCTGGAGGCCATCCTGCGCCTGGCGCACCCCATCATCCCGTTCATCACCGAAGCGCTCTGGCAGAAGGTGGCCCCGGTGGCCGGCCTGCCCGGCCCCTCGGTCGCCGTGGCGAAGTATCCGCAGGCGCAGCCGGCCAAGATCGACGAGACCGCCATCGCCCACATGGCCAGGCTGCGCGCCGTGGTCGATGCCTGCCGCAACCTGCGTGGCGAGATGAACGTGTCGCCGGCCACCCGGCTGCCGCTCTACGTGGTCGGCGATGCCGAGTTCATGCGCGGCGCAGCCCCGGTGCTGCAGGCCCTGGCCAAGCTGGCCGAGGTCAAGGTGTTCGACGACGAGGCGGCCTGGCAAGCCGCTGCGCAATCGGCCCCCGTGGCCGTCGTCGGCGAGGCGCGTCTGGCGCTGTACGTGGAGGTCGACGCGGCGGCCGAGAAGGCACGCCTGGGCAAGGAAGTGGCCCGCATCCAGGGCGAGATCGCCAAGGCCAATGGCAAGCTCTCCAACGAGGCCTTCGTCGCCAAGGCACCGCCGGCCGTCATCGAGCAGGAGAAGAAGCGGGTAGCCGACTTCGGCGCCACGTTACAGAGGCTTCAAACGCAACTTGTACGATTGGGCTGACAGCAGCGCACCGTTTCGGATGGCATATGCATTGCTTGCCGAGCGGTATGCTGCCGCGTTTTTTGTGCTTCCCAATCCAATAGAAAGCGAATTGCATCACCATGTCCAGCTACCAGAAGACCGTCACCAAAGCCGTTTTCCCCGTTGCCGGTCTCGGCACGCGTTTCCTGCCTGCCACCAAGGCCCAGCCCAAGGAGATGCTGCCGGTGGTGGACAAGCCGCTGATCCAGTACGCGGTCGAAGAGGCCTATGCGGCCGGCATCCGGCAGATGATTTTCGTGACGGGGCGTAACAAGCGCGCGATCGAAGACCACTTCGACACCGCCTACGAACTCGAGAGCGAACTGGAGACTGCTGGCAAGAAGGAACTGCTGGCCCTGGTGCGTTCGGTCGCGCCGGACGACATGTACTGCTCCTTCGTGCGCCAGCCGCGTTCGCTGGGCCTGGGCCATGCCGTGCTGTGCGCCGAGCACCTGGTCGGCAACGAGCCTTTCGGCGTGCTGCTGGCCGACGACCTGATGATCGGCCCGGCCGGGGGCAAGCCCGTGCTGGCGCAGATGACGGACGCCTTCAGCCGCCTGGGCACCTCGCTGCTGGCCGTGCAGGAAGTGCCGCTGGAGCAGGTCCGCCGCTACGGCATCGTGGCCGGCGAGAAGGTCACCAACATCGAAGGCGGCCGACTCACGCGCGTGAGCCACATGGTGGAGAAGCCGGCGCCCGAATCGGCGCCCTCGCGCATGGGCGTGGCGGGCCGCTACATCCTGACGCCGGCGGTGTTCGGCCACATCCGCAACCAGGAGCGCGGCGCCGGCGGCGAAATCCAGCTGACCGACGGCATCGCCGGCCTGCTCAACACCGAGATCGTCCATGCCTTCGAATACGAGGGCAAGCGCTTCGACTGCGGCAGCAAGCACGGCTTCCTGGAAGCCACGGTGGAGCTCGCGCTGCAGCACCCGGAAGTGAACAAGGGCTTCCGCGAGTACCTCAAGGGCCTCGCCATCTGAGCCCCCCGCAACCGGCGCCCGCCCTGGGCGCCGGGGCTCAGCGCCGGCGCAGCACGTGGATGAACTCGGCGCCGACGGTGCTCTGCTGCACCAGCTCGTTGCCGGTCTGCTTGGCGAAGGCCTGGAAGTCGCGCATCGAGCCCGGATCGGTGGCCACCACACGCAGCAGCTTGCCGCTGTCCATGTCGCTCAGCGCTTTCTTGGCCTTGAGGATGGGCAGCGGGCAGTTCAGGCCGCGGGTGTCGATTTCCTTGTCGATGCTGATGTCGGTGTCCATGGGGCTCCTCGCGATGCGGCGGCCGATTCTAGTCAGCGCTCGAGGTACTGCGGCGTGATGCCGCGCGAGAGCAGCCACTTGGCCAGCGCCTGGCCGGTGCCGGCGCGCCAGCACTTCACGTCCTCCAGCGCATAGAGCCGGTAGTCCACGAGCTCGGGCGACAGGCGCACCTCGCCGTGCGCCTGCGCGTGGTAGGC
The DNA here is from genome assembly GCF_014652235.1 of Pseudorhodoferax aquiterrae. Classification (GTDB taxonomy): domain Bacteria; phylum Pseudomonadota; class Gammaproteobacteria; order Burkholderiales; family Burkholderiaceae_C; genus Pseudorhodoferax; species Pseudorhodoferax aquiterrae. The sequence goes on from NZ_BMYK01000002.1 coordinate 279,424, forward strand.
GATGATGACCTGGTTCATGCGCTGGAAGTCGTAGACGCCGACCAGGTCGAGCGCGCTGATCTCGAGCGCCGTCTCCTCCTGGATCTCGCGCCGGATGCCCTCCTCGGGCGATTCGCCGGCTTCCATGAAGCCCGTGATCAGCGCGTACATCTTGCCGGGCCACGCAGCATTGCGCGCCAGCAGCACCTTGCCCTCGTACTCGATGATGGCGGCCAGCACGGGCGTCGGGTTGTTCCAGTGCGTGTAGCTGCAGGAGACGCAGCGCAGGCGCTCCTTGGCGCCGCCGTCCTCCAGCGAGGTGATCCATTCCAGCGGCGTGGCGCACTGCGGACAGAACTTGAAGGGCTGCATGGTGGTCACGCTGGAAAGACGCCGGTGGACAGGTAGCGGTCGCCGCGGTCGCAGACCACGAAGACGATGGTGGCGTTCTGCTCGCGCTGCGCGATCTGCTGCGCGACCCAGCAGGCGCCGGCGGCCGAGATGCCCGCGAAGATGCCTTCCTCGCGCGCGAGCCGGCGGCACATCTCCTCGGCATCGTCCTGGCCCACGTTGACCGTCTCGTCGACGCACGCGGGGTCGTAGATCTTGGGCAGGTATTCCTGCGGCCATTTACGGATGCCCGGGATGCGCGAGCCCTCGCTGGGCTGGGCGCCGATGACCTGGATCGCCGGGTTCTTTTCCTTGAGGAAGCGCGACACGCCCGTGATCGTGCCCGTCGTGCCCATGGCGCTCACGAAATGCGTGATGCGGCCCTGCGTGGCCTCCCACAGCTCCGGCCCGGTGGTTTCGTAGTGGATGCGCGGGTTGTCGGCGTTGGCGAACTGGTCGAGCACGCGGCCCTTGCCGTCGCGCTGCATCTGCTCGGCCAGGTCGCGCGCGTATTCCATGCCTCCGCTCTTGGGCGTCAGCAGCAGTTCGGCGCCGAAGGCCTTCATGGTCTGCGCCCGTTCGATCGACAGGTCCTCCGGCATGATCAACACCATGCGGTAACCCTTGATGGCGGCCGCCATGGCCAGCGCGATGCCGGTGTTGCCCGAGGTGGCTTCGATCAGCGTGTCGCCCGGCCGGATCTCGCCACGCTCCTCGGCGCGCCGGATCATCGATACGGCAGGCCGGTCCTTGACCGAGCCAGCCGGGTTGTTGCCCTCGAGCTTGCCCAGGACGACATTGCCGCGGGCCTTGTTGTCCGCAGCGCCGATGCGCTGCAATGCCACGAGCGGCGTGCGGCCGATGGCGTCTTCAATCGTCGGGTATTGCATGGCTGGACTGTGCCATAATTTCAGGCTGCCCATGGCGGCTATGCCCGGGTGGTGAAATTGGTAGACGCAGGGGACTCAAAAATAGGGACTTCTACGTAGTTCTTGCTTGAGGTCACTGCCTGCCAAGCCGCATGGGACAAGGGATTGAGTGATAAATCGCCTCTTGATCGAGATGCCTGCATTTCGAGCCAGGAGTCAGCTAGGAGCCAGGACGATGCAAGCTGGCTCCCAGTGAGGAGTAGATAGTTGAAGTAGCATCGTGCGTCATGCCCGAGTGGTGAAATTGGTAGACGCAGGGGACTCAGACCAAATTTGAGCCCTCCGGGGGAAACCCCAGAGGTGAAGCCCGTCAAACTCGGCGAAGGCCCTGGACGCAAGTCCGAGCTAATACCGAGCCAAGCCCTGGAGCCGAAAGGCTCCTCGGAAGGTGTAGAGAGCAGACGGCGGGCACCTACGGCCGAAAGGCTATGGTGAAGGCGTGCTCCAGCCCACGAACGCCGTTTCTTCGGAGACGGCGGCGGCGAAAGCCGAAGTGGGAAGAAAATCCCCCGCCGCAAGGCGTGCCGGTTCGATTCCGGCCTCGGGCACCAATTCAAGAGCCGCCTCTGTCAAGCAGAGGCGGCTTTTTCGTTCTTGGTCTGCGTGCGCTTGAATCCTCGATCCCCCGCCATGAAGGTTTCCAGCATGTACGGGATCAGCATCGTGGCATCGACCGCCTCCCCATACGCCTGCGCGTACAGCGCGGCATAGCGGTCAAGGTCGGCTTTCAGGCTGACCGAGCACGCAAAGGTTAGCTTCGTGGACTCCAGCTTGGGCAGCGGCCCCAGCCGCAATTTCTTCGTCGTGCTCATCGCATCGCCCCCCGCTGGAAGAACATCGGCTGGTACGGTCGCAACACCAGATCGCGGTTGACGATGATCCGCACCGGCAGGCCCGGCCGCTCCGTCAAGGTCGGCTGAATGTTCATGTTGCGCCGGGTCATCTCCTGGCCGACCTGATTGATGCTGTCCTGCGCGCTGTCGCGCCCGGCAATCACGATGCGGTTGCCGTTCTGCCGGTTCTCCGGCGCGGCCAGCTCCGCGCCCACGCCCAGCAGTGTCGTCAGCGCCGCACCGGCAAAGACGCGATCCCAGTGCCAATCGACGCCATCCTCCAGGCCGGAGTAGCCGGCCGGGTCGGCGCCCGCGAGGTTGTCGAGCTTCAGCGAAGACGTATCCGGCAAGATAATGCGGTTCCACACCACCTGCACGCGGCTCTGCCCATAGCTCATCTGGCTGTTGTACTTGCCCATGAGGCGCGAGCCCTGAGGGATCAACAGAAACTTGCCCGTGGCCGAGTCGTAGACCGGCTCCGTCACCGTGCCAATCACGTCGCCCGGCAGGTCCGACTTGATGCCTGTCACCAGCGCCCCGGCGATCACCGTCCCGGCCATCATCTGGTACGGCGAGGCTGGCATTTGCAGATTGCCAGAATTGCGGGTTTCCGTAGAACCGCCTTTCAGGAAAGCCTCTTTCTGGTCTTGCCGGTTCTGCACGGCGGTCGGGTCGGCAGGCTGGGCAGCCGTCGAGGCCGGCCCAGCGGCCAGCGGGTCGAAGCCCGCCAAGGTCGATGCCGGGCCAGCCGCTTGCGCAGTCGCTGGCGCTGCGGTCTTGCCGGGCGTACCAGAATGGAAGAACACCGAGGAAGCCGCTGCCGCTTCGGCTTCCTTGCGCCGAGCGTCCTCCGGGTCGTGGCCCGGTGGCGCATACGTGGGTGTCACCGGCTGCTGCGCCTTCACGATGGCAGGGCCGAGATCGCCCGGCAGCGGCGGCCCCAGCTCCGGCACCTTCCGCAGCTTGGAGTAATCCGAAGGCAGGCCATCCAGCCCCTCGGACTTCGAGACGCGATCCACGTTGTAAAGCTCGGTCTGCTCGCCTGCGCCGCGCCGATGTGGCTGCAATGACCAGATCGTGGCCCCTAGCACGGCGACCGACAGGCCGCCCGTGAGCATGGCCAAGGTGCGCCGATTCAGGCGTGTGACCGGGCGCGGCTGGGCGCGCAGCGCCACCGCCTCGGGCGCGACCTTGCCCGCCTGTGGCGTGCCAAGATCGCGAGTGTCGTCCTGGCTCATGGTCAGTTCCTCCGCGTGCCACCGGAAACGCCATCGGTGCGCTCGATCCGCACCACATCGCCCTTGTCTCCGCCCAGGCGCAGTTCGGCCGCACCGAACAGGCGATCCACGATGTAATACGGCGACCGAAAACGGTAGTTCACCAACTGCCCGTCGCCCTGCGCGCCGATGACGAACAGCGGCGGCAGCTCGCCCTGCGCGATGCCCGGCGGGAACTGGATGTAGACCTTCCCGCCGTCATCGAAGGCGCGCAGCGGCTTCCACGGCGGATTGCTGCCGCTGACCGCGTAGCGGAAGCGGATCTTCTCCAGCGACAGGCCGCTATCGACCGGCGCGACGGCGCTGGCCGCTTGCGCCTGGCGCTGCAGGGCCAGCATCTTGTCCTTCGGGTACTCCCAGGACAACGACGCCATCCACGTCTTCTCGGTCGAAGTCAGCTCCAGCAGGTAGGTGCGCCGGCTGGTGGTGATGACTAGGTTGGTCTTCAACCCCGAGCGGATCGGTTTGACCATCACATTGACGCGCAGCGCATCGCCGCTGCCGCTCGACGTGTCCCCGACGATCCAGCGAACCGTGTCGCCAGCAGCCACCGTCACCAGCTCCTCACCAGGCTGGAGCGCGATCACCGTCACGCGGCCCACGGCCGCATAGACCTGATACAGCGCGCCATCTGTGAAGGGCCACACTTGAATCGCGTTGACGTAGCCCTCGCGCGTGGGCGCAATACGCGCCTCGGCGTTGGCGCGAGACACGCGCACGGTTTCATCGGCGGGTTCTGCGACGGACTTGGCATCCGGCACAGGTTTCATCTGCGCTGGCATCGGCAGCACCTGCGGCACAGCCACTACCTCCACAGGCGTAGGCGGCTCCGGCAGCGGCTGGGCCTGCACCGGCTCATCGAGCGAGATGGACGGCGGCGGCTTGCCCTGCGTAGCGCAGCCCGTGAGGGCAAGCAGCATGATCGGCAAGGCGGATTTACGGAAAAGATCATTCATGGTTTTGCTCCTTCGTTCGCTTCCAGTTCGCGGCTCCACGACAGCCCGTTGGCGTAGATGCCCAGGGGGTTTTTGCGCACGCGCTGCTCGGTGCGCGGCGTCTGCTGCACGATGGACACCACGGCGTTCCAGCGTTCGGTGCGATCCAGCGCGCCGTTGACGAAGCGCGTCTCCGTCCAGCGCACGTTGAACGACGTGTCGCTGGCGCGGGTCACGCTGCTGATCTGCACCGTCACCGACTCCTTGCCGATACGCGCGAACGGATCGTTCACGCGGGCGTACTCGTTGAGCACCACGGCGCCTTTGTCGGTCGTGTAGTCATAGGCATCGAGCCAGTTCTGCCGCACCACGATGGGGTCGATGGACAGCGAGCGCACCAGACCGATGAAGCGGCCGAGGTGGTAAGCAATCTGCGCATCGCTGGGCCGGTACGGCGTGGCCGCTTCGCCGACAGCGCGCACCTGACCCGAGTTGTCCACCTCGATGACGTAGGGGGTGACGATGGACTGCGCGGAACGCCAGACCAGGCCACCGGCCATCAGTACGGCCAAAGTGAGGCAGCCGAAGGCCATGAACCGCCAGTTCTTCGCCTGTACGCGGGCCGAGCCGATGCGCTCGTCCCAGGCCTGGGCGGCGGATTGGTACGGGGTAGCAGGCTGCGGTGTGTTGGCATAGCGCACCTGCGGTCTTTTGAATCGCATGGGAGTTCTCCTTCAAGATCAGGAATCGGAATCACGCAGGCTTGGCCCCTGGCTGGAGCTGCCGCCGTCGCCGCCGCGCAGCGTGTGGGCGGCGGTCGTCGCGGCATGGGTGAGTTGCTGCCTGCGGTGCAGGCGCTTGGCCCAGGCGGGTTGTTCGGCAGACGGAGCCGATCCGCTAGCGTCAGGGTCGGCGTGCGCGGCGCCGGAGGCCGGCGCGTCATCGGGCCGAAAGGCCGCCGCCATGCGTTCCTTCATCGACCGCGCCCCATCGGCGACTTTCTGCCCGGCCGCCTGCGCGCCGGTCTTGGCAACATTGCCCACGCCGGCGGCGGCACCCTTCAGGCCGCCACCGGCCGAAGTGGAGCCCGCCTGGTACGTCGACTTGGCGCTGCTGGCGGTCGATGCCATCGAGCGGGCGGCGGCGGGTGCCATGCGTGCCCCGGCCGCCACTGCGCTTCCGACGCCGGTAGCCGCGGCACCGACCGCCACGGCGGTTCCGGCTGCGCCGATGGCAGCACCGGCCATCGCGCCCGCGCCGAGCTGTGGCCCACCGGACACCAAGCCTGTCGCAATGCCCGGCCCAAAGATGCCCAGGGCCAGCATGGACAATGAGGCCAGCATGATGACCAGCGCCTGGTCGATGGACGGCTCGGAACCGGGCGGTATCCTGAATTCGGCGAACAGCCCTGAGCCGATACCCACGACGACGGCGAGCACCAGCACCTTGATGCCCGAGGACACCACGTTGCCCAGCACCTTCTCGGCCATAAACGCTGTCTTGTTCCAGAGGGCAAACGGCACCAGCACGAAGCCCGCCAGCGTGGTCAGCTTGAACTCGATCAACGTGACGAAGAGTTGCACCGCCAGCACGAAGAAGCTGACGATGACCACCAGCCAAGCGAGAAATAGCACGACGATGGGCGCGATGTGGATGAAGACCTCCGGGAAGCCCGCCATCTCCCGGATCTGGTCGAGGATGGGCGCCGCTGCGTCGATACCGGCCTTGGCCAACCGTCCCGGCTGCAGGAAGTTGCCCATGCTCAAGGTCGAGCCGCTGGCCGTCAGGCCCAGCCCGGCGAATGAGCGGAACAGGATGCCCGCCAGGGTGTTGAAATTGCCGATGATGTAGGCGAAGGCACCCACGTACAGCACCTTGCGGATCAGCTTGGCGATCACGTCCTCGCCCTGGCCGGTGGCATGCCCCATCGCCCAGAACAGCCCGGCGAGCGTCATGTCGATGACGATCAACGTTGCGGTCAGGAACGCCACCTCGCCATGCAACAGTCCGAAGCCCGAGTCGATGTAGCGCGAGAAGATGTCGAGGAAGCGGTCAATGACCGAAACGTCGTTCATGGCCTGGCTCCGTCAACGACTGTAGAAATCGACGGACCGCGGCGTGTACGGCGTGCCCTCACCCAGGAAGCGCCGGTTCACCTCGCGGCCCCGCTCCACGGCGGCGGCCTGCCGCGCCAGTTCCAGCGAGCCCGCGCGATCCTGCGTGATCTGCAGCCGCTGCGTTTGGATCGACTGCTTGGCCTGCAGGGCCAGCAACTGGTTCGTGGCCTGCATCGCCTGCAAAGCGCCCACCGCCGATTGGCTCTTGCCCACGAGGTCGGCCAGCACGCCTTCGTCGTCGCTCAGGTTCTGCGATGCCTGAGCCTGCATCTGCATGGTGGTCTGCAGGCCATCGAGCGTGTTCTTCCAGCGTTCCTGCGCGTCGCGGTACATCTGGTTGCCGCTCACGGTGGCGGCGTATTGCTCGGGGTACAGGCGCTGGAATTCCCGATCCAGATTCGTCACGTCATAGGCCAAGCCCTTGGCCTGCGCGATCAGCCGCTGGGTGGTCGCCAGATTGGCGCGCAGCTGGCCGACCACGCTGGATGGCAGACTGGCCAGGTTGCGCGCCTGGTTGATGAGCATCTGCGCTTCGTTCTGGAGCTGCTTGATCTGGTTGTTGATCTGCTCCAGCGTGCGGATCGCGGTCAGCGTGTTCTGCACGAGGTTCGTGGGGTCGATCACGACCCATTGCGCCTGCACGGCGGTAGCGGTGCAAAGCATGGCCGCGACGGCGGCGGCGAGAAGACGCTTTTTCATGATGGGTTCTCCTGGAGATGGGTGGACGGGAACGAGGACAGCAGGTCGGCGGCCCAATTCAGGCCGCGATGGCGCAGCCACGCGGCTACGAACGGGGTGGAAGCGGATGAAGCGGCAGCGAGCACCGCGTCGATGTCGCGCTGGTCTTGCGGCGTGGACGTGCCCGCAAAGGCCAGCGTCGCGGCGCCCAGGTCGAGGTCGAACAGGCGGTTGCCGAGTCGGGATTGGTAGTAGTAGTCGCGCTTGGGCTGCGCGGTCGCCACGATCTCGATCTGGCGCGAGTTCAGCCCGAAGCCTTCGTAGATAACCCTGATCTGCGGCTCGGTCGCCTGTGGGTTGGGCAGGAAGATGCGGCTCGCGCAGCTCTCGATGATTGCGGGCGCGATGCTCGAATCCTTGATGTCCGCCAGGCTCTGCGTGGCGAAGATGACGCTCACGTTCTTCTTGCGCAGCGTCTTGAGCCATTGGCGGATGCGCGCCGCAAACACCGGGTCATCGAGGAACAGCCACGCTTCATCGAGGATCAGCAGCGTGGGCGCACCGTCGAAGCGTTCATCGAAGCGCGCAAAGAGGTAATGCAGCACGGCCATGACGGCGGCCTTGCTGTGCATCAGTTCCTCCATCTCGAAGCACTGCACGGAGCCGGCGCCCAGGCGATCCGAATCCGCATCCAGCAGCTTGCCGTGGGCGCCGCCCAGCACGTACGGCGCGAGCGCCTGGCGCAGCGCATTCGATTGCAGCAGCACCGACAGGCCGGTCATCGTGCGCTGCTCCACCGGCGCACCGGCGAGACTGCCGAGCGCCGACCAGATGGCGGCCTTCTCTTCGGGGCCGACGGCTACACCCTCATGCCGCAAGCGCCCTTCGATCCATTCGGCGGCCCAGGTGCGGTAGCCCTCGCGGTCGATGCGGGCGAGAGGCTGAAACGCGATCTCGCCATCCATCCCGAGGTCGTAGTGCTCGCCACCCAGCCCGAGGATGGTGGCGCGCATCGAGCGTCCCATGTCGAAGGCAAAGATGCGCGAGCCGCGATAGCGCCGAAACTGCATCGCCAATGTGGCGAGCAGCACCGACTTGCCCATGCCCGTAGGACCAGCCACCAGCGTGTGGCCCACGTCGCCGATGTGCGTCACCAGCCGGAACGGCGTCGCGCCCTCAGTGCGCGTGACGATCAGCGGCGGGCCGTCGAGGTGCGCGTTCTTCTCCGGCCCGGCCCATACCGCCGACACCGGCATCAGGTGCGCCAGGTTCAACGTGGAGACAATGGGCTGGCGCACGTTCGCGTAGGCATGACCCGGAATGGACGACAGCCACGCATCCACGGCGTTGAGCGTTTCGGGGATGGTGACGAAGCCACGCCCCTGGATGACGCGCTCCACCCTGCGCAGCTTCTCGTCGGCCACGGCGGCATCCGCGTCCATGACGGTGACGGTCGCTGTCACGTAGCCGAAGGCCACTTGATCGCTGCCCAGCTCCTGCAAGGCGGCATCGGCATCGGTGGCCTTGTTGCTGGCGTCGGTATCGACCAGCGGGCTTTCTTGCTGGAAGATCGTCTCGCGCAGCAGCGCGATGACGTTCTTGCGCTTGGCGAACCACTGGCGGCGCAAGCGCCCCAACTCCCGTTCCGCCTCGGATTTGTCGAGGCACAGAAAGCGCGTGCTCCAGCGATACCCAAATCCCAGGCGGTTGAGGTCGTCCAGAATCCCCGGCCAGGTCGAGGTCGGGAAACCGCGCACCGTCGCCACGCGCAGATGCTGGTCGCCCAGCATCGGTGCCAGGCCGCCGATCAGCGGCGCGTCGGCTAGCAGAGCGTCGAGGTGGAATGGCACCTCGGGCACGCCCACGCGGTAACGCCGCGTTGAAACGGTGGCATGCAGGTAGGTCAGCGTCTGGCTGTCATCGAGCCAGACGATCTCCGGCATCACGCCATCGAGCAGGTCAAAGATGCGATCCGTCTCCGCGACGAAGGCAGTTAGGCGCTCGCGCCAATCCACGCCTTCGGTGGGTCGGTTCTCATAGAGCAGCCCTGCTGCGCGGGCGCGCGACTCCTCGGCCGGCAGGTACACCAGCGTGAGGTGGTAGCCACTCTCGAAATGGTTGCCCGAGTCCTCGAAGGCGGCGCGGCGCTCCTCGTCCACCAGCCAGGACAGCGGCTCAGGAAACTCCGAGTGCGGGTAGCTGGCCGCGGGCCGGCGCTCGGCTTCGATGAACAGCGCCCAGCCCGAGCTCAGGCGGCGCAGCGCGTTGTTCAGCCGCGCCGACGTGGAGATCAACTCGCCCTGCGTCGCGCTGTCGAGGTCAGGCCCCCGAAAGCGCGCCGTGCGCTGGAAGGCGCCATCCTTGTTCAGCACGACGCCCGGCGCGATCAGCCCGGCCCAAGGCAGCCAGTCGGCCAGCAGCGCCGGCCGCTGGCGGTATTCGGCAAGGTTCAGCATGGCATTCCCCTCACACGTCCAGCAGCGGCCGGTGCTTGATGTGGCGCGCGAAGACCTGCATGAACTGCGGATCGACACGCGCACCCCAGACCGCCAGCGCATGGCCGGCGATCCAGAGCACCACGCCCGGAATCCACAGTTGCAGGCCCAAGCCCACGGCGGCGGCCAAGGTGCCATTGGCAATCGCCACTGTGCGCGGCGCGCCGCCCAGCAGGATCGGCTCGGTCAGCGAGCGATGCAGGGGCACCTCGAAACCTGGAGCGAACCCCTGCACGCCATCGTGGGCCGCGTTCATACGACGGCCCCGCCCGAGAAGCTGAAGAACGACAGGAAGAACGAGGACGCGGCAAACGCGATCGACAGACCGAAGACGATCTGGATCAGCTTGCGGAACCCGCCCGAGGTATCGCCGAAGGCCAGCGCCAGGCCCGTGGCGATGGTGATGATGACCGCGATGATCCGGGCCACCGGACCCTGGATCGACTCCAGGATGGATTGCAGCGGCCCCTCCCAGGGCATCGAGGAACCTGCGGCCTGCGCGGTGCCTGCGAGCAGCAGCATCAGCGCCGCGAGCATCAGACCCTGCAGGGCCGGGCGCGCCAAGCCATCCAGCCGCGCGGGGTGGCAGCGCAGGGCAAGCGGGTTTACAGAAATACGGAAAGCAGGAACGATCATCTGCGTCATGGCAGTTCTCCAGGTTGATCAGGGGACACGGAAGAAAGGTCGGACTGCGGCAGCAGCTCCGGGAATGGAGCCTCCAGCGCATCCGCCAGTTGGTAGCCCGAGCCGTCGAAGCCGACGACCCGAGCGATGCTCTCGATGCGGCGCTTGCGTCCGCGCCCGGCAATGTGGATGACCACGTTGACCGCTTCCGCGATCAGCGCACGGGGCGGGTTCACCGCCACTTCGAGAATCAGTTGCTCCAGGCGCAGCAGCGCGCCCAGCGCGGAGCCGGCGTGGATCGTGGCGATGCCGCCGGGGTGGCCGGTGCCCCAGACCTTGATGAGATCCAGTGCCTCGGCGCCGCGCACCTCGCCGACGACCACACGATCCGGGCGCAGGCGCATGGACGAACGCACCAGCTCGGTCATGGACACGACGCCCTGGCGCGTGCGCAGCGGTACGTGATCGCGCGCCGCGCATTGCAGCTCCACCGTGTCTTCGAGCACCAGCACGCGGTCGCCCGTGGCGGCGATTTCGGCCAGCAGCGCATTCGCCAAGGTGGTCTTGCCGGTGCTGGTGCCGCCCGCGATCAGGATGTTCTGGCGCTCGCGCACGGCGCGCACCAGCAAACCAGCCTGTGCGGCGGTCATCATCCCGTCCTCGATGTAGCGCGACAGCGGGATCACACCAAAGGCACGCTTGCGCAAGGCGAAGGCTGGCCCCGGTGCAGCGGGCGGCAGGATGCCCTCGAAGCGTTCGCCGGTCTCGGGCAGCTCTGCCGTCAAAAGCGGCTGGCCGCGATGCACCTCGGCGCCGACGTGGGCGGCCACGAGACGGATGATGCGTTCGCCATCAGCCTCGGACAGCTCCTCGCCCATCGGGGCGCGGCCCGTGGACAGACGATCCACCCAGAGCGTGCGGTCGGGGTTGAGCATGATTTCCACCACGTCCGGGTCTTCGAGCGCGGCGGCGATCAGCGGCCCCATGGCCGTGCGTAGCATCTGAATGCGGCGATCCAGCGAGGTGGCCGTGAAGGAGGAAAGAACGGCGCTCATAAGGCACGCTCCTGGGCATCTGCAGCGGCCGCCGCGCCCTCCGATCGCGTCGGATCGGGGTGCAGTTCCTCCACCACATCCCGCACCAGGCTGCGCCCGCGCAGCAAATGCCGTCCGAGCTGTTCGACGAACTGCTCGAAGCGGGCCTTGCCCTGGGCGCGAGCGGCGTCCTGATGGGCCTCGGGCACGGGCGTGCTCACAGTGAGGAAATAGCGGATGAACAGCGCCAATGTTTCGATGGCAATGTTCTGGTCGCGCTCCAGACGCTCGGCGTGGCGCGACAGGCGATCCAGTCGCTTGGCAATCGCCGCCTCGCGCTGGTCGGCCGCATCGGGCGACAGCCAGGAGGCCAGGGCCGCCGCGACGATGCTGGACTTGGACACGCCCTTCTTGGCGGCCAGTTCATCGAGCCGCTTGCTGTGCTCCGGCTGGATGAACACATTGAGGCGGTGTTGGGTCATAGGTCGATTCCGTCGTCAGGGTCAAGGGAAGCCAGCCGGGCCGTGCGCTGCAGGGCCGGGTCGAGCTGGCGAGGAAGGGGAAGCTGCATGTCATCGTCATCGAGCAGCCCGAGGTCGGCTGCAGGCGCAGCCAGGTCGGGGTCGTAGGCGGCGGCTTCGGAGAGTTCGGGTTGGCGACGCGGGCCGCCGTCGTCAGCGGCAGAGGGGAAGCCTTCAACGGCTTCGGTTGCAGGCGCCACCGGAACGGGAGGAACCGTCAGCCCGCTCCAGTCGTCGGGCCGTAAGGGAGGCACGTCGGCGTAGCGCCCCGCAACGAGTACAGGAGGCGGCAGCACGCGCCGCTGGAAGTTCGCGTCAGAGTAGTAGCGCAGCTTCTTGGCCTTGATCGGCGCGACGCTGGAAACCATCACCACCGCCTCATCGGGCGGCAGCTGCATCACCTCGCCCGGCGTGAGCAGCGGGCGGGCGGTTTCTTGTCTCGACACCATTAGGTGCCCCAGCCACGGTGCGAGTCGATGTCCCGCGTAGTTGCGCTGCGCGCGCAGCTCGGTAGCGGTGCCAAGGGTTTCGGAAATCCGCTTGGCCGTGCGCTCGTCGTTGGTGGCGAACGTCACGCGCACATGGCAGTTGTCGAGGATGGAATGGTTCTGGCCGTAGGCTTTGTCGATCTGATTGAGCGACTGCGCGATCAGGAAGCTGCGGATGCCGTAGCCCGCCATGAAGGCCAGCGCCGTCTCGAAGAAGTCCAGGCGCCCAAGCGCCGGGAATTCATCGAGCATCAGCAACAGCTTGTGACGGCGCTGGATGCCATCGCTGCCATCGAGTGATTCCGTCAGCCGCCGCCCGATTTGGTTGAGGATCAGGCGGATCAGCGGTTTGGTGCGGCTGATGTCCGAAGGCGGCACCACGAGATACAGCGACACGGGATGCTCGGCCGCGATCAGGTCGGCAATGCGCCAGTCGCAGCGCGAGGTGACTTCGGCCACCGTGGGGTCTCGGTACAGGCCGAGGAATGACATGGCGGTGCTCAACACGCCGGAACGCTCGTTGTCCGATTTGTTCAGGACTTCACGCGCTGCCGATGCCACCACCAGATGCGGTCCATCGCCGATGTGCGGCGTGGTCATCATCCGATGCAGGGTAAGCTCGAAGGGACAGGCCGGGTCGCTGAGGAAGTTGGCGACACCGCGCAGCGTCTTGTCTTCGCCTGCGTAGAGCACATGCAGGATGGCCCCAACCAGCAGCGCATGCGAGGTCTTCTCCCAATGGTTGCGCCGCTCCAGTGCTCCTTCGGGATCGACCAGAATGTCTGCGATGTTCTGCACGTCGCGCACTTCGTGCGCGCCGCGCCTCACCTCCAGCAGCGGGTTGTAGGCCGCCGACTTCGCATCGGTCGGGTTGAACAGCAGGCAGTGCGAGAAGCGCGAGCGCCAGCCAGCGGTGATGCTCCAGTTCTCGCCCTTGATGTCGTGAATGACGGCCGATGCGGGCCAGCTCAACAAGGTGGGCACCACTAGGCCCACGCCCTTGCCCGAGCGGGTAGGCGCGAAGGTCAGAACATGCTCCGGGCCTTCGTGCCGCAGGTACTGCTGGCGATGCAGGCCAAGGAATACGCCCGCAGACCGGTCAAGACTCGCCTTGTGGATGTCCTCCGCATTGGCCCAGCGCGCCGTGCCGTAGGTCGTGACCAGCTTGGACTGGCGCGAGCGCCAGATCGACATGCCGACGGCAACCACCACCGCGATCAGGCCGCTGCCTGCGGCAATGGCACCGCCCACGTCGAATACATGCGGCGCGTAGGCGTCGAAGAAGAACCACCACTCGAACAGGCGCCAGGGGTGATAGACCGGCGTGCCGAGGAAATCGAACCAGGGCGAACCCAGGCGTAGCTGGTAGCCCAGCGCCGCTGCTGTCCATTGCGTGGCGCTCCATACGCCAGCGATCACGATGCCGAAGACAACGGCAATCTGACCGAACAGCACGTTCGTTCCTTGCATTGGCCAACCTCCCGCTACGGCACAGGGACATGCCGTAGTGCCGAGGATCAAGGCGAGCGTGCAGGTCGGTCAAAGACCGTTATAGCGGGGATTCAGGCCAAAATGGCCAGACTTCTTGCTGTGGCGAAGGCAATAAAAATGCCGCATGCGCGAGCGCGCTGCGGCGTGATGAGGTAACAGCAAGAACTCTGTCGCGGCCAGGCGACGGCGCGGGGCGCTATTTGGATTGCTGTTCCGGCCGATCGCCGAAGAAACGCCGGTTGGCGGCTTCGGCCGCACGGCGGCAGAGTTCTTCTCCTGCCTTCGCGCGGTCTTCCTTGCACAGGCGCTGGACTTCTTTGAGGCGCTCGGGATGGGCAACGAGGAAGTCCACGGTTTCCGTCGGTTGGGATGGTCCACAGCCCGTCAGTGCGGCAACCATCAGCAGCGGCAGGAATCGGGTCATGGCTTGGGTCCTTTCAGCAGGTGGATCAGGAGTCCTCGGCGGCGCTGGAGCCATCCGCCGAATCAATGGAGGCCACTCGTTCGATGAACCGGGCCAGCATTTCGGAGGGCTCCACGTCACGGTGCAGCAGATACGTGGCCAGCATCTGCGGCTTGCCCGCCAAGCGCCGGGCCACAACACCTGGCCCACGGCCGGATGCAATGTGCGCGGCGCCCGCCAAACCGAGCGCCAATCCGGCTGAGACCAAGGTCATCATCACCTCATAGGACGCCACGCGCTGGGCGATCAGTGGCTGTTGCTCGTAGCGCTGCAAAACGCGATCAACTTGGCGTGCATGGCCTTCGCATATCGCCGGATCGCATAGCGCCAGCGGATAGCGCAACACTTCTTCCAACGGCACGTGCTTGTGGGCCAGAACAGGATGGCGAGCTGGGACCGCCACCATCAGTTCGTCTTCCCATGCAGGCCTGACCACAATGCCGTCGCCCACCTCTTCGGCCATCGAAAAGCCGACGTCATACAGGTCATCGTGCAGACCCTTGATCTGTTGATCCAACGGCACCTCAAATAGCCGAACATCAATCTCTGGATCTTCCGCTCGGCACTGTGCCAGCAGCGTCGGCATTCGCGAGGGCGTGATGCCATCGGACAAAGCGATGCGCAACTGTCGCTGAAACCCACTGGCGGCGGACTTGACGCCGTCACACGCCTGTTTCAGAGCTTCGAAGATTCGCGGCACCCGCTCCAGGAATGCCATTCCGGCAAAGGTCAGGCGGGTGCTTCGCGTGGTTCGCGTGAACAGTTGCGCCCCGAGCTCTTCCTCTATCTCCTTGATGGTGCGCGACAAAGGGGACTGATCGATGTGCAGCTTTTCCGCTGCGCGGCCGAAGTGAAGTTCTTCGGCCACCGCTATAAAGCAACGTAAATGCCGAAGCTCCATGGTGTATCTCATCCAATTTAAAAGGCCTTGACGAATTCCGGCACAACTGCGAAAAGGTCCGCCTCCAGCCCGTAGTCGGCCACGCTGAAGATCGGGGCCTCGGGGTCCTTGTTGATCGCCACGATCACCTTGGAGTCCTTCATGCCGGCCAGGTGCTGGATGGCGCCCGAGATGCCGGCGGCAATGTACAACTGCGGCGCGACGATCTTGCCCGTCTGGCCCACTTGCAGGTCGTTGGGGGCGTAGCCCGCATCCACGGCAGCACGGCTGGCGCCGATGGCAGCGCCCAGCTTGTCGGCCAGGGGGGTGATGACTTCGTCGAACTTTTCCTTGCTGCCCAGCGCACGGCCACCAGACACGATGATCTTGGCGGCGGTGAGTTCGGGGCGGTCGCTCTTGGCGATCTCGCTGCCCACGTAGCTGCTCTTGCCAGCGTCGGCGGCCGCAGCAGCGGTTTCGACAGCGGCGCTGCCACCCGTGGCGGCGGCGGCGTCAAAGCCGGTGGTGCGCACGGTGATGACCTTCACGGCATCAGCAGACTGCACGGTGGCGATGGCGTTGCCGGCGTAGATGGGGCGCTCGAAGGTATCGGCGGAGATGACCTTGGTGATGTCGCTGATCTGGGCGACGTCGAGCTTGGCAGCCACGCGCGGGGCCACGTTCTTGCCGCTGGCGGTGGCGGGGAACAGGATGTGGCTGTAGTTGCCGGCACCACTGCCATGGAGTGCCAGCACCTGGGCGGCCACGTTCTCGGCGAGGCCGTGGGCCAGGCTGGCGCCGTCGGCGTGGATGACCTTGGCAACGCCGGCGATCTGGCTGGCTTGCTGTGCGGCAGCGCCGGCGTTGTGGCCGGCCACCAGCACGTGCACGTCGCCGCCGCAGGCTGCGGCGGCCGTCACGGTGTTGAGCGTCGCGCCCTTGATGGTCGCGTTGTCGTGTTCAGCGATTACGAGTACGGTCATGTCAGATCACCTTCGCTTCGTTCTTGAGTTTCTCGACCAGGGCGGCCACGTCGGCCACCTTCACGCCGGCGCCGCGCTTGGCGGGTTCGCTGACCTTCAAGTTCTTCAGGCGCGGGGCCACGTCCACGCCGAGGTCTTCGGGCTTGACGGTGTCCAGCGGCTTTTTCTTGGCCTTCATGATGTTGGGCAGCGTGACGTAGCGCGGCTCGTTCAGGCGCAGGTCGGCGGTGATGACGGCGGGCAGCGTAAGGCTGAGGGTTTCCAGGCCGCCGTCCACTTCGCGGGTCACGGCTGCCTTGTCGCCGGCGATCTCGACCTTGGAGGCGAAGGTGGCTTGCGGCAGGTCGGCCAGCGCCGCCAGCATCTGGCCGGTCTGGTTGCAGTCGTCGTCGATGGCCTGCTTGCCCAGGATCACGAGGCCGGGCTGTTCATTGTCGATCAGGGCCTTGAGCAGCTTAGCCACGGCCAGCGGCTGCAGTTCTTCATTGGTCTCGACCAGGATGCCGCGGTCGGCACCGATGGCCATGGCGGTGCGCAGCGTCTCCTGGCATTGGGACACGCCGCACGAGACGGCGACGATCTCCGTTGCCGCGCCTTTCTCCTTGAGCCGCACAGCCTCTTCGACGGCAATCTCGTCGAAGGGGTTCATGCTCATTTTGACATTGGCGATGTCCACGCCGCTGCCATCGCTCTGGACGCGGACCTTGACGTTGTAGTCAACCACCCGCTTGACGGGAACCAGGATTTTCATGGGAGGGTTTCCTTTCAGGATCATTCAGAGTTGATCATCCGCCAGGGCCAGCGTGCTGGCGGCGCCGCCCGTGACGATGTCGCGCAACATCGGCGCCTGCACTAGGACATGCGCTGCGTAGTGGCTGGCCGTGGCACGCTTGGCGCCGAGAAAGCCCGCATCGCCAGATCTCGCCGCGAGTTGCGCAGTGGCGGCTTCGGCCATGCGCGCCGACAGCCAGCCGCCGATCACCGTGCCCGCCAGCCGCAAGAAGGGCACGGCGCCCGCCGCGCACTGCGCGGGTTGGTCGTCGTGGGCCAGCAGCCAGTCGGCCGCGTCCCCCAGCGCACGCGCCGAAGCCGCTAACACGCCGCCGATCTGCGCCAGCGCGGCATCGGGCATCTCGGCCAACCGGCGCGCATCGCCGTCGATGCGGCCCAGCAGTGCCTTCAGCGTGCGCCCGCCCTCGCGCGCCAGCTTGCGGCCAATCAGGTCGTTGGCCTGGATGCCCGTCGTGCCTTCGTAGATGGTCGTGATGCGCGCGTCGCGCAAGTGCTGTGAGGCGCCGGTTTCCTCGACGTAACCCATGCCGCCATGCACCTGCACACCATCGGACGTGATGCCCTGTGCGCTGTCGGTGCACCAGCCCTTGACCACCGGGATCAGCAGGCCGACCAGGGCCAGCGCCTGCTCGCGCTCTTGCGCGTCGGCGTGGCCTGCGGCGCGGTCCATCTGGCCGGCGCAGAAATAGGCCAATGCGCGCATGGCCTCGGTGCGGGCCTTCATGTCCATCAGCATGCGCCGCACGTCCGGGTGGCCGGCGATGGTGGTGCTGCCGCTGAGCAGTGGCTTGCCCTGCACCCGCTCCAGCGCGTAGGCGCGTGCGCGCTGGTAGGCGCGCTCGGCGATGCCCACGCCTTCAAGGCCGACGTTCAGCCGCGCATGGTTCATCATCGTGAACATGCAGGCCAGCCCCTGGTTCGGCTCGCCGACCAGGTAGCCGATCGCGCCCCCGCAGTCGCCAAAGCTCATCGACGCCGTGGGGCTGCCGTGGATGCCCATCTTGTGCTCGATGGAGGTGCAGGCCAGGTCGTTGCGTTCGCCCAGGGAGCCGTCGTCGTTGACCAGGTACTTCGGGCACAGGAACAGCGAGATGCCTTTCACGCCGGGCGGTGCATCGGGCAGGCGCGCCAGCACGAGGTGGACGATGTTCTCGGCCATGTCGTGCTCGCCCCAGGTGATGAAGATCTTGTTTCCGCTGACGCGGTAATGGTCGCCTTCGGGCACGGCGCGACTGCGCAGCGCGGCCAAGTCGGAGCCTGCTTGGGGCTCGGTGAGGTTCATGGTGCCGGTCCAGCGGCCCGCGACCATGGGCTCCAGGAAGCGGCGCTTGAGTGCGTCGCTGCCATGGTGCGCAATGGCTTCCACCGCGCCCAGCGTGAGCATCTGGCACAGGCTGAACGCGAGGTTGGACGACTTCCACATCTCCAGCACGGCTGTGGACACCAGCGTGGGCAGGCCCTGGCCGCCCCATTCGGTGGCAGCGGGCATGCCGTTCCAGCCGTTCTCGCAGAAGCTGGCCCAGGCTTCGCGAAAGCCATCGGCTGGCGTGACCTGGCCGTCGTGCCAGCGCGCGCCCTGCACGTCGCCGGTGCGGTTCAGCGGATCAAGCACGCCGGTGGCGTAGTGGGCAGCCTCCTGCAGGATGGCCTCGACCAGGTCGGGCGTGGTTTCTTCATGGCCCGGCTGGGCACAGATCGCATCCAGGCCTCCGACTTCCTTCATCGTGAACAGCATGTCGCGCAAGGGCGCGGCGTAGGTAGACATTGCTTACTCCTCTTTGTGGGTTCAACCCGTCTGCCCCATAGGGCATACATCCATGCATGACCCTACCCACCAGGACAAGGCCCGGTCGATCAACCGCTTCAGGGCGGCTGAATTTCTCAGGCGGCTTACGACGCGATTAGTTGGTATGACAAGATTTCTAGAAGCCGCTGAAGCGTGTGAAGTTCTCGACCGGCTCACGCTCGGTGCGCACGCGGTTCACCACGGCCGCCGGGTCGGCATAGCCCAGTGCCATGCCGCACAGGACCATCTGCCCGTCCGGGATTTGCAGGGCTTCAGCCAGAAGGCGCGGGTAAAGGGTCCACGCCATCTGCGAACAGGTATCCAGGCCTCGTGCGCGGGCCGCCAGCATGATGTTCTGTAAGAACATCCCGTAGTCCACCCAACTGCTCTGCACCATGCGCCGGTCCAAGGTGAAGATCAAACCGACCGGCGCATCGAAGAAGGCAAAGTTGCGTGCATGTTGAGCGCGCATGGCATCCGTATCTCCCTTGGAGATTCCGACTGCGGCATAAAGAGCGAAACCGCACCGACGCCGCCTGGTCAGGTAGGGCTCGAAGAACTCGGCCGGGTAGATGTCGTATTCGGACTGGTGCTCTCCCTCTTCATGGTGAAAGGCGTGCAATACACGGTCGCATAGGCGCTTCCTCGCCTCGCCCGCCACGGCAATGACATGCCACGGCTGGGTGTTGGTGCCACTGGGCGCGCTGGCTGCCACCGACAGAATCTGGGCCACCGCTTCTTGCGACACCGGGGTCGGCAGAAAGGCGCGCACGGAACGACGTTCGCGCATCACCGCATCAATCAGCATGTTGCGCAAAGGCACGGCGCAGACAGACATTCACTCTCTCCTGGTTGCTGGGCTATTCGGGTGAGCACACCGACATGCCGTTGCCGAAGAAGCATTCATGCGAATGCATCGATGCCGAACGTCCACGGGTCGTCCCTGGGTGTGCTACCAAGCGGTATTCTGGGCACTCGGCACATACGCGTCTTGCCCGCCAGTGCATGGCGAGTTGACTTTGTATGCACAAGGCAAAATCCGGTTGACCGCAGCCGGACGCTACATCGTTAGCGGGCCGTTTTCTTGGTGTAATTTCGGATTCAGCGCCAGCTATCGTTGCTCCCTTTGACCATGTTGAAACCCGTCGTCACTGTTCCTGTTTTTGCCGTGCATGGCCTGCTCGACGGCGCGCGCAGCAAAGGACTGGCCACCGAGTCCTGGCTGGATGGCGTTCTGGCGCAGGCCCGCATCGCCGAGTCGCTGCTGCATCTGGAGCAGTCGCGTGTGACCATAGAGCAATACATCGCACTCTTCAGTGCCGTGAAGAACAGCTTGGACGACGAATGCCTAGGCCATCTACACGGTCGGCCGTTGCGCTGCGGCAGCTTTGCGCTGATGGCTCGCTCTACGCTCGGGGCCAAGACGCTGGCAGCCGCCTTGCAGCGCGTGAGTGCATCCTTCGCCCTGCTGCAGGACGACGTGGCGCTTGTGCCCGTCTCTGATGGCTTGCTCAAGGGTGCTGCTCTGGACGTGCGCCACGCCCTGGGCAAACATTCAGACTTCCTGCACGGGCTGCTGTTGCGCGTTTTCTGGCGTCTGCTGGTATGGCTGCACGGCGGCCGACTGGTGCCCAGAGGGCTCGATTTTGCCTTCGAGCCACCGCCGCGTGCCGCAGACTATGCCCAAATCTTCTCGGGCACGTTGCGGTTCGGGCAGGCGCGGTCGGCGGTCTGGTTCGAGGCATCCGCATTCACGCAGCCGATGCGCCGTGACACCGCCGCGCTCCAGACCTTTTTGCGTGCCACACCGGGCAACCTGATCGGCCCGCGTCTAATCGAGCGGACAGCCAGCGCGCGGGTGCGCGCGCTATTGCAGCAAGCGTGCCCGGAGTGGCCCGATCTGACTGTCGCCGCGCAGCGCTTGCACATGTCGGTCAGCGCACTGCAGCGGCATCTGGCCGTGGAGGGCAAGTCCTTTCAGGTGCTGAAGGACGAGTTACGGCGCGACATGGCGATCGTTCGGTTGACCAGCACCGATGCCGCGCTGAGCGCCATCGCCGCCGAGTTGGGGTTCGCCGACGGCACCGCCTTCCAGCGGGCCTTCAAGTCATGGACCGGCAGCACGCCAGGCGTCTATCGTTCGCGCACCCAAAAAACGTAGCGCTGCTTCGACGCGGTCGCACTCAAAGCGACGAGCACAGATGCCCGCCATCCACTGGCACGCAGGCGCCGGTCATCCACGACCCGGCCTCGGTCGCGAACAGCAGGAACAGACCGTTGAGCTCCTCCGGCTTACCCAGGCGGCGCATCGGGATGCGCTTGATAAGCGCCTTGCCATGGTCGGTATCCCACATGGCATCGGTCATCTCGGTGTCGATGTAGCCCGGCTCGATGGCATTGACGCGAATGCCGTGGCGCGCCCATTCGAGCGCCAGGCTCTTGGTCATGTGCACGACTGCAGCCTTGGACGTGGCATACAGCATGGCGCCCGGCATCACGCGTTCGCCCAGGATCGATGCGATGTTGATGACTGAGCCTCCCCGCCCCGCATCCACCCAGCGCTGCGCGGCACGCGCGGCCACCAGCCACACGCCGCGCACGTTGGTCTCCATCAGCGAGTCGAAGTCGGACACAGGCAGCGTGAGCGACAAGGCGTCGTTGGAAGCCCCGGCGTTGTTAACCACCACGTCGAGGATGGTGCCCGAGGCGTCTATCTCGGCGAAGGCGTCGTCGATGGACTGCTCGGAAGCCACATCCATTTCCAGCACCGTGACCTGAGGCGAACCGAGCTTTTCGAGTTCCTGGGCGAGTTTGTCGAGCCGCGCCTTGCGCCGCGCCCCAATCACTACCTTGGCCTTGCAACCAGCAGCCAGCCGAGCGAAGTTCTCGCCCAGGCCCGACGAGGCCCCCGTGACCAGCACCCGCTTGCCTGCCAGCATTGCACCCAGATCCATCATCGTCTCCTTGCATCTTCAGTTCGCCGTCGATGCCGGGAGGTTAGCGCAGGGCCGCTCGGCTGCGGGGTTGCCTCGCTCCCCCATCCGTCGAAAGAGGTGCCTTGTCAGTTGATCGAGACCATCCGTCATTGCCGCGCCAAGCACCGCTGCCTACGATTGCCTGTATGCCTTGGGTACCCTGAGCGCCGCACGAAAGCACGCCACGGTGTCGACGCTCCGGTCCCGATGGGCTGCGGCGTCTGGGGGCAGATTCAGGAGACGACAAGTGCTGCAACAGTCACCCATGGAATGGTCCATCGACCATGCGCCCATCGAGGGCAGGATAGATGCGACGGAAGCGATCCTCAAGGACTCCTTCCAGCGCTGGAGTCTTTCCTCCCCGGCGAAGCCTGCTGCATTCCAGGCGAAGTTGCGGCGACACGAACTCGCCGGAGCCTCCTTGGTATGCACCGTGACCGGTGCTTGCGTCGAGCAGTCTCCTCCTGGACATTCGTCATTCGACGATGAGTTCTGCCTGGGGCTGCAGCTGAACCTGAGCGGCCGAGTACAGTTGCAGCAGTGGGACACGCCAATCTGCGAGGGCGACATGTTCCTCTGGCGTACCGATCAGCGGCAAGACTATGAGGTGCTGGAACGAACCCACAGCGTGTCGTTGATGATTCCCTGGCAGCTCATGCGCGAGCATCTACCGGGCCGCAAGCAGCCGCCCGCAGCCTGCCGCATTGACAGTCACACAGGCGTGGGCTCACTGCTCAGCCAACACCTGATGGGGTTGGCAAAGGAGATCGGCGCCGTGCCGCCCTCCGCCCACGTCGCCCTTTGCCGCACGGTGATCGGGCTTCTGGACATTGCGCTGCCAGAGCCGGAGAGCGCCACTCGATTCACGGCCATGGCCGCGTTGCGCGAACGAGTACTTGCCTACATCGCCCAGCATTTTCAAGAGGATGACCTGAGTCCGGCACGCATCGCCGCGGCGCACGGTATTTCACTGCGTTACCTTCATGCGCTGTTTGCGCAGGGCGATACCACGGTGGTCGGCCACATCCTGGAAAGCCGATTGCAAGCGTGCTGGCGGACACTCGTTGACCCGGTCTGCCGGCATCTGCAGGTCTCGGCGATCGCCTTTCACTGGGGCTTCAACTCCACCAGCCATTTCTGCCGCGCATTCAAACAACGCTTTGGAGTGTCGCCCAGCGATGCACGCGGCATGACTGCTCACGGCTCCGCCATCGGCCCGGTCGAGTCAGCCGGGCTTTCCCTTGCACACGCAAAGTCAACTTGCCATGCACTGGCGGGCAAGACGCGCACGGGCTGAATGCCGACCATATGCCCTGGACAGACTGAGAACGCAGAGATTCGACGCTTCGCCCGCCCCGTTGTGGGTATGCGGGCATGACCCGGGGCCGCATCGCTGGCCAAGTTTTCAAACCTTCATCGTACAAACCTTCTGAGGAGCGCTCCCATGCTGCCGCAATTGCACCGTCAACCCTGGATGGACAGCGACATCGAGACCTTTCGCGACCAGGTGCGCCGCTACATCGCCGCCGAGATGGCTCCGCACCTGCCCGCTTGGCGCGAACAGGGCTACGTCCCGCGCGAGACCTGGCGGCCCTTCGGCGAGATGGGGTTCATGCTGCCCGAAATGCCCGAAGCCTACGGCGGCACCGGGGCCAGCATTGCCTACCAGCTGGTGGTACAGGATGAGTTGACCAGAGCGGAAATGCCCAACAACGTCCAGGTGAACAGCATCGCTGCGCACTACATCATGGACTACGGCACCGAGGAGCAGAAGCAGCGCTGGCTGCCCAAGCTGAGCAGCGGCGAGATGCTGCTCGGCATTGCGATGACCGAACCCGGCTGCGGGACGGACCTCAAGGCCATCGCCACCCGCGCGCGCCGTGATGGCGACCACTACGTGATCGACGGTGCCAAGACCTTCATCACCAACGGCTACACCTGCAATCTGCTGATTGTGGTCGCACGCACCGGCGAGGCGGGCAGCCGAGGCCTTTCGCTGATCGTGGTGGAGACCGAGAACCTGCCAGGGTTCCGCGTGGGCCGCCTGCTCGACAAGATCGGCCTGCATGCGTCGGACACCGCCGAACTCTTCTTCGACGGGGTGCGCGTGCCGGTCGATCAAGTCCTGGGGGGCGTCGAAGGGCTTGGTTTCAAGCAGTTGATGGGCCAGTTGCCCTACGAACGCATGACCATCGCCGTGCCTGCGGCGGCCATCATCGACCGGGCCCTGGAACTCACCGTCGAATACACGAAGGAGCGCAAGATTTTCGGCGCACCGCTGTTCGAGATGCAGACCACGCGCCACAAGCTGGCCGAGATCGCCACCACCGCTCACGTGGTGCGCACCTTCGTCAACGACTGCATCCAGCGGCTGCTGGACGGAAAGCTCGACGCCGAAGCCGCGTACATGGCCAAGTGGTGGTGCAGCGAGCAGCAGTGCCGCGTGGTGGACGAGTGCCTGCAGATGTTCGGCGGCTACGGCTACATGTACGAATACCCGATCGCGCGCATGTACACCACCTCGCGCGTGCAGAAGATCTACGGCGGCGCGAACGAGGTCATGAAAGAACTGATTGCGAGGAAGCTGTGAACGCCTCGCACATGCTGCAAAAGCCACTGCACGGCGTCCGTGTGGTGGAGTTCGAAGGGATCGGGCCGGGCCCGCTGGCCGCCATGATGCTGGCCGACATGGGTGCCGAGGTGATTGCGCTGACACGGGCCGAGCAGGCCGCCGGGGCGCAGCCGCTGGGCGGGGCGGCGGCCAACCCGCTGCACCGGGGCAAGACGGTCGAGATCACCGACCTGAAGTCGCCCGGCGGCAAGGCGCGCGCCCTGGATCTGATCGGCCAGTCCGACGTTCTGATCGAAGGCTTTCGCCCCGGCGTGATGGAACGGCTGGGGTTCGGCCCCGCCGAATGCGCGGCGCGCAACCCCAAGCTGGTCTATGGCCGGATGACGGGCTGGGGCCAGGACGGCCCGCTCTCCCGGGCCGCTGGCCACGACCTGAACTACGTGGCGCTGACGGGCCTGCTGTCGCTGTCGGCCCGCAAGGGGCAGATGCCCATCGTGCCGCCCTCGGTGCTCGGGGACGCGGCCGGGGCGCTGGGCATGGCCTTCGGTGTCGCCTGCGCGCTGGTCGATGCGCGCGGTAACGGTAGGGGCAGTGGCCGCGGCCGGGTCGTGGATGCCGCCATCATCGACATCGTGGCCATGATGGGCACGCTGGTGCATTGGATTCGCGCCAATGGGCAGATCGACGGCACGAAGCCGAGCCCGTTTCACGATTCGCCGTTCTATGACGTGTACGCCTGTGCCGACGGCGGCTTCATCAGCCTCGCGGTGGTGGAGCCCGCGTTCCACGCACTGCTGCTGTCGAAGCTGGGCCTGACGGACGTGAACCCTGCCGACCAGTACGACACGACGACGTGGCCAGCGCTGAAGGAGCGCATTGCGGCCCTCATCCGCAGCCAACCCAGGGCGCACTGGTGCGCGTTGCTCGAAGGCAGCGACGCCTGCTTCGCGCCCGTGCTCAGCCTGGCCGAGGCGGCGCGGCATCCGCACAACGCGGCACGGGGTATCTACCAGACCACCCCCTCCGGCGCCATCGAGGCGGCCCCGGCCCCACGGTTCCAGGCACTCAACGCAACCACATAGGAGACCAGAGAATGACCAACACCACCAAGATCGTGCGCGGCTGCCCGTCTACCTCGGGCAACGACCGCCAGCTCAACACCACGACGCTCATCCGGCACGCCGCGCGCACCCACGGAGACCAGGAGATCGTCTACCGCACGCCCGATGGCGGCTGGGACCGCTACACCTATGCCGACTGCTACGCGCGCGTCTGCCGCAGCGCCAATGCGCTGCGCGCGCTCGGTGTCGAACCTGGCGACCGGGTCGGCATCCTGGACTGGAACAGCCGACGCCATTTCGAGCTGTACTGGTCCATCCCTGGCCTGGGCGCGGTCATGCTGCAGATGAACCTGCGCCTGGGCGCCGAAGACCTGGGCTACGTGGTCGGCCACAGCCAAGTGTCCTACGTATGCGTGGACGAATCATTGCTGCCCATCGCCGAATCCGTCGCGGCGAATTCGCCCCAGATCAAGGGCTGGATCGTCATGACCGACAAGCCGCTGGACCAGATTAAGACCACGCTGAAACCGCTGCTGCACTACGAAGACCTGCTGGCCGCCGCCGACCCCAAGATCGACTGGCCCGAGATCGACGAAACCTCGGCCTACAGCGCCTGCTACACCACCGGCACCACGGGCAAGCCCAAGGGCGTGTACTACTCGCACCGCTGCATCTACCTGCACTCCACGGGCATGGCCACCAATCTGGGCATGACGCTGAGCGACTGCGTGATGCTCATCACGCCCATGTTCCACGGGCAATGCTGGGGCCTGCCGCAGGCCGCCACGCTGCTGGGCGACAAGATCGTGCTGCCGGGCCGCTATGTCGCCGAGGACACCAAGCCCCTGGTTGACGCCATGATCGCCGAGGGCGTGACGGTCGCCAACGGCGCACCGGCCATCTTTCAGCCCATGCTGCAGTACATCGAAACGATGCCGGTCAAGCCGGACTTCAGCAGCATGCGCATGCTGTCCGGCGCCTCCGAGCCGCCGCTGTCGATGATGATCGGTTTCTACAAACTCACCGGTGCCGAGGTGGTCCACGGCTACGGTGCCACCGAAGCCACGACGCTGGTGACCATGAACCGCCTCAAGTCCACGCTCAAGAAGCGCCTGACCGAGGAAGAGCGCTGGAACCTCAAGCGCAAGCAGGGTCTGGTGCTGACCGGGGTGGACATCCGCATCCTCGATGCCGATGACAAGGACTTGCCGCATGACGGAAAGTCGGCGGGCGAGATTTGCGTGCGCGGCCCCTGGATCACGGCCAGCTACCACGACATGCCCGATTCCGCAGACCGCTTCCTGGAGGGTGGCTGGTGGCGCTCGGGCGATGTCGGCACGGTGGACGAGAACGGCTACCTCAAGGTCACCGACCGCATCAAGGACGTGATCAAGAGCGGCGGCGAATGGATTTCTTCCATCGACATGGAAAACCTGCTCATGGGCCACCCCGCCGTGCGCGACGCCGCCGTGGTCGGCGTTCCGCATCCGAAGTGGCAGGAGCGGCCGCTGGCCCTGGTGGTGCTCAAGCCCGGCCAGCAGGCGACCCAGGAACAACTGAAGGAGCACCTGGGCAGCGCCTTCGCCAAGTGGCAGTGGCCGGATCAGGTTCTGTTCGTCGAGGCCATCCCCAAGACCAGCGTCGGCAAGCTCGACAAGAAGCGCATACGCGTCGAGCAGGCAGACCGCTATTCCGCCTGACACCCGCTTTGCATGACCCCCAGTTTCTTACCAGGAGAACCACATGAATGACCATGAACCCGTGATCGTCGGCGCGCTGCGCACCCCCGTGGGCAAGCGCGGCGGGCGCCTGCAAAAATGGCACCCCGTCGATCTGATGGCCGAGACGCTGCGCCAGCTGGTCGAACAGTCCGGCGTCAACCCCTCCGATCTGGACGACGTGATCGTCGGCTGTGTGCTGCAGTGGGACCAGCAGCATGGCAACCTGGCCCGCCATGCCGTGCTGGCGGCGGGGCTGCCCGAATCCGTCCCGGCTGTGACGGTGGACCGGCAATGCGGCTCCGGCCAGCAGGCGGTGAGTTTTGCCGTGCATGGCATCCAGGCGGGGGCCTACCAGCTGGCCATCGGCGGGGGGGTGGAGTCGATGTCGCAGGCGCCGCTGCCGCCGTCGTTCAAGCCCGGCGCGCCGCTGGGCGCGCAATACAGCCCGCGCGAACTGGCGCGCTACCAGGACAACCCGCTGATACCGCAAGGCGTTTCGTCGGAGTTGCTGAACTCGCGCTTCGGCCTGACCCGTGAAGTCCTGGATGCATCCGCCGTGCGCAGCCACAAGCGCGCCGCCGAGGCGATTCAGGCCGGTCGCATCAAGGATCAACTGGTGCATCTGACCGAGGACCCGGCCGACCCGAACAGCCCCGTCGTCGCCGCCGACGAGGGCGTGCGCGCCAACCCCGACCCCGAGAAGCTGGCCACGCTGAAAGCCGTGTTTGCCGCCAACGGCACCACCACCGCCGGCAACTCGTCGCAGATCAGCGACGGCGCCGCCGCACTGCTGATCGCCAGCCGTGCCTATGCCAAAAAGCATGGCCTCAAGCCGCGTGCGCGCTTCGTCAGCACCGCCGTGGCCGCCGCCGACCCGGTGATCCAGTTCACCGCCGTGCTCGACTCCACCCGCAAGGCATTGAAGGAATCGGGCCTGACCATCAACGACATCGACCTGTTCGAAGTCAACGAGGCTTTCGGCGGCGTGCCGCTGATGTTCCAGCAGGAATTCGGCATCCCGGACGACCGCCTGAATGTCAACGGCGGCTCGATGGCCATTGGCCATCCGCTGGGTTCCACCGGCGCGCGCATGCTCACCGACCTGCTGTACGAACTGGAGCGCCGGGGCGGCCGCTATGGCCTGCAAACCATCTGCGAGGCTTCGGGCACGGCCAACACCACCATCATCGAGCGGCTTGCATGAGCGGGGCCACCATGAGCGAAGCCAGTGAAGTGCTCGTCAGCCGTGACGGCGCCGTCGTCACCCTGACCATCAACCGCCCGCGTGCGAAGAACAGCCTGAACCGCGCGGTGTTCGATGGCCTGTCCGCACAGCTTGCGCAACTGCGCGACGACGATGTCGTGCGGGTCGTCGTCATCACCGGCGCCGAGGGCGTGTTTTGCGCGGGCGCCGACATCACGGCCTTTGAAGTGCTGCGCGCCGCGCCGCTGCTGGGCGACCGCTCGGCGACCGGCTGGGACTTCTTTGCGGCGCTGGGGCGCTTCCCCAAGCCCGTCATCGCGGCGGTGGAAAAGGTCGCGCTGGGCGGCGGCACGGAACTGGCGCTGGCCTGCGACATCGTGATCGCGGGCGAGTCCGCCAAGTTCGGCGTGCCGGAAGTCAAGCTGGGCGCCATCCCCGGTGCGGGCGGCACCCAGCGCTTGATTCATGCCATCGGCAAGTCCAAAGCCATGGCGCTGTTGCTGACCGGCGATTTCATGGATGCCCGCAAGGCTTGCGACGTCGGCATCGTCGCCGAAGTGACGGCGGACGGCCAGGCCCTGCCGACGGCGTTGGCGATGGCCAGCCGGATTGCGGCCAATTCGCCGCTGGCCGTGGCGCTGGCCAAGGATGCGGCCCTGGCCAGCTTTGAAACCCCGCTCGCGCAGGGCCTGGAGCATGAGAAGCGCAATTTCGTTGTCGCTTTGCGTTCGGCCGACAACCTGGAAGGGCAAGCGGCATTCCTGGGCAAGCGCACCCCCAAATTCACCGGCCAATAACGCCTGTCTGTCATCTTCAAGGAAAAACCATGCAACTCAATTCCGGCATTTCTGCCGTCATCACCGGGGGGGCTTCCGGCCTGGGGGCCGCCACGGCCCGGCGTTTGGCCAGCCATGGCGTCAAGGTCGCCATCTTCGACATGAACGAAGCCGTCGGCCAGGCGTTGGCCAGCGAGCTTGGCGGCGTTTACTGCAACGTGGACGTAACGTCCGAGGAGCAGGTGGACGCAGCCTTCGCCAAGGCCCGCGCCGCGATCGGGCAGGAACGCGTTTTGGTCAACTGCGCCGGCACGGCCGACGCCGTCAAGACTGTCAGCCGCGATCGGAAAACGGGTGAGATCCGCCCGAGTGCGGTGGATCGCTTCAACCGCATCGTGCAGATCAACCTGGTGGGCACGTTCCGCTGCATTGCCAAATCGACGGCGGGCATGCTGGCGCTGGAACCGCTGGCCGACGGCGACCGCGGCGTCGTGGTCAACACCGCTTCGGCCGCTGCGGTGGACGGCCAGGTCGGCCAGGCCAGCTATGCCGCCAGCAAGGCCGCCGTCATGGGCATGACCTTGCCGATCGCACGCGACCTGATGGACGAAGGCGTTCGCGTCAACACCATCCTGCCGGGGATCTTCGGCACCCCCTTGCTGCTGGCCCTGCCGGACAACGTCAAGCAAGCGCTGGCGGCCAGCGTGCCCTTTCCCAAGCGTTTGGGCGACCCCGATGAATTCGCGCAGGCCGTCGAGTTTCTGGTCACTTGCGGCTACATGAACGCCGAGTCCATCCGCGTGGATGGGGCCCTCCGCATGGCGCCGCGCTGACGCCTTGAACCCTCGAAGAGCTGCGCATGATGTCGTCAACCCGAGAAAGCCGCGCGACGGGAGCCTGGAATGTCAGGGGGCCGGCCACGGGTGACTGCAAGTCATGGCGTGATGTCGATCCGCAGCTCGCCAGGAGCGTCATTCGCCATGATTGACCTGCATTACGCACCGACACCCAACGGCTGGAAGATCTCCATCCTGCTTGAGGAACTCGGACTTCCCTATACGGTGACTCCGGTCAACATCCGCGCTGGCGAGCAATTCAAGCCGGAATTTCTGGCGATCAGCCCGAACAACCGCATTCCGGCCATAGTGGACCATGCGCCGCTCGACGGCGGCGGCCCGCTTTCGGTGTTCGAGACCGGCGCCATCCTGGTCTATCTGGCCCAGAAAACCAACCGCTTCCTGCCCACGGATCTGCGCGGCTTCACCCAAACCATGCAATGGGTGATGTGGCAGGTGAGCGGACTGGGGCCCATGCTCGGCCAGCATGGTCACTTTGCGCTGTATGCGCAGGAAAAGATCGCCTACGCGATCGAGCGTTACCGCGACGAAGCGGCGCGGCTGTATCGCGTGCTCGATACCCAGCTCGGCAAGACCGGCGCCTATGTCGCCGGCGCCGAGTACGGCATCGCCGACATCGCCTGCTTTCCCTGGGCCATGACCCACAAGGCGCAAGGCTTCACGCTCGACGATTTTCCCCACATCAAGCGCTGGTACGCCAGCGTGCGCGCCCGGCCGCAAGTGCAGGCGGGACTGGCGGTCGGCAAATTCGAGAAGGAGCCGCTGGACGACGAAGCAAGAAAGAACATGTTCGGCCAGAAGGCCAAGGAGATGGCACACCGCATGTCGCCCAACAACCAGCGAGAAACACCATGATCGAATTCTTCTTCGACTGCTCCAGCCCCTGGACCTATCTCGCCTTCCACAACATCCAGCCGCTCGCCGACGAACTGGGCGTCGAGGTCACATGGCGGCCCATCCTGGTCGGCGGCATCTTCAACACGATCAATCCGACCGTCTACGCCTCGCGCGAGACGCCGGTGCCGCAGAAGGCCCGCTACCTGAAAAAGGATCTGGCAGATTGGGCCCGCTCGACGGGGCTTGCGATCAAGATGCCGCCGACGGTGTTTCCCGTCAACAGCGTGAAGGCGATGCGCGGCTGCGTCTGGCTCGGCAACGACATGGTGCCGTTTGCCCGCGCCATATTTGAAGCCTATTGGGGCGAGGACCAGGACATCTCGCAGGATTCGGTGCTGACCCATGTGTGCCAGCGCATTGGCATCGATCCCGCCCCATTCTTTGCAGGCATCGGCGAGCAGGCGATCAAGGATCAGCTCAAGGCCAACACCGATGAGGTGGTCGCGCGCGGCGGCTTTGGCTCGCCGACCATCTTTGTGGACAAGACCGACATGTATTTCGGCAACGACCGCATGCCGCTGATCCGCGAAGCCGTGCTGCGCCTGCAAGGGAAGACGGCCTGATACCGCAAGCAGGGTTCACCCATCCATTCATCTCACCACCACCACAGGAGACATCATGCAAAAAAGACAATTCATCACCATGCTTTCCGGCGCCATGCTGACCGGCGTTTCTGGCCTGGTCCGCGCGCAGGGCGCAGGCACCCCGGGCGTGACGGATCGCGAGATCAAGATCGGCTCGACCGGGCCGCTCAGCGGCCCGGCCGCAGGCTATGGCGTCGTCGGCAAGACCATGTCTGCATGGTTTGACCTGGTCAACGCCGAGGGCGGCGTGAATGGGCGCCAGCTCAAGCTGGTGCTGGCCGACGATGGCTACAGCCCGCCGAAAACCCTGGAGCAATCGCGCCGCCTGGTGGAGCGCGATCAGGTGGCTTTTCTCGCG
This sequence comes from Pseudorhodoferax aquiterrae, assembly GCF_014652235.1. GTDB lineage: Bacteria > Pseudomonadota > Gammaproteobacteria > Burkholderiales > Burkholderiaceae_C > Pseudorhodoferax > Pseudorhodoferax aquiterrae. The sequence goes on from NZ_BMYK01000002.1 coordinate 311,124, forward strand.
GCGCAGATAGGCTCGTCCACTGGGCTGGCGTCGCGCAGCTATCTCAACAACGCCAAAGTACCGCAACTCTTCGTTTCGTCCGGCTCTGCCACGTGGCTGGATGATGCGGCTAAGTTCCCCTGGAGCATGGGCTGGCTGCCCCTGTACACCGACGAAGGGCGCATCCTGGCCAGGCACATCCTGCAGACGCGGCCCAACGCGAAGATCGCCATGTTCTACCAGAACGACGACGCCGGCAAGGATGTGCTGCGTGGCGTGAAGGAGGTTCTGGCTGCCGCCGGGAAGAAGCTCATCAGCGAAGAGTCGCATGAAGTGTCGGATCCGACGGTGGACTCGCAGATCGTCTCCATGCATGCCTCGGGCGCGGACGTGCTGGTGGCGTGGGGTTCGCCCAAAGCCACCCTCCAGTCGCTGCGCAAGACCCACGACATCGGCTGGCGCCCGGCCATCTACATCAACCCGAGCGCATCTTCGGTGCCCGCGGTGCTGACTCCGGTGGGGCTGGACAAGGTCAAGGGCATCATGAGCGCCGCGTTCCTCAAGGATCCGAGCGATCCGACCTGGAAGGACGACCCTGGTGTCCTGGCCTGGCATGCCTTCATGGACAAATACAACAAAGGCGCGGCCAAGGAGTACCTCACCGTGCTCGGTGCCTGCCTTGGGCAAGTGACAGTGCAGTTGCTCAAGCAGTGCGGCAACGACCTCTCGCGCGAGAACATCATGCGGCAGTCGCGCCGCCTGGACATGGATTTGCCCATGATGCTGCCGGGCCTGCGTGTCAAGACCAGCGACGCCCGCCCTCACCCGATACCGGACATGCGCATCCAGCAGTTCGACGGCACGAGCTGGAAGGTGATGCCGTCCTGACGGGGCGAGCGCAGCGATGGAACCCATTCTTTCCGTACGCGACCTGACGATCCGCTTCGGCGGTGTCGTCGCGCTGGACGCCTTCTCGATGGACGTGCCCGAGGGCTGCATCTTCGGCCTGATCGGGCCGAACGGCGCTGGCAAGACGACCTGCTTCAACTGCATCAGCGGCCTGTACCGGCCCACCCACGGCAGCGTGCGCTTCGGCCAGGCCGAGTTGACGCGCCTGCCGCGCCACGGCGTGGCACGGCTGGGTCTGAGCCGCACCTTCCAGAACGTGGCGCTCTACCCCTCGCTCACGGTGCGCGAAAACGTGATGGTGGGTGCGCACGCGCGGCTGCCGGTGTCGATGCTGGGTGCCGCGCTGCGCTCGCGCGCCGTCCGTGCCGCCGAGGAAGAAATCGCGCACTCGGCTGACGCGGCCCTGGCCACGCTGCGGCTGTCCGACTATGCCGACCGGGGCGTGGCGGAACTGCCGGTGGGCATCCAGCACCGCGTGGAAATCGCGCGGGCGCTGGTGACGCGGCCCAAGCTGCTGCTGCTTGACGAACCCGCCGCTGGCCTCACCGCTGGCGAGGTCGATGAACTGCGCGACGTGCTGCTGCGCCTGCACGAGGAATTGAAGCTGACCATGGTGATCGTGGAGCACAACATGCGCTTCGTGATGAAGACCTGCTCCGACCTCGCGGTACTGAGCTTTGGCCGCAAGCTCGCCCAGGGCTCGCCCGAGGAAGTGGCCAACAACGACGCCGTGCTCGATGCCTATCTGGGAGGTGTGCTGTGACCCAACGGCTTGAAATCCGCAACCTCGCGGTGGCCTACGGCCGAACGGCGGTGGTGCATGGCATCGACCTGCACGTGCAGGCCGGCGAGATGGTGGCGCTGCTCGGCGCCAACGGCGCGGGAAAGACCTCCATCCTGCGCGCCATCAGCCACCAGCAGGTGACTGCCAAGGGCACGCTGCGCTTCGAGGGCCAGGACATCATCGACATGGCCGCGCCCGCCATCGCCTCGCTGGGCATCGCCCACGTGCCCGAAGGGCGCGGCACCTTTGGCGACCTGACGGTGCTGGAAAACCTGCGCGTGGGCGCCATCCACCGCCGCGACAAGGACGGCATCGAGCAGGACATCGCCCGGATGCAGACGCTGTTTCCCAAGCTGTCCAGCCGCGCGAAGCAGGCGGCGGGCACGCTCAGCGGCGGCGAGCAGCAGATGCTGGCCATCGCGCGCGCGCTGATGACGCGCCCCAAGATGCTGCTGCTGGACGAGCCTTCGTTCGGCATCGCGCCGCGCGTGACGCAGGAGATCTACGAACTCCTGCACCAGTTGCGCGAAACCGAGCACCTCACGGCGCTCATCGTGGAGCAGAACGCCCAGGTCGCGCTGAACCTAGTCAACCGGGCCTATGTGCTCGAAAGCGGGCGCGTCACTGCCCAGGGCACCGCAGCCGAGCTGCGCGAAGACGACGCCGTGCGCCGCAGCTACCTCGGCCACTGATCAAAAAAGGTTCATCACCATGCAAGCATTCCTTCACCAGATAGCTTCGGGCCTGGCGGCGGGCGGCATCTATGCCAGCCTCGCCATCGCGCTTGTGCTCATCTATCGCTGCACTTCGTCCGTCAACTTCGCGCAGGGCGAACTGGCGATGTTCTCCACCTATATGAGCTGGGCGTTGGTTCAGGCGGGCGCATCATGGTGGGTGGCCTTCGCCGTCGTGGTCGTGGGTTCCTTCCTGCTCGGGCTGGCGCTGGAACGGGTCATCTTCCAGCCCCTGCGGCACAAGCCGGTGCTCTCGGTCGTGGCGGCCAGCATCGCGCTGCTCATCATCTTGAACAGCCTGGTCGGCTGGCTGTTCGGGCATGAGATGCTGGAGTTCGCCACGCCGTTCGGTGGCGTCCTCAGCCGTGCCGAACCCTATCTGTCGGCCCACGAGGTCGGCGTTCTGCTCGTCACCCTGGCCGAACTGGCGGCGGTATTCGCGTTCTTCCGCTTCACCCGGTTCGGCCTGGCGATGCGTGCGGTGGCGGTGAACGCGCCGTCGGCGGAACTGTCGGGCATCAGCACCAACAAGGTGCTGGCCGTGGGCTGGGGTCTTGCAGCGGTGGCCGGTGCCGTGGCGGGGCTGATGGCCGCGCCCATCGTGTTCCTGGAGCCGTCGATGATGATGGGGCCGCTGATCTACGCACTGGCGGGCGCGCTGCTGGGCGGCATCGCCAGCCCTGTGGGCGCCGTGGCCGGGGGCTTCGCCGTCGGGGTACTGGAGAACCTGCTGGGCGCCTACGTGGTCGGCAACGACCTGAAACTGACCTGCATCATGCTGTTGATCATCGCGATGCTGGTCTTGCGGCCCGCCGGTATCTTCGGCAAGACGGCCCAGGTGAGGGTGTGAGCATGAGTACCATGAACGCCCCACTCAACATCCGCCCGGCGGCATCGCCCACCTGGTTGCGCTGGACGGCCTCGGTGGTCGGGCTCGCGCTGCTGGCCTGGTCCTTTAGTTGGCAAAGTTATCCGTTGTACGTGATGACGCAGGTGCTGATCTATGGCATCGCCATCATGGGCCTGAACCTGCTCACCGGCTACACGGGCCAGATCTCGCTCGGCCACAGCGCCTTCTTCGCCATCGGTGCCTATACTGCGGCGGTGCTCTCGCATCACCTGGGCTGGCCATTCTACGTGGGCGTGCCGGTGGCGGCGCTGTTGTGCTTCGTGGCGGGTTTCCTCTTCGGCTTCCCGGCGCTGCGGCTGCCCATGCTTTATCTGGCGCTGTCCACCTTCGCGGTGGCGGTGGTGACACCGCAGGCGCTCAAGTGGAAAAAGATCGAGTGGCTGACCGGCGGCGTGGCGGGGATCGTCCTGGAAAAACCTGTGTTCCCAGGAGTGCTGGCCGACCGGGCGGACTGGGCCATCATGGCCTGCGTTGCGGCCTGCGCGCTCTGCGCCTTCCTGCTGGCGCGGCGGATTCTCGGCTCGCAGTTCGGCCGCCTGGTGGACGCCTCGCGCGACCAGCCGCTCGCGGCGGCGGCGGGCGGGCTCGACATCACCGCCCTGCGCACGCAGATGTTCGGCCTCAGCGCGGCGTTCACCGGCCTGGCCGGTGCCCTGAGCGTGGTGGCGGGCCAGTTCGTCGCGCCCGAGAACTTTCCCTTCCTGCTCTCGGTGTCCCTGCTGGTGGGCAGCTTCGTGGGCGGGGTGCGCAGCCTGTGGGGCGCCTTCCTGGGGGCTGCCTTCATCGTGCTCACGCCCAACTTGGCCGAGAGCGTGTCGCAATCCGCGCCGTGGATGATCTTCGGCTTCGCACTGCTCGCGGTGGTCTTCCTGGCCCCCAATGGCTTGAGCGGCTGGATCACCAGCCTCCGGCGCAGGCGTGCAAATTCCTCATCCGCCCAGTCTTAGATGCTTTCCATGCAGCCCGTCTTCGTCGCTGGCACGGGCATGACCCGTTCCGGCAAGCACATTGACTGCGGTCTCAAATCGCTCACCGCCGAGGCGATTGGCGAAGCCATTGCCGATGCAGGCATCACCCCGTCCCAACTGCAGGCGCCCCACATGCGCAACGCCGCTGCTGGTGTCATGGCCGACCAGGTGCTGATCCCCGGAAAGGTGGCGTTGCGCGGCATGGGCATCAGGCGCATTCCGGTCGTCAACATCGAGAACGCTTGTAGACGCATCCTTGCAGTGGGTGCTCGATATGCTGCTGGCTTCAGATAACAGATAAGCCCTGTTGCCGTCGGATTTGCCAGGATACGCGGCCGTCATGTACCTGCGCAGAAATCGGCATACCGAGTCGTTGTTCGATGACAGGCCTCCATGGCACCAGGCTGAACCCCATGCCGTCATCGAGCATGGCGTAGCGCCCGCTGGCCAGCATGACGCTGCGGCGGTAGATGCCCGCCACGCGCTGGCCATCGGCCACGGGCCGATGCTCCAGGCCAGTTTCGGCGGCCAAGTCCTTCGCGGCATGCGCTACATCCCGGCTGCGCAGCGTTGCCAGCAGATTGCGCGCCAGGATGACGCGTTGGCCGCGCCGCTCGGCCAGCCCCTGTTCGGCCAGGAAGTCGGTGCGCTGTTGCATTGCCTGCTTGGCCTCACCGCCAAAGCCCAGGTCGCCCAGGCCAGAGCCGCCGCCGATCAACTGCTGGTCAAGCCAGGTGGCCCCGATCACGCGGGCCTGCCGCTCGATGGGCAGGTGCGATTTCAGCTCCACGGCCACGCCGCCCAGGCGCTGCGCGTCGTAGCGACGGCCCTGATCGGGCAGGTCGCCCGGCACCTTCCATAGCCCTTCGGCCACGCGCTCCACGATGCCTGCCCGGCGCAGGGCTTCCAAGCGCCGGACGTGGGCCGCGACGACTTCCTGCGGATCGCGGCCCGGCACGGCCTGGCCCTGCGCGATAGCAAGGTGGTGGTCGGTGCGGTACAGACCATCGCTCGCCAGCACGGCGATGTTCTTGTCGGCCGCGCGCACGTCGGCCGATCCCTTCACCTCCACCACGGCGCCGGTGGGATAGTTCGCCAGCTCGTCGCGGGTGTTGAGCGCGACGTAGTGGGCCTTGCCGTCCACCCCGTCGATGACCAGATAGCCACGGTCGCGCAGCTCGTCGGCCAGCCCCTTCGCGGCTACGCGGCCGAGAATGGTTCGGCCATCGTCGCCCGGCTCGAACACCGCCAGTTCGCGCGGCTCGCCGCGCATGGCACGCTGCATGGTGCGGATGATGTCGCCACGCTCGCCCAGGGCGCGCAGGGTCTTCTCGGCATCGGCATGGACGGCCCAGGTGCCCGGCTGCGTCTCGTCGGCCAGCCCCAGGCGCTGCAAGCGTTGCAGGCGGCCGATCAGCAGCAGGCGTTGGCGTTGCAGCTTCGGTTCGTTGAAGCGTTCGATCTGCACCCGGCCGTCTTCGCCGGCCTCGCGTTTCAGCGTGCGATCCAGGCTCGTCCACCGCTCCTGCTCCACCTCGCGTTGCAAGGTCTGCTGGATCTCCAGTTCGGTGCGCGGCCCCAGCCATTCGGTCGCCAGCTCGGATGCGCGATGCCGAAAGCCATCGGCGATGTAGTCACCCGCGATGATGAGGTCTTTGCTGGTATCGTCGCGCCCGCGCACGATCAGGTGGGCGTGGGGGTTGTCGGTGTTCCAGTGATCAACGGCCACCCATTCCAGCCGTGTGCCCAGGTCAGCTTCCATGCGGTTCATCAGATGCCGTGTATAGGTGCGCAGGTCTTCCAGCTCCGCGCCGTCCTCGGGCGAGACGATGAAGCGGAAGTGATGCCGGTCGTCGGCGCAGCGTTCCTTGAAGGCGTCGAGGTCGGCGGTATCGGTCTGCGGCCCGTAGGCTTGGCCTGGCTCGCCGTCGCGGCCCACGCCGTCGCGCTCGATGTAGCGTAGGTGCTTGGCGAGCGATTGCGGGCTGGCCCGCTGCTGGTTCACCAGTAGGGTCTTGATGGTCACGCGCCGCGACATGGGTGTCAGCTTCGCGCCCGCAAACCGCGCCGCCGTATGGCCGCGCCCCAGGCGTGAGCCGGGCCGCTGGCCGGTGGCCTTGCCGCCGACGGCCGATGCCGGACGGCGCACCGAGGACTTGCCGCCACTGGCCTTGCCGGCCTGCTGGAGCACCTTGGAAACGAAGCCCTGGCCGCGGTTTTTTGGCGCGCTGGGGCGGATGTGGAAATCGTCGTCGCGGCGGTTGATCATGACTTCTCTCCCTGAAAGCTGGGGCGTAGTCCGTCGTGCGAAGCACGCGAACAAGCCCATATCGACGCGGGCCACGCGCCACAAGCAGCACGGCGGCGAAGCCGCTGCGTGCCGCGCCACCCCCACGTGCAGACTGGCTTTGCGGGCCGACAGGTGCCGCCCCCTTTTGTCTTGCCTTCCGCATTTGCCTCCCGCATCCGCTCCAGGCAACTGCGGCCCGGCGGCAAGGCTGCACCGGCAGCCAGCGCACCGGCGAACACGGCGATGGCCGCAGGCCATCCGTGTTCGAGACAAGACGCCTGCACGTGGGACGGCTGCGCCGGAGGCAGCGTGAAGTGCGGCGCGGATGCGCTCGCACTGCATGTGCGACGACACACGGAACGCCGCCGGAACGACACGCCCGATAGCACGATGATGCACAGCGAATCAGCGGCCATCATGGGCGCGACTCCAGCCAAACCGGGCGCGCAACGCCAACCACGGCGGCTGCGCTGACCGGCCCGAAATACCGGCTGTCGAAAGACGCCGGATTGGTCGCGCTGAGCAGGAACAGCTCGCCAGGCTGAAGGCGACGGCACTGCTGCCAGGATGGCAGCGGCCGGCCCCAGCGATCGGCAGGCAACACGGCGGCTGAAGGCACGCCGTCGATGCGGACTTTGCCGTCAGCGATACACACCTCTTGCGGCGCCATCGCGCCCACGCGCTTGAGCAACGGGATGCGCGTCGGTAGGTAGCCGCGCTGCGCAGCCAGCGCGGCGGCCTCGGCGGGCAGCGGCACCAACACGATGCTACCCACGGACAACGGACGTGGCGGCGAGCTGGTGCGATGGTCGAGCGGATCGACGCGATACCATCCGACCGCCACGCTGTCGGATGGGTTGTAGGTCAGGCGCGGCAGCGGATGCACGAAGGACGCCCAGGCAAGCGCAGCGAGGCCGCAGGTGGACAGGCCCGCCAGCATGAGGCGAGCGCGCAGGCGCGAGCGTGGATGCGTGACAGCAGTGGGAACAGAAATCGTGCTCATGACAGCGCCCTCACGGCCAGCCAGGCGGCGTGCCGCTCGGCGCTGTATTCGGGCAGCGGCAAGCGCGCCGCGAGCCGGTTGCCCAGCGTGCGCCAGTACGCGGGCGAGGCGGTAGCAGGCGTGATGCCCAGCGCTTCGATGCCGTCGATGCGTTCCAGCACGGCACGCACCGATTGCTCACCCTCGGCGTGCAGCAACAGGCGCGCGCCCGGCTGCACGCCGGGGATGCGCTGCGCGCCATCCATCGGCATGCACGCCTGCATCACCATGAGCTGCCAGCGGATCGTGCCGTAGTCGTTGGCCTGCCAGCGGATGCGGCAGAGAACCGCGTTCGGCGTGAACACCGCGCAGCGACGCCAGCGGTCGAATCGGATGATGCGCGAGGGATCGCCGAAGCGCAGATAGAGGTCGAAGCGTTGGTCGATGTAGGCGAGCGCAACGCGCGTCAGCGGCACGCCATCGGCTCGGCCGACTGGCGGGGCAGATGACGTCGGCAATGCTGTCGAAACGGGTGTGATCATGGAGACTTCTCCGGGAATTCCCGCTTCAGCAGCGCGCGCAACAGATCAGCCACCGTCACGCCTTGCGTGAAGGCCGATACCTTGATGCGCGCCCGCATGGCGGGCGTGATGTCGAGGGTCAGGCGGGCCGTGTAGAGGTCGCCTTTCTGGAGGTCATCGGCGCTGCCCTGGCGAATCCACGCCTCGGCGTGCGGATTCGCGGGCGGGCGCGCGCCGATGCCCACGCGCTTGCCCGTGCGTTTGCTGGCGGGACTGCTCATGACGGCCACCGCAGCAGTTCGTCCACCAGCGCGGTGATTTCGCTGGCGGCGGCGCTGTCGGGCGCCGTCTCGCGCGCCAGTCGGCCAGCGGCCACGCTGTCGGCGAACACGATGCGTTGATGCACTTCCGCGCGCAGCGCGGGCAGCGGCTGCTCGGCCAGCGCTCCGCGTGCTTCGCGTCCGATCACCGTGGTGCTGACGCGCCGGTTGATGACAAACGCCGCGCGCAGCGCAGGCCGAAACACCTGCGCCTCGCGGATCAGCGCCACCATCTCGGCACTGGCCCACAGGTCGTAGGGACTGGGCTGCACGGGAATCAGCACCCGCTCGGCCGCCAGCAGCGCGGAGCGCGCCAGCGCCGCGATGCGTGGTGGCCCGTCGATGACGACGTGATCGGCCCGCCTGGCGAGTTCTGGCGCTTCCTGGTGCAGGGTTTCGCGAGCAAGGCCCACAGCGCTGAACAGCCTTGGCAAGCCTTGCTGGCTGCGGCGCTGCGTCCAGTCCAGCGCGGAGCCCTGCGGATCGGCATCCAGCAGGACGACGTGCTGGCCGCGCATCGCCAGCTCGCCGGCGATGTGCGTTGCGAGCGTGGTCTTGCCCACGCCGCCTTTCTGGTTGAGCAGCGCGACGATCATGGCCTGGCCCTCCGCGTTGGAAAGCCCGGCTGTTGCCGCTGCGCTTCGCGTCCTGTGGCGGTTGTCCACCGAGACGCGGCGCTGCTACTACCAGTTAGAGTATTTAAGTTAGGGAAGTTAAGGGAGACCGAAACCCGCGCCAGCATTGGCTTTGCGGCCGATGGACACGCCTGATAGCACGATAGTCCCACGCCCGATAGCACGATACCTGGCACGCCTGATAGCACGAGCCCGTCCACAGGACGCGCACCGTTTATCCCCGTGCCGTGGACGGCACGGGACGCCCTGGCCGGAAGGTCAGCAGCTCGGCGCCATCCAGCCGTTCGATGCCCAGGACGTAGCCCGGCAGTGACTGCCGCGCGACCAGCGCACGCAGGTCGCAGGCAAAGTCGTAGGGCTTGGCCGTGCTGCCCGACTTGCGGTACAGGTGCTGGAAGTCGAACTGCCACCCGCCCGGCTGCCGCCCACCGTGCTTGCGCACCAGGCGGTACAGCCAGCGCTCGATCCCGCCCGTCAGCCGGAAGTACGCCGGGTCGATGGTCAGCACCAGGGCGGCATCGAGCACGCCCGCATAGAACCAGTCCGGCAGGATCAGCTCCAGTCCCAAGGGCGTTCCCCTGGCATCGGCCAGCTCCTTCCACTCGTTGATCCACGAGAAGCGGTGCAGCCGCCTTCCCGTGGTCTCCCGGATGGACGTGGCCACCGTCGTGGATTGCAGGCGATCCAGCGCGGCCTTGAGGCGCTGGTAGTCGCGCAGCGATGTACCGCGCCCGATGAAGCGCAGGATCTCGTAGGGCGTGGCCTGCATCAGCCGCGACGGGCGCAAGCCCGCGTCGCGCGCCTCCACGATCTGCGAGGCCGCCCAGATCAGCACGTCGGCATCCCAGATCGTGGCGATGCCGTGTTCCTGCGTGCCTTCCACGCGGATCGTGATGCCGCCGGCCTGAAAGTCGATCGGCGTCGTGCGCCGCGACTTCGCCAGCGAGAAGAACGGAAAGGCCATCAAGTCCTGGCTGTCGCGCGGCGCCATGTCGCCCGGCAAGGCGCGAAACAGATCGAGCTGTTCGCGCTCCTGCCTGACTGCCCCGGATGGGCTGAACATGGCGAAGGCCACCCGCGCGCCAGTGATCAGCGCGCACGGCTGTCCGCCGAGTGCTGCTCGGCGTATTCGGGATCGGACGTGCTCTCGAAGCTGCGCTCGGCGGCCCAGGCATCGAGGTCGGCCACGGCGTACATGACGCGGCGGCCGAACTTGCGGAACTTGGGGCCGCCACCCAGCACGCGCTGCTTTTCCAGCGTGCGCGGCGACAGCCGCAGGTAGTCGGCAGCCTCGTCGTTGGTGAGATAACGCTGCGGCTGTGCAGCAGCGGCCGGGGTAGCTGCGGGTGCGGCGGCAGGCCGCAAGGGAGCAGGACGCATGGTGAGAACCTCCATCGGTTGCAGGGCTCCGGCCACACAGCGCAACCGGATGGAGGCAGTCTCAGAAAACGAAGCGCTCCTGCTCAGGGTCGTTTTGCGTCCTCTTCAAAACGACCCTTCTCAAGCGGCGCAAGCTGTGCTAGGCGGCGATAGCCGCCGCGCATCAGCGCATCGCCGCGCCGCACCAGGCGGCGCACCTTGGAGCGCAGGCCGCCGTCGCTGTACCAGCCGGCCGCGGCGTCCGCACCGAACAAGCCCTCGGCCACGTCGCGCAAGGACGCGCCCGCCAGGGTGGCGTCGAGCGCCTGCAGGGTGTGCAGCTCCAGCAGCGCCGCAGGGGGCGGTCGGGGGCGAGCCATCGGCGCTGGCGTGTCAGGCACGTGGGTGGCCCCACGGCCACGGTAGGCATGGGCCACGGCCATGCCGTCCTCAAGGCCAGGCGCCAGCGCATAGCGCTGGCAAAGGCCGGGGCTGCGCGCGATCAGCGCCAGGCCCTTGCCGTCGTGGAGCAGTTGCTTGTGGCCGGGAATGCGCCAAAACGCGAACGGCTCGGCATCCGGTGGCGGATCGGCATCGGGGTGAAGCTGCACCACGGCCTCATGGCCGGGGAGCCAGGCCGGATGCGCGTCACGCGCGTCCAAGGCCGGGTCTTCCAGCAGACGCAGGCCCCAGCGATGCGCAGCCTCATGCATTGCTTGTGCTTGGCGATGACGGCGCAGCCAGTCGAGCCGGTAGTCGGGATGGCGACGCAGGTACTCCCAGGCCAGTGCGAGCGTGTCCAGGCACAGGACGTAGAGGTAGGCGGCGGTCGGATACCAGTGCGCGAAGTGGTGCGGCTCGGCCATGACGCAAGCTCCCGTAGAGCAGGACGGCCGTCACCGGTTTCACACGCAAACGTCACCGCATCAAACTTGCATCCAATCGTGAATAAGCTGGTAGATTGGTAACTTGCGTGTCAAGACGAAATGCATCGGATGGGTTGCATGGATCGTCTGAATGCGACGGTGGCGCGCGAGGACATACGCGCCTCCTGCGATATCCACCGTGCCCGATGCCACGGCCGGCATCATGACCGATTGCGCCACGATGGCACCGATTTGGTGCGATAGTGCGGACTAAGACCGGACGGGTCTGGAGCAAGACCGAAATAGTCTCAATGCGCCCGGCTTGGCCTGGGCGCGAACGGCTCAATCGAGGATGGAGCCGTTCTCCTGGGCCAGCCGCAGGTACTCCGACAACGGGCGCACCGCCCGGAAATACCGGTCCCGCATCACGGGCTGTTTGCTCGGCCCGACGATGGATGCGAGGTCGGACAGCTTGATCTCGCCTAGCTCGGGCATGCCGATCCCCAAGTCGATCAGGCCATGGGCCGTATCGCCGTCGGCGGGGTCGAGCGACACCAACAGCCAGGTGGCGTGTGCATCCGGCGTGAACAGCCGCACCACGGGCAGCGGGTCGATGACCCGGCCAGCGGCGCGGGCTTGGCCGTGTTCCAGCAACAGCCTGCGCTCGTCCTCGGTGATGAGCTGGTTCATGGGCGTCCCCTCATTCGCACAAAACCGCCGAAGCGTGAAAGCGCAAAACCGCATTGGCGGGTTTGTGGAAAGGCACGGATGCGGCTTTGCGCTTCTGTGAGAAGCCGCAGATACGGATTTCCGTAAAAGCACAAAAGCGGCAGGCAGGCATAGTTGAACACTATAGATTGTAGCCCTATAGGGCGCAATCGGCTGTCATCTTGGATTTTGGGGAGATCCAGGGTTGGCAGCGAAACATACATTGTCGGAGGCACTAAAGACCATCAGGAAAGCGCGTGGATTGAGCCAGGAGGCGTTCTCCGACGTGTCCAGCCGCACCTACATGAGCACGCTGGAGCGCGACCTCAAAAGCCCCACCCTGAACAAGCTGGCCGAGCTGTGCGAGGTCATGGAGGTGCACCCGCTCACGCTGCTGACGCTGGCCTATGCCGGCGACGACCTGCAGCAGGTTGATCAGCTTCTGGTGCAGGTGCGCCAGGAGTTGGAGACTGTGGCGAAGAAGAGTGACACGCCATAGCGTGCGACGTTGCTGGCGTGGCCGATCCGGCTCAGCCGGTTCGGGGACTGCAGGGGCGCCAAGCATCGCGCGGCGGGGATAGGCCACAGGGCTTTCCCCAGGAGGCAAGCGAAGCGCGCAGCGCCGCAGGCGCGAAGGCGTGAGGGATTGCAGCCGGATGGCCGTGACGGCGAAGTCGGCACGGGGCGCAGCCCGTAAAGCCCGGCGGTGCAACGCACCGACACGCCCGGCCACCGCTTGCGGCGGGCAACTCAACACATGCGAAAGCCGCTCGACACGGCGCAGCCTTGGCGATGGTGTTGCCTCCTTGAAGTGCCGCGAAGGCAGCACAGCGCCCCGCCACGTGGGCGGGGCGCTGTGGCGGTCACGCCGCCTGGGGCTTGCTGCGCGACCAGATCAGGTCGTGCGTGCCGTCCTCGCCTTCGATCAGGCGGGCATAGACCGTGGCCGGGAACGAAGGATCGTCAAGGGTCACGGAGATGTACTCCCGCCCGGCCTCGCTGGTCTTCTTCCACGCCGCGCCGATATCGTGGCTGGCGGCCTGCAGGCGAAAGTCCGGGGCCTTCTCGTTGTCCCCCTTGTCGTTGGGCACCAGCTTGACCTTGACGTTGAGCGTCAGGGTGCGAAGCGTGCCGGTGTAGCCGTCTTTGTCTGCGGTGAAGCTGCCGATGTTGGCCATGATGAAACTCCTTTTGGTGGAACAAGGTTCGCGCCCATCGCGTCCTTGTTGTGATCCGGCCGGCGGGGGACGGGCGGGCTGCACCGCTTGCGGTCGAAACGCAGTGGAGAGCCGGGAGGCGAAAAGAATTTGCTGCGCGAGGAAGCCGCGCAGCGGCGGGGAAATTGTTTTCGCTGGACGGTTGCAGCCATGAAGCCCGAGGCGCAGCCGCGCCCCCGCCAGGATTCACAACAACACAAGGACGCCTTGGGCCGAACCGCACCGAAAAGAGACAGGGCCGACTCGGCATCCCCGCACGAAGGCTGCACCGGCTCGCCCACTGACGCGGGCCGGGTCAACCACCCGACGACAAGCGAGAACGCCCCGGCCGCACCTTGCGGCGCCGGTCTTGAGGCGTGGCGTGGAAGCTCCATGGCGATGCCGGGCGGGATGTCCGTGAACCGTCCTTCGTGACGTGATGGGCGAGAACCGCCAGCGTTGAGGACGGCACGCATTCGTACAACCTGCCGCAGTAAGCGCCAGCGTGTTCGCCAGCGCCTCGTCCATCGTGGCGGGGCGTTGGCCGGGTCGATCCGGCATCGCCGGTTCGGCGGTATTTGAGGGGCGCCAAGCTCGCGCGGCGGGGATGTCCGACGCAGTGCTGGAACACATGCGCACGCGCTACCGTGTCGATGCACATTGGCTCCCCAACCGACAATCCGCGCAAACCTTGGCGGACCAGGCTACTGCGTGGGGCCGCATGGCGGGACCGGCCGACAGCAAGACGTGGGTGGGGTTGCCGTTGGCCGTGCACCGGCGCTGCGACAAGCCGATGCACGGACTGGCCAACCGCATCGCCTACGACGGTGCGATGGTGTACGGCACCATCGCACCGCGAGCCGACAAGGAAACCCCCGCCCGACTGCCTACGGGGTGGATTCACGCCAGTGGAACATCCGACGGGAACTGGGTGCCGGCTGAAGGAAAAGCCCTGCGGGCGCTGCTGGCCTTGCTTCATGAGGACGGAGTGAATGCAGCCGACATTTCGGTCATCACGCCCTTCAAGAATGTCCTGGAGAACCTCAAACGCTTGCTCGGCGACACGATGGTTTCCGGAACCATCCACACCATGCAGGGAAAGGAAGCGCCGGTTGTCATCATGGTGTTGGGCGGAAATACCGACGGTCCCGGCGCACGCGACTGGGCGGTCTCGGAGCCCAACCTGCTGAACGTGGCGGCAACGCGGGCGAAGCGGCGCTTCTATGTGATCGGCGACCGCAACGACTGGCAGAACCGCGCTCTGTTTTGTGATGTCATGGATCTCTTGCCGCTCCAGCGTCTTCCCGAACATGAAGCCGTGGCGATGACTCAACCTCAATAATTGTGCAGGCTGAGACCGTGCATGCACAGGTCATACTGGCGGCAAGCCTTGACTTCCCTGCAACTACCGAGTGTGCCGCCCGGCCACCTCCTGACACTGGCCCTGGACGGGCCAGTGCCCGAAGGCATTGCGCAATGCAGCAATGCCTTCGACACCGGGCGCGGCCACCGCCGCGCCCGGATTTTTGAAGCTCACCGCGCCTAGGGCGAAACGACCTAGGCGCGGTGCTGACGATGGTTATTCCTTTGTCTCAATGATCCACCACACGGCCCGCGCTAAGGCACGGCCCGTGATGGGATGAATGTCGGTGAGATCGGCTCGGGCCATCCAGCCCGAGGGCGGACGGTAACCGCGCACATCGCCCTCGCCGTGCCAGCGGCGGGCGCGTACCGTGCCGGGCGCGTAGACCGCCGCCATGCGCGGGCCACTGGTGATGTTGATGGTGGGCATGGTTCGGCTCCCTGCGGCAAAGCGCTCCGGCCTTGGCCCGGGCGCTTGCCTGCGGCATGGGTCAGGCGGCCAATGCCTCGGCAGGTTCATGCATCACGGTGGCTATTCTGGGCAATTAAAGTCGTAAACACCCACCCAGCATCCATGCGGCTGTTCGCAATGCCCAGCCAGGCCGCTGCCTATCTAAAGTCGTAAACACCAGCGTGGACTGCCCTCTCAATGAATGAGGTAGCTGAGGCCGGAGATGGTGCGGCCTCACGACTTCAGCTCATACCATGCGACGCCGCTCCCATCCACGGTGCACCCTACGGCGCTTTCCGCGATGAAGTAATTCATACAGGCCACGGCCTCGCCCGTGGCGAGACTCAGTTGCTGCCCGTCCTGCTCATCGATGGCACGGTGGAACAAGGCGGGGAACACGTCCACGATGCGCTGCGGCCCGCCCGTCAGCGACTGGCGCAGCCGTTCCAGCGCCCGCTCCTGACCGGCGCGCAGCGAGCCCAGGCGTTCGTGCAGCCCGTAGAAGGGTTCATTGTGCGAGGGCAGCACCAGCACATCGGCGGGCACTTCCCGCGCCAGCTTGTCCAGCGACTCGAACCACTCCTTGAGCGGATTGGCCTGCGGCTCGGTGGCGAACACCGACACGTTCGACGAGATGCGCGGCAGCACCTGGTCGCCCGCAACCAGCAGTTTCAGGCCGGGGCAGTACAGGCAGGCATGCTCCGGCGAATGGCCGCCGGTGGTGATGACCCGCCAGGCGTGCGCGCCCAACTGCAGCAGGTCGCCATCCTGCAGGCGCCGGAAGCTCTCGGGCAGCGCATGGATGTGCTTGCCGAAGCTGCCGAAGCGGCTGCGGTAGCCCTCGATGGCTGCCTCCGACCAGCCCGCGCGGCGGTGGAACAGCACGCCGTCGGGCGGCGCCTCGCGGTTCGTGTCGGCGTGCATCACGCGGCAGCTCAGGTATTCCAGGCGGCTCATGTGCAGCGGCACGCCAGCGCGGCGCGTGAACCAGCCTGCCAGCCCGATGTGGTCGGGGTGCATGTGCGTGGTGTACACGCCCTGCAGCGGTCGCGCCAGCGGCCCCTCACCCATCAGCGCCAGCCAGTCGGCCACGGTGGTGGGGTTGTTCAGGCCGGTGTCCACCAGCACCCAGCCATCGTGCGTGTCGATGGCCCAGACGTTGATGTGGTCGAGCCGGAACGGCATGGACAGCCGGATCCAGCGCACGCCGGGGGCGACCTCGACCGTGTGGTGCGACGCCGGGGGCTCGAAGGGGTAGGTCAGCGCGGGGGTGTCTGGCTTCGTCATCGCATCAGGTTATATGCCAGTGAGCCCGCCCGTGCACAGCAGGGTCTGGCCGCTCACGTAGTCGGACTCGGGAATGCAGAACAGGTAGGCCGCGCCGGCGGCCTCCTCGGGCGTGCCGGCCCGGCCCAGCGGAATGTTCCGCTCCATCGCTGCCATCAGGTCCGGGTTCACGCCCACCTTGATCTCGCGTCCCTCGACCTGGATGGCGGCGTCGGAATCGGCGGTGGCCTCGGTCATGCGGGTGCGGATGAGGCCGTAGGCCACGCAATTGACCGTGGTGTTCAGGCGCCCCCACTCCTTGGCCAGCGCCATGGTCAGGCCCACGATGCCCGCCTTGGCGGCGGAGTAGTTGACCTGCCCCGCATTGCCGAAGACGCCCGAGACCGAGGAGACGTTGACCACCTTGCGCACCACACGGCGGCCGGCCTCGGCGTCGGCCCGGCTCAGCGCGCGGACCACCGGCTGCGCCGCGCGCAGGATGCGGAACGGCGCGGTCAGGTGCACGTCGATCATCGCGTCCCACTGCGCGTCGCTCATCTTCTGGATGACGTTGTCCCAGGTGTAGCCCGCGTTGTTGATGAGGATGTCCAGCCCGCCAAACGCGCCGGTGGCCGTGCCGATCAGCCGGTCGGCGAAACCGGCTTCGGCCACGCTGCCGCAGCAGGCCACCGCCTCGCCGCCCAGCGCGATGATCTCCTCGCGCACGGCCATGGCGGGTTCGTCGTCGAGGTCGTTGAGGACGAGCCGGGCCCCTTCGCCCGCGAGCTTGAGGGCCATCGCCCGGCCAATACCCCGGCCCGAGCCGGTGACCACGGCCACCTTGCCGCGCAGTTTTTCCGACATGGTGTGCTCCTCCTGTTTACCGGGCGGGTGCCGCCTCGGCGTCGTAGGCGCCGGCGCTGCCTTGCTGGCGCAGGACGGCGCGCTGGATCTTGCCGGTCGCCGTCTTGGGCAGGCTGTCCATCTGGCGCAGGTAGCGCGGCTTGGCGAAGCGTGGCAGTTGGGCGCTGGCCTGGCGGACGATGTCCGCCATGTCCAGCGCCGCTCCCTCGCTGGGCACCAGGGCGAGCATCACCTCGTCCTCCCCGCCCGCGCCCTGCGCCGGAACGGCGTAGGCCGCCACTTCATGGACGCCGGGCAACTGGCCCACCACGACCTCGACCTCGGTGGCCGAGATGTTCTCGCCCCGGCGGCGGATGCAGTCCTTGATGCGGTCCACGAAGGTGATAAGCCCCTGTTCGTCCCGCGTGCCTGCATCGCCCGTGTGGAACCAGAGGTTGCGCCAGGCCTCGACCGTTTTCGCCGGGACGTTCAGGTAGCCCGCCATGAAGCCGAAGGGCACCTTGGGCCGCACCAGGATTTCGCCCACTTGCCCGGCCAGCACCGGCACATCGGTCTCGGGGTCGGCGATGCAGATCTCGAAACGGTCCTCGTGCGCCCAGCCGGCCGCGTTCGGCGCAGCGTGCCCGATGCGCCCCCAGATGGGAATGCCGACCTCGGTCATGCCGAACCCAGACAGCACGTCCTTCACGCCGAAGCGCTCGCGGAACACGGCCTCGTGCTGGGCCGGGTTGGGCGCGCTCAGGCTGGCGCGCAGGCGGTGGTCGCGGTCCTGCTCCGTGGGCGGCTGGTTGATGACGAACATGGCCGTCGTGCCCAGGTGGTTGGTCAGCGTGGCGCCGCTGCGGCGGATGTCGGCCAGCCAAGTGCTGGCGCTGAACCGCTGCTTGAGGAAGGCCGGTATGCCCGCCAGCACCGTCGCCCCCAGTTGCATGAACAGACCGTTGGCATGGAACAGGGGCAGGCAAATGTAGTACTTGTCGGCCTCGGTGATCTCCAGGCTGCGTATCGCCCCCAGCCCGAGCAGGGCGCAGTGGCAGTGCGGCATCAGCACGCCCTTACTGGGCCCGGTAGTGCCGGAGGTGTACATGATGCAGAAGATGTCCTCGGGCCGGGGCGCGGGGCCTTCCCACGGCGCGCAGGCGCTGCTGTCCATCCAGGCCACCTGCCGCCAGCGTTCGGGCACGGCGGCGGGCGCGTCGCCCACCACGACCAGGGTGCGCAGGTGGGGCAGCTCATCCGCCAGGCTGGCGACGTGCTCGACCAGCGCGGAGTCCACCACGATGGTGGCCAGTTGGCAATCGTTCAACTGGTGGCGGAGGAAGGAGGAACGCAGCTCGGTGTTGAGCATCACCGCCGTGGCCCGCAGGTAGCCGATGCCGAACGTGGTCGCCACCATGGCGCAGCTGTTGGACATGAAGACGCCAACGCGCTCTTCGGGCTGCACGCCCAGTTGGTGGTGCAGGAAGCTCGCAAACCGCTGGCTGCTGGTGAACGCCTGCCCCACGGTGAAGGCGATGCCCTGGCTGTCCTCCAGCCAGGGCGCTGCGGGGCGGCTGGCGGCCCATTCGCGCAGGGCATCGGTCAGCGTGCATGCGTGGGGTTCGTGGATGCGGCTGTACATGGCCTTCTCTTTCAGACTTCGAGATCCTGGAGCCAGGGAACGTGGGCCAGCGCCTCCGAGGGCATGGGCTCCAGCTCCGAGCCCATCAGGCCGTTCCAGCGATTGAACCAGCCGACCATGGCCACGCAGGACACGATCTCGACGATTTCCTCCTCGGAGAAGACCTGCCGGGCCTGGTCGATGGCCTGGCCCGGTTCGCGCACCGGCAGGCTGCCGCCTGCGGTGGCGATGGCCAGCGCCTTGCGCTCCTGCTCGGTGTACCGAGGGTCGTCCCGGTAGGACGGCAGCGCGGCCAGCTTGTCCCAGCCCACGCCCAGGTGGTGGGCGGCGTGGACGAGGTGCGTCGTCGTATAGCGACAGCGCGCACCGCGCGCGGCTTCCGCGGCGATCAGGAAGCGCAGCGCCTGGGTGAGCTGCCCGTCGCCGCGCAGCGTCACGCTCAACAGCTTGAGCAGCGCGGGCACCACGCCGGGTTTGCGCGCCATGGTCAGCAGCGCATTCGGGCGGTAGCCGACGAAATCCACCAGCTCTTCGAGCACGGGGTCGCGCGAGCGGGGGTCGCTTTCATGCAGGGGCGCGATGCGCGCGGCGGTGCGGGCGTTCATGGGCATGCCTTGGATTGGGGTTTGCATGGGCACGGAGCGGTCACGCCGCTGCGCCCGTCGTGATGAGGCCCTCGACGTGGGCGCGCTGCGCGTCCAGTTCCTGGGCCGTGCCGGACCAGGCGACCTGGCCATGGTCCAGCACGTACTGGCGGTGGGCCAGCTTCAGGGGCACCTTGAGGTTCTGCTCCACCAGCACGATGCCGGTGCCCTGGCGATGGACTTCGCTGAACACGCGGACCAGTTGGTCCACGATGACCGGCGCCAGCCCCTCGGTGGGTTCGTCGAGCAGCAGCATGCGCGGGTTGCCCAGCAGGGCGCGCCCGATCGACAGCATCTGCTGCTCGCCGCCGGAGAGCTGGTCGCCGCCGAAGTCCAGCCGTTCCCGCAGGCGCGGGAAGGCGTCCAGCACCCGGTCGAGGGTCCAGTGCCCCGGCTGGTGGGCCAGCGCGCCGATCTTGAGGTTCTCCAGCACCGACAGGTTGGGGAAGATGCGGCGCGTGTCCGGCACCAGCGCCACGCCGAGCTTGGCGATGGCCTCCACGCCCAGGCCCGAAATGTCCTGCTCGCCCAGCAGGCGCCGGCCGGCCACCAGGGGCATCAGGCCGACCAGGGCCTTGAGCAGCGTGGTTTTGCCTGCGCCGTTGCGCCCGACGATGGCGACGATTTCATGGAAATCGATCCGCACGGAGATTTCTTCCAGCGCCAGGGCCTGGCCGTACCTGACGCTGGCTTTTTCGAGTTCGATCACTGCGCGTCCTCCCCAAGGTAAATCGACCGCACCGCTTCGTTCCTGCGGATGTCCTCGGGGGCGCCGCAGGCGATGACCGAGCCGTTGCTCATGACCACGATTTCGTGGGACAGCGACATCACCGCATCCATGTTGTGCTCGATCAGCAGCACCGTGCGCCCCTGCGCGGCCTTGCGGATCAGGGCCAGCGCGGCCTGGATCTCGTGGTGGCCGATGCCCGCCAGCGGTTCGTCCAGCAGCAAAATCCTGGGATCGGGCAGCAGGGTCACGCCCAGTTCCAGCGAGCGCTGCAGGCCGTAGGGCAGCGTGCCCGCGACGTCGTCGCGGTGGGCCGCCAGCCCCGTCAGCTCCAGGATGGCATCCAGCTGCTCGCGGAACTGCCGGTCGAAGTGGCGGCTCATCCAGAAGGGCTGGAACCCGGGCCGGCGGGACTGGGCCGCGACCAGCAGGTTCTCGGCCACCGTCATTTCGCCGAAGATCTTGATGATCTGGAAGCTGCGCCCGATGCCCATGCGGGCCCGTTCGTAGGCGGGGCGCTGGCTGATCTCCCGGCCGCCGCAGTACACCTTGCCCGCATGGCGCATCTGCCGCCCGGCCAGCACGTTCAGCAGCGTGGTCTTGCCCGCGCCGTTGGGTCCGATCAGGCCGTAGATGCAGCCCTCCAGGAATTCATGGCTGACGTCGTTGACCGCCTTCAGGGCGCCGTAGCTGACAGTCACGCCCTCGCACCGCAGTGCTGCCTGGCTCATCGCGCACCTCCGCGCCGGTTCTTCTGGTAGGCCGCGAAACCCTGCTCCAGCTCGCCAACGATGCCGCGCGGGAAGAAGATGGTTGCAAGGATGAACACCAGGCCCAGCACGCCGTACCAGTACTCGGTCCAGCTGCTCAGCCATTCCTTGAGCACCTCGAAGGCGATCACGCCGACGGTGGCGCCCCACAGCGAGCCGGAGCCGCCCAGCAGGGTCATGATGATCACGTCCCCCGAGGTGGTCCAGTGCAGCATCTGCGGGTTCATGTACATCAGCAGCGAGGCCAGCAGCGCCCCCGCCAGGCCGCTCAGGCCGCCCGAGATCACGAAGGTGATCTGCTTGTAGCGGTTGACGTTGAAGCCCAGTTGGTCGGCGCGGGTCTCGTTGCCACGGATCGCCGCGATCACGCGGCCGAACGGCGAACTGCGCAGCGAGATCACCGCCAGCATGACCAGGGCATACACGCCCAGCACGAACCAGTAGTAGTGGACGGGGTCGTAGAAGTCGATGCCCAGGAAGCCCGGGCGCTCCACGCCCGAGATGCCGTCCGACCCGCCAGTGAAGCCGCGCAGCTTGCTGTCCGCCAGGATGAAGATCAGCTGGGACAGCGCCAGGGTCACCAGCGCGAAGAAGATGCCGGACACCCGCAGCGCGAAGAAGCTGAACAGCAGGGCGAACGCAGCCCCCACGATGATGGCCAGGCCCACGCCGGCGGAGAAAGGCAGCCCGTATTTCTGCGTCGCCAGGGCCACGGCGTAGCCGCCCACCCCGAGGAAGGTGGCGTGCCCGAAGGACACCATGCCCAAAGCGCCGAACACGAAGTCGAAGCCGATGGCGAAGATCGCCCAGATGGCCGCCAGGGTGACCAGCTGGATCAGCGCTTCACTCGGGTTGAGGAAGGGCAGCAGGATGCCGGCCGCGGCCAGCAGCAGGCCGAAGCAGATGTCGAACAGGGAGAGTTTCATGCCGTCCTCGCCGCGCGGTAGAACAAGCCCTGCGGGCGCGTCAAGAGGGTGCCGATCAGCAGCACGAAGGTCATGATGTCCACCCAGCCGGGCAGGTACACGTAGCCCAGGGCACGCACCATGCCGATCAGCATGGACGCCGCGATCGCCCCCCGGATGTTCCCCAGCCCACCCAGGATCACGACGATGAAGCAGTCGATGATGGTGTTGGTCGCCATACCCAGCTCGATGGGGAACAGCGGCGCCGCGATCGCGCCCGCCAGGCCCGACAGGCCACAGCCCGTGGCGAAGACCGCCATGCGGATCGCGCCCACTGGCAGGCCCAGGATGCGCACCATTTCCGCGTCGCTGCTGGCGGCCCGCACGAGCATGCCGAAAGTGCTCTTCTCAAGCACCAAGTACAGGCCCGCCGAGACGAGAGCGCCGAACCCGATCACGAACAGCCGGTACATCGGGATCGTGCTGCCCAGCATGTCCACGGTGCCGTTCCACAGCGGCGGAATCGCCACCTCCTGGTAGCCGGGGCCCCAGACGAAGCGCACCACGTCGCTCAGGATCAGGATCAGGCCGAAGGTCAGGATCAGCTGGTAGAAGTGCGGGCGCTCGTAGAGCGGTCGCAGCGCCAGCTTCTCGATCACCGCGCCCGCCAGCGCGGTGAAGAACGTAGCGGCCAGCACGCCCATGAGGAACGAGCCCGTGCGCCGCCCCGTTTCATACGAGACGTAGGCGCCCAACATATAGATGGCACCGTGGGCAAAATTGATCACACCCAGCATGCCGAAGATGAGCGTCAGGCCCGCCGCCAGCAAAAACAGCAGCATGCCCAGGCTCAAGCCGATCACGATAGTTGACATAGCGATTCACCGAGTGCGGAAGGCCGGGGCGGCCTCCCGCTGCGGCCTTCAGTTCTTGCAGGCCTCGAACAGCTTCTCTTCGGGAAAGACCTTGGTGATCTTCATCGTCAGCGCGGGGGCTGGCGGGGTGCCCTGCACCACCTCGCCCCAGAAGCCCGGCTGCAGGGCCTGGTGGTCGCAGGCACGCATGGTCTTCTTGCCTTCCACGGAGTTCTCGCGGACGCTGGCGGCGAAGGCGTCCACCCACTTCTCCTTGTCCCAGGAGCCGGTCTTTTCCACCGTGTCCAGCCACCACGCCATGCCGTCGTAGGCCTCCCCGGCCGTCATGCTGGGGAAGATGCCGAACTTCTTGCGGTAGGCCTCGACGAACTTGCGGTTGGCGGCGGTGTCGATGGTGTGGTCGTAGCGCAGGCCGGAATTGACGCCCAGCGAGGCCGGCCCCACGGCCGCCGCCATGGTTTCATCGGCGGCCACGGGTCCGAAAAGCACCTTGCTCTTGCCCAGGTTCACCTGGCCGGCCTGCTTGAGCAAAGTAACCACGTCCGAGCCCGTCAGCATCAGCAGCACGCCGTCGGCGTCGGACTTGGCGATCTTGTCCACGATGGACGAATAGTCGCGGTTGCCCAGGGGCGGGAAGTCCTCACCCACGATCTGGATACCGTTGGGGCCGGTCTGCTGCTTGATCCACTCGTAGCCGTCACGGGTGGCCTGGTAGTCGGCGGTAACGATGTAGATCTTCTTGAGCTTCCTGTCCTGCATGTACGCCAGCGCCATGCGGTTTTCCATGCCCAGGTTGTTCGATGTACGGAAGGTGTAGCGGGAGCCGCCGGGCACGGTGATCTTGTCGTCCGCCGAGATGGTGACGAGGTGGGGCACCTTGCGCTGCTTGGCCAGGTTCATGACCGCCAGCGTGGAGGCGGAGCTGAGCGCACCGAAGATCATGTGCGAGCCCTCGGAGATCAGCTTGGTGGCCTTCTGCACGGCGGGCTGGGGCTTGGTTTCGTCGTCCTCCCAGGTGACTTCGATGGGCACGCCCATCACCTTGCCGCCGCGCTCCTCGACGGCGATCTGCACGCCCCGGCGCATGTCCTCGCCCAGCAGCCCGTAGGGACCGGAGAGCGACAGCACGCCGCCGATCTTGAACTTCTCGGGCTTGGACTGGGCATGCCCGTTGGACACCAGCCCCATGGCCGCCGCCGCGGCGACCACCATGCCCTTTTTAAACCATTTCGCAACGCTAACCATGATGTGTCTCCTGTCGTTGATTTGCATGTATTCCAGGTCAGCCGATGCGGGCGGAAATACCGCCATCGACCATGATTTCGGCGGACGTGACGTACTTGGATTCGTCACTCGCCAGCCACAGGGCCGTGGTGGCCACGTCCCATGCGTCTCCCATGTGGCCCATGGGGCACTGCCGGTCCCGCTTGGCCAGCATTTCCTCCTGCGACGCTTCCCGGTACCCGTCCGCCAGCGACAGCACGGGCTGTCGGACCATGGGCGTATTCATCAGGCCCGGCATCAGCACGTTCGAGCGGATGCCCCGCTTGGCGTATTCCAGGGCGACGCTGCGGGAGAAGCCGAGCACCGCGGCCTTCGAGGCGCTGTAGGACACGTAGGCCACGCCGCTGTCGCGCACGCCGGCTACCGAGCCGATGTTGACGATGCTCCCCCGGCCTTTCCGGAGCATGGAGGGGATCGCATGCTTGCAGGTCAGGAACATGGAGGTGAGGTTGATGTCGAAGACCAGGCGCCAGTCCTCCAGGCTCTGCTCGACGACCCCACCCAGGCGGGCGGTGCCGACGTTGTTCACCAGGATGTCGATGTCGCCATAGGTGGTCACGCAATCCTGGACCAGCGCTTCCACCGCGCCGGGGTCGGTCACGTCGCACTGGGCCACGCTCATGGCCCCGCCCTCTTCCCGCACGATCGACTCGGTCTCGCGCGCTGCGTCCAGGTGGATGTCGCAGCCATAGACCTTCGCCCCTTCGCGGGCGAACAACACGGCCATGGCCTTGCCATTGCCCCAGCCGGGCCCCGATGATCCGCAACCGGTGACCAGGGCCACCTTGCCTTCCAGGCGTTTCACCATGATCTCGTCCCTCAGTCCGCGCGCCCGTACAGGGTCACCACGGTGGCGCCGCCCAGGCCCGCGTTGTGCTGCAAGGCCAGGCGTGCACCCTCCACTTGGCGTGCTTCGGCGCTGCCGCGCAGTTGGTGGGTCAGCTCGTAGCACTGCGCCAAGCCGGTCGCGCCCAGCGGATGGCCCTTGGACAGCAGCCCGCCCGAGGGGTTGACGACGACCGCGCCGCCATAGGTGTTGCTGTCCGACTCGACGAAGGCCCGGCCCTCGCCGACGGCGCAGAAACCCAGGCCCTCGTAGCTGAGCAGCTCGTTCTGCGCAAAGCAGTCGTGCAGCTCGCACACGTCGATGTCCTGCGGTCCCACGCCTGCCGCCTCGTAGACCTGGCGGGCGGCCTCGCGCGTCATGTCGAAGCCCACAACGGAAATCGCGGACTTGTCGGCGAACGCGCCGGGGCGGTCGGACACCAGCGACTGCGCCAACACCTGCACGTTGGCGGAGAGGCCCATCTTCTGGGCGAACTTCTTGCTCACGAAGACGGCGGCAGCGGCGCCGCAGGTCGGCGGGCAGGCCATCAGGCGGGTCATGGCGCCGGGCACCAGGGGCGAGCTGGCCAGCACCTCCTCCACCGTCACCTCCTTGCGGAACAGCGCCAGCGGATTGCGCGCAGCGTGGCGGCTGGCCTTGGCGCGGATCCTGGCGAAGGTGTCCAGCGGGGTGCCGTACCGCTCCATGTGCTCGCGGCCCGCCGCGCCGAAGTAGCGGATCGCCATGGGCAGCTCGGGGTGGCCGAAGATCTCGTCCATGACCCCGTTGAAGTGGTCGAGCGGATCGGGCCGGTCGTCCCAGTACGCCCTCAGGGCGCCGGCGGGCATCTGTTCGAAACCCACCGCCAGCGCGCAGTCCGCCGAGCCGTTGGCCACGGCCTTGCGCGCCATGTACAGGGCCGTGGAGCCGGAGGAGCAGTTGTTGTTGACGTTGATCACCGGCACCCCGGTCATGCCGACCTCGTAGACCGCGCGCTGGCCGCTGGCCGAGTCGCCATAGACGTAGCCCGCATAGACGTCCTGCACGTCGGAGTAGGTGAGGCCCGCGTCCTGCAGCGCCTCGCGGATCGCCTGCGCAGCCATTTCCGGGTACGGCAGGTTGTCGCCGGGTTTCTTGAAAGGGGTCATGCCGACACCGGCAACGAGAACGGGCTCTTGCATTGCGATACCTCCGGGGTTGAATCACCAAACGTGCGTCAGGAAACCATGCGCTCCTGCGCGTGCCAATACTTCTTGCGGACTTCTTTCTTCAAGACCTTGCCCACCGCACTGCGCGGCAGCTGCGCGACGATCTCGACCTCCTTGGGCGCCTTGATGCTGCCCAGGCGGTCCTTGACGAACTGGATGAGCGCCTGCGGCTCCACGGACTGGCCCGGGCGCAGCTCGATGACCGCCCTGACGGCCTCGCCCCACTTGTCGTCGGGCACGCCGATGACGGCGCAGTCCTTCACGGCCGGGTGGGCCATGACGGCGGCCTCGACCTCGGACGAGAAGACGTTGAAGCCGCCCGTGACGATCATGTCCTTCTTGCGGTCAACGATGAACAGGAAGCCCTGCTCGTCGAAATAGCCCACGTCGCCCGTGCAGTGCCAGCCGTGGCGCTGCACTTCAGCCGTGGCCTCGGGGTTCTTGTAGTAGCCCTCGGTCACGATGTCGCCCTGCGCGACGATCTCGCCCACGGCCCCCGGCTGGGTGAGCAGGCTGCCGTCGTCGTCCATGACCGCCACCCGCGTGAAGGGGAAGCGGCGCCCCGCGCTCAGCAGGCGCTGGCGGGGCGCCACCTGCCCGTCGATGAAATGGTCCTCGACCCGCAGCACGGAGATCGCGCCAGGCACTTCCGCCTGGCCATAGATCTGCAGCATGACGGGGCCGAACACATCGATGGCCTCCGCCAGTTTGTCGGGCGACATGGGTGCGGCGCCGTACATGAGGTAGCGCAGCGCGGAAAAGTCGAAATCGCGGACGTTGGGCTGCGCCAGTAGCGTATAGATGACTGTTGGGGGCAGGAACAGCATGTTGACCCGCTCCTGCTCGATCACCTTGAGCAGGTTCTGCGGATCAATCCCGTCCATCAGGACAACGCGGCCACCGCGCGCCATGAAGGGCAGCGACACCAGCCCCGCCGTGTGGGTGATAGGTGCCGCCGCCAGCACGGTCATGCAGTCGGTAATGTTCATGGCCGACATATGGTTGGCCATGGTCGCCGTCAGGTTGCGGTGGCTGAGCATGACGCCCTTCGAGCGCCCCGTGGTGCCACCGGTACCCATGATCATGGCCAGCCCCCGCGGCTGCAGCGGCGCTGCGTACATCTCGGGCGGCTGGCCTTGGATCAACCGAGCAATCGACAGATCCGCCCCATCGGCCTCTTCCAGAGCTATGTAGTGACGAATGCGGGGGACCTTGCCGCGGATCTCGGCGACCTGGCTGATATAGCGGGCCTGATAGAAAAGGACGTCGCAGTCCATGTCCTGCAGGAACTCGATGTTGGTCTCCACGCTGTTGCGCGCATTAACGGGCAGCCAGACACCCCCTCCGCGCAACACCCCCAGCAGCGCCACGAAAGCAGCCCCGGCATTGCCGCTCAGCACTGCGCCGTGAAAACCAGGTGCGAGTCCCAAGGCCTGTAGCCCCCGTGCGATCTGGCACGTGAGCGCTCCCGCTTGCGCATAGGTGACGGCCGGGGTATCACGCCCGCAGTCCACGAAACAAGGCGCATCCGGATGGCTGGTAGCACCAGCATCGAAATAGTCCAGCAGATTCATTGCTGTGCTTCTCCGTTCAAGTCAAGTCTGGTTCGGTGGAACAGCTATCGCAGACAATTCACATGCCTGCGGCGGCGGCGTTCAGCTGGAGGCCTCTGCATTCGGTGATGCCCCTTGCATGCTGTTCAAGCGGTACCATTTCTTTTAAATTGGTACCATTAGACGCGCTCGATTGGTACCAAGTCAATTGACTTGGTACCATGTCTCATTAGGAGAAACCCGCATGAAAAAGAAGCTCACAGACGAAGAGTTCTTCGATGCGCTGACCCATCTGCTCCTGACGGAGGGGGTCAAAGGCCTGACCGTGGGTGAAATCGCCGCACGGCTGCACTGCTCGCGGCGGCGCCTCTACGACATTGCGCAGACGAAGGAAGAGATCTTCTGCGCCGTCGTGCAACGCTTTTTCGATAGCCTCCTGAGACAGGGCGAAGCACTGATCCACCGTGAACAGGATTTGACGACAGCACTCGCTGCCTACCTGGACGTAGGCGTCCAGGCGGCTAGTCGCATCGGTGTCCAGTTCCTGAAGGACGTCGAAGATTCAGCAGTTGCCAGAGGTATCTTCGATCACTACCAGCAGGTCCGTACCCTTAGGCTATCCCAACTCATCGACGATGGGGTACACCAGGGTGTCTTCGCACCCTGCCATGGGCTGGTCGTATCCGAACTCATTCTGGGAGCCGCACTAAGGCTGCGCCGCCCGGCATTCCTTGCCCAGGCCAATCTCACCCTTGAGGACGCATTCCAAGAGTTCTACCGGGTGCTGCTAGGTGGGCTACTGATCGACTCAGCCACACCAAAAGCGGCTCGTAG
The DNA here is from genome assembly GCF_014652235.1 of Pseudorhodoferax aquiterrae. Lineage (GTDB taxonomy): Bacteria > Pseudomonadota > Gammaproteobacteria > Burkholderiales > Burkholderiaceae_C > Pseudorhodoferax > Pseudorhodoferax aquiterrae. The sequence goes on from NZ_BMYK01000002.1 coordinate 339,475, forward strand.
GGGCGTACGGGCAAGCCGAGCCACTTCGCAGCGCACCGTCACAAAGAAAGATACAGACCCTGATGAAGTCGGCACGATGCTAATTGCCGCCTGGAATCGCGGTTAGGGAAGGTCTGCACAACACCCGCTGCGACAAGCGCCGGCACGTGATGTTTCAAGACCTGCACGTTTTCCTAGTGGTTGAAGCTGGCAGTACTATGGTTGCCTGCCCGCTTCAAGCGCCTGATGCGCGCTGCGCCCCGGCCGGAAGCCGTAGCTGTGCTCGCTGAAGGTCGGATCGATGAGCGGTTGCAGCACCTGCAGCAGGGCCTGCTGGATCAACCTGTCCACCACGGTGGGAATCCCCAATTCCCGCGTCCCTCCGCCCGGCTTGGGTACCCGGAATAGTGGCGGCTTCTTCCGCGCCGTTCTGCTGCGCAACCTGCGGGCTTTCCTCGGGTACGTCTGCCTTCGTGAAGATGGTAGGCATCCAGCCGGTGCCCTTCGCCAGCCGCTCGGCCTCGCTGGCAATGTCGGCCTTCTTGAGCTTTGCCAGCCGGTGGACGCTCTCGGGCGCGAACTCGCCCACGGCTTGCAAAACCGCCGCCTTCGCAACGTGCTTGAAATAGCCTTCCGCCGTGGGTTGCCACCATACGGCCATGTCGAGGCCCACGGCCTGCGCCAGTTCCGCGCCGGGCTGCTGCGCCGTGCCGCGCGGCGTCACCACGTCCACCGTCGAAGCCACGCACACGGCCAGCAGCTTGACCAACTCGCCTTGCTCCATCGCCAGCAGCGCGACGAACAGTGCGGCGCTGTCCTCGGGCAACTTGCCGCCCCACGCCTGCTGCAATTCGCGGAGCGCTACGGCGGCGGGTGACTCGGGCCAGTCCGGTGCCATGCCTTCCAGCCGGTCTTGAATTTTCAGGCTCACGCCCAGCGGAATATCGTGGCCGTAGTAGCGGCCCTGCAAGACGGTCTGCACCATGCCATGCACCAGCACGGCCAGCGCCACATGTGGATGCTGGGCCACCTCGATTTGCAGCGCCGCCGTGCGGTGCGCGCTCAGGCGTTGGGCCAGCCGGTCGGAAATCGCTGCGGCCTTGGGCTGCTCGTCTTCCTCGCCTTCGTCATCGTTCGCGGCGTCCGGGTCGCTAAAGCCTTGGCGCAACTTCTCCAGCGTGCGAAGGGCTTTCGCCTCGGCCTCGCGCAGCAGCCCTCGATGAATCACGGCCTCGCCGTTGCGGTCGATGGTGACGATGGCACCGGCTGCGGCCTTCACATTCGCGCCGTATCCCTGCAAGCCTTCTTCCAGTGCCTGCAACTGCTCGCCCAGGGCTTCGCCTTCCTCCTGCAAGGCATCGGCCTTGTCCTCGTCGTCGGCGTCCATCGCGGCATCCACCGCTTCGGCCACCTCCTGCATCTTGGCTTGCAGCTTCTCGATGCGCTGCGCTTCGCGCTTGTTGGGTTCGCGCCGCTCCCTCGGGGCGCGCTGGAAGGCGTGCAGGTCGGCATGGGTCATGCCCGGCGTGGCATCGGCCCAAGCCCAGCCCTCGGCCTTCACCTCGGCGGCGATGCCCGCCAGCTTGTCCTGTGCCAGCCGTTCCAGCAATGCAGCATCAGTCAGGTACACGCCCGCGTCATCCTCCGCGAACAGGTCGCGGCGGATACCGCCGCCCTCCTGCTCGTAGGCGTCCAGCCCGACGAAGCGCACCAACGGATGCCGGTAAGCGTCGATTTCCCGTTCGGTGAGGCGTTCGCGCAAATGCGAAGGGTGGCGTTGCCACTGCGGGGCGTCGTAGAAAGCGGCTTCCTGCGCCGCGTGGTCATCCGTTCCGGCCAGGGCCATCAGCTGGTCCAGGCTCACGGCGTCGGCCCGATAGTCGGCCATCAGGCGCGGGGAGACATTCGCCAGCTTCAAGCGGCGCTGCACGACCAGCGGCGTGACACTGAAATCCGCCGCAATGTCCTCGATGGGCCGGCCTTCGGCCACCAGTGTCGCGAAGGCTTCAAATTGGTCTGCCGGGTGCATGGCTTCACGCTGCACGTTCTCGGTGAGGCTGGCCGTGCGCGCAGTGCCATCGGCCACCTGCAGGCAAGGCACGTCCCAATCCTTGGCGATGCGGTGCTTCTTCGCCAGCAGCTTCAACGCGGCCAGCCTGCGCCCACCGGCCACCACCTCGTAATGCAGGCCATCGGCGGCGGGAATCACGATCAGGTTTTGCAGCAGGCCCACGCGCTGGATGGATGCGGCCAGTTCAGGGATGGACATGCGCGGGGTCTTGCGCACGTTGCGGCCCGTGCGGCGCAGCACCAGACGCGACAGCGGCACCAGGATCATGTACTTGCTCGGGTCGGCGGCTTGCAGCACGTTCGCGGCGCTGCTGGCTGCGGTGTTGACGGCGCGGGCTTCGGTGGTGGTAACGGCGTTCATGGCGAATCTCCAATCAAGTGAAACAAGGGAATGGAGGGGAACCGCCCCTCCGGCGGGGGAACGGTTCAGGCCTTGAGGGCGCGCATGCCATCGGCCAGCAGCCACAGGGCGCGATTCAGGCGAATGTCGGAATCAATGCCCTGCACGGGGCGGGTTTGCTGCCTGCGGCCATTGGCGGCGCGGCCATGCAATCCGCCCTTGGTCAGGTTCTCCTGCGTGCGGTTAAACACGCTCCACAAGTCGGGGCGGCGATCCTCGAAGCGGCGCGGCATCAGGATTTGCGATTCCGTGACGGGCGCGGGCTTGTTCGGGTCGTCGTACTTCAAAGCCAGCGCGGCACGGGCGAACACTTCGGATTCGCCATCGTCCAAGGTGATGCCGCGCATCAGGTCGCGGGACTCCTGCACCCGGTCAAAGCCGCGCAGAACCTCGAAGGCGCCTTCGATGACTTGGCCCGCCACGTCGCCTTTGTGAGGCACGCGCACATCGGCAAAGGTGTCGCCGCACACCAGCCCATTGGCGCAGATAAATCTGAATTGCCCGGCCAGCATCTGATAGCTGCTGGTGCCATCGTGCGAGTTCAGCAGCACGATTTCGTTAGCTTCCGCGCCGTTGATCTGGCTGGCGTGGCGTAGGCGCAGCAGGTGTTTCGTGTGTTCGCGCCGCCTCTCGTTGCGTACACGGGTCTGGCACACCATGAAGGGCTGGAAGCCTTCTTTGCGAAGCTCAGTCAAAACCGTAGCCGTGGGGATGTAGCTGTATCGCTCCGAACGGCTCTCATGCGGGGAGTCCGCGAAGATGGACGGGGCCACGCGCCGGATTTGGTCATCCGACAGGGGATAGTCGGAACGCAGTGCGGGGGAATGGTTTGCGAAACGGGATGCGAGCATGTCTTTCTCCTGACTTGGCTGTTGAAGAAACACCGGATTCCTAGATTCGGAGCCCAGCCTTTCGGCTGTTCGGTGCAGTCGGCACGAGGAACCCGGTTGGCCCTGTTGCCACCGTCTTTCCTGAGTTCATCGCCCGCGACGGTCAGGAGCGCGCGGACGGGGGCCGTCAAGGAGACAAGCGCAGGGTTGGTGCGGCCCGCAGGCGCAGCCGAGGACACGGCCCTGCGCGCCTTGACGGCACACGGCCGCGGGCTACAGTCGCGGACAAGGTGATGAGTCAGGGAAGACGGCTGGACAAGGCAACGGCCCCTCAACACGCCGACCGCACGGCAAGCGAAGCGCGCAGGCCCGAAGCTGGAAGCCGGGCCGGAGGCGTCAGCCGACCGGAGGGAGGGGACGATGGAAGCCCGTCAGGGGCGAAACCCCGCAGGGGGTTCGATGCGCAGCACGACAGCGCGACCGGCCATCTCCCAGGTGGCCGGGGACGTCCACATGACTTCAACGAAATCCCCTTGGACTGCTACTCGCCCAGCCATCGGCACAATGGCAATGACATGGACATACGAGCCCTACAAGACGATGAACTGATGGCCCAGGCCCGAGACTGGCGGCAACGGGCACTGCGCGGAGAAAAAAACGCACGCGGCTTTGCGCACGAACTGGAATGCGAAGTGCGTCGGCGCTTCCCCAAGAACGACAGGCCCTTGACGCTGCCGCCCGTGCGCCTGCTGGGCACGGTGTCGCAGCCTATCCAGCGTCGATGGAAGCCCTGGTGAACGCCCAGGGGGAGTAGAGAAAAGGGGCGTGGCGCCCCTTGACAGAATCAGAAGACGATCCGCCCCGCCAGCCGCGCATCCCGCGCATAGGCACTCAGCCGCTTCTCGGCACGAAAGTGCAGATCGCGCTCGATCGGCAACCCCAGCCGCCCGCGCACGGTCGCCAGTTCCTGCAGGCTGACCCAGCCCAGCTCGGGCATCCCCAGGCCCAGATCGCACAGACCGAAAGCATGGTCGTGATCGTCCGGGTCGATCTCGGTCAGCAGCCAGGTCGCGCCGGCATCCGGTGTGAACAGCTTGAGCACAGGGGCCGGATCAAAGTCCGACGTTTCGGTGGATTGCCGGCCGTTGGCCAGCAGCAGCGCACGCTGCTCGTCGGTGATGAATGCGCAGTTCATGGTGAACTCCTGAAGGATGCCGGGCGGAATTGCCCAGCCCTTCCGGGGCACGGCGCAGCGCAAGCAGTCAAGGGTCATCGACGGCCGCAGGCCGCAAGCGCCATCGGCGCGCAGCCCTTGACGGCGAGCACGCCGTGGCACGATGAAGGAAACAGCAAGCCGCCCCTCCAACGAAGGCACGGACTGGCAAGCGAAGCGCGCAGCGCCACAGGCGCGGAGAAACCCGCACCGGGCGCAGCAGAAAAAATGCGCCGCCCCCGCAAGGACGACGCACCGAAGGCTGCGCAGCGCGATCAGTTCGCCGCCGGCACCGTCATCGACTGCAACTGCTCGATCACGCCAGGCTCAACGAACACGCAAGCCTGCTCGTCCGCGATCGGCACGTTGAACAACTGCGCGAACACCGTGCGTCGCAGATGGGCCAGCCGGCCCGTCCGGTATACCTGTTCGGGCTTCATGCGCCCGCCGGCCTGCGAGCCGCTGCGCTGCGGATCGCATTCGACCAGCGCGACAAAGCCATCGTCGGACAGCTTCTGATGCTCGGGGCACAGACCCCAGCCCGTCTTCGTATGGCGCTCCATGCTGGCGCGCAGGCGCTTGTCCAGCAGGATGGTGCCGGTATCGAACGCCGTGCCGCAAACGAGGCAAACGTGCTGTTCGAGGGAAACGTGTGATTTATCGTTCATGACGATCTCCGGTTGCACGGGCGGAATTGCCCGGAACCGTCGCCCCCACGGCGTAGCGCAGCAGTCAGGGGTCGCAGACGGCCGCCAGGACGCAAGCGCGCACAAGCGCGCGCCGCCCTTGACGGCGAGAACGCCGTGATACGGTGAAGGGAACAGCAAGACCGCTCACACCCGCCCACTGCAAACACCCACCTTTAGGCAAGCGCAGCGCGCAGGCCCGGATCAGCGAGCCGGGCCGGAGGCGTCAGCCGAGTGAAGCGAGGGAACGATGAAAGCCCGAATGGGGCGAAACCCCGCAGGGGATTCGATGCGCAGCACGACAGCGCGACGACGGCACGCCGGGACGCCCGAATGCGAGGAACAGAACTACTCGCTGTCCGTCTTGCGCTGCTCGATTTGCAACCGCGCCCGCTCGGTCGCCTGCTGCAACCGCTCGCCCAGCACGGCGCGCGGTGGCAAGCTGGTCAGGTACTCGGCCACGTGGATGCCCGACTTGTCCAGTTCCAGCAGCTCGATCTGCTCGGACTTCTTGCCGGTGCAGAGGATGATCCCCAGCGGTGAGGCTTCTTCGGACTCCCGCTCGTGCAGGTCGAGCCAGCGCAGGTACAGCTCCATCTGCCCCTTGTAAGCGGCCTTGAACTCGCCGACTTTCAACTCCACTGCCACCAGCCGCCGCAGCTTGCGGTTGTAGAACAGCAGGTCGAGGTGAAAGTCGTCGCCGTCGATCTGGATGCGCTTCTGACGGGCAACGAACGTGAAGCCCACGCCCAGCTCCAGCAGGAAGGATTCCATTTCGCGGATGATCGCGGCCTCCAAGTCGCCTTCCTGCCAGGTGTCTCGCAGGCCCAGGAAATCGAGGATGTACGGGTCTCGCATGACCAGAGCGGGCGACATGCGCTGCGCATCGCGCATCCTCGCCAGCTCTTGCGCAATCGTCTCGTCCGGCTTTTGAGATAGCGCCGTGCGCTCGTACAGCATCGAGTCGATGCGCTCGCGCAGCGTCCGCACGCTCCAGCGCTCGATGTTGGCCATCTGTGCGTAGTAGTCTCGCTGGAGCGGGTCTTTCAGCGGCAGCAAGGCCACGAAATGCGACCAGCTCAATTGTCGTGACAGCGTCACGACAATTGGCTCGTCCGTGTAGGTAGCCGCGAACTGCACCATCCGGCGCAGGTTCTTGTCCGCGAAGCTGCGGCCGTAGTCCTGCACAAGCTGCGCAGCCAAGGTCGGCAGGATCTCATCACCGTATCCGGCCCGCTGACCAGCCAGCACTTCCGTGTGGATGCGCTGGCCGATGCGCCAAAACAGCAAGGTCAGCTCGGCGTTGACCGCTGACGCGGCGCGCTGCCGCGCCGCGTCGATCAGTACTCGAATGTCGCCCAGCAGCGTGGCTGGTGCCACAGATGACGCCACGGCTGCTTTGCGCCTGTTCATGCCGTGACCTCCTTCTGGTCCTGCATCAGATTCGGCGCAGCCCGCTTGGAATCAGGCGGCACGGCGCGCGTGGCGGCTTTGCGATGCCGGAATGGACGGTAGTTACCCAGGCTGGTGCGGGTCTTGTCGTCGTCCGTGACCACAGGAGACGGCTTCGGCAGCGCAGCCGGCGCATGGCCGTCGATGGCGCCCCGGCGTAGGGTGGCCACTTTCTCGGCAGCGGCACGCACCGGGTCATCCTCTGCATGGACATACGCCATGAACTGCGTGACGGTCTTGTGCGCAGTCAGCGCCATGCCGACCTTGATGGGGATACCGGAGTTGGCAATGTCGGTCGCCGCACGATGACGGATGCCGTGTGTTCCGACATGCGCTACCTCTGCGCGGCCTAAGATGCGCTTCCAGCCGTTGTAGTACGTGCTCTCGGGCAATGGCTTCTTGGCATCAAAGATGGCTGGACACACGTAAGGCGAGTTGTCGATGCGGGGCGCATTGCGCAGCAACTGGTACGCCGCCTCGCTCATCGGCTTGGACATATCGCCCGTCTTGCTGTCAGACCAGACGACCCGGCGATTCTCGAAATCCACCCAAGCCCATTCGAGCGTGCGGATTTCGGTCATCCGCGCGGAAAACTCGAATTGCAGGCGAACCGCCAGCGTCACGGTCGGATGCTCCAACCCCAGGGCATCCGCACGGTCGAGGTAAGCATAGAGCCGCCCCAGTTCCTCGTTGTTGATATACCGCGTCTCGCCGTCCTCGCGGTACTTGGGGACGTGTCGGCATGGATTGGAGCCGTCAGGCCGGTAGCCCCACACCTCGGCCATGTTGAACATCTTGCGCAAACAGGCCAGAACCCGATTGGCCGTAACGCCGATCTTTGCCTTGTCCTTCATCAGCGTGGTGATGTGCGCCCGCGTTACGTCCGGCACCTTGAGCTTGCCCAGGGTAGGCAGGATGTGGCGGTCGATGTAGCCCTGGTAGGAATCGACCGTCCGGGGCTTGTTGCGCGGCTTGGAGTATTCCTCGATGAACTGCCCGCACAGTTCCTTGACCGTCGGGGCCATGCGGGCAGCCAGCTTGGCGGCGCTGGGGTCGTCGCCCTTGCGCACGTCGGCCAGCCAGTCCTGTGCGATCGACCGCGCTTGCTCGACGGTCAGCTCGCCGAACTGGCCGATCTTCGGCTTGCGGCGCTCGCCCCAGTTCGTGCGGTACTGGAGCATGAAGACCTTGCGGCCGTGGGCGGTGACTTTGCAGAGAAAGCCGGGGACAATGGTATCCCGCAGTTCGTAATCCTTGCCGGTGACTTCTGCCGTATCGACAGCGGATTTGGTGAGTTTGATCTTAGCCATGACGCCTCCTAGTTCGAGATCGAACGCAGGAACCAGCCAGGAGCCACGGCATCAGAATGTCTGCCGCAATCGGTCTGGTCTAGGCGTAAGGCTAAACGGGACTAGCCTCTTGGAAAACCAAGCGCAGCAAGGCTCTGCGGGTTCCAGCGTGGTCTCATGCTAGTCTCGGGACTCAATCTCAAAATCCCCCACCGAAAGGTGTGCCGGTTCGATTCCGGCCCCGGGCACCATAGACAAGCCGCTACAAAATCAAGAGCGTTTGGCGCATCGTAGGCGCAACCGTTGGCGCAATAGCTCACCCCGAAGCCCTCGGACTTGCCTAAATTTCGGGCACCTCTGAAGCATCCGGCGCGATCTTCACGCGCTTGAACTCCCGGGCGGTCAAGCCCCTGTCGTCGTTGTAGCGGTCGGTCATTGCCTGGTTGGTGTGGCCCAGCAGCGCCTGAGTGTCCACGCCCTGGGCGCGGTAGAGGCGCTCCGACAGGGATCGAAGTTCGTGCAGCGACGGCCACTCGCCCGGCCCGTAGGTGTCGCGCTCGAATGCGGCGCGCATAATCTCGGTGAAGCGGGCCGATAGGTTCGACTTCTCCAGCGGCAGCCCGCTGGCCTGACGCAGCAGCGTCGGCCCTGGCGCCGCGTAGCCCCGGCAGATCTCGATCACCTCGCCCAGCTTCAGGCCGATCGCATCCAGCCGCAGCGACAGCGGGATCGCCAGGCGCGCGCCATAGCCCTTCCCCGCTTCCTTCTGCTGCTCGACGTGCAGGTGGCCGTCCACCACGTCGTCAAACCGCATCTTGGCCAGGTCGGCCCGGCGCTGGCCAGTAGCCAAGCCCAACAGCACCATCGGCGCCACCCAGCCCTGCGGGTGCAAGACGGCCTGCTCGGCCACCGCATCGAAGGCCTCGAGGCTCAACCGCTTGCGCTGGATCTTCGGGCGCACCGAGTCCAAGGCCAGAACCGGATTGCTGTCGATCCACTCGTCCAGCACCGCCTGCTTGCACACGTCCTTCATCAGTGCCTGGACGCGCGCGCGAAGGCTGGCGGTGCCGAGGCCGTCCTGCAGCGCCGCCAGGATGGTGCGCGGCTTGAGGCTGCGGATCGGCATGCCACCCCACAGCCGATCCACGTGCTTGAGGTTGGACGCCGTGTTGACGCGCGTGGCCGGCTTCAGCGTCTTGCGCGCCAGGATCTCCCGGTAGACCACGAGCCATTGGCTGACGGTTCGGTCTTCGCCGGCGCCTGCGCGAGCTGGTGCGCGCGGCTGAGGCTCCTGCCCGGCCGTGACGCGGCCGGCGGCCACCGCCTTGCGGATCATCTCGAGCAGATCGCCGCCCAGCTGGCTCGCGTCAACATGGAGCGTGAGGTGCACCGCGATGGGCGCCGGCGTTCCGCTCACTTGCGCGGCCAGGCCTGCTGCATCAGTCCTGCATCAGCTGCGTGGCCTTCAGCTTGTCGCGCGAGCGCTGCACCGTGCTCCGCCAGTCGTCCACCTGCAGCTGCCAGGTCTTCGAATACGGCTGTGCAGGCGGTGATGTACTCTGCACGGGCGGCAGCGGTAGATCGCTCGATGCGGGCTGGCAGACCGGCGAAGTCGCCGCGCAGCCCTGCAGTAGTGCCGCGAAGGTCAAGCAGGCTGCGAGACAGATCTTGCTGGGCCGCGGTGTTTCGCTGGCCCAGTGCCTGGAAGTCGGCGAGTGCATCGTTGAGTCCTTTCTGGAAGCCAGCCATGTCGGCGACGGCCTGCCGGGTGCCGTCCAGCTCGGTGCTCGTGGCCTGGTGCTTGAGTTGCTCGATCTGCAGGCCGTAGCGCTGGCCCTGAGCCCACCACGCGCCGCCGGCGCCGATGGCCAGGGCAGCCCCGGCGGCCGCGAGGTGGGTGTAGAGCGAAATCACTTCCGCCTCCAGATTTCGTACGGGCAGTTCGCGGCGTTGTGGCCCGGCTTGCCGCAGGCGCAGCACCAAGCTGGCGGCTGCGCCAGGGCAAGAGGGATGCGCCACCACATCGGCAGCATGGCCCAGAAGACTGCGTTCACAGCCGGCCCCAATCGCTGAGCGCAGCTTGGCCCGAGCCGATGAGGTGCCGGAGCGCCGGCGACATCCGCTCCATGTCGTCCGGCCACGGCCCGGCCACCTTCCGGGCGGCGTAGTGGTCGACGGCGCGCGCCAGGAGACCGCTCGGGCTGTACGGCCACGGCCGGCTCCAGCCGAGCGACGCGCCAACCGCCTCGCAGCAGGTCCAGCGGCCTCGCTCCTCGGCCACCACCCCCCACCAGAAGCGCACCATCGCGCCGTAGTCGTAGCCCTCGCCAGCGTGATCTGCAAACCAGCGGTGCGCCCGCGCGCCGAGTGCGCCAGGCAGTTCGTAGAAGTCCCAGGCCTCGATGCCGCCGCTGTAGCCGATGGCCTTGATTCGGACACCCTCCCCCATCACGGCGCTCGCGCTGAGGCCGTTGGGCAGGATCAGCTCGACGTGGCTGTAGGGGCCATGGTCCAGGCGCTTGCCGATAGCATGCGAGACCGGGCCGAACAGCGTTGGCCGGGCGGTCTTCTTGAGCGCGAGTCGCAGCCTCATGGCGAGGACCTCGCCAGCAGGCCGGCCGAGAAGTGGCCGTCTCGGCCCCACTCCGCGCACAGCTCGTTCGTGGTGTCGCGCCGGTCCACCAGGCCGGGCAACTTGGTTCGTTGACCGGCCACCGTGCCGTAGACCCAGCGCGGCATCTGAGCGCACGCGCCGACCAAGTCGCCAGCGTTGGCCAGGCGGCGCATGCTGCTGTCCGCCACGGCCTGCGCTCCCACGTTGTAGATCATGTCCAGGATGGACGCGCGCACCCAGACGTTGTAGGTGACCCAGTGCACGAACAGCCGCTTCGCGTCGCGCTCGGCCTGCAGGTAGCGCGGGAGCTCAAGGCGATGGCAGTCGTCGGGCGTGTAGTAGCGGTCGGCCACCACGTCCGGCCCGGTGACGCCGTTGCAGACGGTAAGGGGCTGGCCGCGGCCGAGCCGGTCGACGTACGGCTTGCCGATGTGCCGGCCGCTGCTCTCGAAGTGCGCGCCCAGCTCCATCGCCAGCAGCACCTCCGCGCTGGGCTGGCTCGCCACGTAGGCCCCTCCGGCGAGCGCCACGCTTGCTGCAGCGGCCAGCAGGCGCTTGCGAAGTGCCGGGCTCACGGCAGACTCCTGGGCTGCGCGACGATGCGCGCGGCGGCGGCTGCCAGCGACACGACCACCGCGGCGCCAGCAAACCACCCGCTGGGGCGTTCCGGCGCCACGAAGGGCAGCGCGAACTCCACAGCTGACAGCCCGGCCGAGAGGATGGCCAGACGCACGCTCCATGCGCGCCGCACCAGCCGAGGCCAATCGTCCAGCAGCTTCACTTTCCCTCCCCTCGCCCACGGCGCTCGGCCTCGAGGTTCTCGACTCGGAAGCGCAGCAGCGCCATCTCGCTGGCCATGGTCACCGCCTGGGTGTTGCCTGCCTTGAGCGTGATCTGCATGTCGACCATGTTGCGGCCGAGCTCGTCGACCTTGAACCACATGCTGACCAACGCCAATGCGATGGCACTGGCCCCCGAAAGTAGCCACGGGAGCGGAATGCGGAAATCGACGATCCGCGTCACCTTCAAGGCGCCGCTGTCGTGGTTGTTGTCTTCGGACATCAGTGCCTTATTCGCCGGCCATGGCCAGCAGTTGGAACAGGGCCGGCGGAGAGATGCCAGCGAGGACGCCGCCCGAGCCCGGCGGGAGGATGGGCGGCTGTGCGGCCAGCGTCACATTCCCGGTGATGACGTTGCTAACGCCGTCGTTGTTGACTGCCCGCACATCTACCGTATCCGTCGCCAGCGGCGTACGGCCCTCGATCAGCCGGGTCAGCGTCAAGCCAACGCTCTGCCACGCCCCCCCGTTCAGCGAGAGTTCGTAGCGAGTTGGGCTGTTGCTCGCGGCGCCCCAGGCTGCGATGTAGCTCAGGTGGGTGACCTGCGAGAAAGAAACCGACCCCGCCATCACCGGAGGAACAACCGGAGTGAGGACGGTCAGCACCGCGACTACGCTGGTGTCCTCGCCGGCCGAGTTCTTCACGACACAGTAGACCTGCGCGCCGTTGTCCTGGGCCGCAAGAGCAGGCGTCGTGAAGGTTTTCCCGGTCACGCCGCTTACCAGCGCGCCCTTGAAGTACCAATCCACCGTGAAAGGCTCGGTGCCGTTCGCGGTTACCGTGAAAACGGCCGTCTGACCCACGTTTCGCGTCTGGCTTTGTGGATCGGTTGTGATCTCCGGGGCGTAGATGATGGCGTCGACAGTGACACGGGCCCACCGCGTGTACACCGTGTCGGCTTCGTTCGTCACGCGCCCGCGATACTCGCGTCCGTCGTCCGCCAGGGCCAGCGCCGCAGTCGTCAGCGTCGACGCCGTCGCGCCTGATACTGCGGTGCCGTTGCCAGTGTCCCCTTGCGGACGAGTGAACCACTGAATCGTGTTCGTGCCACCGCCGTTCGTGGCCTCCAGCGAGAACACGGCGCTCTCACCTTCCGTCACGGCGTCGTCTGCAGGCTCCGTCGTGATGGTGGGGGCGGCGATGGGCGCGTTCACTGTCAGGACGGCCACGTCACTGGTATCGCTGCCGGCAGAGTTGGACACGAAGAAGGAGATCTGCGCGCCGCTGTCCGCGGCGTCACAGTCCGCGATGGTGTAACTGGCCGTGCCGGAACCGACCACAGCGCCCGGAACGTTGACGCCATCCCGCCGCGCCTGGACAGCGATCGGCGCCGTTCCGGTGAACGAGATCGTGAAGACGGCGTCCGCGCCATCCTCCACGGTCAAGTCATCAGGCTGATTCGTGATCTCCGGTGCGACCACCACCGCCGGCTGCGTCCACGCGGAGCTCGAGACGATGGCGGAATCGCCATCAGGATGGTCGTGGTAGACATGCGCGTAGTAGGTCTGCGTCGCGGACAAGCCCGACGCGGAAAATGCCCGGGCACCAGGGCTGGAGGGAACTTGGCTGCCGGCCCACGGCGCAGCGACTCCAGCGTGCGTTTGGCCCGCGTCGATCTGGGCGGTCGTCGGCTTCGTTGCGCTCGTGCTGACGACTCCGCGGAGCGTGCCGCCGGAGCGTGTCGTCGTGGCGGTGATCTGGGCCGTGCCGGAGCTTGTTGCCACGCCGCTGACGCCGGAGACTTCCGGTGGTCCGGCAGGCTCTTCTGCCTCAGGCGCGGTCGGGTTTCCGGTGGTCTCGGTGACGGTGACCGATCCACCGGTCACGGTGCGGGGGCCGCCGGAGTTGGTGAGTAGCAGGGACGCCGCGTAGGTGCCAGGCGGCACGCCGGTGAAGGTGACGGTGTAGCTGGAGCTTCCAACGTCTATGGACTGGACAAGGTCAGACGCACCATCCAAGGTGACGGTGCCGCTCGTCGCGCCGGTTTGCGTGCCTGTGACCACCACGGTCTGTCCAGAAGGGAGCGACACGTTGATGGTGCCGGTGGGCAATGCGACGCCCGCGGTGCGCTGGAACGGCCCGCGATCCGGCACGCTCGAACGGTTCAACCCGTTCATGTCCAGCGTGAAGTTCGCCGAATCGTCCGCCGTGTCGATCAGCGCACCGCCGGCCGCCGGCCGGTAGCCGCCCGCGTCGAATGCGGCGGAGGTCAGCCCGGTGGCAAAGGTGCCGGCGTTGTAGCTAGTTCCGGATCCTCCCCGCGTGTAGGTGCCGGTCACGGAATTGCTCCCGCTGGCGGCAATCGACAGCGCTTGCACGTTGCCGGTGTGCTCGTTCAGCACATCGCCCACGATGACGTTGTTGCGGATCGCAGGGCCGCCAACCCCGCCGGCGATCCGCACAGCGAGCTGCGGCCCGCTGAAAACGTTGCGCTCCACACAGGCGTTGTAGGAGAACACAGCCGCGGCCAGCGTCGTGCTTCCGGTCGCCTCAATCACACAGTCCTGCAGGAAGTAGTCGGCGAACGCAGCCGGGACCGCGGACCCGCGAAGCACCGTGATCAGCGGCTGCACCGAGTTGCTGCCATTGATCCAGCAACGGCGCATGCCGCCGCGCACTGTCCCCGTCCCGCCGAGGTAGATCGGGTATCGGCCAGACGTGGTACTCGCCGCCGTGATCAGGAAGTCCTCGAAGATGAAACCATTCGAAGACAGCAGGCCGTTGTTCGCGCCGACATTGATCGTGAGCTTGATGCCTCCCGCGGGCCGTGAGTGCGAGTTCGGATGCAAGCTGCGCCATCCCAGGCCAGGCTTTGGCCGCACGATGATGGGGTGCTCCGCATCCGTGTTGGCGTTGGCCCAGTCGACCGTGTTGTTGTTGATCGTCACGTCGACGGCGACGTTGAGGTAGACGATCTGGTCGTTGGCGACAGGGTTGAGTGCGACGAGCGCGGTGCGCGCGTCCTGCCAGGTGGCGAAATCGCCGCTGGGGCCGAGCTCGTAGTGGACTTCGGTTGCCATGGTCAGCCTTGTCGATCAGGGGGTCGGGGGCGCGTTGACGAAGCCCATGGAAGCGATGCGATAGCCGCAGTTCCAGTAGCTTTCCATGCCCTTGTCCGTGGGGTACAGGGCTGCAGACGTGGCGAACCGGTCCAGGTAGAAGCTCTTGAACAGGTTGATCGCCGCATCAAGGTCCGGATTGGGGTAATCCGTGGCGAAGACGGCTTTGTGGATGGACGGCCATTGCGCACGGTTGTGCTGCGGCGCGTCCCATTCCGTTTGGGGGTTGGCGTCCTCTCGGAAGAAGCTGATGTCGCCGTTGGACCCGAGACGCGCAGGCACCTCGTACCAGCTGGCCGGCATCATTGCGGACGTCACCGTGGTGCCCGACGGGTAGTCCTGGGTGCAGATCATGTGCCCGGAGAAGCTCGCCGAGTCTGCGTAGTGCGCTTGGGTGCCCAGCACCCAATCGACACTGGCTTTGTCCAACGAGTGGATCACCATGCCCAGGACGCGCTCGCAGCCGATCGAGCGCGCTTTCATGGTGTCCCACATGCCGGTGGTCTTCATCAGCATGGCCACCAGGCCGGTGTAGAAAAACTTGTTGCCGCCCACCTCCACCGCCACAGCGCGGGTGCTGCCCTGGGTCATCGGCGCGCCGAAGCGCTTGATCCCTTGAAAGTACAGACCGGGGTCGTCGTTTTGGAACGTCGGGATCCAGAGGTCGGTGTGCATCTTCTCCATTTCGGTCTGCATGCCGGACTCGACCTGCTCCCGCGTGTAGGTGAGCGGGTGATCAGCCGCGCAGAACCAGGACCACAGATGGGTGCACCACCGCCAGGCGAACGGTCGATTGCCGTAGTAGGTCTCTGTGTCGGCGGCCATGCTTCGGGCGCCAAGGCGCGCCATCCACTGCATGTCGTAGTGGTGCCGCTGGAGCACGACGTGCACGGGGCTGCGGAACGCCATCAAAGCGATGCCGGCATGCGTGTAGCCGTGGTGCTCTCCCTCGGGCAACTGGTAGCCGTAAGGGTTGCGGCCGGTGGAATCCCGGCAGTCCTTGACGTTCTTGTTGCTACTGCGGGAAGCGCCGTAGTACTCGATACGCCGATGCAGATTGGTGCTGTCCGAGCCGGACCCGTAGTACCCGGTGCGTTGCGCCCACAGGCGAGCCAGCGTCTCGTTTTTGGGCAGACCCTCGCCGGTGCGCGGGTTGCGCACGAAGCACCCGGCCACGTTCGCGTAGTTCTTGCACCACTCCCATGCCAGCGTGCGCCAAGGAACCTGCCCTTCCAGCCGGACGCCCTCGCGGTCCGACAGGAACATCGTGATCGTGGCCGGAAGGACGGCACGGTCCGACCGGCTGCCGCCAGGGGCCGGGTAGATGTCGATGCCGCCCCGCGATCCGGGCTCGTACGCGTAGCCCCAGCCCCACGGCTGGAACGGCTTGGTGCCGCCGTTTGGGTTCGCGCAGTAGGGGTCGATCGGCTCCATCCGTGGCTGCGTGCTCTTGGCGCGCGGCCACGGGGCCATGGAATAGATCATGCCCAGGTGGTCGAACTGCAGGCCGCTGTCGGCCAGCAGGTGGTCCAGGGGGTTGAACGTCACAGGCCGCTTGCCCTGCATCGGCCGCAGCGCGTCCTCCTGGACCCCCCAGAACCAGTTCGCTGGCATGTCGGCCGGGGTATCGCTGCTCCAGATGATGGGCTGCGCGCAGTTCCAGTGCGGCCGGATCACGGCACCGGCATCGCCCCACTTCGGCCCCGTCGCGCCGCTGCTCGCCGCGCCGGTGGCCGGGTCGTAGTACTGGTCTTGGGCCAGAGACTTGTCATTGACGGGCTTGCCGTCATGCAGCTCGCAGCGCCCCACCTCGACGTTGGTGTCGCTGCGGTAGTACAGCTTGAAGGGAGCCGGATATGTGGAATGCCGCGGGTTGTTCTTGTCGTAGACCTGGGCGTTGCTCGAATTACCGAACGCGGGGTAGGTCGACCAGTCGCCAGGCGCCGAATCAACCGGGCGGCAGAACACCATGATCTGCTCGAGCGGGCGATCGCCGGTTCGAGAGCACCCTGCATGCGCACGGAATAGGTGGAAGCCGAAGATGTGCGTCCCGTGCGTGATCTCCTGTGAACACCGCCACCATGCGACGTCGCCCAACGCGGCCGCCAGCTGCGGGTGCTGCATCACCAGATCGGGACCGCGGTCGTCAAAGGTGACCGTCTGCTGCGCGCCGGCCGATCCCGTCGCCCAGCTCTCGAGCACCACCGTCTTGGGCGTCTGGCTGTGCCAGAGCGGGGCCGCCGGGCCGGTCCCGGACGGCAGGAACGCTGGTGGGTTGATGACGATGTTGACGGCGTCACCATCCTCGGCTGTGGGGTTCGTAGACCGGGTGAAGTCCAGCACGTTGCCGTTGGCATCGAGCGGGCGCCCCTCGGCATCGGTGGAGGCCGGCACGCCGTAGCTGCCTTGCACCCAGCGCGTCTGGCCGGCATTGCTGATGCGCGCCACGCCAGGCGCAGCCGTGATGTCGGCCGCCAGTCGAACTCGCGCGTTGCTCGCCACACCAAAATTTCGGACGGCGGCACCGACCGACGACATGGTGCCGGTCAGGTCGTAGTCGCGGAACGTCGTACCGCTGGCCCAGTTGCCTGTCTTTGCGATGAACCGCCGGGTCGCGCCCAGGTTGGTGATGAGCAGCTCGCACCATGCGAGCTTGGTCGTGGCCAGTGCGAGGCCGGCGCTGAGGGTCGAGTCGAATGCCAGCGTCATCTCAAGCCCCCGTGTAGCGAGTCAAGAAGTACTCGTTGGTGGCTGAGCCGGGCATGATCAAGATCCACTGCCCTTTCTGCGACACGGACAGCGAGCCGACCGACGCGCCCGCGTGGAAAAGGGTCACACCGGCGGCCGGCTGCACGGTCAGCGTGCCAACGTCGTGCCGGACGATCTGCGCGCTGAACCCGGTCAAACCGGTTGGAACCGTCAGCGCCGCTGCTCCGGAAACCGGGATCACGGCTCCCGCGTCGGCCTGGATCAATGTCGAATTGCCCGAGCGGATGGGTTGCACTTGAATCTCCGACGAGGACGTAGGGGTGAAGCGGGCGGCGGTGCCGACGCCGCGCAGGGTCAGCACTTCGCCGGCGTCGTTGATGAGCTCGGAACCGCCCGGATAGGTGGCGGTGCCGGCCGCAATGGCGTCATGGATGGCCGTGATCTGCGAGGCCGTGCGCACGCCGAGATAGGCCGGAGCGACGACCGTGCCGTCAGCGACAAGCGCGCCGTTCTCGTCGACGTCGACCGTGCCGCTGCCGCCGCCGGAGCCGACGCCCAGGATCTGGCGCGCCTCCGCGGGGTTGCCGGCCTTGAGCACGGCCGCGCCCGTGACGCCTGCGCCAAGGTTCTCCAGCGCCTCGTCTGGATCGGCCAGCGTCCGAAGGTTGTCGCGCGCCTGCAGCATCCCGTCCAGCGTGCCAGCGGTTGCGCGCGCCTCCAGAAGGTCGCCCACGCCGTAGGCATAGGCGGTGCTCGTCGTCGGCGAGCCGATGCGCTCCTGCGCGCGCTGCACCGTCACGGTGTAGGCGCCCGTTGAGGTCAATTCGACCTCGTTGACGCGCATCACCTCGTGCTCGACCTCGCGCCCGTTGACCAGGCGGAACGCCGTCAGCAAGAAGAAGTCGCCATCGGGCAGCGGCAGGTCAAGCGGCCCCGGCGCCGCGCGCACGATACGGAACTGCGTCGTCGACGGCGAGACCGCATCGAGGAACGAAGTGGCGAAGTTGTTGAGTGAACGTTGCGGCATCACCGCTCCTTGATTCGCACTTGCATGTCGGCCTCGATGGCTCGGCCGCCAGCGGTGTGCGCCACCACGGTGACCTTGTGAGCGGCGCCGGCAACGCTGCCTTCGAGCCAGACCTTCACGCGGGGGTGGGTGACGTGCTTGTCCGTGGTCAGGCCTGCAGGCTCGACCGTGACGGTGGCGTTGGTGACGGTGTCGTCGTAGGGGACGAGGTCGCGGAAGTTCAGGTCGTAGTCGCGCACGTCGCGCGGCTGCTGCACGACCTTGGGCACGAACGGGACCATGAATTCCTGCGGCTCGACCGTGCGGCTGTCCGAGCGCGGCGGCACCGGCGGCAGCCACATCGGATAAGCGCCGGAGCCGTTGAGCGCGGCTCCGTTCATGCAGCCCCCAGGCGCAGCAAAGCACCGGAGCGGGCCGGAACTACTTCTGCCGGTCTACGGGCCGGCGCCGCGGTGGGGGTAGACATCGGGATCCTTTCGGATCACGGTGCCCAGAGGTGGTGTGTGCGAGGGGGATTGTTTGAGGCGCGGGGCCTCAGTGCAAGGGGGGTGTGATGGCGGCAGGCCCCGCGTCTTTTCTGGGGCGCGCCGGACTTCTGCCTAGCCCGACCCGCCTATCCCGCGGAGCAACCATCACATCAGCGGGCCGGGCTTGATTCCGGCTGTTGGCTGTAGGGATTCAGCCGAACGTGGCAGCACGGCGCGCCACCCATGCCACTGCCCAGAAAGGCGCCTATCCCTGCGTGTCCATCCACGCCGCCGCTGATGTGATGGTGCTGGCGGCCAGGTTCCCCCGACCCTACGTGCGCGCCGCACGCTTGACCAGCGCCGGCATTGTGCCGCGCGACGCCTGCCGGTCAACGGGGGTGCTGCCCTACTCCTTCGGCGGCTTGGCATTCGCGATGAGCCGCTCCAGCCAATCCTTCCCGTACAGATCGATCTTGGCCCACAGGGCGGCCGGCAGGTACATGGCGCGGCGCTCGCGCGCTTCGCCAGTCGGGCCTTTGGGTCGGCCAGGTCCACGCTTTGCTTCGGTCATGCGGCAATTGTAGTGCCACCAAATATTCATGGACGGGCGGATTATTTGCTGCCACAATTAATTAACCGCAACACACTGGAGCCAGAGATGAAGCAAGCCGCAGCCGAGAAGATCGCAGCCAAGCAGAGCAAGACCGAAGGCGCGCAGTTCGTCGTCTGGGTGTTCGACGACGGGCGCTATGTCTACAACCAGGAGCAGTGCCGCCGGTATGCGCCGCTGATCCACATCGAAGCGGCATTCGTGGCCGGCGTTCGCATCGAGACGGCCGCGGCGCTGGCACAGGAAGGGGCATGAGCGGCGCAGCCTTGCTGCCCTGCCCGTTCTGCGGCAGCGCGGACGCCCATTTGGACGAGAGCCGCCAGTATGGCCATGGTGAAGCGTTCGACACCTTCAAGGTGCGGTGCGAGTGTGGCGCTGAAGTCCGCGTTGGCAGCTATGCCGGCGACCGCCCTGAGCAACACAAGGCCGAAGTTGTGCGCCGCTGGAATCGGCGGTCAACTACCTCATGATTTCCGACCTCTACCTTGACGGCCCAGTGCCGCACGCCGATCGCGTGGAGCAGCAGGTGCAGCGCATCGCCTCGCGGTGGCGCGCAGCGCCGAGCATCGCCGTGGTGCCGACTGCCGAGGATCTGCCCGTCGATGCCCCGGACGACGCCCGCGGCCTGTTCATGGATGGGCGGGTGTGGGTGGTGGCCGACCAGCCCGCGCACGCCATCGCCCGCACGGTCGCGCACGAGGCTGTAGCCCACCACGGTCTGCGCGAGCACCTGGGCCCGGCCTGGGCCGAACTCATGTCGGCGATGAACGACGGCGCGCGCGGCAACTGCGAGCACCTGGTCGACCTGCGGCACGAGGTCCGCTACGCCTACGGTGACGACCTTCACCCGGCCGAGTTGGCCGACGAGATGGCCGCCGGCATCGTCGAGCGCGGCGTGAACCTGCGCAATGGGCAGTTCGAGCCCGAGAACCCGCTGCGCAAGCGCGCGACTGCCGCCCTCGCTCACTTCCAGCGGGAATGGCTGTACCGGCACGTCCCGGCCGGCTACGACGAGATCGAGGGCCATCTGCTGGCCGCGCAGCGCTACCTGCAGCGCGGCAGGGCTTCCGCTCTTGGGCGCTGGCTGCACCGCTGGTATCCTCGCGCGATGCACAAGCCCATGGGCGCATCCATCCCACCGCGCGACCTCGCCGAGAGCGCGCGCTGGCTGAAGGCGGAGCGGGACAAGGATTTTTCCTCGGCCGCCGGCTCCCTGGTGCTGGGCGTGCTGATCATGCTGGCCAGCATCTGCAGCTTCGGTTGGTACTTGCTCAGCCGCTTCTTCTGACCGTCAGGCCGCGGCCGGCTCCCTCGCGTCCTTGAGCCAGGCGCGCAGATCCTCAACCGGCACCGCCGTCACCTTCCCTACCTTGAACCCCTTCGGGTAGTGCGACGAGTAGGCGCGCTTGGCCGCCAGCAGATTGGTGTACCCCAGCAGCACCTTGTGCTCATCGAACTTGCCGTCCTTGTCCACCTGGTCCACCACGTAGGCGACGCCGTAGTCCGGCCGCGGCCCGACGTACACGTCCACCTGCTCGCCATCAGCACCCTCGGTGCCGCGGATGTAGCCGTAGTGCGCCGTCATTGGGCGCTCCCACTCGGTGCCGTCGGCCGCCCTGCCCTTGCGCGTTGAGCCGTTCGGGTGCTCGACCGTCACATCCAGGCCGCCGATCTTGATGTGCCCCATCTTGTAGTTGCCGGCCTCGCGCTGGGCTTCGGTCGGCTCCGGGCGGTCGTTGGTCGGACTGGTGGCCGCCTCGTTCGCCGCGGCAGTGACGGGGTCGGCGGGCTCGGCCGGCGCGGCAGCCTCGGTCTCTGCCGGCGCGCCGCCGTCGGCTGCCACCGCGGTGACGGGATCGGCGCTGGCAAGGGCCACGGGCTCCAGCGGCTGTGTGATCTCGACCGGCGCCGGGGCGGCAGACACAGGCCCGCCCTCCATCTGGTCCTGCAGCTGATCGACGACGGCCGGCTCGGTCGGATCCAGCGGCTCCCCGGCTCCGTCGACCACGCGCGCGGCGTCCTCAGGCGCCACGCTGCCCGGCACGACCGCTGGCGCAGCCGGTGCGGCTGCGGTCTCTGGGCCGGGGGCGGCCGGCGCCGGCGCGGCTTCGGCGCCGCCCCAGTCCATTTGCCAAGGGCCTTCCAAGCCGGCTGGCATCTGCAGCGGTTCAGCTGCGGGCGCCTCGGGCGTGGCTGTGGCGCGCAACGTGGAGTTGAGCGCAGCGGCCTCGGTGCCGGCTTTTGCCGTCGTGCGCTCGGCCAGGCCCTTGACCAGCTTCGGATTGGTGACCGCGCGCGCCACGACGTTCGCGCTGACCGGCGCACCGATGGCCGCCGCGATCAAGGCCGGGTTGCCAGAAGCCAGCGCCGCCACCAGGCCGCCGGCCGCCGTCAGCTGCGCCGATGCCGCGGCCGTGCCGCTCGGATTGGCGAACACGCGGCCGCCCTCACGCCGGGACTCGGCGATCTTGGCGATGCCGGCGATCTTCTGCTCCAGCCCGGGCACATCCAGCCGCCCGAACAGCGTCTTGCGCGCGCCCGGCGACAGCTTGGACAGGTTGGTCAGGAAGGTCTCGCTGCTGAAGGCGTCCCCGGCGGCGTCCTGCTGGCTGGCGGTCGCACGGCCCAGGCGCTGCAGCACGGCGGCCGCCACTTCCTTGCGGTTCTGCTTCGGCAGGGCCGAGAACACGCGGGAGACGATGGTGTTGCCTTCGGCGGTGCCGGAAAGCGCGGCGCTGAAGATCTTCTCTGGCGCGTTGCGATCGACGATGCTCTGCAGCTCCTCGAGCCGCGCGATCTGCGTACGCGAGAAGCCATTGGCCCAAGTCCAGCGTTCGGCGGCCTCGGGGCCGGCGGCCTTGGCCACGTCGCCGAGATCCTCGGACAGCGCGCCGTAGAGCGCCGTCCACTTCGAGCGCGGCACATCGCTGACCAGCGTGGCGTCGGAGATCTCCCGGCCGACCAGCGTGCGCAGCTTCTTGATGGCCTCGTACGGCAGCGCGCCGGGCACGGCAGCCTGGGCGAGATCAGACTGCATGGCCGCGTCGATGCCCTGGATGCGCGCGTTCTTGAACCACTTCGACAGCTCGGGCGCGCCAGCGATGTCCGCGTTCAGGTCTGCCAACGCCTGCTGCGTGCGGGCCGTCTGCACCGGCGTCTGCGGCGGCAGGAACTTGTCCAGGGTGTTGTACAGCCGGTTCTGCACCTGTTGCATGCCGGCCTTGAACCCGGCCACGCCCTTCGCGATGGACTCGCCGGCCGTCATGGCGTTCGCGCCCGGCGCCAAGTCGTCGGAGAGCTTCTGCACGGCCTCGGCCAGCTTGTCGGCCTGCCGCTCGCCGGCCTTGGCGATCACGCCGGCGCCGCCCGGCGCACGGCCAAGCAGGGACTCCGCGCCGCGCTGCCAGCGGCCCTCGGTGGCCTGGCCCAGCGTGGGCACGGCGCCAGTGGCGTCCTCGAACGTGCGGATGTTCTCGGCGACGCGCTGCCGGCCAGCCTCGCCCCCGCGCAGCGCGCCGCGCACCGTGGCTTGCCCGACGTACGGGAGCATCGACGGCGCCATGCCGCCGGCAAGCCCCGCGATGGTCTGCGCGACCTCCCCGCCGCCGGCCTCGCGCGTCGCGCTGGACGCAGCGCCGCCGGCCGCGCCGCTCACCGCCTGCAGGCCGGGACCGGCCGCCATGATCTGGCCCACGGCCTGCGTGACCTTCCCGGCCGCGCGCGACAGCACGCCTCCCGCCCCGAAGAAGCCGGCGGCGGACGCCGCGCCCTCGGTGGCGTCGCGCGCGATGCGCTGGAAGCCGTTCTCCGCGTTCGGCACGCCGGCCGCGTCCATGACGTTGTTCACCGCGCTGCGCGCGGTCTGGAAGCGAAAGCCCTTCTCCTTGCCCGTCACCAGCTCGCGCACAGTCGGCGCGCGCTGGTCGTGGTACAGGTCGAGCCCGGCATTCACCACACCCGTCGCGGCGTCGGAGACGATGCCCGGCACGCTGGCCAGCCCGGAGACAAGGCCGCGCGCGCCGACGCCAACGCCCTGCGCGAATCGGCTCAGCGCCGAGGGCTGCTCAGCAGGCGCAGCAGGTGCCTGCTGCCACTCGCGCTCCCACGGGTTTGGCTCCTGGGCGGCCTGCGCCGACGGCACGATGGCGTTGGTCATGGCTTCGATGCCCTGCATCACGGGGGATTTCTGTGCCGGCAGTCTGGCGGCCACCTGGCGGCCGTATTCCAGCGTGGTCGGCGCATTGGGGTTGCGCGGGTCGGCGACGGCCACACCACGGCGCGCCTTCTCCAGGCCGCCGGGGCCGCCGTAGTAGCCGGCCGCGGCCAACGCAGGATCGCCGCCGGCGCGGTCGAACATCTGCCGCACGTAGCGAATGCCGGCGCGCGCGTTCTGGTCGGGGTCGTTGATGTCCCAGCCCTCGTCCGCCACGCTGGCGAAGGTTGCCGGCACGATCTGCATGCCGCCCACTGCGCCGGCGTTGGAGGTCTTAGTGTTGCGCCCGCTGCCGCTCTCCTGCTGGTAGATCGAGCGTGCCAGGTCGGCCAGGCGGCCGGTCGCGCCCTCCGCGGCGAGCGCGTCGTCGAAGCTCCAGGCCTTCGCGGGCGGTGCAGACCAGTCGCGTTCCCACGGCTGCGTCATTGCACCGGCTCCCAGCTGTTGCGGTCCTTCGGGTCACCGCCCTTGAAGCGGTACTGCTTGCCGCCTTCGCCGCGCACCGTCGCGCCGGCCGCCGGGGCCTGCGCACGGCCGGCCGGGCCGCCCTGGCCGACCGCCGCCGGCTGCTTGGCATAGGCGCTGGTGTCCAGCGGCGGATGCCCGTAGTTCGCGCGCACACCGTCGATGTCCAGCTTGCGCAGCTCCACGGCTCGGTTGTTGAGCCGCTGGATCTCCTCCAGCCGTTGCTGCACCAGTGCGGTGTCGTTCAGGTTCTCGAACAGCTCGTTCCAGGCGCGCTGGGCGTCTCCGTCGGTCTGCACGCCCTTGTTGAGCCGCAGCGACTCGTTGCGCAGTCGTTCGAGGTTGGAGCGGAAGCTGGACAGGTTCCGGCTTTCCTCGTTGCTCATGCCAGCGGCGTTCCGGGCCGAGTTGACCAGGTTGCTGATGGGTCCGAACGAAAGCTTGCCCTCGGCGATCTGCTTGTGCATCGCGCCCAGGTCCGCGTTGATGCTGGAGGCGGTGCCGATGGCGTCCAGGCCCTCCTGCTGCATCTTCAGCGCCGACGACGGCAGCGGCTTGGCATCGCCGGTCTTGGCGCGCGCGGCCGCGGCGGCCTCGGACGCCTGGTTGTGGCGCCGCGTCTCGGCGGCGTTGTCGGCGCGCAGCTGGTAGTCGCGATCTGCGTTCGCCTGAGTGCGCGCCACAGTGGCGGCCTGAGTGGCCCGCTGCTGCTGCAGTGCATCCTGGGCCTGGTAGTAGCTCATGCGCGCTTCGGGCGTCACGGCGCGATCCAGCATCCAGGCCGCCTGCGTCACGCCGCGCTCGTCGTTGGAGAAGGCAGGCAGCCCGGGGATCGGCGCGACTGCGCCATCGGCGCCGGCGACGCCGTACTGCACCGTCTTGCCATCGGCGCTCGGGATCAGCGAGACCTTCAATCCCGCCATGGGACCGGCTTCCGACTGCGTTGCGAACTGCGCCAGGCCTGCGTGGCCGCCGCGCATCGCACCGCCCAGATCGCGCCGCCACCGCGCGTCCATCAGCTGCATCCCCTGGAGCTCTGCTGCGTTGGCCTGGGACTGCAGCTGCATGGCCTTCTCCGGCTGGCCGGCGGCCCGGTACGCGGCCGCGACGCGCTGGTTCACGGCCTCCGGCGCGTTCTGCTGCTGGACGGCAGCCTGGGCGGCACCGCGGTCCGCGAACGGCTGCGCGCCGACGCGGTAGGCAACCGGCATGAGGCCGTCGTTCGGCTGGCCGGCGTTCTCCGGCAGGCCCACATCGCGGTTGTCCATGGTCTCCGGCCGGACCATGCCGCCAGCGCCTTCGGTCAGCGCGACGGGTGCGGCCGCGGCGCGCAAGTTGTTGCGCAGCTCGTCGTCCTCACGCTGCAGCTGACGTTGGCGCTCGCGTTGTTCACGCTGGAAGGCCCGGTCCTCTTCACGAGCCTTCTTGACCTCGTCCTCTTGATCCCAGTCCCGGCGCATCTGCGCGCCCTTGACTGCTCCACCCGCCGCGCCCTGCAGAAACGCCAAGATCCCCGACATGACTTCTCCCTTACGCCGCGTAGGCGGCCTGCGGCGCGCCGGCGCCAATCTTGGACGCCAGCACGTCCACCTTCTTGTTCAGCGCCTTGACTGCCGCCATCGTGATGCCGTTGAGCGCCACGATGTCGACCTGCTTGCCGCGAGGCGCGGCGCGCTCGCCCATCGTTCGGTTCACGTCCTGGGCCATGGGACCGACGTGCTCCTGGCCATCGTCACCGGGCACCGCGCCATCCTTGTATTTCCAGGTCGAAACCGGCGTGTCCTCCAGTGCAGCCAGCGCCTGGTCGTCAGTCAACGGCTTGATGTCTTTTTTCTCGTCCTTGTCGGAAAGGAAGAGCATTGCCGCCATTGCCGCCGTCGACCCGAGCGCGGCTGCAGTGGAGTTGCCCGACGCACTGGCCTGCGCCTGCGTGTTGGCGATGTTCCCGTAGGTATTGGCGGCGCCCGCCAAGCCAGACTGAGCGCCCGAGTAGCCGGCCTGCAGCCCCGCCTGGCCGGATGTGGTTGCACCCAGCGCTGCATTCGAGTTGGCGACCGAGCTGTTGCCCTGCTGCAGAGCGAGCGCGGCATTCGTGGCTTGGCCACTTGCGATGCCGCGCCCCAGGTTCGCCGCATCCGCCTTCTTCGCGGCGCCCAGCGTCTCGATCTGGCGCACGGCGGTGTTGGCGGCCCCCGCCTTCGCCTTCGCCGCGCCGAGATCCATGGAACCCTGCATGGCCATGATCTTGCCGCTCGCGGGGTTGACGCCAGCACGCTGCATCTCGCGCATCGTGGCAGCGCGCTGTGCGTCGACCTGCGTTTGCACATCGGCGCCGGCCTTCGCAGCCTCTGCGGCCCGGCGCTCGGGCGTGTCGTAGGACTGCGCCTCAGCAACGATCTGCTGCTCAAGCGGGCGGTAGGTGGTGGTGTAGTCCTTGTAGGCGTCAGCTGCGATCGCCGTCTGCTGCTGGGTAGCGGCCAGTTGAGCGTCTGAGACAGCATTTGCGCGCGCGGCAGCGGCAGCACGATCGGGCGCGGTCTCAGCATAGATTTGCTTCGCCCAGTCCAGCTGCTCCTTGGACAGTTCGGCCTGCATCACTGCGGCGGCGTTCTGTCCTGATTGGTCCGGCGCACCGCCACCCATCGGCAGCGCGCGCCCTGCGCGGCTGTGCCGCTGCTCAAATGATGGGATCACGTCGTTTCTCCTTGTGCCGCGTCGGCGCGTCGGCGAAGTTGTCGCCGCTGTGGCTCTTGATGAACCGCAGTGCGTCGGGTTGATAGCCGGCAAAGCGCGCCAGGCGGTCGGCACCGTTTTCCATCCGAAGGTGGACGACACCCTCGCGCACGCCCAGAGCGAAGGTGCACTCCTCCGCGTAGCGCCACAGGCGCGCGGCCAGCATGCCGCTACGTTGCGCCGGGTCGATGTACATCAGATCGTCGGTCAGGCGCATGGCGCCGGTATCTGCGTTCCGTCCCAGGTTCAGCCACATCGAGCCGACGAGGGCGCCGGCGGCATCGCGGGCCGTGAAGATCACAAGCGCGCCGCTCTGCGCGAGGTCCAAGAGGTGCAACCAGTCGGTGGAATGGACGCGCAGCGGGAACCGCTCGGCCAGGTAGGTCCCGCGCTGCTCCGCCAGGTCTGCCAGGGCATCGCGCAGTCGTTCGCATTGCAGCCGGTACTCGCCGCAGCGGCGCGGCTCGAAGCGCGCGGGATCGACGGAGTGATCGGAGTTCAGGTCGCGCAGGATCTCCTTGGCGACTTCCGTGGTCAGCAGCTGGCCCTTGTGTTTTGCCAGCGCCAGTGCGACGACTTCGCGCATGACAGGCCCTGTTGCGCCCAACATCGGGCCCGGAGAGCGTAGGGTGCGCATGGGGCGGATTCAAGGGGGCTGCAGGGTCAGCCGCGCTTGACGGTGACGGTGGGCACCGCCAGGTACTCGCCCGGCTTGATGCGGTAGACGCGATGGCCAACGACCAGGCGGAAGCCCAATGCGCGACGCTCCCAGTACCACGAGCCGTCCGATCGAACGCCGTAGACGCGGCCATTCGCGTCGGGCTGGAAGCTGGCCTTGTAGGCCTCCTCAGTGCTCGGCCGTCCGAAAGTGCGGCGCAGGCCGTGCGCCCGGTTGCGCCAGCCGATCCAGTAGACCGAGGTCCAGTAGTGGCCCCAGCGCTCAAGCATCCGCGCAACTGTGGGCTCGTACGTGCCACCTGGCAGGCGGTCGTCCATGGTCTGCATCCAGCGTGCCCAGCGCGGCAGGTCGCCACGTCGCGTCGGCGTGGTGCCCCACTGGTCGGGCGTCGGCTCATCGTCCCAGCGCGCGAAGGCCACCGCCAGCATTGGCAGCGGCGGGAACAACAGCACCAGCACGCTGGCGAGCAGCAGCACCAGGCCTTTCAGGACGACCATCATGACGATCCCTCCTCTGCTGGCCAGGCCACGGCGGCTACGCTGGCCTCGGTCGCGTCCTCAGCGTAGATCAGCGCGCGCAGCCCGCGCGCAGTGACATGCAACGCGTTCGCGTACGCCGCCAGAGCAACGGTCATGCCGAGCATCTGCTCGCCGTCAAGGTCGATGACGCTGTTGTCGGAGCACGTCCAGCCGATCGCGAACGGAGCGCCAGCCGCGATCGCCGCCTGAGCGGACTGCACGGCGCCGGTGATCCTTTGGACGCTGCGCGCGTCGCTGTCGATCCACTTGCCCAAGTAGGGGAAGCCGGCCGTCTCCAGACGGTCGCGCTCGGCCTTGACCTCTTTCCACTTCTCGTCTTGGGCTTGCGCGAGCGCGGTCGTCCCCACCAGTGCCCAGGTCCTCGTAGCGGCATCCTTGACGTGCTGGTCGCTCGGTCGGGGGCCGAACTCCACCAACTCTCCGTCCAGGAAGAGCACAGTTCCCGTGTTCACCCGGTGCCCGATCTCGACCACCGTCCCGCCGAAGAACGGCTGTGGCGCTTCGACTCCTTCCGTAAGCTGGAAGACCCGCCCCTCGGCGTCATGTTCGATCCAGAAGCTCATCGCTTGCCCCCCGTGGCGGTCAGAACAGCTCGACCGACGTTCGAAGTCCACGTCGCGGGAAGGCCCGCCCCCGATACGCGCAGGTAGTAGCGCCCGTAGCCAGCAACGGGGCTTGGGTCGAAGGCGACAACCGGTACGCACACAAGTAGCGTGTCCAGCGTGCTGTTCGGCGCAGCAAACCGACCGCTGCCCAACACCGCCCCGTCCCCTTCGCGGACGATGCTGACCACAAGAGGGTCGCTGGAAGAGGCGGCGGCAATGCGGACCTCGGCCGTCCCGTGAAGGACGACGCCACTGCTGCCAGCCGGCATCGTGATGTCGACATAGACCAGCGGGCTGCCCATGAAGTAGTCGCCAAGATCGCGCTGCCCCACCCGCATCGATGTGACCGCGCCACCGGCTACGTTCAGCGTGTCGACCTGGGCGAACGAGGCGGTGAGCAGGCCATTGAAGGTGCCGCCCGCAGCGCTCAGATTGCCCGAGAAGGTGCCGTTCCCGTTGAAGGTGCCTGAGCCGTTGAAGTAGGCGTTGCCGTTTACGATCGAAAAGTTCGGCGCGTAGACGTTGCCCTGGCTGTCCAGCTGGAAGTAGCGGCCGTTGTTGGCATTGCCTACCAGCAGCCCCTCAGGGCCCAGGTAGAAGCCAGTGGAACCCGCGGCAGGCCAGGCATAACCGTAGTACGAGCCGCCCATGACTGAGCCACGCGACCACAGGTTGTTGAAGTAGGCGTTGCCGTTGGAATCGATTAGGAAGCCTGCCCCCTGCCAGGTGTAGTTGGACGAGTAGATCGCACTGCCGTTGATGAGGATGCCGCCGATCGAGCCGGCGCTGGCGTACACCGTGCCGCGCAGTGTGGCGTTCTGGAACTCGGCATTGCCGGCGGCGTTGATGGCCCAGCCCTGTACGCCGGCCACATAGTTCGCGCTGGTGATGTACTGCCCGACCACCATCGAGCCGGCCAGGATCTTCGACACCGACAGGTTGGCGATCTTGGCGTCGTCGACGGCCAGGTTGCCGATCTTGGCGTTCGTGATCGTGCCGTTCTTGACGAACAGGTCGTTGGCGTAGACGCCGGCCGGCACCGCCACACCGTTGATGGTGGTGGGCGTCGTCTGGATCACGAACGGCAGCGCCGGAGGGATCAGAGTCCAGGTCCCGCCGCTGCGGTAGCGGGTCACGGCCGGCGTCAAGCTTGTGTCGAGCCAGACGAAGCCGTCGTATAGGCCTGTCGTCGGCGCCGTAGCCTGGGCCAGCGCCGGCGGCGCGACGAAGAACGTGTTCGCGCGCACGCCGAAGCTGCTGGTCGCGCTCGCCCCAGATCCGTCAGGCGACGAGCCGGCCAGTCCATAGCCCGTGACGTGCCCCGCCACATCGATGCGCACGGTCTGCTGCGCGCCGAGGTAGCCATCGACGGTTGAGCGGGTGCTGGCCTCCGCGGCGACGCGGGCATTGACCGAGCCGACTCCGTTGCCGTCGATCAGGTCAATGCGCTGGCCCAGCGCGGCGTACAGCTCGCTCTCCGTGATCTTGCCCGTGAGCGCGTCCAGCAGCAGCGCTACATCCTGGCCGGTAACCACGCCCAGCCCGTTGGTGCCACCTGCCGGATCGGTGGACTCAACGCCGTCCACCGTGACCCACTTGATCCACAGCCGCCAATGCGTCGCCGGGTCGCTCGGGTAGGCATAGACGATGCCGGTGAACTCGGTCAACAGCACCGCGTTGGCGAAGGTCGGCATCGGCTGACCCGTGACGGCCTTGGCGCCGAACACGCGCGTCTTGGCATGCCCATGGCCCATCAGGTACAGCGGCGCGTCGTGCTCGATGAAGACGTGGCTGATCGCCGCGCTGACCGCGAACCCGGTGGGCGTCGGCGGCGGCGTGAGGTCGGGCACGTAGGGGGCGCTCCCTCCACCTCCCCAGCCACCGCCAGGCAGGCCCGAGCCGCCGCCGGCCAGGTCGCCGATGGTGACGGCCCGCGCGCTAGCCGGGCCTGTCTTGCCCATCAACGCACGCACCTCCTCGGTGACGCGCTGGGCCCAGTTCGATGCCTTCGGCGCAGGCAGATCCTTGCGGTCGCTCACTGGGCAAGCTCCGCCATGGCGTTCGCGACTGCCACGGCCTGCACGGGGTGAACGGACGCGATCGACACCTGCCATTCGGTGGACAGAAAGCCGCCCGGAAGCCGGAACGGCTCGCGGTTGGACACGGTGACGGCGTAGCGCAACGAGGTGGCCGTCGGCGCGGTGAGCCCCGGAAGCCCGCGAGCCAGCATGGCGGTGACGGCATCCGGGTCGACCTGGGTCGCCAGCACCTCGATCTGGACGGGGTACGCATCGGCGACCACGCGGCCGGCGCCGAGGTTGGTGCGCGGCGTGAACCACTGCTTGCCCACGAAGCGAGCCGTCATCAGCGCAGCGCCGGCATCCCACTTGCTGACCGAGCCGTCCGTGTCCAGCACGTACAAGGCGTCTTGCAGCTCGTCGAAGTACAGGGCCTTGTAGCCCTTGTCGAGAAAGTACAGGCCCTGCGGTGCTGCGGGGTCGATCAGGAAGCCGCGGCGAATGCCGTCGGCGTCGTCGTAGAAGCAGATGTAAGCGCCTTCGTAGACGCCGGCCACCATGGTGTGGGGGTTCATGGCCTGCCAGTCGTCGCGCGTCAGCAGGCCCAGGGTCAGGATCTTGGCTCCACCCTCGCCGAAGTAGGCCAGTCCGTCAGGACACACCCACGCGACACCATGGCCGAACGCCACCGTGGCCTTGGGCGCCATGCAGCTCTGGCCGATCTCCAGCGGCTGCTCGTCCAGGGAATCGGGCGACGTGCCGGACACGAGGACCGGCTTTGCGGTGGTCAGCACGAGGAGGCTTTGCCCGAACTTGGCCAAGCTGACGGGCTTGGCGTCGGCCGGCAGTGTCTCGAAGGGGATCGGCCAGGCGTACGGCTTGTAGGCCACGCAGTAGCGCACGGCGTTGCCGCTGATGCCGGCCATCATGCCGTTCCACATGCCTGTGAGCGTGTGCAGGTCCTCAGGCGGCGGCAGCCAGCCGTCCGTTGGCAGCACCTCGCCCAGCGCGCGGCCGTCGTCCTGGGACGTGGTCAGGCCCGCAGCGATCTCGCGCAAGAAGAAGAACTCGGTTTCCCCGGTCTGGCCGGACTGGGTCCGGTAGATGCGCACCCGGTCGATCGTGAACTCGCCCGACGGCGGCACGCCGATGTTGGCAAGGTTCAGCGTCGAGTCGTCGGGCCCGTACCAGGCGCCCGACACTGGCGCCGGCGCGCTCTCCTCGCCCAGCGAGGTCACGTAGGTGTAGGTGTAGTAGCGCGTCTCAGACGTCGTGCTGCTGCCGGCCGTCGCGGTGGAGACCAGCATCTGCGCGGTCGGCTTCGGGACGCCCAGGCGGCGCCAGGCGGAGGGGTACGGCGTGCTGGCCAGGCCGATCGTGTTGTCGGTGTACTTCGGGAAGCCGTCGCCGGTGTAGTAGGTGCGCTCGGTGGTGTCGTCAGCGACCATGCCGCGCACCGCGTGCACCGTGCCGGCCCAAGACAGCCAGTAGTTGGCGTCGCTGGCGACATCGCGGCCCATGCGGTAGATGGTGCTGCGCCCGGCCGGCACCGCGGACACCTGCAGCGGCGCGCGCCAGGGACGCAGATCACCGCGCGCCGGGTTCTGGTTGCGCGACAGTGTGCCGACCGTCTCAGGCAGCAGCTTCGGGTGAAGCGCCCTGTTCTCGCCCTTGAACCCTTGCAACAGCAGGCGCATGGTCAGAAGTAGTTGGGCACGGCGCGCGGCTGGGTTGCCGCCTGGCCGCGCCACAGGTGGATCTTGATGCGGTCGCAGGCGGCCTCGAACTTCTCCTGCTTCAGCTCGTCGGACGTCAAGCGCGCGACGGCGCCCAGGGCGATCTCGTCCGTGTAGAGGTCGAACAGCGCATCCTCGATGCCCGGCGACTGGTTGTCCGGCTTCAGGCTGCAGGTGACGACAAGCTGCAGGCCATCGCCTGGCCCGCGGCTCAAGATCAACTCCTTGCCGTCGGGCGTGTAGATGTGCGTGCCTGGCTTGGTCTTGTCGAGTTCCAGCGGCTCGCAGCCCAGCGTCGCGCTCTCCAGGCGCACGAGCTCGACCATGGGCGGCAGCTCGAGGTCGTAGCAGCGGACGCCGGCCCGGGTGATCACCGCGTCGAGCGTCTCGCGCCACGCCCGCGTGCGCCGGCAGAACTCCTGCGCCGCGCGCCGGATGTGGTGTTCCGCCATGGGCTCGGCCACCGCCGGCACCAGCGGCATCACATCGGGGAAGAAGTGCTTCCAGGGCCTCATGCGCGCCTCGGCTGGGTGGATTGGTCGGCCTGGGTCTTCACGCCCAGGGCTTGCATGAAGGTGGACAGCGCATTGGCAGCGCGCCCGGCGTCGCCTGGTGCATCGCCATCGACGGACCAGGCGCGGTAGCAGATCCAGTCGATCAGCGGTCCCTCGTAGATGTCGTCCAGCGCGATCGCGCTGTCGTCGGCATCGGTGCAGTCATGGGGCAGCGCGGCGTACAGGATGCGCACCGCGGCGCCAGTCTCGGCCGGCGGGTAGACCAGGAAGCTCTTCGGATCGTTGGCGTCGAAGAAGTAGTGCTGGATCACGCGCGAGGGCCGCGCCTCGAACCAGCCCGCGTTCAGGGCAGTCATCTGGTCCCGGCTGATGAGCGTGACCGCCCGCCCGCCAACGTTGCGGATGACGTCCAGCAGCTTGGTGCCGCCGGCCGGCAAGCTCTGCTCCACACCGGCCACCAGCGCGCGATCGGCCTTCACGGCGTTCGCATCGGGCCGCACCGCGACGATCTGGCGCTGCCCGGCGTTGAGCCAGGACAGCTTGTCAGCCAACGACCAGCGGACATGGCCCAGGTCGTTCAGCAGCTTGGCCGCCTCGGCGATGACGTGCGAAGCCAGCACGGCTTACTCGCCCTTCAGGCCCTTGGCCAGCAGAAGGCGCAGCTCGGCAACCGGCGTGCTGTTGCCCGCGGGGAGCTCGATGGGCGGATCCTGCTCGGCGGCCATGGCGCGCACCTGCTTGGCGGTCAGCTTGCCGATGTCCAGGGTTTCGCCGGTCTTGTCGTTGAACAGCACCAGGGGGTCGGCCTGGCCTGCGTCCTCCGGAGCCGACTTGGCCGCCTCGGCCTTCTCCTGCTCGGCGGCGGCGATGCGCGCGGCCTGCTCTTCCTCCTCGCGTCGGATCTGGGCCTCGTCGTCCTCGTCCGTGGTCTGCACGGCAGCCTTGCGGCGGTCGATCTCCGCCTGCACGAGCGCATCGCGGTCGGACGCGGGCATCGCGTTCCACGCTTCGAGGTTCACGTCGGCTGCATCGAATGCCGACTGCAGCACCGCGTCGCCGCTGGCGAAGATGTCGTCTCCGACCTCGATCTCGTCCTGCAGCCAGGCCGGGCGGGCCATGACCAGCGGCGCGGCCGGCGCCGGAGCCTGGGGCGTCGCTTCCCGGTCGTACTCGCGGTAGCCCTCGCTGATGGACAGCAGGCGGTCGATCGACGGCTTGTCCTCCACGGGCGCGACGACATCGCCGCGGTCGTTGAGCTCGAACTTGATGAGGCCGCCGAAGAGCTCGACGACGATGGGTTCCTTGCGGCAGTAAGCGTGAATCAGCATGGTGCCTCTTCCTTCTGAGTGGGGTTCAAACGAAAAGGGGCAGCACCTCTGCCGCCCCTCGCACACACGGCCCTGGGCCTCGCGATCAGTGACGCAGGTGCAGGATTGCGGTGAACGATTTGCCCGCGCTGGCCGCGGTGGCGGCGGCGGTCGTGACCTTCAGGCCCAGCTTCCGGGCGGCCGTGCGGTTGGCTTGCGCTGCGGCAGCATTGCCGGCGCGAACGATGTTCCCGCTGGCAGTGCGGCCGATCGTCAGGCCGGTCTCGTAGACGGTGGCCAAGTCACTCTTGTCGCTGTTCAGCACGCCGATCGAAAACGCCAGGGTCGGCGTGCCGTTGCTATCCAGCTGGGGAGACGGGAAGTCGTAGTCGGTGACCTGAACGCCGGGCGGGATGTCTGCCAGCTCGATGATGTCGCCCACCGCCAGCGCGGCAGCCGGGAGAGTCACATCGACAGGGACAGACGCCACCGTGGCGTCGAAGGGTTGCGGCACGGCCTTCTTGCCGGTCGCAACATCGGATTGGATCAGTGCCATTTCGGGCTCCTTGAGGGTGATGGGTTGCGATGCGCAGACCGGCCCCGCCGCAGCGGGGCCAGGTCATCAGGCATTCGGGTCGGCGCAGTAGGTGTCCATGGCCACCACACCGAAGTCGCGCTGGGTGTTGCCGTCCTTGGACTTGTAGGTGGCCTTCTTCACGCCCATGATTGCGTGCGTGCCGATGGCGACGCTGTTGCCGTGGTCCTTCTCGACCTCGGTCCAGCGGTAGCGCGTGCCGGTCTCGTTGTCGCCGTACGCCACGAGGGCGCCCTGCGAGCCAAGGAACAGCGCACGGGCCACGGGCAGGTTGCCGCCGGCGCCGCCGTCGTTGAAGCGGATCACGTTGCGGTGCTTGTGCAGCACCACGTCGTTGTACAGGCCCATGGCGCCGGTGAAGATCGGGTTGCGGGCGCCTTCAGCGGCCGCCGCGGCCTTCTGGATGTCGAGCCAGCCACCGGTGCCGGCATCCTGCCGCAGGCTGTCGGCCTGGAAGGTGTGCATCAGCGCGATGTAGTGGTCGCCGCCGTCGATGGACACGGGAATCATGGACAACTCTTCGGAGCCATCACCACCCATGGTCTCGGCCTTGGCCACGGCCTTGTCGATCAGGCGCAGCTTCATGGTGTCGCCGGACGTGATCGTGGCGCGGCTCGTCGCGGCGCCGCCGTACATCTGGTGCATGCTGTCGGGGGCCGTCAGCGGGTTGACCGCGAAGAACGGGTTGTTGGCCGACCAGACGAAGCCGCCGCCGGTGCCGCGCGAGCCCGACAGGTAGATGAAGTACAGCTCGTCCATCAGGCGCTTCCACCAGTCGGTGGCCGCGCGCTTGGCATCCTGGCGCAGGTTGCGCAGGGTGCGCTTCTTGGTCATGCGCGAGCCGAGGTCGGCACCGCCGCGCACCTGGTCGATGCGCATGCGGTCGGTGAAGTACTTGAGGGGCGCTTCCTTGCCGTCGAGCGTCTCGTCGCCGATGATCGGCTCCATGTTCAGCGGCATCAGCAGGTCGACCGTGACCTCGTCGCCGGCACCCGATTCCAGGTCGTCGATGCGCTGGATGGGCAGGCGTGCGTCCTTGCCCTCGCCGACGAACTTCTTTGCCCAGTAGCTGGCTTTGTTGATGGCCACCGCCATCAGCGAGGCCCACTTCTTGACCGCTTGCGGGTCTCCAACGCCTACCAGTGTGCGCATGCGCAACTCCTTGCCTATGTGGCATGAGCGCGTCTTGCGCAGTACCCGGGATGCCCCCGGAAGGCCTGATCCGGCTCCCGACGTGAACTACGCGTCTACCAGATCAATGGGGCGAGCGTATATCGCACTTTTGACAATGCAAGGGGGGTGCTACAACAGTCGGCCAAGGCTTTGCGCCCAGGCGATCGGATCCTTCGCATTCTTGAAGCGATTGCACGGCGGACACAGCAACTGCATGTTCGCGTCCTCGTGCAGGCCGCCGCGGGCCAGAGGTTCGATGTGGTCTAGATGGTGGCCAAGCTCCTTGAGCGACCCGCGGCAACCCGCACAGCACTCCCTTTGCAACGCCATCAGCTTGGCAGTGATGCCGCGCGACAGCTTGCCTCCAGCCACAAGTTTTCGGCGATTCTGCTTGTTGAAGCTGATGCGCTCTCGCTCTTCGGGACGCGACTTCGCTGCTTTCGCGCGGGCTGCCACTTTCTCTCGCACGCCAGGCTGATTCAGGTACTTCAGCGCCTTCTGCCTGTGGGGCAGCGGGTTCTCCGCGTACAGGGCTTTGCGACGTTCTCTGCGCCGCTCGCGGTTCTCCGCTTCCCAGCGCGCGCTCATTTCCTTGTAGTGCTGCGCATTCTTCGCGACCGTTCTGGCATGCGAGGCCTTCCCGGCCTCCGATTGACGGTACGCCTTGATCTTCTCAGGGTTGGCTGCGCGGTAAGCCGCCGCCCTTGCGCGGTCCTTCTCCCGGTTCCGCTCGCGGTAACGCGCAGACGCGGCAAGCGCGCGCTGCTTTCGCTCTTCTTCCGTGTATTTGCTGGCCACCAAGATCCCTCTCGATGCTGCATCCAGTGATGAAGGTGTCCGGCAGGCGCTGGATGGACGCCGTTCGCCCGCTAAAGCTAGCCGGACTGTTCAATCGTGCATCACGCTTTCGCGAATGCAACACCCCTGTGTGATTGCGGTGGCGGCTTCGGCGCCTCGGGCTTGTCGACGCGCACGTCATCGTGCATGTCCACGCGCAGCGAGGCGCTGCGGCCGGTGCGGTTCTGCATCGTCACGACGATGCGGCCACCGTCGAACGACAGCTGTTCGCCGATGGCGATGTGCCGGTGCAGCGTGGTCATGCCAGGTAGCGCTCCTGTTGGTCTGGTGTGAGGCGTGCCAGCGCGCGCTCAAGCTCGGCGCCGTCCAGGTTCTCCAGGTGGGCGAACTCGTTGCTGATCGTGGCGTCCGCGGCAACCGGAACACTGGCCAGGGTGGGCGGCAGCGTGGAGCGGTCGACGGGCGCGCGCGGCTTTGTCTGCGCTGCGGGAGCAGAGGCAGGCGGAGTTGCGGGCGCAAGCACGGCGGCCGGAGCAGCAGCGGTCTTGCCGTGTCGACGCAGCACGTACTCGCTCGCTTCCTTCAGTGCCTCGCGCGACGCAGCCAGGTCGCCCGGACGGTCGGACAGGCCGCGCGCACCAGCCTCGCCAGCGAACATGCGGATTGCCCGGTCGAACTCGGCCTGGATGGCGCCGTCGTTGGCCTTGAGGTCCAGGCCGGCCGACGCCAGGCCGCGCTGCGCGGTGCGGAGCTCCTTGTTGTAGTCCCCGATCATCGAATCCATGCGCATCTGGTCGCGCGCCTGATCGCTGGCCTCGGCCCGCACAAGCCCGTCGAGCGCGTCTTGCACGCGGTCCTCGACGGCTTGGTACTCCTCCTGCGTGATCTCGCCGGCCAGCAGCTTCGACATGGCGCCCGACTTCTCGGCGCGCAGGGCTTTGCGCTGGTCGGCGACGTCGTCGGGGGTGGAACGCTGCGGCTGCGGAGCTGGGATCGGCTCGTCATCCGGCTCCGGCTGAGCCGGCGCGGGCGCGGGCGCCTGCTCGGGTGCGGGTGCCGCGGCCGGCGGCTCGGCTGGCGCAGGCTCTGCAGCTGAAGCAGGTGCAGCAGCGGGAGGATCGGCCTCTTCATCGGGGTCGTCGGTCGCGGCCGGCGCGGCGGCAGGCGCTGGCGCAGGGGCCGGTGCGACTTCTGGCTCGCCACCGCCCGTGCCCAGTTCGCGCACCAGATCCTCGTCGTTCTCGTCGGCCGCCAGCAGGGCCTCGCGCTCCACGGCGCTCAGGCCGCGCAGGTGTTCTTCGGAAATCGTCATCGATTGTTCTCCAGGGTTGGGAAGGGTGCGGCCTCGACGGGCTCGGGTTGCGGGGATTCGGGGATGGCGGGCAGCGGCGGCTCGGCGGGGCCCTGCGGATCAACCACAGGCACGTCGCCTTCGTGCATGTCGACGAAGCCGGAGGACTTGGCGATCTCGTCGGCAGCCGGCGCGACGCCGGGGTTCATGGCCACGATTTGGGCGGCCTGCATGGCCTGCAGCAGCGTCTCGCAGCGCTTGAGCACCGCGCCGACATCCATCTCTGCCATCTTGGCCTTGGTCATCGCGATGTCGGCCTGCAGCTTCTCCAGGTTCGCCTTGGCGGTCCCGGTCACGATCTGCTCCTGCTCCAGCTGCTTGGCAGCGGCGGCTTGCTCGGCCTGCTGCTCCTCTGGCGTCGGCGGCTTGCTGGGATCGCGCTGGCCGTTGAGCTTGCGGATGCGGGCGACCCACTCCTCCTTGTCCTTGAGCTCGGCCGTCTCGACGACCAGGTCCAGGACCGACACGACCACCTGCGGCGCGAAGGTCGCAATCTTGCCCAGCAACTCGAACATGTTGTCGAGCGCAGCCTGGGCCAGGCTCGCCCGGTAGTCCTGCGTGTCGACGATGAAGTCGGCCTCGCGCGCGGTGATGTCGTTGATGATGGCGCCGGTTGCCGGGTCGAGCTTGTTGATCTCCAGCCACTCGATGGGCTTGCGTTCACCAGCGATGCGGATGGCCTTCTGCTCGGTCCAGAATTGCTCGATGTGCGACAAGCGCAGGCGGCCGGCCTGGCGGATGGCGAGCAGCAGGTTGTCGAACAGTTCCGAGGTGGTGAGGCTGCCCTGGTCCTGCTTGAGGCCGATGGCCTTGCCGCTCTGGGCCGAGGTGTCTCGGCCCAGGTTCTCGTTCGTGACGCCGCCGGCGTTGCGAAGCAGCTGGCTGTCTTGCGCGGCAAGCTCGGCGTTGGCCTGGAAGTCGGCCATGTTCTTCTCGAAGGTCAGCGCCTTGTTGGCCTTCTTGATGATGATCCCATCGGGGCGGGCAGCCTCCTGGCGCGTCTCCTCGGGATCGTCGACCGCGCCCTCGTCCATCACGATGCGGTTCACGCTCAGCGCGTACAGCGCCTTGCTGCGGCGCTTGTTGAGGTCGTCCTGGATGTCCCGCATACCGCGCATCGCGCCGTAGGCCAGGCCGTCGCGGGCCCGGCGGTAGCCGAAGATCGGCACCAGCAGGAACCGGCCATGTCGCATCGGGCTGGCCATGTCCAGGCACGGCGCCTCCCGCGTGGCGATCATGAGGCGCATGCGAAACTTGACGGCCTCGTAGGTGCGCAGGCCTGCCCCCGCGAGCTGGGCCTGCATCGGGTCGGCCGGGTTCACCACACGGCCGGCCAGTGGGCCCTCGGCGTAGACTGGCACGCGCTCGGGCACCTTGTACCAGCACTCGTTCAGCTCGACGCTGCGGCGCGTGCTGTTGTCCCGGTAGCCCTCGCGGCTCATGTACGCCGCCCGCGCGCCGAAGACGCTGTGCGCGCTGGTCCATTCCGTCTCGCTGGCCCCAGTCAGCTTCTCGCCGAGATACCAGATGTCGTCGCCGAGATCCTGGTCCTCGTGCCGGCCCGCCATGTTGCGCAGGTGCGCAGCGCTGTCGGGCAGCAGCATCGTCGCGTAGTCCAGGTCGATCACCCGGCGACGGAACAGGTAGCGCGCATCGACGTTGTAGTCGATGTTCCGGCTGTGGCTGTCGCGGTAGACGTTGCGCCAGTCCTCCATGCCCGAGTAGATGATCTCCTGCTCGGGGTCGCGGTTGACGCCCTCCTCCAGCCAGGACAGGCCGGCCGTGGCCGCCTGCTTGAAGGCCTTGGAGCGGTGCCACTGCGTGAGGTTGACATCGTCGGTGTACTTCACCAGCTTGGTCTTGAGCTCGGCGCCCTGCTCGTCGTCGGGCTCACGCGGCAGGATCTTGTAGTCCTTGCGCATGCGCTTCTCGGTGCCGGCGATCCAGTCGATGGTCTGCCTGGACTCGTTGAAGACCAGCGGCGCCTGCCCGCGCTCCATCAAGATGCGTGCGTCCTCGGGACGCCACTGCAGGTGGTCGTAGTAGTCCTCGTCGATCTGCATCTGCAGCCGCTCTTCGGCCTGGCGCTCTGCCTCGTACTCCAGCAGGCTCATCAGCGTGGAGTGGCGGTGGCGGACCAGTTCCCCTTCGCTGGCCTCCCCGGC
The DNA here is from genome assembly GCF_014652235.1 of Pseudorhodoferax aquiterrae. Classification (GTDB taxonomy): domain Bacteria; phylum Pseudomonadota; class Gammaproteobacteria; order Burkholderiales; family Burkholderiaceae_C; genus Pseudorhodoferax; species Pseudorhodoferax aquiterrae. The sequence goes on from NZ_BMYK01000002.1 coordinate 379,611, forward strand.
CTTCTCGGGCGCGTTGAGCGCTTCCGGGGATGGCCGGTTCGGGTCGTTGGGATGGTCGGCCAGCAGCCGGTCGCGGACTTCGAACATCAGATCACCTCGCTGTGCAGATCGCGCCCGGCCGCGCGCGCCGTGACCTCGACGCCGAGCCGGTGCTTGCGCACTTCAAGCGCGCTGGGCTGCTCGCTGGGCATGTCGATGAGGTCGGGAATGCCCTCGCAGATCACGTCCAGCATGCGGCTGATGGCCGAGCGGTCATTCATGTCGAAGCCCAGCGTCTCGGCGGCCAGGGCCGAGGACTTGAGCAGCTGGGGCGTGGGGTTGCCCTTGTTGTCGACGTAGGCGTATGCGTTGCGCTGCGGGATCGTGTAGGCGCCTGTTTCCATGCGGCGGAAGGCCGGGAACAGGACCATGCAGGGCTCGGGCTCGCCGTCGGCGGTGTGGTCGCCCGAGGCGCGCAGGTCGAGCCACTGGTAGGAGCAGACGACGTCGCCAATGACGCGCTGGCGCCAGGCGCGCTCGCCGCCGAGCTCGACCATGGGGGTGCCGCTGGGGCCGAGGATGGATGTCATTGGTCGTGCCTGGAGGGTTCGGAGACCATGTGAAAGACGTCGACCGTCACCACGCGAGCGGCGAAGTCGTGGCTGTGCGTGATCGCCCGACCGTTGGGAATGCTCCCGCTCTTGAAGTCCAGCCGGTTGACCAACTCGGCCAACGCATCGTTGACGTCGGGGGCGACGACGGACTGGTCAGAGACGCCGTGCACATCGACCTCGATGCGAAGCTTGAAGACGCGGCCGCCTTTCACGACTTGGCCCCCTCGTGCAGGCGCTGGCGCAGGAGGTAGCCTTCGAGGGGCCAGATCTTCGCGACGGCGTTCTCGCGGGCGATGCGCCGGCCGATCTCGGCGTTGAAGTTCTCGGGAGATGCGCAGGCGGACTCGCCGGTGACGGTGAAGCCGTTGCGCAGGACCAGGACGCAGAAGGTCAGGAGGCCGAGCGGGCCGTCTTTGTCGGGCTGGCCCTCCGCAGGCTTCGGGTTGGCCGGGTCGCTGTCGCCCCAGTAGGCCAGTTGAGCGCCTTCCCATGCGGTGAAGTAGTGCTCGCTGGCGATGACGCTGGCCAGCCGCTCCTCGTTCACGCGCGGCGCGACTGCGGCGCCGGCCGCGACGATATCGGCCTCGGCGACGGGCCGTCCCAGGTTCTCCAACGGGACGCCTGCGGCCTGGCGGATGGCCTCGGCGTCCAGGTCGCGCACCTCGATTTCCCCCTCGTAGGTCGCGACCTTTGCGTCCTGCGTGTCCCCGGCCACATGACCGCGAAAGGGCTTGCTGCCGGGCGTCTCGAATGCCTCGAATGCGCTACCACGCAGGGAGCGAAGCGCCCAGTCAATGGCGGCCTCACGCGCCTTCGGCTCCGTCGCATCGACGGTGAACTTGATGGTGATCTCGGATTTCACGCGGTCCTCCACGAGGTTGTGCGCGACGTGCGCGCGGTTTGGGATTTCGGGGCGACGTAGCCCTGGCCGTACTGCCGGAAGGCGTCGGCGGCTTCGCTGTGCTCGTTGTGGAGCGGCTGCTGGCTCCAGCAGCCTTGGCTCTCGTTCCACTTCTTGCGGTACGCGGCGAGGTGGGCCAAGCCGGCCTTGCAGTTCTCTTCGTCGAACCAGGAGCTGCTGAATGCGGCTCGGGTCTTCTGGATGCCGTGGTTGATGTCGTCCACGACGGGCACGATCTCCCAGCGGCCGCCCAGCTTGAGCGCTTCGAGCTCCTCAATGGGGGCGGCGACCTTCTGGCCCTGCTGGCGCTGGTGCGCAGCGTCGTGCGGCAGGTAGTGCGTGCCCCAGACATAGCCGCGCTTCTGGAGTTCCGCGACGTAGTGGCTGTAGGACTCACCCCAGCCTTCGATGAACCCGATGAAGCGGTTTTCCAGGCCAACGCGCTGGTGCAGCCAGATCGCGGTGCCGTCGCTGCTGCCGATGTCCCAGAAGGTGTTCACCGGCACGCCTTCCTGGTACGGCACGCGCGTGATCCGGCGCTGCTTGCGCGCGGCAGTGAATTGCTTGGCGTAGTAGGTGCCCTGCGTGGAGACCTGGAACGCCTCGTCGGGCGTGCTCGGGTACTCCTGCCACATGCTCTCCTCCTCGCCGGAGAAGTCGGCATCGCGGGTGGCGACGTACCAATTGCGCTGGGCCTGGTCCAGGGTGATCTTCATCACGGCCTCGACCTCGGCGAAGTACTCGCGGTCGGCTTCGGTGATGAGGACGTTGGCGCCCTCCATGCGGTAGCCGGGCTCCTGCCACCACGGGAAGAAGTGGAACCGGTAGTCGCGCGGCGTCAGCTCCTTGCCCGACTCGTGCAACGCCTGGGCACGCTGGGAAAGCTTGAAGAAGTCGCCCTCGCGTCCCTCGGCCGTGGATTCGATGATGGCGATCCCGTCCAGCGGCACAGCCGGCAGCGACCCGGTGATGACTTCTTTGGCCTTGTCCGGGAACTTGGCGCAGATCTTCCCGAACTCTGAGACGTGCAGGCGGTGGATCGTGCCCGACCGCATGCTCGTGGCGACGCGGATGCTGGAGTTGTTCGAGAACAGCAACTCTGCCGCGCTATCCCTTGCCAGTGGGCGCGCGTCGCGGATCTCGGGCGGCAGGTTCTGGTACGCCAGCTTCACCTTGTCGCGGAAGATGGCCTCGGCGGCCTCGCGGTCCTGGGCGATGATCCCGCAGCGCTGGTCCGCGTTGAACAGCGCGTGATCCAGGAACAGGATGGCCACCAGCGTGGTGAACCCGAGCTGGCGGGCCTTCAGGATGATGTTGCGGTGCCAGAGGCGCGACAGCAGCCGGCGCTGAGCGCGGTTCGGGCGGAACGGCACCGTCGTGCCATCGCCCACGTCCGACTTCAGCATGATCTTGTAGAGGTAGCCGGAGCACAGGCGCCACATCGGATCGGCCAGGCACATGGCCAACTCGTCCGGGTTTGTCGGCACCATGTCGTAGTGCACCGACACGCTACTCATGCCCAGGCTCCTTCACGACGGGAACACTGGAGCGGCCCATGCCGGCCAGCAGCTGCGCGATGGGATCGACCTTTTGGGCGTTGTCCCGCTCGAACAGGCCCAGGTGCTTCATCAGCCGGTCCAGGTTCGCGCCCTTGTCGGCCAGCTTGTACTTCTTGACGACCGCGCGCTCGGCGCCCTCGCCTGTGCCAAGCCGGACCTCCTGCACGTCGAGGCCAGCGAGCGCTGCAGCGGTGTCGTCGTCGAGCTGATGGATCGGGAGCGGCACGCCGTCCGCGTCGAACAGCTTGCGCGGATCGAACAGCGCGAGCCTGGCCACCTCCTTGAGCACGCGATGCGCATCGACGCCGACGCGCTCGGCCCGCTCATGTTTCCTCTGCGCGATGAGGGCGGCAACCTTGGGATTTCCTGTGAGCCTGCAGCCCTCGGCACTGGCCGTGGAGAGCGACACGCCCGGATTCGCGCGCAAGTAGGCCTGCGTCGCGTTCAGATCGATCAGGTACTCATCGACGAATCGCTGCGCGCTTGGGGAGAGGTCTTGCTCGGGCTCGACCGGTGCTGCGCGCCACCCCCCGCGCTTTGCGGGCTCTGGCTTGGGCTGCGGGGTCTTCTTGGGCGCTACCGCCTTCTTCGCGGCGGGCTTCTTCGGAGTCGGCTTGGCGCTGGGCTTCGTGGCCTTGGTGGCGTTTTCAGCGGGCGACGGGCTCTTGCGCGGCAATGAAAGGGCCCGCCAGCGCTAGGCCGGCGGGCAAAGTGCGCGGATGACACGCACGGGAGGAGACAACTGCGGAACGGCGCGTATGGAAATTTATTTGGGGCGGTTGCGCAAGGGGGGTGCGCGCCTGAAAGAGAAAGGCCCGCCGATCTTGCGAAGGGCGGGCCGGCGGTGCTGCTGGCTCACATGGGGCAGTGGCTTCTTGGACCTTAGGAGATGGATGCATGCACACGACGGCGCCAACCCGTCGCACCTTCAGCACCGTCAGCGATTCTGCGGATGCTCGATCGCAATGCAATAGGGGTGCAGATTCCTGGACGCTATGCTTTTCGGATGGACAAGAAACAGGAATCACCTACCCTGCCCAAGGACGGCCGCTTCGGCGTCGGGATCGCCTTCACGGTTGCCTGGGTCGGGATGATCGTGCTGTACATGGTCTTCAACCTCGACAAGATGGCGGCCCTTGAGCCTAACGCGTTCGGGGACTTCTTGGCGGGCGCCTTCGGGCCAGTCGCCCTCCTTTGGTTGGTGCTGGGGTACATGCAGCAAGGCGAAGAGCTGCAACAGAACACAGAGGCGCTACGCCTCCAGGCCGCCGAACTCAAGGCGTCGGTCGAAGAACAGCGGAACATGGTCAGAACAGCGAACCTGCAGATCGAATCGGATGCGCAGGCGCGTCGAGCAGCGCTCGAAGATCTTCGCCGGCTGGCGCGCCCCATCCTCCGCGTAAGAGTCGCCATCGAAAACGTGGCAGAGGATGAGTTTGACCCCGAGCGCCTCATGTGGCTCATAAATATCAGCAGCCACGGGTCCAGATGCCGCGGCGTATCAGCCCAATTGAAGTTTCAGCGCGAGAACATCCTCATTCCAGTGCAGCTCGATCAGCATGCGGAAGATGGATGGAATGGCGTGATAGAGATTGGGGAAAATCCAATCCCGCATTCGATTTATATACAGTGCACGACATCCCGGAATGAAATTGAGCACCAGGTCTACAACCTACTGCGCCAGGGCGATCATGGATGGGAGTCTGCGGAAATTCCCGTGCGCGTCATAACCGACGCCATTACCTATCCTGACAGAGACAGGCCGGCGGCGGCACCCTGAGCGCGCATTCCATTTGCCCTCGCTACGCGCCACTGCATGTATTCCGCGGCCAACTCTGCCTGACTGTGCACCCGTAGGTCTGGCCGGCCGTGCCAGGTCACCACCAGGGCGTGATAGCGCTTCGGGATGACGTGCTTGCGGCCGGATGGGTCGGTGAAGATGCAGACGCCTTTCCAGGCGAGGTCGCCGAGGGTGCGCATCAGGACGCCCCGCTGACAGGGTAGGAACGGGTCCGCTGCAGCGCCGTCCACCGCATCCCCTCCTGCACCACCTCGACAGGCCATACATCCAGAATCGGTTCACCGTCCAAGTACCACGTCGTGACCGCGGAACATAGACGGGTCAGCCGCCCCTCCAGGTCCTCTATACGCGCAACCGGGCCGATCCTCTCCTCGATGGCCGCGAGGATCTTGGCGTCACTCTGCCGTGCCAGGTCCGCGCCGGCCCTCTGGATGAAGTCTGCTCTCGAATCTGTCACGGAATCTCCGGCACAGGAAGGTCTTTCGGCCACAGGCCGAGGGTCAGGATCTGGCGCTGCGTGTCGCGCGCCCAGGCGGTCTCGAGGGTGCGGCGCACTTCCTTGGGGTACAGCGCCCCCTGGTCCAGCATGGAGTGGCATCCGCGCTTGTCCGGGCGGTCTGAGCAGAGCGGGAACAGCTCCAGGTCTGATGCCTTGAGGGCCATGCCCTTGCCCTGCGAGCCATGCGCGGCCTGGCTGTAGCCGGCGATCCCGCAGCAACGGCAGGGCAGCAGCGCCACGACACGCCGGTAGGCTTCGCTGCGCACGATCTCGGCCTTCGGCGCCGGCGCGAGGTCGGCCGGGCCCATGCTGGCCGCCCTGCCCTGCGTGGCCAGGAGCGCGCCGCGGCGGGCTGCCTTCTCGGCGATGCGCCGCTCGGCCACTTGGCGGGCGCGGTCGGCCTGGCGCTTGGGGTTGAACGAGCGGAGCATCAGCGCGCCTCCATCCCCTGCCAGGACTTCGGCGCCTTAAAGCGCACGCCGTGGTCGATGCCGAAGGCGTTGAGCCACTCGATGAAGCCGGAGGCCAGGCGTACGCTCAGGTTGCGGGTCTGGTTGCCGAGCAGCACCGTTTCGCCGCGCAGCCCGCGCCCGATGCGCAGGTCGCCCAGCTTGCGCCACTCGTCCGCGAAGTCGGGATCGTTGAGGGTGTCGATCCGGAAAGCGCTCAGCAGAATGCGCTTGGCGTCGTCCTCGTCGGCCAGCTCGCCACCGATGTGCTTCGAGATGTCGGCGATGAGCGCGTGGAAGTGAGCGTTCTGGCCGTCGCGCCGCGTCTCGTCCTTGACCGTGAGCAGCTTGCGACGGCCGGCGGCGATGTCTTCCTTGATCTCGCGCCAGAGCGCGGCCAGCGCCTTGTGCGCTTGCACAGGCTCGGCCAGGGTGATAGTTTGCTTCATGCTGCCTCCGGCAGTGCGCGCAGCGCCGCCGCCTCGTGCACAGGCATCTCCAGCCCGTAGGCCAGCCCGACCTCGATCGATGCGCCGCGGGAGCGCTGCCAGCCAGGGAGGGTGGCGACGCCATCGCAGGTCACCAGCTGGGCGATGTCGGCGCGCATGGCCGCGTGCCAGCAGCCAGCCGGCTCGGCCTTGATCTCGGCCGGGTTGACCACGTCGAAACCCAGCGCGCGCAGGCGGGCCGCCTCGGCATGGAAGGCCGGAAAATTCATCTCGGGATGGCCGGACATCGGCCCGGCGATGTAGACCCGCTTCATGCGGCCGCCTCGAAAAGGTCCAGCGTCTGGGTGTCCGGCCTCGGCCGGCCGGCCCTGGGTACGTGCTGGCTGTTGACCCACAGGGAGCCGAATCGCTTGCGGGCCTTGGCCATGAGGCCGTGGCGGCGCGCGCAGGTCGGGCCGACGGGCAGCTGGCCGATGAACATGGCCGCCTTGTCCAGGCAACGGCCGCAGAGTGCACAGCGCATCAAGCCACCTCCAGTTCAACGGCCCATTCCTTGGGCGCCCCGCGCCGTTGCGCGTACTTCCAAACGATCGACGGGTCGGCGTCGTCACGGCCGAGCCAGGCGGCCACCTGGTCCCGTACCGCCTTGAGGCTGCCGGGCAGGTTGTCGTCGTCCATGGGGCGCGTGCCGGGCGACACGCGGCGCAGCAGGACCGTGACGGCGCCGGCCGGGGCGGCGTGCGGGCGCATGGCCCAGGCGGTGGTGGTGCGCTCGCCCTTCACACGCTTGGCGCGCGTACGCCAGTGCTCGCGGCCATTCAGGCCGGCACCGGTGCGCAGCGGGATGGAGACGCGGATCATGCGGGCGCTCCTTCCTCGGCTTGCTGTGTGGCCTTCTTCGTCCGCGCCTCGGCCAGCGCGGCGTCCAGCAGCTCGGGCAGGCGGGCGTAGCGGGACTCGTCGGTCTCAGCGTACCAGCGCGCCTGGCGGCGTATTTCGGCCACGTCGCAGCCGCCGCGAAAGTTGGCGCACAGGTGGTCGAGCATCAAGCGCTCGTCGTCGGTAGGCGCGCTCATCGGCTGCTCGCGGAGATCAGGCCGGAGAACATACCGAGCGCCGCGAAGGACTTGAGTTCGCCACGCTTGACCCTGCACACCGTCGACGTTCCGATCCCGTGCGCCGCCGCAATATCTCGGTACGGCCCCTCGGCCTGCTGAACTGCCAGCAGTGTTTCGGCGGTCAGCCTTGACCGACGGCGCCAGATCGCACGGTTGGCCAGGACGTAGCTCAGCTTGCCCTTGCGGGAGCCCGTGTCGCGCACCCAGGCGCCGTGCTCGACCGATGTACCGGTGCGAATGTGAGCAGGGTTCAGGCAGGCCGGCTCGCTGCAGGTGACCCAGACGCGGACGCCGGGCGCGATGGCCCGTCCGGTCTGCATGTGCACGACGGCGCGCATGCCGGACTGGACACGCATCTCGCCGTTGGCAACCGTGTAGTCCGGGGCATAGAGTTTGGCCCGGCCGCGTGGACCGGTGGCGCCACGCCACAGCCAGTGGCCATCGCCGACGACGCAGCGCTGGCGGACTTCCTCGATGGTCTTCATGCCGGCAGCTCCATCGGCCGGCGCACGGCCAGCTGCGCCACGGACTTGAACGTGATGGCCGTCTTGCCCCCGGCGTTACCGCCTTGGTAGACCGCCGCGCAGCGATCCGCGTCGCCGATCAACGCCGGCTTCGGTGCTGGGAGGCCGCGCTTCTCGTACTCGAGATCGGGCGAGCGATCACCGACCAGGCGACGCGGGTACTCGAAGCGGCCCCGGCCGACGTAGGCCCGGTGCGCTTCGGTGAAGCGGTGCTGCATGAAGCCCAGCTCCTTGAGGTCGCAGCGGCACAGCTTGACCCAGCCGCCCAGGTCTTCCACGGCCGCATGGATCGCCGGATCGTCGAAGACCACATCGGTGTAGGAACCAACGGTCTGCATCGCCTCCAGCGTCTTGCCCCATGCCAGCGCAGCACGGTCGGTGGCGGTGCCCTGCAGCACGCGCACCACGTCGGAGACCTTCGGGGCGAACTTGCCGTGCTCGGGGTCCGTCGCATGGGCCTGAATCGCCTTGCGGATCTGGTCCAGGTCGAACGCCTCGCAGGCGTTCCACCACAGGTCCAGCACGAAGCGGCTGGCGTCCTGGCGGTAGTAGGCCAGCACGTCGGTCAGCAGTTGGGCGAAAGCCGGTCGCTCGGTCGTCTTCATCTCAGGCTCCTTCGGCCGCCCACGCGTCGGCCACGGTGCGGTTGCGCTGCTCGAGCGCCTCCTGCTTGTTGGGCGCGGCCTTCATGCCGGCCGGCGGCAGCGCAGCAGCTAGCCACTCCAGCGGCTGCAGGGCCTTGGTCTTGGCGCATTCGCGCAGCTTGTCGATCAGGGCGGCATCGCCATGCGCTTTGCGGAGCCCGCCGAGGAACGAGCGGGCGTTTTTGTCGGGGGTGCCGGCGTTCACCAGCATCGACAGCCCGTAGCCGAAGATGATCTCGTCGGGGGACATCGGCGGCTTGCCGCCAGGAGCGTTAGCTCCTGTATCTAATCCCTTCTCCTTCCCTTCTCCTTCTCTTGGACCCTGTCTCACGGTCTGTGACAGACCCTGTGACAGCATCTGTTGGAGCTTCCTGATCTCGTCTGTGATGCGCGCCTTGTCGTCGTCCGACTGAGCTTGTGCGAGATGCTTCTCGAGCGCTGCGATGCGCGCTTTTGCCGTCTTGAGACGCTGCTTGATCTTGGCCTCGATGGCCGTGTTCACACCTTCGGCAACGACCGGGTGGTAGAGCCGGCCGTCAGTGCACAGGACCCAGCCGCGCAGCGCGCCGTCGCGCAGCTTCTTCCAGGCCTTCAGGTCGCGCGCCAGCTCCGCCAGGCGGCAGAGTTCGATCTCGTTGTCCGGCAGGCTGCCCGCGGGCACTTGGTCCCAGGACTTGAGCCACAGCGTCACGCCCGCGCGCCATTCGCTGTCGGAGGCCTGCGCGTGGAAGGACGAGCCGAACAGGCGCGCACGGAAGAGCGGCGTGTGCGGGAAGTCGCGCAGGTCGCAGTCGGCCGGGGTCAGCGGCTCGGGGAGTTGGGCGGACACTACGAATCCTTCCGCGGCGCCAGCGCCCAGCAGCGCATGCGGTTGCGCATGAGGTCGCCACCTTCGTACTGCAGCACCGTGATGTGCCCGGCCTTCTGCAGCTCGTGAGTGCGGCGGTCGACCTGCACCACAGTCAGACCGGCAACCTCACCGATCTCGGCGGCGTTCGCGCCCAGTTGCTTTGCCGTGACTACCTTGATGGCGGCGAGGATCCGCTGGTACTGGTTCGGTGCGAACTCAGGCGCGCGCTCTGCCGCCAGGATGGACGACAGCGGGTCCGTGGCGCGGACGAGGTGGGCGGTGTTCACTCAAACCGCTCCATGCTGTTGATGGCCGACGCGAGTTGTTGAACGCTGGCGCGCTTGTCCTCGAGTACCTTCTTCGCCGTCTTGTGGGCAGCCTGCCAGTTTCGAGTGGCCTGCACGGAGGCTGAGGCGATGGATCGCGGAGCGCGGCGCAGCATTGCGTTGAGACGCGCACACAGGACTGCCTTCTCCTCGGCAACGGAATCCCGCTGGTTCCGGATGTCTTTGAAAGGCGTCAGGGGGGGGGTGTAGCCGAACAGGTCGGAGTTCATACGGTCTCCTCAGTCGTTGGTGCGCGGAAGACGGAAGGCGTCGCGCGCGACACCGACATGGCGCGCTCGTTGGGGGTAAGGGAAACGGTGCGCCGGCCAGCGGCGTCCAGGGCCAGCGTCCCAGGAAGCGAGATCGTCTTGGGCTGCGCGCGCGGCCCACGCTTGCGCGGCGGCGTGCTCGTGCGGCCGGACGGGACCAAGTAGGCCCAGCGGAACACGGGATGTGCGGAACGACGGGTGCCGTCGTCCCATGTCGCGGGGATGGCGAATGCGTGCTCAGACATGGCGCACCGCCCTCGCCCGCTGCAGCAGGAACTCGAGCCGCAAGTTGTACTCGCCCGGGCTCAGCTCGTTGTCCTGGTTGACCTCACGCACCACGGCCTCGGGCCGCAGTCCGTCCGTGATGCGGCGGACCTCGACGGTCTTGCCATTCCAGGGGAACTCGAAGCGCTTGTAGAGGTACTGCGACGCGCTCACAGGGCACCGCCCGTCTGGACGTTGTCAGACACCTGCCCGACCATTTCCAAGCGTCGTTCGTTGATCATGCGGACATGCTCTTTGCCAAGAACGTCCACGGTGACCAGGTGCTCGAGGTACTCGCTTTCACTGCGGAAGCCGTAGTGCAGGCGGCGGCGCAGCGCGCCCTCCTTGAGCTCCTCGGTGACGCGCGCCTCCATCTTGGCGCTCTTCTTGCCCCCGAAGATTCCGCGGGCGAAGCTGGTGAAGTTGTTGAACATGGGTGCTCCCGTGCTGGGCTGGAATCAGGCGGCCGCCGTGTCGATCTGCAAGTCGGCTTGACGGTCGGTGTAGGCCCGCAAGTAGCGCTCGTGCTGCGCGGTGCCGGCGGGGTATGGATTGGCGCTGTAGTGCGGCTCGCCGCGGTCAGCGGCTGCGCGCGCGAGGTCGTCGACCTCGGCCAGGGATAGTTGGGTCAGGGGGCGGATGTGCATGTCGATGGGACAGGGTTCAGGCATGTGGCGGGCTGGCTGCCGGCTTGGCTGTCAGAGGGCTGCGAGCGCCACAAGAACAAGGAACAGCAGGCCGGCGCGGACTGGGCGTCCGCTGGTAGCGCAGAACCAGCCCAGGAGGGCTGCGAGGGTCTGCGCGGCGCCGAGCAAGGCAGCGATGACCATCGGTCAGGCCTGGGCGTGGGTTTCGCTGGCGGAAGACCGCCGCTTTTTTGGAGCCCGAACGTTGGCCTGGCGCCGCGCGCGCTCGGTCAACGGCATGTCATCGATCCGCAAGCCAGGCAGCAGCGCTACGAAGCAGTCAGCCAGACCAAGCTCAATGTGCTTTCCGCCGTAGATGATCTGGTTGAGCAGCCCGCGAGTGGTGCCCGCAGATGCCGCCAGGGCGTCCTTCTCAGCTGGCGTCATCGCCAGGATTCGGCTTTTGAGGGTGTCCATAGCCGAGACGATACCCGCAGGTATCTTTCTCGTCAATACCTACAGGTCGTTTACCTGCAGGTAGCGCCTCGGCACCATGCCGGCATGGAAACCTACGAGCGCTATCAGGCGCTACTGCTGCTTCTTCGTAAGACGTTCAGCGGCAACAACTCGGCGCGCTTGGCCGAGCTCATCGATAAGGACGCCTCGTACGTTCGTCGCCTGTTTTATCCACGCTCCAAGGCCGGAGCCAAGGGGATCGGCCCGGATCTCCAGGCGGTCTGCATTCGCGCGTTCAATCTCCCGCGCGGCTTTTGGGAGATGAGCGAGGATGAGGCAGCCGCGGCCATTGGCGTGCAAACGGACGGGCCGGCACCTGCTCGCAACTTGTCGGACGCCGCAAGGGCGAGACCCAAACGGCTGTCAAGTGAATACGTCGCTGCATATGTTGAGGATGTGGGCCAATTGGTGGGCGAATTGGCTCAGAGCCTGAACGTCGAGCAACGCTCCGTCTTGCGGACGCTGCTCCGTGTGATGTTGAGCGACGCGGAAGGACTGCAAAAGCTTGACTTTCGTCAATTACTGCCGTTGCTTTCGGACAACTATCGCGCACCGGCCGCCGCCTTGCCGCTTGAGCCGTACGAAAGGCGACTCGATATCCAGAAACATTTGGATACCATCCCTCGCGAATCAGACGCTGAGGGAAAGAATCATGGGACAGATTCTGACGCTGGCGCCTTCGAGGAAGGCCGACCAGCTCGACGTAGTGGCAAAGCTTGAGCGCCTTCTTCTCAGAGCGCGGGCAGGGGAACTGGATGGCCTCATGTACATGACGCTGGATCGGACCGGCGCGAACGCCTGTGCAAGCGCCGGACGGTACGGGAGGGAGCCAAAGAATGGCCTCGTACCCGCGCTGCTCAGTGTGATCAGCTTGTGCGAGTCTGCTCCATGAGGGCCTTTTCAATTGCGGCCGCGGCGCTTGCTTTGTGCGCATGCACGACGGCAAGTGTCAGCCAACTCACTGCTCCAGACGGCAGGCGCCTGAACACCGTCAAGTGCAACGCGGACTCGGCCAAATGCCTCTCAGCAGCCGCTACGAGTTGTCCCGGCGACGGCTCCTATCGAGTCATCTCGAGCGCGAGCCGGTCCGGCGGCGCCATTGCAGACGTGTTGCCCGGGCCAATTACCTGGTACTACATGACGTACCTGTGCGGACCATCCGATGGGGTGATGCCGCAGTTTGCGTTCATTGGTCAACCGTATGTGCCGCCTCCGCTGCCTGTGGTCGTGACGCCTACGCCGATTTCGACGACTTGCAACATGGTGGGCACGCTCACGACCTGCCGCAGCCGATAGCCCGGCCAGGGATGTAGCCCTTTCGTCCACCATTTGGTGGAAGATCATCTCCCGCTCTTCTTACATTCCGCAACACACTTGCCCGCCACCCCGGCGGGCTGTGACGCCGGCATGAAAGGAAATCAGCATGAAGAAGAGAGTTGGCGCAGTACTGGGGATCGCGGCGTGGTGTGTTAGCGCGCAAGCCGCATACGTGGCATGGAACATCACAGGGTTCGCATTGGACTATGAAGATCGCTTGACACCATTTCATGCTTGGATCGGCATCGATACGCAATACCTGAAACAGACCGACCCAGGCAGCACGATAGGAATGTCAAATGTGGGAGCCACCTTCAGGTGGGGGGCCCGCGGAATCGGGGGGTGCGAGGGGTCAGGCTACGCGACCATGTCGACTACGGACGACTCATTTCACGTCTCCGGGACAGATTCGACCAACGACTGCTCGCTTTCCGTATCGGTCTGGGGGCCGGGCATCGGGCAGACGGGGCCATTCGATTCCATCTACGACAGCTGGGACCGCAAATTTTCCGCGTATACCTACATGCCTGGCATCCAGTACGTGGTGTATGGCGGCAGCCACAACCCGATCTTTTCGGCGGTCCAAGTCACTGCTGCGCACCAGAGCGTCCCCGAACCCTCCCCCGTCGGCCTTATTGGTGCTGGCCTGGCTGGACTGCTCTGGGTGCGCCGGCGCAAGGACGAGAGATAAATGCACGGCCCCGACGTCACGTCTTCCTGCAGCCATTTGCGCGTGAAATGGCAGTGCTGATAGAAGGCCAATCCTTCGATTCAAGGCCGGAATGGATCGACGGGAGGCACTACCTCCGATGCACCTTCAAGAACACGCCTTTGGTCTATGCCGGCGGCGAACTTCCCTCGTTCGAAAGTTGCACGCTCGACGGCGTTGGCTTTCAATTCGACGGTCCTGCCGGACGCACTCTTGAGATGATGAGAGTTCTGAACTCGCTTGGGGCGCCATTCGTTCAAGCCGCCTTCGACTTCATCCGGTCCCCGCATCCGAACGTCACAGGTAACAAGCATGCCCGGGACGAGTAGCGCCTCGCCGCCAGCCGGTTGGCCCGACATGGACGAAGCGATCGCCGCGAAAAACAACACACTCCGTGGGGAAGGCAGGATTCCGCTTTTCGTCCCGGGCGGCGGCCACAACGCCCCACCTCCAGGCCCTCCCCCTGGTCCTGGCGTGTTTAGCCCCCATAATGAACCCATGGAACCCCGCGTCTCGGCATTGGAAGCTCGACTAGACACCTTGGTGCCAAACTTGGCTACCAAGAGCGATCTTGCCGAGCTCAAGACCGACATGCACAAGGGGTTCAGCGAGATGACGAAGTGGATCGTCGGCAGTGCAGTCGCGGGAATGGCGGTCTTCATCACTGTCATGACATTTGTGTTGAACAACGCAGTTCCGAAGGTGCCGGCCGCCACGCCAGCCCAGCAGGCTCCAGTCATCATCAACTTGCCGGCCGCGCCTGCGCCCGTTGTTCCAACGCAGACGCCAAGCAAGTAGGCTCGGGCCATCTAACGCCAAGCCGCCTCAGGGCGGCTTTGCTCATTCGGCGAGCCGGTCCAGCGGGTGATCGTCTTCTTCCAGCCCCCCAAAAGGGAAGTCGGCAGCCGTAGGCGGCCTGATCTTCCGTAGCGCCGCATCCCCTGCCCGCTCGTCCTGAGCGCACAGCCAGGCCTGGGCGTGCCCATCCTCCTGGCCTTGCAGCAACAAGCAGCCATTGCTGACCCTGACCACCTCGGCGTGCAGCAACCTGGCCTGAACCCGCCCTACTCCGCGCATCTCGGCCATTCGCGCCGGGCCGTTGCCTGCGCCGAAGACCAAAGGAGCAAAGCAACGCCGGCGCTGGAAAAAAAAATATGCAAATAAATACCTTTGGGTATTTACAAACAAGATACCTATGGGTATCGTAGGACCCATCGCAGCGCACACCGCAGCGAACCGGCCAGATGGTCAACCGGCGTCGAAAAGATGGGAAGGGGGAGCCGAGGCGCAATTGCGCGGTAGGCGCTGATCCTGTGGAGCCATGAAGGTGCTGCCCCTGCACCGCAGAGGATGGGGCGTCGTGAGTTCTGGAGCCGGCTCGACCGGGAAGAGCCAGAACGAAATCCACAGCCTTGCGTGCAGGGCTGCGGTTTCTGAACACCCCGCTAGGCCGGACCAAGCCGGCCGCGCCCAGGGGCAAATGGGCGCGCCTTTCACCCCTGCGGCGGGGGCACTTGGATGCCGGTAGCGGCGCAGATAGTGATCTGCTTTCTGGCGGCCAGCAGCCAGAACCGAACACCTTCACCAGGCCCGCCACGCGCGGGCTTTTTTGCGGCCGCGCGCCGCTCACCCAGAACACAGGAGGCAGCCTTGGACAACAAGAGCACTGCTTTGCGCGGGCCGAGCCGCTACCGCGTGGTGGCCGTGCGCAGCTTGCGCCGAACCGAGAAAACACCAGCAGGCCAGCGCACCGAGGAGCGGGTGCAGAACATCTTCACGCTGGGCCCGTACCGGTGGAAGCTGCACGCCCGCCTCGTCGCCTGGCTCAACCGCTTCGACCGTGGCGGCTGGGTCCAGCGCTGCACGGTCGAGCAGACCGCAGAAGGAGCCGAGTGATGAGTCGCTACACCGACGACTTCAGGGCGCTCAACGCCATGCGCCGCGCCCAGGCCAAGCACGAAGCCGGGCCTCGCATTGATGCAGATGGCTTCACGATGGCCGACCACCTGCGGGAGCTCGAGCTGACTGTGGCCAACCTCAAGCGAGCGGTCAACGCCGGCGTGCCGGGCTCGATCGTCTTCGAAGGGGGCCAGGCAGTAGCACGCATCCGCGCGATCACATGCCTGGCCAGAGTGCAGGAGCTCCTGTCATGAGCACCCTGCCCCGCCCTTTGACCGCGCCGCAGATTACGTTCATCGAGCTGCAGCGCCGCAACCTGATGGAACAGCGCGCTGCCGAGTTCACGGCTGAGCAGTTCGCCAGTCGCGAGCCCATCGGCGCCGACCCGCGCGTCCTGGACTTCATGCGCCGACGCGGCGGCAGCTTCATCTCGCGCCTGGCTGAAGCCTGGCTGCGCGCAGACCCCATCAACAGCGCCAAGTTGTCCATGGCCTTCGCGGACCAGTACCGCGACTACGCCAAGCAGCTGGCCGCAGCAGGAGCACAGGCATGACGCCCTACAACACCGGCAAAGTGCAGATCGGCCGCTTCTACGCGCCGCCCGCCCGCACCCAGCAGAGCGACACCGAGCTGCAGCTGCAGCGCGCACTCATCGACCCGGGCTGCGCGCGCATGTGCCGCCAGGACAAGGCCATCACAGCGTTCTGCCTGGTCGTGCTGGCCGGCGTCATCGCAGCTGCCGTGGCGGGGTGGGTATGAACGCCTGCACCGCCAACGCCTGCGGGTCGGGCAAGCGCCCCTGTCCTTGCCCCGAGGCCTGCCAGATCCCCGAGCTTCCGCCAGTCAAGCAGTTCGACAAGGTCGACGACGCGGTGCTGATCTTCGCATTCGCTGCGCTGGTCGGCCTGCTGATCGCCCTGGTCGTGTTCATCGCCCGCAACCCGTACCTGTTCGCCAACCTCTTCTTCTGAGCGCACCATGGCCAAAGAAACCACAGACCTTGCCGTCCTGCCGCCCTTGGAATCGGTGCGGCAGGTTTTCACCACCGCGAAGGGCCTGGACCCCTACCTCGCGCACATCCGCGCCGAGCTGGACAAGTTCGAGGGCGACGTGTCCACCAAGAAGGGCCGCGATGCCATCGCCTCGATGGCCTACAAGGTCGCCAAGGGCAAGACGGCGCTGGACAACCTGGGCAAAGACTTGGTGGCCGAAATGAAGAAGGAGCCAGCCTTGGTCGATGCCGAGCGCAAGCGCATGCGCGACCTGCTGGACCTCTGGAAGGATGAGATCCGCCAGCCTCTGACCGACTGGGAGAAGGCCGAGGAGGCCCGCCAGCAGCGGCACCGCGACCGCATCGCCGAGATTCAGAACGCCGGCCGCGACCTCGACGGCTTCGACAGCGACATGCTGGCCCACCGGCTGGCTGAGGTCGAAGAGATCGTCGTCGACGAGAAGTACGAGGAGTTCACAGCCGAGGTCGCGATGGTCAAGGACCGCGCGATCACTGCGCTGCGCACGGCGCTGGCCGCCCGCGTCAAACACGAGAACGAGCAGGCTGAGCTCACCCGGTTGCGCCAAGAAGCCGCGGCGCGCGAGCAGAAGGATCGCGAGGAGCGCATCGCCCGCGAGGCTGCCGAGCGCGCCCAGCGAGAAGCGGCCGAAAAGGCCCAGGCCGAGCGCGATGCCGCGACCCGCCGCGAAGCCGAGGCCGCCGCAGCGGCCGAACGCCGCGAGTTGGAGCTGCGCCTGGCCCACGAGAAGGCTGAGCGCGAGAAGGCCGAAACCCTGCAGCGCCTGCAGGAAGCCAAGGCCGAGACCGAACGCCGCGCCCAGCAGGCCGTCGAGGAGGAGCGCCGCCGCGCTGCCGCAGCGAAGGCTGAGGAAGAAGAAGCCGCCCGCCGCCGCGAAGCCGACCGCACCCACAAGGCCCAAATCAACCGCGCCGCGCTCGACGCATTCGTCAAAGGCGGCCTGTCCGAGGAATGCGCGCGCACCGCGATCACGCTGATCGCCAAGCGCTCGATCCCCGCCATCTCCATCACCTACTGAGGACCGCCATGAACGCCATCGTTCAACAAGAGGCCCGCGCCGTCGCGGCGCAATCGCAGCCCATCGACACGTCGCCCTTCGGGCGCTTCCTCGCCGCGCAGCAGGCCGGCATGTCGCTCGACCAGATCGAACGCATGATGGGCATGCAGATCGAGTGGGAGAAGCGGGAGAGCGAGAAGGCCTACAACGCGGCGTTCGCGGCATTCAAAGCCGAGGCCGTGAGGATCTTCAAGGGCCGCACCGTCACGGACGGCCCGCTGAAAGGCCGCGCCTACGCCGAGCTGCACGATGTCGTCGATGCCGTCACGCCGGCCCTGTCCCGCCACGGTCTCAGCGCCTCATGGAAGCTGACCCGGGATGAGAAGGACTGGCTGGAAGTGACGTGCACGCTGAAGCACATCAGTGGCCACGCAGAAGTCGTCAGCATGGGCGGACCGCCCGACGCCGGCGGCGCCAAGAACCCACTGCAGGCGCGGGCCAGTACCAAGAGCTACCTGGAGCGCTACACGCTCAAGGCCATCTGCGGGGTGGCTGAGGGCGGCGACGACACGGACGGCGAGGCGCCGCCAGCTCCTGTTCCGCTGGAGTTGCTGGCTCCTGCGCGCGAGGCCGCCGCGAAAGGCTGGGCGGCCCTGGCCAAACACATCAAGGGCCTGACTGAGCAGCAGCGCCAAGCCCTGGACCCCGAGAGCTACGCCCTCAAGAAGGCCGCGAAGGAAGCGGACGCCGCAAAGGATAAGCAAGCATGACCATGATCCACCACACCCACGCCCAGGGCTCGCCCGAATGGCTGGAAGCCCGGCGCGGCGTCGTCACCGGCAGCCGCTTCAAGGACGCGCGCGCCAAGCTCAAGAGCGGTGCGCCGGCCCAGGCCGCCCTCTCCTACGCCCACGACACCGCGCGCGAGCGCTGCGGCGGCGTGGTTCCGGCCAAGTTTCAGAACGCGGCGATGAAGACCGGCACCGAGCAGGAGCCGATCGCCCGCCGGCTGTACGAAGCCCGCACCGGCAACCTGGTCGAGGAGGTTGGGTTCTTCACGACCGAGGACCGGCGCTTCGGCCTGTCGCCGGACGGACTCATCGACGACGACGGCGTGCTGGAGATCAAGACCATGGTCTCGAGCGACACGCTCTTCACGGCCGTCGCTGATCAAGACCTGTCGGCCTATATGGACCAGTGCATGGGCTATCTGTGGCTGCTGGGCCGCAAGTGGGTCGACCTGTGTCTGTGGACGCCCGACTTCGCGCACCTCGTCATCCATCGCATCGAACGCGATGAAGCCGCCATCGAATCGCTGGAGAACGACATGGTCGCCTTCATGCGCCTGGTCGACAAGGCCGAAGCCACCCTGCGCGCCGCCCTGGCCGCCAACGATCAACAGGCCGCCGCGGCCGCATAAGGAGCCCCATGGCATCCGTCAACAAAGTCATCATCGTCGGCAACCTCGGCCGCGATCCCGAGACCCGCACCTTCCCCAGCGGCGGTCACGTCTGCAACATCCGAATCGCCACCACCGACCGCTGGAAGGACAAGCAGAGCGGCGAGATGCGCGAGCACACCGAGTGGCACAGCGTGGTCTTCCACGACCGCCTGGCCGAGATCGCCGACCAGTACCTGCGCAAGGGTGCCCAGGTCTACATCGAGGGCGCACTGCGCACCCGCAAGTGGCAGGACAAGGACGGGCAGGACCGGTACAGCACCGAGATTCGCGCCGACTCCATGCAGATGCTCGGCCAGCGCCAGGACGGCGGCGACCAGCGCGAGCAGCGCGGCCGGGACGACGGCTACGACGACCGCGGAACGCAGCGGCACCAGCAGCGCAACGACAACCGCGGCGATTCGCGGCAGGAGCAGCGCGGCAACGGCGGCGGCCGGACGGCCCCTCCACCGCGTCGCGCGGCGCCAGCGCCGGCACCGCGTCAGGGCGGCTCCAGCGGCTTCGACGACATGGACGACGACATCCCGTTCGCAGACCCCCTCGCCCGCCGCGGCCTGCACCTCGCCGTCTGAGCATGGCCACCTACCCCGATCAGCCCTGCGCCATGTGCCAGCGGCCGTTCACTCCCAAGCGGCTGCGCGCCAAGATCTGCGGCGCCTGGGAGTGCCGTAGCGCCCTGGGCGCTGCGACCGGCGCCATGTCAACGGCAGCGCGCCGCGCCAAGGTTCCACCGCGGATCGCCCCGATCCCGGGCAAGGCTCGCACCGTGCTGCAGCCCTGCATCGCCCCCTACATCGCAAGCCTGGCAGCAGCCAGCAAGTCCATGGAAACACGAGCATGAGCACCGAGATCACCGCGGTCGCGAAGACCGACACGCGCATCGACCTGCTGACGCGCGCCCGCCAGCACCTGCCGTTGGCGGCCGCCTCTTGGAACGAAGCCGAAGATCGGACTGCAGCGGACTTTCACGTCGCTGCCGTGCTGGGCCTGATCAAGGAGATCGACACAGAGTTGGCCGCGCCGGCGCTGGCGCCCGTTGAGGAAGCGGGTGGGAATCCGTCCGCCCCCTTCGACGGCTACCTCTGCAAGGCCTGGGGAGAAACCGAACTGCCCTGTGCCGAGGTCGTCCGCGACATGGCCGGCGTCCGCCGCTTCATCGTCCGCGAGTGGCTCAGCGACGACAACGCGCCCGACCTGCCCAAGATCATGGAGGAGATCGAGGCAGATCTGGAGCGTGAGAAGGCCTGGTTCACCCAGTTCGAGATCGGCGGTGCGAGCGTTGAGCCGGTCTACAGCTTCGGCGCCCCCGGAGCTGCTGCTGCGCCGGCCGACATCGGCATGCCCGAGGTCGGGTCCAACATCGTCAATGACGCATGCTGGAAGTTCGCGGAGGCGATGCCACACGATCTCCCAGGGCCGATCTGGAACGACCTGAAGCCGGCTCTGTACGCGGCGCTCACGCACTATCACCAGGCCGTCCTCGCAGTCCCACCCGTGGGAGGTACACATGGCTGACCACGAACTGCTGGCGCTCGGACTCAACCTGGCCATTCTGGCCATCAACGTCGGCGTGCTGGCCCTGTCGATCAAGATCTACACCGAGATCCTGAAAGACGGCGCCCAGAACCGCCGCGCCAAGGGAGGTGCATGATGCCCGAACTGTTCATGGTCTTCGACGTGGAGTCCATCGGGCTGCATGGCGATGGCTTCGCTGTCGCCTGGGTCGTCGTCAACCGTGTCGGCTACCGGCTAGACGAGGGCTGCCTGGCCTGCGACCCGAACCTGTGCAATGGCACCGCCGAGAGCCGGCGCTGGGTCTTGTTGAACGTGCCGTTTCTGAAACCAACCAGCCCGACGCCTCAGCACTTGCGCAACGCGTTCTGGCACGAGTGGCGGCGCTGGGCCGACCAGGGCGCGGTGCTGGTGGCCGACTGCGCATGGCCCGTGGAGGCCAACTTCCTGGCGGCTTGTGTGCGCCTCAACCACGCTGAGCGCGAGTGGCAAGGCCCCTACCCGTTGCACGACCTGGCGTCCATCCTGCTGGCCTGCGGCCGCGATGCGCTGGCCACCACGGCCCGCCTGCCTGACGAGATGCCGGCGCACCACCCGCTGATGGACGCCCGGCAGTCCGCGCGGCAGCTGGTCGAGGCCCTGGCCGCCGCACGCGCCGCGGCATTCCCACCCCCAGCGGAGGAACGTCGATGACCGCGCGCAAGTTCTGGACCGAGCGCGAGCTGCGCCTGCTGCGCGACCTCTACCCCGATCTGCTGGCCGAGACGGTGGCCCGACAGATCGGGCGCACAACGAAGGCTGTGCAGTTGAAGGCGCGAGAGCTGGGAATCCGCAAGAGTGCCGCCTTCATGGATGCTGAACGCGCTCGGCAGTGCGAGCGGGCCAGAACGCATCCGAACTGCATTGCAGCCCGGCTCACATCGTCAACCGCTGGCTGGAATCGTGGCGTAAAGGGCAGCACCGGAACGAGCGCAACGCGCTTCGTTCCTGGCAACAAGCCGCAGACCTGGAGGCCAGTTGGCTCCGAGTCGTACAACAAGGAAGGCCTTCTCATTCGGAAGGTCTCCGACACCGGCAATCGTCGGGTCGATTGGCGCCGAGTCGATGAGCTCGATTGGGAGGCCGTCCATGGGCCCATCCCGGCCGGGCACTTCTTGGTGCGACAGAGCGCGGCAGGCCGGGGCCTGGTGCTGCTCAACCGCGCGGAACTCATGAAGCGCAACAGCGTGCACGCCAACTACCCGCCCGAGATTGCGCGCCTGTCGCAGCTGCGCGGCGCCCTCACCCGACAGATCAACTCGCGCACCCGCGCACTGGAGCAACCATGAGCGCCAACCACATCAGCACCGTCCGCCAGCACCTGATCGACCAGCTGGCCGCCCTGCGCAAGGCCGAAGGCGCCGACGCCGTCAAGCTGGAGCTCGACCGGGCCAAGGGCATCAGCGACGTGGCGCAGGTCATCGTCAACAGCGCCAAGGTCGAGGTCGAATACCTGCAGAAGACCGGCCAGGCCAGCACGCCATTCCTGGAAGTTCCGCCCGACGCGCCCTACCTCACGACGCAGACCGACGACCTCCCCAATGGCATCAGCAGCATCACCCGGCACCGCCTGCAGGGCTGAGCCACCCTCCCCGCTGAAGGATCGAAATCGTGAGCCTCAAACCCGACACGCTGCGCATCGGCGGCCGCTACAACTGGAAGAACCAGCCCGAGCGGCTGGTTTATCTTGGCCTGTGCGAACCAAGAAACGGCCGGTGGCACCAGTTCGCCAAGGTGGATGCACCCGACGTTGTGTGGTGCGAAGTTATCGACGCCGACCTCTCGAACTTCGAGGTCACGCCTGCCGCTCGTCCGCAGTGCGCAGTCGGCGGAATGTTCCGGCCCGGCGTCATGTGCGGCAGCGTGATCGTCGGAGGCAAGCTCTGCGGCTTCGCGGGCGACTGCACCCACAAACGCGCCGCGGCGGCCTGATTCCCACGTTCTGCCGACATACATCCAAATGACCAGAAAGACACACCACCAACTTACCCGCGAGGCACTGGAATACGCGGCGTCCCTGCTGGAGAACGACGACTTCTTCGGCATCTGGCCGGATGAAACTGCCGACACCGAAGCGGCCGAGATGCGACTGCAGAAAGCCCACGAAGCCGCCGTCAAGCGCATCCGCACCCTCTCAGCGCGCCGGTCCAACATCACTCGGCACACACCATGACACCCCTTTTCGTCTTCATCTTCGTGCTGTTCTCCATCAACACCGAACAGGTGACTTCGCAGACCGTGCAGGTGACGAAGATCACCCGCATCGCTCGTGTCGGGCCGGTGCTGGACCTCCAGGCCTGCCAGAAGATGGTTCAGACCTGGCAGGCGGAGCACCCCGGAACGGGTGTGGGTGTCTGCGAGCCCGTACCCACCCGCTAACGCAAAGGAAATCCCATGACCACTGAACTGAACCAGCCCTCTGCAACTTGGCGGTGGAGTAAATACGTTACCGAGACAATCGCCCGTGCGATACAACCCGCCTCGACGCCGGGAAGCCGGAGTCAAGCCAAGAGTCCGCACCCCTTGACGGTAGACCTTGTGAGACGCTTTGCTGCGGCCTTACTGGAAAAGCTAACCGCCGCGGAGCAGAAATACGGCTACAGCGACGGCTGGGCGTCCCCCGACTGGATGGATGAATGCCGCAGAAAGCTGTTGGAGCACATCGCCAAAGGCGACCCGCGCGACGTAGCCGCCTACTGCGCGTTCCTGTGGCATCACGGCGCATCGACATCGAAGCCTGATGACCCGGACTCCGCAGATGCTGCTAGGTATCGGCTGCTGCGCCGCTACATGGTGGACTGCGCCATCGTCCGCGGAAAGTCCGGCGTGTTTCTCGATGAAGCGCTGGACAAAGAGATGGGAAGGATCG
The DNA here is from genome assembly GCF_014652235.1 of Pseudorhodoferax aquiterrae. Taxonomy (GTDB): domain Bacteria; phylum Pseudomonadota; class Gammaproteobacteria; order Burkholderiales; family Burkholderiaceae_C; genus Pseudorhodoferax; species Pseudorhodoferax aquiterrae. The sequence goes on from NZ_BMYK01000002.1 coordinate 402,831, forward strand.
CTTCACTGGTAGCACAGGGTGGAACCATCTTGTCCGGGTCTGCCGCCGATGTAGCCCAAGAGTTTGCGATGAGCCAGTTCGCCACCCGCGCGGACCGCGATGCGGCCATGCTAGAGGAAATCGCCAGACTGAGGGCGGATGTCGGGAAGGCGGCGCCGATCTCGCGCGCCGACTGGACCGCCGCCGCGAAAGCCTTCTACATCGAGGCCGGCGACGACGAGAAGACAGCCGCCGAGTGCGCGCGATGGATCTGCAACCAGCAAGACTGGTGGGGTGGTGAGGTCGGCGACCCCCGATTTGAGGCGCAGGAAGACCTGCAAGGCCGAGACCGGCCAAAGATTCCGACCCCCGAGGGCTACACGTCGGACGGCTGGATCAACGTAGACGACCGCCTCCCGGCCTTTGCCGAGGACGCGGAAGACGACGGCGTGAAGGTCTACACCTGGGATGGCGAGCTCGTCACCGAAGACGAGTTCATGCCCGAGTATGAGCAGCCGGCAGGCCCTGCGGTCGGCGGCTGGATGCGCACGGGTGAATGGTTCGCCAGCGACAACCTGCATCGTGTCACGCACTGGATGCCGCGCCGCCTGCCGGCCGCCCCGGTCGCCGCAGCCACAGCAAAGGACAAGCCATGACCGATTCCGAAGCCATCGAGAAGGCCCAGGGCGTGGCCCGCTGCCTGACCTACAACGACGACAAGCCGCAGGCCCAGGCAAAGCACATGCTGCACGAGCTGGCCCACCGTCTCGGCGCCAAGACGCTGCGCGTGAAGAAGACCCGCGACGGCTTCATGCTCATCAGCGCCATGGGCCAGTGTCGCTACCTGGGGCCGCGCGAGGCGCTGCTGTACCGGCTGTTCGGCGTCATGCCGCCGATGAACCCGGCTCGCCCCAAGGCCGCCACCCCAGGAGGTTCCCATGCAACGTGATATCCCCCACCAGCTTGACGGGCTGGCAGCGTATCTTCGCGGCACCTGCGCGGCACTGCGCGGCCTTGGCCAGAACGATCAGATCGTGCAAGCGCACTTCGAGCAAATGGAGCGATGGGCGGCAGGCGTGGACGTGGTGCGGATGGCAGCCTACCAAGAGGCCGCAGCACTCGCATCTGCGCCAGATGCTGTCGGCCCGGCGCGGGCGCCAGATGACTGGCGCCAGTACGCCACAGAGCGCGAGGAGACGGCGCAGGCCGTGATCGAGCGCCACCGCCGCGAGCTGCAGACCACCGGGGGCATGCTGGCCGCGGCTCGCACACGGATCGCCGAGCTGGAGGCTGCATCTGCGCCAGAAGCCGAGCCCTACGGATGGGTGTACGAGCGAGCCGACGGGTTCCGCATGCTGCACAAGGCCGGCGACTGCCAGGAGGCAAAGCTGGCCGCAGACCGGGATGCGGCCGAGCGCTACCCGGACGTCCATCGGCTGACCACGGTCTATGCCGCCCCGGTTTCCGATCCCCAGGCACAGGTGGTGGCAACGCATCCAGCAATGGAGGCGGCTGCTCGCTGGGTTGAAGCCCGCCGTGACGCCTACGTCAACGAGCATGGAAGCTACGACCCCGACACCGGCGGCACGGACTTCCCCGGCGACGGCGCCGAGTACGTGCAGGAGCTGGAAGAGATCGCGGAAAGCCTGCGCGCCCTCGCGCCGCTGCCTGAACCTCGGGTGGACGACTTGGCCCACACGGTGCGCCGACTCGCCCATTCGCTCCGCCAGGCCGCGCCCAGTAATGATCTGCCCGGAAAGGCGCTGGACTACCTCAAGCGCCACGGCCTGCAGGGCTCGCCGTTGCGCGCCGCCCAGGAGCAGGGAGAGCAGCGACCCGAGCCGCTGCCGTCGCTCGCGCGCTGGAGCCAGCATGGCTGACGCGATTACCCTTCAAGAGCGCATCGCCGAACTGGCGGAGGATTACGGATCGCTGCGCGCCGCGGCCAGCGCGTTGGGCTGCGATGCCGGCTATCTGTCTCGGCTGGCCAGCGGTCAGAAGACCGAGCCCAGCGACGCGACGCTACACGCCCTTGGCCTTCGCCGCGTCGTCAGCTACGAGCGCGCCGCCCAGGAGAGCGCGCCATGAGCTTCATTGCAGACTTTGCCTTTGCGCTAGTCCCACTGGCCGGCCTCGCCGCAGCTGCCGCTTGGATCACGACGACCGACCGATTCAAGGCATGGCGCGAGCGCCGAGACTGGCAGGCTCGTCAGCTCGACCATCTGCGGATACTGATCACAGGCGATGCGCGATGGCTCGCACACGACCCGGTGGCACGAGCCCTGACCGAGCGCTACGAGGCCGCCTTGCGCGACGACTGGTACACGCTTACGCATCCAAGCAGCGACGCGTTTCGCCGTCAGATCGGACTGGAGCCGAACTACGGCCGGGCCCAATTTCTACCCTCAGAGCAGCCACATGGAAAGGAAGGCGCATGACCAAGCAGACGATCACCATTGAGGTTGCCGACGACGAAGTGCTCGTGGCCATCAAGCGCGGCGAGCACTATGACGATGTACACCCGGACCTGGTGCTGGAGGACTTCAAGGCCGCGCCGCAGGCATTCGACCACCGCGTGGTGTGGCCCGCGACCCATGGAAAGGAAGGTGCGTGATGGCCGAACCGTCCGTCTACCGCCACTTCGACGGCATGTGCTGGCCAGCCCCGGGAAAGCGCCTCAACGAGCTGGAGTGGGCGGCTCGCTACGCCGGGCAGTTGACGATGAGCGAGCGGCTGGTAGCCGCGTCGGTCCTGTCCGCATTCACGGAACTGGTCCGGCTGCCCGAGCGCCAGCGAAACAAGATCATCGGCGAGCTTCGCAAGGGGCCGGCGGCCACCTCTGGAGAAAAGCCATGAACGACAGAGACGCCTTCGAGGCACACTGGCTGACCACGCGCGGCAAACGGAGCGCCGAGCGACATCTGAAGCGCCGGGCCGAACAGCCCCAGGTCTACGCGTGCGACTCGGCAAACCGGCACTGGGTCACATGGCAGGCGGCGCGCGTGGGCCTGGTCGAAGACCTTTGCGCTCGCATCAAGGCCGCAGACGATGCGGCAGCCGACGGCGACTACATGCTGGACAGCGATGACTGCATAAGCGTGCTGCGCGGGACTTGGAGATCGGAGCCGCCCCATGCCTGACCCGACGCTCTTGCCCCGCCCATTCTGCGGCGATACCGCCGACGTAGCGGAAGACTCGGACCGGTTCGGCTGGGCCTGGCAGGTGTTCTGCCTCAAATGCGACGCCAGCACCGGCTACTGCCAGGACGAAACCGCCGCCATCGCCACCTGGAACGTGCGCGCGCCGGTTCCCACCCTCTCCCTCGGGACGTCGAAAGGTGCGACATGAACGTCCTGTTCCTTGACATCGACGGCGTGCTGAACAGCCACCGCACCGCGGTCGGCCTGGGCGGCATCCCATGGTGCAGCGATTTGCGCACGCGGCCAGAGCGCATGCAGCTTCTCGATCCGGTCGCCGTCGGACTGCTGCGCGCCGCGTGCGCCGCCGCGGGCTTGAAGATCGTTCTGTCTTCCACCTGGCGCAAGGATGCCGAGTGGACGAGCCTGGGCGCGGCGCTTGATCTGCCGATCATTGACCGCACCCCGACCATGCTCGGCATCCGTGGCTCCGAAATCGCAGCCTGGCTGGAGGCGCATCCCGAAGTCGAGAGCTACGCCATCGTGGACGACGACAGCGACATGTTGTCCGAGCAGATGCACCGATTCGTCAAGACCAATGGGGCCCACGGCTACGGATGGGAAGAGCACGTCAAGCTGTGCGACCTGTTCGGCGTGGGCTACTTCAACCAGGCCAACCGCGGCCGGCCTCTCTCGCCCGCCAAGGCCCTGGACTGGGGAGAGCCGCAACCAACGCCATGAGCACCGCTCCCTGGCCAGACCAACCCGAGCCCGCCCCGTGCGGGCTTTTTCTTTGGAGATCGTGATGAGCGAATTCCTCGAAACCCCTGACGTCCGAAAACTCACCGGCTTCGCGGACCACACGAAGCAAGACGCCTGGCTCACCGAGCAAGGCATACCGCACCGGGTCGTGCGCAAGAAGATCATCGTCTCGACCGAGCATGTCCGGCGCTGGCTGGAAGGCAAGCGCATGGTGTCGTCCAACGGCCCGAACTGGTCCAAGGCGGCGTAGCGATGCCCAAGATCACGAAGCACCCGCGCCTGCGCACTAAGGTCTACAAAGGCAAGGGCGGGCAGGCCTATGTCTACTACGTCTACGACATGCGCCCTGATGGTCAGCCCGACATCCGTCTCGGGTCCGACTACGCCGAGGCGATCCAGAAATGGGACGAGCTCTACAACCACAAGCCGCGAACGATCGGCCGCCTGCAGGAGGCGTTCAACCGGTGGCGCAACGAGCTGCTGCCGACTTACGCCAGCGAGGAAACCCGCAAGGGCTATGCCAAGAACCTGAAGCGGCTGGAGGGCATCCTCGGGGAGATGAGCTGGGAGGAGATCACGCTGCCCGTTCTCCGGTCCTATCTGGACCACCGTCCGGCCAAAGTGCAGGGTAACCGGGAGATGTCATTGCTCCAGGTGATCTGGGGTCGCGCCCTCCTGTGGGGCATGACCGAGAAGCCATGGCCAGCCCAGGGCATCAAGAACTGGAAGAACCCCGAGCAGGCGCGAGAGTTCGAGGTCACCGACGAGCTGTTCGCTGCGGTCTACGCCGAGGCCGACCAGGTGCTCAAGGACTGCATGGACATCGCCAGCGCCACGGGCCTGCGCCTGACCGACGTGCGGACGATCCGGGTGCCGGCCGATGGCGCGCTGCAGATCAAGACCAGCAAGAGGGGCAAGCCGGTGCGCTTTGTCGTCGCCGACTCACCGGTCCTTACGGATGTGGTCGAGCGGCGGCCGAAGAAGGCGCACAGCGTCATGCTGCTGACGACGCCGACCGGCCGGCAGGTGTCTGCGCGGATGCTGAACGACCGGTGGGACGACGCGCGCGCGAAGGCTGCGAAGAAGGCAGAGAAGGCCGGTAATCCAGAGTTCGCCGCGCAGATTCGGGCTATGTACAACCGCGACATGCGCAGCCGCGCGGCTGACTTGGCGGGCGACGTAGACGAGGCGTCAAAGCTGCTGCAGCACAGCAGCAAGGCGCTCACCGAGAAGCACTACCGGACCAAGGCGCAGACCTTGAAGGCGGTGCGATAAATCGTAGGCGCCAAGTTTGGTTTCCATTCGGGGCCTGACCGGCCCCGGATGCGCCAACTATCGGCCGAAATGCCGCATGGTTAAGCCATTTCGCATGGGCACTCAAAATCCCCCACCGAAAGGTGTGCCGGTTCGATTCCGGCCCCGGGCACCATCGCTTCAGTTCGAAGCGATTCATCACCACACTCCAAAGTCTTTGGAAACCAGGGACTTGCAAGAGTGACGATGGTTCACGGGGCGCCAGGCCGCGCAACCAGATCCCGCGCTTGCGTCTCCCCAAGATGCTCCCAGAGTGAAATTTGTTTTTGACAATTTCAGGCTTCGGGGGACACCCATGGGCATACACAGTGAGGGTCGCAAACTACGGGATGCGGCTCAGGATCGCTTGCACCATCCGCTGATCTGTTCACCCCTGCGTTGAGCCCTGGCGCTCGTTATTACGCTCCAGCAAGCAAAAAAGGCACTTAGCGAACCCGCTAAGTGCCTGATTTTTCTACCAAATTTGGTAGGCGCGATTGGAATCGAACCAACGACCCCCACCATGTCAAGGTGGTGCTCTAACCAGCTGAGCTACGCGCCTGTCGTAAGCCCACGATTATAGACAGAGTTTTGGCGCTCTGTCATCTCTCTCGCAAAAAATTTATCGACGGCGTGCCGAGCGCACGCCCTGCACTTCGGCCACCACGCCCAGCACGCGCGCCAGTCGCGCCGCATCGGCGACCTCGACCGTGAAGGTCATCCAGGCCGTGCCCTTGACGGACTGGGTCTGCACGCCGATCACGTTCATGCGCTCCTTGGTGAAGACGTCCGAGATGTCGCGCAGCAGGCCTTGCCGGTCGGCCGCTTCCACGGCCACGTCGACCGGGTACACGGCCCTGGTTTCCTGGCGTTGCTGGCCCCACTCGACCTCGATCACGCGCTCGGCGTTGCGCGCCGCCATCTCGCGCAGGTTGCTGCAATCGGCCCGGTGGATGCTGACGCCCTTGCCGCGCGTGACGAAGCCGACGATGGCATCCGGCGGCGCAGGCTTGCAGCACTTAGCCAGCTGGGTCATCAGCGAATCGATGCCGACCACGAGCACGCCGCCCTTGTGCGCGCTGCGCGCCTTCTTGAGCAGCGGAACCTCGTCCTGCGGCGGTGCGGCGGGGCGCAACAGCAACTCGATGTTGCGCAGCGAGTATTCGTCCTTGCCGACCACTTCGAACAGCCCGTCGGCCGACTTGAAGCCCAGCTGGGTGGCGATGTCGTCCAGCTTGAGGGCGGTCTTGCCCTCGCGCTGCAGCAGCTTCTCGACGGCCTCGCGCCCGCGCGCCACGGTGGCGTGCAGCGCCGCCGCGTTGAACCAGGCCCGCGCCTTGGCGCGCGCGCGGTGGCTGGCCAGGTAGCCCAGTTCGGCGTTGAGCCAATCGCGCGAGGGTCCGCCTTCCTTGGCCGCCGTGATTTCCACGGTCTGGCCATTCTGCAACGGCGTATTGAGCGGCACCATGACGCCGTCCACGCGCGCGCCGCGGCAGCGGTGGCCCAGGTTGGTGTGCAGCGAGTAGGCGAAGTCCACCGGCGTGGCGCCGGCCGGCAGTTCGACCACGGCCGCATCGGGCGTCAGCACGTAGATGCGGTCGCTGAGCAGGTCCGTGGCGCCACTGGCCGGCAGGCCCTCGGGCCGCATGGCGCCCGACAGATCGCGCTCCCAGGCCAGCAGCTGGCGCAGCACGGCGATCTTGGCGTCGTAGGCACCGCTGGCGGAGACCCCAGCATAGCCCTTGGCACCGGCCTCCTTGTAGGCCCAGTGCGCGGCCACGCCATGCTCGGCATGGTCGTGCATGGCCTGCGTGCGGATCTGGATCTCGATCGGCCGGCCCGCCTCGTCGCCGTCCAGGCGCGGCCGCACCACAGTGTGCAGCGACTGGTAGCCGTTGCCCTTGGGCTTGGCGATGTAGTCGTCGAACTCGCCCGGCACGGGCTGGAAGTGGGCGTGCACCCAGGCCAGCACGGCGTAGCAATCGGCCACGGCCGGCACGATCACGCGCAGCGCGCGCACGTCGAAGACCTGGGCAAAGTCCAGCGACTTGCCGCGCATCTTCTTGACGATGCTGTAGATGTGCTTGGGCCGGCCCTGCACCGTCGCGGCGATGCCTTGCGCCCGCAGGTCGGCCTCGACCGTCGCGCGCAGCTGGGCCATGCCGGCCTCGCGCTCGACGCGCTTCTCGTCCAGCAGCCGCGCCACCTCCTTGTACGTGACAGGCTCCAGGAAGCGGAAGGCCAGGTCCTCCATCTCCCACTTGATCTGCCAGATGCCCAGGCGGTTGGCCAGCGGCGCGAACACCTGCAGCGACTCGCGCGCCATGGCCTCGGCCACCGGCGTCTTGCTCGCGGCATGCCAGCGCAGGGTTTGCAACCGCGAGGCCAGGCGCAGCATGACCACGCGCAGGTCGCGCGAGAACGCCAGCAGCATCTTGCGCACGGTCTCGGTCTGCACGCCGGCGTCGTCGACCAGGTGCCCGGATGACAGTGCGCCGCGCGACAGCCGCTGCACCCGCATGAGCTGCGTGGTCTCCACGGCCAGCGTCGCGAAGTTCTCGCCGAAGGCCTTGGCGATGACTTCGTGCGGCCGGTTCAGGTGCACGCAGGCGTGCACGAGATAGCTGGCGGCCTGCATGGCTTCGGAGCCCCCCACGTCGCGCAGGATGGCGGCCACGGCATCGGCATGGGCCAGCGTGTTCTCGCCCGAATCCAGGGTCTCGTCGGCGATCAGCGGCTCGGCGAAGGCGCGCGCGCGCGCCAGCGCATGGACTTGGTCGGCCAGGGTGCGTTCGCTGGCCGCGATCAGGTCGTTGACGGGGACGGGCGTGCTCAACGGCCCTGCCGGCTGCGCGCTGGACGCCTTCACCACGGGCTCTTCGCTTCAGTCACGCCGCAGGAACTCCACCACGGCCTGCCGCTGGTCATCGGCGACCAGCGTCGGCGCATGGCCAACGCCTTCGAACTCCAGCAGCCGCGCGCGCGGGCCGCGCTGCACCATCTGCTCGGCCGTGGCCCGCGCCAGCAGGTCAGACTCGGCCCCGCGCAGCAGCAGTGTCTCGGCCTCGAGGCGGTCATACAACTGCCACAGCACGGCCTCGCCCTGCTCGGCCGCCTGTTGCGTCAGCGTCCTGAAGGGCTCGGCGATGCGCGGGTCGTAGTGCAGCACCAGCGGACCGTCCGGCGCGCCGGCCACGGCCGGCCGCACCATGTGGCGCGACAGGTCCAGCCACTGCTGCGGGCTGTGGGGGCCGAAGCCGGTGGAGACGGCCCACATGGCCTCAGCCGCCTGCTCGAGCGAGGCATAGCTGCCGCCCTTGCCGAGGTAGGTGCCGATGCGCTGCAACGCTTCCCACTGCACCACCGGGCCCACATCGTTGAGCACCAAGCTGCGCACGGGCGCAGGCAGTGGCAGGCCGGGCTGGCCGGCCACCACCAGTCCGATCAGGCCGCCCATGCTCGTGCCGACCCAGTCCAGCCGCGTGATCGGCGACTGCGCCTGCAGCTGCGCCAGCATCGCCAGCATGTCGGCAACGTAGACCGGGATCTGGTAGTGCGCCGAATCCGCCAGCCAGTCGCTGCGGCCGCGGCCCACGACATCGGGGCAGACCACGCGCATGTGCGGCGCCAGCATGCGCGCCAACGCATCGAAGTCGCGGCCCTGGCGCGACAGCCCGTGCACGCAGACCACCACGTGCGGGTTGCCAGTGTCGCCCCATTGCCAGTAGGCCATGCGGTGGCCATCCGCGCCGCCGGGCGTGGCTGCAGGGCCCGGACAGACGACATGGTGCAGAACAGGAGCGGTCATGGTGCAGGATTCGTGAGATATGCGGCCAGCTGGCCCATCCTAAAGGATAGGCGCCGGCGCTGCCGGGCGGGCCGCCGCGCGGGTCCGCCGAATGGCGTACGCGCGCGGCCGGCTGGCTTCAGCGCAGCTGCACGCCGCCCGAGACGGTCACCGTGACGGTGCTCTTGCCGGCCTCCACCGGGACCGGCGCCGAATCGGCGTAGGAGGCCTTGGCCTGCATGGGCATCATGCGCGGCCGCGGCATGCCGCCCTCGTCGGCCATCACCGACACCTCGCGCAGACCGTAGTCGGCAAAGCCGAAACTCTTGGCGATCTCGGCTGCCTTGGCTTTGAACTGCGCGATGGCCTGGGCCTGGGCCTGGCCTTCCACACGCGCCCGCTCCTCGCGGCTCAGGCTGAACGCGACCTGGCCCACCGTGAGACCCTGCACGCGCCCGGCCGCACTGCTGATGCGGCCGAAGTCGCGGCCCTCCAGCACGATCTCGGCCGTGCCCTGCCAGGTGCTGATGCGCCCTTCCTTGGTGTAGCGCGGCGACAGGCTGAAGGCACCGCTGCGCACATCCATCTGGCCGGGCTGGGCGGATTTGCGCGCCTCGGCCAGGGCCGCGTCGATGGCGGTCTTGAGCTGGCTTTGCACGGCCGCGGCGTCGGCCGCCTCGCGCGTGGTGCTGAGGGTCATGCTCAGGAAATCCTGCGGCACCTCCACCACGCCCGAGGCGGACAACTGCACCACGTTCTGCGGCACTGGCTGCACGCCCTGCGCGTGTGCTGGCAGCAGGACAGCGGCGCCCAGGCAGGCGGCCAGCAGCGAAGAATGCAGACGGGAACGGGACATGGGGACAAAGCCTTTCATCAAAAAAACGGACCGTAGCACAGCCTTGGCCGCGCCCTTTTTCATGGTCGACGCGATTCGTATACATCTCATGAAGCCACTGCGCGCACTTGTAACAGTGTGTGCCGAACGGGGCTTTTCGCCGAAATCGCCGCCAGACCGTTGCAGAATTGCCGCTGTTACACATTTCCCAGCCTGCCCATGTCCCAGACTTCTTCCCGACCCGACAAGATTTTGGTAGTGGACGACGACTCGCGCATCCGCGATCTGCTGCGTCGCTACCTCGTGCAGGAAGGCTTCGAAGTCATCCTCGCAGAAGACGGCAAGGCGCTGAGCCGGCTGATGCTGCGCGAAACCGCCGACCTCATCGTGCTGGACCTCATGATGCCGGGCGAGGACGGCCTGTCGATCTGCCGCCGCCTGCGCGCCGCCAACGACCGCACGCCCATCATCATGCTGACGGCCAAGGGCGAGGACATCGACCGCATCGTCGGCCTGGAAGTCGGCGCCGACGACTACCTCGGCAAGCCCTTCAACCCCCGCGAACTGCTGGCGCGCATCCACGCCGTGCTGCGCCGCCGCCCCGTGAAAGAGGCGCCCGGCGCGCCCTCCACCGACAACGAGGTCACGAGCTTCGGCCCGTTCGCGTTCGACCTGGGCGCGCGCACGCTGCGCAAGAACGGTGAAGAACTGCCGCTCACGACCGGCGAGTTCGCCATGCTCAAGGCCCTGGTGCGGCATCCGCGCCAGCCGCTGTCGCGCGAGAAGCTGGCCCTGCTGGCCCGCGGCCGCGAATTCGAGCCCTTCGACCGCAGCCTGGACGTGCAGGTCTCACGCCTGCGCAAGCTCGTGGAACAGGACGCCGCCGCGCCGCGCTACATCCAGACGGTCTGGGGCGTGGGCTACGTGTTCGTGCCGGACGGCGCCAACTGAGGCAGCACGCTCGCCTGTCGTGCCGTTCAGTCGCAGCACGCAGCCCCCCGACTTCCCGGACGCCACCAGTCCGGCACCGCTGGAGCTGCTGCCCCCCAAGAAGAGCATGGTCCGGTCGCTGCTTGCGATCAACATGTTCTGGCGTACCTTCATCCTGCTGGCCGTGCTGCTGCTGGGCAGCATGCTGGCCTGGCTCAAGACCATGCGCGAGCTCGAATTCGAGCCGCGCGCGCTGCAGACAGCCCAGCAGATCGCCGCCCTGGTCAACCTCTCGCGTGCCGCCCTGCAGTACGCCGACCCGATCGCGCGCGTGTCGCTGCTCAAGGCCATGGCCGAGCAGGAGCGCGTGCGCATCGCGCCGCACGAGCCGAGCGACACCTATGTGCCGCTCGACGATGACGCGCTCGATCGCCGCATCGTCGCGGCCCTGGCGTCGCGTCTGGGGCCAGACACGGTGGTGGCCAGTGCCGTCAACGGCGAGCCCGGCCTGTGGGTCGGCTTCACGATCAACGGCGACCCGAACTGGCTGCAGACCGACCGCGAGCGCTTCAACCCCGGTGGCGGCCGCACCTGGCTGGTCTGGCTGCTGACCACGGGCGGTGTCTCGCTGGCCGGCGCGGCGCTGATCGCCGGCCTCATCAACCGCCCGCTCAAGCGCCTGCTGGTGGCCACGAGCCGCGTCCGCGAGGGCGACTTCGATGCCGGCCAGTTGGACGAAGGCGGCGTGACGGGCGAGATCCGCGAGGTGAACATCGGCTTCAACCGCATGGCACAGCGCCTGGCCAAGATCGAGCAGGACCGCGTGGTCATGCTGGCCGGCATCTCGCACGACCTGCGCACGCCGCTCGCGCGGCTGCGGCTGGAGACGGAGATGAGCGTGGCCGATGCCGATGCGCGCGCCCACATGGTGGCCGACATCGAGCAGCTGGACCGCATCATCGACAAGTTCCTCGACTACGCGCGGCCGGACCACATGGACCTCAAGCCCGTCTCGCTGAACAAGATCATCGACGCCTGCTGCTATGCCGTGCGCGACCACGAGGACATGCGCATCAAGGTGCAGTTGCCCGAGCCGTTGATGGTCATGTCGGATGCCACCGAGCTCGCGCGCGTGCTGTCCAACCTGTTGGAGAACGCGCGCCGCTACGGCAAGACGCCCGGCACGGACGTCGCCGACATCGACATCGCCGCCAAGGGCCGCGACGAGTGGGTGCTGATCAAGGTGCGCGACCGCGGCCCGGGCGTCAGCGAGTCGCAGCTGGCCGACCTGTCCAAGCCCTTCTTCCGCGGCGACACCGCGCGCACGGCCGCCACAGGCGCGGGCCTGGGCCTGTCCATCGTCGACACCGCCATCCAACGCATGGGCGGCCAGTTCCAGCTGGCCAACACCCGCACGGGCGGCCTGGCCGCCCACATCAAGCTGCGCCGCGCGCTGCGCTGATCAGACCGCGCGCTCGAGCAGCACGGCGGCGCGCGCCTCCATGCTCTGGCCCTGGCCCACGGGGCCGAGCTTCTCGGCCGTCTTGGCTTTGACGTTCACCTGGTCGACCTCCAGCCCCAGCGCCTGCGCGATGCCCGCGCGCATGGCCGGGATGTGCGGCATGAGCTTGGGCGCCTGGGCGACGACGGTGCTGTCGATGTTGGCGATGCGCCAACCCTTGGCCGCGACGCGGCGCGCCGCCTCGACCAGCAGCTTCATCGAGTCGGCACCCGCGAACTGCGGGTCGGTGTCGGAGAAATGCGTGCCGATGTCACCCAGCGCGGCTGCGCCCAGCAGAGCGTCGGTGATGGCGTGCAGCAGCACGTCGGCATCGGAATGGCCCAGCAGCCCCAGGTGGTAGGGGATCGTGACCCCGCCGATGATGAGTTGCCGGCCCGGCACGAGCGCGTGCACGTCCCAGCCTTCGCCAATGCGGAAGTTCATGGTTTTTCTCCGGCCCGGCCGCGCAGCACCTGCTCGGCCAGTGCGAAATCCTCGGGATAGGTCACCTTGAAGTTGAGCGCGCCGCCCGGCACCAGCCGCGGCGCCAGGCCCAGGGCCTCGATGGCACTGGCCTCGTCGGTCACGGCGTCGGGGTCGCTTGCGAGTGCGGCGTCGAGCGCGCGGCTCAACAGGCCGATGCGGAACATCTGCGGCGTCTGCGCCAACCACTTGTCGTCGCGCGGCAGCGTCGCGGCCACGCGGCCGCTGCCGTCCTCCTGCTTGAGCGTATCGGGCAGCCGGTGCGCGAGCAGGCCGCCGACCGGATCGTCCCGGCAGGCCGCGACCAGCGCCTCGATCTGGGACGGCGTCACGAGGCAGCGCGCGGCATCGTGCACGAGCACCCAGTCGTCGCCGCGTGCGCCCTGCTCGAACAGGTCATGCAGACCGTTGCGCACGCTGCGCGCACGGGAGTCGCCACCGCAATCGCGCACCACGCAGGGTGCGCTGTGGTGTTCGAAGAAGTCGTCACCGGGCGCCACCACCACGAGCACGTCGCGGATGGCGGGCACGGCCGCGAAGGCGGCCAGCGTGTGCATCACCATGGGCTGGCCGGCGATGCTCTGGTATTGCTTGGCCAGCGTGGCGCCCGGCGCCTGCGCACGGCTGCCGCTGCCGGCGCAGGGGATCAGCGCGTACAGGCGCTGCGCGGTTGAAGATTCGCTCATCGGCACGATTCTAGAAAGGCAGGACACCCTGCCTACAATCCACGCAACACCCCCCGCCCTCACCCGGCGGGGGGCTTTTGCGTTTTGCGCCCACGCCCACTTCCATGGATCTCCCCAAGCTCATCCCCGGCAAGCGCTTCACCTTGCCCCGCCCGCCCGGCTCGGCCGACGCACTGCTGCTGGCCCGGCTGGCCGAGCGCGAGAAGGCCGGCGGCAAGGTCGTCGCCATCGTCACCTCGGACGCCACCGACGCCCAGCGCCTGCTGGAGGAACTGCCCTTCTTCGCGCCCACGCTGCGCTGCGCACTGTTCCCGGACTGGGAGACCCTGCCCTACGACACCTTCTCGCCGCACCAGGACCTGATCAGCGAGCGCCTGGCCACGCTGTGGCGCCTCTACGCGGGCGCGGCCCAGGGCGATCCCGCGGCCGGCGTGGACGTGGTGCTCGTGCCCGCCACCACCGCGCTGTACCGCGTCGCGCCGCCCAGCTTCCTGGCCGGCACCACCTTCCAGTTCAAGGCCAAGCAGCGGCTGGACGAAGCGCGGCTCAAGTCGCAGCTCACGCTGGCCGGCTACAACCACGTGACCCAGGTCGTGAGCCCGGGCGAGTACGCGGTGCGCGGCGGGCTGATCGACCTGTTCCCCATGGGCTCGCCCGTGCCGTACCGCGTCGACCTGTTCGACGACGAGATCGATTCGATCCGCACCTTCGACCCCGACAGCCAGCGCAGCCTGTATCCCGTGCCCGAGGTGCGGCTGCTGCCCGGCCGCGAGTTCCCGATGGACGACGCCGGCCGCGCGCGTTTCCGCAGCCGCTGGCGCGAACTGCTGGAGGGCGACCCCACGCGCAGCCGCATCTACAAGGACATGGGCAACGGCGTGGCCACGGCCGGCATCGAGTACTACCTGCCGCTGTTCTTCGAGGAGACGGCCACCGTCTTCGACTACCTGGGCGCTGGCGCCACCGTGGTGCTGCACGGCGACCTGGAAGCCGCGTTCCAGCGCTTCTGGCAGGACACGCGCGAGCGCCACCGCGTGCTGGTGGGCGATCCGGACCGGCCGGTGCTGCCGCCCGAGGCGCTGTTCCTGTCCAGCGAGCAGTTCTACGGCCAGGCCAACGCCCACAGCCAGCTCGCGCTGCGCCCGGCGCAGGCCGCGGCGGCCGAGGCCGCCCCCTACGCCGAATTTGCGCCCCTGCCCCCGCTGGCCGTGGTGCGCGGCGCCGACGAGCCGCTGGCGCGCCTGTCCAGCCATCTGCGCAACACCCAGCAGCGCATGCTGCTGCTGGCGGAATCCGACGGCCGGCGCGAGAGCCTGCTGGACTTCGTGCGTGCGAGCCAGCTACAGCCCCCCGTGTTCGACAGCCTCGCGGAATTCGAGGCCAGCAGCGAGCGCCTGGGCATGGCCACGGGCGCGCTGGGCGCGGGCTTCGCCTGGCTCGAGGGCGGTATCGACTTCGTCACCGAGACCGAGCTGTTCGCGGCCGGCCCGACGGCGCGCCGGCGGCGCAAGCAGGAACAGGTCAGCGACGTCGAGGCGCTGATCAAGGACCTGGCCGAGCTCAACGTGGGCGACCCCGTGGTGCACGCCGCGCACGGCATCGGCCGCTACCTGGGCCTCGTGAACCTGGACCTGGGCCAGGGCAGCACCGAATTCCTGCACCTCGAATACGCCGACAAGGCCGTGCTCTACGTGCCCGTCAGCCAGCTGCACCTGATCAGCCGCTACACCGGCGTCAGCGCGGCCGAGGCGCCGCTGCACAAGCTGGGCTCCGGCCAGTGGGACAAGGCGCGCCGCAAGGCCGCCGAGCAGGTGCGCGACGCCGCGGCCGAACTCCTCAACATCTACGCGCGCCGCGCCGCGCGCGAAGGCCATGCCTTCCGCTACTCGCCGCAGGACTACGAGGCCTTTGCCAACGACTTCGGCTTCGAGGAGACGGCCGACCAGAAGGCCGCCATCCACGCCGTGATCCAGGACATGGTCTCGCCCCAGCCCATGGACCGCCTGGTCTGCGGCGATGTGGGCTTCGGCAAGACCGAGGTCGCGCTGCGCGCGGCCTTTGTCGCCGTCACGGGCGGCAAGCAGGTGGCTTTCCTGGCGCCCACCACGCTGCTCGCCGAGCAGCACTACCAGACCCTGGTGGACCGCTTCTCCAAGTGGCCGGTCAAGATCGCCGAGATGAGCCGCTTCCGCTCGGCCAAGGAGATCACGAACGCCGCCAAGGGCCTGGCCGACGGCAGCGTGGACATCGTGGTCGGCACGCACAAGCTGCTCTCCAGCTCGGTCAAGTTCAAGAACCTGGGCCTGCTCATCATCGACGAGGAACATCGGTTCGGCGTGCGCCACAAGGAAGCCATGAAGGCCATGCGCGCAGAGGTCGACGTGCTCACGCTGACGGCCACGCCGATCCCGCGCACGCTGGGCATGGCGCTCGAGGGCCTGCGCGACCTGTCGGTCATCGCCACCGCGCCGCAGCGGCGCCTGGCCATCAAGACCTTCGTGCGCAGCGAGAACAACGGCGTGATCCGCGAGGCCGTGCTGCGCGAGTTGAAGCGCGGCGGCCAGGTCTACTTCCTGCACAACGAGGTCGAGACCATCGAGAACCGGCGCGCCAAACTCGAGGAGCTGCTGCCCGAGGCCCGCATCGCCGTGGCCCACGGACAAATGCCCGAGCGCGAGCTCGAGCGTGTGATGCGGGACTTCACGGCCCAGCGCAGCAACCTGCTGCTGTGCTCGACCATCATCGAGACCGGCATCGACGTGCCGACGGCCAACACCATCGTCATGAGCCGTGCCGACAAGTTCGGCCTGGCCCAGCTGCACCAGCTGCGCGGCCGCGTGGGCCGCAGCCACCACCAGGCCTATGCCTACCTCATGGTGCCCGACGTGGACGGACTGACCAAGCAGGCCCAGCAGCGGCTCGAGGCCATCCAGCAGATGGAGGAACTGGGCTCGGGCTTCTACCTGGCCATGCACGATCTGGAGATCCGCGGCGCGGGCGAGGTGCTGGGCGAGAACCAGAGCGGCAACATGCTGGAGGTGGGCTTCCAGCTGTACAACGAGATGCTGTCCGAAGCCGTGCGCAGCCTGAAGGAAGGCAAGGAGCCCGACCTGCTGGCGCCGCTGTCGGTCACGACCGAGATCAACCTGCACGCGCCCGCCCTGCTGCCCGACGACTACTGCGGCGACGTGCACCTGCGCCTGTCCTTCTACAAGAAGCTGGCCACGGCCAAGAACAGCGACCAGGTCGACCGGTTGCTGGAGGAGATCGTCGACCGCTTCGGCAAGCTGCCCACGCAGGCCCAGACGCTGATCGACGTGCACCGGCTGCGCGTGCTCGCGCGCCCCTATGGCGTGGTCAAGGTCGACGCCGCGCCCGGCGTGATCCATATCACGTTCAAACCCGACGCACCGATCGAGCCCATGCGCATCATCGAGCTGATCCAGAAGAACAAGCACATCAAGCTCGTGGGCAACGAGAAGTTGCGCATCGAGCGCGCCCTGCCCGAACCCAAGGACCGCGCGCAGATGGTGCGCGACGTGCTGCGCCACCTGGGCCAGCCCGTGGCCCAGGCCGCCTGAATTCGATTAACCCCAAGCCTCCCATGACTGCATCCACCTTCGCGCCCGGCCTCGTGGTCCGCGGCTTCATGCCGCCGCTGGCGCTGTCCGATTTCAAGCTGATCGCGTTCGACATGGATTCGACGCTGATCAACATCGAGTGCATCGACGAGATCGCCGACGCGGTCGGCAAGAAGGCCGAGGTCGCGGCCATCACCGAGGCCACCATGCGCGGCGAGATCCGCGACTTCAAGGAGAGCCTCACGCGCCGCGTGGCACTGCTGCAGGGCGTGCCGGTCGCTGCACTGCAACAGGTCTATGACGACCGCCTGCGCCTGAATCCAGGTGCATCCGAACTCGTTGCCGCCTGCAAGGCCGCCGGCCTCAAGGTGCTGCTGGTCTCGGGCGGCTTCACCTTCTTCGCCAACCGCGTGCGCGACCGTCTGGGCATCGACTTCGCGCGCTCCAACCTGCTCGACGAAGCCGACGGCCTGCTGACGGGCCGTGTCGTGCCGCAGGCCTGGGGCGACATCTGCGACGGTGCCGAGAAACGCCGCACGCTGCTGGAGGTCGCCTCGCTGCTGGGCGCGACGCCTGCGCAATGCATCGCGGTCGGCGATGGTGCCAACGACCTGCCGATGATGAGCGAAGCAGGTCTCTCGGTGGCCTACCACGCCAAGCCCAAGGTGCGCGAGCAAGCCATGGTGTCGATCGAAACCGGTGGGCTGGACCGCCTGCTCGAACTGCTGCGCCACTGACGGCCCGCCCGGCGGCACGGGCGCGGGGAAACGATTTTGCAGGCCGATGCGCCGCGGTGTTGAAAGGGTTTTGGATGTCCCGCAACACCGCGCTTATTTGTTTGCAAGTCGGCGGCGGGGAAGGACTATGATGGTTCAGAACCTTCTCGCCAAACGCCCACCAAAGCGTTGACAGCTGTTCCCAATTCACAGGAGAAACGATGTCGATCTTTGCCCGTTACCAGGACCGATTCGAAGCCGCCCAGGAAGAGGAAATGTCGGTCCAGGAATACCTGGAACTGTGCAAGCGCGATCCGACCGCGTACGCCAGCGTGGCCGAACGCATGCTGCTGGCAATCGGCGAGTCGGAGCTGGTGGACACGCGCACGGATCCGCGCCTGTCGCGCATCTTCGCCAACAAGATGATTCGCGTGTACCCGGCGTTCCGCGACCTGTACGGCATGGAGGAGGTGATCGAAAGCATCGTCGCCTACTTCCGCCACGCAGCCCAGGGCCTGGAAGAAAAGAAGCAGGTGCTGTATCTGCTGGGCCCGGTGGGTGGCGGCAAGTCCTCGCTGGCCGAGCGGCTCAAGTACCTGATCGAGAAGGTGCCGTTCTACGCGATCAAGGGCTCGCCCGTGCACGAGTCGCCGCTGGGCCTGTTCGATGCGAACGAGGACGCCGGCATCCTCGAAGGCGACTACGGCATTCCGCGCCGCTACCTCAACACCATCATGAGCCCCTGGGCCGTCAAGCGGCTGCAGGAGTTCGGCGGCGACATCACCAAGTTCCGCGTGGTCAAGATCCGGCCTTCGGTGCTCAAGCAGATCGCCGTGTCCAAGACCGAACCCGGCGACGAGAACAACCAGGACATCTCCTCGCTGGTCGGCAAGATCGACATCCGCAAGCTCGAGACCTATTCGCAGGACGACCCGGACGCCTACTCCTACTCGGGCGGCCTGTGCCTGTCCAACCGCGGCGTGCTCGAATTCGTGGAAATGTTCAAGGCACCGATCAAGGTGCTGCACCCGCTGCTGACCGCCACGCAGGAAGGCAACTACAAGGGCACCGAAGGCTTCGGCGCGATTCCGTTCGACGGCCTGATCCTGGCCCACTCGAACGAGGCCGAGTGGCAGGCCTTCCGCAACAACCGCAACAACGAGGCCTTCCTCGACCGGATCTACATCGTCAAGGTGCCCTACTGCCTGCGCGTGGCCGACGAGATCAAGATCTACGAGAAGCTGGTCACCAACTCCTCGCTGGCCGAAGCGCCCTGCGCGCCCGACACGCTGCGCATGCTGGCGCAGTTCTCGGTGCTGTCGCGCCTGAAGGAGCCCGAGAACTCGTCCATCTTCTCCAAGATGCGCGTCTACGACGGCGAGAACCTCAAGGACACCGACCCGCGTGCCAAGAGCTTCCAGGAGTACCGCGACTTCGCCGGCGTCGACGAAGGCATGACCGGCCTGTCCACGCGCTTCGCATTCAAGATCCTGTCGCGCGTGTTCAATTTCGACCACCGCGAGGTGGCGGCCAATCCCGTGCACCTCATGTACGTGCTGGAGCAGCAGATCGAGCAGGAGCAGTTCCCGCCCGAGGTCGGCGAGAAGTACCTGCGCTACATCAAGGAGTTCCTGTCGCCGCGCTATGCCGAGTTCATCGGCAAGGAGATCCAGACCTCGTACCTGGAGAGCTACTCCGAGTACGGCCAGAACATCTTCGACCGCTACGTGGTCTACGCCGACTTCTGGATCCAGGACCAGGAGTACCGCGACCCGAACACGGGCGAGATCCTGGACCGCGGCGCGCTCAACGACGAGCTCGAGAAGATCGAGAAGCCCGCCGGCATCTCCAATCCCAAGGACTTCCGCAACGAGGTCGTCAACTTCGTGCTGCGCGCACGGGCCCGCCAGGACGGCAAGAACCCGGCCTGGACTTCCTACGAGAAGCTGCGCGCCGTGATCGAGAAGAAGATGTTCTCGAACACCGAGGAGCTGCTGCCCGTGATCTCGTTCAACGCCAAGGCCAGCAACGAGGAGCAGAAGAAGCACGCGGACTTCGTGAACCGCATGATCACCAAGGGCTACACCGAAAAGCAGGTCCGCCTGCTCTGCGAGTGGTATCTGCGCGTGCGCAAGTCCTCGTGAGAAAGGCCCTAGATGACCGTGCGCATCGTTGACCGGCGTAACGACAGCAAGAACAAGAGTTCGGTCAACCGCAGCCGCTTCATCCGGCGCTTCAAGGGCCAGATCCGCAAGGCCGTGTCCGACGCGATCAACAAGCGCGGCCTCAAGGACCTGGACGAAGGCGAGAAGATCGGCATCCCCGGCAAGGACATCGACGAGCCCCAGTTCGAGCACGGGCGCGGCGGTGTCTGGGACGCGGTGCGGCCCGGCAACGACCGCTTCAATGCGGGCGACCAGGTCGACCGGCCCAAGGGCGGTGGCGGTGGGGGCGGCGGCAAGGGCCAGGCCAGCAACGAGGGCGAGAGTCTCGACGAGTTCGTCTTCACGCTGACCAAGGACGAGTTCCTGGACATCTTCTTCGACGAGATGGCCCTGCCCAACCTCGTCAAGCAGCAGCTGGCCCAGATCGAGCAGTTCAAGCGCACGCGCGCCGGTTTCGTGCAGACCGGCGTGCCGACCAATGTGAACCTCACGCGCACCATGCGCGGTGCGGCCGGCCGGCGCGTGGCCATCGGCGGGCCCTACCTCACGCAGCTGCGCGCGCTTGAGAAAGAGCTTGCCGAACTGCGCGAGAAGCTGCCCGAGGACGATCCCGAGGTCGAGCGCGTGCGCAAGGAGATCACCAAGCTGCGCGCCAAGATCGACCAGATCCCCTTCGTCGACACCTTCGACCTGCGCTACAACAACCGCGTGAAGACCCCGAAGCCGTCCACGCAGGCCGTGATGTTCTGCCTGCTCGACGTCTCGGGCTCCATGGACGAGGGCCGCAAGAACGTGGCCAAGCGCTTCTTCATGCTGCTGTACCTGTTCCTCAACCGGAACTACGAGCACATCGAGGTGGTCTTCATCCGGCACCACACGGTCGCCAGCGAGGTCAGCGAGGAGGACTTCTTCACCTCGCGCGAATCCGGCGGCACGGTGGTCTCCAGCGCGCTCACGCTCATGCACGAGATCATCGCGGCGCGTTACCCCAGCAGCCTGTGGAACATCTACGGCGCCCAGGCTTCGGACGGCGACAACTGGCACGACGACTCGCCGCGCTGCCGCGAGATCCTCGGCAACCAGATCCTCGAACTCACGCAGTACTTCGCCTACATCGAGATCACCGACGGACCGCCGCAGAATCTATGGGAGGAGTACCTCAAGCTCCAGGAAGCCCATGCCGGCCGCTTCGCGATGCAGCGCATCGCGAACCTGGCCGACATCTATCCCGTGTTCCGCGAACTGTTCAAGCGCCGGGCCTGAGCCCTGCCCGGCCGCACAAGGGAGACCCATGCTGACCAAGGCCCAGTTCAAACCCCTTCCCGCCGGCTCGGAGTGGACCTTCGAGGCGATCGAGGCGTACGACGAAGCCATCGCGCGCGTGGCGCGCGACTACGGGCTGGACTGCTACCCGCACCAGATCGAGGTCATCAGCGCCGAGCAGATGATGGACGCCTACGCCTCCATCGGCATGCCGGTCTACTACCACCACTGGTCCTTCGGCAAGCATTTCCTGGCGACCGAGAACCGCTACAAGCGCGGGCAGATGGGTCTGGCGTACGAGATCGTCATCAACTCCAACCCCTGCATCGCCTACCTCATGGACGAGAACACCTTGCCCATGCAGGCGCTCGTGATCGCCCATGCGGCCTACGGCCACAACTCCTTCTTCAAGGGTAACCACCTCTTCAGGCAATGGACCAGCGCCGACGCCATCGTCGACTACCTGGTGTTCGCCAAGAACTACATCGCGCAGTGCGAGGAGCGCCATGGCGTGGAGGCCGTGGAGCGGCTCATCGACGCCTGCCACGCCCTGACCAACGTGGGCGTGGACCGCTACAAGCGCTCGCCGCGGCTGTCGCTGGAGAAGGAAACCCTGCGCCAGAAGGAACGCGAGGAGTACCTGCAGGCCCAGGTCAACGACCTGTGGCGCACGCTGCCACCGCGCCACGAGGCCGAGCAGCAGGCCAAGGAAGAGCGCTTCCCCAAGGAGCCCGAAGAGAACCTGCTGTACTTCATCGAGAAGCATGCGCCGCTGCTGGAGCCCTGGCAGCGCGAGGTGGTGCGCATCGTGCGCAAGATCGGCCAGTACTTCTATCCGCAGCGCCAGACCCAGGTCATGAACGAGGGCTGGGCCACCTACTGGCACTACACCATCCTGAACACGCTCTACGACCAGGGCCAGCTGTCGGACGGCTTCATGATGGAGTTCCTGCAGTCCCACACCAACGTGGTCTACCAGCCGCCCTACAACAGCCAGCACTTCTCGGGCATCAACGTGTACGCGCTGGGCTTTGCGATGTGGCGCGACATCCGCCGCATCTGCGAGGAGCCGACCGAGGAGGACCGCGCCTGGTTCCCCGAGTTCGCGGGCTCGGACTGGCGCAAGACCTTCGACTTCGCGATGCAGAACTTCAAGGACGAGAGCTTCGTCGCGCAGTTCCTGTCGCCCAAGGTCATGCGCGACTTCCGCTTCTTCTCGGTGCTGGACGACGACAGCCGCAGCAAGCTGGAGATCCAGGCCATCCACGACGAAACCGGCTACCGCGCGTTGCGCCGCCAGCTGTCCGAGCAGTACGACCTGGGCAGCCGCGAACCCAACATCCAGGTCTGGAACGTGGACCTGCGCGGCGACCGCTCGCTGACCCTGCGCCACTTCGCCCACCAGCGCCGCCCGCTCGGCGATTCGGCCGCCACCATGCTCTCGCACCTGGGCACGCTATGGGGCTTCAACGTGCGGCTGGAACGCCAGAACGCCGACGGCTCGGTCGAACTCGTGGCCGAGCACCGCCAGGACCGCCGTCGGCGCGCCTCCGACCCGGCCTGACGCGGCCGCGTTGCCCCACCTGGCCGATTCCGCGGAACTTCGGCCGCGCGCCCACGTCTACTTGCAGTTCTCAGCCAACTGCCAGGAGCCCCGATGCGACGATTGAACGTGAACGGAGTGCAACGCGAGGTCGATGTCGAGGACGACACACCTCTCCTGTGGGTGCTGCGCGAGCAGCTCGGCCTGACCGGCACCAAGTACGGCTGCGGCATCGCGGCCTGCGGCGCCTGCACCGTGCACCTGGACGGCGTGCCCACGCGCAGTTGCGTGCGGCCGGTCTCCACCATCGAGGCGACCGAGAAGATCGTGACCATCGAGGGCCTGTCGCCCGATGGCTCGCACCCGGTGCAAAAGGCCTGGGTGGCGCTGGACGTGCCGCAGTGCGGCTTCTGCCAGTGCGGCATGGTCATGGCCGCGAGCGCGCTGCTCCAGACGAAGCCCAATCCCAGCGACCAGGACATCGACGAAGCCATCACCAACATCTGCCGCTGCGGCACCTACAACCGCGTGCGCGCGGCGATCAAGGCCGTCGCCCAGGGCAGCACCAAGTCCGCCGGACTGTCGATCCTGCACGTGGACGGGAGCGTGACGTGAGCGCCGCCACCACCACCCGCCGCCGCTTCATCGGCGGCACCGCCGCCACGGCCGGGGCACTGGTCGTGGGCTTCCACGTCCCGCGCAAGAGCCTGGCGCAGACGCCGCTGCCCGACGAGGTCAACGCCTGGGTCGTCGTGAAGCCCGACGACACCGTGGTCGTGCGCATCGCGCGCTCCGAGATGGGCCAGGGCACGCTGACGGGCCTGGCGCAGCTGGTGGCCGACGAACTCGACTGCGACTGGGCCAAGGTCACGACCGAGTACCCCACGCCGGGCCAGAACCTCGCGCGCCAGCGCGCCTGGGGCAACTTCTCCACGGGGGGCAGCCGCGGCATCCGCGAATCGCACGACTACGTGCGCAAGGGCGGTGCCACGGCGCGCGTGATGCTCGTGCAGGCCGCGGCCGACGGCTGGAAGGTGCCGGCGGGCGAATGCCGCGCGGTCAAGGGCGTCATCACGCACCAGCCGACGGGCCGCACCACGACCTACGGCAAAGTGGCTGCGGCCGCCGGCCAACTCAAGCCGCCGGCGGACGTGCCGCTCAAGGATCCCAAGGACTGGCAGCTGATCGGCAAGCGCCTGGCGCGGCTGGACACGGTCGAGAAGGTCACGGGCAAGCAGGTCTACGGCATGGACCTGCAGATGCCCGGCATGCTGAATGCGGCGATCAAGGCCTGCCCCGTGTTCGGCGGCACGCTCAAGTCCTTCGACGCGGCCGCTGTCGAAAAACGGCGTGGCGTGCACAAGGTCGTGCGCGTGGGCGACAACGCCGTGGCCGTCGTGGCCGACACCTGGTGGCGGGCCAAGACCGCGCTGGACGCCCTGCCCGTCGAATGGGACTTCGGCCAGCACGCGCAGGCCTCCAGCGCCGGTTTCGCCGAGGTGCTGAAGGCCGGCCTCACGGCCGAGCAGGCGGTCGTGGGCAACCGCAATGGCGACGCCAAGGCCGCATTGGCCGGCGCGGCGCGGCGCATCGAGGCCACCTACAGCTATCCGCACCAGAACCACGCGACCATGGAGACCATGAATGCGACGGCGCGCTGGACGCCGCAGCGCTGCGAGGTCTGGACGCCCACGCAGAATGGAGAGGCCGCACTGGCCGCAGCGGCCGAGGCCGCCGGCCTGCCGCCCGCGCAGTGCGAGGTCTACAAGATCCACCTGGGAGGCGGCTTCGGCCGGCGCGGCGCCGTGCACGACTGGGTGCGCCAGTCCGTGGCCATCGCGCGGCAGTTGCCCGGCGTGCCCGTCAAGCTGATCTGGTCGCGCGAAGAGGACATGCAGCACGGCCTGTACCACCCGGTGACCCAATGCCGCCTGGTCGCGGGTCTGGACGACAAGGACGAGCTGCAGGCGCTGCACATGCGCATCTCGGGCCAGTCCATCGTGGCCGGCATCTTTCCGCAGAACATCAAGGACGGCCGCGATCCCGTGGTATTCCAGGGCCTCAACGCGCCGGGGCCGGAGGCCTCGATCGGCTACAGCGTGCCGCACCTGCTGGTCGACCACGCCATGCGCAACCCGCATGTGCCGCCGGGCTTCTGGCGTGGCGTCAACCTGAACCAGAACGCGATCTACCTGGAGTCCTTCATCGACGAGATCGCGCACGCCACGCAGCAGGACCCGCTGGCCCTGCGGCGCAAGCTCATGGCCCAGCATCCCAAGCATCTGGCGGTGCTCAATGCCGTGGCCGAACGCGTGGGCTGGGACAAGCCGGCGCCGGCCGGGCGCTTCCGCGGCCTGGCGCAGACCATGGGCTTCGGCAGCTACGTGGCGGCCTGCGCCGAGATCTCGGTCAGCGACGACGGCAAGCTCAAGGTGCACCGCATCGTCGCGGCCACCGACCCGGGTTACGCCGTGAATCCGCAGCAGATCGAGGCCCAGGTCGAAGGCTCGTTCGCCTACGGGCTGTCGGCCGCGCTGTACGGCGAGTGCACGGTCAAGGACGGCCGCATCGAGCAGGACAACTTCTCCACCTACCCGGTGCTCAAGATGGACGAGATGCCGGCCGTGGAGACCGTGATCGTGCCTTCGGGCGGCTTCTGGGGCGGGGTGGGCGAGCCGACCATCGCGGTGGCCGCGCCGGCCGTGCTCAACGCCATCTTCGCGGCCACGGGCAAGCGCATCCGCGACCTGCCGCTCAAGAACCACGACCTCAAGAAGGCCTGATGCGCGGGCTGGCGGCGCTGCTGCTGGCGGGTGCGGCGGCCGCCCAGCCGCTGGCGCCCTACACGGTCCAGGGCGATGCCATCGCGGCGCCGCTCGCGGGCCTGGCCGGCGATGCGGCGCGCGGCCGCGCCATCGTGGCCAACCGGCAGCTGGGCCTGTGCCTGCTGTGCCACGGCGCGCCGATCCCGGAGGAACGCTTCCAGGGCGACCTGGCGCCGAACCTGGCCGGCGTCGGCACACGCTGGAGCGCCGGCCAGCTGCGGCTGCGGCTGGTGGAGCCGCAGCGCCTGGTGCCCGGCACCATCATGCCGGCCTACCACCGCACCGAGGGGCTGCGGCAGGTGGGCGCGGCCTGGCGCGGCAAGCCGCTGCTGGACGCGCAGCAGATCGAGGACGTGGTGGCCTACCTGTCCAGCCTCAAGGAGTAATGTCTTGACCCCCTTCGACCCGCGACGCCGCCATGCTCTCGCCCTGGGCACGGGCCTGGCCGCCGGCCTGGTGATGCGCCCGGGCGCGGCCGCCACGGGCGATCTGGCCGCTGCCATCGCAGCCTTCACCG
Organism: Pseudorhodoferax aquiterrae; assembly: GCF_014652235.1. Lineage (GTDB taxonomy): Bacteria > Pseudomonadota > Gammaproteobacteria > Burkholderiales > Burkholderiaceae_C > Pseudorhodoferax > Pseudorhodoferax aquiterrae. The sequence goes on from NZ_BMYK01000002.1 coordinate 428,834, forward strand.
GCGGCCGCACACCGCAACCCGGCCGCGTGCGGCTGGAGATCTCCACGCTGGTGGAGAACGGCAACGCCGTGCCCGTCACGCTCTCGGTCGATGACGGCATCGCGCTGCCGCAACTGCGCAGTCTGGCCTTGTTCAACGAACGCAACCCGCAGCGCGACGTGGCGCGCTTTCGCTTCGGGCCGGCGTCTGGCCGGGCCTGGGCCGCCACGCGCATCCGGCTCGCCACCTCGCAAAAGCTCGTGGCCGTGGCCCTGATGGAGGACGGCGCGGCCTTCTCGCACACCGTGGACGTGGTGGTCACGCTGGCCGCCTGCATCGAATAGGAAGCCGCATGGCCCGTACCCTGATCCATGTTCCGCCCAGCGTGCGCCGCGGCGAGCCCTTCGAGGTGCGCACCACGATCGCCCACCCCATGGAAACCGGCTACCGGCCCGACGAGAACGGCCGCGTGCTGCCGCGCGACATCGTCACGCGGTTGCAATGCACGCTGGACGGCGCCCTGGTCTTCAGCGCCGACCTGTACCCCGCCATCGCGGCCAACCCTTACGTGGCCTTCCAGGTGCGCGCCGAGCGCAGCGGCGAACTGCGCATCACCTGGGAGGGCGACAAGGGCTTCGCGCAGACCGAAACCGTCGCCGTGCGCGTCGAATGAGGGCCTGGCTCGCGCTGGCGCTGGTGTGTGCATCCGCCGGCGCACAGCCGGCGCGTTCGGGCCTGGACTTCATGGGCCCGGCGACGCAGGCCATGCAGCGCGACGACAGCCAGAACCCGGCCATGCTGTGGCTGCACGAAGGCCAGGCGCTCTGGAACAAGCCTGAGGGCCGCGAACAGCGCAGCTGCATGTCCTGCCATGGCGATGCCAGCCAGTCCATGCGCGGCGTGGCCACGCGCTACCCGGCCTTCGACACGGCCAGCCAGGGGCCGCTCAACCTCGCGCAGCGCATCGGGCAGTGCCGGGTGCAGCACCAGCAGGCCACGCCCTGGTCGCCCGAGAGCGAGCCGCTGCTGAGCCTGGAGACCTATGTCGCCCAGCAGTCGCGCGGCCTGCCCATCGCGCCGGCCGCGGACCCGCGGCTGGCACCGTTCACGGCGCGCGGCCAGGCCGCCTATGTGCGCCGCATCGGCCAGCTCGACATGTCCTGCGCCCAGTGCCATGACGGCGCCTGGGACCGCAAGCTGGCCGGCAACCCCATCACGCAGGGCCAGGCCACGGGCTACCCGATCTACCGGCTCGAATGGCAGGGCATGGGCTCGCTGCAGCGCCGGCTGCGCAACTGCATGACGGGCGTGCGCGCCCAGGCCCCGCCCTTCGGCGCGGCCGAGCTCGTGGAACTGGAGCTGTACCTGGCGCAGCGCGCACGCGGCCTGCCGCTGGAGACGCCGGCCGTGCGGCCGTGACACGCTGAAGCCCGGCATCGCTTGGTGCTTTTGCGGGCACGGCACGAGCCGCCGACCACAATAGCCCGCCATGCCCCTGCCCCGCCGCCACTGCCTGCTTGCCTTCGCCATGCTCCCGGCGATCGGCCATGCGGGCTTCAATTTCTTCACGGGCGAGTACACGGCCAGCCATGCCGAACTGCAAAGTCTCGTGGAGAAGCAGTTTCCGCTCGAGCAGCGCTATGCCGAGATCTTCCGCGTGCGCCTGCAGGACCCGCGCCTGGGCCTCAACGCGCCGGCCCAGCGAACGGGTCTCACGGCCGCGCTGACCATCGCCAGCCCCTGGCTGCGCGGCGGCCAGGTCGGCGGCACCGTGGCCATGAGCAGCGCGCTGCGCTGGGACGCGGCCGCGCGCGCGCTGCGGCTGGACCGGCCCAGCGTGGAGAGCCTGGAACTGCAGGGCCTGGCCGGCGGCGATGCCGAACGGCTGCGCCGCATCGCCGCCGTCGTCGCGCAGGAGCTGCTGCACGACCATGTGCTGCGCAGCTTCACCAAGCAAGAGATGACCGTGGGCCTGAAGACCTACGAGGTCGGCGCGATCACGGTGCTGGACGAGGGGATCAAGATCCAGCTGGAGTGAACAAGGCCGCACGCGGCGGCCTTGGTCGAGAACCGGCAGACCCGGTTTACTTCTTCTGCGGCGGCAGATCCGTGCAGGTGCCGTGCGCCACCTCGGCCGCCATGCCGATGCTCTCGCCCAGCGTGGGGTGCGGGTGGATGGTCTTGCCGATGTCGATCTCGTCGGCGCCCATCTCGATGGCCAGCGCGATCTCGCCGATCATGTCGCCGGCGTGCGTGCCGACGATGCCGCCACCAAGGATGCGGTGCGTCTCGGCGTCGAACAGCAGCTTGGTGAAGCCCTCGTCGCGCGTGTTCGCAATCGCGCGGCCCGAGGCCGTCCACGGGAAATGGCCCTTCTTGACCTTGATGCCCTCGGCCTTGGCCTGGTCCTCGGTCAGGCCGACCCAGGCCACCTCGGGGTCGGTATAGGCGACGCTGGGGATCACGCGGGCATTGAAGGCCGCGCTCAGCAGTTCCTTGTCGCCCTTCTGCTCGCCGGCGATGACCTCGGCCGCCACATGCGCCTCGTGCACGGCCTTGTGCGCCAGCATGGGCTGGCCCACGATGTCGCCGATCGCGAAGATGTGCGGCACGTTGGTGCGCATCTGGATGTCGACCGGGATGAAGCCGCGGTCGCTCACGGCCACGCCGGCCTTCTCGGCGCCGATCTTCTTGCCGTTGGGCGTGCGGCCCACGGCCTGCAGCACGAGGTCGTAGACCTGCGGCTCCTTGGGCGCGTTCGCGCCTTCGAACATGACCTTGATGCCCTCCTTGGTCGCCTCGGCGCCCACGGTCTTGGTGGAGGTCATGATGTTGTCGAAGCGCGGCGCGTTCATCTTCTGCCAGACCTTGACGAGGTCGCGGTCAGCGCCCTGCATGAGGCCGTCCAGCATCTCCACCACGTCCAGGCGCGCGCCCAGCGTGGAGTAGACCGTGCCCATCTCCAGGCCGATGATGCCGCCGCCCAGGATCAGCATGCGCTTGGGATCGGTCGCCAGGTCCAGCGCGCCCGTGGAATCGACCACGCGCGGGTCGCCCTTGGGCATGAACGGCAGGTGCACGGCCTGCGAGCCGGCCGCGATGATGCAGTGGCGGAACTTGATGACCTGCTTCTTGCCCGAGAGCTCCTGGCCGCTGCCGGAGGTCTCCTGCACCTCCAGGTGGTGCGGGTCGATGAAGCTGCCGACGCCGCGCACGGTCGTCACCTTGCGCATCTTGGCCATGGCCGTGAGGCCGCCGGTCAGCTTGCCCACGACCTTGTTCTTGTGCGCGAGCAGCTTGGCACGGTCGACCTTGGGGGCGCCGTAGTCGATGCCCAGGTCTGCGAAGTGCTTGACCTCGTCCATCACGGCGGCCACGTGCAGCAGCGCCTTGGAAGGGATGCAGCCCACGTTCAGGCAGACGCCACCGAGCGTGGCGTAACGCTCCACGAGCACGGTCTTCATGCCCAGGTCGGCACTGCGGAAGGCGGCCGAGTAGCCGCCGGGGCCAGCGCCCAGCACCAGCGTGTCGCATTCCAGGTCCACACCGCCGCCGTAGCTGCCGGCAGCCTGGGGGGCCGGCGTGGGCACAGCAGCGGGTGCCGGCGCTGGAGCGGCCGCAGCCGGCGCAGCAGCAGGTGCCGGCGCGGGCGCCGCGGCATCGGACGCCTCCAGCGTCAGCACGACCGAGCCTTCGCTGACCTTGTCGCCCACGGCCACCTTGAGCGCCGTGACCTTGCCGCCGTGGCTCGACGGAATCTCCATCGAGGCCTTATCGCTTTCCACCGTGATCAGCGACTGCTCGGGCTTGATGGTGTCGCCCACCTTGACCAGCAGTTCGATGACGTCCACTTCGCTGAAGTCGCCGATGTCGGGAACCTTGATGTCGATGCTTGCCATGTATCTCTCCTTGCCGGCGCGCGCGGCGCGCCGTCCTTTATTTCTTCAACTTGACCGTGAAGACCTCGACCGGCCCGGCCGAGTTCTTGTCGAATTCGCAGCCCGTCTGCACGCCGATCAGCGCCAGCTCGCGCGCGGTCTTGGCGTGTTTGGACGCCGCATGCATGGCGCCCAGCGCAAAGCTGCGGCCCGAGCCGATGCCCCAGAACTCCTTGAACTCGAACACCTCGCGGTAGCTGTACAGCCCGTAGATGCCGCTGGCATTGGCCAGCAGCACGCTGAACTGGCTGGACTCGTAAGGGTCGCCGTCGTCTTCCTTGGTCTGCAGGAAGAACTTGTCCTTGAGGATGGGGTGCAGGCGCGTGAAGGTCTCGAACACCTCGTCCTTGCCCGACAGGCGCAGTTCCTCGCGCGGCAGGCCTGCGAGGGCCTTGCGCAGCACGGGGAAGTGCGCCACGGTGCCGGCCATGCCCACGTAGGTGGGCCCGTCCGGCGTGTCCAGCGCGAAGATCTTGCTGTTGTCCTCGAAGCGGTGGGTCAGGCGGGTGTCGCCGAAGGTGACCAGCGTGTCGGCCGCGATCGCGACCTGACCCGCCTTCTTGACGACGACGACCGTTGTCATGCGCCGGACCGCGTCAGAGGATGACCCGGCGGAAGTCGGCCAGCACCTGGCCCAGGTAGGCGTTGAAGCGCGCGGCCGCAGCGCCGTCGATGACGCGGTGGTCGTAGGACAGCGACAGCGGCAGCATCAGGCGCGGCACGAACTGCTTGCCGTCCCAGACCGGCTTCATCGCACTCTTGGACAGGCCCAGGATGGCGACCTCGGGTGCGTTCACGATGGGCGTGAAGTGGGTGCCGCCGATGCCGCCCAGCGAGCTGATCGAGAAGCAGCCGCCGGTCATGTCGGCCGGGCCCAGCTTGCCGTCGCGCGCCTTCTTGGCCAGCTCGCCCATCTCCTGGCTGATCTGCAGCACACCCTTCTTGTCGGCATCGCGCAGCACGGGAACGACCAGGCCGTTCGGCGTGTCGGCCGCGAAGCCGATGTGGAAGTACTGCTTGTAGACCAGCGCGTCGCCGTCCAGGCTGGCGTTGAACTCGGGGTACTTCTTGAGCGCCGCGACCACCGCCTTGATCACGAAGGCCAGCATGGTGACCTTGACGCCGGACTTCTCGTTCTCCTTGTTGGTGGAGACGCGGAAGGCTTCCAGCTCGGTGATGTCGGCGTCGTCGTTGTTCGTGACGTGCGGGATCATCACCCAGTTGCGGTGCAGGTTCGCGCCCGAGATCTTCTTGATGCGCGACAGGTCCTTGCGCTCGATCGGGCCGAACTTGGCGAAATCGACCTTGGGCCAGGGCAGCAGGTCCAGGCCCGCACCGCCACCGCCTCCGCCACCGGCCGGGGCCTTGGCAGCCTGGGCCTTGGTCTGCACGGCGCCGCTCATCACCGACTTGGTGAAGCTCTGCACGTCGTCCTGCGTGATGCGGCCCTTGGGGCCCGAGCCCTTGACCTCGGCCAGCGGCACGCCCAGCTCGCGGGCGAACTTGCGCACCGAAGGCGAGGCGTGCGGCAGCGCGCCGGTGGGCGCGACGGTCGGGTTGTGGGCGGCAACGGGTGCCGCAGCGGCTGCAGGTGCAGCGGCCGGGGCCGGCGCGGGCGCCTCGCTCTTGGCGGCGGCAGGTGCCGCAGCGGCCGCCGGTGCGGCGCTGGCCGCCGCCGGGGCGCCAGCGGACTCCACCGTGCCCAGCAGATCGCCGATGTTGACGGTGTCGCCGACCTTGACCTTGAGCTCCTTGAGCACGCCGGCCGCGGACGACGGAATCTCCATCGAGGCCTTGTCGCTCTCCACCGTGATCAGCGACTGCTCGAGCTTGACGCTGTCGCCGGGTTGGACCATGACCTCGATGACGGACACGTCCTTGAAGTCGCCGATGTCGGGCACGCGGATCTCGACCAGGCCACCGCCTTGGGCCGGCGCCGGCGCCGCGGGC
>NZ_BMYK01000002.1:434707-564868 GCF_014652235.1 Pseudorhodoferax aquiterrae
GGGGGCCGGAGCCGCCGCGGCGGGCGCGGGCGGCGCGGCAGCCGGGGCAGGCGCGGCCGCCGCCGCCTCGCCAGCGCCTTCGAGCACCAGCACCAGCGAGCCTTCCTTGACCTTGTCGCCCACCGCGACCTTGATCTCCTTGACCACGCCGGCGGCGCTGGACGGGATCTCCATCGAAGCCTTGTCCGATTCCACCGTGATCAGCGACTGCTCGGCCTTGACCGTGTCGCCCGGCTTGACCATGACCTCGATCACGCTCACTTCATCGAAGTCCCCGATGTCGGGGACCTTCACTTCCACCAATGCCATGTTGTTCGTCTCGCTTGTGTGTGGGTGGGTGGGATCAGGCGTACAGCGGGTTGACCTTGTCGGTCTTGATGCCGTACTTGGCGATCGCTTCGGCCACCTTGGCGACCGGCACGGTGCCATCTTCGCTCAAGGCCTTCAGCGCGGCCACGACGATGTAGTGGCGGTTGATCTCGAAATGTTCGCGCAGCTTGCTGCGGAAGTCGCTGCGGCCGAAGCCGTCGGTGCCCAGCACCTTGTAGTTGCGGCCGGCCGGCACGAACGGGCGGATCTGCTCGGCGTAGGACTTCATGTAGTCGGTCGAGGCGATGACCGGGCCCACAGAGCTGGAGAGCTGCTGCGCCACGAAGCTCTGGCGCGGCGTCTCGGTCGGGTGCAGCAGGTTCCAGCGGTCGGCGTCCTGGCCGTCGCGGCCCAGCTCGTTGAAGCTCGGGCAGCTCCAGACGCCGGCGGCCACGCCCCAGTCCTTCTCCAGCAGTTCCTGGGCGAAGAAGCTCTCGCGCAGGATGGTGCCGCTGCCCAGCAGTTGCACCGTGGGCGCACCGGCGGCCAGTGCGGGCGCCTGCTTGGCCAGGTACATGCCCTTGATGATCTGCTCCTCCGTGCCGGGCTGCAGGCCGGGCATGGGGTAGTTCTCGTTGAGCAGCGTGATGTAGTAGTAGACGTTGTCCTGGCGCTCGACCATGCGCTTCAAGCCATGGTGCAGGATCACGCCGACCTCGTGCGCGAAGGTCGGGTCGTAGCTCACGCAGTTCGGGATCGTGCCGGCCAGGATGTGGCTGTGGCCGTCCTCGTGCTGCAGGCCTTCGCCGTTCAGCGTGGTGCGGCCCGAGGTGCCGCCCAACAGGAAGCCGCGCGCCTGCATGTCGCCGGCGGCCCAGGCCAGGTCACCGATGCGCTGGAAGCCGAACATCGAGTAGTACACGTAGAACGGCACCATGATGCGGTTGCTCGTGCTGTAGCTCGTCGCGGCCGCGATCCAGCTGGCCATGCCGCCGGCCTCGTTGATGCCTTCCTGCAGGATCTGGCCGGCCTTGTCTTCCTTGTAGTACATGACCTGGTCCTTGTCGACCGGGGTGTACTGCTGGCCATGCGGGTTGTAGATGCCGACCTGGCGGAACAGGCCTTCCATGCCGAAGGTGCGGGCCTCGTCCACGAGGATGGGCACCACGCGCGGGCCCAGGGCCTGGTCGCGCAGCAGCTGCGTCAGGAAGCGCACATAGGCCTGCGTGGTCGAGATCTCGCGGCCTTCGGCCGTCGGCTCGATGACCGACTTGAAGGTCTCCAGCGCGGGCACGGTGAAGCTCTCGTCGGCCTTGGTGCGGCGGTGCGGCAAGTAGCCGCCCAGGGCCTTGCGGCGCTCGTGCAGGTACTTCATCTCCGGCGTGTCGTCGGCCGGCTTGTAGAACGGCAGCTCGGCGATCTGGCTGTCGGGGATCGGGATGTTGAAGCGGTCGCGGAAGGACTTGATGTCCTCGTCGCTGAGTTTCTTGGTCTGGTGGACGGTGTTCTTGCCCTCGCCGATCTTGCCCATGCCGAAGCCCTTGACGGTCTTCACGAGCAGCACGGTGGGCTGGCCGCTGTGGTTCTGCGCGGCATGGAAGGCGGCGTAGACCTTCTGCGAATCGTGGCCGCCGCGCTGCAGGTTCCAGATCTCGTCGTCCGTCATGTTCTCGACCATCTTGGCCGTGCGCGGATCGCGGCCGAAGAAGTGCTTGCGCACGTAGGCACCGTCGTTGGCCTTCATGGCCTGGTAGTCGCCGTCGTTGGTCTTCATCATGAGCTCGCGCAGCGCGCCGTCATGGTCCTTGGCCAGCAGGGCATCCCAGCCCTTGCCCCAGATCAGCTTGATGACGTTCCAGCCCGAGCCCCGGAACTCGCCTTCCAGCTCCTGGATGATCTTGCCGTTGCCGCGCACCGGGCCGTCCAGGCGCTGCAGGTTGCAGTTGATCACGAAGATCAGGTTGTCCAGGTTCTCGCGCGCGGCCAGGCCGATCGCGCCCAGCGATTCGACCTCGTCCATCTCGCCGTCGCCGCAGAACACCCAGACCTTGCGGTTGGACGTGTCGGCGATGCCGCGGGCATGCAGGTACTTGAGGAAGCGCGCCTGGTAGATCGCCATCAGCGGACCCAGGCCCATGGAGACGGTCGGGAACTGCCAGAACTCGGGCATGAGCTTGGGGTGCGGGTAGCTCGACAGACCCTTGCCGTCCACTTCCTGGCGGAAGTTCAGCAGTTGCTCTTCGGTCAGGCGGCCCTCGAGGTAGGCGCGCGCGTAGACGCCCGGCGAGACGTGGCCCTGGATGTAGATGCAATCGCCGCCGTGCTTTTCGCTCTCGGCATGCCAGAAATGGTTGAAGCCGGCACCGAACATGCTGGCCAGCGAGGCGAAGGAGCCGATGTGGCCGCCCAGGTCACCGCCTTCGGGCGGGTGGTGGCGGTTGGCCTTGACCACCATGGCCATGGCGTTCCAGCGCATGTAGGCGCGCAGGCGCTGCTCGATTTCCAGATTGCCCGGGCTGCGCGCCTCTTCGCTGGGCTCGATGGTGTTCACATAGCCGGTGTTGGCCGAGAACGGCATGTCCACCGTGTTCTGGCGCGCGTGCTCCAGCAGTTGTTCCAGCAGGTAATGGGCGCGCTTGGGCCCGTCGCTGGCGATGACCGCTGACAGCGCGTCCATCCACTCACGGGTCTCCTGGCTGTCGGTGTCCTGGGGGTCATTGGCTGCGCCAGGCAAGTTCTGGGGTTGGGCTGACATGCGGTCTCCTCGAAATAGACAAACGGACGCTTGGCCGATACCGGCCGGGCGCGGCGAAGTGTCGCACACGCCCTCTAATTTTCAAATAGCAATTTACAATTCTGTAATGTGAAAAATGAAGAGGTTCAAAGGCCGAGTCATTCGACACACCAAGCCCGCTCATGGGCAACTGCTGCAAACCCTCACATACACTGCCGCCCATGTCCGTCCCCCCCTCCCACCAGACGCCCGGCCAAGGGCTTGCCGCCGCCGAAGTGCGCAAGCCCTGGCGCGCCTGGTGGCGGCGCCAGGCACCCCACCGGCAGGACCGCTTCGCGGCGCTGGCGCCGCTGGTGGCGGTGGTGCTGTTCCTGGCGGCGATCGCGTCGTCCTTTCTCTATCTGCGGCTGGAGGAGATCGACCGCGAGCAGGAAGCCGTCAAGCGCGATGTCGAGTACGCGCAGCAGCAGATCCGCCTGCGCCTGCTGGAGCGCCAGGAACAGCTCATGCGCGTGGCACGCGATGCGGCCAACGAGGAAATCGACGTCGAGGAGTTCGTGAGCCGCGCGCAATCGCTGATCTCCCAGTACCCGGAGCTGCAGGCCGTCAGCTGGATCGACGAGCGCCGCCGCATCAAGACCAGCTACGCCGCGCCCAGTCTGCACACGCCGCTCATGCGCATGGTGGACGACGTGCTGCGCCCCGGCGAAACCGAGACCAACTTCAGCCTGGCGCGCGACTTGCACCAGCCCGTCTACGGCCAGCCCCTGGGCACGGCCGGCGACCCGACGCCGCTCTTGCAGCTGCACATCCCGCTGACCGACCGCGGACGCTTCGCCGGCGTGGTGCTGGCCGAGTACGGCACCGACGCGCTGCTGCGCCACGGCGTGCCGGCCGAAGTCCTCAACAAGTACGCCGTGGCGCTGGTGGCCAGCGACGGGCGCATGCTGGCCGGCACCGTCATGCCACCGTCGACCTCGGGCTCGCGCCTGCTGCCCTGGTCCAGCCAGGCCGAGCCCTACGAGATCCCGGTGTCACCGGTGGGCAACGGCCTGGTGCTGCGCGCCCAGGCCTACCGCACCTCGCAGGGCGTGGTGGGCAGCGGGCTGTTCTGGCTGGTCGGTGCACTGTCGGTGCTGACGGCCTGGATGCTGATCGGTAGTTGGAGCCACACGCGCAAGCGCCAGCAGGCCCAGCAGGCGCTGATGGCCGAGACCAACTTCCGCCGCGCCATGGAGAACTCCATGCTGACCGGCATGCGTGCCATGGACCTGCAGGGCCGCATCACCTACGTGAACGCGGCCTTCTGCCAGATGACGGGCTGGAGCGAAGGCGAGCTGGTGGGCCGCACCGCGCCCTTCCCCTACTGGCCCGAGGAAGACCTGGAGTACCTGATCGCGCGGCTGGAGGACGAGCTCAACGGTCGCAGCACACCCTCGGGCTTCCAGCTGCGCATCAAGCGCCGCGACGGCTCCATCTTCGATGCGCGGCTGTACATCTCGCCGCTGATCGACGCCGTGGGCAAGCAAACCGGCTGGATGGCATCGATCACCGACATCACCGAGCCCAACCGCATCCGCGAGCAGCTGTCGGCCTCGTACGAGCGCTTCACCACGGTGCTCGAGGCGCTGGACGCCGCCGTGTCAGTGGCGCCGCTGGGCAGTCCCGAGCTGCTGTTCGCCAACAAGCTCTACCGCCAATGGTTCGGCTCGCAGACCCACGGCCACGAGAGCCTGGTGGCGCGTGCTGGCATGCCGTCCATGCCGCCCAACGACGAGCACCTGGACGATGTGGACGCCTACGCCGGCCTGCCCACTGATTCGCTGACCACGAGCGACGCCGAAAGCGCCGAGATCCACGTGGCCGAACTCGGCAAGTGGCTGGAGGTGCGGGCGCGCTACCTAAGCTGGGTCGACGGCCGCCTGGTGCAGATGGTGATCGCCACCGACATCACGCCGCGCCGGCTGGCCGAGGAGCAGGCCGCCCACCACGCCGAGCGGGCCCAGACCTCCAGCCGCCTCATCACCATGGGCGAGATGGCCTCCAGCGTCGCGCACGAGCTGAACCAGCCGCTGGCCGCCATCACCAACTACTGCAATGGCATGGTCTCGCGCCTCAACGGCAATGGCATCGCGCACGAGGACCTGCTGGCGGCGCTCGAGAAGACCTCCCGCCAGGCGCAGCGCGCGGGCCAGATCATCCACCGCATCCAGTCCTTCGTGAAACGCAGCGAGCCCAAGCGCAGCCTGTCGAACGTGCAGGACATCGTGCAGGAGTCCGTGGAACTGGCCGGCATCGAGCTGCGCCGACGCAACGTGCGCCTGAGCCACTACGTGGCGGCGCGCCTGCCCCCGCTCATGGTCGACCCGATCCTGATCGAACAGGTGCTGGTCAACCTGCTGCGCAACGCGGCCGAAGCCATCGACTCCGCCCAGCGCCCGCCGCAGCGCCGCAACATCGAGCTGCGCGTGCTGCCGCGCCAGGAGGCCGATGTGCCCGGCATCGAGTTCGCCGTCACCGACACCGGCACGGGCCTGGCACCCGAGGTCATGGAACATCTGTTCGAAGCGTTCTTCTCGACCAAGGCCCATGGCATGGGCATCGGGCTGAACCTGTGCCGTTCCATCGTCGAATCGCACATGGGCAGGATGCAGGCGGAGAACATCTACAATGGCTCCGAGTGCATGGGATGCCGGTTTTCCTTCTGGATTCCGTTGGCAAAAGCTGCCAACGCCCTGCCAAATCCAGCCAACGCAGCTAAAACTCCCGGAGTACCCGCATGAGTCTGATACCCAAGAAGGGCACGGTCTATGTTGTCGACGACGACGAAGCCGTGCGCGATTCGCTCCAATGGCTGCTAGAGGGCAAGGACTACCGCGTCCGCTGCTTCGAATCGGCCGAGGCCTTCCTCTCGCGTTACGACGCCCGCGAGGTCGCCTGCCTGCTGGTGGACATCCGCATGGGCGGCATGACCGGCCTGGAACTGCAGGACAAGCTCATCGAGCGCAAGTCGCCGCTGCCCATCGTCTTCATCACCGGCCATGGCGACGTGCCCATGGCCGTGGACACCATGAAGAAGGGCGCGATGGACTTCATCCAGAAGCCCTTCAAGGAAGACGAGCTCGTGACCCTGGTCGAGCGCATGCTGGACCATGCCAAGGACGCCTTCACCGACCACCAGCAGGCCGCCAGCCGCGGCGCCCTGCTGTCCAAGCTGACCTCGCGCGAATCGCAGGTGCTCGAACGCATCGTCGCAGGCCGGCTCAACAAGCAGATCGCCGATGACCTGGGCATCAGCATCAAGACCGTGGAGGCGCACCGCGCCAACATCATGGAAAAGCTGAACGCCAACACCGTGGCCGACCTGCTCAAGATCGCCCTGGGCCAGACCGCCAAAGCCTGACCACCACATCCCCCACACCGCAGCGCCCGTCCACCGTCCGGTTGGCGGGCGTTGTTCTTGGAGACTCCCCATGACTGCCCAACTCATCGACGGCAACGCGCTGGCCCGCCAGATCCGCGCCGACGTGGCCGGCCGCACGGCCGCGCTCAAGGCCCGCGGCATCCAGCCGCATTTGGCCATCGTGCTGGTCGGCGACGACCCGGCCAGCCAGGTCTACGTCAAGCACAAGGTCAACGACAGCAGCGAGACCGGCCTTGAGGCCACGCTGGAACGCCACCCGGCCGACATGGCCGAGGCCGACCTGCTCGCACGCATCCATGCGCTCAACGCCGATCCGGCCGTGCACGGCATCCTCGTGCAGCTGCCGCTGCCCAAGCACATGGACGCGAACAAGGTCATCGAGGCGATCTCGCCGGCCAAGGACGTGGACGGCTTCCATGTCGCCAGCGCCGGCGCGCTGATGGTCGGCCAGCCAGGCTTTTGGCCCTGCACGCCGCACGGCTGCCTGCGCATGCTGGAGTCCATCGGCTATGGCCTGCGCGGCAAGCATGCCGTGGTGATCGGCCGCAGCAACATCGTCGGCAAGCCCATGGCCATGATGCTGCTGGCGCAGAGCGCCACGGTCACCATCTGCCACAGCGCCACGCCGGATCTTGCGGCCTTCACGCGCCAGGCGGACGTCATCGTCGCCGCGGTCGGCAAGCAGAACCTGGTCACGGCCGACATGGTCAAGCCCGGCGCCGTGGTCATCGACGTGGGCATGAACCGCAATGCCGAAGGCAAGCTCTGCGGCGACGTGGACTTCGCCGGTGTCAAGGAAGTGGCCGGCTGGATCACCCCCGTGCCGGGCGGTGTGGGCCCCATGACGCGCGCCATGCTGCTCGTCAACACGCTGGAAGCGGCCGAACGCGCTGCCGGCTAAGGCGGCGATAGCCCGCGCGGGGGCTTGTGATTGGCGGGGCTGGCGCAAAATGCCCTACATGCAGTCCAACCCCCTCCTCTCGTTTTCCGACCTGCCGCTGTTCGACCAGATCCGGCCCGAACACGTGGCGCCCGCCATCGACCAGCTGCTGGGGGAGGCCAGTACCGCGCTGGAGCAGGCCACGGCGCCGGACTTCCCGGCCGATTGGAGCGCCATGTCGCGCGTGCTGGACACCGCGACCGAGCGCCTGAGCCGCGCCTGGGGTGCCGTGAGCCATTTGAACGCCGTGGCCGACACGCCCGAACTGCGTGCCGCGTACAACGAGGCGCTGCCGCGCGTCACCGAGTTCTGGACGCGCCTGGGCGCCGACGAACGCCTGTACGCCAAGTACAAGGCCATCGACGCCAAGGCGCTGACGCCGGCCCAGCAGCAGGCCCTGCGCAACGCCATCCGCAACTTCGTGCTGAGCGGCGCCGAGCTGACGGGCGCGGCCAAGGAGCGCTTCGCCGCGATCCAGGAACGCCAGGCCGAGCTCTCGCAGAAGTTCAGCGAGAACGCGCTGGACGCGACCGACGCCTACGCGTACTACGCCAGCGCCGACGAACTCGACGGCGTGCCCGAGGACGTGCGCCAGGCCGCGCGCGCTGCCGCCGAAGCCGAGGGCAAGGCCGGCTTCAAGCTCACGCTCAAGCTGCCCTGCTACCTGCCCGTGATGCAGTTCGCCAGGAGCAGCGCGCTGCGCGAACGGCTGTACCGTGCCTACGCCACGCGCGCCTCCGACCAGGCCGAGGGCGACGCGACCAAATTCGACAACACCGCGCTGATCCGCGAAATCCTGGCCCTGCGCCAGGAAGAAGCGCGGCTGCTGGGCTACGCCAACTTCGGCGAGGTCTCGGTCGTGCCCAAGATGGCCGATTCGCCGGCCCAGGTGATCGGCTTCCTGCGCGACCTGGCCCGGCGTGCACGGCCCTATGCCGAGAAGGACGTGGCCGACCTGCGCGCCTTCGCGGCCGAGAAGCTGGCCCTGACCGACCCGCAGCCCTGGGACTGGAGCTACATCGGCGAGCAGCTCAAGGAGGCGCGCTACGCCTTCAGCGAACAGGAGGTCAAGCAGTACTTCACGGCGCCCAAGGTGCTGGCCGGGCTGTTCAAGATCGTCGAGACGCTGTTCGAGGTCTCCATCCGGCGCGACACCGCGCCCGTGTGGCACCCCACCGTGGAGTTCTACCGCATCGAGCGCGCGGCAGCCCAGGCCGGTGGCGCACCGCAGCTGGTCGGCCAGTTCTACCTCGACCCCTCGGCGCGCAGCGGCAAGCGCGGTGGCGCCTGGATGGACGACGTGCGCGCGCGCTGGCTGCGCCCCGACGACGGGCGCCTGCAGACGCCGGTCGCCCAGCTGGTCTGCAACTTCGCGGCCGGCGTGGACGGCAAGCCGCCACTGCTCACGCACGACGACGTGACCACGCTGTTCCACGAGTTCGGCCATGGCCTGCACCACATGCTCACGCAGGTCGACGAGCGCGACGTGTCCGGCATCAGCGGCGTGGAATGGGACGCCGTGGAGCTGCCCAGCCAGTTCATGGAGAACTTCTGCTGGGAATGGGACGTGCTGCGCCACATGACGGCCCACGTGGACACCGGCGAGCCGCTGCCGCGCGCGCTGTACGACAAGATGCTGGCCGCCAAGAACTACCAGAGCGGCATGCAGACGCTGCGCCAGATCGAGTTCGCGCTGTTCGACATGCTGCTGCACACCGAGCACGCGCCCCAGGCCGACTTCATGGCCCTGCTGGCCAGCGTGCGCGAGGAAGTCGCCGTGCTGCCCTCGCCCCAATTCAGCCGCACGCCCAATACCTTCAGCCACATCTTCGCGGGCGGCTACGCGGCCGGTTACTACAGCTACAAGTGGGCCGAGGTGCTCAGCGCCGATGCCTACGCGGCCTTCGAGGAAACCGCGGGCGCCGACGGCCTGCCCAGCATCGAGACCGGCCGGCGCTACCGCGAGGCCATCCTCGAAGCGGGCGGCAGCCGGCCCGCCATGGAATCGTTCAAGGCCTTCCGCGGCCGCGAACCCACGCTGGACGCGCTGCTGCGCCACCAGGGCATGGCCTGATGCGGGGCGCTGCGCCCGCCGGCAAGCACGCGGTGGCCGCCGCGCTGCTGCTGGCCGCGGGCCTGTGTCCGGCCCAGGCCGTGTACCGCAGCGTGGGACCGGACGGCCGCGTCACCTTCTCCGACCGCCCCATCACGAGCGATGCCCGGGCCGCGACGACCGCCAGCCGCGGCGGCATTCCGCCCGCCCCGCGCGTGCTGCCCTACGAACTGCGCCAGACCGTGGACCGCTTTCCGGTGACGCTGTACACCGGCAGCGACTGCGCGCCCTGCGACAGCGCGCGCCAGCTGCTGGTGGCGCGCGGCGTGCCGTTCAGTGAGCGCACGGTGCAGAGCAACGAGGACATCGAGGCGCTGCGCCGCCTGGCGGGCGACAACAGCCTGCCCGTGGTCACCATCGGCGGCCAGCGGCTCCAGGGCTTCGCGCCTGCGGAGTGGACGCAGTACCTGGACAGCGCGGGCTACCCGCGCAGCTCGCAGCTGCCGCCCGGCTACCGGGCGCCGCCCGCGCAACCGCTGGTGGCCGTGCGCGCGGCCGAGCCCGCGCCAGCGCCCGCACCCCGTGCGGCCGCGCCTGCGGCACCCGCGCCAGCGCCGGCCCCGTCCAATCCGGCGGGCATCGTCTTCTAGAACGTCAGCGTCTGCACGCCCTCGGGCGTGCCGAGCAGGCAGACCTGGGCGCGCTGGTGCGCGAACACGCCCACGGTGACCACGCCGGGCCACTGGCTGACCTGGGTCTCGAAGCCCAGCGGATCGGCAATGGCCAGGCCGGCCACGTCCAGGATGTGCTGACCGTTGTCGGTCACGAGCGGGCCGCTGCCGTCCTTGGCCTGGCGCAGCGTCGCCTGTCCGCCCATGGCGGCGAAACGGCGCACCAGTTGCTGCGCCGCCATCGGCACCACCTCCACCGGGATCGGGAAGCGGCCCAGCACCGGCACCTTCTTGGACGCATCGGCGATGCAGACGAAACGGCGCGACTGGGCCGCGACGATCTTCTCGCGCGTGAGAGCAGCGCCGCCGCCCTTGACCATGTGGCCGGCGCCATCGATCTCGTCGGCGCCGTCCACGTAGACGGCGAGCTCGCCCACCGCGTTGGCGTCGAACACCGGGATGCCCAGCGCCTTCAGGCGCGCCGTGCTCGCTTCCGAACTCGACACCGCGCCCGGGATCCGGTCCTTGATCTCGGCCAGCGCGTCGATGAAGCAGTTGACCGTGGAGCCCGTGCCCACGCCCAGGATCTCGCCCGGCACCACGTAGGCCAGGGCGGCACGGCCCACCAGGGCCTTGAGTTGGTCTTGCGACAGCGGAGCGTTGGAAGTCATCTGGGAGAATCCGGCGTTTGTTGAGAACTGGCCGAGAATTATCCGATGCCCTTGCTGCCGACCCGGCTCACCTATGCCCTGGCCCGGCCCCTGCTCTTCGGCCTGGACGCCGAAGCTGCCCATGACGCCACCATGTCCGCCCTGGCCCGCAGCCACGGCACACCGCTGGCCTGGGCCTGGTGCGACCGCCGTGTCGAAGACCCCGTCACCGTGGCCGGACTGCACTTTCCCAACCGCGTGGGCCTGGCCGCCGGCCTGGACAAGAACGCGCGTTGCATCGATGCGCTGGGCGCGCTGGGCTTCGGCTTCGTCGAGGTCGGCACGGTCACGCCGCTGGGCCAGCCCGGCAACCCAAAGCCGCGCATGTTCCGGCTGCCGCAGGCGCAGGCACTGATCAACCGGCTGGGCTTCAACAACGACGGCCTCGCGGCCTTCATCGCCAACGTGCAGCGCGCCAGGTTCCGCCAGCAGGCCGGCAGCCCCATGCTGCTGGGCCTGAACATCGGCAAGAACGCGGCCACGCCGACCGAACGCGCGACCGACGACTACCTCGCCGGCCTGTCCGGCGTCTACCCGCACGCCGACTACGTCACGATCAACATTTCGAGCCCGAACACGCAGAACCTGCGCACGCTGCAGGCCGACGCCGCGCTCGACGCGCTGCTCGGCGCGCTGGCCGAGCGCCGCGCGGTGCTCGCGCGCGAACACGCCAGCACCAGCGCCGACGGCCGCACCCAGCTGCGCCGCGTGCCACTGTTCGTGAAGATCGCGCCCGATCTGGACGAGGGCCAGGTCGCCGTGATCGCCGCCACGCTCAAGCGCTATGCGGACGCCGACCACGCGGCCGACCAGCTCGGCTGGGGCCTGATCGCCACCAACACCACCTTGGCGCGCGACCGCGTGCAGGGCCTGCCGCATGCCGAAGAGACCGGCGGCCTGTCCGGCGCCCCGCTGCTGGCCGCCAGCAACCGCGTGATCGCGCAGCTGCGCCAGGCCCTGGGCCCGGACTTCCCCATCATCGGCGTGGGCGGCGTGCTGAGCGCGCGCGACGCGCTGACCAAGATCGAAGCCGGCGCCGACCTCGTGCAGATCTACACCGGCCTGATCTACCAGGGCCCGGCGCTGGTGCGCGAGGCGGCTCAGGCGATCCGCGACCGCAAGGCCTGATGCCCTCTCCCGCCGCGGAGCCCACGGACGGCCTGCCCACGCCGGCCCGCCACTGGTCGATGGCGGTGATCCTGCTCGGCATCGGCATCTCGGTGCTGGACGCGACCATCGTCAACCTCGCGCTGCCCGGCATCGCGCGCGACCTGAACCGGCCGGCTTCGGACGCGATCTGGATCGTCAACGCCTACCAGCTCGGCGTGCTGGTGCTGCTGTTGCCCTGCGCCAAGCTGGGCGATCTGCTGGGCTACCGACGCGTCTACCTGGCCGGCGTGGCCGTGCTGCTGCTGGGCTCGCTGGGCTGCGTGCTCGCGCGCGACCTTCCCATGCTGGTGGCGGCCCGCGCCCTGCAGGGGGTGGGCGCGGCCGGCGTCATGGGCGTCAATTCGGCGCTGGTGCGGCTGACCTATCCACGCGCGCTGCTGGGCCGCGGCATCGCCCTCAATTCCATGACCGTGGCCGTGGCCTCGGTGGCCGGGCCCAGCGTGGCCGCTGCCGTGCTCTCGGTCGCCAGCTGGCCCTGGCTGTTCGCGATCAACCTGCCCGTCGCGGCCGCGTTGCTGCTGCTGGGTCTGCGTGCGCTGCCAGCCAACCCGCTGCCGCTGGCCAAGGGCGGGCTGTCGCTGCTCGACGTGGGGCTCAACGCCGCCATGTTCGCGCTGCTGTTCCTGGGCGTGGACCAGCTCGGCACGCGCGCCGGCCAGAGCGGCGTGGCACTGCAGTCGGTGCTGCTGATCGCTGTGGGCCTGGTGGTGGGCGTCGTCTACGTACGGCGCCAGCTCGGCCAGGCCGTGCCGCTGTTCCCGGTGGACCTGCTGCGCATCCGCGTGTTCGCGCTGTCCATGTGCAGCTCGGTCACGGCCTTCGCCGCGCAGATGCTGTCCAACATCGCCCTGCCCTTTCTGCTGCTGGACGGCTACGGCCGCTCGCATGTGGACACGGGCCTCTTGATCACGGCCTGGCCGCTCGGCAGCATCGTCACGGCGCCGATCGCCGGGCGGCTGATCGGCCGCGTGCAGCCCGGCCTGCTGGGCTGCGCCGGCATGTGGACCATGGCCAGCGGCCTGGCGCTGCTGGCCCTGCTGCCCGCGCAGCCGCACAACGCCGACATCGCCTGGCGCATGGCGCTGTGCGGCATCGGCTTCGCGCTGTTCCAGTCGCCCAACAACTACCTGATCGTGACCTCGGCGCCGCCGCACCGCGCCGGTGGCGCCAGCGGCATGCTGGGCACGGCGCGGCTGACCGGGCAGAGCATCGGCGCGGTGCTGCTGGCCGTGCTGTTCAGCCTCGCGCCGCCTCGGGCCGGCCATGCCGGCGGCGCCACGCTGGCGCTGGGCCTGGCTGCCGCGCTGGCCGCCGGGGCCGGCCTGTTCAGCCTGCTGCGCATCCGCCGCGCCTGAGCACAGCGGCCGTCGCCGCCCGGCTGCCGTCCGTCTTCAGGCCGCAGCGCCGGGCGGCGCGGCGGCCTAGACTGGCGGCCACGCCACCACAGCGACCGACCCATGCAGCACCTTGCCCGCCCCACTGCGTCGCCGCCCAGAGCGCTCGTCGTGCCGCGCTACCAGCGCAGCGGTCACGGTGCGCTGGACGACGCGCTGCAGCGCCTCACCGTGCTGTGGATGAAGAGCCTGCCCGAGCCGCTGCGGCCGCAGCAATGCGCACGCCGCCATCCGCGGGTGGTGAACCAGATCGCCGCACTGTGGGGCCTGCCGCAGCGCTGCATCGCCTACCTGGACGAACTGCAGACCGACCGCCGCGGCAACCGCCGTGGCTTCGGCCCCGAGGTGACGCTGGAATTGCAGCGCCTGCGTGCACGGCGCGCAGGCTTGGCAGCCATGGCGCGCCAGCGCGCAGCCTCGGACTTCCCCGCCACCCAGCCGATGGGGCCGTAGCGGCCCCTGGCGCTCAGAAGCTGTGAATGAATCGATCAGGGTCACGACGGGGTACGCCGGGCCACAGGCGTAGGCGCAGGCCGCCGCCCGGGCTCGTGCCCGGGCAAGGACTGCAACGCCCGCCTGTGGCTTGGCGTGCCCCGGCCCGAAGGGCGAGGCCCCAGGGCGCGACGCTGACCATGGAAGCCGGCTTTCACGGGGCCTCGCGTGGCCGTGAGGGATTCGTTCACAGCTTCTCAGACCGGCTGCAGCAGCCGCACCACCTGCTCGCCGATGGCCAGCGAGCTCGTGAGACCCGGTGATTCGATGCCGAACAGGTTGACCAGCCCCGGCACGCCATGCACGGCGGGGCCTTGCAGCACGAAGTCGCGCGCCGGCTCGTGCGGCGCCTGGATTTTGGGCCGCATGCCGGCGTAGCCCGGCTGCAGCGCGCCATCGGGCAGGCCCGGCCAGTACTTGCGCACCTCGGCATAGAAGCCGTCGCCACGGCGCGGATCGACGACCAGGTCCTCGGGATCCTCCACCCATTGCACGTCGGGGCCGAACTTGGCCTGGCCGCCCAGGTCCAGCGTGAGGTGCACGCCCAGGCCGGCCGCCTCGGGCGCCGGATAGATCAGCCGCGTGAACGGCGCACGCCCGGCCAGCGTGAAGTAGTTGCCCTTGGCGAAATGGCTGGGCGGCACATGCGCCGGGTCCAGCCCCTCGAAGCGCAGCGCCAGCGCCTGGGCCGACAGGCCGGCCGCATTGACCACGGTGCCGGCCAGCAGCTCGGTGCCGTCCGCCATGGTCAGCACCATGCCCTGCGCCGTGCAGCGCGCCTGCGCCAGCGCCGTGTTCAGCGCCACGAGGCCGCCGGCGTTCTCGAAATCGCCCTGCAGCGCCAGCATCAGGCCATGGCTGTCGACGATGCCGGTGGACGGCGAATGGATGGCCGCCGTGCAGCGCAGCTGCGGCTCCATGGCGCGGGCTTCGTCGGCAGACAGCAGCACCAGGTCGTCCACGCCGTTGGCCGCGGCCTTGGCGACGATGCCTTGCAGCTGCGCGACCTGGGCTTGGTCGGTGGCCACGATGAGCTTGCCGCAGCGGCGGTGGGCAATGCCGCGCTCGGCGCAGTAGGCGTACAGCAGGGCCTTGCCGCGCACGCACAGTTGCGCCTTGAGCGAGCCGGCAGCGTAGTAGATGCCGGCGTGGATGACCTCGCTGTTGCGCGAACTGGTGCCGGTGCCGATGGCATCGGCGGCCTCCAGCACCATGCACTCGCGCCGGGCGAAGGCCGGCGACAGCGCCAGCGCACGGGCCACGGCCAGGCCCACGACACCGGCGCCGATGACGACGCAATCGACCCGGTCCATCACAGACTCCGCGGGTCGGTGGCCAGCAGCAGCTCGACCAGCGAGCGCAGGTGGGCCTTCAGGCCTTCGGCGCCCGCGTGCAGGGCCAGCGTGTCCTCGTCCATGTAGAGCTTGCGGTTGATTTCGAGTTGTACGCTGTGGCGCTGCTGTGCCGGGTCGCCATAGCGGCGCACGAGTTCGACGCCCTTGTAGGGATGGTTGTAGGCCACGTCGTAGCCCAGGCCGCGCAGGTGCTCGACGATGCGGGCAGACAGCGCGGCAGCGGCCGTGCTGCCGTCGCGGTCGCCGACCACGAAGTCGGCATGGGCCAGGCCCGGGAAGTCGGTGGCGAAGCGCGAGGCCACGGCCGGCATGGAGTGGCAGTTCAGGTGCAGGCTGTAGCCGTGCCGCGCATGCGCGGCGTCGATGGCGGCCTTGACCGCTGCGTGGTACGGCTGCCAGCAGCGCGCGATGCGCGCCTGCACTTCGGCCACCGTGAGCTTGCGCGCGTACAGCGGCGTGCCCTCGTCGGTGGTGCGCCAGATCAGCCCCTTGCCCAGGCGCACCTTGGACAGCACGCGCGCATCGGTGGCCACGGGCCCGGGCCAGGGCGCATCGAGCAGCGCCTGGTCGATCTCGGTCAGGTCGCGGTTGGCATCCAGGTAGCTGCGCGGAAACAGCGCCTCGACCCAGGCCACGCCCAGGGCCGGCGCGAAGTCGTAGAGTTTCTCGACGTGGGTGTCTTCGGCGCGGCGCAGCACCAGGGGGTCGCAAGCGTGGTCGAAATCGGCCGGATAGGCCGTGCCGCTGTGCGGCGAATCGAGAACCAGCGGGGTGGTCCCCGCGGTGGTGAGAAGAGCGGAGAACATGGGCCGGCATTGTGCAGCAGGGCGTTGCGTGGCCGCGCTCGCAGGTGCATCGGCCTGCCGTCCTACGGCCACGGAACCAAACATGGAATACTTGTATCCCTCAAGCGGGGCCCGTGCCGGGGTGTCCTGTCGTACACACCGATGAAGGTTCCGATGATCGAATTGCACTACTGGCCCACGCCCAACGGATGGACTTGCTCCATCATGTTGGAAGAGTGCGGCCTGCCTTACCGCATGGTGCCGGTCAACATCGGGCGCGGCGAACAGTTCACGCCCGAATTCGTGGCCTTGATCAACCCGCACCACAAGATGCCGGCCATCATCGACCCGGAGCCACTGGGCGGTGGCGCACCGATGCAGGTCAGCGAGGCCGGCGCCATCCTGGTCTACCTGGCCGGCAAGACCGGGCGCTTTCTGCCCACCGACGGCCTGGCACGGCTGCAGGTGCTGCAGTGGCTGATGTGGCAGGTCAGCGGGCTCGGCCCCATGACCGGGCAGAACAGCCACTTCCTGCAGTACGCCAGCGAGAAGGTGCCTTACGCGATCACGCGCTACGGCAACGAGTTGCGCCGGCTGTACGGCGTACTGGACCACCAGCTCGGCCAGACCGGCAGCCACGTGGCCGGGCCGGAGTTTTCCATCGCCGACATCGCCATCCTGCCCTGGATCCGCATGCACAACGCGCAGCGCATCGACCTGTCGGCCTTCGCCCACATCGGCCGCTGGTACGAGACGGTGCTGGCGCGCCCTGGCGTGCAGCGCGGCCTGGCCCTGGGCCGCGAGCTGCGTGCGCCGGTGCTCAGCGCGGCCGCCCGCGAGGCCTTGTTCGGCAGCGGCTCGGGGGCGCAGAGCCCGGGTCGCCAGCGCCGCGGCAGCGACTAAGTACCCAGCACGCCGCGGTTGAGCCGCAGCAGCCGGCCGCAGCGCGCGGCCAGCGACTCGTCGTGCGTGACGACGATGAAGGCCGTGCCGTGCTCGCGCGCCAGCCGCAGCATCATGCCGAACACGGCCTCGGCGGTTGCGCGGTCCAGGTTGCCGGTGGGCTCGTCGGCCAGCACGCAGCGCGGCGCGCCGACCAGGGCCCGCGCGATCGCCACGCGCTGGCGCTCGCCGCCCGACAGCTCGGCCGGCCGGTGCGCCATGCGCTCGGCCAGGCCGACCTCGGCCAGGATGGCGGCTGCCGCCTGGGCCGCGGCCTCGCGCGGCTGGCGCCGGATCCACAACGGCATGGCCACGTTGTCCTGGGCACTGAACTCGGGCAGCAGGTGGTGGAACTGGTAGACGAAACCGAGCTCGCGGTTGCGCAACTCGCCCTGGGCGGCCGGACCCAGGCCCGCCAGATCCTGGCCGGCCAGCTGCACGCGCCCGGCGGTCGGCGCGTCCAGCCCGCCCAGCAGGTGCAGCAGCGTGCTCTTGCCCGACCCCGAGGCGCCGACGATGGCCACGGTCTCGCCGGCATGCACGGTGAGGTCCACGCCCTGCAGCACGGTCAGGTCGATGCGGCCCTCGTGGAAGCGCTTGGACAAGCCTTGCGCCTGCAGCACGGGCAGGCCGTCGGCAGAAGATTTGATCGCATCACTCATAGCGCAGCGCCTCGGCGGGGTTCACGCGGCTCGCCCGCCAGCTCGGGTAGATGGTGGCCAGGAAGGCCAGGATCAGCGAGATGACGGCGATCGGCAGGATGTCGCCCTGCTGCGGGTCGCTGGGCATGCGGTTGATCAAATACACCTCGCGCGGCAGGAAGCTCGCATGGAACAGCTTCTCCAGCGCGGGCACGATCACGTCGACGTTGTAGGCCACACCCAGGCCCAATGCCAAGCCGGCCAGGGTGCCGATCACGCCGACCATGGCGCCCTGCACCATGAAGATGGTCATGATGCTGCGCGGGCTCGCGCCCAGCGTGCGCAGGATGGCGATGTCGGCGCGCTTGTCGGTCACGGTCATGACCAGGGTGCTGACCAGGTTGAACGCGGCCACGGCCACGATCAGCGTGAGGATGATGAACATCATGCGTTTTTCCAGCTGCACGGCGGCGAACCAGGTCTGGTTCTGGCGCGTCCAGTCGCGGATCAGCAGATCGCCCGACAGGCTGCGGGCCAGTTCGAAGGCCACCTCGCGCGCCTGGTGCAGATCGCGCAGCTTGAGCCGCACGCCGCTGGGGCCCTCCAGACGGAACAGCCGCTGCGCGTCCTCGATGTGCACCATGGCCAGCGCCGAGTCGTACTCGTAGTGGCCGGAACTGAACAGGCCCACCACCGTCATCTGCTTGAGCCGCGGCACCACGCCGGCCGGCGTGACCTGGCCCGAGGGCGCGACCAGCGTGACGGGATCCCCTTCGCGCACGCCCAGGCTGCGCGCCAGGTCCGTGCCCAGCACAATGCCGAACTGGCCCGGCACCAGGCGCGCGATGGCCTCGGCCCCTGCGCCGCCGGCCACATCGGTCACCTGGCTCTCGGTCGCCGGGTCGATGCCACGCACCAGCGCGCCCTTCATGTCCTCGCCGCGCGCGATCAGCGCCTGGCTGGCGATGAAGGGGGCGGCGCCGATGACCGCGGGGTTGCGTTTGGCTTCCTCCATGGTCTTGTTCGGATCGGGGATGGCCTGGCCCTGCGGCGCATAGATCTCGATGTGCGAGACCACGCCCAGCATGCGGTCGCGCACCTCCTTCTGGAAGCCGTTCATGACCGACAGCACGATGATGAGCGCGGCCACACCGAGCGCGATGCCCAGCATGGAGACGCCGGAGATGAAGGAGATGAAGCCGTTGCGGCGCGTCGCGCGCCCGGCGCGGGTGTAGCGCCAGCCGACGGCCAGTTCGTAGGGAAGGTGCATTGCGCGCAGGCCGGGCCCGCAAAAATCGGGGATTGTGGCATCCCGGACAATCCCCTCAATGTCTCCCAACTCCCCGCCGGCCCAGCTGCTGATCCTCGACGCCGCCAGCGAAGCGCCCGCCTGCCGCAGCGCGCTGGCCGCGCTGCCTCTGCCCTCCCTGTCCGCCCTGCTGGCCGAACTGACCCCCTCGCCCCTGGAGCGCCTGCCCGATGCTGCGTTGGATACGCCGGCCGAGCGCGCACTGGCCCAGGCCCGGGGCCTGGCCGGCGACGATGGCCGCCTGCCCTGGGCTGCCGCCGCGGCTGCGGCGGCCGGCCTGCCGCCCGGGCAGGACTGGGCCTTCCTCACGCCCTGCCATCTCGAGGTCGGCATGAATCAGGTGCGCCTGACCGACCCGGCCGCGCTGGCCTTGCCGGACGACGAGGCCGAGGCCTTGATGGCCAGCATGGCGCCCTACCTGGCCGAGGACGGGATCGTCGTCGAGCGCTGGCAGGACGGCCGCTGGCTCGCCCACGGCGCGCCCTTCGCCGGCCTGGCCACGGCCTCGCCCGAGCGCGTGCTGGCCGAGGAGAACCTCAACGCCTGGCTGCCCGCCAACCCCTTGCTGCGGCGCCTGCAGAACGAAATGCAGATGCTGCTCTACACCCACCCCGTCAACGACGCGCGCGAGGCCCGGCGCCTGGTGACCGTCAACGCGCTGTGGATCAGCGGCTGCGGCAGCTGGCCGGCCACGCCGCCCCGGCCGCAGGCCGTGCAGGTCGTGGACGCTCTGCGCGCCAGCGCGCGCCAGGGCGATTGGGCCGCCTGGGCCGCCACCTGGCAGCAGATCGACAGCACGCACTGCGCGGCGCTGCTGCAGCGCCTGCGCGCCGGCGAGCCCGTGGCGCTGACGCTCTGCGGCCCGCAGGGCAGCCGCCGCTTCGACGGCCGGCCGCGCGGCGCGCTGGCGCGCTGGCTCGCCCGCTGGCGCAGGCCGCAGCCGGCCCAGCTGCTGGAGGGCCTGTGAAGATCCGCACCCGTGACGTGCCGCCGCGCGCGGCCTGGGCGCTGGAGCAGGCCGGCGTGCATCCGCTGCTGGCGCGGCTGTACGCCGCGCGCGGCGTGCAGGCCGCGGACGAACTCGACGACGGCCTGGCCCGGCTGCTGCCCCCCACCGGCCCGCAGGGCCTGCGCGGCGCCGATGCCGCGGCGCGGCTGCTGGCCGATGCGATCGCGCGCGATGCCCGCATCTGCATCGTGGCCGATTACGACTGCGACGGCGCCACCGCCTGCGCCGTCGCCGTGCGCGGGCTGCGCCTGCTGGGCGCGCGCCATGTCGACTACCTGGTGCCCGACCGCGTGGTCGACGGCTACGGCCTGACCGCCGCCATCGCCGAGCGCGTGCACGCCCGCGGCGCCGACCTGCTCGTGACCGTGGACAACGGCATCGCCAGCATCGAGGGCGTGGCCCATGCCCGCGCGCTGGGCCTGGCCGTGCTCGTGACCGACCACCACCTGCCGGCCCCCGCGCTGCCCGCGGCCGACGTGATCGTCAACCCGAACCAGCCGGACTGCAGCTTTTCGAGCAAGTGCATGGCCGGGGTCGGCGTGATGTTCTACGTGCTGCTGGCCCTGCGCGCCGAACTGCGCACGCGCGGCGCCTACGCCGACCGGCCCCAGCCCAAGCTGGACGCGCTGCTGCCCCTGGTCGCGCTCGGCACCGTGGCCGACGTGGTCAGGCTGGACGCCAACAACCGCCGCCTCGTGGCCCAGGGCCTGCGCCGCATACGCGCCGGCCAGATGCCGGCCGGCCTGGCCGCGCTGTTCGACGCCGCAGGCCGCAAGAGCGCCCAAGCCACGGGCTTCGACTTCGGCTTCGCGCTGGGCCCGCGCATCAACGCCGCCGGCCGCCTGGCCGACATGACGCTGGGCATCGAATGCCTGCTGACCGACGACGCCGCCCGCGCCACCGAGCTGGCCCGCACGCTGGACGCGATCAACCGCGAGCGCCGCAGCATCGAGACCGACATGCGCGAGCAGGCCGAGCTGGTCGCCGAATCCCTGTTCGGCGACGGTGAGGAGCCGCCGCCGGCCATCTGCGTCTACGACCCGGCCTTCCACGAAGGCGTGGTCGGCATCGTGGCCTCGCGCCTGAAGGACCGGCTGCACCGGCCCTGCTTCGTGTTCGCGGCTTCGCGCGCGCCGGGCCACGAAGGCGAGATCAAGGGCTCGGGCCGCTCCATCGCGGGCTTTCACCTGCGCGACGCGCTGGACCTGCTGGCCAAGCGCCACCCCGGCGTGCTGCTGCGCTTCGGCGGCCACGCCATGGCGGCCGGCTGCACGGTGGCGGCCGCGCGCTGGCCCGAGTTCGAGGCCGGGCTGCGCGTCATCGCGCGCGAGTGGCTGGACGAAGCAGCGCTGACGCGCCGGCTGGACACCGACGGCCCGCTGGCGCCCGAGTACCGGCGCGCCGACATGGTCGACACCCTGCACCGCGAGGTCTGGGGCCAGGGCTTCGCCGCGCCGACCTTCAGCGAGGAAGTGGAGATCGTCTCGCAGCGCCTGGTCGGCGAGCGCCACCTGGCGCTCAAGCTGCGCCACCAGGGCCAACCCGTGGACGGCATCTGGTTCGGCCGCGTGGAACCGCTGCCCAACCGGGCGGTGCTGGCCTTCCGGCTCGATGCCGACGAGTGGCAGGGTCAGCGGCGCGTGCGCTTCCTCGTGGAAGGCATGGCCGGCTGAGCCAGGCTCAGAAGCTCTCCCACTCGCCCTCTTCGGCCGAAGCGGCCTTGGGCCTGGCGGGCGCCGGCGTGCGCGCGGGGGCGGCCAGGGTCTTGGGCGCGGCCGGCCTGGCCGCCGGTTTGGGTGCGGCCTTGGGCGCAGCCGCTGCCGGGGCGCGGACGGCGGCGGGTGCAGGCGCCAGGCGCTTGGCAGCGGGCGCCGCCACCGCTGGCGCCGGCCGCTTCGCAGGCGCGGGGGCCGGGGCCGGGGCCGCCACGACCGCCGAACGCGGTGCCAGCGTCTGCACCGCGCCGCTGCCGACGTTGAACACGGCCACCACCTCGGACAGCCGCTGTGCCTGGTCCTTCAGGCCCGATGCCGCGGCCGCCGACTCCTCCACGAGCGCGGCGTTCTGCTGCGTCATCTGGTCCAGCTGCGTGACCGCCTGGTTGACCTGGGCGATGCCGTCGCGCTGCTCGGTGGACGAGGCGCTGATCTCGCCGATCAGGTCGCTCACGCGGCGCACGCTGGCGACGATCTCCTGCATCGAGGCACCGGCATGCTCGACCTGGGCGGAGCCCGTCTCCACGGTCTGCACCGAGGCGTTGATGAGGGCCTTGATCTCCTTGGCCGCCTCGGCCGAGCGCCCGGCCAGCGCGCGCACCTCGGAGGCGACGACCGCGAAGCCGCGCCCCTGTTCGCCGGCGCGGGCGGCTTCCACCGCGGCGTTGAGCGCCAGGATGTTGGTCTGGAAGGCGATGGCGTCGATGGTGCCGATGATGTCGGCGATCTTGCGCGAGGCCTCGCTGATGTCCTGCATGCTGCGCACCACCTGGCCCACCACCTCGCCGCCCTGGGTCGCGGCCTGGGCGGCCGTGCTGGCCAGCTGGTTGGCCTGGCGCGCGGTGTCGGCCGACTGCGTCACCGTGCTGGTCAGCTCTTCCATGCTGGCCGCCGTCTGCTGCAGGTTCGACGCAGTCTGCTCGGTGCGCGCGGACAGATCGTGGTTGCCGCTGGCGATTTCGGTCGAGGCCGTGGACACCGACTCCACGCCGTTGCGCACTTCGCTGACCAGGCCACGCAGCCGCTCGGTCATGGCCGACAACGCGCGCAAGAGTTGGCCGAACTCGTCGCGCCGCGGGTCGTCCAGGCGCTGCGTGAGGTCGCCGCTGGCGATGGCGTCGGCCGCCTTCAGTGCGCGCTCCAGCGGCCGCACGATGGAACGCACCAGCGCCACGGTCAGGCCGATGCCGATCAGGAACACCAGGACGATCGCGGCCAGGCCCGTGAACGAACCCGTGCGGCGTGCGTCCTCGGCCGCCGCGCGGGCCTGGTCGCGCAGGCCTTCCTGCACGGTCACGAAGTTGTCCAGCGCCTTGAGGTACAGGTCGATGGCCGGGCGGAAGTCGCGTTCGACGAAGGCCTGCACATCGGCACCGCTGTTGCGCACCTCGGCCACGCGCGCGGTCAAGGCCAGTACACGCGTGCGCTGGTCGGCAATGGCCTGCAGCGCGGCCTTGCTCTCGTCGGTGGTGGACGCCTTGGTGATGCGCTCCTGCACCGCCGAGATCTGCGCGATCAAGCCCTTCACCCGGCCGTCGTAGAGCTTGGCGATCGCCGGATCGGCGGTCAACGCGTTGCCTTCGACCATGGTCGTGGCGGTCTCCGTCATGCCGCGCCAGCGGATGGCGTCGGAGATGCGGCCCTCGTAGGCCAGGACCGAGCGCAGCGCGTTGTCCATCACGTTGGCTGAATTGACCTGGGCCCAGGCCGCGATCGCCAGCATGGCGACCAGCAGCCCAAGCACCACCAGCCACAGCCGGCGTCCCACTCCGATGTCGTTCCACTTCATGTCGTATTCCCTCGTCCGCGCCCAATTTGCGCGTCTTGCGCGCTAATCCACACGGAGTTTAGGGGCGAAGGCGCTCGAAACAGCGCCTTCCATCGTGCCGGATCAGCCGGCCAGCACCTCTCGCACGGCGGCCAGTTGCCGGCGCGAGACGGCCAGCGGCTCGTCCAGGCCGTGCAGGCGCACCGCCCAGCCCTCGCCCTCCTCGGGGTCGTGGTGCTTCTCCAGCGCGCGCAAGGCCTTGCGCGCCACCAGCGCGTTGCGGTGCACGCGTACGAAATGCTGGCGGTGGCGCGTCTCCAGCTCGTTGAGCGCACCGTCCAGAATGTAGCTGCGCGCCAGCGTGCGCACCGTCACGTACTTGAGCTCGGCCTTGAGGTACAGGATCTGCGCCAACGGCACGCGTTCGGTGCGGCCGCGGTCCTGGATCAGGATGAAGGCTTCGGCGTCCGCCTCTGCCGGTTGGCCGGCCAGGCCGCGCAGGCGCTCGACCTTCTGCAGCGCATGCTGCAGCCGCTGCAGCCGCACCGGCTTGGTCAGGTAGTCGATGGCTTCCACGTCGAAGGCCTGCAGCGCGTGCTGGGCATAGGCCGTCACGAACACCACGGCAGGTGGTGCGGGCAGCGCGCGCAGCGTATTGGCCAGGACCAGGCCGTCGCTGCCGGGCATGTGGATGTCCAGCAGCGCGAGGTCGAAGCGCTCGCGCTGCAGCAGCACCATGGCCTCGCTGGCATTTCCGGCCTCGCCGCAGACCAGTGCCGCCGGCGCATGGCAGTCGCCCAGCAGCGTGCGCAGCCGCGTGCGCGCCAGGGGTTCGTCGTCGACGATCAACACACGCAAGGCCATGGCTTGCTCCGTTCCTCGTTGTTGTTCATGCCGGCACCTCGATGCGCACGCGGAACACCCCGTAGCGCAGCCCGGCCCGGAAGCTGCCGCGCACATCGTGCAACAGCCCGAGCCGGGTGCGCACATTGTCCAGCGCCACGCCATGGCCGCTGGCGCCCTGCCCGGCCGGCACCGTGTTGACGACCGTGATGCGCACGGTGTCACCGCGGCGCTCGCTGGCGATGCGGATGTCCGCGCCCCTGTCGCTGGGTTCCACGCCGTGCTTGACGGCGTTCTCCACCAGCGGCTGCAGCAGCAGCGGCGGCAGCCGCACCTGGTCGGCCGCGGGATCCAGGGACCACTGCACGCGCAGCCGGCTGCCGAAGCGCACCTGCTCGATGGCCAGGTAGCGCTCGGCCAGCGCGATCTCCTCGCCCAGCGTGACCGATTCGCCGGGATCCTTGAGCACGTGGTGGAACAGGTCCGAGAGGTCTTCGAGCAAGGCCTCGGCCTTGGCCGGCTCCTCGCGCACCAGGGCGATGGCACTGTTGAGCGTGTTGAACAGGAAGTGGGGGCGGATGCGCGCCTGCAGTTCCGCCAGCCGCGCCGCCGTGGCCGCCGGCGTGCGCGCGCGCGCGCGCAGCCCCAGGCCGATCACGAGCAGCACCGACAGCAGCAGCCCCGTCACCGCGCTGGCCAGCCAGGGCGGGTCGGCCGCCACCCCCAGGCCCGCCAGCACCGCGCAGGCCACCAGCCCTGCCAGCGCGCCCAGCACCACGCCCACCGGGTAATGCGCCTGGCGGCCGAGCCGGCCGAGCCGGTGCTTGAGGCTGCAGGCCACCAGCAGCCACAGCAAGGTGGCGGGCATGGCGCCGGCCGTCAGCAGGGCCAGGCGCTCGGCCCATTGCCACAGGTTGTTGCTGCCGAACATGGCGCCCACGGCCATCACGGTTTCCACGAACAACACGGCGCGCAACACCACGCCGGGCTGGCAGGCATCGAACACCAGGACCGCATTCGCGCGCCCGCGCGCACGGCGGCGCGGGGTCGGCGCGGCGGGCTCCTGGAAGGTCGATAAAATTTGCGGCTCCTTCATGCGCAGGCTGCGGGGAGCGTTCGATTATGGTGCACCACTCCGCGCCCGACGCCGCGCCGGCGCCCGCCCCCATCTCTTGAGCCCACGGCATCCCATGTCCCACAACCAACTCGACCAGAAATCCCAGGCGTGGTCCGCGCTGTTCTCCGAGCCCATGAGCGATCTGGTCAAGCGCTACACCTCCAGCGTGTTCTTCGACAAGCGCCTGTGGCAAGCCGACATCGCCGGCAGCCTGGCCCATGCCGAGATGCTGGCGGCGCAGAAGGTCATCGGCGCGGACGACCTGGCCGCCATTCAGAAGGGCATGGCGCAGATCACGGCCGAGATCGAGTCCGGCCAGTTCGCGTGGAAGCTCGACCTGGAAGACGTGCACCTGAACATCGAGGCCCGGCTCACGCAGCTGGTGGGCGACGCCGGCAAGCGCCTGCACACGGGCCGCAGCCGCAACGACCAGGTCGCCACCGACGTGCGCCTGTGGCTGCGGGGCGAGATCGACCTCATCTCGGGCCTGCTGACGGACCTGCAGAAGGCCCTGCTCGACATCGCCGAGCGCAACGTAGACGTGATCCTGCCCGGCTTCACGCACCTGCAGGTGGCCCAGCCCGTGAGCTTCGGCCACCACATGCTGGCCTACGTGGAGATGTTCGCGCGCGATGCCGAGCGCATGGCCGACGTGCGCCGCCGGACCAACCGCCTGCCCTTGGGCGCGGCCGCGCTGGCCGGCACCAGCTACCCGCTGGACCGCGAGCGCGTGGCCCGGACGCTGGGCATGGTGGACATCGACGGGTACCCCGCGGTCTGCCAGAACAGCCTGGACGCGGTGAGCGACCGCGACTTCGCGATCGAGTTCACGGCCGCTGCCAGCCTGGCCATGGTGCACATCAGCCGCTTCAGCGAGGAGCTGATCCTGTGGATGAGCCAGAACTTCGGCTTCATCCGGATCGCCGACCGCTTCACGACCGGCAGTTCCATCATGCCGCAGAAGAAGAACCCGGACGTGCCGGAGTTGGCGCGCGGCAAGACGGGCCGCGTGGTCGGCCACCTGATGGGCCTGATCACGCTCATGAAGGGGCAGCCGCTGGCCTACAACAAGGACAACCAGGAAGACAAGGAGCCGCTGTTCGACACGGTGGACACCTTGAAGGACACGCTGCGCATCTTCGCCGAGATGGTGGGCGGCATCACGGTCATGCCACAGGCCATGGAACAGGCCGCTGCACGCGGCTACGCCACGGCAACCGACCTGGCGGACTACCTGGTCAAGAAGGGCCTGCCCTTCCGCGATGCGCACGAGACGGTGGCACATGCCGTCAAGGCTGCCACCTCGCACAACTGCGACCTGTCGGAGCTGCCGCTCACGGTGCTGCAGGGCTTCCACCCGGCCATCGAGAAGGACGTGTTCGACGTGATGAGCCTGCGCGGTTCGCTGCAGGCGCGCAGCACGCTGGGCGGCACCGCGCCAAGCCAGGTCCAGGCCCAGATCGCCCGGCACCGCGCGCGGCTGGGCTGAGCACAGGGGGCGTTGCGCGCAGCGCCCCCGCATCGCGTCACTTCTTGCGCAGCGCGCCCAGGGCCGCCTGGGTTTCGTTCCACAGGTCCATGCCCACCGTGGTGGCGATGCCTGCGTTCACCTGCGTGAGCTTGTCGCGCATGCGCGCGGCCTCGCTGGCCGGCAACTCGTTGATCTGCATGCCCTTGGCCTTGAGGTCGGCCAGCGCCCTGGCGCCTTCGGCGCGCGTGTCCTTGCGCTCGAAGTCGCGGCTGGCGAGCGCCGCGTCACGCAGCACCTTCTGCTCGTCCTTGGAGAGCTGGTCCCACCACTTCTTGCTGACCAGCACGATCCAGGGGCTGTACACGTGGTTGGTCACGCTGAGGTACTTCTGCACCTCGTAGAACTTGCTGGACAGGATGGTGTTGAAGGGGTTTTCCTGGCCATCGACGGTCCTGGTCTCCAGCGCGCTGAACAGCTCGGAGAAGGGCAGCGGCACGGCGTTGGCACCGAGCTGCTTGAAGCTGTCCAGGTAGACGTTGTTCTGCATCACACGCAGCTTGATGCCGCCGAGGTCTTCCAGCCTGGCGACCGGCCGCGTGCTGTTGGTCAGGTTGCGGAACCCGTTCTCCCAGTAGGCCAGGCCGACCAGTCCCTTGGCCTGCAACTGGTCCATCACCTTCTGGCCGATCGGGCCGTCCAGCACGGCGTCGGCCTCGCGGGTGTTGTTGAACAGGAAAGGCGTGTCCCACAGCGCCATTTCCTTGGTGATGCCGACCAGCGTGGCGGTGGAGCCGACCATCATCTCCTGCGCGCCGCCGACCAGGGCCTGCTGCATCTGGGTGTCCGGGCCAAGCGCGGCGGCGCCGATGGCGCGCACGCGCATCTTGCCGCCCGAGGCCTTTTGCACCGCCTCGGCGAAGACCTTGGCGGCGCGGCCCTGGTTGCTGTCCTCGTTCAGGCCGTAACCGAAGCGGATGATGCGCGGCTTGATGTCCTGGGCGGCGGCGATGCCGGACGCGGCCAGCGTGGCGGCGGCGCAGGCGAGAACGAGGGAACGGCGCAGGAATGGCATGGGGAAGTCTCCTTCGGAAGCGAACAGGAAGCTGGTCAGCGGAACCACGCGATGGGCGCGATGACGAGCTGGGGGAACAGCACGAACGTGAACAGGATCAGCGTGTACGTGATGAGGAAGGGGTTGACGCCGCGGATCACGTCGACGAGCGACATGCGCCCCACGCCGGCCACCACGTTGAGCACGGTGCCCACCGGCGGCGTGATCAGGCCGATGGTGCCGTTCAGCACGAACATCAGGCCGAAATACACGGGGTCGATGCCGGCCTTGACGGCGATCGGCAGCATCACAGGCGCCAGGATCAGGATGGTGGGCGTGAGGTCCAGCGCCGTGCCGATCAGGATCAGCACCAGCATCATCACGAGCATCAGCAGGCGCGGCTGCTCCACCAGCGGGCCGAGCCAGTTGCCCAGCACGCCGGGCAGGTCGGCCAGCGTGATCATGTAGCTGGCCACCTGGGCGCCCGCGCACAGGAACATCACGATGGCGGTGGTCTTGGCGGCGCGCACGAGCACGCCCTCGATCTCGCGCAGGCGCATCTCGCGGTGCACCACGAGCGCGACGAACAGCGCATAGAACGCGGCCACCACGGCGGCCTCGGTCGGCGTGAACACGCCGGTCTTCATGCCGCCGATGATGATCACCGGCATCAGCAGCGCCCAGAAGGCGCGGCCCGTGGTGCGCAGCCGCTCGCGCAGCGGCAGCGCGGCACCGGCGGGCAGGTCGAGCCGGCGCAGCACGAGCTTCCACGCGACGATCAGGCCCAGGCCCATGATCAGGCCCGGCACGATGCCGGCCAGGAACAGCGCGGAGATCGAGGTGTTGGTCGTGACGCCGTAGATGATCAGTGGCATCGACGGCGGGATGATGGGGGCGATGATGCCGCCCGAGGCGATCAGCCCGGCCGAGGTGTTCATCGGATAGCCCTGCAGGCGCATCATGGGCAGCAGGATGGTGGCAAGCGCCGCGGTGTCGGCCAGCGCCGAGCCGCTCATGCTGGCCATCAGCACGGCCGCGCCGATCGCGACGAAGCCCAGCCCGCCGCGGATGTGGCCGACCCAGGCCTGGGCCATGTCGATGATGCGCCGGCTGATGCCGCCCGCGTTCATGAGCTCGCCGGCCAGGATGAAGAAGGGCACGGCCAGCAGCGGGAAGCTGTCCACGCCGGCCACCAGGTTCTGCGCCAGCAGCTGCGTATCCCAGAAGTCCAGCGCCCAGGCCATGCCGGCGCCGGTCAGCACCAGGGCCAGGCCCATGTTCATGCCGATGCCCATCAGCACGAGCATGCCGACGGTGAAGACCACGAAGGCCAGTGCTTCCGGGCTCATTCGATGTCTCCGCCATGGCCCAGCTGCAACGGGGTGCCGCGCAGCAGTTCGGTGCAGGCCATGGCGCCGATGGCGACCGCGCACAGCAGTGCCGGCAGCGGCTGCAAGGCCGTGGAGTAGCCGAGCACGACGGAATGGCTGTCCAGCCCCACCAGCACCTGCTGCCAGGCGCCGCGGGCGAGCAGCACGCAGGCCAGCAGCACCAGCAGGCGGATCACGACGGTGGCGGCGCGGAATGCCAGCG
Source organism: Pseudorhodoferax aquiterrae (assembly GCF_014652235.1). Classification (GTDB taxonomy): domain Bacteria; phylum Pseudomonadota; class Gammaproteobacteria; order Burkholderiales; family Burkholderiaceae_C; genus Pseudorhodoferax; species Pseudorhodoferax aquiterrae. The sequence continues at coordinate 464,204 of NZ_BMYK01000002.1, forward strand.
GCCGGCCGCGCAGCAGGCCCACCAGGCCCGTGAAGGCCATGTGCTCGCCGCTGCGGTAGGCCAGCGTGGCGCCGATGAACACCACCCAGATGAACAGCAGGCGCGAGAGCTCCTCGCTGGCGGCCACGCCGCCGCCGAAACCGTAGCGCAGCACCACGTTCAGGAACACCACCACGGCCATCACGCCCAGGCAGGCCGCCATCACACGGTAGAAAAAGCGCTCGATGCCGCTCGCCGGAGCGTCGGCGGTCAGTGCGTCAGGGGTTGGCTCAGCCATGCATGGATCTCTTGTTGAAGTTGTGCGAGCGGCGCCATGGCGTCCAGCCGCAGCACGCCGGGCTCGCCGGTCGGCACCTCCAGCGTGGCGAACTGGCTGTCTACCAGCGAGGAGGAAAAGAAATGCGTGGCGGCGCGCGCCTGCACGCGGGCCAGCGCGTCGTCGCGCGCGATGTCCAGGTAGGCGAAGCGCAGGCCCGGCAGGGCCTGGCGCAACCGCTCGCGGTAGGCCCGCCGCAAGGCCGAGCAGGTCAGCACCACGCCGCGCCCGGCATGGGCGGCCAGTTGCTCGCCCAGCGTGGCCAGCCAGCCCTGGCGGTCCGCATCGGTCAGCGCGATGCCCTGGCTCATCTTGTGGCGGCTGGCCTCGCTGTGGAAGCTGTCGCCCTCGATCAGCACCGCCCCCTCGGACTGCGCGACCAGCGCCCCCAGGCTGGACTTGCCGCAACCGGCCACCCCCATCACCACCAATCCGTCAATCATTTGGACAGCGCTATCCCAAAAAACCAAAAAGAAAGACCCAGAAAACAACTCCGCTGTCACGCAAGCGACAAAGCGTCTCCAAGTCTTTGGACAGCGCTATCCTAATGAAGAAACTGGCAATGCCATCCAAGGGATAACCCTGGGTCGGCGTTCGCGTATGCTCCGCGGCCCATGGCCAGTTCCGTCCCCCGCGCGCGCTCCACAGGTCGGGTGACCCTGGACGATGTCGCCCATGCGGCGGGCGTGAGCCCGATCACCGTGTCGCGCGCGCTGCGCGGCGAGCGCGCGGTGGCGCCCGAACTAGTCGAGCGCGTGCGCGCCGCCGCGCTCAAGCTCGGCTACGTGCCCGACCCCGCAGCCCGCGCGCTGGCCTCGCGCCGCAGCACCCACGTGGCGGTGCTGATCCCCATGCTGTCCAACGCCCTGTTCGTGGACATGGTCGAGGCGATCCAGCGGCGGCTGCGCCCGGCCGGCTACCAGACGCTGATCGGCATCACCCACTACGACGCCAACGAGGAGGAGCAATTGCTGCGCGAGCATTTGCTGCACCGCCCCGCCGGCCTGTTGGTGACGGGGCTGGAACGCACGCCCGCCACGCGCGCGCTGATCGCCAACAGCGGCGTGCCCTGCGTGCACCTGATGGAGACCTCGACCGATCCTGGGGTCCACAGCGTGGGCTTCGGCCAGGCCGATGCCGCCGCTGCGATGACGCGCCATCTGCTCGAACGCGGCCGCCGGCGCATCGCGTTCGCGGCGGCGCAACTGGACGCGCGCACGCTGCAGCGCCTGTCGGGCTGGCGCGCGGCGCTGACGCAGGCCGGCCTGTACGACCCGGTGCTGGAGTGGCGCAACCCCGCGCCCTCCTCGCTGGCGCTGGGCGCCCTGCTGTTCGAGCAGATCGCGGCGCACCGGCCCGCGGTGGACGCGGTGTTCTTCTGCAACGACGACCTGGCCCAGGGCGCGCTGCTGGCCGCCATGCGGCTGCGCATCGCGGTGCCGCGCAAGGTGGCCATTGCCGGGTTCAATGACCTGACCGGCAACGATCAGATGCTGCCGCCGCTGACTTCCGTGCGCACGCCGCGCGCGGAGATCGGTAGCGCCGGCGCCGACATGCTGCTGACGCTGATGCAGGGCGGCCGCCCGCCCAGCCACACCGTGGACCTGGGCTTCGAACTGGTGGTGCGCGCCAGCACCTGAGGGCGCCGAGCCGAGTACCTGGCCGCCGTACGGGTTTGCGCCGCGGCCGCGGCCAGGCAAGGCTCCTACACTCGCGGCTCCGATCCGGGCCCGGTCCCGCGCGGGCTACAACCAAGGGGCAGCCATGTCGACGACATCTTCCCGCACCACGATTGCGCGCCGCGTCTCCCTGCTGGCCAGCAGTGCCGTCGCGGCCATGCTGGTCGCCATCTGCGGCGTGCTGTCCTGGGTGCTGACCCAGCAGGCCTACCAGCGCACGCTGGACTACATGGCCAGCGAGGCCGGTGCGGTCGCCCGCATCGCCGACGCGCTGGACCGCACCGCGCGCGATTCGGCCCAGAAGCTGTACGAGGTGTTCGGCACGGAGTACCGCGGCGCGTTCACGTTGCCCGGGCCGGGCCAGTTGATGCTGGACGGCAAGCCGCTGGCGGGCGACTTCGAGCGGGTCGACCGCTTCGCGCGCACCACCGGCGGCGTGGCGACGATCTTCGCGCGCAAAGGCGACGATTTCCTGCGCGTGGCCACCTCGCTGACCAAACAGGACGGCACGCGCGCTGTCGACACGCTGCTGGGCCTGCAGCATCCGGCCTACGCGCGCATGCTGGCCGGCGAGAGCTACGTGGGCATGGCCCAGTTGTTCGGCGTGCCCTACATGTCGCGCTACCAGCCCGTGCGCGACGCCGCGGGCCAGGTGGTGGGCATCCTGTTCATCGGCTTCAACATGCAGGGCCTGCGCCAGGAACTGGTCGCGCTCAGCGAAGAAAAGCGCTTTCTGGGGGACGGTGGCATGTACCTGCTCGACCCCGGCCGCACGCCGGCCGATGCGCTGCTGCTGGCACATCCCAGCGCCAAGGGCCGCAAGCTGGCCGAACTGCTGCCCCCGGCCCGGGCCGAGGCACTGCTGACCGCCCTGCCTGCGGCACCCCAGGGTGTACTGCAGGGGCAGCCGGCGGTGCAGGACCCGGCCCGCACCGACCCCATCGCCGTCGCGGCGCGCAGCCAGGCCACCGGCTGGTGGGTGGTGGCCGAGGCTTCGCGGGCGCAGGCCCTGGCCGCCCACAACGCCACGCTGGCCTGGCTCTGGGGGCTGATGCTGGCGGCCGTGGTGCTGACGGGCCTGGGCGTCACGCTGCTGCTGCGCCGCATGGTCGGCCAGCCCTTGCTGCAGCTCAATGCGCAGCTGGCCGCCATCGCGGGCGGTGACCTGTCGCGGGCCGCGTCCAGCACCCGGCGCGACGACCTGGGCCTGCTGGCCGAGGGCGTGGACAGCATGCGCCAGCAGCTGGCGCACACCATCACCGAAGTGCGCGCCGTCAGCGAGGGCGTGGACACGGCCAGCGCCGAGGTCAGCGCAGGCAGCCGCGACCTGGCACAGCGCACCGAGCAGTCGGCCAGCCAGCTGGAGGAAACCGCCAGCGCGCTGGAGCAGCTCACGTCGTCGATGAACCAGACGGCAGACGCCGCGGCCCAGGGCAGCCAGCTGGTGCAGGCGTCCAACCAGTCCGTGCAGCAAGGGCACCGCACGGTGCAGCAGGTCGTGGGCACGATGGCGCAGATCCGCGAGGCCAGCGGCGCCATCGGCGAAATCACCAACACCATCGACTCCATCGCCTTCCAGACCAACATCCTCGCGCTGAACGCCGCGGTCGAGGCCGCACGCGCCGGCGAGCAGGGTCGGGGCTTCGCCGTGGTGGCCAGCGAAGTGCGGCAGCTGGCGCAGCGCAGTGCCGAGGCCGCCAAGCAGATCAAGGCCTTGATCACCTCCAGCGGGCAACAGGTGCAGGATGGCGCGGCCCGCGCCGAGGAAGCGGGACGCGCCATGGGCGAGATCCTGGACAGCGTGGGCCGCGTGTCCGGCCTGATCACCGAGATCGCCGCGGCCGCGCGCCAGCAGGCGCAGGGCGTGCAACAGATCAACCAGGCCGTGGCGCAGCTGGACCAGAGCACACAGCAAAATGCGGCCCTTGTGGAGCAAAGCACCGCCGCGGCCGAAAGCCTGCGCGACCAGGCCGGCCGCCTGGTTCAGCAGGTTGCCAATTTCCGGCTCTGAGCGGCGCTGCCCTCCCGCCACCGCAACACGACAGGCCCGCCCCATGACCCGTATCGACGACCCCACCCACGACCAGGAAGCCGGCGCGCGCGACAGCACGCAGGACACCACGCGCATCGACGACGTGCGCATCTCGGCCGTGCGCCCGCTGATCTCGCCAGCACTGCTGCTCGACGAGCTGCCCGTGCCACCGGCCGTGCAGACCCTGGTCGAGCAGAGCCGGCTGGCGATCGCCGACATCCTGCACGGCCGCGACGACCGGCTGGTGGTGGTCACCGGCCCCTGCTCCATCCACGACCATGGCCAGGCCATGGCCTACGCCCAGCATCTGAAAGCGCTGCAGCCCAAGGTCGAGAAGGAGCTGCTGCTGGTCATGCGCGTGTACTTCGAGAAGCCGCGCACCACGGTGGGCTGGAAGGGTTACATCAACGACCCGCGGCTCGATGGCAGCTTCCGCATCAACGAGGGCCTGCGCAAGGCGCGCGAGCTGCTGCTGGAGATCGGTGCCCTGGGCCTGCCCACCGGCAACGAGTTCCTGGACCTGCTGAGCCCGCAGTACATCGCCGACCTGATCGCCTGGGGTGCCATCGGCGCGCGCACCACCGAGAGCCAGAGCCACCGCCAGCTGGCCTCGGGCTCGAGCTGCCCGATCGGCTTCAAGAACGGCACCGACGGCGGCGTGCAGATCGCCGCCGACGCCATGGTCGCGGCGCGCGCGCCGCATGCCTTCATGGGCATGACCAAGATGGGCCAGGCCGCCATCTTCGAGACGCGCGGCAACCCGGACTGCCACGTGATCCTGCGCGGCGGCAACAAGGGGCCCAACTACGAGGCCGAGCATGTGGATGCGGCCTGCGCCGTGCTCAAGAAGGCCGGCCTGCGCGAGCAGCTCATGGTGGACTGCTCGCACGCCAACTCGTCCAAACAGCACGCACGCCAGATCGTCGTGGCCGAGGACGTGGCGCGCCGCATCGCGGCCGGCGAGCGCCGCATCACGGGCCTCATGATCGAGAGCCACCTGGAGGAAGGCCGGCAGGACTTGAAGCCCGGCGAGCCGCTGCGCTACGGCGTGTCGGTCACGGACGCCTGCATCGGCTGGGCGCAGACCGAGCCGGTGCTGCGGCAGCTGGCGGAGGCGGTGCGGCAGCGGCGCTCCGGCGGCCCGGCGAAGATGTAACAACCGGGAACTTTGGTGTGCACAGGTCCTCCCCCTGTGCCATGTCCTTTGCATTCCCCATTGTTCTCCGCATCTTCGTCGCAGTCCTCGCGCTGCAATCCTTCGGCGCCTGGGCGCAGCAGTACGTGAGCATCACGGCGCGCGAGGCCAACATGCGCTCGGGCCCCGGCACCCAGCACGCCGTGCAATGGTCGCTGAGCCGCGGCTACCCCCTGCAGGTGGTGGCCCGCCGCGGCGAATGGCTGCAGGTGCGCGACTTCGAGCGCGACACGGGCTGGGTGCACCGCAGCCTCACGGGCAAAGCCACGCACAAGGTCGTGCGCGCCTCCGTCGCCAACCTGCGCGCGCAGCCGCGCACGGGTGGCAAGCTGCTTGGAAAGATCGAGCGTGGCGAGATCGTGCAGCGCCTCGCGCGCCGCGGCGACTGGGTGCAGGTGCAGCGCGAAGGCGGGCAACGCGGCTGGGTCGCCGGCCGGCTGCTGTGGGGCGGATAGCCCACTTGTGTATCGTGCGGTGATGCACCGCCGCACCCTCCTGCTTGCCGCCCTGGCCGCAGCCCACCGTGCCCACGCCCTGCCGCCGCTGACGCTGCAGTTCCCGCGCGACCTGGGCAGCCACCCCGACCTGCGCACCGAGTGGTGGTACATCACGGGCCAGGCCAGCAGCGCCGGCCGCCTGTTCGGTTTCCAGCTGACCTTCTTCCGCTCGCGCGTGGACGCCGCGCAAGCGCTGCGTTCGCGTTTCGCGGCCCGGCAGTTGCTGTTCGCGCATGCCGCCATCACCGACCTGGAAGGCAAGAAGCTCTGGCACGACCAGCGCATCGCGCGCGCCGGCTTCGGCATCGCAGAGGCCAGCGAAACCGATACCGGCGTGAAGCTGCAGGACTGGCAGCTGCTGCGCGCACCCGACGGCACGCTCACGACCGAACTGCCGGCGCAGGACTTCGGCCTGCACCTGCGCTTCTCCGAAACCCAGCCCTTGCTGCTGCAGGGCCGGGCCGGCCTGTCGCGCAAGGGGCCCGACCCTGCACAGGCCAGCTACTACTACAGCGTGCCGCAGCTGGCCGTCGATGGCACGCTGGTGCTGCAGGGCCGGCGCTTCGCCATCGATGCGCAGCCGGCCGAACCCAGCCTGCGCAGCCGCGCCTGGCTGGACCATGAATGGAGCGAGGCGCTCATGCATCCCGAGGCCGTGGGCTGGGACTGGATCGGCATGAACCTGTTCGACGGCGGGGCGCTGACGGCCTTCCACCTGCGCCGTGCCGATGGCTCGGGCCTGTGGGACGGCGGCTCGTTCCGCGCAGCGGGCCAGCCCGCGCGCATCTTCGGCCAGGCCGAGGTGCGCTTCACGCCGCGGCGGTGGTGGAGCAGCGCGAGCAGCCAGGCGCGCTATCCGGTCGAGTGGCAGGTGGACACGCCGGCCGGTGTCTTCACCGTGCGCGCGCTGCTCGATGCGCAGGAGCTCGACAGCCGCGGCTCCACCGGCGCGATCTACTGGGAGGGTCTGTCGGATCTGCTCGACGCGCAGGGCCGCCTGGTCGGCCGCGGCTACCTCGAGATGACGGGCTACGCGCAGCGGCTGCGGCTGTAGCCCCCGCCCTCAGGTCTTCTTGGCGCGCTGCAGCAGCGCGATGATCTCGCCCATGATGCCGCGGCGGAAGGCCAGCACGCAGACGACGAAGATCAGGCCCGTGACCATGGTCACGGACTCGCCCAGCGTGGTGAACCACTCGATGCCGGTCAGCGAAGCCAGGCCATGGCCCATCTCGCCGATCTTGTTCTCCAGCAGGATCACGACGGCTGCGCCGACCAGCGGGCCCGACAGCGTGCCCAGGCCACCCACCAGCGTCATCAGGATCACGCCGCCCGAGGCCGTCCAGTGCACGTCGGTCAGTGTGGCGAAGCCCAGCACCAGCGTCTTCAGCGAGCCGGCCAGCCCGGCCAGCGCGGCCGACAGCACGAAGGCCAGCAGCTTGAAGCGGTGCGTGTCGTAGCCCAGCGAAACCGCCCGCGGCTCGTTCTCCTTGATGCCTTTCAAGACCTGGCCGAACGGCGAGTGGATGGTGCGCACGATCAGCGCGAAGGCCGCCACCACGATCACCAGCGTCACGAAGTACATGGCCAGGTCGCTCTGCAAGGACAGCACGCCGAACAGCTTGCCGCGCGGCACGCCCTGCAGGCCGTCCTCGCCGCCCGTGAACTTGGCCTGCAGCGCGACGAAGAACACCATCTGCGCGAGCGCCAGCGTGATCATCGAGAAGTAGATGCCCTGGCGCCGGATCGCCAGAAGGCCGAACAGCAAGCCCAGCAGTGCGCCCGTGGCCGTGCCCAGCACCAGGCCGATCTCGGGTGTCAGGCCCCAGACCTTCATGGCGTGGCCGGCGATGTAGGCCGAGCCGCCCAGGAAGGCGGCGTGGCCGAACGACAGCAGGCCTGTGTAACCCAGCAGCAGGTTGAAGGCCGAGGCGAACAGCGCGAAGCACAGCAGCTTCATCATGAAGACCGGGTAGGCGCCCACGAAGGGGGCGGCGACCAGCGCCAGCAGCAACAGGCCGTAGCCGATGGAGCTCTTGCTCATTTCTCTTTCCCGAACAGACCCGCGGGACGGATCAGCAGCACGATGGCCATGATGATGAAGACCACCGTCGACGAAGCCTCCGGATAGAACACCTTGGTCAGCCCTTCGATGACGCCCAGGCCCAGCCCCGTGAGGATGGAGCCCATGATGGAGCCCATGCCGCCGATCACGACCACGGCGAAGACCACGATGATGAGGTTCTGCCCCATCAGCGGCGAGACCTGGATCACGGGCGCGGCCAGCACGCCGGCCAGCGCCGCGAGCGCGACGCCGAAGCCGTAGGTCAGCGTGATCATGAGCGGCACGTTGACGCCGAAGGCTTCGACCAGGCGCGGGTTCTCGGTGCCGGCGCGCAGGTAGGCGCCGATGCGCGTCTTCTCGATCAGGAACCAGGTTGCCAGGCACACCACGAGCGAAGCCACGACCACCCAGGCGCGGTAGTTGGGCAGCATCATGAAGCCCAGGTCGGTCGCGCCGGTCAGCGCGTCCGGCGTGTCGTAGGACAGGCCCGAGACGCCGTAGACCGAGCGGAACGCGCCCTCGATCAGCAGCGTGAGGCCCAGCGTGAGCAAGAGGCCGTAGAGATGGTCGAGCTTGTAGATCCAGCGCAGCAGCAGCCGCTCGATCAGCACGCCGAACACGCCCACGATGAGCGGCGCGGCGACGAGCATGACCCAGTAGCTGATCTCGAAGTAGTTCATCGCCATCCAGGTCACGATGGCGCCCATCATGAACAGCGCGCCGTGCGCGAAGTTGATGACGTTGAGCAGGCCGAAGATCACCGCCAGGCCCAGGCTCAGGATCGCGTAGAACGAGCCGTTGACCAGGCCCAGCAGCAGCTGGCTCAGCAGGGCGGGCAGAGAAATCGTCATGAAACGGTCAGATCACTTCCAGAGCGCGCACTTGGACTCGGCCTTGGTCGTGAAGACCTCGTCGCCCTTGAGCTTGGTGACGACCTTGTAGTAGTCCCAAGGCTGGGTGGACTCGGCCGGCGTCTTGACCTGCATGAGGTACATGTCGTGCACGAAGCGTCCATCCGGGCGCACCACGCCCTTGGCGTAGAAGTCGTCGATCGGCGTCTTCTTGATGTACTCCATGATCTTGTCGGCATCCAGCGTCTTGGTCGCCTGCACGGCCTTCAGGTAGGTCGTCGTGGCCGAGTAGTTGGCGGCCTGGATGTCGGTCGGCATGCGCTTGGTCTTCTCGAAGAACTTCTTGCCGAAGGCGCGCGTCTTGTCGTCCAGGTTCCAGTCCCAGCTGGTGGTCAGCAGCAGGCCGGAGGTGCTCTTCAGGCCCAGGCTGTGCACGTCGGTCACGAAGACCAGCAGGCCGACCATCTTCATGGTCTTGTCGATGCCGAACTCCTTGGCCGCCTTGAGCGCGTTCTGCGTGTCGCCGCCGGCATTGGCCAGCGCCAGCACCTGGGCCTTGGAGTTCTGCGCCTGCAGCAGGAAGGAGGAGAAGTCCGACGCGTTCAGCGGGTGCTTGACGCTGCCCAGCACCGTGCCGCCCTTTTCCTTGACGACCCGGGATGCGTCGGCTTCCAGCGCAGCGCCGAAGGCGTAGTCCGCGGTCAGGAAGAACCAGTTCTTGTCGCCGCGCGCGATGACCGCGCTGCCCGTGCCCTTGGCCAGCGCCACGGTGTCGTAGGCGTAGTGCACGGTGTAGGGGCTGCACTGCTCGTTGGTCAGCGCCGAGCTGCCCGCACCGTTGACGATGTAGACGCGCTTTTTCTCCTGCGCGACCTTGGCCATGGCCAGGCCGGCCGACGAGGTCGTGCCGCCGACCAGCATGGACAGGTTCTGCGTGTCCATCCACTCGCGCGCCTTGCTGGCGGCGATGTCGGCCTTGTTCTGGTGGTCGGCGGTCAGCAGCTCGATGGGCAGGCCGTTGACCTTGCCGCCGAAGTCGTCGATCGCCATCTGGATCGCCGTGGCGCCGCCCTTGCCGTCCACGTCGGCGTACAGGCTGGACATGTCGGTGACGAAGCCGATGCGGACCTTGTCCTGGGCCTGTGCCGCGCCGGTGGCGAACAAGGTCGCCAACACCAGGGCGGAGAGCGGGAACTTGGCAGTCATATGCAATCTCGGAATCGAAGAATGGAACAGGGAACGGCGCTCACTTCCAGAGCGCGCACTTGGTCTCGGCCTTGGTCGTGAACACCTGCTCGCCCGGCAGGGTCTTGATGACCTTGAGGTAGTCCCAGGGCTTGCTGGATTCCTTGGTCGACTTGACCTCGACCAGGTACATGTCGTGCACGAAGCGGCCGTCGGCGCGGATCTGGCCCTTGCCGAAGAAGTCGTTGACGGGGGTCTTCTTGAGCTGCTCCATGACCTTGTCGGCATCCACGCTGCCGGCCGCCTGCACGGCCTTGAGGTAGGTCGTGGTGGCGGAGTAGTCGGCGGCCTGGATGTCGGTGGGCATGCGCTTGGTCTTGTCGAAGAACTTCTTGGCGAAGGCGCGCGTCTGGTCGTTGAGGTCCCAGTACCAGCTGGTGGTGTGCAGCAGGCCCTCGGTGTTGCGCAGGCCCAGGCTGTGGATGTCCGACAGGAACACCAGCAGGCCGGCGGTCTTCATGGTCTTGTTGATGCCGAATTCGCGTGCCGCCTTGATCGAGTTGATCGTGTCGCCGCCCGCATTGGCCAGGCCCAGGATCTGCGCCTTGGAGTTCTGCGCCTGCAGCAGGAAGGACGAAAAGTCGGACGCGTTCAGCGGCGTGCGCACGGCGCCCACCACGGTGCCGCCCTTCTCCTTGACGACGCGCGTGGTGTCGGCCTCCAGCGCGTGGCCGAAGGCGTAGTCGGCCGTCAGGAAGAACCAGCTCTTGCCGCCGGCATCGACCACCGCCGCACCCGTGCCCTTGGCCAGCGCCACGGTGTCGTAGGCGTAGTGCACGGTGTAGGGGCTGCACTGCTCGTTGGTCAGCGCCGAGGTGGCCGCGCCGTTGTTGAAGTAGACGCGCTTCTTCTCCTGCGCCACCTTGGCCATGGCCAGCGCCGTGCCCGAGTTGGTGCCGCCGAAGACCATGGTCAGGCCGGCCGTGTCGATCCACTCGCGCGCCTTGCTGGCGGCGATGTCGGCCTTGTTCTGGTGGTCGGCCGTCATGAGCTCGATGGGCTGGCCCAGCACCTTGCCGCCGAAGTCGTCGATGGCCATCTGGATCGCCGTCGCGCCGTTCTTGCCCTCCACGTCGGAGTACAGGCTGGACATGTCGGTGATCAGGCCGATCTTGACCTGGGCGGCGGCACCGGTGGCAAAGCCCGCGGCAGCAAGCGCCAGGCACAGCGTGGTCAGGGTACGGTTCATGGCAGTCTCCTTGGAAATGGTGATCGGTGCCGGCGTCAAACGCCCAGCAACTCGTGCAGCACGGGCATCTTCTGTTCGAGCTCGGCCGCGGCGAAATGCTCCACCATGCGGCCGTGCTCCATCACGTAGAAACGGTCGGCCAGGGGCGCGGCGAAGCGGAAGTTCTGCTCGACCATGACCACCGTGTAGCCCTTGGTGCGCAGCGTGGTGATCATGCGCGCAAGCGCCTGCACGATCACGGGCGCCAGGCCCTCGGAAATCTCGTCGAGCAGCAGCAGCTTGGCGCCCGTGCGCAGGATGCGCGCCACGGCCAGCATCTGCTGCTCGCCGCCCGACAGCCGGGTTCCCTGGCTGTTGCGGCGCTCGGCCAGGTTGGGGAACATGGTGTAGATCTCGTCCAGCGACATGCCGGCGCCCATGCCCTTGAGCGCGGGCGGCAGCAGCAGGTTCTCCTCACACGAGAGGCTGGCGAAGATGCCGCGCTCTTCGGGGCAGTAGCCCACGCCGAGGTGCGCGATGCGGTGCGTGGCCAAGCCGATGGTTTCGGTGCCGTGGATGCGCACCGAGCCCTCGCGCCGGCCCGTCAGGCCCAGCACGGCACGCATGGTGGAGGTGCGGCCCGCACCGTTGCGGCCCAGCAGCGTGACGACCTCGCCGGGGTGCACCACCATGTCCACGCCATGCAGCACATGCGATTCGCCGTACCAGGCCTGCAGTCCCTTGATTTCCAGTGCCGGTACGGACATCAATGCGCCCCTTGCAGTTCGCCGTCGACGGTGCCCATGTAGGCCTCCATGACCTGGCGGTTGCGCGAGACCTCGGCGTAGGGCCCCTCGGCCAGCACGGCACCGCGCTGCAGCACCGTGATGGTGTCGGCGATGGTGGAGACCACGCCCATGTTGTGTTCGACCATGAGGATGGTGCGGCCCTGGCTGACTTTCTTGATGAGCTGCGCGACGCGGTCCACGTCCTCGTGGCCCATGCCCTGCGTGGGTTCGTCCAGCAGCATGAGTTCGGGCTCCATCGCCAGCGTCGTGGCGATCTCCAGCGCGCGCTTGCGGCCGTAGGGCAGGTTCACGGTGACCTCGTTCGCCATGTCGGCCAGGCCGACCTGGTCGAGCAGGGCCACGGCCTGGCCGTTGAGACGGTCCAGCTGCTTCTCGCTCTTCCAGAAGTGGAACGACCAGCCCAGCTTGCGCTGCAGGCCCAGGCGCACGTTCTCCAGCAGTGTGAGGTGCGGGAACACGGCCGAGATCTGGAACGAGCGGATCACGCCGCGCCGCGCGATCTGCGCCGGCTGCTCACGCGTGATGTCGTGGCCGTTGAAGGTGATGGTCCCCGTGGTCGGTTCGAGGAACTTGGTGAGCAGGTTGAAGCAGGTGGTCTTGCCGGCACCGTTGGGACCGATCAGCGCATGGATGCTGCCGCGTTGGACCGCGAGGTTGACCTTGCTGACGGCAGTGAAGCCCTTGAACTCTTTCGTGAGGTCCCTGGTTTGCAGAATGATGTCCGCCAATTTCGCCTAGCCTTCCGCCGTTGCCGCGTTGGTTCGTTCGCACGGCCGTTGCCGGCCTTGCACTGCGGCGCACTGTATGCGGCGACATCTGTGCAAAGCACTAGGACAAACGCCAATGCTGCACTGCGATATTGCCCAGAGATTAGGCAAAGCGGCCGGGCTTTGTCGCCCGGCCGGCAAGCTTGACGCGAAGCTGACAGAACGCGCTCAGTGCGCGCCTGCAGCGGCCTCCGCGCCGCCGGCGCCACCGCGTTGCGGACGGGTGAGCCAGACCAGCGGAATCAGCAGCATGAACAAGGCCGCCGAGGCATAGAACACGTCGTTGGCCGCGAGCATGAAGGCCTGCTGGTCGACCACGCGGTTGAGCTGCGCGAGCGCCTGGTCGGCGTTCATGCCCGCGTTGCGGTAGACCTGCAGCGCCTGCTGCGTGGCCTCGCTGCCGCGCTGCACGTACTCGACCAGTTGCGCATGGTGCAGGGCCGCGCGGTTCTCCCAGACCGTGGTGGCGACCGAGGTGCCGATGGCGCCCGCCGTGATGCGCGCGAAGTTCGACAAACCGGATGCCGCGGGAATGCGGTCCGGCGTGATGCCCGACAGCGTGATCGTGGTCAGCGGAATGAAGAAGAAGGCCATCGCGACGCCCTGGATCACGGTGGGCACGAGGATGGTGAACATGTCGGCCTGCGTGGAGAAGCGCGAACGCATCCACAGCACGAGGCCGAAGGTCAGGAAGGCGAAGGTCACGTAGCGGCGCGGGTCGACCTTGGCCACCGTCCTGCCGACGATGGGCGAGAGGATGATGGCCATCAGGCCCACGGGCGCGGTAACCAGACCGGCATCGGTGGCGGTGTAGCCCATGTACTGCTGCAGCCACAGCGGCAGCAGCACCACGTTGCCGAAGAACAGCCCGTAGGCGACCGAGGTGGCCAGCGTACCGCCCCAGAAGTTGCGCCGCGCGAACAGCCGCAGGTCCACCACGGGATGGTCGGCCGTGAGCTCCCAGACCAGGAACACCGCGAAGGCGATCAGGAACACCACGCCCAGGCCCACGATGAGGTCGGAGTGGAACCAGTCGTACTCCTTGCCCAGGTCCAGCATCATCTGCAGCGAAGCGATCCAGACCACGAGCAGCGCCAGGCCGGTGGCATCGATCGGCAGCTTGCGCGTCTGGCTTTCGCGGCTGGTGTAGATGCGCCAGGCCCCGAACGCCGCGAGCAGGCCCACCGGCACGTTGATGTAGAAGATCCAGGGCCAGGACATGTTGTCCGTGATCCAGCCGCCCAGCAACGGCCCCATCACGGGCGCGACCAGTGTGGTCATGGCCCACATGGCCATCGCGGTTCCGGCGAGCGCGGGTGGGTAGCTCGCCAGCAGCAACGACTGCGACAGCGGGATCATGGGCCCGGCGACGAAGCCCTGCACCGCCCGCAGCGCGATCAGCATGGGCATGGTGGGCGCCAGGCCGCAGGCCCAGGAGGCCAGCACGAACAGCAACACGCTGGCCACGAACAGGCGCACCTGGCCGAAGCGCTGCGACAGCCAGCCCGTGAGCGGCACGGCGATCGCGTTGGCGACGGCGAAGCTGGTGATGACCCAGGTGCCCTGGTTGGGACTCACGCCCAGGTCGCCGGCGATGGCCGGCAGCGAGACGTTGGCGATGGACGTGTCCAGCACGTTCATGAAGGTCGCGGCCGACAGCGCGACCGTGCCCCACATGCGGGCGCTGCCCTGCAGTGGTGGCGGGCGGACGAAGGAAGCGGTGCTCATGGCGCAGCGGGCCTGCCGTCCTCAGTGGGCGGCCTGGGCCGTCTGCAGGGACGTGGCACGGGCGGGCGCGCGCGCCACCGGCGCCTGGGCGCGCGCGGCGGGCCCGACGTTGGCCGCAATCACGCGGCGCACCTGCTCGTCGGCGCCGCGTGCGTCGGCCGCGTACACGGCCGTGGCGGCCAGCGGCGCGCTGCGCGGGGCTTCGGCCAGCGTGGGGCCGTCCTTGTGCGTGATGTCCACGGTCACGTCCATGGACAGGCCCACGCGCAGCGGGTTGGCCGCCAGTTGCTGCGGGTCGAGCGCAATGCGCACGGGCACGCGCTGCACCACCTTGATCCAGTTGCCGGTGGCGTTCTGCGCCGGCAGCAGTGCGAAGGCGGCCCCCGTGCCCACGCCCAGGCCCTGGACGGTGCCCTTGTACTCGACCTTCTTGCCGTACACGTCCGCCGTCAGCTTGACGGGCTGGCCGAGGCGGATGTTGCGCAACTGCACTTCCTTGAAATTGGCGTCCACCCAGAGCTGGTCCAGCGGCACCACCGACATCAGCGGCGTGCCCGCGGCCACGCGCTGGCCCAGCTGCACGCTGCGCTTGGCGACATAACCCGAGACCGGCGCCGGCAGCGCCGCGCGCTGCGTGGCCAGCCAGGCTTCGCGCACCTTGGCCGCGGCGGCCAGCACGCTGGGGTGCTGCTCCACGCTCGTGCCTTCGGTCATGGACTGGTTGCTGGCCAGCTGTTCGCGCGCGGCCGCGGCCGCGGCCTGGGCCGACTGCACGCCGGCCTCGGCCGCCGCCAGCGCGCTCTTGGCGCTGGCCAGCGTGGTCTGGGCATGGTGCAGTTCTTCGCGCGAGACCGCGCCGTTGCCGGACAGCGCCTGGCGCCGGTTCAGGTCGTCGTTGGCGCGCGCCACCTCGCTCTGGGCGCGGCCGATCTCGGTGCGTGCCCGCACCACGTCGGCATCGCGCAGCGAAACCTGGGCGCCGAGCGCGCCGTTGTTGGCGTACAGCGTGCGCACCTGGCGCACGGTCTGGGCGAGCTGGGCCTCGGCCTGCTCCAGCGCGACGCGGCCGTCGGCCGGGTCCAGCTGCACCAGCGGCTGGCCGGCCTGCACGCGGTCGGTGTCGTCGGCCAGGATGGCCATCACGGTGCCGCCGATCTGCGGCGTGATCTGCACGAGGTTGCCCTGCACGTAGGCGTTGTCGGTCTCCTCGTAGTGGCTGGCGACCAGCCATTCGTAGGCGGCCAGGCCCAGGCCGGCGACGACGACGACCGCGGCGATGGCGGTCAAGGCCTTCTTGCGCTTGTTCGGGGCAGCGGGTTCGGAAGCAGCGGCGGGTGTTGTGGTGGTGTTCATGGTGATCGGGTCCGGAAGGAAAAGGCGGCTCAGCGCGTGTTCTGGGCCAGTGGCGTGGCGGGTGCGGCATCGACCGTGACGCCGCCGCCCAATGCGTGGGCCAGCTGGGCCTGCACGTCGAGCGCGCGGGCGGCCAGTTCGACCTGCTGGCGGCGCTGGGCCAGCACGTTGGATTCGGCGGTCAGCACCTGCAGGTAGTTGCCCAGGCCCGCGCCGTAGCGCTGTTTGGCGATGGCGTAGGCGCCCTCGGCGGCCTCCTGCGCGGCGCGCTGCTCCTGCTGCTGCACGGCCACCGAGCGCGCCGAGACGAGCTGGTCGGCCACCTCGCGCACGGCGCCGACGATGGCGCCGTTGTAGCTTTCCACGGCGGCGTCGACATCGGCAGCCTTGCCGCGCAGGTTGGCGCGCAGCCGGCCCGCGTCGAAGAGCGGCAGGCGCAGCGCCGGGCCGATGCCCCATTGCAGGCTGCCGGCCTCGAGCAGGTTGGACAGGCCGATGCTGGACAGGCCCGCGAAGCCGGTCAGGCTGATGTTGGGATAGAACTGGGCGCGCGCGGAATCCACGTCGCGCGTGGCGGCCTCGACGCGCCAGCGCGCGGCCTGCACGTCAGCGCGGCGGCCCAGCAGGTCGGCCGGAAGGGCCGTCGGCAGGCTGGGCACCTGCAGGCGCGCCAGCGAGGGCGCGGCGTCCTGCAAAGCGGCCGGCGGCAGCGCCGCGAGCGCGGCCAATGCGTGGCGCGCGAGCTGGATCTGCTCGCGCAGCGCTTCGATCTGCTGGCGCGCCTCGGGCAGGCCACCCTCGGCCTGGCGCAGTTCCAGCCGCGTGTCCAGGCCGGCGTCGAGCCGGTCCTTCACCAGGGCCAATTGCTCGCCGCGCTGGGCCAGCGTGCGCTCCGCCACGGCCAACTGGTCCTGCGCACGGGCCAGCTGCAGCCAGCCGCGCACGACCTGCTGGGCCAGCAGCGCACGCGCGGCCTGGGCGTCGGCTGCGGCCGCGCGGGCCCCACCCAGGGCCGCGTCGAGCGCGGCGCGGTTCTTGCCGAAGAAATCGAGCTCCCAGCTGCTGGACAGTTGCAGCAGGCCGTTGTTGCGCACGGAGCCGGCCAGCGGCGCGGGCACGGCGCCGTTTTCGGTATAGCGCTGGCGCGTGATGTCCGCACCCAGGCCGACTTGCGGCAACAAGGCAGCATCGGCCACCTCGGCCACGGCCAGGGCGCGGGCCAGCCGTGCCTGCGCCAGCCCCAGGCTGGGACTGCCGGCCAGGGCCTGGTCGACGAGCCGGTCGAGCGCGGGATCGCCATAGGCGCGCCACCATGCGGCCTCGACGGCAGGCGCGGTGGCCGCGGTGGGCGCGGGCACGCCGACCGTGGAGGCGTCGCGCAGCTGCGCCCGTGGCGCGATGCCCGAGGGGTTGGCGCAGGCCGCCAGGGCCAGCGCCAGAGCGGCCGCCAGCGTCAGGCGCAGGCTTGGAGCGGATGTCATGGGTTCTTCTTTCCGGCGCAGCCCTGCTGCGCGTTGTCCAGGATGCGGGAGAGGAAGCTCTTGAGCAGCAGCCATTCCTCGCGCGAGAAGCCGGCGAGGTAGGCGTTCTGCACGCGGCTTAGTGCCACGGGGATTTGTTCGGCCACGGCCTTGCCCTGCTCGGTCAGCGCCAGGCGCACCACACGGCGGTCTTCCGAGGAGCGCTCGCGCTGGCACAGGCCCTTGGCCTCGAGCCGGTCGAGCAGGCGCGTCATGGCGCCCGCGTCGAGTTCGCACAGCCGCGCGAGCTCGGCCACGGTGGCACCACCCGGATGCACGGCCAGCTTGAACAGCGGAATCCACTGTGCATGCGTGAGGCCGGTGGATTCCAGTTCGCGTTCCACCGCCAGCGCCACCAGGGACATGATGCGGCGCATCAGGTAGCCCACGCTGTCGCTCGGGTTGTAGGTCGTGGGCGCGTAGAAATCGGCCGGCGGCGGGCGGCCAGCGGCGGTGGGCACGGGCTTGTGCGAGGGTCGTTCGTCCATGGGCGCGAATTTAATTGCCTAGGCAATTATTGTCAAGGCTGTTTTTGTCATGACAATTTCCGCAGTCCCGGCTGGATACACTCACGCCCCATGCCTTCTTCTGCACATTCGGCGGCCGAGCCGGCCAAGGGCTCGCCGCGGTCGCTGCGTGGCCTGCTGCCCTTCCTGACCCCCTACCGGGGCCAGATCGCACTGGCCGCGCTGTTCCTGGTGCTGGCTGCCGGCGCCACGCTGGTGTTCCCGCTCGCGCTGCGCAGCCTGATCGACAACGGCCTGGTCAGCGGCGGCAGCACGCTGGCGGACACGGGCGCGCGCCTGCTCGCGCTGCGCACGCACTTCTTCGAGCTGTTCGCCGTGGCGGCCGCGCTGGGCCTGTTCTCGGCCGGCCGCTACTACGTGGTCAGCTGGCTCGGCGAGCGCGTGACGTCGGACTTGCGCAACGCGGTCTATGGCCACGTGGTGCGCCAGAGCCCCGAGTTCTTCGAGACCACGCAGACCGGCGAGGTCCTGTCGCGCCTGACCGGTGACACCACGCTCGTGCAGACGGTGGTCGGCTCCTCGCTGTCGGTGGGCCTGCGCAATGCCGTGATGGGCGTGGGCGCGCTGGCGATGCTGGTCTGGTCCAACCCCTATGTGATGACCCAGGTGCTGGCCATCCTCGTGCTCGTGGTGGTGCCGACCATGTGGTTCGGCCGGCGCGTGCGCAAGCTCTCGCGCGCGAGCCAGGACCGCGTGGCCGATTCCAGCGCGATCGCGGCCGAGGTCTTGAACGCGATTCCCGTGGTGCAGAGCTACACGGCCGAGGCGCGCGAGGCCGCGCGCTTCACGCAGTCCACACAGAACGCCTTCCAGACCGCGGTGCGGCGCACGCGCGCGCGCGCCGTGCTCGTGGCCTTCATCATCACGGCCACCTCGGCCGCGCTGCTGTGGGGCCTGTACCAGGGCACGCAGGCCGTCATGCGCGGCGACATCTCGGCCGGCCACCTGGGCCAGACGGTGGTCTACGTCATCATCCTGGCCGGCGCCTTCGGCGCGCTGAGCGAGGTCTACGGCGACCTGCTGCGGGCGGCCGGTGCGACCGAGCGGCTCATGGAGCTGCTGCACATGCGCTCGCCGATCGCCTCGCCGGACAAACCGGCCGCGGCGCCCCCCCGCAACGGCGGCAGCCGCGTGGAACTGTCCGACGTGACGTTCCACTACCCGTCGCGCCCGGCCCAGGCCGCGCTGAGCGACTTCAGCCTGGCCGTGGCACCCGGTGAAACCGTGGCCCTGGTGGGCGCCAGCGGCGCCGGCAAGAGCACGGTGTTCCAGCTGCTGCTGCGCTTTTACGACCAGGAGCGCGGCACGATCGCGCTGGACGGCGTGCCCACGCGCGAGATGGCGCTGGACGAATTGCGCGGGCGCATCGGCATCGTGCCGCAGGATCCGGTGCTGTTCTCCACCAGCGCGCGCGAGAACATCCGCTACGGCCGGCCCGACGCCAGCGACGCCGAGGTCGAGGCGGCGGCGCGCGCGGCCTTCGCGCACGATTTCATCGCCGCCTTGCCGCAGGGCTACGACAGCTTCCTGGGCGAACGCGGCGTGCGTCTGTCGGGCGGCCAGCGCCAGCGCATCGCGATCGCCCGCGCCATGCTCAAGAACGCCCCGCTGCTGCTGCTCGACGAGGCCACCAGCGCGCTCGATGCCGAGAGCGAGCGCATGGTGCAGGCCGCGCTGGAGTCGGCCATGCAGGGCCGCACCACGCTGGTCATCGCGCACCGGCTGGCCACCGTGCAGCAGGCCGACCGCATCGTCGTGCTCGAGCAGGGCCGCATCGTCGAACAGGGCACGCACGCGGCGCTCGTGGCGGCCGGCGGCACCTACGCGCGCCTGGCAGCGCTGCAGTTCACGCAGTAGCCACCCGCCTTCGCCGGCAGCCTATGCATGATATGCATAAGGCACGAAGCAGCCGCTGCCGGGCTTGGACAAGCCCGGCAGCCCAAGCCTAAGCTTGCGCTCCTCGACAACAACAGGAGCCAGTCCATGGCAACCTCTTCCTCTAAGCCGGCGCCCGGCGCGCACGCCCTGCCCTCCTACTTGCAAGCCGACCACCTCGGCCCCTGGGGCATCTTCCTGCAGCAGGTCGACCGCGTCGAACCCTACCTCGGCAACCTGGCACGCTGGGTGGAGACGCTCAAGCGGCCCAAGCGCATCCTGGTGGTGGACGTGCCCATCCACATGGACGACGGCCGCGTGGCCCACTTCGAGGGCTACCGCGTGCAGCACAACACCTCGCGC
Organism: Pseudorhodoferax aquiterrae; assembly: GCF_014652235.1. Taxonomy (GTDB): domain Bacteria; phylum Pseudomonadota; class Gammaproteobacteria; order Burkholderiales; family Burkholderiaceae_C; genus Pseudorhodoferax; species Pseudorhodoferax aquiterrae. The sequence continues at coordinate 484,191 of NZ_BMYK01000002.1, forward strand.
GGCCCGGGCAAGGGCGGCGTGCGCTTCCACCAGGACGTGACGCTGTCCGAGGTCATGGCGCTGTCGGCCTGGATGTCGATCAAGAACGCCGCCGTCAACGTGCCCTACGGCGGTGCCAAGGGCGGCATCCGCGTGGATCCCAAGACCCTCTCGCGCGGCGAGCTCGAGCGCATGACGCGCCGCTACACCAGCGAGATCGGCATCATCATCGGCCCCTCCAAGGACATCCCGGCTCCGGACGTCAACACCAACGAGCAGATCATGGCCTGGATGATGGACACCTACTCCATGAACCAGGGTGCCACGGCGACGGGCGTGGTGACCGGCAAGCCCGTGGACCTGGGCGGCTCGCTGGGCCGGCGCGAGGCCACGGGCCGCGGCGTGTTCACGGTGGGCGCGGAGGCCGCCAAGAACATCGGCCTGGACGTCAGCACCGCGCGCATCGCCGTGCAGGGCTTCGGCAACGTGGGCGGCATCGCGGCCAAGCTGTTCGCCGAGGCGGGCTCGCGCATCGTGGCGGTGCAGGACCATGGCGGCGCCATCTACCGCGAGGCCGGCCTGGACGTGCCCGCGCTGCTCAAGCACGTGGCCGACAAGGGCACGGTGGCCGGCTTCGAGGCGGCCGAGAAGCTCGCGGTCGAGAAGTTCTGGGACGTGCCCTGCGACATCCTGATCCCGGCCGCGCTCGAGCAGCAGATCACCAAGGACAACGCGCACCGCATCCAGGCCCGCATGGTCATCGAGGGCGCGAACGGCCCGACCACGCCGGACGCCGACGACATCCTGCACGACCGCAATGTGCTCGTGGTGCCCGACGTGATCGCCAACGCCGGCGGCGTGACGGTCAGCTACTTCGAATGGGTGCAGGACTTCTCGAGCTTCTTCTGGGACGAGGACGAGATCAACAAGCGCCTCGTGCGCGTGATGCAGCACGCCTTCGCGGGCGTCTGGCAAGTGGCGCAGCAACACAAGGTCAGCCTGCGCACGGCCACCTTCATCGTGGCCTGCCAGCGCATCCTGCAGTCGCGCGAGCTGCGCGGGCTGTATCCCTGACCGCCGCCCGGCCGCCCGAAGGCGGTCACACCCTGTGCCCCACGGGCACAGGTTCCCAGCCCTGGCCTACTGCAAAGGCTCTTTGAGGGCCTTGGGGATCGGCAGGGGCATCACCGGGATGCCCTCCTCCAGCAAGGACTCGGTTTCCTCGCGCGAGGCCTGGCCGCGGATGTTGCGCTCCGCGGCCTCGCCGTAGTGGATGCGGCGCGCCTCTTCGGCAAAGCGCCCGCCCACATCCTCGGTGTTGGCCAGCACGTGGCGCACCATCTTCATCCAGGCGGCCTGCAGTTGCGGATCGACGGCCGCCACTTCGCGCGGCTTGCTTTCCGCAGGCACGCTCGCGCCCAGGTTCAGGCGCGGCGCGGACAGTTTCTTGGTGACCGACGTGTCGCCGCAGACCGGGCATTCCACGAGGCCACGCGCCAGCTGCGACTGGAAATCGTCTTCCGAGCCGAACCAGCCTTCGAACCCGTGGCCATGGGGACACTGGAGATCCAGGACTTTCATGGGCAAGATTATCCGGCCGCGCCCAGGTCCGGGTTGGCCTGCCACTGCAAGTCCCAGGCGCCCGCACGCCAATTCTGCAGCCACAGCGCGGCGCTCAGGGTCTTGGCGTCGGTGACCGTGCCGTCGCGGCACCAGGCCAGCAGTTCGTCCACGCTGGCGCTGAAGACCTCGAGGAACTCGCCCGCGTCGAGGTGGCGCTCCTGCAGCGCGAGGCCGCGCGCGAACCAGATCTCGATGAACTCCGTGGAATAGGAAATGACCGGATGCAGCACGCCGGCCTTGGCCCACTCGCGCGCCGTGTAGCCGGTCTCTTCCAGCAGTTCGCGGCGACCGCAGGTCCAGGTGTCCTCGCCGGCATCGAGCTTGCCGGCCGGGAACTCCACCATCACGCGCCCCATGGGGTGGCGGTACTGGCGCTCCAGCACGATGCGGCCATCGTCGAGCAGCGGAACGACCATCACGGCGCCCGGGTGCACGATGAACTCGCGCGTGTCGCTGCCGCCATCAGGCAGGCGCACGGTGTCGCGCAGAACCTGCAGGAAACGGCCGCGCAGCAGTTCCTCGCGCTGCACGGTCTCCTCGATGAGGTGGTCGTCGCCGGTGGTCATCTCAGAACGTGTGAATGAACCGATCGCGCCCACGACGGGGTGCGGCGGGCCGCAGGCGTAGGCGCAGGCCGCAGCCCGGGCTCGTGCCCGGGCAAGGACTGCAACGCCCGCATGCGGCCTGGCGCGCCCCCGGCCCGAAGGGCGAGGCCCCGGGCGCGACGATCATGATGGAAACAGGAGCTCATTGGGGGCCTCGCGTGGATGTGAGCGGTTCGTTCACACGTTCTCAGTGCCGGTGCTTCAGAAGGTAGCGCCAGACGAAGCCCGGAAAGGCCAGCGTCACGAACAGCGCGGCGGTCACGGCGTAGAACTCCCAGCCCTGGGGCGCGATGCGGCCCACGTTGCGTTCGAGCAGCAGGCCCAGAATGCCTACCAGCAGGTAGTAGACCAGCAGCTCCAACAGCCGCCAGGCCAGGCCCTTGCCCTGTGCGAGCCGCAGCGCCAGGAACAGGCGCTGCGTGAGGAACGGCAGATTGGCGGCCACCACGGCCGCCAGGATCACGAGCCAGACCGCCGCATCGGGCGCCAACTCAGGTGCCCAGCGTCAGGGTGATGGCCTGCACGCACAGCGCCATCAGCCCGCCCGGGACCACGCCCAGCAGCAGCACGAGCGCGCCGTTGACCGACAGCACGGCACGCACGTCCAGCGGTGCGGCGACCGTGGTGGCCGTGATCGGCGCATCGAAGTACATGACCTTCACCACGCGCAGGTAGTAGAAGGCGCCGATCAGCGACATGATGACCGCGAAGATCGCCAGGCCGATCAGGGAGCCCTCGCCCGAAGCCACCAGGGTCTGCAGCACCGACAGCTTGGCATAGAAACCCACCATGGGCGGGATGCCGGCCAGCGAGAACATGCAGATCGCCATGACGGCCGCGTACAGCGGGCTGCGCTGGTTCAGGCCGGCGAGGTCGGCGACCTCGTCGCTCTCGAAGCCTTCACGTGCCAGCAACAGCAGCACGCCAAAGCTCGCCAGCGTGGTCAGCACATAGGTGACGACATAGAACATGGCCGAGCTGTAGGCGTTGGCGGCCGACAAGGTGTTGCCATTGACGACGCCGGCCAGCAGGCCCAGCAGCACGAAGCCCATCTGCGAGATCGTCGAGTAGGCCAGCATGCGCTTCAGGTTGCTCTGCATCACCGCCGCCAGGTTGCCGATCAGCAGCGAGGCCACGGCCAGCACGACCAGCATCTGCTGCCAGTCGATGGCCAGCGGCAAGAGGCCTTCCACGAGCAGGCGGATCACGATGGCGAAGGCGGCCAGCTTGGGCGCGCCGGCGATCATCAGCGTGATGGCCGTGGGCGCGCCGTGGTAGACGTCGGGCACCCACATGTGGAACGGCACCACGCCGAGCTTGAAGGCCAGGCCCGCGACGATGAACACCAGACCGAACACCAGCACCTGGTGCTGCACCTGGCCCGAAGCCACGGCCTTGAAGACCTCGTTGAGGTCCAGCGACCCGGTGGCGCCATACATCATCGACAGGCCATAGAGCAGGAAGCCCGACGCCAGCGCGCCCAGCACGAAGTACTTCATCGCGGCTTCGCTGGCGACCGCGTTGTCGCGGCGCAGCGCCACGAGCGCGTAGCTCGACAGCGTGAGCAGTTCCAGGCCCATGTAGATGACCAGGAAGTTGCCGCCCGAGATCATGACCGACATGCCCAGCAGCGCGAACATCGACAGCGTGAACAGCTCACCGCCGCGCAGCATGCCGCGGTCGGCCGAGTATGGCCGGCTGTAGACCAGCGTGACCATCACGGCGATGGTGGCGAAGCACTTGAGCCAGTTGCCCATGGGGTCGCTGACGACCATGCCGCCGAAGCCGTACAGGGTGGTGTTGCCCGAGGCATAGGTGCCGTGCAGCACGGCCACGATGGCCAGGCTCAGCAGCGTGAGCACGTAGGTGGCGGTGCGGCGCGGGCTCTTGACCGCGAGGTCGACCAGCGCGATCACGCAGGCCATGACGAGCAGCACGATTTCCGGATAAACGGTGATCCAGCTGATTTTGTCCATATCTTTTCTTCTCTCGCCCGCTCAGTTCAGCTTGGACACCGCGACGTGCTTGAGCAGCTCGGCCACCGACACGTCCATCACATCGGTGAAGGGCTTGGGATAGATGCCCATCGCCAGCACCGCGATCGCCAGCAGCGCCAGCATCAGGAATTCGCGGGCGTTGATGTCTTCGAGTTCCTTGACGTGGTCGTTGGCCACGGGGCCCAGGTAGACGCGCTTGAACATCCACAGCGTGTAGGCCGCGCCGAAGATCAGCGCCGTGGCGGCCAGCAGGCCGATCCAGAAGTTGGCCTTCACGGCGCCCAGGATCACCATCCACTCGCCGACGAATCCGGCCGTGCCCGGCAGGCCGCAGTTGGCCATGGCGAACAGCAGCGCGAAGGCCGCGAACTTGGGCATGGTGTTGACCACGCCGCCGTAGGCCGCGATCTCGCGCGAATGCACGCGGTCGTACAGCACGCCGATGCACAGGAACATGGCACCCGAGACGAAGCCGTGCGCGATCATCTGCACCAGGCCGCCGGAGACGCCCAGGTCGTTGAAGATGAAGAAGCCCAGCGTGACGAAGCCCATGTGGGCGACCGAGGAGTAGGCCACCAGCTTCTTCATGTCCTGCTGGACCATGGCAACCAGGCCCACGTAGACCACGGCGATCAGCGACAGCGCGACCATCAGCCAAGCCCATTCGTGCGCGGCGTCTGGTGCGATCGGCATCGAGAAGCGCAGGAAACCGTAGGCACCGAGCTTCAGCATGATGGCCGCCAGCACGGCGGAACCGCCGGTGGGCGCTTCCACGTGCACGTCGGGCAGCCAGGTGTGCACCGGCCACATCGGCACCTTGACGGCAAACGCCGCGAAGAAACCGAAGAACAGCAGCGTCTGCGCGGTGCGCGGCAGCGGCAGGTCGTGCCAGGTCTGGATGTCGAAGCTGCCACCCGAGTGCACGTACAGGTAGATCAGCGCGATCAGCAGCAGCAGCGAACCGAGCAGCGTGTACAGGAAGAACTTGAACGCCGCGTAGATCTTGTTGGGCCCGCCCCAGATGCCGATGATCAGGTACATCGGGATCAGCGTGGCTTCGAAGAACACGTAGAACAGCAGGCCGTCCAACGCGGAGAACACGCCGATCATCAGGCCCGACAGGATCAGGAAGGCGCCCATGTACTGGTTCACGCGCGAGGTGATGGCTTCCCAGCCGGCGATCACGACGATGACCGTGATGAAGGCCGTCAGCAGCACGAACCAGAACGAGATGCCGTCCACGCCCAGGTGGTAGAACACATTGAAGCGTTCGATCCAGGGGGCCTTCTCGACGAACTGCATGGCAGCCGTCGTGTTGTCGAAGCCGCTGTACAGCGGCAAGGTCACCAGCAGGCTGACGATGGCGCCGATCAGCGCCACCCAGCGCACGGCGCGCGCGTACTCATCCCTCCCGAGGGCCAGCAGCACGGCGCCGAAGAAGATCGGCGTCCAGATCGCAAGGCTCAACAAACCCATTTTTGTTCTTCTCCCTCAGCCTTATTTGTTGAACCAGACGAAGTACGTCATCAGCACGAAGATGCCGAGGATCATGACCAGCGCGTAGTGGTAGATGAAGCCGGTCTGCACGCGGCGCACGACGCCGGCCACCCAGCCCACGAGCTTCCACGAACCGTTCACCACGGCGCCGTCGATGACGGCCTGGTCGCCACCCTTCCACAGGCCGTAGCCCAGGGCACGGGCGCCGCGCGCCAGGATGTTCTCGTTGATCCAGTCCATGTAGTACTTGTTCTCGAGCAGGCGGTAGATCGGGCCGCAGGCACGCTTGATGGCCGCCGGCAGCGCCGGGTTGACCATGTACATGTAGTAGGACAGGGCCACACCGGCCAACGCCAGCCAGAACGGTGCGGTCTGCAGGCCGTGCAGGGCCATCGCCACGGGGCCGTGGTACTCCTCGGCCAGCTCGGCCATGGCATGGTGGATCTGGCCGTTGACGAAGATGGCGTCCTTGAAGAAGTCACCGAACAGCATCGGGCCGATGGTCAGGTAGCCGATGATGACCGAGGGGATGGCCAGCAGGATCAACGGCGCGGTCACGACCCAGGGCGACTCGTGCGGATCGTGGCCATGGCCGTGGTCGTCGTGGCCATGGTGGTCGTCGTGGTGGTGCGCGTCGGGGTTCTGGTCGTAGCGCTCCTTGCCGTGGAAGACCAGGAAGTACATGCGGAACGAGTAGAACGCCGTGACGAACACGCCGGCCATGACGGCGAACTGCGCGAAGCCCGCCGCGGGCAGGTGGCTGGCGTGCGTGGCGATGATGATGCTGTCCTTGGAGTAAAAGCCCGAGAACAGCGGCGTGCCGATCAGCGCCAGCGAGCCCAGCAGCGAGGTGATCCAGGTGATGGGCATGTACTTGCGCACGCCGCCCATCCAGCGGATGTCCTGGTTGTGGTGCATGCCCATGATCACCGAGCCGGCGCCAAGGAACAGCAAGGCCTTGAAGAAGGCGTGCGTCATCAGGTGGAACACCGCGACCGAGTAAGCCGATGCGCCCAGCGCCACCGTCATGTAGCCCAGCTGCGACAGCGTGGAGTAGGCCACCACGCGCTTGATGTCGTTCTGGATGATGCCCAGAAAGCCCATGAACAGCGCCGTGATGGAGCCGATCACGAGGATGAAGTTCAGCGCGGTCTCGGACAGCTCGTACAGCGGCGACATGCGCGCCACCATGAAGATGCCGGCCGTCACCATGGTGGCGGCGTGGATCAGCGCGGAGATCGGCGTGGGGCCTTCCATGGAATCGGGCAGCCAGACGTGCAGCGGGAACTGTGCGCTCTTGCCCATGGCACCGATGAACAGGCAGATGCAGATCACGGTGATCAGCATCCATTCCGTGCCCGGGAAGGCCAGCTTGGACAGCTCGTCGGCCTTGGCGAAGGCTTCGGTGTAGTTCAGCGTGCCGGCGTAGGCGGCGATCAGGCCGATGCCCAGGATGAAGCCGAAGTCGCCCACACGGTTGACCAGGAAGGCCTTCATGTTGGCGAAGATGGCCGTCGGACGGTTGAACCAGAAGCCGATCAGCAGGTAGGACACCAGGCCCACGGCTTCCCAGCCGAAGAACAGCTGCAGCATGTTGTTGCTCATGACGAGCATCAGCATGGAGAAGGTGAACAGCGAGATGTAGGCGAAAAAGCGGTTGTAGCCGGCGTCCTCTTCCATGTAGCCGATGGTGTAGATGTGCACCATCAGCGACACGAAGGTCACGACGACCATCATCATGGCCGTGAGGCCGTCGACGAGGAAACCGACCTCCATCTTGAGGTTGCCGACCACCATCCAGGTGTACAGCGTCTCGTTGAAGCGCGCGCCGTCCAGCGCCACGCTCTTGAGCGTCATGGCCGAGATGACGAAGGCGACGAGCACGCCGAGGATGGTCAGCGAGTGCGACAGGCGGCGGCCGATCTTGTTGCCGCCGAAGGCGGTGCCGAAGATGCCGGCCAGCGCGGAACCGACCAGCGGTGCGAGCGGGACGGCCAGCAGCGTGGAGGCCGAGAGTGTTTGGCTCATGTTGTTGTTCTCAGCCCTTGAGCGTGTTGAGTTCGTCCACGTTGATGCTGGAGCGGTTGCGGAACAACAGCACCAGGATCGCGAGGCCGATGGCGGATTCCGCCGCGGCCACGGTCAGGATGAAGAACACGAAGATCTGACCGTGCATGTCGTTCAGGTAGTACGAGAACGCCACGAAGTTCATGTTGACCGCCAGCAGCATCAGCTCGATGGCCATCAGCAGCACGATCAGGTTCTTGCGGTTCAGGAAGATGCCGATCACCGACAGCGCGAACAGCATCGCGCCCAGCGACAGGAAATGACCCAGACTGAGCGTCATGCCTTCTTCTCCTCGGCGGCTGCCGGTGCGGGCGGTGGGGGTGCGGGGCGCACGGGATCGACCTTGACCAGCGCGACGCGGTCGGCCGACCGCACACGGATCTGGTCTTCGGGACGCACGTTGCGCGAGTCCTTGCGGCCACGCAGCGTCAGCGCGATCGCGGCGATCATGGCCACGAGCAGGATGCAGGCCGCCACCTGCACCGGGAACAGGTACTCGGTGTAGAGCAGGATGCCCAGCGCCTTGGTGTTGGAGACCTGCGTGGCCGCCTGGGCGGCGGCGCCGGCTAGGTTGCGCGACTCATCGGTGGCGCGGAAGCCGCCCATCAGCACAGCCGCCATTTCCAGCGCGATCAGCACGCCGATCGCACCGGCCAGCGGGAAGTGCTCCCAGAAGCCCTGGCGCAAGCCCTCGACATCCACGTCCAGCATCATCACGACGAACAGGAACAGCACGAGCACCGCCCCCAGGTAGACCAGCACCAGCACGATGGCCAGGAACTCGGCCTGCAGCAGCAGCCAGATCGCAGAAGCCTGCGAGAACGCGAGGATCAGGTACAGCACGGCATGTACCGGATTGCGCGCTGTGATCACCCGGAATGCCGCGAACAGCAGCACGAGCGAAAACAGATAGAAGAAGCCTGTCTTGACGTCCATTTTTTTCTTCGGGGCGCCTGGCCGTTAACGGTACGGGGCGTCGGCAGCCTTGGCGGCCGAGATTTCTTTTTCGTAGCGGTCGCCCACGGCCAGCAGCATGTCCTTGGTGAAGTACAGGTCGCCGCGCTTTTCGCCGTGGTATTCGAGGATGTGGGTCTCGACGATGGAATCGACCGGGCAGCTCTCTTCGCAGAAGCCGCAGAAGATGCACTTGGTCAGGTCGATGTCGTAGCGCGTGGTGCGGCGCGAACCGTCGTCGCGCACGTCGGACTCGATCGTGATCGCCATGGCGGGGCACACGGCCTCGCACAGCTTGCAGGCGATGCAGCGCTCTTCGCCGTTCTCATAGCGGCGCAGCGCGTGCAGACCTCGGAAGCGCGGCGACAGCGGGGTCTTCTCTTCCGGGAACTGCACGGTCACCTTGCGCTTGAAGGCGTAGCGGCCGGTCAGCACCATGCCCTTGAAGAGCTCGGCGAGCATGAAGCTCTTGAGGAAGTCCTTGACGGAGAAGCCAGAGGAAGCGGTCGCGGTGGTCATCGTGGGTTCTCCGCTCATTTCCAGATGTTCCAGGACGTCTGCATCCAGCCGCCGACCAGCAGCAGCCACACCAGCGTGACCGGAATGAAGATCTTCCAACCCAGACGCATGATCTGGTCGTAACGGAAGCGTGGGAAGGTGCCGCGGATCCAGATGAACAGCGAGAGCACGAAGAAGGTCTTCAGGCCCAGCCAGATCCAGCCCGGAATGAAGTCCAGGAAGCCGATGGGCGAGAGCCAGCCGCCCAGGAACATCAGCACCGCGAGGATGGACACCAGCCACATGCTGGCGTACTCGGCCAGGAAGAAGATGGCAAAGCCCATGCCCGAGTACTCGACCATGTGGCCGGCCACGATCTCGGCCTCGCCTTCGACCACGTCGAAGGGGTGTCGGTTGGTTTCGGCCACGCCCGAGATCAGGTAGACCACGAACACCGGCAGCAGCGGCAGCCAGTTCCAGGACAGGAAGTCCAGGCCCATGTTGGCGCCCATGCCCTTGGCCTGCGCAGCGACGATCTCGCCCAGGTGCAGGCTGCCCGACACCATGATCACGATCACGAGGCAAAAGCCCATCGCGATCTCGTAGCTCACCATCTGAGCCGAGGCACGCAGCGCGCCCAGGAAGGCGTACTTCGAGTTCGAGGCCCAGCCCGCGATGATCACGCCATAGACCTCGATCGAGGTGATGGCCATGATCAGCAGCAGACCGGCGTTCACGTTGGCGATCACGGCCTCGGGGCCGAAGGGCACGGCCACCCAGGCGGCCAGCGCCGGCATGATGGCCATGATGGGGCCCAGGCGGAAGAGGCCGCTGCTGGCAGCGGACGGGTTGATCAGCTCTTTGGTCAAGAGCTTGAGCGCGTCGGCGATGGGCTGCAAGAGGCCGAGCGGGCCGACGCGGTTGGGACCGTGGCGGACCTGGATCCAGCCCAGGAACTTGCGCTCCCACAACGTCGCGTAGGCCACCGCGCCCAGCAGGGGCAGCAGCACGCAGAGGATCTTGATCATGCCCCAGACCACGGGCCAGATGCCGCCGGTCCACCAGCTGGCTGCGACCAGGCCTTGGCCGAAACCGTAGATGCTGTCGATCATGCTGCGCTCGCTCCCTGGGCTTGCCGCGCATCCGCGGTCAACTGCAAGGACGTGGCCCGGCGCACCAGGCTGTCCAACTGGTAAATGCTGGCGACGGCCGGCGCCGCCACCGCCTTGGCGGCGGCAACGCTGGCACGCGTTGCGTTCGACAGGCGCTCGGCCGGGATGCGCGCGACACCGTCGACCTGGGCCAGGCCCAGCGCGGCCAGCACGTCCTGCGAGGACTCCTGGGCGAAGCCCGGCAGGCCCAGCATGTTGCCCAGCACACGGATCACCTTCCAGGCCGGGCGCGTCTCGCCGAGCGGGCGCACCACGGCGTGGAAGCTCTGCACGCGGCCTTCGGCGTTGGCGAAGCTGCCCGAGGTTTCGGTGAACGGAGCGATCGGCAGCAGCACGTCGGAGAACGCCATGTTGGCCTTGAACGGGCTCAACGTGACGACCATCTCGGCCGCGTCGAGTGCCGCAGCGGCACCGGCGCCGGCAGCGGAGTCGAACTCGGGCTCGTTGTTGAGCAGCAGCACGGCCTTGAGACCGCCAGCCAGCATCTGGCCGGCGTTGCGGCCGTCGGCCTTGGGCTGGGCGCCGACGAACTGCGCGCCCACGGTGTTGGCGGCCTCGGTCAGGTAACCGAAGCTCGCGCCGGTCTGCTCGGCGATCCACTGCGCCAGCGCCAGCAGGCTCGCGGCCTGGCCGTGGTGTGCGGCGGCATTGCCCAGCAGCACGGCCTTGCGCTCACCGGAGAGCAGCGACTGCGCGACGGCCTTGGCGGCGTCGTGCGCCTGGCCTGCGGCCGGCGCGGCAACGCCCTTCTCGGCGCCGATGGCGGTGGCCACATCGGCCAGGGCCTGCAGCCAGTCACCGGCTTCGGCCTTGAGCGTGGCGGAGAGCGTCATGGCCCAGGCGTCCGCATCGGGCAGTTGGCTGCACGAAGCGATGGCATGGACCTTGGCGCCCTTGCGGGCGGCCTGGCGGATGCGCTGTGCGAACAGCGGATGGTCCTTGCGCAGGTTGGAACCCACGACCAGCACGCGCTGCAGCGTGGACAGCGCTGTGATCGGCATGCCCAGCCAACGCACGCCTTCGCTCGGGGCGAATTCGGCATGGCGCAGGCGGTGGTCGATGTTGTCGCTGCCCAGGCCGCGCACCAGGGCGCCGGCCAGGCTCAGCTCCTCGAGCGTGCTGTGCGGGCTGGCCAGCAGGCCGATACTGGGCGCGCCGTGGTCGGCCTTGATCTGCTTGAGGCCATTGGCCACGTATTCCAGCGCGGTCTGCCAGTCCACGGTCTGCCATTGCCCGCCCTGCTTGAGCATGGGCTGCGTCAGGCGCTCGTCGCTGTTCAGGGCTTCATAGGAGAAGCGGTCGCGGTCGGCGATCCAGCACTCGTTGACGGCCTCGTTCTCGAGCGGCACCACGCGCATGACCTTGTGGTTCTTGACCTGCACGATCAGGTTCGCACCCGTGGAATCGTGCGGGCTCACGCTCTTGCGGCGCGACAGTTCCCAGGTGCGGGCGCTGTAGCGGAAGGGCTTGCTCGTGAGCGCACCGACCGGGCAGATGTCGATCATGTTGCCCGACAGCTCGGAGTCCACGGTCTCGCCCGTGATGGTCGTGATCTCGGAGTGCTCGCCCCGGTGGATCATGCCCAGTTCCATGATGCCGGCCACTTCCTGGCCGAAGCGCACACAGCGCGTGCAGTGGATGCAGCGGCTCATCTCCTCCATGGAGATCAGCGGGCCCACGTCCTTGTGGAACACCACGCGCTTTTCCTCGGCGTAGCGCGAGGACGAACCGCCGTAGCCCACGGCCAGGTCCTGCAGCTGGCATTCGCCGCCCTGGTCGCAGATCGGGCAATCCAGCGGGTGGTTGATGAGCAGGAACTCCATGACCGACTTCTGCGCCTTCAGCGCCTTGTCGCTCTTGGTGTGGACGACCATGCCCTGCGTGACCGGGGTGGCGCAGGCCGGCATGGGCTTGGGCGCCTTCTCCACGTCCACCAGGCACATGCGGCAGTTGGCCGCGATGGACAGCTTCTTGTGGTAGCAGAAATGCGGGATGTAGGTCCCGGCCTTGTCGGCCGCATGCATGACCATGCTGCCTTCGGCGATCTCGACCTTCTTGCCGTCGACTTGGATTTCAACCATATCGGGTGCTTCTCGTTCAGGCCTGCGCCGTCGCGGGTTTCTTGCACATGGCCTCGAACTCGTGGCGGAAGTGCTTGATCATGGCGCGCACAGGCATCGCGGCGGCATCGCCCAATGCACAGATGGTGCGGCCCTGGATGTTGTCGGCGATGGAGTTCAGCAGATCCATGTCGCTGGACTGCCCTGCCCCACGGTGCACCTTGTCCACCAGGCGCCAGAGCCAGCCCGTGCCTTCGCGGCAGGGCGTGCACTGGCCGCAGGACTCGTGCATGTAGAAGTACGACAGGCGCTTGAGCGACTCCACCATGCAGCGCGTGTCGTCCATCACGATCAGTGCGCCCGAGCCCAGCATGGAGCCGGCCTTGGCGATGGAGTCGTAGTCCATCGTGCACTCGTTCATGATCGCGGCCGGCAGCACCGGCGAGGACGAGCCGCCCGGGATCACGGCCTTGAGAGTGCGGCCCTTGTCCGCGCCGCGCACGCCGCCGGCCAGCTCGAGCAGCTTGGTGAACGGCGTGCCGAGCGGGATCTCGTAGTTGCCGGGCAGTTCCACGTCGCCCGAAACCGAGAAGATCTTGGTGCCACCGTTGTTCGGCTTGCCGCACTCGAGGTAGGCCTGGCCGCCGTTGCGGATGATCCAGGGCACGGCCGCGAAGGTCTCGGTGTTGTTGATCGTGGTCGGCTTGCCGTACAGGCCGAAGCTGGCCGGGAACGGCGGCTTGAAGCGCGGCTGGCCCTTCTTGCCTTCCAGCGATTCCAGCAGCGCAGTTTCTTCGCCGCAGATGTAGGCGCCGAAGCCGTGCGAGGCGTGCAGCTGGAAGCTGTGCTTGCTGCCCAGGATGTTGTCGCCCAGGTAGCCGGCCGCGCGCGCTTCTTCCAGCGCCTCTTCGAAGCGCTCGTAGACCTGGAAGATCTCGCCGTGGATGTAGTTGTAGCCGACCGTGATGCCCATCGCGTAGGCCGCGATGATCATGCCCTCGATCACGATGTGCGGGTTGTACATCATGATGTCGCGGTCCTTGCAGGTACCGGGCTCGCCCTCGTCCGAGTTGCAGACCAGGTACTTCTGGCCCGGGAACTGGCGCGGCATGAAGCTCCACTTCAGGCCGCTCGGGAAACCCGCGCCGCCGCGGCCGCGCAGGGCCGATTCCTTGACGGTCGCGATGACCTGGTCCTGCGTGAGGCCCTCGCCGCCGTCCGCGGCCAGGATCTTCTTCAAGGCCTGGTAGCCGCCGCGCGACTCGTAGTCCTTCAGGCGCCAATTGCTGCCGTTCAGATCGGCATAGATCTGCGGGTTGATGTGGCGTCCATGGAAGCAGGTCTGCACGCCGGTGGCGGCGAACTGCGCCAGAACTTGATCCGCGTTCATGCCTTGCCCTCCTGTGCCGCGGCCGCACGCAACCCGTCGACGAGCTGGTCGAGCTTATCCGTGCTCATGAAGCTGCACATGGTGCGGTCGTTGACCAGCATCACCGGGGAGTCGGCGCAGGCGCCCAGACATTCGCTCTGCTGCAGCGTGAACAGGCCATCGGCCGTGGTCTCGCCCATCGCGATGCCGAGCTTTTGCTCCAGGTGGTGCAGCGCCTTGTAGCCGTCGCGCAGCTGGCACGGCAGGTTGGTGCAGACGTTCAGCTTGAACTTGCCGACCGGCTGCTGGTTGTACATGTTGTAGAAGGTCGTGACCTCGTGCACGGCGATGGTCGGCATGCCCAGCAGCTCGCCGATGATCTTCTCGTGCTCGGGGTAGACGTGGCCGTGCTGCTGCTGTGCGATCGACAGGCAGGCCATCACGGCCGAAGCGCGGCCTTCGTAGGGGTACTTCGCGATCTCGCGCGCGAAGCGGTCCAGCGTCTCCTGCGACAAGGCAGGCGCTGGCGTGGCGGATGCGGAATGGGGAGCTGCTGCGCTCATCGGTCGATCTCTCCGAACACGATGTCCAAGGTGCCGATGATCGCGACGGCATCGGCCAGCATGTGGCCGCGCGACATCTCGTCGAGCGCAGCCAGGTGCACGAAGCCGGGCGGACGGATCTTCAGGCGGTAGGGCTTGTTGGCACCGTCGCTGACGAGGTAGATGCCGAATTCGCCCTTGGGATGCTCGACGGCGGCGTAGGCCTCGCCTTCGGGCACGTGGAAACCTTCGGTGAAGAGCTTGAAGTGGTGGATCAGCTCTTCCATGTTGGCCTTCATGCCCTCGCGCGAGGGCGCGGCCACCTTGTGGTTGTCGGTGATCACGGGGCCGGGGTTGGCGCGCAGCCAGTCCACGCACTGCTTGATGATGCGGTTGGACTGGGCCAGCTCTTCCATGCGAACGAGGTAGCGGTCGTAGCTGTCGCCGGTCTTGCCGACCGGGATGTCGAAGTCGACACGGTCGTAGACGTCGTAGGGCTGCTTCTTGCGCAGGTCCCAGGCGATGCCGGAACCGCGCAGCATCGGGCCCGTGAGGCCCAGGTTCAGCGCGCGGTCGGCATCCATGACGCCGATGCCCACGGTGCGCTGCTTCCAGATGCGGTTGTCGGTCAACAGCGTGTGGTACTCGCCCAGGTAGGTCGTGAAGCGCTTGGTGAAGTCGTCGATGAAGTCCAGCAAGGACCCCTGACGGTTCTCGTTCATGCGCGCCAGCGCCTTGGCGTTCTTGATCTTGCTGACCGTGTACTGCGGCATGGTGTCCGGCAGATCGCGGTAGACGCCGCCCGGACGGAAGTAGGCCGCGTGCATGCGCGCGCCGGAGACGGCCTCGTACATGTCGAACAGGTCTTCGCGCTCGCGGAATGCGTAGATCAGGATGGTGGAGCTGCCGCAGTCGTTGCCGTGCGAGCCGAGCCACATGAGGTGGTTCAGCATGCGCGTGATCTCGGAGAACATCACGCGGATGTACTGCGCACGGATCGGCACGGCGATGCCCAGCAGCTTCTCGATGGCCAGGCAGTAGGCGTGCTCGTTGCACATCATCGAGACGTAGTCCAGCCGGTCCATGTAGGGCAGCGACTGGATGAAGGTCTTGTGTTCGGCCAGCTTTTCGGTGGCACGGTGCAGCAGCCCGATGTGCGGGTCGCAGCGCTGCACGACCTCGCCGTCGAGCTCCATCACCAGCCGCAGCACGCCGTGCGCGGCCGGGTGCTGCGGGCCGAAGTTCAGGGTGTAGTTCTTGATTTCTGCCATGGGGTGTCCGCGGGTCGGCCTCGCGACTTCAGTGCAGGCCGCCGTAGTTGTCTTCGCGGATCACGCGGGGCGTGATCTCGCGCGGCTCGATGGTCACCGGTTGGTAGACCACGCGGCGCAGCTCTTCGTCATAGCGCATTTCCACATGGCCCGACAACGGGAAGTCCTTGCGGAACGGATGGCCGATGAAACCGTAGTCGGTCAGGATGCGGCGCAGGTCGATGTGGCCTTCGAACAGGATGCCGTACAGGTCGAAGGCCTCGCGCTCGAACCAGTTGGCCGAGGCCCAGACGTGCATGAGGGACGGCAGCATGGGCAGGTCGTCATCTGCGCAGAAGACCTTCACGCGCAGGCGCTGGTTCAGGTTCACGGACAGCAGGTGCGAGACCACGCAGAAGCGCGGGCCTTCCCAGACGCTGTCACGGTACGCCGAGTAATCGACGCCGCACAGGTCGACGAGCTGCTCGAACTTGCAGCCGGGCGCGTCGCGCAGGGTCTGCATGGCCTCGAGGTAGTCGGCCACCTTGACGGTCACGGTGACCTCGCCGCGCTCGAGCTTGAGGCTTTGCGCCTTGTCGCCCAGCGTCGTGGCGACCGTGTCCTTCAGGACTTGGGGATCAACAGCAAAGACGGTCATGGATCAGACGCGGGCAATGGTTTGGGTGCGGCGGATCTTCTGCTGCAGCTGGATGATCCCGTAGATCAGCGCTTCGGCCGTGGGCGGGCAGCCCGGCACGTAGACGTCGACCGGCACGATGCGGTCGCAGCCGCGCACCACGGAATAGCTGTAGTGGTAGTAGCCGCCGCCGTTGGCGCACGAGCCCATGGACAGCACCCAGCGCGGCTCGGCCATCTGGTCGTAGACCTTGCGCAGCGCCGGCGCCATCTTGTTGCACAGCGTGCCGGCCACGATCATGAGGTCGGACTGGCGCGGGCTGGCGCGGAACACCTCGGCGCCGAAGCGGCCGATGTCGTAGCGCGCAGCGGCCGCATGCATCATCTCGACCGCGCAGCAGGCCAGACCGAAGGTCATGGGCCACAGCGAGCCGGTCTTGGCCCAGTTCACCACCGCGTCGTACGAGGTCGTGACGAAGCCTTCCTTGAAAACGCCTTCAATGGCCATAGCAAATCTCCAGTGGGCCGGGCGGGATCATTCCCAGTCCAGGGCACCCTTCTTCCATTCGTAGACGAACCCGACGACCAGGATGGCCAGGAACATGACGACGGCCCAGAAGCCCACCACGCCAACGTCCTTCAGCGCCACGGCCCAGGGGAACAGGAACGCGATTTCCAGGTCGAAGAGGATGAACAGGATGGCGACGAGGTAGTAGCGCACATCGAACTTCATGCGCGCGTTCTCGAACGCTTCGAAGCCGCACTCGTAAGGGGAATTCTTGGCCGCGTCGGGCCGGTTGGGGCCGAGCAGGTAGCCCAGCAACTGCGGTGCGATGCCGACCGCTATACCCACCAGGATGAACAAAAGGACTGGGAGGTATTGGCCGAGGTTCATCTGGGGACTTCTTCACCGCTGCGTCGGCATGCAAGCCCTGCTGGGTTGCATGCCGACTTTGTTGGTGCCGTCGGCGAGACTCGAACTCGCACAGCTTTCGCCACTACCCCCTCAAGATAGCGTGTCTACCAATTTCACCACGACGGCGGTTTTGTCGTGCCTGGATGGCATGAGGAACTTGGCTCTTGTCGAGCTAGTTGTTTGGCTTTCCAGACAGCATTCGAGTTTACCCTGAAACTGGGGGGTTCCCGGGCCGGCGCCAGGGAAATTTCGCTGGTGCGCCGGACGACGCACCAGCGTGGGTTCATTGCGTCGGGATCTGGCCCGCGCCCGAGGCCGGAACGGCAGGCGCTGCGGGCGCCGAAACACCCGAACCCGGAATCTGCGATGCCGGCGTCGGCGCCTCTTGCACCGCGCGTTCGAGAACGCTGCCCGAGCTGGTGGGCTGGCGGTTGCCGAAGTAGGCCAGCGCCAGCGTCGCCACGAAGAACACCACGGCCAGCACCGCCGTGGTGCGCGACAGGAAGTTGGCACTGCCGCTCGCGCCGAACAGGCTGCCGGCACTGCCGCTGCCGAAGGCGGCGCCCATGTCCGCCCCTTTGCCATGCTGGATCAGGATCAGCCCGATCATTCCGAGCGCAGACAGGATCTGCACGGCCAGGACCAGGTTCAACAACACATTCATCTCTGCAACACCTCTTGTGGGCCCTTTAGCGGGCAGCGGCCACGATGGCCAGGAAATCCGGGACCTTGAGCGACGCGCCGCCGATCAGGCCGCCGTCGATGTCGGGTTGGGCCAGCAGGCTGGCCGCGTTCGACGCATTCATGCTGCCGCCGTACAGCAGCGGGATACGGTCGGCGTGGCTGCTGGCCGCGGCCAGTTGCGCGCGCAGCACGGCATGCACCTGCTGGGCCTGCTCGGGCGTGGCGGTCTTGCCGGTGCCGATGGCCCAGACGGGCTCGTACGCCACGACGATCTCGGTGATGCAATGGCCGTTGACATGCACGACGGCAGCCAGCTGGCGGCGCACCACCTCTTCGGTGTGGCCGGCCTCGCGCTCGGCGAGCGTCTCGCCCACGCAGACGATGGGCGTGATGCCCGCGGCCAGCGCGCGCTGCGTCTTGGCCGCGACGACCTCGTCGGACTCGCCGTGGTACTGGCGGCGTTCGGAGTGGCCGACGATGGCATAGCGCACGCCGAACTCGCGCAGCATGTCGGCGCTGACCTCGCCCGTGTAGGCGCCGCTGGCGTGCTGCGACACGTCCTGCGCGCCGGCCTGCACGGCGCTTTGGCCCGCCAGCCAGCCCTGCACGGCCGCGAGGTAGGGCGCGGGCACGCACACGGCCACGTCGCACGCGGCGGGCGCCGCGGCCAGGCCTTCGAGCACACCGCGCACCAGCGCCTCGCTGCCCGCCAGGCTGGCGTTCATCTTCCAGTTGCCTGCAATCAGTTTCTTCTTGCTCATTTCACTCACCAGGTCAGGACGATCTTGCCGATGTGCTGGTTGGACTCCATCAGCGCATGGGCCTTGGCGGCGTCCGCCGCCGCAAAGCGGCTGTGGATCACGGGCTTGACCTGGCCGGCCTCGATCAGCGGCCACACGTGGCGGCGCAGCGACTGCGCGATGGCCCCCTTGAACGCCACCGGCCGCGGCCGCAGCGTGGAGCCCGTCACCGTCAGGCGGCGGCGCAGCACGAGCCCGGCGTTGACTTCGGCCTTGGTGCCGCCCTGCACCGCGATGATGACCAGCCGGCCGTCCTCGGCCAGGCAGTTGATCTCGCGGGCCACGTAGGCGCCGGCGACCATGTCCAGGATCACGTCCACGCCCTTGCCATCGGTCAGCTTGCGGGCTTCCTCGGCGAAGTCGGCGGTCTTGTAGTTGATCGCATGGTCCGCGCCGAGTGCCAGGCAGGCCGCGCACTTCTCGTCGCTGCCGGCCGTGGCGATCACGCGCGCGCCCAGCGCCTTGCCCAGCTGGATCGCCGTCACGCCGATGCCGCTGGTGCCGCCCTGCACGAGCAGGGTCTCGCCCGGCTGCAGCCGGCCGCGGTCGAACACATTGCTCCAGACCGTGAAGAAGGTCTCGGGCAGGCTGGCGCCCTCCTCGTCCGTGAGGCCGTTCGGCACGGGCAGGCATTGCGCGATCGGCGCCACGCACAGCTCGGCGTAGCCGCCACCGGCCACCAGCGCGCAGACGCGGTCGCCGATGTTGAGCCCTGCGGCACGCAGCGCCTCGGCATCGCCGGACTCGATGACGCCCGCCACTTCCAGGCCGGGGATGTCGGACGCACCCGGCGGCACCGGGTAGTTGCCGGTGCGCTGCAGCACGTCGGGCCGGTTCACGCCGCTCGCGCGCACGCGCAGCAGCACCTCCCCGGCGCCGGGCACCGGGTCCGGGCGCTCGGCACTCTGCAGCACCTCGGGGGCGCCATAGCTCGTGATCTCGATGGCTTTCATTGCGGGTCCTCGAAAGTACAAGGCACCGGCCAGGCGTCGCTCCAGCCGGTGCGGTGCGCCGCATCCCGCGGGGGATGCGGCCCGTCGCAACGCAGAATTACTCGGGCAGGCCGGGAGCCGCCTCGACCGGCGCGGCAGCCGGCGCCGGGGCCGGGGCCGGCGGTGCGGAACGGTCCAGCAGCGCCTTCATGGACAGCTTGATGCGGCCCTTCTCGTCGGTCTCGAGCACCTTGACCTTCACGACCTGGCCTTCGCTCAGGTAGTCCGTGACCTTCTCGACGCGCTCGTGCGCGATCTGGCTGATGTGCAGCAGGCCGTCCTTGCCGGGCAGCAGGTTGATCAGCGCGCCGAAGTCCAGGATCTTGGTGACCGGGCCTTCGTAGACCTTGCCGATCTCCACTTCCGCGGTGATCTGCTCGATGCGGCGCTTGGCTTCCTCGGCCTTGGCCGGGTCGGCGGAAGCGATGGTGATGGTGCCGTCTTCGCCGATGTCGATCTGCGTGCCGGTCTCTTCGGTCAGCGCCCGGATGACGGAGCCGCCCTTGCCGATCACGTCGCGGATCTTCTCGGGGTTGATCTTCATCGTGAACAAGCGCGGCGCGAAGCTGGACACCTCGGTCTTGGCAGCGCCCATGGCTTCCTGCATCTTGGCCAGGATGTGCATGCGGGCTTCCTTGGCCTGCGCCAGAGCGACCTGCATGATTTCCTTGGTGATGCCCTGGATCTTGATGTCCATCTGCAGCGCCGTCACACCGTTGGTCGTGCCGGCCACCTTGAAGTCCATGTCGCCCAGGTGGTCCTCGTCGCCCAGGATGTCGGTCAGCACCGCGAAGCGGTTGCCGTCCTTGATTAGGCCCATGGCGATGCCGGCCACGTGCGCCTTCAGCGGCACGCCGGCGTCCATCATGGACAGGCAGCCGCCGCAGACCGACGCCATGGAGGAGGAGCCGTTGGATTCCGTGATCTCGCTGACCACGCGCACGGTGTAGGGGAAGTCTTCCTTGCTCGGCAGCACGGCCACGAGGGCGCGCTTGGCCAGGCGGCCGTGGCCGATCTCGCGGCGCTTGGGGCTGCCCACGCGACCGGTTTCGCCGGTGGCGAACGGAGGCATGTTGTAGTGCAGCATGAAGCGGTCTTCGTAGTCACCCGACAGTGCATCGATGCGCTGCGCGTCGCGCTCGGTGCCCAGCGTGGTCACCACCAGGGCCTGGGTCTCGCCGCGCGTGAACAGCGCCGATCCGTGGGTGCGCGGCAGCACGCTGTTGCGGATCTCGATGGGGCGCACGGTGCGCGTGTCGCGGCCGTCGATGCGCGGCTCGCCGGCCAGGATCTGGCCGCGCACGATGCGCGCTTCGATGTCGAACAGCAGGCCTTCGACCTTGACGCTGTCGAACTCGACGCCGTCGGCCTTCAGCGCGGCCAGCACGTCGGCGTAGGCGGCGCGCGTGGCTTCGGTGCGGGCCTGCTTGTTGCGCAGCTGGTAGGCGGCGCGCAGCTTGTCTTCGGCGGCGGCCGTGACCTTGGCGATCAGGTCCTCGTCGCGGGCGGGCGCCTGCCAGTTCCACACCGGCTTGCCGGCGTCGCGCACCAGCTCATGGATGGCTTCGATGGCGATCTTGCCCTGCTCGTGGCCGAACACCACGGCGCCCAGCATGACCTCTTCGGACAGTTGCAGCGCCTCGGACTCGACCATCAGCACGGCGGCTTCGGTGCCGGCCACGACGAGGTCCAGGCTGGAATCCTTGCGGGCGGTCTGGCCCGGGTTCAGCACGTACTGGCCGTTGACGTAGCCCACGCGGGCCGCGCCGATCGGGCCGGCGAACGGGATGCCGCTGACCGACAGCGCGGCGCTGACGGCGATCATGGCGGCGATGTCGGCATCGACCTCGGGGTTCAGCGACAGCGTGTGGATGACCACGTGCACTTCGTTGAAGAAGCCTTCGGGGAACAGCGGGCGGATCGGGCGGTCGATCAGGCGGCTGGTCAGCGTTTCGTATTCGCTCGGGCGGCCTTCGCGCTTGAAGAAGCTGCCCGGGATCTTGCCGGCGGCATAGCCCTTCTCGAGGTAGTCGACGGTCAGCGGGAAGAAGTCCTGGCCGGGCTTGCCGGTGGTCTTGCCGACCACCGTGGCCAGCACCACGGTGCCGTCCATGTCCAGCAGCACGGCGCCGGTGGACTGGCGCGCGACTTCGCCGGTTTCCATGCGGACCTGGTGCTGGCCCCACTGGAAGGTCTTGGTGACTTTATTGAACATCGTCATGTGGTTCTCCGGAAATGGTGGAGACAGGGCCAGCGAAGGAACGATGCCATTCCACAAGAACCCCGCGGCACGGGCCGCTTGTGGAATGACACAGCGCGTACCTTGCGCGCGGCATCTGTCGGGTTTTGAAGTGCAAAGCGCCTGAGCCAGCGAACCAACTCAGGCGCCTTTTCGAACCGAGGAGGCTCGGCGGATTACTTGCGCAGACCCAGCTTGGCGATCAGGGCCGCGTAGCGGTCGTGGTCCTTGGCGTTCAGGTAGTCCAGCAGCTTGCGGCGGCGGCTCACCATGCGCAGCAGGCCACGGCGACCGTGGTGGTCCTTGGCGTGGGTCTTGAAGTGGGGGGTCAGTTCGTTGATGCGTGCGGTCAGCAGCGCAACTTGAACTTCGGGGCTGCCAGTGTCGTTGGCGGCGCGGGCGTTGGCCTTGACGACCTCGGCCTTGACGGATGCTGCAATCATGGAATTTCCAGGATGTGCCGGATGAGATACCCGAGATCCCTTGGGCCATGGACGGCACAAGGACAGGTTCCGGCGGTTTCACTTGCGTTGGCCGACGGAACTGACGGCCAACGTGCGCTTCGCCGCAAGGCAAAGCCCGACGATTATAGCGCGGCGCTCAGAGTGCGCTGGCCGAGAAGGTGTCGCAGGCTTTCACGCTGCCGGTCTTCAGGCCCGTGGCGAACCAGCGCTGGCGCTGGGCGCTGCTGCCGTGCGTGAAGCTCTCGGGCACCACGGCGCCGCCGCTGCCGCGCTGCAGCGCGTCGTCGCCGATCTTGGCGGCCGCGTTCATGGCCGACTCGATGTCGCCGTTCTCCAGGATCTGGCGCGCGTCCTGCGCCTTGTTCGCCCACACGCCGGCGAAGCAGTCGGCCTGCAGCTCCAGCCGCACGCTCATGCCGTTGTACTGGACCTCGCTCATGCGCTGGCGCATCTGCTCCATCTTGGCCGTGATGCCCAACAGGTTCTGCACATGGTGGCCGACCTCGTGGGCGATCACATAGGCCTGGGCGAACTCGCCAGGCGCGCCGAGGCGGTTCTTCAGCGTCTCGTAGAAGCCCAGGTCGATGTAGACCTTCTGGTCGGCCGGGCAGTAGAACGGTCCCATGGCGGCCTGGCCCTGGCCGCAGGCCGTGCGCGTGGCGCCACGGAACAGCACCAGCGTGGGGTCGCGGTACTGGCCGCCGGCCTCGGCGAACTGCTTGCGCCAGACGTCCTCGGTGTCGGCCAGCACGGTGGAGACGAACTTGGCCATCTGGTCGTCCGCCGGCGGGCGCTGCGCCGGCCCTTGCGGCTGCTCGATCGCCACGGGCCCACCGCCGCTGAGCATGCCCAACAGCGTCAGCGGGTTCACCCCCAGAACCCAGCCCCCCACCAGCGCGATCACGATGGTGCCGATGCCGATGCTGCGGCCACCGAACACGGGGCCGCCGCCACCGCCGCCGCCCTGCCCGCGCCGGTCTTCGACGTTCTCGGATTCTCGATTTCCTTCCCAGCGCATGGGGTCTCTCCTGCCTTGTGGTGGCGTGATGGTACCGCTCGTCCGCCAACCGGGCCGGCCCGCCCCGACACCAATGTTTCCGCATGTACGATGGCTCGCGGACCCGACTCCGCCCGGCGCGGGGCGCCGCTGCACACCGAAGGAAGCCTGCCGATGGACCTCACCCCGGCCGACAAACCCACTGTCCTCGTGGTCGACGACACCGCGGACAACCTCACCCTGATGGCAGCGCTGCTGCGCGACAGCTGCCGCGTGAAGGTCGTGAACCACGGTGCCAAGGCCCTGGCCACGGCCGCCAACGCGCCGCCCGACCTGATCCTGCTGGACATCATGATGCCGGAGATCGATGGCTACGAAGTCTGCCGCCGGCTCAAGGCCGACCCGGCGCTCTCGCACATCCCGGTGATCTTCCTGACCGCCATGACGGACGAGCACTCGGAGGAAAAGGGCTTCGAGCTCGGGGCGGTCGACTACATCACCAAGCCGCTCAGCCCTCCCATCCTGCTGGCCCGTGTGCACAACCACATCGCGCTGTCGACACGCACGCGCATGCTGCGCTCCTTGTCGGAAAAGCTCTCGCGCTACCTGTCGCCGCAGATCTACAAGTCGATCTTCGAGGGCGCCAAGGACGTCTCGATTTCGGCCGTGCGCAAGAAGCTCACGATCTTCTTCTCCGACATCAAGGACTTCACGCGCAATGCCGAGCGCATGCAGCCCGAGGACCTGACCTACTTCCTCAACAACTACTTCTCGGAGATGTCCAAGATCGCGCTGGACCATGGCGCGACCATCGACAAGTTCATCGGCGACGCCATCGTGATCTTCTTCGGCGACCCGGAAACGCGCGGCGTGGAGGAAGACGCGCGCCAGTGCGTACGCATGGCCGTGGCCATGCAGCGCCGCATGCGCGAGCTGCAGGCCGTCTGGCGCGACAAGGGCTACCGCCAGCCCTTCCAGGTGCGCATCGGCATCAACACCGGTTTCTGCCACGTGGGCAACTTCGGCAGCGAGCAGCGCATGGACTACACGGTGATCGGCAGCGAGGTCAACATCGCCGCGCGGCTGGAGCAGAACGGCATCCCCGACGGCGTGGTCATGTCCTACGAGACCTATGCACTGGTCAAGGACGAGTTCCAGGCCGAAGAGCGCGAGCCGCTCGCGGCCAAGGGCGTCTCGCGCGACGTGCGCTGCTTCGCGCTGCAGGGCATCCATCCCGACGAGCCCGAGCAGCGCGCCGGCATCCACCAGAACTATGCCGGCCTGCAGCTGACGCTGGACCCGGGCCGGCTGACCGAGGAAACGCGCGCCCGTGCGCGCCAGGACCTGGCAGCGGCGCTGGCCGCGCTCGACGCAGCGCCGCCTGCCTGAAGGATCAGGTCTTGGGCAGGGTCACGCCGACCTGGCCCTGGTACTTGCCGCCGCGGTCCTTGTAGCTGGTCTCGCAGACCTCGTCGCTCTCGAAGAACAGCACCTGGGCGCAGCCCTCGCCCGCGTAGATCTTGGCCGGCAGCGGCGTGGTGTTGGAGAACTCCAGCGTCACATAGCCTTCCCACTCGGGCTCGAACGGCGTCACGTTGACGATGATGCCGCAGCGCGCGTAGGTGCTCTTTCCGAGGCAGATGGTCAGCACGTTGCGCGGGATGCGGAAGTACTCCACCGTGCGCGCCAGCGCGAAGCTGTTGGGCGGGATGATGCAGCTGTCGCCGTGGAAGTCCACGAAGCTCTTCTCGTCGAAGTGCTTGGGGTCCACCACCGTGCTGTGGATGTTGGTGAAGACCTTGAATTCCGGCGCGCAGCGGATGTCGTAGCCGTAGCTGCTGGTGCCGTAGCTGATGATCTTGTGGCCTTCGCGCTCGCGGATCTGGCCGGGCTCGAACGGCTCGATCATGCCGTGCTGCTCGGCCATGCGGCGGATCCACTTGTCGCTCTTGATCGTCATGGGTGAAGGCTCTTTCGAAAACGGGCGGCGATTGTAGGGGGCGGCCCCCCCACCGGGTTCAGCGCGGCAGGCCGCCCGCCACGCCCTCGGCCAACCAGTCCATCGCAAGGATCTGCGGGTCGGCCAGCGTGCGGCCGGCCTCCAGCACCACGCGCCCCGTGTTGTCGCGCAAGGCCTTGCCCGCATGGAAGGGATGCAGCCGCCCGGCCGCGATGTCCTGCTGGCGCGCCTGCACCTCGTCCTGCACGGCCTTGGGCACGCGCGGGCCGAAGTCGCCCACGCGAACCATGCCCTCGCGCACTCCGCCCCAGACGTTGCCGCTCTTCCAGCTGCCGTCCAGCACCGCGCGCGCACGCTGCGTGTAGTAGTCGCCCCACTCGTGGCGCACGGCCAGCAATTGGGCGTCGGGTGCGGTCTTGCGCATGTCGGAGTGGTAGGCGATGGCCAGCCGGCCGCGCTCCTGCGCGGCGGCCATCACGGCGGCCGAGCCGGTGTGAAAGACCATCACGTCGGCGTCCTGGTTCATGAGCGTCATGGCGGCGTCGCGCTCGCGCGGCGGATCGAACCAGGCCTGCAGCCAGACCAGTTTGACGGCCGCCTGCGGCGCCACCGAGCGCATGCCCAGCGTGAAGGCATTGATGCCCTGCAGCACCTCGGGGATCGGAAAGCCGGCTACATAGCCCGCCGTGCCGGTCTTGCTCATGCGCCCGGCCGCCACGCCGGCGAGGTAGCGCCCCTCGTAGTGGCGCGCATTGGCCGTGGCCACGTTGGGCGCCGTCTTCAGGCCCGTGATGGACTCGAAGCGCACCTCGGGGAAGTCGCGCGCCACGCGCAGCGTGGGCTCCATGTAGCCGAAGCTGGGCGTGAAGATCAGGCCGCAGCCCTGTAGGGCCAGTTCGCGGATCACGCGCTCGGCGTCCGGCCCCTCGGCCACGTTCTCCACGTAGCGGGTCTGCACCTGATTGCCGAGTGCGGCCTGCACGGCCTTGCGGCCCTCCTCGTGCTGGCGCACCCAGCCGGCATCGGTGAGCGGAGCCACATAGACGAAGCCGATCTTGAGCGGATCACCGGCCATGGCCAGACCCGGCAGGCATGCAGTGGCCACGGTGGCCAGCAGGTGCCTGCGCGACAGCGCGGAGGGAGAGGGTTGTGCCGTGCAGCGGGCGGCAGAAATGAAAGCGCGGCCAAAGCCGCTGCTGCGTATTTTAGAAGTGACGCTCTTCATGGGATGTCCACCAGGGGACGAACTCGGGGGCGCCATTGTCCACCAAAGGCCCGGCCGGCGTGCTGCCGTCAACCGATCGGCCGCAGCAGCTCTGCCACGTCGTCCTCGCTGAACAGCGGCGCCTCGCGCGTCGCCGCGCCGTGCAGCAGGCCCTGCGCCAGCGCCGCCTTGCGCGCCTGCAGGTCCAGGATGCGCTCCTCGATCGTGCCCTCGGCCACGAGCTTGTAGACCATCACCTGACGCTGCTGGCCGATGCGGTGCGCGCGCGCCGTGGCCTGCTCCTCCACGGCCGGGTTCCACCAGGGGTCGTAGTGGATGACGGTGTCGGCCTGGGGCAGGTTCAACCCCGTGCCGCCGGCCTTCAGGCTGATCAGGAACAGCGGCACGGCGCCGCTGGTGAAGCGCTCGATCACCGCGTCGCGCTGCTGGGTCTGGCCGGTCAGCGTGGCGAACGGGATCTTGCGCTCGCGCAGCGCGGCCTCGATCAAGGCCAGCATGCCCGTGAACTGCGAGAACAGCAGCACGCGCCGGCCCTCTTCCAGCAGCTCGGGCAGCATCTCCATGAGCAGCTCGAGCTTGGCCGAGCCCGCCGCTTTGGTGACGCCAGGCGCGGCCTTGACGAGCCGCGGATCGCAACAGACCTGGCGCAGCTTGAGCAGCGCGTCCAGCACCTGGATCTGCGAACGGGCCAGGCCTTTGTCCGCCAGCGCGGCACGCACCGATTTTTCCGTGGCCAGCCGGATCGTCTCGTACAGGTCGGCCTGCGCGCCATCCAGCGTCACGGGCGAGATGCTCTCGACGCGCGCGGGCAGTTCGGTGGCCACCGCCGCCTTGGTCCGGTGCAGCATGAACGGCGTGATGCGCCGGCGCAGCAAGGCCAGCCGCTGCGTGTCCGCATGCTTCTCGATCGGCTGGCGGAACAGCTCGCGAAAGCGCGCCTGGCTGCCGAGGAAGCCCGGCATCAGGAAGTGGAACAGGCTCCAGAGTTCGCCCAGGTGGTTCTCCATGGGCGTGCCGGAGAGACACAGGCGCTGGCGCGCCTGCAGCGAAGCCGCCACCTGCGCCGCCTGGGTGCTGGCGTTCTTGATGTGTTGCGCCTCGTCCAGCACCACCAGATGCCAGCGCTGGCCCAGCCAGCGTTCGCGGTCGCGCTGCAGCAGAGAATACGGCGCCACCACGAGGTCGCAGCCGCTGAAGTCGGCCTTGTGGCGGTCGGCGCCGTGCCACACGCGCGTGCGTAGCGCGGGCGCGAAGCGCTCGGCCTCGCGGCGCCAGTTGCCCAGCACGCTCACGGGCGCCAGCACCAGGCTGGGCCGGTCCGCCCGGCCGTCCTCATGCTCGCGCAGCAGATGGGCCAGGGTCTGCAGCGTCTTGCCCAGGCCCATGTCGTCGGCCAGGATGCCGGACAGGCCGGCGCGGCGCAGGAATTGCAACCAGTTCAGGCCTTGCTGCTGGTAGGGCCGCAGCTGCGCGCGCAGGCCCGCTGGCGGCTCAATGGCCGGCGGCGCGCCGCTGACGAGTTCGCGCAGCAGCTGGCGCAAGCCCTCGGCGCCGTCCCAGACCGCGCCTTCGCCCAGCAGCACGCCCATGCGCAGCGCCTCCAGCCGCGACAGACGCAGGGCCTCGGCCTCCAGGTCGCGCTCGGGGCGCTCGCCCACCAGGTCGATCAGGGCCTGCAGCCAGGGCTGCAGCGGCTCGGACGGCAGGCGCAACCAGCGGCCGTCGGCTTGCTCGCGCCACAGCCATGGCGGCAGCAGCGGTCCTTCGGGCGTGTGGCGCACCTGCCGCAGCAGGGCCGGCAGCCAGGGCAGCACGTTGTGGCGGGCGCCGTCGATGGCGATGCCCAGCGACAGCTCGAACCAGGCCACGTCGGTGCCGGCGCGCAGGGCGTCCTCCAACGCGGCGTCGTCGTGCTCGGCCGTCGGCGACGTGACCTGCACCAGCAGGGCATCGGCCTGCTGCACGAAACCGGCCAGATCGGCGTCGGACTGCACGTCGAAGCCGGCCGCGCGCAGCGGCGCCCAGTCGTCCATGGCCCAGTCCAGCCAGGTCATGCTGGCCGCGGGCAGGTGAAAGCGCGCCACGGCGTCGCCCACCAGGCCCAGCGCGCGCAGGCGCAGCTCGGCCGCGCGTTCGGCCGCCACATCGCGGGTCAGCAGCACGCGCCGGCCGTCGTACGCCACCAGCACCTGGGCCTGCGGCACGAACCACTGGCCGCGCAGGCCGGCGTAGTCGAAGTCCAGCGTGGCGCGCAGCAGGCCGCGCTGGGCCCGCTCGGCGGGCGGCACGCGCGACAGCCGCAGGCAGGGTACGGGCGGCACCTGGGGCCAGCGTTCGGGCGGCGCGACCACGGGCGGCAGCGGCAGGCCGGCCAGGCGTTCGAGCAGGCGGCTCTGGTCGTCGCCGAAGGCCGATTGCGGCAGCGGTGGTGCGGCCAGCAGCAGGCGCAGCTGGGCCGCGTCCAGCCCGGGGCATTCCACCGGGCCGCAGCAGCGGTGCTCCAGGTCCAGGTAGAGCGGCACCTGGGCGCCGTACACGCCGGTGCGCGGGGCGGGGCGGGCGCCGGGCGCATCCGGGTCGGCCCCCTGCTCCGCCACGCCGGCGCGCAGCTCCCACAGGCTCTCAGCCTCGCGCGGCTGCCGGCTCTCGTGCCACTGCCACAGCAGCCGGCGCGGCGGGCCCCAGCGCAGCGGCGTCTCGGCCATGGCGCCCGACTCCAGCACCGCAAACAGCCGGCCGGTGCGCGCCGCGGCCTGCACGGCCAGGCTGCCGACGGTGCCGTCGACGGTGCCGGTGTGCGTGACGCCATAGGTGTAGCGCTGCGTGCCCAGCGACTGGATCAGCCGCACGCATTCGCGGTCGTCGTTGGGCTCGGCGGTGGCCAGCACGGGGATGCGCAACAAGGCGTCGTAGCCGGGCACCTTGGGCTTGGACCAGCCGCCCCGCTTGAGCGCGCGCGACACCTGCCAGGCCAGTTGCAGCCGCGCCGGCCCGCGCGGGCCGCGCGCGGACGGCTCCGCGACCGACAGCAGGTACAGCGGCACGTCGGCGTTGACGGCCGGCGTGCGCGCTTGCGCATCGGCCGGCGCGTCGTCGAACAGGTCCAGCCAGGCGCGCATGTCCGCCTGCGCACGGGCGGCGGCAGCGACGGGCGCCGGCGCCGTGGCCGCCGGCCGGGCATCGGGCGTGGCCGGGCGCCGCACCGCGCCGGCGGCGTAGGCGGCCTTCAGCGCCAGCGCCACCGCGTGCTTGCAGTTGTGGCCAACCGGGCAGGAGCAACTGGCGGCGAAGCGCGCCACCCGGCCGCCATCGCCCAGCTCCATCACCAGGCTGGTGTCGTAGGGCTCACGCTCGCTGCCACGCACCGTGCCGTCCACCTGCCAGTGCTGCGCGCTCTCGGCGCGCAGCTGGTGTTCAAGTACGCCCTGGTTCAGGTAGACCTGCAGGCCACGGGCATAGGTGGCGGCAGGCAGGTGCGGGGCGATGGACTGGGGATCGATCAGCAGGTCCACCGGGCGCTCAGAACCCGGCGAAATGGGCCTGCAGCCGCTCGCGCCAGGCCTGCTTTTGCGCGGCGGAGGCAAAGCTCGCCACGAAGCTGTTGTCCGCCAGCTGGAAGGCCTGTTGGGCCGTGAGGCCCGTGGCTGCGAAGGTCTGCACGAAGTTCTCGTTCAGGTAGCCGCCGAAGTAGGCCGGGTCGTCGGAGTTCACGGTGGCGACCAGGCCGGCATCGAGCAGCGCGCCCAGGTTGTGCTGCGCAAGGTCCGGGAACACGCAGAGCTTGAGGTTGGACAGCGGGCACACGGTCAGCGGGATGCGGTCGGCCGCCAGGCGGCGCATCAGCGCCGCGTCCTTGCTGCTTTGCACACCGTGGTCGACGCGTTCGACCTTCAGCACATCCAGCGCAGTCCAGACATAGGCCGGCGGCCCCTCCTCGCCCGCATGCGCGACGAGGTGGAAGCCCAGCTCGCGGCAGCGCGCGAACACGCGCGCGAACTTCTCGGGCGGGTGGCCGACCTCGCTGGAGTCCAGGCCGATCCCGATGAATTTGTCGCGGTGGGGCAGCGCCTGCTCCAGCGTGGCGAAGGCCTCCTCCTCGCTCAGGTGGCGCAGGAAGCACAGGATCAGCGCGGCGCTCACGCCCAGCTGCGCCTGCGCATCGACACAGGCGCGGTGCAGGCCGTTGACCACCGTCTCCATGGCCACGCCACGCGCCGTGTGCGTCTGCGGATCGAAGAACATCTCGGTACGGAGCACGTTCTCGGCGGCCGCGCGCTGCAGGTAGGCCCAGGCCATGTCGTAGAAGTCCTGCTCTTTCAGCAGCACCGAGGCCCCCGCGTAGTAGATGTCCAGGAAGCTCTGCAGGTTGGTGAAGGCGTAGGCGCGGCGCAGGTCTTCGACGCTCGCGTAGGGAATGGACACGCCGTTGCGCTGCGCCAGCGCGAAGATCAGCTCGGGCTCCAGCGAGCCTTCGATGTGCATGTGCAGCTCGGCCTTGGGCATGCCGCGCAGCAGTTCGGGCAGGCGGTCGGCGGGGATGGGTTTGAGGTTCATCGTAGGCTTTCCAAAACAACAAAGGGCTGCGCGCGGCAGCCCTTTTCATACCACAGGCGCCAAGCTTACTTGTCGCCCGGCACCTTGCCTTCCACGCCCTTGACGTAGAACTTGATGCCCGACAGGAATTGGTCGTCGGCCACGGCGCCGGCGGCCACGACTTCCTTGCCCGTGTTGTCGGCGATCGGGCCCTTCCAGATCGAGAACGTGCCGTCCTTCAGGCCCTTCTTGATCTCGTCGATCTTGGCCTTGGTCTCGGCCGGCACGTCCGCGGCGATGGAGACCATGTCGATCGCGCCTTCCTTCACGCCCCACCACACGGAACCCGTGGACCAGGTGCCTTCCAGCGCGTCCTTGGTGGCCTTGATGTAGTACGGTGCCCAGTTGATGATGGCCGAGCCCAGGTGGGCCTGCGGGCCGTAGGCCGTCATGTCCGAATCCCAGCCGAAGGCGCGCTTGCCCTTGTCCTGCGCGGTCTTGAGCACGGCGGCCGAGTCGGTGTTCTGCATCAGCACGTCGGCGCCGCCGTTGATCAGCGCGGTGGCGGCCTCGGTCTCCTTCGGCGGATTGAACCACTCGTTGACCCAGACCACCTTGGTCGTGATCTTGGGGTTCACCGACTGCGCGCCCAGCGTGAAGCTGTTGATGTTGCGGACCACTTCCGGGATCGGGATCGAGGCCACCACGCCCAGCGTGTTGCTCTTGGTCATGGCGCCTGCGATCACGCCGGCCATGTACGCGCCCTCGTAGGTGCGGCTGTCGTAGGTGCGCAGGTTGGGCGCGGTCTTGTAGCCCGTGGCGTGCTCGAACTTCACGTCGGTGGCGTCGGGCGCGACCTTGAGCATGGGTTCCATGTAGCCGAAGGTGGTGCCGAAGATCAGCTTGTTGCCCTGGCCCACGAGGTCGCGGAACACGCGCTCGGCGTCGGCCGACTCGGGCACCTTCTCGACGAAGCTCGTGACGATCTTGTCGCCGTACTCCTTCTCCAGCGCCTTGCGCGCGTTGTCGTGCGCGAAGGTCCAGCCGCCGTCTCCCACCGGGCCGACGTAGGCGAACGCGATCTTGAGCGGCTCGGCCTTGGGCGCGGGCGCCGGTGCGGCGGCGGCCGGTGCCGGGGCGGGCGCCGGCTCTTCCTTCTTGCCGCAGGCGGCCAGCGCGGCGGCGGCCATCGCGCTCAGCGCGGCCACGCGCAGCATCGAACGTTTCTTCTGGTCGGTCATGGATTCTCCGGAGGTGTCAACGAAAAAAGCGGCCCGATTATGAGCCGGGGTAGAAGGGCTTCCCGATGGAGTTGGGCATGTTGGCCCGGATCCATGCGGGGTTGCGCGAGATGATGGCCAGCACCACCACGGGCGCGAGGTACTGCAGCATCGACAGGAACTGGCTGGGCACCTGCACGCCCTGGCTCTGCAGGAAGAAGCCCAGCTGGCCCACGCCGCCGAACAGGTAGGCACCCAGCAGCACGCGCGCGGGCCGCCAGGTGGCAAACGTCGTCAGCGCCAGCGCGATCCAGCCGTTGCCGGCCACCATGCCCTCGACCCACAGCGGCGTGTAGACCACCGACAAATAGCTGCCCGCCAGCCCGCACAGCGCGCCGCCCGCCAGCACGGCGAGGAAGCGGATGCGCCGCACCGGGTAGCCCAGTGCGTGGGAAGACTCGGGCGACTCGCCGACCGAGCGCAGCACCAGCCCCGCGCGCGTGCGCATCAGGAACCAGATCAGCGCGAACGTGAACAGCACGGCGATGTAGACCATGGGATGGTGGCGGAACAGCGCCGGCCCGAACCACGGGATGTCGGCCAGCACGGGAATCGCGTACTGCGGCGAGGGCGGCAGCTTCTCCTGCACGTAGCCCACGCCCACGAAGGCCGAGAAGCCGCTGCCGAACAGGCTCAGCGCCAGGCCCGTGGCGTACTGGTTGGTGTTGAACCAGATCACGAGCACGCCGAAGGCTGCCGCCATGGCCGCGCCGGCCGCCATGCCGGCCGCAAAGCCCACCCAGGTGCTGCCGCTGTGCACGGCGGCCGCGAAGCCGGCGATGGCGGCGCAGAGCATCATGCCCTCGGCGCCCAGGTTGATGATCCCGGCCTTCTCGTTGATGAGCAGGCCCAGCGCCGCGAGCGCGAGCACGGTGCCCGCGTTGAGCGTGGCGGCCAGCAAGAGTGCGTACGCGTCCATCACGCGGCCCTCCGCAGACCCGTGATGCGCACGCGGTAGGCGATCAGCGTGTCGCAGGCCAGCAGCGTGAACAGCAAGAGGCCCTGGAACACGCCCGTCAGCGACTTGGGCAGGCCCAGGCGCGATTGCGCGAGTTCGCCGCCGATGTAGAACATGCTCATGAGGATGGCCGAGAACACCATGCCGACGGGATGCAGGCGGCCGACGAAGGCCACGATGATGGCGGCGAAGCCGTAGCCCGCCGGCACGTAGGGCGTGAGCTGGCCGATCGGGCCGGCCACCTCGAGCGCACCGGCCAGGCCCGCCGCGCCGCCGGAGGTCAAGAGCGCGATCCACAGCGCGCGCCGCGACGAGAAGCCCGCGTAGCGCGCCGCCGCCGGCGCGAGGCCACCGACCTGCTGCGCGAAGCCGGCCCGCGTGCGGAACAGGAAGATCCACAGCGCGCCCGCGCCGAGCAGCGCGATCACCAGGCCGATGCTCACGCGCGAGCCCTTCATGAGACGCGGGATCTGCGTGACGGCCTCGAAGGTCTTGCTCTGCGGGAAGTTGTAGCCCATCGGATCCTTGAGCGGCCCCTGCACGAGGTAGCCCAGGAACTGGATCGCCACGTAGACCAGCATCAGGCTCACGAGGATCTCGCTCGCGTTGAAGCGGTCGCGCAGCAGCGCCACGATGCCGGCCCAGAGCATGCCGCCCAGGATGCCGGCCAAGAGAATCGGCACGACGATCCACCCCGAGCTGCCCTTGCCGGCCGTCAAGGCGACACAACCTGCACAGATGGCGCCGATCACGAACTGCCCCTCGGCACCGATGTTCCAGACGTTGGAGCGAAAGCACACCGCCAGCCCCAGCGCGATGATGAGCAGCGGCGTGGCCTTGACCATGAGTTCGCCCAGCGCGTAGGCGTTGCGCAGCGGCTCCCAGAAGAACACGCCGAGGCCGCGCAGCGGGTCCTTGCCCAGCGCGATGAACAGCAGCGTGCCGATCCCCACCGTGATCGCGAGCGCCAGCAATGGCGAACCGAAGCTCCAGAACTTCGAGGGTTCGGGGCGGGCTTCAAGCTTGAGCATGCTGCGCCTCCCCCACCGCGGAACCGGTCCACAGGCCGGACATCCACTCGCCGATCTGCGGCACGGTCGCCTGCGCGCGCGCCACGGACGGGGAGAGACGGCCCTTGGCGATCACGTAGAGCCGGTCGCTGATCTCGAACAGCTCGTCCAGCTCCTCGCTGACCACGAGCACGGCGCAGCCCGCGTCGCGCAGCGCGAGGATGGCGCCGCGGATCTGCGCGGCCGCGCCCACATCCACGCCCCAGGTCGGCTGCGAGACGATCAGGAGCTTTGGATTGGCGTCGATCTCGCGCCCGACGATGAACTTCTGCAGATTGCCGCCCGACAGCGACTTGGCGGCAGACTGCGGCCCGCCCGCCTTGACCTTGTAGCGCGCGATCGTCTCGCGTGCCTGTTCGGTGAGCCGGCGCACGCGGATCCAGCCGCTCCTGGCCACGGCGTCGTTGCGTGTGAGCAGCAGGTTGTGCGCCAGGCTCAGCGTGGGCACCGCGCCGCGGCCCAGGCGTTCCTCCGGCACGAAATGCAGGCCCAGTGCGCGCCGGCGGCCCGGGCGCAGGCGGGCCGCGTCCTGGCCGAAGATGCGCACCATGGCCGGCTCGGCGCGGCAGTCCTCGCCCGACAGCGCATAGAGCAGTTCCTTTTGCCCGTTGCCCGAGACGCCCGCGATGCCGACCACTTCGCCCGCGCGCACGTCCAGGGCGATGCCTTCCAGGTCCACGCCGAACTGGTCTTCGCGCGCGAGCGTGAGGCCCTGCACCTGCAGCACGGTGGCGCCGGCCTGGCTCTCGCGGTGCTGCAGCGCCGGCGGCTCCGCGCCGATCATGAGCCGGCTCAGCGAGGCATTGCTCTCCTCGCGCGGGTTGCACACGCCCGTGACCTTGCCGCCGCGCAACACCGTGCAGGCCGTGCAGAGTTCGCGGATCTCGTGCAGCTTGTGGCTGATGTACAGGATGCTGCAGCCTTCGGCCGCAAGCTTCTTGAGCACCACGAACAGCTTCTCGACCGCCTGCGGCGTCAGCACCGAGGTGGGCTCGTCCAGGATCAAGAGCTTGGGGTCGGTCAGCAGCGCGCGGATGATCTCCACGCGCTGCATCTCGCCGACCGACAGCGTGTGCACGGGCCGGCTGGGATCGATGTCCAGGCCGTACTCGCCGGCCTTGGCCGTGATGCGCTGCGTGACCTCGGCCAGCTTCAGGTGCTTGTCCAGCCCCAGCCAGACGTTCTCGGCCACGGTCAGCGTGTCGAACAGGCTGAAGTGCTGGAACACCATGCTGATGCCCAGCGCGCGCGCCTCCTGCGGGTTGCGGATGTGCACCTCGCGGCCGTCGAAGGTCACCGTGCCCTGGTCGGGTTTGACCGAGCCGTAGATGATCTTCATGAGCGTGGACTTGCCGGCGCCGTTCTCGCCGAGCACGGCGTGGGTCTCGCCGGGCATCACGGTCAGCGAGACATCGCTGTTGGCCACAACGGCCGGGTAGGCCTTGGTGATGTTGGCGAGCGCCAAGCGGGGAATGGTCATGGGCAGCGGAAGCACCTCTGGGCGGGTCTTGGATGTGTTTCGGTCACACCAGCAAGGTCGATGCCACCTTGCAGCGGCCCTTCCCCGCCGGTCGTGCACCAAAACCGAGCGTGGGCGCGATGTTAAGGGCGCCCGCCATGGCCCGGACCGGCGGACGCCCCCCTCAACGGACCGGGGAAACCCGATGGGTGGGTGCAGCCCGGGCGTAGCCGAAGAGCTGTACGACGAACTCCCGCAGCCATGCCCGCGCCGGTTCGTTCGCATGGCGCCGGCTCCAGTGCAGCGACACCGTGAACTCCGCCAGCGGCAGCGCCGGCTCCACGAGGGCGTAGCCGCCCTGCTCCGCGAAGCCCAGCGCGATGTTGCGCGGCATCACCACCGCCAGATCGGTTGCGCGCACGATGGCCGGCAGCACGAGGAAGTGGTGCGTGGTCAGGCGCAGCCGGTCCTGCAGCTGCAGCAGTTCGAGGATGCGCAAGGTGTCCGAGTGCGTGCGCACGGCCACCAGCTCCAGCCCGCGCAGCCAGGCCAGTCCATCGCCAACCTTGCGGCGCGTGCGCAGCGACGGATGGCCTTCGCGCAGCAGCACGACGTAGCGGTCGCGCAGCAAGGCCACCTGCTCCGTGCCCTGCACCTGGGGCAGGAAGCCGAAGGCCAGGTCGATGCGGCCGTCGTCCAGCGCGGGCGCGATCTCGGCCGCGGGCAGCGGCATGGTCTCCACGCGCACGCCCGGCGCGGCGCGCAGCAGCGCGGCCATGAGTTCGGGCAGGAAGCGCGCCTCGCCGATGTCGGACAGGTGCAGGCGGAACACCTGGCGCGCGCTGGCCGGATCGAAGCTGGCCTGCGCGTGCAGCGCCTGCTCCAGGATGGCCAGCGCCTCGCGCACCGCGCTGCCCAGCGCCTCGGCCTTGGGCGTGGGCCGCACGCCGGCGCCCGCGCGCACGAACAGCGGGTCGTGCAGCAGCGTGCGCAGCCGCGCCAGACCCTGGCTCGCCGCGGGCTGGGTGATGTCCAGCAGCTCGGCCGCGCGGCTCACGTTGCGCGTGCGGCCGATCGCGTCGAACAGGCGCAGCAGGTTGAGGTCAAGTGCGTTGATATGCATCGGATGCATGGTTCTTATCCGAATCATTTTATTGATGGCATGAGCTGGCAGACCGAAGATCGCAGGCTTCGATCTCTTGCGGCTGCTTCCATGTCCGACCAACCCACCGTCCGCGAAGCCGTGCTCGCGCTGCTGCGCAGCTTCGGCATCGACACCATCTTCGGCAACCCCGGCTCGACCGAGCTACCGCTGTTCCTCGACTTCCCGGACGACTTCCGCTACGTCCTGGGCCTGCAGGAATCCGTGGTCGTGGGCATGGCCGACGGCTACGCCCAGGCCACGGGCAATGCGGCCTTCGTCAACCTGCACTCGGCCGCCGGCGTCGGCCACGCCATGGGCAACATCTTCACGGCGCACAAGAACCGCACGCCCATGGTCATCACGGCCGGCCAACAGGCGCGCTCCATCCTGCCGTTCGAGCCCTTCCTGTTCTCGGCCCAGGCGACCGAGCTGCCCAAGCCCTATGTCAAGTGGAGCGTGGAGCCCGCCCGGGCCGAGGACGTGCCGCTGGCCATCGCGCGCGCCTACTACATCGCCATGCAGGAGCCCAAGGGCCCGGTGCTGGTGTCGATTCCGGCCGACGACTGGGCGCGGCCGACCGAGCCGGTGCTGGCGCGCACGGTGAGCCAGGTGGCGCGGCCCGACCCGGCCCTGCTCGAACGGATCGGCCAGTTGCTGGAGGCCAGCCGCCGGCCGGCCCTGGTGGTCGGGGCCGCCACCGACCGCGCCGGCGCCTGGGACGCCACCGTGGCGCTGGCCGAGCGCCACCAGGCGCGCGTGTGGATCGCGCCCATGTCGGGCCGCGCCGGCTTTCCGGAAGACCACCCGCTGTTCGCCGGCTTCCTGCCGGCCATGCGCGAGCAGATCGTCGCCAAGCTGGCCGGGCACGACTTCGTGCTCGCGCTCGGCGCGCCGGCCTTCACCTACCACGTGGAGGGGGCCGGCCCGCACCTGCCGGCGGGCGCCAGCCTGGCGCAGATCGTCGACGACCCGCAGGTCGCGGCCTGGGCACCCGTGGGCCTGGCGGTGGTCGGCAACATCCGGCTCGCGCTCGAGGACCTGCTGGCCCGGCCGGCAAGCGCCACGGCCCACCGCGAGCCGCCGCCCGCCCGCCAGCCGGCCCCGGTGCCGCCGGCCCCCGCGGCGGGCCAACGCCCGTCCACCGCCTGGGTGCTGCACCGGCTCGACCAGTTGCGGCCGGCGGACGCCGTGGTGGTCGAGGAAGCGCCCAGCGCGCGCCCGACCATG
Organism: Pseudorhodoferax aquiterrae; assembly: GCF_014652235.1. Lineage (GTDB taxonomy): Bacteria > Pseudomonadota > Gammaproteobacteria > Burkholderiales > Burkholderiaceae_C > Pseudorhodoferax > Pseudorhodoferax aquiterrae. The sequence goes on from NZ_BMYK01000002.1 coordinate 522,388, forward strand.
CAGCAGCAGCTGCCCATGCGCGCGGCCGCCAGCTTCTACACCATGTGCAGCGGCGGCCTGGGCTACAGCCTGCCGGCCGCCGTGGGCGTAGCGCTGGGCCGGCCCGGCCAGCGCGTGATCGCGCTGGTCGGCGACGGCTCGGCCATGTACGCGATCCAGGCGCTGTGGAGCGCGGCCCAGCTGCGGCTGCCGCTCACGGTGCTGATCCTCAAGAACCGCAGCTACGCGGCGCTCAACATGTTCGCGCCGGCCTTCGGCTTCGCGGCCGGCGCCGAGCTGCCCGGCACCGCCCTGCCCGACCTGGACTTCGTGGCGCTGGCCCACGGCCATGGCTGCCAGGGGCTGCGCGCGGCCGATGGCCAAGCGCTGGAACGCCTGCTGCCGCAGGCGCTGGCCGCGACCACGCCGACGCTGCTGGAAATCGACGTGGACTGAACCACACCACAAAAAAGGAGACAAGCATGACCATTCCCCGCCGAACCGCCCTGGCCAGCCTGGCCGCGTTCTCTGTCATTCGCGCCCATGCCCAGGCCTGGCCCGCCAAGCCGATCCGCGTGGTCGTGAACTTCCCGCCCGGCGGTGCGGCCGACCAGATCGCGCGGGCGGTCGGCACCCCGCTGTCCGAAGCCCTGGGCCAGCCCGTGGTCGTGGAGAACCGCGGCGGCGCCAACGGCAACATCGGCGGCGAGGCCGTGGCCAAGGCCGCGCCGGACGGCTACACCCTGCTCATGAGCTCGGGCGGCATGGTCTCGGTGAATCCGCACATCTATGCCCGCATGCCGTTCGACCCGGTGCGCGACATCGTGCCCGTGGCCTCGGCCGCGCGCGTGCTGGTCTACCTGCTCGTGCGGCCCGACCTGCCGCCCAGGAACATCGCCGAATTCATCGCCTACCTGAAGGCCAACCCAGGCAAGCTCTCCTACGGCTCGCCCGGCAACGGCAGCTCGCCGCACCTGGCCGGCGAGATGATGAAGGCGCAGGCCAACGTGTTCTCCGTGCACGTGCCCTACCGGGGCGCCGCGCCCGCACTGCAGGACCTGCTGGCCGGCCAGATCGACTACTTCTTCGATCCCGGCATCGGCCTGAACCAGGTGCGCGCCGGCAAGCTGCGCCTGCTGGCGGTGGGCAGCCCCAAGCGCTCGCCGGCCTTCCCCGAGGTGCCCACGCTGGACGAGGCCGGGCTCAAGGGCTTCGACGCAGACACGGTGTTCGGCTTCTACGCGCCGGCCGGCACGCCGGCCGAGGTGATCGCGCGGCTGAACCGCGAGATCAACCGCATCCTGCAGACGGCGCCGCTGCGCGAACGCATGCTGGCGCTCGGTGGCGAGGCATTGCCGCTGACGCCCGAGCAGTTCCACCAGCGCGCGGAAGAGGACTCCAAACGCTTCGGGGCCATCATCAAGGCGCGCGGCATCCGCGGGGATTAGCCCAGCACGATCTCCAGCGTGGCGCCGCCCCCAGCCTGCGCGAGTGCGTCCATCCAGTCGGTCAGCGCCACACTGGCCGGGCCCGGGCGGTAGCGGTTGGCGAGCCGCGTGAATGCCAGCGGCCGCCCGTTCAACGCCAGCTGCTGCACGCCGCAGCCGCGTGGTCCGACGCGGTAACGCACCTGCACAGCGGTGCCGCGCAGGCAAGCCTGGGCGACCAGGCCGTCCAGGCCCCGCGGCATCACCGGGTCGAAGTGGACGGCGTCGTGGCTGCCGCGCAGGCCCAGCAGCTGGCGCACGACCAGGCTCAGCGCGATGCCTGCGCCGCTGGAGTACACGCGCCAGCCGCCCTGCACGGCCACTTCGCCGGCAAGCAATCGGTCGTAACGCGCCGCGGCCTCGTAGCGGTCATTGAACGCTGCATCGGAACTCGAGTAGTAGCAGTTGGCCTGGCGCAGCCGCGCCTGCGGCAGCCAAGTCTGCATGCCGATCGGGTTGGCCTGGCACAGGGCCTCGAAGAAGGCCTCGGCGTCGCCATGCTGCGCGAGCGCCTCGGCGTAGCGCAGGTGGGCGTGGGTGTACATGAGGCCGATCTCGCGGCCGAAGAAGCTGGCGCTCTCGGCCCGCTGGAACAGGGTCTGCGGGCCGCCGCGGTAGGCCAGCGGGCGGTCGAACAGGCGGGCGCCATCGGGGCCCAGCAGGTGCGTGCGGACCAAAGCCAGGTGCTGAGCCGCCTGGTCCGGGTCCAGCATCTCGTTGATGACGGCGTGGACCATGGGCAGCAGGCTGTAATGGGCGCCCGTCAGCGCGTCGCATGGATGCAGCAGGTAGCGCGGCGCGCCGGCGGCCTCGAACAGGGCGTAGCCTGCCAGCACGCCATCGGGCATGAGCTGCTGCTGGAAGTCTTGCAGCACCGCCTGGGCCTGTACGGCCAGCGCATCGGCCTGGTCCGTGCGGCCCAGGGCCTGCAGCCCCTGCCCCAGCGTGCGCAGCATCTGGTAGTGCAGCGTCACGGTCCAGGCACTGCACAGCCGCTCGCGCAGCGCCGGGTCGGCCGGCTGCAGCGCATCGTTCCAGTCGCCATGGCCGTAGGCGGCCAGCCGGGTGGCCGGGATGCGCCGCTGCGCGATGACGCCCAGCGCACGCTGCACGTGCTGCCAGACCGTGGCCTGCTCGGCTTGCGCGGGGCCCTCGGGGTGGAAGAACGGCAGCCGCTCGTCGAGCACGCCACCGTCGCCCGCGGCCTGCAGGTACTGCCCCAGCGCCACGAGCGGCCAGAACACGATGTCGCCGTGCGAGTCGCCGGCGCGCACGTGGCGGTCGCGCGCGAAGAACATGAACCACTGCGGCCAGTCGCCATCGGGCTGCTGCTCGGCGAACACGCGCAGCAGGAGGTCGCGCAGCGGCGGCAGGCAGCCGTGCGCCAGCAGCAGTTCCACCGGGCCCTGGCTCACGTCGCGCGTGCCCCAGCCGCCGCCGGTGTACTGCTCCAGTCCGCGCGGCGCGAGGTAGTGCACGAGCGCGTTGTCCTGCAGCCAGGGCAGCCACTCGGCCAGCGCCGACAGTCTGGGTCGGGCCGTGCCCGGCGGCAGTTCCAGCTCAGGCAGGCGCAGCGCAGGCAGGCGGGGCAAGGCGGCATCGGGCGCGGCCAGCGGGCCGAGCAGCTCGGAGCGCAGCGTCAGGCCGAAGACGGCGCACGGCAGCGTCCGCAGGCACAAAAAGGGCTGGTCGCGCGATCGCCCGTCCAGGTACAGCAGCTCGTCCGCACCCACATGCTCCAGCAGCGCCGCGCTGCCTGCGTCCGGCTGCAATGCGAAGCTGCCGCCCGGGTACTGCCGCTGCGCGGCGCTGCCGGGCGCGGGCGCCACGGTCACCGCGCCGTCCGCGCCGCGCCGCCACGCGGGCATGCCCGGCGCGAGCCCGTCGTCGCCCTGCAGCGCCAGGTGGTGCGTGACGAGGAAGCGCACCGCGGGCCCGGCGTCCACCTGCAGCGCGAGCGACAGCGCATGGTCCTCGGTCGCGGCGCTGGCGCGGACCGTCAGCACGCCCTGCGCATGGGCATAGATCCACGCGCACTGCCCGGCGGACATGGCGAAGGCCGAGGGCAGCCCCAGCAGCCGCCATTGCCCGCCGATCTCCACCAGCACCCGCTGCCCGCTGCCGCGGTGCAGACCCAGGTAGCTGCGCACGGTGGACAGCAGCCGGTTGCTGCTCACATGGCCCTGGGTCACCATGGAATGGAACACCCCGCCCATCCAGCAGGTGCTGGTCAGGCTGCGCTCGTCGGGCACCAGGTGCGCGCCCGTGCGCAAGATCTGGCCATGCGGGCGCAGTGTCTGGCTTTCCTTGCGCGGCAGCGCCACATGGGTGCCGAAGGCCGCGAAGAAGGACAGCAGCCGCCCTTCGGCGTCGCGCTCCACCTGGCGCCACGGCAGTGCAAACCGCTGGGCCAGCTCCGACTCGGACAGCGCGTGCGTCGCCAGGTCGGCGGCCCGCGTGAACAGGCTGGGCGCGGCCGCGCGCCAGGGCGGGCCCGGCTCGGCCGGTGCCGGCGCAGCCGCCGCCAGCGCCGCCCAGGCATCGGCCTGGGCCAGGTCGGCCGCGCCGGTGGCCTGGGGGTGGTCGGCCTGCACGCCGGCGAAGAAGCCCAGCCGCGCACCGGCCTGCGCGGGCAGCACGCAGGGCGCGTCCTGCAGCGCCAGCATGGCGTGCTCGTGCTGCAGACGCTGGTTGGGCAAATCGGCCGTGGCGACCACAGGGGAGGCGCCGCTGCGCCAGCCCAGGCCGATGGACTGCAGGGCGTCCGTCGCGTAGCCGACCGCACGCCGCAGCGAACCCAGCAGCAGCCAGGGATGGCGCTGGCCCGCGCCCGCCAGGTTCTGCCGTGTCGCCAGCACCGTGCCACGCCAGGGATGGTCCAGCGGCACATGGTCCAGGTACTGGCTGACGTAGTACTCGTTGATGCGGACGGCGCCATAGGGCGCCAGCGCGACGTCCTGCAGCAGCACGAGGTCCACCGTCTGCGCACTGTCGCCCGCGTTGTGCAGGTCGACCTGCCAGGACCAGACCGGCGCGCTGGCATGCAGTTGGAGCCGCACCGCGTAGCGCAGAGCACCCCAGTTCCCACGCGCCTGCCACGCCCCGGCATGCAGGCGCCACTGCGCACCGCTGTCCGGCGACAGCAGGTTCAGGCTGTCCAGCACCGCGCCGTCCTGGCGGCGGCGCAGCCACAGGGCCGTGGTTGCCGCTTCGAGCGCATGGCCGGCGAAGAGCTGGAGGGTGGTGTCGCCGAAGTCCAGGCGGTGCAGCGTGCCGTTGGCATGGAAGGTCGCCGACAGGCCGCCGGGGCTGTTCAGCACAAGCTCGGAGGAAGCGCTCATGGGGACGAAAGGGGCAGACGGTGGAGGGATGGGCAGGGCGGCAGGCTGCGCCCGCCGGCAGCGGCCGTGTAGCGCACGCGGGCCGGCAAGCGGTGCACCACGAGGCCGGCGGCCGGCAGGCAGGCCAACGGCCGGCCGTCGATGCTGGCGCGCCCAGGTGCCGCGCCGTCGGGCAGCGCGATGACCAGCCCGCCGGCAGGCGGCTGCATGCCGCCTGCGATGTCCACGGTGGTGGTCGCGCCTGCGCGGCGGGCGCGGTAGCTCAGTGGCCCGAGCGGCGTGTGCAGCGCGCGCAGTGCGAGGCCCTGGCCCTGCAGCCAGGCCGGCGCCACGCCCGCGCCGAGCACCCAGGCCGCGCGCTCGGGCGCCTGGTAGGCGAACAGGTCCAGCGCGGCGCGCAGGAAGTCCGACGCCACCCAGCCATGCGGCATGTCGCCGACGAAGCGCGGCGCGCGCGGGTCGCGGCCGACGACCTCGGCCCACTGCCGCCAGCCCAGCGGACGGCGGTCGCGCAGGAAGTAGTCGGCTGCGGCCAGCGCACGCGCGCGCTCGCCCAGGCGCAGCAACGTGCCGACGGTGCGCCATTCATACGGGGTGTAGGCATCCCAGGTGGGGGGACCGTCGCGGCGCTCCGTGAAGTTGCGCCAGTACTGCGCGAAGGTGGCCTGCAGCGCAGCCGGCGGCAGCACACCCTGCAGGCCGGCCGGTGCCAGGGCCACGGTGGTGGAGGTCGCGTCGAAGTCGCCGCGGTCGGCCGCGCCCGGGATCGCGGCCATGCCGTACCGGTGCTGCGCCTGGGCGATGGACGCCAGCACGTCGCGCTGGAAATCGGCCAGCTGCGCCTGCCAGTGCGCCGCGGCCGCCGTGTCGCCCAGCGCCTGCGCCATGGCCACGCCATCGGCATAGCCCAAGAGGCCCCAGAAGTTGTCCCAGTACGCATAGGCGGCCTGGTCGGAATAGCCTTCGTGGCTGATGGAGGGTGGCAGCAGGCCGAGGTAGAGGCTGCGCTCGGGCGTGCCGTTCTTCTGCGTGCCCTCCTCGGCCCGCAGGCCGTCCATGTAGCGGAGCACCTTGCTGGCGGCCGGCCACTGCCGGCGCAGCCAGTCCAGGTCGCCGGTGTGCCGCCAGGTGGTGGCCAGCAGGTGCAGGTAGGCGCCCATGCTGTCGTTCTCGGGCACCGGATCGGCGCCGCGCGCATCGATGCAGCAGGGCACCTTGCCGTTGGCGAAGAGCTGCGGCGTGAACCAGTCGGCGTAGGCCCGCACCACCTCGGCATGGCCCAGGCTGGCCAGCGCGGCACCGGTCATCGCGCCGTCGCGGATCCAGGAGCGCGCATACGCGCGCGTGCCAGGCCGGATCGCCGCGCCCTGCAGGTTGATCAGGATGTGGGCCTGGGCCGCACGCACCGTGTCGGCCAGGCCCTGCGTGTCGCCTTCGATCCGCAGGCCGGTGCGGTTCAGCCGCGCGGTCCATTGGGCGGCGCTGCGCTGGCGCGCCGTCTCGAACCATGCGGCCGGCGCCACGCCCCGCGGCAACCGGGCCGGCCCGGCCTGCGGCAGCACGACCACGATGTCGCGGCTGGCGCCGGGCGGCAGCTGCAGCGCGTACTGCAGCGCCACCGCGGCGAACCCTTGCGGGTCCTCCCAATGCACGGCGCCATCGGCATCGGCCGGCTCGCGCAGTGCCCGTAGGCCGCCCGCGCCGCCCTGGCCGAACAGCAGCCGCGTGGGCCGGGTGGTGGTCATGAGCACCGGCTGGCCATCGCGCGCCAGCACGCCGTCGTGCCAGTCCAGGCGGTGCAGCGGCGCGACACCGCCCGGCACGTTCAGGAACTGCGTCGGCGGATTGACCTGGAACGGGCGCAGCGCGAGCCACAGCGTCATGGTCTGCGCCCGCCGTGCGGGGTTGTGCACCCGGTAGCGCACCTGCGTCTGCAGGCCACCGGCTTCGTCGGCGAGGGCTGTCGTTTGGAGGCCGAACCGCGGGTGCACCCACGTGACCTGCGGGATCGGCAGATGGCCGCGCGCGAGGCCCTGCGCCAGCTGCACATCGGCCCAGCCATGCAGCTGGCCGTCGACCTCGACGAAAGGTTCGAGCGAGGGACCGGCCTTCATCGGTTCCACGGCGCCGTCTTCGGACATCAGCGCCTGCTGGCCCCCCCCAGGCACGCCCAGCACGGTCCAGTAGGCCTGCTCCCCGCTGAACCCGCGCGGAAACTGTCCGCGTGCAGAGAACGCGGCCTGCTTGTCGACCAGGGCGTTCGGCGAGTCCAAGGCGCCGGCCGCCAGCACCTCGACGCGTTGCAGCGCGAGGCGCTCGCCTGCCCCCTGCTCGAGCACCAGACGCAGCTGCCGCGCTTCCTGCTCCGGGGTGTGGAGCACCTCGGCGCCGCCCAGGCCGGCCGCCACCCGCTGCACCGGCCACCAGTCCCGCCCATCCAGCGAACCCTCGACGCGGTAGCGGCTGGCGTGCTGGCCGCTCGCCCAGTGCAGCACCAGGCCGCTGAACTCGCGCGGCCGGCCGAAGTCGGTCTGCAGCACCAGCGGCCGGCCGGCTGCAGGCGCACCGGCGTGCCAGGGCAAGGCCTGCGGCGCATCGGTGCCGGTCTGCCAGACGGGCTCGGGCCACCGTGCGGGCGGCTCCGGCAGCGGGGTGATGGCCAGCGCGTCGAAGCACAGCGCACCGCGCGCACCCTGCGCGCCCACCAGCACCAGCTCGACGCGCTCGGTGTGGCGCAGCGTCTTGTCCGCCGCAGGGCCCCAGGCGAACGCGATGTGCCGGCGCCGAGTGGGAAGCGGCGTCCACTGCGCCGGTGCCACGAAGTCCGTGCGCCGGTGCCACCAGACGTTCAGGCCGCTCGCGTCGACGAGTTTGAGTTCGAGGGCAGAGAGGGCGCCCTGCCCGCGCACCGCGAGCGTGAGCGCGAAGTTGCCGTCGAAGGCCATCGGCAGTGCGCGACCCAAGGCCACATAGCCCGCGACGCGGCCGAAGTCGTAGCGCACGCAGGCCGCGCTGCCGCCGTCCGGTGCGGGCAGGAGTTCGGCCTGCACCTGGTCAGTGGCCGCCAGCTGCCAGGCCTGCAGGTCCGCGAAATCGGCGAGCACGCGCGCCTGCGACGGCCAGGGCAGCAGCCAGGCACAGAGCAGCAGCGCCAGCCACCGCATCACTTGACCCCGCCCGACAGGATGCCGCTCACGTAGAAGCGCTGCGTGCACAGGAACAGCAGCAGCACGGGCAGAACGGTCACGACGGCGCCGGCCATCATGAGTTCGCTGTCCTGCACGTGCTCGCGCGAGAGCGAGGCCAGCGCCAGCGGCAGCGTGTGCAGGCGGTCGCCGGTCAGCACGATCAGCGGCCACATGAAGTCGTTCCAGCTGCCGAGAAAGGTCAGCACGGCCAGCGTGGCGAGCGCGGGGCGCAGCAAGGGCAGCACGATGCGCCGGAAGATGTAGAACTCGCCCGCGCCGTCCACGCGCGCGGCATCCAGCAGCTCGTCGGGGATGGTCTCGGCCTGGCGGCGGATCAGGAAGATGCCGAAGATGCTGGCCATGCCGGGAACCAGCACGCCCAGGTAGGTGTTGACCAGGCCCATGTTCTTGAGCAGCAGGAACAGCGGCAGCATGGCGACCTGGCCCGGGATGACCAGCGCGCTCACGAGCAGCTGAAAGATGCGTTCCTTGCCCTTGAACGCGAGCTTGGCGAAGGCGTAGCCCGCGGCGCTGTTGAAGGCCAGCGAGAGCAGCGTGCTGGCACCGGCCAGCAGCACGCTGTTGGCGATGGTGCGCCACAGGCCCTGCAGCGCGAACAGCGCACGGTAGTTCTGCAGCGTGGGCTCGGCCGGCAACAAGGGCGGCGGCACCGTGCTGGCCTCGCCGGGGGCCATGAACGAGACGCTGAGCATCCAGACCAGCGGGCTCAGCGCGAACAGCGCGATTAGCAGCAAGAGGCCGTGGACGGCGATGCCCTGCCCCAGGGTGGTCCGACCGTTCACCAGCGCCTCCAGCGGCGCAGCGCCAGCAGGGTGCCCGTGCAGGCCATCATGAGCACGAACAGCAGGAAGGCCACGGCGCTGGCCGAGCCTAGGTTCCACCACTTGAAGCCTTCCTCGTACATCAGGTAGAGCACGCTGACGGTGCTGCGCGCCGGCCCGCCCTGGGTCATCACATAGGGCTCGCCGAACAGCTGGAAATAGCCTGTGACGGTGAGGATGCCCACCATGCCCAGCGCGGGCGCCAGCAGCGGCAGCGTCACGCGCCGAAAACGCTGCCAGGCGCCGGCGCCGTCCACCGCCGCCGCCTCGTAGAGCTCGCGCGGGATGGCCTGCAGCCCGGCCAGCAGGATCACGGCGTTGTAGCCGAAGTTCTTCCAGACCGCGAACAGCACGATGGCCGGCATGGACCAGCGCGGATCGCCGAGCCAGTCCACGGGCGCGATGCCGACCTGCGCCAGCAGATGGTTGACCCAGCCGTAGCGCGTGTGCAGCAGGTAGCGCCAGATCACGGCCACGGCCACCATGGTCGCGACCACGGGCGCGAACACCGCCGTGCGGAAGAAGCCCTGCAGGCGCGCCGCGGCCGCGTGCAGCAGCAGCGCGCACGCCAGCGACAGCCCCAGCGACAGCGGCACGCCGAGCAGCACGAAGTACAGCGTGTTGGCGAGCGCGTTCCAGAACTCCGCCGAGCGCAGCAGGGCCAGGTAGTTCTGCAGGCCCACGAAGCGCAGCTGGCGCGGGTCGGCCAGCGCGTAGAGATCGAAGTCCGTGAGGCTGAGCAGGAAAGCCATGAGCACGGGCAACAGGAAGAACACGGCGATCAGCGCGAGCGCGGGGCCAGCGAACACCCAGGCGACCCATCGCTGCGTCATGCACGCGCCTCGGGGCCTTGCAGCAGCCAGCGGCGCTTGGCCAGGATGCCATCGACCTCTGCATCGAGCGCAGCCAGCAGCGGCGCCGGCGCGCCCTGGCCGCGCACCAGCTGCTCGGCCGCGCGCTGCATCGCCACGGCGATGCGCTCCCACTCCAGCACGGCCGGCGCCGGCTTGACGCGCTGCAGCTGGTCGGCGAACGCCAGGGCGCGTGCGTCGGTGTCGAGCCCGGCCAGCGGCCAGGCGCTGCGGCGCGCCGGCAGGTTGCCGGTCAACGCATGGAAGCGCGCCTGCACTGCAGGTTCGCCCATGTACTCGACCAGGCGCCAGGCCGCGTCCTGCCGCGGGCTGTGCTTGTGCACCACGAGGCTGGCACCGCCGGCGATCGAGGCGCCCGGCCCCTGCGGCCCGGGCAGGGGTGCACAGCCCCAGCTGGCCTGCTGCTGCGGCGGCAGCCGGCGCCCGAGCTCGCCCATGCTCCAGGGCCCGGAGACGAAGCATGCGAAGCGGCCTTGGCCGAATTCGGTCCACAGGTTGCCGATCTGCTCCTTGCCCTGCAGGTCGGCCCAGCCGCGGCGGAAGAAGGCGCTGTAGAAGTCCAGCGCACGGCCGAAGCCGGGGTTGGCGAAGTTGCCGCGCGTGTCCTGCGCGCGCAGCAGGCTTTCGTCCTGTTGCAGCGCCAGTGCCAACAGCGGCTCGAACTCGTTGACGGCCAGGAACACCGGCCGGCCGCGGCCCGCGAGCCTGGCCTTCAGCGCCTCGAGCAGTTGCGACCAGTCGCCCCAGTCCTGCGCCATCCGCGTGAAACCGGCCTGCGCCAGCAGGTCGCGGCGGTAGAACAGCAAGCGCGTGTCCACGTACCAGGGCAGCCCCAGCAGGGCCGGTGCGCTGGTGGTCCCACGCGAGGCGATGCGCGCGGCCCGGTTGGTGGCCAGGATGCCGGGAAAATAGTCCTCCGTGTCCACCCGCGCCTGGACCGGCGCCAGCACACCGAGCTGGGCCATCTCCGCGATCCAGGTGTTGCCGAGCTGGAACACGTCGGGCAGGCTGTTGCCCACGTAGGCCGTGAGCAGCTTCTCGTGCGCGGAGGACCAGGGGATCTGCTGGACCTGCACAGAGATGCCAGGATGGCGCTGCGCGAAGCCCGGCAGCAGCTCCTTGACGACCTCAGCCTCGCGGCCCATGGCCCAGAACTGCAGGGGCTGCCCGCTGGAGGAGCCCATACAACCACTTAACGCGATCGACGCGCCGACACCCTGCAACAGCGCACGCCGACGCATGCTGGTCACTGGTGCACCCTTCGGCCTGCGGCCTGTCCCGCCAAGCGGGAGCGAGCTTGCTTGGGGCGGCCCGGCGCTGCGCTCACGACACCTCGTCCGCGTCGCCCTCGCTGAGCCAGCCGCCCTCGAACCCGGCCCGCTCCAGCCCCAGCCGCACCGCGGGGTGACTGCGCATGCGTTCCCAGACCAGGCCGCTGCGGTGGTTCTCGAACATGGCCACGATCGGCCCCTGGTCGATGCCCAGGTAGTCGGTGTCCACCCAGCCGAACCCCGGCTTGATGCTGCCGTGCCTGAGCGTCACATCGGCCGGCACGCTCTGGTTGAAGGCGTCGAAGAAGCCGTACGAGCCCATGATGTACGGGCCGTGCTGGCGCACCATGCTGGCCAGCGTCGGCAACACGATCTCGGGCGCGAACGGCAGCGATGCGGCGACGGCCGTGGGCGTGATCGTGCCGTCGTCCACGATGCCGTCCAGCCCCACGCCGCGCGCCGCGTAGGTGCGAAAGCGCCGCGGTGCACCCTTGACGCTGCGCACCACGTCGGCCGGGCCGTTGCAGGCGGCCAGGCCCCACATGCTGCTGCCGTAGCCCTTCCAGCCCAGCGGGTTGCGTTCGGCATAGGCCTGGTGCGCATAGGCGGCACGGCGCGAGTTCTCGAAGTAGTCCAGGCCCTTTCTGCGCATGAAGGCATCGCCGACGCCGCGCAGATCCAGCCAGACCTGGCTGTACTGGTGGCCGAACAGCGGGCCGAAGCTCAGGTGCGTCTGGCCTTCGACCGCACCCCAGTGGTCTGCGTAGCCGCGCGTCCAGGCCGCGTAGGCGTCGCCGCGCGCGGGATGGGTGGGCGAGCCCAGCGCGAGGATGTAGACCAGCATGGCCTCGTTGTAGCCGACCCAGTCCAGGCTCAGGAAACCGGCATGGCGCGCCTGCGCCGTGGCGCTGTGGTCGCGGCCCGAGACGCGCAGGTCCGCGGGCGCCTTGCGCACATCCGGCAGCCAGCCATGGGCGATGGCCGGCGCGCGCGGTTGCATCCAGCTCCAGTCCACCCGTTCGTACAGGGCCGCGCTGGTGCGACGGATGTCCTGCTCGACCGGGTCGTCGCCATCGAAGTACTGGCCTGCGAACAGCACGCCGGCCATCAGCAGTGCGGTGTCCACGCTGGACAGCTCGATCTGCCCGTAGCGCCGCCCGCTGGACAGGTCGAGGAAACGGTAGAAGAAGCCGCGGTAGCCGGCCATGCCCCGCTCCGCCTCGCCCTGCGGCGCGTTGAGCAGGAAGCGCAGCGTCCTGCGCGTGCGCGCCGCGGCCTGCGCGCGCCGCACATAGCCGCGCTCGGCGCCGATGCCGTAGGCCGTGAGACCGAAGCCGACCGCGGCGATGCTGCAGAACGAGGGCGAGGGAAAGCGGTCGGGCACCAGCCCCGTCACCGGATGGGCCGTCTCCCAGAAGTAGTTGAAGGTCTGGCGCTGCAGCCTGTCGAACGCGAAGTCCGGCGCTGCCGCGGCGGCACCGGCGGGCGTGTGCGCCAGCACCGGGCCGCCGGCGGCGGCCAGTGCGGCCAGGCAGAACTGGCGCCGCGAGGCCGCGGCGGGGGAGTGCAGGCGGAAGGTCATGGCATCACTCCTCGTCGAACAGGCATTGGCCATTGCTGGCGATCACGCGCGCATACCAGGCACCGCTGTCCTTGAGCGTGCGCCGCTGGTTGCGGTAGTCCACGTGCACGAGGCCGAAGCGCTTGGAATAGCCGTGCGCCCACTCCAGGTTGTCCAGCAGCGACCAGGCGTAGTAGCCGCGCAGGTCGCAGCCCTCGGCGATGGCCCGGTGCAGCACGCGCAGGTGCTGGCGCAGGTAGTCCGTGCGCAGCGCGTCGTGCACCGCCCCACCCTGCGCCACCGGCGGGTCGTCGAAGGCCGCGCCGTTCTCGGTGATGTAGACGGGCGGGTTGCCGTAGCGCGTGCGCACCCAGTTCAGCGTGTCCAGCAGACCCTGGGGGAACACCTCCCAGCCGGTCTCCGTGTAGGTGGCGCCGCGCTGCACGGGCCGCTCCACCGGCAGCGGAAAGCGGCCCGCATCGTCGCGCACCACGTTGCGCGTGTAGTAGTTGATGCCCAGGAAGTCGATCGGGGTCCGGATGAGGTCCAGGTCCGACGCCGGAAACGCCGGCCAGGCCGCGCCGAACATGCGGACCAGCACCGCGTCGTAGCGGCCGCGGAACACCGGGTCCATGAAGTGCCGGTTCATGTAGGCATGGGCGCGGCGCGTGGCGACCCGGTCCTGCGGCGCATCGGAGGCCGGGTATTTGGGTTCCAGGTTCACAACCAGGCCGATGCGGTGCGCGCCGCTGGCCCGGTAGGCCTGCACCGCCTTGCCGTGGGCGCGCAGCAGGTTGTGCGCCACGATGGGCGCTTCGAACAGGTTGCGGTGCCCGGGCGCGAGCGCGCCCGAGAGGTAGCCGCCATCCATCACGACCCAGGGCTCGTTGAGCGTGGTCCACATCTTCACGCGGCCGTCCAGGCGCCGGAACACCAGATCGGCGTATTCGGCGAACCAGTCGGCGCTGTCGCGGTTGAGCCAGCCGCCGCGGTCGTCCAGGGCCGCCGGCAGGTCCCAGTGGTACAGCGTGGCGTTGGGGGCGATGCCGGCCTCGAGCAACTGGTCGACCAGGCGTTCGTAGAAGTCCAGGCCGGCGCTGTTCGCGGTGCCCGTGCCCTGCGGCAGCACGCGGCCCCAGGCGATGCTGAAGCGGTAGCTCTGCAAGCCCAGCCGCCGCATCAGCGCGATGTCCTCGGGCCAGCGGCGGTAGTGGTCGCAGGCCACATCGCCCGTGTCGCCGCCGTGCACGAGGCCCGGCGTGTGGCAGAAGCGGTGCCAGATCGAGGCCCCGGCTCCATCGGCCAGGGGGGAACCCTCGATCTGGTAGGCGGCCGTCGCCGCGCCCCACAGGAAACCGTCTGGGAATGCCATGCCATCCACCCGTTCTACAGATGCCCATCCAGCCTGCACGCCCCAGGACATGCCGACCTTCCGCTTGCGTCGCCTTCGGGCCCGGCCCGCCGGCACCGGCAGCCCCATGGTGGCGGTCGGGCCGTCGACCTGACAAGCCCTTCCGCCTGAACGGTTGGCAGTCGAACGACAAACGGTGCCCGCGAGTGTGCGCCGCCCTCCCGCGCTGCGCCATGGTCGTAAACACTGCCTCCGGCCGGCCTGGGACGGGCGACAAGTTACAACTTGTTAGTACTGCAGGAATGCCATATAAAGCTCGAACTTCGTTCGATTCCATGTGCTAATCCGCGCTTGAAGCGCTCCGGCCAAGCCGTCGACGGAGTCCGCACCGTCCAATGGCCCCACAGGCCGCATGCCCGCGACCGGGCTGGAGACACATGAACGAAGTGGCCCTCGGCACGCTGGCGCTGGTCCTGTTCGGCATCGCCGCGGCAGCGCTGTGGCGGCAGTCCGCGGCGCAGCGGGCCCTGCGCGCGCTGCAGGCCGACACCGAGCGGCGCGCCGCGGCCCTGTCGGAAAGCGAAGCCTTCATGCGCACGCTGACCGAGACCGGCCAGGCCAGCCTGGTCGTGACCGACCGCAACGACCGCGTGCGCCACGCCAACAGCCAATGGCTGCAGCTGTTCGGCTATACCCGTGACGAACTCGGCACGCTGGTCGCCGACGATGTGCATGCAGATGGTGCGGCCGCGCGCGCCCGGCTGTTCGCCCAGATGCAGGGCGACGGCGCGCTGCGCCACTGCGAGACGCGCTTTCGGCGCAAGGACGGCAGCGAGTTCTGGGGTCTCGTGGATTCGGCCCGCGTGCGCATCGCCGGCGAGATGCTGCGCGTGACCTGGATCAGCGACAACACCGAGGAGCACGCCGCCGCCGAGCGGCTGCGCGCGCTGGCGGCCGAGCAGGAGCTGCTGCTGCAGAACCTGCAGGTGGGCATCGTCTACACCGGCGACGGCAAGTTGCTGCGCGCCAACCCGCGCTTCGCCGAGATGTTCGGCTTCGCCGACACGGACAGCCTGGTCGGCCGCGCCAGCGCTTGCCTGTACCCCGACGAGGCCGAGCTCAAGCGCTTCGGAGCCGAAGTGGGCAAGGCCTTCGCCGCGGGCCAGGTCTTCAGCGGCGAGTGGAAGGCCGCGCGCCAGGACGGCAGCACCTTCGACGCCTATGCCCGCGCGCGCGCGATCAGCCACCCGGGCTACCAGTACGCCACGATCTGGATGATCGACGACATCACCGAGCGCAAACGCTCGGAGGAGGCGCTGCGCGTGGCGCACAAGGCGCAGCTGGCGATCTTCGAGGCGGCCAGCGTGGGCATCGGCATCCTGCGCGAGGGCGTGATCCTGCGCTGCAACCGGCGGCTCGAGGAAATCTTCGGCTACGAACCCGGCGAACTGGAAGGCAAGCCCACGCGCATCTGGTATGCCAGCGACGAAGCCTATGCCGAGGGCCGGCGCATCGCCAACGAACGCATCGGCCAGAGCAGCCGGCACGACCTGCTGCTGCAGCGCAAGGACGGCACGCCGTTCTGGTGCCGCATGCAGGCGCGCTACATCGACCCGAACTCCACGCACGGCAGCGTCTGGGTCATGGAAGACGTGACCGAGGAGAACCGGACCGCCGAAGCGCTGCGCGAGGCCAAGCGGCTGGCCGACGAGGCCACGCAGGCCAAGTCCATGTTCCTGGCCAACATGAGCCACGAGATCCGCACGCCCATGAACGCCATCATCGGCATGTCGCACCTGGCGCTCAAGACCGGCCTCACGCCGCGCCAGCGCGACTACATCGCCAAGGTGCACGGTGCCGGCACGGCGCTGCTGGGCATCGTCAACGACATCCTGGACTTCTCCAAGATCGAGGCCGGCAAGCTGGAGATCGAGCATGTGCCCTTCGAACTGGCCCAGGTGCTGGCCAACGTCCGCACGTTGCTGGAGGGCAAGGCCGGCGAGAAGGGCCTGGCGCTGACGGTCGACATGGCGCCCGACGTGCCGCCCGCGCTGGTCGGGGACCCGCTGCGGCTGGGCCAGGTGGTGACCAACCTGGTCGGCAACGCGATCAAGTTCACCGAGCAAGGCCATGTGGCCGTGCAGGTGCAGCTGCTCGAGCGCCTGGCCGACGGCGTGCGGCTGCAGCTGGAAGTGCGCGATAGCGGCATCGGCATGGACGCCGCGCAGACGGCGCGCTTGTTCCAGGCCTTCTCGCAGGCGGACGGTTCGACCACGCGCAAGTACGGCGGCACCGGCCTGGGGCTGACCATCAGCAAGCGTCTGGTCGAGGCCATGGGCGGCACCATCGCCGTGGACTCCGTGCCCGGGCGCGGAAGCCGCTTCTGGTTCAGCCTGCGCCTGGGCGTGGCCGAGGGCGCGCGCCCGGCGACCGTGCCGACGCCCGAGGCGCTGGAGCCCCTGCCGCTGCGCGGCGTGCGTCTGCTGCTGGCCGAGGACAACGAGATCAACCAGCAGATCGCCGTGGAACTGCTGGAGAGCGCCGGCGCCGCCGTGACGGTGGCCGCCAACGGCCAGCTGGCGCTGGACCAGCTGGCCACCGGCGCGGCCTTCGACGCGGTGCTGATGGACCTGCAGATGCCCGTGATGGACGGCATGCAGGCGACCGCGCGGATCCGCGGCGACGCCCGCTTCGCGCAGCTGCCCATCATCGCGATGACCGCCCACGCCATGGTCGAGGAGCGCGAGCGCTGCCTGGCCGCGGGCATGGTGGACCACATCACCAAGCCGATCGACCCGCCCGCCATGCTGCGGACGCTGGCGCGCTGGGTGCAGCCGCGCGGCGACGCGCCGCGCCGGCCCGTGGCCCCGCCGCCGGCCGCCGCGGCGCCAGCCCTGCCCGTGCTGGCGGGGCTGGACACCGCGGCCGGCCTGTCCCGCGTGGGCGGCAACCCTGCGCTGTACCTGCGTCTGCTGCAGCAGTTCCACGAGCGGCAGGCCGACGCCGGCGCCCGCATCGCGGCCGCGCTGGCCGCGCAGGACGTGGCCGCGGCCGAGCGCATCGCCCACACCGTGCGCGGCGTGGCCGGCAACCTGGGCTTCGGCCCCCTGCAGCAGCAAGCGCAGGCGCTGGAAGCCGCGATCGGCCAGGGCGCGCCGCATGCCCAGGCGCTGGCCGGTTTCGAGCAGCAGCTGGCTGCAGCGACCACGGGGCTGCGCGCCGCTTTGGCACCGTCCGCCGCGCCGTCCGAAGAGCCCGCGACCGCCGCCGCCACGCCGGCCGAACTCGCGCAGCACGCCAGCCGACTCGCCGCGCTGCTGCAGGCCAGCGACAGCGACGCCGGCGACTACTTCAACACCCACCGCCCGGCCCTGCGCCAACTGCTGGGCGAAGGCGCGACAGCCCGTGTCGCGCGCGCGTTGCAGGACTACGAGTTCGACGTGGCGCTGGACCAATTGCGCGGCGCGGTGCAGACCCACGGCATCGCTGTCTAGCGACGGCAGAGCGGCCCGCCCGGCCACGTAACATCCGGCCGCCTCACCGATTCCCAAGGAGCTCCATGCCGTCCAAGCCTTTCACCCGCCGCCGGCTGGTCCAGTTCGCACTGGCCGCCTGCGCAGCCGCCCCCGCCTTCGCCCAGCCGCTGGACGGCGGCCCGCTGCGCATCGTCGTAGGCTACCCGCCCGGCGGCGCGACCGACCGCGTGGCCCGCATCGTCGGCGACAAGCTGGCCAGCAAGCTGGGCGTGCCCGTGCTCGTGGAGAACAAGCCCGGCGCGGGCGGCCGCCTGGCGGCCCAGCAGGCCAAGGCCACGCCCGCGAACCAGAACCTGCTGATGCTGGCCAACCCCGCTGTGATGGTGGTCGCACCGCTCGTGTTCAAGGACAACGGCTACGACGCCGAGCGCGACTTCGTGCCCGTCGCGCACGTCAACGCCTACGAGTTCGGCCTCGCGGTGTCCACCGCCGTGCCGGTCAAGGAACTCTCGCACCTCTTGGCCTGGATGCGGGCCAACCCCAACCAGGCCAACGTGGGCGTGCCGGCCACCGGCAGCCTGCCGCACTTCTTCGCGCTGATGCTGGGCGACAAGGCCAAGGTGCGCACCGAGGTCATCGGCTACAAGGGCTCGGCCCCGGCCATCACCGACCTGATCGGCGGCCAGCTGCCCATGGCCGTGGACACCTTCGACGTGCTGGTGCCGCAGCACGAGGCGGGCAAGCTGCGCGTGCTGGCCGTCTCCGGCACCAAACGCTCGGCCTTCGCGCCCGACGTGCCGACCTTCAAGGAGGCCGGGCTGGACCTCGCCGCGCTGGGCTGGAACACCTTCTTCGCACCCGCCACCATGCCGCCGGAGAAGGCCGCGCGGCTGGCCGCGGCGATCCACGAGGTCATGCAGGACCCGGACACGCAACGCAAGTTCACCGACACGCGCATGCAGCCCGTGGTCGCCACGCAGGCGCAGACGGCCGCCATGCTCAAGGCCTACCGCGCGCAATGGGCGCCCGTGGTGCAGAAGTCGGGCTACCAGCCATGAGCGCTGCCGCAGCGCGCAGCGTCGTGCACAGCGTGCGCGTGGAGTTCGGCGACTGCGATCCGGCGCGCATCGTCTGGTTTCCGAACTACTTTCGCTGGATCGACGCGGCCGGCCACCATTTCTTCGTCAGCTGCGGCATGCCGCCCTGGCACGAACTGGAGAAGGCGCGCGGCATCCTGGGCACGCCCATCGTCGACACGCACGCGCGCTTCGTCGCCACGGCCAGCTATGGCGACCGGTTGGACATCGCGGTGCAGGTGGCCGAGTGGCGGCGCAGCAGCTTCGTGATGCGCCACCGCGTCACGCGCGGCGAGACGCTCATCATGGAATGCGACGAGGTGCGCATCTTCGCAGCGCACCGCGAAGACCATGCACCCGGCATCCGGGCCGTGCCGATCCCGGAGGATCTGCGCGCCCTGTGCAGCTGAAGCCGCCGCAGCGTCACCTGCGTTCCACCCCCCGCGCCCGCGCCGGTGCATGCTTCGCCGGTCCAACCCAAGGAGACAAGGCATGTCACTGTTTTCGCTGTCTGGCCAGGTGGCCATCGTCACGGGCTCCTCGCGCGGCATCGGCCGCGCCATCGCCGAGCGCATGGCCGAACATGGCGCCCGGGTGGTCATCTCCTCGCGCAAGGCCGAGGCCTGCGAGGAAGTGGCCGCCGCGATCTGCCGCGCCCACGGCGATGGCGCGGCCATCGCCATCCCGGCCAACATCTCCTCCAAGGACGAATTGCGCCACCTGGTGGAGGAGACGGCGCGCCGGCTCGGCCCGGTGGATGCGCTGGTCTGCAACGCAGCCAGCAACCCTTACTACGGGCCCATGGCCGGCATCGAGGACGCGCAATTCCGCAAGATCCTCGAGAACAACGTGATCGCCAACCACTGGCTGATCGGCTTCGCCGCGCCGGCCATGCTGGAGCGCCGACGCGGCAGCATCACCATCGTCTCGTCGATCGGTGGGCTGCGCGGCTCGCCCATCATCGGCGCCTACTGCATCTCCAAGGCCGCCGACATGCAGCTCGCGCGCAACCTCGCCGTCGAGTTCGGGCCGCACAACGTGCGCGTCAACTGCATCGCGCCCGGCCTCATCAAGACCGACTTCGCGCGGGCGCTGTGGGAGGACGAGGAATTGCTCTCCAGGCGCACGGCCACCACGCCCCTGCGCCGCATCGGCGAGCCCGACGAGATCGCCGGCGCAGCGGTGTTCCTGGCTTCTCAGGCGGGTGCGTTCATGACGGGGCAAAACCTCGTCATCGATGGCGGCGTGACGATCTGATCAACGCACAGCCAGACCGCCCAAACTCTCCAGTACACCGCGCACCTGCGCCAGCACGGCGTCGGCCTCGGCACGGTCGGCCTTGGCCATGCCGCGCGAGATCGCCATCGCGCCGACCAGGGCGGCCACCACGGTGCTGGCCAGCGCCTCGCGCTCTGCGGGCGCGGTGTCCTCGGGCAGGGTCGCCGCGACGCCTGCGCGCAACGCCATGAACGCATCGGCGTAGCTGCGGCTCACGGCCTCGCCCTGGCGTGCGGTTTCGCAGGCCGTGGAGACCAAGGGGCAGCCCTTGGCCATGTCGTCGCGCACCTTGCGGCTCAGGTAGCGGTCCAGGTAGGTCGCGAAGCTGCGCTGCGGCGCCGCACCGGCCAGCCCGGGCCGCGTGCTCTGCGTGACCTGCGCATAGCCCTGCTGGAAGGCGTGCGCGAAGGCCTGGGCCGCGAGATCCTGCTTGTCCGTGAAATGCTTGTACAGCGCGCCGTGCGTGAGCCCGGCCTGGCGGCACACGTCGGCCACGCCCACGCCGTCGATGCCATGCTGCTTGAACAGCTGGCCCGCGGCTTCGAGCAGGGCCAGCCGGTTCTGCTGCGCCTGTTCCTTGGTCACCTTCATCGCATTCCTCTGCGTTGACATTTTTTGATTGCAGTCATTATCATTGAAACCTTCGCCACCGCCAAAACCCACACACACCATGCTGGCCCACCGTCTCGCCGCGCTGCTGCAGCGCCGTGGCATCCACTACGCCTGGGCCATTGCGGCCCTCACCTTCCTCGCCATGCTCACGACCTCGGCGGCGCTCGGCCTGCCCGGCGCGCTGATGCAGCCGCTCTCCCGGGAGTTCGGCTGGAGCACGACCGAGCTCTCCTCCGTCTTCGCCACGCGCTTCGCGCTGTACGGGCTGCTGGGGCCGTTCGCGGCCGTGGTGCTGCTGCGCTACGGCGTCTCGCGCGTGGTGGCCTTCGCGGCCGCCGTGATCGCCAGCACGCTGGTGCTGGGCCTGTTCATGCACACGCTGGGCGAAGCCTTCGTGCTCTGGGGCCTGGTGCTGGGCATCGGCACCGGGCTCACGGCCATGGTGCTGGGCGCCATGGTGGCCAACCGCTGGTTCGTGCAGCGCAAGGGCCTGGTCATGGGCCTCCTGGCCGGCAGCAGCGCCACGGGCCAGCTGCTGTTCCTGCCGCTGGCGGCCTGGCTCATCGAGCAGCACGGCTGGCGCTGGGCGCTGCTGCCCGTGGTCGCGGCCGCGGCGCTGGTGTTCGTGGCGGTGCTGCTGTTCATGCGCGACAACCCGGCCCAGCTGGGCCTGGCCGCCTACGGGGCCGACCCGGCCGCCGCGCCGGCCCAAGCCGCGCCGCGGGCCGACTGGAAGCTGCCGTTCCGGACCCTGGCCAGCGCCGCACGCGTGCCGGCCTTCTGGGTGCTGGCCGGCACCTTCTTCATCTGCGGCCTCAGCACCAACGGCTTGGTGCAGACGCACTTCATTTCGCTGTGCGGCGACTACGGACTGGGTCCTGTGCCCGCCGCCTCGGTGCTGGCGATGATGGGCATCTTCGACCTGATCGGCACCACGCTGTCGGGCTGGCTGTCGGACCGCTACGACAGCCGCAAGCTGCTGTTCTGGTACTACGGGCTGCGCGGGCTGTCGCTGTTCTGGCTGCCGTATTCGGAGTTCACGATCGCCGGCCTGTCGCTGTTCGCCGTGTTCTACGGGCTGGACTGGATCGCCACCGTGCCGCCCACGGTCAAGCTCGCGGCGGCCGAGTTCGGCCCGGAACGTGCGGCGCTGGTGTTCGGCTGGGTGTTCGCCGCGCACCAGCTCGGCGCGGCCGTGGCGGCCTACGGCGCGGGGCTGTCGCGCTCGGTGCTGGCCTCGTACACGCCGGCCCTGTTCACGGCCGGCGCCGCCTGCCTGGTGGCCGCGGCGGCCGTGCTGCTGGTGCGCGCGCGCACGGTGGCGCCAGCGCTGGCGCCCAGCCGGCCCTGAACCATGGCGCGCACCTGGCTGGCCGCGGCAGGCCTGCTCGCGGCGCTGGCCGCGCAGGCCGTGCCACGCACGCCGGCCACCGACCCCGGCGTGCCCTGCGACCGCCAGGCCCAGCCCGCCGGCTGCCTGCTGCGCCTGGCGCTGCCGCAGGATGGCGGGCAGCTGCCCTACTACGTCTCGCAGCCACCCGGCGCCACGGCGCCGGACACGGCCCTGCTCGTCATGCACGGCTACCCGCGCGATGCGGCGCACAGCTTCAACGCCGGCCTCGCCGCCGTGCAGGCCGCCGGTCTGCAGGGCCGCGTGCTGGTCGTGGCGCCGCTGTTCCAGGTCGCATCCGCCGAGGCGCAGCGCTGCCACACCCCGGGCGAGCCGCCGGCCCAGCCCGGTGATGCGCTGTGGCGCTGCGGCAGCTGGCTGGCGGGCGAGGCCTCCGACGGACCGCGACCCGTCACCTCCTTCTCCGCGCTGGACGCACTCGTGGCCGCTCTTGCACACCAATGGCCCGGCCTGCGTCAGATTACGCTCGCGGGCTTTTCGGCCGGCGCGCAGCTGCTGCAGCACCACGTGGCCTTCGCAGCCGAAGCGCCAGGCGGCGTGCGGCTGCGCCATGTGATCGCCGACCCCGGCACCTGGCTCTACTTCGACCCGGTGCGACCGCAGCCGCAGCAAGGCGGCCAACCGGTCGCCGATCCCTCGGCCTGCGGGCCGGCGGCCGCCTACCCGGGCCGTTGCGCGCTGGTGCTGCAGGCGCCCGACCCGTCGGCCTGCCCGCGCTACGACCGCTGGAAGTACGGCGTGGCCGACCTGCCGGCGCGGCTGGGCGACGCGGCGGCGGCCCGCGCACGCTACCGCGCGGCCGAGGTGGCCTACCTGGCCGGCGCACTGGACAGCGGCCCCGGCCCCGGCAATGCCGACAAGGTGCTGGACCATGGCTGCGCCGCCCAGCTGCAGGGCGCGTACCGTCTGCAGCGCGCGCAAGGCTATGCGGCCTACGAAGCCCAGCTGCTGCGGCCGCCGCAGCCCAGGCCGCTGCAGGTGGTGCCGGGGTGCCGGCACGACGTGGCCTGCGTGCTGCCTTCGGCCGCGGCACGGCCGCATCTGTTTCCCGGCGTGCGCTGAGAAGCTGTGGGCGAATCCCTCACGGCCACGCGAGGCCCCGTGAAAGCCGGCCTCCATGGTCAGCGTCGCGCCCTGGGGCCTCGCCCTTCGGGCCGGGGCACGCCAATCTGCAGGTGGATCTGCAGCAGGCGGCCGCGTAGACCCGCCCGTTCAGGCGTGGATGTCGAGCAGCGCGCCGGCCATGCGATCAGCGGTGCGGAACACGGTGGCATTGGCCACGAAGGCGTTCTTCGCCGCCAGCTGGTCGACCACCTCGGACTCCAGCGACACGCCGACCGCCCCGGCGCGCCGCGTCGCGGCGTCCACGCCCCCGGCCTCGCTGCGCGCCTGTTGCACCACCTCCAGGCGCGTGAAACCGGCGGTCTGCAGGTTGGCGACGTTGTGCGCGGACGCTTGCAGGCGCTGCCGGGCGGCCTGCATGCCACTGGAAGCGATGGAGGTGATCGGGGCCATGGGCCGGATTGGGCCATTCATTCGCCCGTTCATAAAGCGAATAGTCGACATGATTCGCGAGTTATCGTGCCATCCAGCCCAGCGCCTGCCCCGCCACCGCCGCCAGCGCAACGACCCAGACGGGCGAGCAGCGCCCGAACACGAGCAGCCCGAACGCCGCCAGGGCCAGCGCGAAGTCGCCGCGGCCGTGGACCGCGCTGGTCCAGACCGGGTCGTACAGAGCGGCCAGCAGCACGCCGACCACGGCCGCGTTGACACCGGCCAGCGCCGCCTGCACGCCGGGCCGCTCGCGCAGCGTCTGCCAGAACGGCAGCGCGGCCAGCAGCACGAGCGCGGCCGGCGCGAAGATGGCCAGCAGCAACAGCAGACCGCCGGTCCAGCCCTGCCAGGGCCAGTGGGCCGCCGCGCCCAGGTAGGCCGCGAACGTGAACAGCGGGCCCGGCACGGCCTGCGCGGCGCCGTAGCCGGCCAGGAATTCGGCGTTGCCGAGCGCGCCCGCGGGCACCACGCTGGCCTGCAGCAGCGGCAGCACCACATGGCCGCCGCCGAACACCAGCGCACCGGCACGGTAGACGCCGTCGACCAGTGCCGCCGTCGGCGTGCCGCTCGCCGCTGCCCACCACGGCAACAGGGCCAGCGGCAGCAGGAACAGCACCATCGCCAGCACGCCGGCGCGGTGCGACAGCGGCCAGCGCTGCGGCGCAGGCGCGGCCGCCACGGCCGGCAGCCGCAGCAGCCAGCGCCCCACCAGCGCCGCCGCGGCGATCACGAGCACCTGGGCCAGTGCCGCCGGCCAGGCCAGCAGCACCAGCGCGGCCACGATGGCCAGCGCGGCGCGCTGGCGGTCCGGGCACAGCGTGCGCGCCATGCCCCACACGGCCTGGGCCACGATGGCCACGGCCGCCACCTTGAGGCCGTGCACCCAGCCCGCGGCCGCCAGCGCCGGCTGGTGCACGACCAGCTCGGCCAGCGCGATCAGCGCCAGCGCCGAGGGCAGCGTGAAGCCGGCCCAGGCCGCCAGCATGCCCCAGCCACCGGCGCGGCCCAGGCCCAGCCCCATGCCGACCTGGCTGCTGGCCGGCCCCGGCAGGAACTGGCACAGCGCCACGAGGTCGGCATAGGCGCGGTCGTCCAGCCAGCGCCGGCGCTCCACGAACTCGGTGCGGAAGTAGCCCAGGTGCGCAACCGGGCCGCCGAAGGAGGTCAGGCCCAGGCGCAGGAACACGAGGAAGACATGCCAGGGGCTGTCGGAGCGAACGGCGGGGTCGGGCATCGGCGGAATCGGAGCAGGCAAAAGGAAGGCATGCTATGCGCTCCGCACGACACCCCGGTGTCGCCCTACTTCAGCGCGAAGCGCAGGTTCGCGGGCTTCCTGCCCGCCAGCTGCACGGTCGCCACCACCTTGGTGCCGGCCGCCGTCGGGAAGCTCCCCTTGGCCTCGAGCCGGTCGCCGGCCGGCAGCAGCGGCGCCTCGGTCTTCGCGCTGCCGGCCAGCAGCGTGAGCTTGCCCGTGGCGCCCTGGAGCTCCACGGCCTTGCCGTGGTCGCGCACGTACAGCGCGATCGTGTCGGGCTTGGCCACGAGCTCGAAGTCCATGTCGCTGGCCTCCACCACCACACCGCCGTGCAGCGCCTGGTGGTCATGGCCTGCGCCATGGCTGTGGGCGGGCTGGGCGTGGGCTGCGCCGGCCAGTGCCAGCGCGGCGAACAGGGTCAGGGTCTTCATGGTGTGTCCTCGTGTCGAACGGGTTGGAGAAAAAAACATCACAGGGCCTCGGCCGTGTCGTCGCGCGCGAGCCGCTCGGCGTCCTGGCGGCCGAACAGCCAGAACATGGCCGGCGTCAGGAAGGTGTCCAGCAGCGTGGAGCTGACCAGGCCGGAGAAGATCACCACGGCCACCGGGTGCAGGATCTCGGTGCCGGGCCGCTCGGCCTCGAACAGCAGTGGCGCCAGCGCGAAGGCCGTGACCAGCGCCGTCATGAGCACCGGGCTCAACCGCTCGACCGAGCCGCGCAGGACCATGCGGTGGTCGAAGGCCTCGCCCTCGAAGCGCATCAGGTTGATGTAGTGGCTGACCTTGAGGATGCCGTTGCGCACCGAGATGCCGGCCAGCGTGATGAAGCCCACCAGCGCCGCCACCGACAGCGGCTGGCCCGACAGCCACAGCCCCAGCACCGCGCCGACCAGCGCGAGCGGGATGTTGGCCATGATGAGCAAGGCCAGCCGCGTGCTGCGGTAGCGGCTGTAGAGCACCACGAACATGCCGACCAGCGAGACGATGGAGAGCAGGCCCACCAGGCGCGAGGCCTCCTCCTGCGCCTGGAACTGCCCGCCCAGCGTGACGAACAGGCCCTCGGGCAGCGGATGCGCGGCGACGGCCGTGCGGATGTCGGCCACCACCTCGGAGAGCGGGCGCCCCTGGGCATTGGCCGAGAGCACGATGCGGCGCTTGCCGTCGTCGCGGCTGATCTGGTTGGGGCCGTCGCTGTCCTCGATGCGCGCGAGCATGGACAGCGGCACACGGCCCGTGGGCGTCTCCACGAGGATCTGCGCCAGGCCCTCCACCGAGCGCGCCTCCTCGGGCAGCCGCACCACCAGCGCGAAGCGCCGGTTGCCCTCGACGATCTGCGTCACGCGCTCGCCCTCGACCAGGCTTTGCAGCGTGGCCAGCACCTGCGGCACGGGCACGCCGTAGCGCGCCGCGGCCGCGTAGTCGATGGCCACCTTGATCTGCGGCGCCAGCACCTGCTTCTCGACCTCCAGGTCCGCCAGGCCTTCGATGCCGGCCAGCCGCGCGCGCAGCGCCTCGGCCTGGCCGCGCAGCTGGTCCAGGTCCTCGCCGAAGATCTTGACCGCGATCTGCGAGCGCACGCCCGACAGCATGTGGTCGATGCGGTGCGAGATCGGCTGGCCGATGGCGATGGCCGCCGGCAGGTGCTGCAGCCGCGCGCGGATGTCGGCTTGCACGGCGTCCATGGGCCGCGTGATCTCGCCCGCGGGTTTCAAGCCCACGTCGATCTCGCTCACGTGCACGCCCTCCGCATGCTCGTCGAGTTCGGCGCGGCCGCTGCGCCGGCCCACGTGCGCGACCTCGGGCACCTGGGCGACGAGGCGCTCGGCCTCGGCGGCCAGCGCCGAACTCTGGTCCAGCGTCACGCCCGGGTTCAGTCGCAGGCCGATCAGCAACGTGCCCTCGTTGAAGG
The DNA here is from genome assembly GCF_014652235.1 of Pseudorhodoferax aquiterrae. Classification (GTDB taxonomy): domain Bacteria; phylum Pseudomonadota; class Gammaproteobacteria; order Burkholderiales; family Burkholderiaceae_C; genus Pseudorhodoferax; species Pseudorhodoferax aquiterrae. The sequence continues at coordinate 548,850 of NZ_BMYK01000002.1, forward strand.
GCGGCAGAAAGGTCGTGGGGAACAGCGGCACGGCCGCCGCCGCCACCACCACGGCCAGCGCGCCGGCCGCAATCGCCTTGCGCGGGTGGCGCAGCACGGGCGAAAGGGCCGTGCGGTAGCGCGCCTTGAGCCAGGCCAGCAGCTTGGTGTCGCCATGGTCGAGCGACTTCATGCGCGGCAGCAGCAGCAGGTTGAGCACCGGCGTCAGCGTCACCGAGACCAGCAGGCTGGCCAGCGTGGAGACGATGAAGGCCACGCCCAGCGGCACGAACAGCCGGCCCTCCATGCCGGGCAGCGCGAACAGCGGCACCAGCACCAGCACGATGATCACAGTGGCGTAGAGGATGGCCGAGCGCACTTCCAGCGTGGCCGCGCGCACCACCCGCAGCGCGTTGAAGGTGCCCGGATGCGCGGCACGCTGCTCCTTGAGCCGGCGCAGCACGTTCTCGATGTCGACCACCGCATCGTCCACCAGGCCGCCGATGGCGATTGCCAGGCCGCCCAGCGTCATGGTGTTGATGGACATGCCGAACCAGCGGAACACCAGGGCCGTGACCAGGAAGGACACCGGGATCGCCACCAGCGCGATGAAGGTGGTGCGCAGGTTGCCGAGGAAGAGCAGCAGGATCAGCGCCACGCAGACCGAGGCGCCGATGAGCTTGCCCTGCAGCGTGGAAATGGACGCCTCGATGAAGCTGGCCTGGCGGAAGGTGACCTGCGGCGCCTGCATGCCGGCGGGCAGCGCGCTCTTCATCTCCACCAATGCGCGCTCGATGGCTTTCGTGAGCGCGATGGTGTCGGCCGTGGGCTGCTTCTGGATGCCCAGGATCACGGCAGGCTGGCCTTGGAAGCCCGCGTCGCCGCGCTTGGTCGCGGCCGCGAACTCCACCTTGGCGATCTGCTGCAGCACGACAGGCTGGCCGCTGTTCGCGGTCAGCGCGAGCTGGCGCAGGTCGTCCAGGCGCGAGGTGCGGCCCAGGTGGCGGATCAGGTACTCGCGGCCGTTGAGTGCCAGGAAGCCGCCCGAGGTGTTGGCCGAGAAGCCGCGCAAGGCCTCCTCGAGTTGCGCGTGCGAGATGCCCAGCGCCGCCATGCGCGCGGTGTCGGGCTGCACCTGGAACTGGCGCACCTCGCCGCCGATGGGAATGACCTGGGCCACGCCCGGGATCGCGAGCAGCCGGGGCCGCAGGACCCAGTCCGCATACTCGCGCACCGCCATGAGAGATGAAGCCCCCACGCTCGCTTCGCTCCCGGCCCCCCGAGGGGGAGCGGCCGTGCTTGGGGACGGCCCGGCGCCCGGCCCGACCTTGCTGCCGATGGGAATCGCGATCTGCATGATCTCGCCCATCACCGAGCTGATCGGCCCCATGCGCGGCAGCACGCCCGCGGGCAGGCCCTCCTCCATGGCCGACAGCCGCTCCGACACCATCTGCCGCGCGCGGAAGATCTCGGTCGCCCAGTCGAAGGTCACGTACAGGAAGGACAGGCCTGCGCTCGAAGTGGAGCGCACCGATTCCACGCCGGGCAGGCCGTTCAGCGTGGTCTCCAGCGGGAAAGTGATGAGCTGCTCCACCTCCTCGGCCGCCATGCCGCCGGCCTCGGTCATGATGGTGATGGTGGGCTTGTTGAGGTCGGGGAACACGTCCATCGGCATGCGGGACAGCTGCAAGCCGCCGTAGGCGACCAGCACCAGGCCCAGCAGGATGACCAGCAGCCGGTTGGCCAGGCTGCTGTCGAGTAGCCACTTGAACATCGGCGCCCCTAGCGGATCTGGTTGACCAGGCTCGCGCCCTGGTGGACCACGCGCTCGCCGGGCTGCAGGCCCGCCGTCGCGACCACGTTGGCGCCGTCCAGCGGCTCGGTGGTCAGCACGCGCGGCGCGAAGCGCTCCGGCGCCACCTTGACCCAGACGATGGCCTGGTTCGACGCGTTGCGCACCAGCGCCGCCGAGGGCACGGGCACGCCGCTGCGCTGGCTCCTGGTCTGCACCACGACCTGCACGGGCTGGCCCAGGGCCAGCGCCTGGAGGGCAGCGCCTTCGGCCGCGAACTGCAGCGGCAGCGCCTGCTCGCGCAGCGCCCGCGCCGCACCCAGGAAGCGCAGCGGCACGCGCTCCTTGCCGACGGCCAGTGCGCCACTGGCGATGTCGGCCGCCAGGGCCGGGTCGTAGGCCAGGGCCTCGATGCGCAGGCGCGTGGGGTCGACGATCTCGAACACTTGTTCGCGCGCGTCGACCACGCTGCCGGCCACGGCGGTGGCGGAGGCGATCACGCCGGACACCGGCGCCACCAGCGCCTCGCGCAGCGACAGGCCGGCCGACATCACGCTGGCCCGCTCACCCAGGCTGGCCAGTTCGCTCTCGGCCGCCTCGATCTCCTTGCGCGGCACGGTGTCGGCCAGTTCGCGCAGGCGCGCCAGGCGCTTCTCGGCCAGCGCGCGCGCGGCGCGCAATTCGGCCACCTGCGCGGCCTGGCCGGCGCGCTCCAGCGGCGCGGCGGCGGGGGCCACATAGGCCAGCACCTCGCCCTTGCGCACGGCCTGACCGGGCGTGGGGAAGCCGCGCGGGCCGGGCTCCAGGCGGCCTGGCTGCGTGGGCTGCACGCGGCCGCCGGCGTTGGGGTCCATCACGACCTTGCCGGCCAATGTGAAGGCGCGCGGCACTTGCTGCTGTTCGGCCACCAGCGTGCGCACGCCGATCTGGCGCTGCGTGGGCTTGGGCAGGAACACGCTGCCGTCTGGCAGGCGCTGCGGTGCGTTGGCATTGGCCGTTGCCGGCGCATCGCCATGGTCGTGGCCAGCGCCGGCCCAGACGGGGGCGGCCAGCAGGCTGGCCAGCAAAAGGGTGGCGAGGGTCTTCAAGCGGTGGCTCCCAGGGTCGGACGGCGGCGCTTGAACAGGGCGCCCAGCGCGACCAGCAGCAGCAGGCCGCCCGCGGCCCAGGGCCCCCAGGCGCGCCAGCCGTGTGCGTGCGCAGCCGCGGCAGCAGGCGCTTCGGCGTGGATGTCGAGCTCTCCGGCCAGCAGGTCGGCCTCGGCGCCGGCCGTGACGGTGGCCGTCACCGGGTGGGTGCCGGGGCCGGGTTCGGTGGCCAATTCGGCCTCGAACGCGCCGGCCGCCACGCTCTTGAGCGCCACGGCCTGGCCGTTCAGTTCCAGCGCCAGCTGGGCGTTCTCCACGGGCGCGTTGCTGGCCGCGTGGTCCAGCCAGAGGCGCAGGTGGTGGCCGTCGAGCACGCCGACCAGTTCGAACAGGTCGGAGCTTGCGGCGAAGCGCGGGGATGCGGGGCCGGTGGGCGCGGGCGCCGCGTCGTCGTGGCCTTCGTGGGCGCGCGCGGGACCGGCCAGCAGCAGCGCCAGGGTCAGGAGAAGAAGTCGCATGGGGATGCTTTCGCGAAATGGGTTCACTGCGGCAGCAGGCCCAGGACCTGGCGCAGCGCGGAGATGGCCTGGTGCACGGCGACGCGCGCACGCGCGCTCTGGCGCTCGGCCTCGTAGGCCTCCAGCTCCACGCGCAGGCGGTTGGGCAGGTCGGTCTCGCCCAGGCGGAACGAGGTCTCGAAGAAGCCGCGCGTCTGCTGGGCCAGCAGCGTGCGGCGGGCCGCGGCCTGTGCCACGGTTTCGGCCGTGGCCAGCCGCGCGCGCGCCACGGCGGCCTCGGCCGCGAGGCGCTGGGCCTGCAGCACGCGCTGCTGTTCGGCCTCGATGCGCTCGGCGCTGGCCGTGGCGACCTTGGCCCGGTGGCCGGAGGCCGAGCCCAGCGGCAGGCGCAGGCCGAATGTCAGCGCATGGGCGTTGGACTCGCCATAGGCGCCGCGCTCGCGCGTGACCAGCAAGGCCAGCTCGGGGTTGGCGCGCTTCTGCGCGGCCGCCAGGTCCTGGGCGCGGGCGGCCAGGCGGGCCCGGTCCTCGAGTTCGGCCAGGGCGGGATGGGTGGCGTCGGGCGCCATGGCATCCGGCGCCGGCAGCGGCTCCGCCGCAGCCGCGTCGGTGGCCGGCTGCACGCCGAGCGCGGCGAGCGCCTGGCGCGCCTGCACCACGGCCAGTCCGGCCTCGGCGCTGTCGGCCTGGGCCTGGGCGAGTGCGCCGTCTGCCTGGTTCCGGTCGGCAGGTGCGAGATCGCCGGACGCCACGCGGCGGGCCACGTCGCGTGCCAGACGGCCGGCACTGTCCTCGCGTGCGGACGCAGCCTGCTGCTCCAGCAGCGCGAGCTGCAAGGCCCACCAGGCCTCGCGCAGCTGGCCCGCAAGCCGCCACTGCGCCGCGCGCAGGGCGCTCTCCAGCGCCAGCCCCTGCGCCTGCGCCTGGGCCTGCGTGAGCCTCCGCTCTCCCGGCAGCCACAGCGGCACGGCCAGGCCGGCCTCGATCTCGCGCGCGCCCTCGTTGCCGCTCAGCCGGTCGGACTTGAGCGCGGCCTCCAGCGCGGGCGGCTCGGGCGTCCAGCGCTCGGCCGCGCTGCGCTGGGCCTGGCTGGCATCGCGCCGTGCGGCCTGGCCGGCCTGCTCCGGCTGCTGCGCCCAGGCCTGGGCAAAGGCCTCGGCCAGACTGTTGGCGGGCACGGGCGGCAGCTGGCCCCAGGCCGGAACAATGGCCAGCACCAGCGCGGCTGCGCCCGCCCGGCCCGACCGGCGGGCAGCCCGCCGGGGCGAAAACTTCCAAGACATGCGAATCCTCGTTGCAGCGGACAGGCGTCCGCAAACCGGCCCAGCGCGGGGCCGACGTGGCTTAGGCGAGGAAGCGGTGCGGCGGCCGGATCAGCCGCTCGGGCAGCCCGTCGGTGATGCTGCGCTGATAAGGCGTGGCGTGGCGCACGTCCGGCAAGCCCGTGGCCAGCGCCGTGGGCCAGCCCAGCAGCACGGCGCACAGGCCGCCATGGCAGCCGACGCAATCGAGGTGCGGCAGCTGCGGGCCGCTTTCGGTGTCGGCCGGCGCGTGCGCATTGAAGTGCACGTGGTGGCCGAAGTGCGCCTCCGCCGCCACCGGCTCGTGCTGGCACACGGCCGCCGCCGCCGACCAGGAGGCCTGCAGCAGCAGCACGAGCATCAGCACGACAGAGAGAAAGCGGCGCATGGAATGGTGTTGCTGCGTTGCAGCAGCGGCGCGAGTGTAGCGGCCGTACATGCAGACCGGACGACGCCGTGGATGACAAATTTGTCATCGGGAAGCGCTCCTCCCGGGCCACACAATGCCGCATGCAACTGCTCGTGATCGAAGACGAATCCAAGCTCGCGCAGTACCTGCACCAGGGCCTGCGCGAGGAAGGCTTCGCGGTGGATGTGGCGCACGACGGCGTGACCGGCCTTGCGGCCGCGCTGCAGCACGCCTACGACCTCGTGGTGCTCGACGGCATGCTGCCCGGCCTGGACGGCTTCGCCGTGCTGGCCGCGCTGCGCCAAAGCCGGCAGACGCCGGTGCTGATGCTGACCGCGCGCGGCGAGGTCGAGGACCGTGTGCGCGGCCTGCGCAGCGGTGCCGACGACTACCTGGTCAAGCCCTTCGCCTTCTCCGAACTGGTGGCCCGCATCCAGGTGCTGCTGCGCCGCGCCGCCGCCACGCCGGCCGAGGCCACGGTGCTGCGCCTGGCGGACCTGGAGGTGGACCTGATCCGCCGCCGTGTCATGCGGGCGGGCCAGCGCGTGGACCTGACCAACAAGGAGTTCAACCTGCTCGCGCTGCTGCTGCGGCGCCAGGGCGCGGTGCTGTCGCGCACCGAACTCGCGGCCCAGGTCTGGGGCATGAACTTCGACAGCGAGACCAACATCGTCGAGGTGGCCGTGCGCCGGCTGCGCGACAAGCTGGACCGCCCGTTCGCGCGGCCGCTGCTGCACACGGTGCGCGGCATGGGCTACGTGCTCGAAGTGCGCGCATGAGCGCCGCGCCGGGCCGCCCCAAGCAAGCTCGGCCTTGCAGGCCGCGCCGAGGCTTGCGCCTCGGCCCCTCGCCAGGCACGAAAGGTCCACTGGACCTTTCGTGTCCGGGCTCGGCCCGCCCGGCGGGACAGGCCGCAGGCCCAAGGGTGCCCCAGTGAGCGAACGCAGCCTCGGCGCACGGCTGTCGCTGTGGCTCGCGCTGCAATCGCTGGCCGGCCTCGGCCTGGTCTGCGGGGCGCTGTACCTGGCGCTGGACTGGACGCTCGCGCAGCGCCGCCACGAGACGCTGGCGCAGAAGGAAACCGCTGTGCGCGAGCTGCTGGCCGAGGGCCGCGCCGAGCACCGGCCCGAAGACCTGCCGCATCTGCTGGACGACATGCTGGCCGGCCATGGCGACCTGGCGCTGACGCTGACCGACGCTGCGGGCAACACCGTGTTCGCGCGCCCCCTGCCCGCCGGGGTGCAGGCCGCCGCGCACCGCTTCGCCATCGCGGTCGACGGTTGGCCCGCGCCCGTGCAGGCCAGCTTGCAGCTGGACCCGCGCGCCGACGCCGCCCTGCTGCGGCGCATGGCGGCCCTGCTGCTGCTGGCCGCGCTGGGCGGCACGGCGGTCATCTCGCTGGGCGGCTGGCTGCTGGTGCGCCTGGGCCTGGCGCCGCTGCGCCAGCTCGTGGCGCAGACCGGCCAGCTCGACGCGGACACGCTGGCCCGTCGCCTCGATGGCGGCGCCCAGCCGGCCGAACTGCAACCCCTGATCGCGCAGTTCAACGCCCTGCTCGACCGCCTGGCCGCCGCCTACGCGCAGATGGAGGCCTTCAACGCCGACGTGGCGCACGAACTCAACACACCGCTGGCCACGCTGATCAGCGGCAGCGAACTGGCGCTGCGCCGCACCCACAGCGCGGCCGAGCTGCAGGAGGTGCTGGGCTCGCACCTGGAGGAACTCGACCGGCTCGCCCACATCGTGGCCGACATGCTGTTCCTCTCGCGCGCGCAGCGCGGCAGCGGCGCGCGGCGTACGCAGGTGGCCAGCCTGGCGGCACTGGCGGCCGAGGTGGCCGAGTTCCACGAGGCGGCGCTGGAGCAGGCCGCGCTCGTGCTGCGCATCGAGGGCGATGCGGCGGCCGCGGTCGATGCGGGCCTGCTGCAGCGCGCGCTGTCCAACCTGCTCGGCAATGCCACGCGGCACGCCACGCCGGGCAGTGCCGTGCTGCTGCGCATCGTGCGGCAGGACGGCCGCATCCAGATCACGGTGGAGAACGCGGGCCCGGCCATCGCGCCCGAGCATCTGCCGCGCCTGTTCGACCGCTTCTTCCGCGCCGACCCCGCGCGCAGCCAGGCCGGCCAGCACCACGGCCTGGGCCTGGCCATCGTGGCCGCGATCGCGCGCATGCACGGTGGCGGCACGCTGGCCGAATCGGCCGACGGCCGCACCTGCATCGGCCTGTGGCTCGGCGACACGCAGATGACGCAAACGTCACCGAACGGTGCGGCTTCCTGAGGTTTGGATTTCCAGAATGCAAGGCACCGCGCAACCCCGCGCGGCGCATTCGACAAAGGAAACACCATGCCTCGCACCTCTGCCCTCCTGCTCTCCCTGACCGCCATCGTCGGCATGGCCCAGCCCGCGCTCGCGGGCGACGCCCCGCGCACGCGCGAACAGGTGCGCGCCGAAGTGCTGCAGGCCCGCGCCATCGGCCAGTTGCCGGTCGGCGGCGAGGCCGGCGTCTGGACGGCGCCCGCCACCGGCCAGCCGCTGAGCCGCGCCCAGGTGCTGCGCGAACTGGCGGCGTCCGGCCCGGCGCCCGCAGGCGAGGTCGGCGACATCGGCGCACTGTCGGCGGACCACCGCGACACGACGCGCGCCGCGGTGCGCGCGCAGGCCGTGCAGGCGCTGCGCGCGGGCACGCTGCCGGGCGGCGAACTCTAGGAGCGCATGCGCCCCCTTGCGGGCAGCCCCTCCAAGGGCCGGAGGGGACGTCTGCCGGCCGCGCAGCTAGGCAGGCCAATGGTCGGTCGCGACCATGTCTTCCAGCGGGCGGCCATGGCGCCAGTCCTGCAGCTCCAGCATGGGCCGGTCATAGAAGTCCGGCACGGGTCCCAGGCACAGCACGGCGATGGCCTGCGCGCCCTCGGGCAGCTGCAGCAGCCGCCCCAGCGCGGCCGGCTCGAACAGCGAGACCCAGCCCAGCCCCAGGTTCTCGGCCCGGGCCGCAAGCCACAGGTTCTGGATCGCGCAGGCGGCCGAGCACAGCGCCATGTCGCGCGGCATGGTGCGCCGGCCGAACAGCGTGCCGTCGTCGGGCGCCAGCACGGCGACCAGCAACTCGGCGCAGTCGCGCACACCCTCCACCTTGAGTGCGAGGAACTCGGCGCTGCGCTCACCCATCTGCGCGGCCGTGGCCAGCCGCTCCTCGTCGACCAGCGCCGCGATGCCTTCGCGCAGCGCAGGGTCCTGGATGCGGATCAGCCGCCAGGGCTGCATGAGGCCGACCGAGGGCGCGCTGTGCGCGGCCTGCAGCACGCGCGCGAGCACCTCCTGCGGCACCGACTGTCCGGGCACGAAGTGCCGCATGTCGCGGCGCGCCTGCAGCACGCGGTACAGGCTGGCGCGGTCGGGCGCGTCGAAGCGGATGTCGGACACGCCATCCGGCGCGGGCGTGGGACGTTCTGGCGAAAGCATGGGCGCGATTCTCGGCGACCCGTTCTGTCACGACAGTTTCATGGTCCGCTGCGAATACTCCGCGCTTTTTCGTTCTCCGCGACCCGCTCCCGCATGCCGATTTCCGCCCACCGCCCCGCCCATCCCCCTGTATTCGCCCTGCGCGCTGTCACCCTGGCAGCCCTGCTGGCCTTGTCTGCCTGCGGCGGCGGAGACGATGCGCCCTATGCCGTTCCCGCGCCGCCGGCCGGACTGGGCACCGAAACCATCGACGTCACCGCGCGCGCGGCGACCAGCATGCCGGCCTCGCGCACGGACGTGCCCCGGTACCGCGAAGACGCCACCGCCTACAACTCGGGCCGACACGACGCGACAGCCCGTGGCAACAACGCCTGCTACGCCGACCACACCACCAACAGCACGCTGCGCATCCTGTCCGGCTTCCTGGACATCTGGGAGCCGTCCGAACGCAAGATGAACGGCTTCAAGGCCTCGGACTACGCCGGCATCTTCGCGGACGGCGCCACCACGCCGGACACCGATGTCGCCGGCCGCGACGCCTGCGACACCTTCGCCCTGACCAGCTGGAACGGCGTGTGGCATGTGCTCAGCTCGGACAACACCAACGGCACGCCGGGCCAGGCGCCCACGTCGGGCACCACGGGCACGGTCAAGAACCGTGCGCTGTTCCTGCAGAACATGGCGTACTCCTCCCAGCTGACCACGCAGACCACCTACACCGACGCGCAGAAGGAAGCGATCCGGCTGGACGACACCGGCAACAAGGTCACGCGCATGGTCAAGGGCGGCGCGCTGGGCCCGCTGGGCCAGGCCTGGGACGACCTGGCCGGCAACCCCAGCGCCGGCTGGGGCGACACCAACGCCACGACCAACCCCGCGTTCGGCGCGGTGCTGCAATTCGTCGACAACGCCACGGTGGGCAACATCGCGTCCGACAACGGCCCCAAGGGCTTCTACAAGTTCGCACGCCCCTACCGCTGGTCTGCCGCGGACCCCAGCCTGCCCGCAGTCCGCGTCTTGCCCGAGCTGCTGGTGCGCCGGGCCGCCGGTGCCACGGCGGCGGCCGCACAGACCAGCGCCCAGCAGGACTCCGACTTCCCCAGCGGCCACACGGCCGAGTTCGTGCGCTACTCGATGGCCATCGCCTACGTGGCGCCACAGCGCTTCCACGAAGCCGTGGCGCGTGGCCTGGAGGCCGGCGAGAACCGCATCCGCGCGGGCATGCATTCGGCCCTGGGCGTGATGGGCGGGCGCATGCTCGGCTCCTCGGTCTGGATGCCCTTCCTGAAGGGTGCAGGCGACCGCGCCCTGGCCTACACCGAAGCGCAGCGCCTGGCCATCTTCCAGCAGGCGCAGCAACAGCTGCGCGGCAAGCTGGGCGTGGCCACCGGCGTCGAACTCTGGGACGCCGCGCACGCGGCCAGCGTGGCCGACGACCGCTTCGCCGACTTCGCGGCTGCCAAGGCGGACTACCTGCGCCGCCTGACCTTCGGCTTCGCCAAGGACGCCAGCAAGGCCGGCCAGCCCGCCGTCGTGCCCAAGGGCATGGAGACGCTGCTGGAGACCCGTTTCCCCTACCTGAGCGCCGACCAGCGCCGCGCCGTGCTCAAGACCACGGCCATCGATTCGGGCTACCCCGTGCTCGACGACGAGGAAGGCTTCGGCCGCCTGAACCTGTTCGACGCGGCCAGCGGCTACGGCCGGCTGGACGCCGACGTGACCGTCACCATGGACGACAGCACCGCGGGCTTCTGCGTCTCGGGCTTCTGCTCCTTCGACCGCTGGCGCAACGACATCGGCGGCGCGGGCAAGCTGACCAAGCAGGGAACCGGCACGCTGGCCCTGACCGGCGCCAACACGTACAGCGGCGGCACCATCGTGGCGGCAGGCACCTTGCGCGCGGACTCCGCGACGGCCACCGGCACGGGCGCGGTCTACGTCAACGGCGGCACCTTCGCCACCCACGGCACCCAGGTCAACGTGGCGGGCACCTACACGCAGAAGTCCGGCACGCTGCGCCTGGCGCTGTCCAGCCCCACGGCCGGCACGCTGGCCGTGGCCGACCACGCCGCGCTGGCGGGGACGCTGCAGGTCACGTTCGCGGGCGGCTACACGCCCAAGGCCGGCGACACCATCGTGGTGCTCACCGCCAAGGGCGTGCACGACCGCTTCGCCAGCGTGGCCGTGGACGGCTTCGCCAAATCCACGGTGCGCTACGGCGCAGGCAGCGTGACGATCACGCTTGCCAGCTGAGGCGGCCCCTCAGTCCGCGTAGCCCGCGTGGGCGATGTCCTCCAGCAGCGTGCTGCCCTGCGCTTGCCAGCCCAGCAGCGCGCGCGTGTGCGCGCTCGATGCCGGCATGTCGGCCGCCGCGAAGTGGGCGAACCAGCCGAAGTGCGCCGGCTCACGTGAGGCCACGGGCAGGCCCAGCGCCGCGCCGATGGCCTCGGCGATCGCGCGGAAGGCGATGCCCTCCTCGGCCACCGCGTGGTAGGCCGGCGCGGTGGCACCCTGCTCCAGCACCAGCCGGTACAGCGCGGCCGCATCGCAGCGGTGCACCGCGGGCCAGCGGTTGCTGCCGTCGCCGATGTAGGCCGACACACCGGTCTGGCGCGCGATGCCCACCAGGATGGGCACGAAGCCGTGGTCGCCCCGCCCGTGCACCGAGGGCGCGAGCCGGACCGCCGTGGTGCGCATACCGCGCGCGGCCAGTTCGCGGGCCGCGGCTTCCGAGCGGCGCGGATAGGCCGGGCCTTCCTGCGGCACATCGGCTTCGGTCGCCACGCGCCCGGGCGCCAGCATGGCCAGGCCCGAGGTCACGACCAGGGGCCGGCCCGTGGGGCCGATGGCCTCGCCCATGGCCTCGATGGCCAGGCGGTCCTGGGCTGCGCTCTCGGCGAACTTCGAGAAGTCGTGGTGGAAGGCCGTATGGACCACGGCATCGGCCTGCGCGGCCTCGCTGCGCAGCAGCGCAAGGTCGTCCAGCGTGCCATGCACCACGGCCGCGCCCATGGCCGCGAGCGCGCGGCCCTTGTCCTCGGACCGCGCGAGGCCGCGCACCCGGTGGCCTGCGCCCACCAGCTCCTGCACCACCGCCGAACCGACCCAGCCGGTGGCACCCGTCACGAACACCTGCATGCTTTGCTCCCTTGATTGCACGGATAGAGTGTGGTGCGCGGGTGCGTTCCGGTGAAGCCGGGACCTGATCCCGGTATAGCTCCTACCCCCTTCGATCGCGTCCCATGGCCGAGCCCAACGCCCTTGCCGACTACCTCAAGTCCTGCCGCACCCGGCTCGATCCGCGCGCGCTGGGCTACACGCTCGAGCGGCGCCGCACGCCGGGCCTGCGGCGCGAGGAGGTGGCCCTGCGCGCCCACATCAGCCCCACCTGGTACACCTGGCTCGAACAGGGCCGCGGCGGCCCGCCCTCGGCCGAGGTGCTGGAGCGCATCGCGCAAGCCCTCTTGCTGACCGAGGTCGAGCGCGCCCACCTGTTCCTGCTGGGCCTGGGCCACCCGCCCGGGGCGCGGGCACGGCCGCCCGGCGGCATCACGCCGCGGCTGCAGCGCGTGCTGGACGCCATGCCCGACAGCCCTGCGATGGTGCGCACCATGACCTGGGACGTGGTGGCCTGGAACCAGGCCGCCGCCGCCGTGCTGACCGACTACGCCGCGCTGGCGCCGTCCGAACGCAACGTGCTGCGCATGATGTTCCTGAACCCGCACACGCGCGCCGCGCAGTTCGACTGGCCCAGCGTGGCGCGCTTCGTGGTCGCGGTGTTCCGGGCCGATGTGGCGCGGGCCGGCGCGACCACAGCGGTGCAGCCGTTCGTGGAGGAGCTCGCGGCTGCCAGCCCCGAGTTCGCGGCGCTGTGGCGCGGCAGCGACGTGCGCGAGTTCGGCGAGGGCTTGAAGCGCCTGCGCCACCGCGAGCTCGGCGAGATCGAACTGGAGTACTCGGCCTTCGCCGTCGACGGCCGGCCCGATCTGGCGATGGTGGTCTACAACCCCGGCTCACCGGCCGACGCGACGCGCATCCGCGCACTGGTCGCCGCGCGCGCACGCCGTGGCTGACGCGGCCGGGGCCGGGCTAGACTTCCACCCGACGCCGCGCATCCCGACCCTCTGCCATGATGTCCCCGAAGAACCGCTCTCCCCTCGCGCGCGTCCTGCGCCGCTGCTCCACCGCCGTGCTGGCCTTCGCCCTGGCCGGCGCCGCGCTGGCCGACAAGCGCTACGACCCCGGTGCCAGCGACACCGAGGTGCGCATCGGCCACATCGGCCCCTACTCCGGCCCGGCCTCGGCCTACGGCACCATCGGCAAGGCCGCCGGCGCCTACATCGCCAAGGTCAACGCCGAGGGCGGCGTCCACGGCCGCAGGATCGTGCTGCTCAGCGTGGACGATGGCTACAACCCGGCCAGGACGGTCGAGCAGGCGCGCAGGCTGGTCGAGCAGGACGAGGTGCTCGCGCTGTTCGCCCCGCTGGGCACGGCGCAGAACCTGGCGATCCAGCGCTACATGAACGCCAAGAAGGTGCCGCAGCTGTTCGTGGGCACGGGCGCCACGCGGTTCGGCGACCCCAAGGCCTTCCCCTGGACCATGGGCTGGCAACCCACCTACCAGGACGAGGCACGCATCTACGCCCGGCACATCCTGGCCACGCGGCCGCAGGCCCGGGTGGCCGTGCTGCTGCAGAACGACGACTTCGGCAAGGACTACCTCAAGGGCTTCGTGGACGCCCTGGGCGACAAGGCCGCGAGCATGCTCGTGGCCCAGGCCAGCTACGAGGTGACCGACGCCACCATCGACAGCCAGCTCATCGCGCTCAAGGCCAGCGGCGCCGACGTGTTCTTCAACATCGCCACGCCCAAGTTCGCGGCCCAGGCGATCCGCAAGGTCGCCGAGACCGGCTGGCGCCCCGTGCACTACCTGGCCAGCGTGTCGATCTTCGTGCAGGCCGTGCTGCAACCGGCCGGCCTGGACAACGCCATGGGCGTGATCTCGGCCTCCTTCATCCGCGACCCCGACGACGCCTCGCTGCAGGGCACGCGTGAGCTGGCCGAATACCGCGCCTTCATGCAGCAGTACTACCCCCAGGGCGAGCCCAGCGACTTCCTCAACGTGCTGGGCTATTCGCAGGCGCAGACGCTGGTGCAGGTCATCCGCCAGGCCGGCGACGAGCTCACGCGCGAGAACCTCATGCGCCAGGCCGCCAGCCTGTCGATGGCGCTGCCCATGCTCTACCCCGGCATCGAGGTGAAGACCGGCCCGGACGACTACCGGCCGATCCAGCAGGTGCAGCTGGTGCGCTTCAACGGCACGCGCTACGAGCCGCTGGGCAAGCCGGTGGGGCGCTGAGTGCAGGTGCGAGGACGCAGGACGCACGACACGAGGACACGATGGCGATGCGGCAAGACAGGGGGTCGGGCCCGGCGCCCGCAGCAAATCGCTGACGATGCCGACTGTCCCGCCCCGCCGAGGTGGCCAACGCCGTGTTTGCCGCCGACCGCATGGGCTGGGTGCGCATGCCCTTTGCCCCGGCGCGCGCGGCGCCGTCGCCTGCAACACGTCGACCGCATGGGTGAACCGACATGCCAATGAATGCGGAGGGCGTGCGCGAATGCGACCCGGTCGTCGAACTGCTGCAGCTTTCGCGCGACACCGCACAGCCAGGTCGTCCGCGAGCATCGGGGTGGAGTAAGGTTCTGGCGTTCATCCAATGCGCCCCGATTGCGCGGCACAGGTACACCGACCAGGGCGGGCCGGGTTTGTAACGAACGCGGCTTTTGTCGCCTTTTTATCAGAGCTGGCACACCCTACCGAAGCAGAAAATGGTCAATGAATCAACGACTTGCATGCTGATTCGACGAAGTGATAGCACGACACGCGCTGTGATCAATCGCGTTTGGGTGCGTGATATAACAAGTTAACCAGCATTACCGCCATGCCGACTGATCAGCTTTTTCCAGTCGTCTTGGGATTCGTCCTGGGTCTTGCATTTGCCCTTGCCATCTTCGTCTCGGACCTTGCGGTGCGCCGGCTTATCCACGTTGGCTCACTGCTAGATGTCGCGCTGCGGCTAGCTGTTTTCGCAGCAATTGTGTTTGGTGCCTCTCACCTCATCGGCTCATTCTTCGGCCCGCTGGTGCGTGCGCATGCTCTTGGCTTCTGGTGTTCATGTGTGGTGGGGTTTATCGCACCCCCTTGGCTTGCGCATTTCTACTTCGGTCGCGCCGAGCGCAACAATGCTGGTTAACACAACAGTCAAACACGGACCGCCTGCGGCGTCCGTTTACTTTTAGCGTTAGCCCTCGAATGCAGCCACACGAGTTCATCGAAGATCACGGCAAGGTGCTGGCGCACTTCGGCCAGTGGCCAAGCTTTCACGACGGAGAAATCCATCGCCTTGTGTTGGACCGGACACAACGGGGCACGGACGGTCATTTCATACCTGCCGTAGAAATTCATCTACGCGGTTGGATCATGACGTCGGAAATAACCGACGTTGGTTTCTATAAGCTCGAGCACGACTCGGTCGTCCACTTTCGATTCGAGGAGGTGTCCGATCTGGAACTCGATGGGCTGAATCATCAAAACGTACTGTCCTGCCTGGGGCTTGAGCTTCTGTATGACTCGCAGAATCAGTTAGCCGGCTTGGAGGTCGAACTTGAGCACTGCTTCGGCTTGTCTGGCGCGTTCCGCGCACGGCGGGCGCGAGTGCTCACCGTCACGCCGTTTCCCGGGGTAGTCGATGGCTAACCCTGCATTGCAGCGGACAGCTTCGCTGCCCGCTGAATTTGAACGTTAGGCCTCAGATGGAGACAGTTGCTCGCGCCTCGCCCCATGAAATCGAAGCCCTCGTTGGTCGAAGCGTGGACGCCTTCTTCCAAGACGAGGGGTACTGGCACCTCTTCGTGGCCCTCCGCTGCACGGACGGGAATTCGCTCGTCTTCAGCACCGAAGACGTAGGCATCGCGAAGTACTTCGAGGTCTTTCCAATCAAGGTCAAGCTCGAACCGACGGTAGCGCGAGCCTGGCGGGCCTTGGACGAGCCCAGAACAATCCAGAGAGTCACCCCGCTCTTCCGCCACGAGTGGCTTGAGCCATCGAATCCACATCCCGAGCTGGTCGGAGGCGGTCCGCACCACGTTCATCACGCTGGCCGCGGCCCCGCGTCACCTCATGCAGTACAGCATGTGGTGGTCCAGGCTGGCGTCGAGCTGCAATGCGCCTCCAAGTCGTCATTGGTTGTCTTTGCTTCCAACACCGCACCGTTCAACGTTGAAGTCGCAGTCAGCCTCGTGGAAGCGGAGAACGCTCTTGCCGCTTTCACCACAACTGAGGCCTAACCCTTCGCTCGAGCGGACTCGCTCCGGCACGGCACTTGGCCCGCCTCCCGGTGTGAATCGCCCCGGTTTTGAACTGACCCCCAGAAGTTGGACGAACTTCAAGGGGTTTCATGAAGAAGT